>CAYXZD010000011.1:0-133765 GCA_964469565.1 uncultured Planctomycetaceae bacterium
CGCTCCGTGGGGGGGGGCGAGGGGTCAAATCTGACATGTGGACAACACAAACGGGGTGGGGGGGGGGAGGGAGGGGGGGGAGGGGGAGGGCGGGGGGGACGTTTCCAAGCCCCTTCGGGGCGGGGCCTGCCCTCCTCAGAGTGTCCAGGGGGGCGATTTCTCGGCCTTTTCTTGGTCCGCAAGCACGATCTGATGCGGAAGAGGGTTACGCCCGGGGCCCCTTTGTGTCGATTCATAGGGGTCTAGATCCTGTTCATCCGCATATCCAAGTGCCTGCCAACCGAACCGCAGACCTCAACGCCCGAGCCCGGTCCAACCCGATCCGTGGGCTTGCGTAGATACCCTTTCATCGTCCCGTCCCCCGTATGGCCACCCCAGCCCCCGACAGCTACCTACGCCTAATCCCCGCCCAGCGGGAGCATCGGCGTATTGGGCTCATTGTGGCACTCGTTGGGTTGGCGCTCCCCGGCTTGGGGCTGGGCGCGCTCGCGCTCCTCTCAGGTCAGCATGGGTTCATTGTTCCTGCAGGACTGATCCTGACAACCGCTCTGATCACCCTCCTCGCACGCCGGCGACTCAGTATTCGGCTCAGCGGCAGTCTCGACAATCCGGAGGATCCACGAACAACTCCAGGCGGACCGGGCCGCCTAGCGGCTTCAGTCCTTGCCCTAGTCGGAATCGCGGCCATCATCGCGTGGAGAGACTATGGCCAAGACCTGCCGATGGCTTACCCCGCCGATGGGCAAGTGTTGGCTTGGCTCAATTCAACGACAGTCCTCGCTCTCGCCCTCCTCACAGTTGCAGCGCTTGCCCTCATGGCGAGGTTTTATGGGACGACGCGGTTGCAGGTTTTCCCAGAGGCCGCAGGCCTTGCCTCTTGGATGCGCCTTTGTGCTTGGCTGACTCTTTTACGCACCGTTAGTTGGATGCATGCTGAGCAGGTGCCTTGGTTGGCACCAATCCTGGGGTACATCGAGTCATTCTTTGTCTTCGAACTCCTCGTAGAGTTCTCGTTCATAGCCCTCTTCGCTCGTAGCTCGGGAACCCTGCTTTGTAGCCGTCCCATTTCATTGCGCCTGTTCTTTGGCCGCTTTGATCCGCTCACCAGTTTCTTCGCGTTCCTTACAGAGGCCTTTGGGATCGACCTGCGCGGCAGTTGGGCCCTAGCGTTTATCCGCCGCTCTCTCGCCCCGATGGGTGTACTGCTGATTGCCCTGACCTGGATGGGGAGTGCGTTCACCCTCGTCGGTCCCGGCGAGCGCGGAATCGTCGAAGTGTTCGGGGCGCGCCCAACCCAAGATCCACTGGGTCCGGGACTGCATCTTGGGTGGCCTTGGCCCTTGCAGACGACCCGGCGAGTCAGCGTGGATCGCGTCCTGAGTCTGCCCATTGGGTTCACGGGTGCAAAGGGCGGTGCATCTTTGCTTTGGACGGCGCAACACGCTGCGGAAGAGTACAAGTTGCTCCTCGGAGATGGACACGATCTGATCAGTGTGAATGCCACGCTCCACTACTCGGTGGGCGACCCTCTCGCCTACACCTATTCCTGCGCTCAGCCCACCGAGGCCCTGCGGGTAGCTGCTGATGAGGTACTCATGGCTGAAACGGTGGGCCGGAGTCTTGAGGGAGCCCTGTCGGAAAACCTCACTGAGCTGGCCAGTCGGATTGAGTCCCGCATCCAGCAGGCGAGCGACGAGTTGCAGCTGGGCTTCACGATTGTCGACCTGACACTCATGGGCCTGCACCCCCCTGTCTCGGTCGCAAAGGACTACCAAGCCGTGGTAGGGGCGCGCATTGACCGAAACACCCGCGTTCTTGAGGCTGAAGCCTACAGTGAAAAAGTCCGGCCCTCGGCACACTCACAAGCCTACTCTGCAAATCGCCGTGCTGAGGCCGAGGGGGCGACCCGTGTGGCGCGCGCCACTGGGGAAGCCGCTGCTTTTGGAGCCGTCCTAGAGAGTTATCAGAGTGCTCCCGAACTGTTCACCTTCCGACGGTTCTTGGAGGCACGCGAAGCACAACTCTCGGGCCGACAGTTCGTTGTTATCGATCAACGCTTTGAGCGTGATGGGGGTGCACTTTGGATCAACGGAGCACAGGTGACGGCCCCTCTCAATGAGGAGGATTTTTAGACCATGAACAAAAACACTCTGCGTTGGATTGTTGGAAGCACTGCCATTCTCGTCGTCGGCCTGTCGTCTGTCACTTTCACCGTACGGGAAGAACACTCGTCCCTCGTGACGCGCCTCGGGAAGCCCAAAGCCGAGGTGTCAAGCGCGGGTCTCCATTGGAAGCTGCCCTGGCCCATTGACAACACGGTGAGCGTCGACCGACGCACACGCATTTTCAATACACGTCACGCAGAGATGCTCACGCGGGACAAGAAAAACGTCATTTTGCTCTCCTTTGCCGTTTGGCGCGTACAAGACCCTTGGCAGTTCTATCGTGCCGTGGGGTCGATGGAGGGCGCCGACACCAAACTTGAGGGGTTGATCATCGATGCCAAGACTGGTGTCCTCGGGCACTACGACTTGTCTGCACTCGTTTCGACAGACCCTGAGAAGCTGGCCGTCGGACAAATCGAGGCTGATTTGCTCGCAGCAGTCCAGGCTACGGCGAGCGAGACCTATGGCATTCTTGTCGAACACATCGGCTTCAAGAGGCTTTCACTCCCAGCGGCCAACGTCACGAGTGTATTTGCCCAGATGCGAGCTGAGCGGGCCCGGTCGGCGGCCAAATTCCGAGCTGAGGGCGACCGCCTCGCATCCAAGGTGCGTGCGGATGCTGATTTGGAAGTGGCTCAAATCCTCGCTGAGTCCACTCAGAGTGCAGCTGAGACCCGTGGGCAAGCAGAAGCCGAAGCGGCACAGATTTACGCCCAGGCTCACGGCGCCAACGAGCAGTTCTACCGGTTCGTGCGCCAATTGGAGGCACTCGAGACGTTGCTCGGTACCGGGGCCACGGTCATTCTGCGCACAGACAGCGCCCCCTTTGGATTACTCGAAGATCCCGGCAGTTTCGTGCCGTCCCTGAATTCTGAGGAGGGAAGTGGCTCGTGAAACGGGGCCAGGTGGATCGCGACGCGACTGTACGTCAGGAGGGCGGGGCTGAATGGGCCCGTCTGGCCACGCCTGTGCTCGCGCTGCTTGCATGGATACTCCGCTTCTACCACTGGCCGATTGCATGCCTGTCACTGCTGTACGCACTCTCGGGTCTGACAATTGTACAACCTGGCGAAGTGGCTCTCGTCCTCCGCATGGGGAGACTCGTGGGAGAAACGCCGGGTGCCCAGGTGCACACTTCGGGACTGCTCTTTGCTCTACCGGCTCCAATTGATGAGGTGATTCGGGTGGATGTTTCGAAGATCCACAGCGTGCGAATCACAGATCTTGCAAGCGGCTCTGGTAACGGCCAACCCGACGAGTCGGGGGCCATGACTTCGACTTCGAGCTTCTCACAGCGGGATTCCATTGACCCAGAAAAGGATGGGTACTGCCTGACCGGCGATGACAATGTGCTTCAAGCGGTACTCCTCGCCCGGTACCAGGTTCGTGATCCACTCATCTACGCCTTGCAGCTAGGGCAGCCCGAGGAACTCCTGCGAGATGCGGTGAACACGGCCATGGTGGCCAGTGCTGGATCGATGGGCATCGAGGAAATGATGGCAGAGGGACGTGATGTCCTTGCGGCCCGCGTTCGCATGCGAGCGCAAGTTCTGCTTGATGCATCCGAGGCGGGCATGGAATTGGTGGCCGTGGAATTCGAGCAGCTCACCCCTCCCCGGCAGGTCTTGCCAGCTTTCCGCGAGGTGGTCAGCAGCATGATTGACGCTGTGACCCTGCAGCAAGAGGCCATGGAGTACCGTGCGACACAGGTGCCGGCTGCAAAGGCTGAGGCAGAGACGCAGCTCTCCAAAGCACGCGCGCGTGGGGCCGATCTCCTTGGGCGCGCCCGTGGCGAGGCCGCCGCGTTCAATGCGCTGTTGGCTGAATACACCAAGGCGCCCGAGCTGGTGCGCATGCGCCTGTATCGGGAGACACTGGAGCGGGCGCTAGCTCCTGCCCGTAAACGCTTTGTTCCCCCTCCCATTGGCGAGCGATACAACAACCTGCGCATCAGCGTTCCCTTCTAGACACCATGCCTAGCGACAGCCCGTCGATTGAACTGCGGCCTCTTGACCCCCGCGATGTGGAGGCGCCCCTGACTCCCCAGGAGCAGCGTCAAATCGCGTTCCAATTAGGCCCTCTCTTGCTCGGAGCGGGGCTGTTAGGTGTGGGAAGTCTCTATGGCTACCTCGTCCCCGATCAGGCCGATCTTGCCGCAGCGATTCAAGCCGTGGCGGCCATGCTCGTGGGCGCGCCGATTCTGCGCAGGGGGTTACGCGGATTCCTGTCCCATGAACCCGCAGACTTGACGGAACAGCTGGTGAGCCTAGCGGTGCTCGCATCGATGGCCGTGGGCGAGTTCGTTACAGCAGGGCTTGTGCCCCTCTTCCTTGAACTTGGGCACCTGTTTGAAGAACGCAGTTCGCGCGGGGCTGTGGCGGCGATCGATGGGATTCGCAAGTTGTCGAGTGTGCGTGCCACGCGCGTGCGTGCGGGGGTTGAGGAGGAAGTGGATCCCGATCAACTCGCCGAGGGTGATGAACTTATCGTGCGTCCGGGCCAGACGATTCCAGTGGATGGCCAAGTTGTGTCCGGCCACTCTAGTGTCGATCAGGCTCCGATCACTGGGGAATCGGTTCACGAGGATGTCCAGCCAGGCGATTCCGTTTACGGTGGGACGATCAACCTGGGTGGAGTGTTACGCCTGCGGGCCAGCGGTGAGGTGAACACATCAATCCTAGGTCGGGTTGTCGAGACGCTGCGCGAAGTTGAACAGTCCAAGACTCCGGTGCTTCGATTGATCGAACGCTACGCTGGCGTCTACCTGCCTGTGGTCTTGTCCATTGCCGGCGTGACGCTCTTCGTGACCGGTGAGCTCGGCCGGGCCATTGCGGTCCTCATCGTATCTTGTCCGTGCGCTTTGGTCCTTGCCGGGCCCGCAGCCATGATCGTTTCCATGACGGAGTCCACGCGCCGGAGCATTTTGATCAAGAGTGCTTCGTTTCTAGAGACCGTCGCAGAGGTGGACACTTTGATTCTGGACAAGACGGGTACAGTGACGGCCGGAGCTTTGAGTCTCGAGAGGCTCTGGCCCAGTGAGGGCATAGAGCCCGACACTCTCCTCAGTCTGGCCGCTAGCTGTGCCCACGGTTCGATGCACCCGGTTTCCCGTGCCGTGCTTTCTGCTGCACTGGACCGGGGTGTCGACGTGGTTCCCTGTGAGCGCAATGAAGAGCTGCCTGGTCGGGGAGTGCGTACAGAGGGGAATCGCGTCTTGCGGCTGGGCCGCGCCCAATGGCTACGCGAGGAGGGGCTGACCGTACCCGATCAAGCGCCGGCGGCCGGCCCTGGGGTATGGCTGGCCAGAGATGGCCAGGTGATGGGATACCTGTCTCTGTCCGATCGGCCTCGATCGGAAGCTGCCGCGGCCCTTGAGCACACACGGCAATTGGGCATGGAGCATATTGTACTGCTCACAGGCGATCGGGAAGAGGTCGCTCGCGACGTGGCCACCCAGCTGGGATTCGATTCCTACGTAGCTGAGGTCTTGCCCGAGCAGAAACTAGAAATCGTGCGCGAAGAACAGGCCAAGGGGCGCAAGGTGATGATGGTAGGCGACGGTGTCAATGATGCCCTCGCATTGTCGGGGGCAGATGTCGGCGTCGCTGTAGGAGCGCGCGTGAATGAGGTTGCCCTGGGCGGAGCGGATGTGGCTCTACTGACCGAAGACCTTGGAGCCTTGCCGACGATGATGGAGCTGGCGGATCGTACCCGTGCGATCGTTGTGCAAAACGCCCTTCTCGGATCTGTGTTCAGCGTGGGCATGGTGGCCCTCGCTTCGGCAGGCGTGGTCACGGCGCTGACCGGAGCACTGTTGCACAACGCCGGAGCATTATTTGTGATCGCAAACTCCAGTCGTCTGAGCCGGGCCCGCTAAGGGCGAGCCGTTTTCGAGGATTTGCGAACGGCCTCGTGAAGACGCGTTTCACGCAGGTGGACAGGTTCCTGCTTGTTGCGTGCCCTTAGGTTGAGAGACTCGACAAAAATCGAAAATGCCATAGCAAAGTAAATGTAACCCTTGGGGATGTGCTGGCCGAGCCCCTCGGCCACCAGGTTGACCCCGATGAGTAGTAGGAATGACAGGGCCAGCATCTTGAGGGTGGGGTGCAACTCAATGAAGGCGGAGATTCTGGTGGCGGTGACCATCATGACTCCAACCGCTAGGACCACGGCAACGATCATGACTCCGATCTGCTGGGCCATACCCACGGCGGTGATAACCGAGTCGAGCGAGAAGACGACATCGAGAATGATGATCTGGGTCAGTACGCTGCGAAAACTCGCTGGACCCTTGGATGATTGTCGGTCTTCTTCTACCCCTTCAAGCTTGTGGTGGATTTCAGTGGTGCTCTTGTAAATCAAGAATACACCACCCGTGAGAAGGATTAGGTCCCTCCCACTGATACCGTGGCCCCAGAGGGTCAACAGGTTTTCGGTGAGGCCCATCACCCAAGAAAGGGACAGAAGTAGAACGATGCGGCCCAACATTGCAAGGGCAAGGCCCACCGTCCGCGCTTTAGGCTGCTCCTCCTCGGGAAGCCGACCGGCGAGTATTGAGATGAAGACAATGTTGTCGATGCCAAGGACGATTTCGAGCAGGGTCAACGTGCACAGGGCGATCCAGGCGTTGGGGTCGGCAATCCAATCCATGGGGGCAGGCGTTAGGGGGTAAAGGTCAGGGGGCGACCATTGGGCGGGCCGACCCGTTCGTGATTGTCATAGACGACCTCCCCACGTAGGAAAGTAGTCACGGGCCAGCCGGCGAGGGGAATGCCCTCGAAGGGACTGCGCCCGGCCCGGCTGCGCAGCCACTCGGTTGGCAGGGGCTCTGTGATCGTTGGGTCGACGAGAGCCACGTCCCCGTCGCAGCCAATGTCCCAGATTCCCTTGTTCTGAATCCCATAGACGTGCCGGGGGCCGTCCACACAAAGGCGCACAATGTCTTGGCGTGAAAGCCAGCCATCGCGCACGGCAGTCAAAAGCAACGGGAGGATAGTCTGGGTGCCTGCGATGCCGGAGGGGGAATGAGGGTAAGGCTTGGCCTTCTCTTCGGGTGTGTGCGGAGCATGGTCGCTGCCAATGCAAGTGACGGGGCCTTCCACGAGGGCGCGGCGCAGGGCTTCTTGGTGGTGTCGTTCGCGTACGGGAGGGTTCATTTGAGCCCAGGTACCGTGTTGCTCGTAGCAGTCGGGTGCTGCCAGGAACAAATGGTTGGGGGTTGCTTCCACCGTGACGAGGTCACCCAAGTCACGCTCGCGAACCAGTGCCAACTCGTCGGCCGTACTCACGTGCAAGAGGTGAACTGCTCGGCCAGTCCGTTCCACCAGATCGAGCAGGCGCCGGGTGGCCTTCACTGCGCACTCAACGTCGCGCACCTTGTGGTGCTCGCTGACGCTGGCTCCCTCAGACAGGGCAGCATAGCGTTCGGACAGACGGGGGTTGTCCTCCGAGTGAATCGTGACCCGACGGTTTCCCGATCGAAGCACACTCTCAAGGGTGGGGTCGTCTTCGATCAGTAGATTCCCGGTGCTCGATCCCATAAACACCTTGATTCCAACGCATCCGGGCAAGCACTCCCACTCGCCAAGCTGTTCCGCATTCTCGGCTGTACCACCGATGAAAAAGCCATGGTCAGCTGCGGCCCTCCCTTCTGCCCGAATGAACTTGTCTGCAAGCGCCTCCGGGTCGGTTGTGGGGGGAGTGGTGTTGGGCATTTCGCAAAACGCCGTAACCCCGCCTGCTACGCAAGCGAGCGCACCCGACGCGATGTCTTCCTTATGCTCTAGGCCGGGCTCTCTGAAGTGCACCTGGGGGTCGATGAGTCCTGGAAAAACCCAGAGCCCGCGCACATCCCGCTCTGGACAATTGACAGGGGGTTGGAGGTTTTTACCTAGGGCGTGGACCTTTCCGCCTTGAATGAGTACGTCCGCCTGCCGGTCTTCACTCCGGCCGATGACGAGGCCGCCCCTCAAGAGGATGTCCCCACTCATGCTGTGGCCTCCACATCGGAGTTGAGTGCTGCACGCATTCGTGCGCTTGTGTCGTCCCCGTCAATGAGATTGCCGGCATCCCACTGCAGGCCCAGGCCCTGGTCCCCTTTGCGGGGAATGATATGAAAATGTACGTGGGGCACTGCTTGATGAGCACTCTGGCCATTGTTTTGCAACACGTTGTAATGTTCTGCACCACTGACCTGGAGGACAGCACGAATGATCCGTGGCAGAACTCGGCCGAGGGCAGCTGCGGTCTCTTCAGGGAGCTCGTGCAAGTGCTCCCGTGCAAGTTTTGGGATCACGAGGGTGTGCCCCTTCGAGAGGGGCGCGATGTCTAGGAAGGCGAGGGTATGTTCGTCTTCATATACGCGGTGGCAGGGTATCTCGCCGCTCAGGATCTTGTCGAAGATGGAGGCCATAGGAGCAGTCTAGGTGCTGTAGATTCCATGGGAAGCACTTCTCATCGCTTCCATTCAGAGCAGGCGTATTTGGCTCGCCCTTTGGGGTGTCTAACGAGGCTTGAGAGCCTCACTCAATCCCGTAATGTTCCTTGCTAGCTCCCCTATGAAATCCAGCTCTGGGCCCTCTCCGTGGCGCTCCGGATTCTCGACCGGCGAAAATACGACCGAATGGAGCCCGAAGCGTTCGACGAGAGCTTCGCGCGTAGTGGGCAGCGCCTCGCTTTCCCAGAGCATGAGGTGTGGTTTGAGTCGCTCGACAGCCTCGGCAATCTCGCTCCATTGCTCGGGGGTCGGCGGCTCACCTGGGTCGAGGTCGAGGCTGTCAATCGTCCAGCCGTAGCGGCGAGCGAGATAGTCGTATGCCGGGTGCCCTGCTAGGAAGCGAGCATCAGAGGGAATCTCCTGCTCTAGCCTGTTATGCAGTGCTGATAGTTCCTGTTCCAACTCTGTGAGGTTCTCTGCGAAGGCAGGCCCCTGGTTTGGAAATGCGGCTGAGAGACTGGCCTCGATTGCACGGGCTTGCTCGAGGGCAAGTAGCGGATCCAGCCAATAGTGCGCATCGGTACCGGTATGGGAGTGCTCGCCGCCGACCCCGTGGCTATGTGTCTTGCCCTTGTGCTCGATGAGCGGTTCATCAAAACCAGCGGCCGTGTCGATGACTCGGCTTGAGGGGAGGCTGGCTGTGCCGAGCCAGCGTTCAAAGCCACCGCCGTTGGTTAGAATCAGCCTCGCGTTTTGGTATTGCACAAGGTCGGCGCGAGAAGGCTTGTGGAATTGGGGATCGGCATCCTGGGGCAACAGTGAGCGCACTTGGCCATGGACTCCCATGATGCGCTGCCCCATGGATTGCAATGGATAAAAGGTCGCTAGGATGTCAGTGGAGTTGCCTAGTTCTGCACTGGTCGTGGGTTCATTGGCGGGTCCACAGCTTGAGAACCCACTCATGCAGATCAAGAAGCCTAGGGATGCCAGGGACAAGAAGGGGCTGACCTTTGGAGGATGGCTTGGCGCGGAATGCATCAGAAGACTTCTAGGAGAGTGGGGAACAAGGACACGCAGAGGGAAAGGACGATGGCTGCGAGGCCAGCGGCTGTGAGGACGAGACCTGCAAGCTCTATGAGAATCAACTTTTGGGTGGCGCGGCGGCTGCAGCCGATGGAGTGTAGCATCCTGAATTCCTCGGACCGAAGGCGGATGGTCAGTGATCCCACGAGGCTGGCGAAGATCAAGGTAGAGACGAACAGCACGAGTGCGACACCATCCAGGAGTCGCTTGATGCGGAAGGCGTAGTTCAGCAGCTCGTCGACGACCTTGGTGGGAACCACCATTTGATGGGTGCTCGATCGATTGATCTCTGCCTTGAGCATGGTCCCATCCTTACTGTCGGCTGGGAAGTAGAGGATCGCGGTCACAGGAAGATCCTCCGGCTGGGCATGCAGATGGAAATCCCACAGATTGGATTCGTCAACCTCCTCATGTTCGATGAGCGCTGGACTCACGGCCACTGATTCATCGCTCGCCGACAGGATCATGGTCTCATCGAGTGTGTCGGGGGAAGTGACATCCCCATGACCGTGGACGAGCCCGCTCACCATCCACGCCGTCTTGATGTCCACAAAAACCCCGTCGTCGTCGGGCGTACCTGTGGGGGTCAGGATGCCACAGATCGCTAGACGGGTCGCTCCCGGCTGATTGATGTCGTAGAGATTGGTGGGGTCCGAGGAGATGGATTCGCCCAGGCTGAGTCCGAGTCGCTGTGCGACGCCTGCTCCCAGCACTGCATCTCCAATCATCAATGGCCAAGTGCCTTCACTGATTTGCAGCCCGCGCTGTTCATAATACTCCGGTGAAGTTCCCACAATCGGGGCGCCCCGCGCGCGGTGAGTTGTGTGCAGGGGGACAGCGACCCCACGTCCTTCAGAGCTAATCTCATCGAACAATCCCATGTGCACCGGAGCCAGGCCGTGGCTGCGGAAGTACAGGGCACCTAACGTGAGGTCGAATCGGTTTCCCCGTGTTCCCGTGACGAGAGGGGTTGCAACGGCTCTGGCGCCGAGTTCCTTTTCGTAGCGAGCCATGAGCTGTCTGGTGGTGGCGGGCAGCGCAAAGGCCACCGCCAGGCAACCTACAACGAGTAGGCTGCGCCAAATGTGGTGCCTCGCGTGCGCCGCGGCCAGGTGAAGTAGACCCTTCACCGCTGCACCTCCATGCATTCGTCAATGGCCACCACCCGACCAAACCGAGGCAAGAGGGTGGCGTCGTGGGTTACCACAAGCAGGGCGCTGTTGTTCTGGTCACACACGTCAAAGAGTAGATCGAGAGCCCCCTCACTTCGCTCGGGATCGAGATTTCCCGTGGGCTCGTCAGCGAGAACGAGGGGGGGGGATGTGATCAGTGAGCGGCATAGGGCAATCCGTTGTCGCTCCCCCTGTGAGAGCTGTCGAGGTTTCCGGTTGAGATAGGCTTCGATGCCCATTGCGTGAGCGAGTTCGCGTGCCCGTTGGCGTACGCTCTTGTTGAGTTCGAGAGCGGGTGAGACTAGGTAGGGAAGCAGGATGTTGTCCCTGACGGAGAGGTAATCCAATAAGGCGAATTGTTGAAATACCATGCCCACCGTTGTGATTCGTAGGGCCCGGCGGGTCTCTTCGTTGACTCGGCTCAGATCTTGCCCGGCCAGAGAGACGAGGCCGGATCGGGGGCTGAGCACACCGGTGAGCAGGTGCAGGAAAGTCGTCTTGCCCGCACCACTTGCGCCGATGCAAGCCACGCGTTCACCTCTCCGCAATTCAAACTGTGGAATCCTGGCCCGAAAGCGACCATCGGGATAGGCGAAGCTCACCTCCTCTAATCGTACGATGGGGTCTGCCATCTAAAAGGCCTCCCCCTGTAGGGCGGGGGCCTGTTCGACACTATCGAGGGGTTGAATGGGTCCCGCATCCACTCGCCGCGCGGCCAGAATCTCTTGGTCCGTGATGCGCCAGCCTTGGGCCGTTGCGGCAATCTGAAAACGCGCTCGGTACTCGTTTGTTCGCCAATGTGAATGATCGGAGTGGAAGACCGCACCATCCACCTGCCATTGGCTGCTGAGGCGGAAGGAGGGTGAGCCTGTATCATCTGGGGTAATCGAGTCGATAGTCACTTCACCCAGGCGCACATCCTGCACTTCGCTGACTGCGGCCCCCTCTTCTTGCATGATGAGCCCCTCATGGATTTGGTCATAGAGTTCAGCGAGGAGTTCGCCGTGCACACTTCGAGCCAGGGAGTCGTAGATGTCGGATTGGTTTGTGAAATCGAAGGCTCGATATATATTCGTGTGGAGGGGTGCAAAGATCGCGAGGGCTTGTTCTTCGGTGGGCAAACCCCTCCCGTGGTTCGACAATGGGAGGGGAGTGCGCACGCTCCAAAGGAGCCCCCCTCCGAGGAGGCAAGTCATGGGCAAGCCCCCCTTCATGAGCCAGGCCTTGCGCCTCTCCATCGGGATCCGATGGGAGCGACCTCGTAGGAGTAATACGACAGACAAGAAAAAGAGTCCGCCTGACAGAAGTGGAACCCGCGAGGGTTCGGAGGTTGGCAGTCCAGGAACAGGTTGGAAATGACTGTCACTGAAAGCTGCATTCCCGCGCCATGAGAATTCTGGCGCAAGATCCTTGAGGGTGACACGGGAGCGCACACCCCCTGCGCTCACGTGGGCCACGATGTCCATGGGAACGCGCTGCTGGCCTTCCGAGAGAATGGGATCGCGCGCATAGGCGGTCCAGGTGAAACTCACTTCTGTAGGAGGAGATTCCAGTGGAAACTGAAGACTCGTGCGGAGCTTCTGCATGGCACGCGTTCCAAAGCGCGGGAAGTGTGCAAGCAGGGCGTAGTCCGGATCGGCTACTTCAAAGTCGGTTGGCGCAGATTGGATCTTGAAGCCGTCGACGTGTACTTCGAGGGTTTCATCAAGAAACTCAATAACGAGCTCTTCCGCGAGGGCGTACTCTGGAGACCGTAGGAGCATCTCGTCTTCCCGCGCCAGATCAATGAACTCATCCACGAAGGCTAGGTTGAGGACAACGTGGGCGCTGACCTGGCCCTCTTCAATCCATAGGCGCAGGTCCACATCGGGTCCATCGAGTGGGTGACTGTGTGAGTCGGGGGGTTCGAGGAGACCCGCAAGTCCGGCCAGGCAGGGTAAGCCGAGGAGGCAGGGGAAACCGGAGAGGACGGACATGGGGGCAGTCTAGCCCCTCGGGGGGCCTAGGTGCAGCCTGAGATCGGGGGCGGAATCCCCCTAGGCTGCAGGGGCCCCTCGGTGCTGAGTCGTTGATTCGGCTGAGCGCCGTGGGACCCAATGCGGGTGGCCCTGGCCTCCGAATTCTGCGGGTTTTGCAATGCTCGCACGTGGGTGGAGGTCTTGGTGCGCTAGGCTGTGGGCCTTCTCTTCTCATCCAACAACAAACACATGTCGCTACTCTTACTCGCCCTCACACTAACCGCTTCCCCGGCACTGGCCCAAGGCACGACGGGCGAAGCTCCCATTGCCCGGCTGCTCGATGAACTGGGCGCTGATGTGCGGGCTTATAATCAACACGTTTCTTTTCTCGCCAATCCATTCCTTGAGGGTCGCCTACCGGGAACACGAGGCATGGAAATCGCTAAGGAGTACGTCGAGGCGCACTTCAAAGCGGCTGGTTTGCAATTGCCTGGTGACCAGTCGAGTTACCGCCAACCGTTTCGCGTGGGCAAGCGTCGAAGTGTTGTTCGCTCGGAGCTCTCGGTCGGAACGCTGGACCTGCTGCACGGCGTGGACTTTGGAGTGACGGGTATGGGGGGCTCCGGGAGCGTGCAGGCGCCGCTTGTTTTTTGTGGTTATGGAATCGAGAAGGGTCAGGACGGTTATCGCGGCTTCCCCGAGGATTTGGATTTGACCGGGAAGGTCGTCATGATTTTTCGATTCGAACCCATGGATGCAGAAGGGAAGAGTCGCTGGGCGACCCGCGGCCCTTGGACCTCAAAATCGGGGTTTAGCCGCAAGCTCAAGAAGATGGAGCAGCTCGGCGCTGAGGCTGTCTTGCTGGTGAATCCTCCCGGGGCCGCCGACCCTAGGATTGATGATCTCATGGTGGCTGGCCAGGGGGCAGGTCACTATGTGGATATCCCCGTTCTGCTCGCTAAGGCGGATGCGGCACAGCGATTACTCTCTGCAGGGGGGCAGGGTGATAGCCTGCTCGCATTGCGCCACGCGGCCGATCTTGATGGGGTGGCGAGGGACCTAGGAATCCAAGTGGCTCTTGAGGCACAGATAGCCGATGACGACCTGATGGCAGAGAACCTGATTGGCCTGTTACCTGGTAAAGGTGTCCTCGCTGGCGAATATGTGGTTCTCGGCGCTCACCTTGACCATCTAGGAATGGGGAAGTTTGGGTCGCGTGAGGGGGCCGGCAAGCTGCACCCGGGAGCGGATGACAATGCCTCAGGCAGCGCTGCGGTGATCATGCTGGCTGAGCGCATGGCCAAGGAATACGACGAAATCCCTGAAGGAGACGACGCGCGCTCACTTCTATTCATGTGCTTCAGTGCTGAAGAGTCTGGCTTGATCGGCTCGGCCCACTACTGCCGTAATCCCTTGTTTCCTATTGAGCAGCACAAGTTGATGATCAACTTTGACATGATTGGACGCATCACGCGCTCCCGGTTGTCTGTGTCGGGCGCACAGACCGGTGAGGGGATGGCTGAGTGGCTGGCTCCCAAGTTTGAAGCCAGCCCCCTTGTCATTGTGCAGCCCGAAAACATGTCGGGCGCCTCAGACCACACACCTTTCTACCGTGCCAAAATGCCCGTCCTGTTTGGGATCATCGCAGATTTTCACGATGACTATCACACTTCGAGGGATGTGGTCAGCAAGATTAATCGAGTGGATGCGGTCAAGGCGATCGATTTGTTCCACACCATTCTGAGTGATGCTGCACGCATGCCAGAGGCATTTGCATTTGTTGTACCCGAGCGCCGCAGGCGATCGACTGGAGCCCAAGACAGAACGCCCGGACGCCAAGATGGATCAGGCGGTGCGTTTTTCGGCGTCACCATCGATCCGAACCGGACAGAGACGGGGGTCTTGCTGGGGTCCATCTTGGAGGGCGGTCCTGCACAACAGGCGGGGCTCAAGGAGGGGGACATTCTCACGCACTGGGCAGGGAAGTCCCTCAGGGACCTGGGGCAAGTGCGGAGCTTGCTGTCAAAGCACAAGCCCGGAGACAAGGTGCAGGTGACTGTGCAGCGGGCTGGCGCGGAGAAGACCTTTTGGCTGACGCTGGGCGAGCGCTAGAGTGCGCGGGCCTTACTGAGCGTCTACGGGTCTCCCTGAATGGGAGCCACCCGCAGCCTTAAGGCGTCTTGGTGTCCCCTGGTGACGGGTGATCGAACGGACCGGCAAATAATTGTGAGTTCACGCGTTCGGCCTGAGCCCGATCGATCATGCGCTGCAGCAGCGCTGGTTCTGAGGCAGCGAGGTTGGCCTTCTCGTAGGGGTCATTTTTGAGGTCATACAATTCGGCTGTTACCTTGCCTTCCTTATTGGCTTGGCGAACGAGTTTGTGGTTTCCATGCAGCAACGCCTGACGACGGCCCAGCTCCCAATACAGGGGGGGGCGGGCTCCCATTCGTGCCGGACGCCCGCGCAGCGTAGCGGAGAGGTCAATCCCGTCGAGTTCCTCGGGGACTCGCGCCCCCGCGATTGCGCAGAGTGTGGGCAGGAGGTCCTGAAACGCGCTGACCCTTGCGCTTTCCGTGCCCGCAGCAATGACCCCTGGCCATGAGGCGATCAGGGGTACTCGCAAGCCTCCCTCGTAGAGACTTCCCTTGAGCCCCCGTAGCCCCGCGCTGGACTCAAAGAATTTATGGTCGACTCCGCCTGCATACGAAGGACCATTGTCGCTCGTAAAGAGGAAGAGCGTCTCTTCAAGGATGCCCTCCTCTTCAAGTGCAGCGAGCAGGCGACCTACCTCCAAGTCGAGGTGTGTGATCATGGCCGCATAGGCTGCCCGAGGCCGGGGGTGGGGGAGGTACCCTCTCTGGCCGAGATAGGGAGTTGGATCCCAATCTGAGGGATAGGACTCGAGTAGAGTCTCTGGAACTTGCAGTGCGAGGTGCGGTAGCGCACTGGGGTAATAGAGAAAGAATGGCTCATCGGCGTGGGCTCGGATGAACGCTTCAGCATGCTGGATGAACAGCTCGGGTGCATAGTGTTCACCCGCGAAGCGGCTCCAGTCGATGGGGTTGGAATCCTCATCGGCCGGGAGTGTGATCTTCTCCCGCGAGGGAAAAGCCCTGTTCCCCGTCTCCACGCGTTCACCATTTTTCCACAAGTGGTCGGGATAGTGGTTGTGTGCTTGGGCTTGGCAGAGGTACCCAAAAAACTCATCTACACCCTGCCGGTGAGGTTCACCCTCATCTCCGGGGCCTCCCAGTCCCCACTTTCCAAAGGTGCCCGTGGCGTAGCCAGCTTCCTTCAAGAGGCGAGGGAGGGTGACGGTATCAGGGGGCAGTGGAGCCTGACCTTCCCCATGGGGGTTGGCCTTGCGGGCCCAAGGGCTGTTGTCGCGCACGTGGGCGTGACCGGTGTGAAGGCCTGTCAGTAACACGCAGCGAGACGGAGCGCAGACTGCATCGCCGGCATAGTGTCGAGTGAAACGCATACCGGCTTCACAGAGGCGGTCGAGGTTGGGCGTGAGAATCTTGTCGCTGCCATAGCAACCCAGTTCACCAAACCCAAGATCGTCGGCTAGGACGAGGACAATATTGGGCGGGCGTGAGGCGGAGCTGACCTCGCGTTCTTGGGGCAGCGGTTTCTGGGCTACCGCTGAACCGACGAGCCCGAAAAGGCCCAGTGCGGCAGGAGCCAGCAGCTTGTGAGTCTCACACACGCCCATTCATCAGCCTTGCTGCATCCCGGTACTCGATCCCAGACCGTTCAGCCACCGAGTCTGTCGCCGCCCAGCTGATGCCTGTTGGCGCGCCGGATTCAGACGTCGTTATTCCTGCGGCCACCACGGTTTCCTCCTCCCGAGTCTTGCGAGCGTGGAGCGCCTCCACCAAACCCTCCACGACCCAAATCAATGCCGCCGTACTGCTCGAACTGTTGGGGGGTGAGCACCCCCTGGATCTTGATATTGTAGGCCTCGCTCCGTTCGGTGAGGAGGTCGCGGATTGAAGCGCGGTCCACTTGGTTCACTCCATCCCGCATGCTGCGGAAAAACTCATCCCGTTCCGCATCGCGTGCGCTGAGGATAGACCTCATCTGGGTGGACTGGGTTGGGTCAAGGGCTAGGTCCGCCGTCAGTTTCTCCATTGTGCGGTCCATGCGCTCTTCGCGTTGCGTGGCTCGTCTGATTTCGCGTTCTTCTGCCTCTCGGGCTTCACGGGCTTCGATGGCCAGTTCGACCATGTTTTGGAATCTCGCAGGTGGGGCTTGCTCCACCGACTGAAAGGAGGCCAGAAGTTCACGCAGGGAGGCCAAGTCAGCTTGCAGGTCACTATCAGAGTTCGCTGCGGGCACGCGGTCAGCCTCGACCAGTGCACCTCTTGCTTCAAGAGCGCTGATTCGGGATGCCAATTCGTCGAGGGTAGAGTCAACGGCACCCAGTCCCTGGGGCGTGCCGGAAACACTGAGTCCGTATTCACCCGTAGTAGGCAACGCGGGGGCGGGCTTATCTTCAGTGAGGGAATGCATGACCCAGAAGCCAGCACCTGCGGAAATGAAACATGTCAGGGCAAGGGTGGGGATCTGATTCATGGTTAGTCATCCTCGTTGGAGATCACAATGGTGTGACTCAGGGATCCTTCCTGGAGTCGGTATATCGACATGCTGAAGTCCGGAGTGTCCCTCTCCATGCTCATTTCTTGTGTAATCTCGCCTTCGAGGGTCAGTTTGACCGGTCGCTGGGCTTCTAGAGAGTAGAGCAATTCGCCCGAGACTTCGATCTCATAAGTGTTGTCCACTCGGACGACAGAGCTCCCGATTGATTCGGGTCGTGACAGGCCCCATTCGCTTTGCTCACGGTCTCGGCCGCGACCGCCGAATTCAGGCATTTCCCCTTCGGCCTCGAAGGTGAGTTCGATGACGATGCACTCGTGCCCATCATGGGTCTGTGTTCGCTCGACCCACGTGGCTTCAGTCTCCCACTCTGCTTCGCGCAAGAAACCCAAACTCCCCCCTCCGCCGCCTCGTGGACCACGACCTCCGCGACCTCCGCGCTCCCCACGCTCGGAGTTGCCTTCCCCGCGCTCGGGGCGCGGAAAGAGCGCAGGCATGACGTCCAGGCCCAGGGCGGCTAACACTGCAGCGCCCTCGGGTTCCCAGCTGTGCCCGATCTTGGCCTCACCATCCGGGAGCAGACCATCGAGAGGGAGGGTCATGGAGTGTCCTTTCAAGATCGATGCCGGTTCGGGGTTGTCGTCACCTTTGAGTGTGGCGATGGTGTCGCCCTCGTCATCGACTTCTAGGACGAGTGTCTCTCCATCCAGTGGGCTCTCACGGTCGGACTCGCGGGACTCTTCGCCCATGGCCATCGTGCTAACACCGCCGACTTCCTCAAACTCTCGCTCAAGTTGGGTGGGGGATCCGTCACTCATTGCGCCGATCCGGTCGACGTAGGTGTACGAGATCGAAGCTTCACTTCCTCCCCGACCCATTCCGCGCCCTTCCATCGGCTCACCGTCACGCGTGATCTCCATGGCCGTTGTTTCCATGGTCTGGGTGCTTTCCACTTCTACACGGATGGGATGTTCCTTGCTGTATTGGGTCTTGAGTTCATCAGCGCTGAAGAGTGCGAGCGCTGCAATGGCTGGAATGATGGTGCGCAACATGTCGGTTCGTAGCTGGAGAATCTCGGTGAACGAAGTGTTCAAGGGGGTCTATGTGCGCTTCGCCCTGCCGCACAAGTACCTCAAGTTCAAGGAATCGAGCTCTAGGTGCAAGGGGCGTCTCGTCAGTGTGCCGTTACCTGTTGGGAATCTGACTACAACCGCTCTCAGTGCACCGAAAACCCCCTTTACCTGATGCAAACAAACACCATCAGTTTGCGGACTACCCCAACCTGCGCCGCAATGCGGCGATGCGCGCGCGGCTAACTGGGATCCAGGTCTCGTCAAGCAACTGTACTTTGCCCAACCCCCCAGGTTGGGTCACAAGTCTCTGGATCTGGTCAAGGGCAATGATGGCTGAACGGTGTACTCGTTGGAAGCGGGCTGGATCAAGGCTGCGTTCCAATGCACCCATCGACTCACGCATCAGTACCTCGCCTTTGCGAGTGTGCAAGCGAACGTACTGATCTGCCGCTTCTACCCAGAGAATGCTACTGGTCTGCACGAGTTCGATGCCGCCCTCACGCCGGATGGTGAGACGGTCGAGGGGAGCAGGGTCTTCTGTGACGAGTTGTGTCTCGGGTTCGGATCTTGGTGTAGTCACAGGTGTCGTCACGGGCCCGGGTGCAGGTGGCGACTTGGAGTCATCCCCGCTTGGGTCTTGAGGTGTCCCCTTGCTTTGTATAATCGAAGCGAGCTTTTGAGATGCTTCTACCACACGTTCACTGGACAGTAAGTCCCTTGCGCGGTCGAGGGCTTGGGTGAATCGCTCGTCATCGAAGGGTTTGAGGAGGTAGTCGACGGCATGCACACCGAAGGCCTCGATTGCATAGGAGTCGTAGGCCGTGGTGAAAATGATCATCGGGGGATGGTCGCTGTCGAGGGCCGTGAGCACTTCAAAGCCGTTGAGGCCAGGCATCTCCACATCGAGAAACACCAAATCGGGCGGATCTTGGCGTAGTTGCTCCAGGGCCTCGGTGCCGTTTCGGCACGAGCCGAGGATCTCAACGTCTGGTTCGGCTGCGAGGAGGCTGTGGAGAGTGTCTCGGCAAAGGGGTTCGTCGTCCGCGATCAACACTCGCATGGGTGAGGTGGCTTGGGTCACGGGTGGGTCTCCTGTATGGGTAAACAGATATGGACTAGAGCACCACCTTCGGGGGAGGTCTGAAGGTCGATGGTGGCGCCCTCCCCATACAAGGTCTTTAGCCGGGCATGGGTGTTTTGCAAGCCGATGGATGTGCTCTCAGCGCCTCGACTCTTGGATTCAGCCAACGGATTGCCCTCGAATCCAGGTCCATCATCACTCACGCGTAGGTGCAGGTGGTTCCCTTCGCGGTTGGCCCGGATTTCGATGCAGCCACCGTCGAGGCGGGGCGCAATCGCATACTTGACAGCATTCTCAACGAGGGGCAAGAGCAACAGTGGAGGAACCGGAATCGAATCCAGCCCAGCATCGACCTTCGTGGTGACCTTCAGGCGGTCTCCCAATCGAATCGCCTCGATGTCTAGATAATGTTGCACTAGGGCGAGCTCCCGCTCGAAACTCACCTCGGGTTCGGTACCGTGTTCTAGGGTGGCCCGCAGCAGGCCTCCTAATGCAGAGAGGGTCTGCAGGGCCTCGGGAGACCGGTCATTGCGAATCAAGCCGCCGACGGAGTGCAGGGCATTGAACAGAAAGTGGGGCTGCAATTGTCCCTCAAGGCTTTGCACCTTGGCGGCTGCGAGTTCCCCCTCAAGGAGCGCTTTTTGAAGCTCGAGTTGTGCGCTACGACGTTCACCTTGGCGCTCGGCGAGGAAGCTGCGCGCACTCCAGCCGAGGCCCAATATGACAAAGTAGATCATCACCCCGAACTCCGTACGGGGACCTGCGCGCAGGCGCATCAATCGCCGTCGCGCTTCGGGTGTTGAATGATCTCGGGGTCGTTGAGGCCGAAGTCCAAGTCCATCCTGCCGATCTAGATTGCCTGGTCCCACGGGACCCAACATGCGTTCCCGAGGGCCTTCTGCCCTCAACGCACCAGGCCCGGGCATTCTTCCTTCGTCTGGGATCGGTGCGCGCCTGCCGGCACCTTGTTCAAAGGTTCGTAGGGCTAACCACTCGGAGCTGACATGCCGCTCTAATTCAAGGAGACCACGGCTGGTTCCGTAGCCCAGGAGTGAGTGCATGAGGAGCAGCGCAAGAGTCCACTTCACGTGGCGTGAGAGCAGGCGAGCGACCAGGAGGATTTGTGGCGCTGCGAGGCCCCACAAACACCAGCCTACGGCCTTGCGGCTGAATATGTGTGTCCAGTCGGGATCACGCCCATCTTGCATGATGCCATCCGCGTGGAGGAGTCCAGCAGTGAGCGTCAGCGCGAGGACACCCACTGCGATCAGGGCAGAACGGCCGAAGCGGCTTTCTAAAACCCGTTCGAGCCGCGCAGTTTGTCCCTTTCCTTGGGCTGCAGAGCCTCGAACAGGGATCTCTGCTGGGGAAGCAGGTTGCATGCTTGCACGGGCAGGGGAAGCCTTGGGGGGAGTCACCGGAACAGCTGGGAGGGTTCTTCGGATTGGGTGGGGGCCTGTGGCTGGGCGGGTAGCCGATCGATGAGTTGATTGTGAAGCTCGTCTAGGGCTCCGATGAGTTCGGCGTCGGGACTCGTATCCCACATGTTGCGAAGGGCACTGAGTCGAGCGGGCCACGGACGCAGGCTTGCATACAAGTCTTGCAATGCGGCTGGGCTGAGCCCCTCTTTGGCGGGTCCCAGCCACACCATCAGTTCCCTCAGGGTCGCTACGATCCCCTTGGGCCACTGGGCTTGAGCCGCAGCTTCCAAGCGTAGGGCCAAGAGTTCGGGGGCCGGCTCGCGAATGATGGCTCGGTCGAGACTCTCAATGGCTTCAAGGGCAGATTCGACTTTGACGTCGGGCACCGAGAGTCTGAGGTGAGCACGCAATTGCATGGCATGGGAGTGCCAAGCCGAACTAGGGGCGACCTGATTGAGCGGCTCGTCGAGGGCATGCAGCGCTTCATGCCGCCCCCGGCCTAGGGCCCGCCAGCCTTTCCATATGAGTTGGGGGATCCCGGTCCAAGAGTTGGCGAGGGCTTGCAGACTCTCGGTTCCGGGTGCACCCCGACCCGCAGCGGGGAGGAGGCTGCCCACTTGGTAGTAGAGTCGTTCAGCTGGTTCAGGGGCGGCTTGCAGAGACTCTCCGAGGGCCTGGGCGCGCAGGGGAGACACGGCACCCACTGCTCGCTGGAGACTGAACGGCCTGATGGCATTGCCCAGTTGGGCTCGTAGGGTGGACCCTGCTCGCAGGAGCGGATCTGCTGGGGCAAGCATGGCCCACGTACTCTCCATGTGCAGCGCACCCGGCAGATTCAAGCCCGAAGACATCGCGAGTACGTTGCGATTGTCATTGCTGACAATGCCGTCTGCGCACAGGGTTCTCAGCCCTTCCTCGTCCAAAGCCAACAGCGCCAAAAGTTCATTGGCATCGCTGACTCCCATGCGACTCCAATACTCGGGGTCAGCGGAAATCGGAGCGCCCGTGCGGGCCAAATCGCTTTCGGCTTGGAGGGGAGCATCCGAGGCCAGGAAGAGCAGCATGCTGGGCACGGGGCGATACAGGCACACGTGCTCGAACGTGTCCAGTAAGGTTGCCCCCACTGATGCGAACAACTCGGGGTTGAGGAACCCTGCGTTGATCCACTGCACGAAGACCCCGTCCGGGGTCAGATGATCTCGACATAGGCTGGCAAACTCAGCCGTGTAAAGGTGGGAGGCGCCTGCAGTCCAGGGGTGGGATGGTTGCGAAACGAGGATGTCCCAGCGCTTTTCAGTGAGCGTCAGGGCGCCGCGTGCATCGTTGAGCACGATATTGAGCCGGGGATCCTTGAAGGGATCGACATCCCGCAACGGGGCGATCAAGCGATTGGCCGAAATGACCTCGGGTTCAAGCTCGATTACGTCGAGTTCCTCAATGCTGGGGGGAACAGCCTCCAGAGCGACCCCTCCACCGAAGCCAATGACAAGCATGGAGCGTGCCGCTGGACGGGCCAACACGGGTAGGATCGTCAGGAAGCGCTCGGCGTTGCGCCCGAATGGGGGGGTACCCTCGGGAGTGATACCCGCTTCAGGGAGTCCGTTGGAACGAATCTCTAGAGTGCCGGTTTGGTCGACCACGAGAACACTGGCCGATTGGCCAACGGCCCTGAACAGTATTTCGCCGGCCGGGTCCCCTGCCGGTTCAAGTTCGTGGCGCAGTAGCTTGAGCGGAGGTGTGGGGTGGTACAGGGCCATGAGACCCAGACTTGCGCAGGTCGTGAGGGTCAGGAGTCGCTGCTTGGGCCACAGGAAGGCGAGAGATGCAGCGGCTGCCAGACCGAGACTGGCGGCGACGGCAAGGCGGGTGGTGCCCTCGAAACCAAGGTGGGGGATCAGGAAGAAGCCGCTGATGAGGGCCCCTGCAATGGCGCCGACCGTGTTCCAAGAATACACACGGGCGCTGGCTCCGGCAGCGTTCTCACGTGAGCGGGCGAGAATGCGCAGGGCGAAGGGGAATGTCGCACCGATCAAGACTGTGGCCGGCAGCAAGAGGGTGAATGTCAGATTCGCGCCGACGGCCTGGGGGGATGCCCCCGCTTCACTCACCTGCAAGAGGTACGCGGCAGGGAGCGCATCCATGGAATCGAAAATCCAAGCGGAGAGGACCGCGATTCCAATCTGGCAAATCACAAAGCCCACGGCAGCTGCCTGCCGTGAGCGTGCTAAGAGAGAGGCCACGGCCCCCCCGACGGTGATCCCCGTCAGGAAGCTGGCGAGCATGGCAGCGAAGGCATAAACACTGCCGCCCAGAATGTGTGCGAGCAGGCGAGTCCATAGCACCTCGTAGGTGAACGAGATGGACCCCGAAATGGCAATGAATGGCAGGATCAATAGTGCGCGCCTGTCGCCGACGCTTTCACGCGCAGCCGCACGCGAGTCCATTTCCGGGCTGGCTACGGGGACCGGAGCGGGCGCCTGCCGTGCGAGTAATGCGGCCACGACAAAGACGCACAGATTTGCGGCGATGCCCACCCACACCGTCCCGGCCAGGCCTAGGGTAGGCAGCAAAATAAAGGCCCCGCAGAGGGTGCCGGCCACAGCACCTGCGGTGTTGATCGTATACAGAAGCCCGATGCGGGGTCCGATGTGGTCGCGGCGGCGCACGACATGTCTGGCGAGCAGAGGCAGGGTGGCCCCCATGCAGGTGGTGGGGACGAGCACGATGAGGAACGTCGTGATCAAATAGAATGTAGATTGGCCCAGCCCCCCGGAATGGACCAGCTCACTTTGACCACCGATCATCGTCGCTTGCAGAAACCGGGCGATGCTGAGACCGATTGGGACACACAGGGCACCCAGAGCCACACCTGCCTCTAGGACTCCGTACCACAGGATGGGGCGTTTGACCCGGGGGAGGATGCGGCCTGCCCAAGCTGCGCCGAGTGCGAGGCCTGCCATGTATGCAGCAAGGACAGTCGCTACCGCCAGTTCCGATGTGCCGAATACGACAGAGAACTGTCGCATCCATGCGGTCTGGTAGACGAGTGCAGCAAACCCTGAGAGGAAAAAGCAGGTTAGAACTGCAAGAAACAGAACGTGATCCCCGCTGGTCGGTTGGGGAGTGTCAGGAATCCTAGGAGCGGATGGGGTGTCGGCTGTGGTCGCTGGGGTGGGCATGCGCTAGACGGTGGGGGAGAGGGGCGCAGGAAAGCGCTGCGCATACTCTATCGCCAGCGAGCGTCACCTTGCTCTAGGGGTCCCTGAACAATGCCCTCTAACTTGCCGGTGGCATCGAATACAAGGGTCGTCGGGAGGGGTAGCCGTTGGAGATCGAGCAGCTCGGCCAGCTCAGAATCGGGGGCAATGACATCGGGAAGGTAGTATCCCGTTAGGTTGGGGGCCCGCTTGCTCAGCAGGGAGCTCGCTTGGGCCCGGGCGGCTGGGGAATCGACAGACAAGCAAATCAGGCGGACTCCCTCTCGTTCATCCGTCTCCTGTAGATAGCCCAGCTCCGCTACACATGGGGCACAATAGCTTGCCCACAGATTGACCATCAGGCGATCACCCTGGGCTAAGTCGGTCAAACGCAAGCGGGTACTCGCCCCATCGGCGTCGGCCACAGTCCACTCACTGGCTGTCACTCCCGGTTGCACTTTTAGCCCAGTGGGCAGGGGGTCGGGCAGTCTTGTGGTGAGTGCCGCTACGGGTTCGGATGTTCCAGATCCTTGAACTAGCAAGTTGCGCGAATTGGCTTGCAGGGTCCCGAAATCCTCGAGCTCCCCACCTGGCCAGAGGATTTGCACCTTGGCGTTTTTTGCTTCGCCGAGCCCAAAGATGAGTTCCGGTGCTTGGCAGCTTATGAATCCAGCTCCCCGAGAGAGTACCTGGGCCATGAGGCCGTGGGGCCCGTCCACCAAAACCGTGGCTCCGATGGCTTCCCAGTGTCCCTGAGTGGCGCGCAGTCGCAGCTTCAGGAACCCGCCATGGGTAGTACCGAGTTCGTTGCGATACAGGGTGTGTCTCTCACGTTGCAGCTGGTGCACAAAAAGGTCCACGTCCCCATCGTCGTCGAAGTCGCAGCCGATTGTTGCGCGCCCATCATTGGGGTTGTCGCAACCCGAGAGATCCGAGAGGTCGGCAAAGGTTCCATCTCCACGGTTGAAATAAAGCTTGTCGCGTTCATTGCCGCTGAATGATCGGCCCTGCTCATAAACCTGGGTATTGTGCCGTTCAAGGTAGCCCGAGTTTCCCACTGATTCACAGGTTACGTCTTCGCTGCAACCACTCTCTAATGAGGACGCCAACACGTGGCGCCAGTAGGTGCTTCATGTGTCGTGGGCGAGGGTCCCAGTGACAAAACCATTCGTACAGAAAACATCGAGGTGCCCATCTAAGTCAAAGTCGGCCAGGGCTGGGGACCAAGCCCAGTTGGCACCGACCCCGCCTGCTGATTTGGGCAGGGCGGTGAATCCACCCGGATCCGTACGCGTGAAAATTGTGTTCCCAGCAGCGGACTTCTTGAGGATCGCATAGAGCTCGTCAGGGACATCTTCCTTGTACCGGTCGAGGATGCGGTTGCCTGCGGTGGAGGACATGTTGGAGACGTAGAGATCAAGGTTTCCATCACCGCTGAAATCTCCGAATGCAGCGGCCATGCCATTGCCTTGATCGGTGATTCCGAACGGGCCAGCCTGATTGGTAAAGGTCCCGTCCCCTTGGTTCTCGTAGTAGCAATTGCTCCCGTAGTCATTGGCCACATAGAGATCGAGATCACCATCGCGATCGATGTCGGCTGCGGCGGCTGCGTAGCTCCAACTCGTTCCGCGTACACCAGCAGCTTCGGAAACATCTGTGAATCTCTGGCCCTGCTCATTGCGGAACAGCGCATTCGGGTAACCGTTGGTGGCCTCGACCCATGAGTTATTGTGTTCTTTGTCCAACTCGCCATAGCCGCAGGCGAAGATGTCGAGCCAACCATCATTGTCGAAGTCGAAGGCGGTGAGCGAATAGGCCGATAGCGAAACATCAGCCATGCCGAGCGCCCCCTCAACCTGAACAAATTGGCCTTTGCCGTCGCCCTGGTACAGGCACATGCGGGCGCCGCCTGTGGCATCGTCGGCGTGTCCGACGACGAGATCCTGGTCGCCATCATTGTCGTAGTCGAGAAACAGTGCGCCTGTACCGCCCTCGGGCCCCCAAACCCCGGCCGCCTGGGCCGTTTCCTTGAAGGTCCCATCTGCCTGCCCGATGTACAGGAAGTTGTGTCCATCGGAAGGTACAAACAGGTCCCAGCGTCCATCTCCATTGACGTCGCCGCTGGCCGCGCCATTGAACGCGAAACAGAAGTTTTCGGGTGTTCCAAAGCGCGGCCATGTGTGGGCCACACCGGCTGCAGCGGAGACTTCCGTGAAGATGGCGGTGCGCTTTTGAGTCACCTCGAGGGAAGTCAGGTCAAATGCCGCAAGCTTCCAGCGGCCCTCGTCTTTGACGGCCTTTGCGTAACCCCAGGCCGTGACACCGACTCCCCCGCCCTGGGAGGCAACGCCCGTCATATGTACATACAGCTTGACTCGCCCCCAGCGCTGGCCGCGGCCACGTTCAAACTCAGCAGCCTTGGTCTTCCAAATGGTAGATTCGACTCGTTCCCAGGAACCGACCAGATCCGTCAAGTTGCCCAAGAAACCATCCTTGTCAAGGACGTTCGCCGCCTGGGCATCGTGGATTAAGACCTCCACGTTGAGGTGCTCTTCTTGGCTGTTCTTTACGGGTAGGCCGTGCAGACCCTCTCCCAGGAAATCATCCATGAGCCACTCGGAGCAGGCCGTCCAATCGCGGCGCCGAAACTTGTCCGAGAAATCAAGAAGGGAGTCGGCCACCTCCTCTGTGGCGTCTTCTACGGCCTCGAGTTGGCGAATAGGGTCGCTCGGTGAGGCAATCTCGACGGAGTCGGGAAGCGGATTGGCCTGCACAGGAACTTGGTCGGATTCGGATTCTTGAGCGGGGGGGGCGGGTGTGCTCGGCTCCTCATGTCCGCAGGCGATGCACAGGACTGGAAGGCTGAGGAGAGCCAAGGTGTAGGTGGAAGTTTGTTTCATTCTGAATCCGTGACGACGGTGCTAGCGTTTTGTGTTGGGTTTCCTACGGAGAGTGCAGGCAGGGCGTTGGCGCTCCTTGCACTCTCCGCTCGCAGGCCTAGCCGAGGAATTCCATGCTTCCATCTGGCAGGAGGTAGACGATTAGCATGAGTCCCCCAGATACAGTGGGTACATGTTCGGAGCCAGGGGTCTCGACGACCCAGCCAGGGGCCTGGTCTTGGAAGGTGGGCTCCCCTTCGAGGGCAATGCAGTAGTTGACCTCTCCCTTAGGGTGACGGTGACGTGGCCCGGCGCCGTTCATGAGAACCACGTCAATCGAAAACCCAAGGCTCTCTTCGCTCGGCTTGGCGACCCGGCCCCAACGCACGGGCAGTTCACCCCGATCCGCGATTTGGCCTTTTTCGAGCAAGGCCTTGAGGCATTCATTGAAGGCGAGTGCCTCGGGCCCGCAGGGGTTGAAACGCTCGTTCAGTTGGGCTTGAGCCGAGGCAGCATCGTCTAGGGTGAGACCCTGGACTGCTTGGAGGAGGGGGAGAAACGTGGTCAGCATGGGGGAGCTTAGGCTGGGAGGCGGGGGGGGACTTGGAACTGAAGTGGATTGTGGCGATTCGAACGGCCTCACACCAGTGCGTCTTGCCTGTCCTTTCCATCGGGCCACTGGGTCGTGGTTGCCCCAGCACCCGTGGGCACTTATTCTGAGCCCATGTCTAGCCAGCCGACGAAAGACCTTGAGGCCTTTGACAATCCTCACCCGGAACGCTCCTACACGATTCGCTTTGAGTGCCCTGAGTTCACGTGTCTTTGCCCGCGCACGGGTCAACCCGACTTTGCCACGATTCGCATCCGGTACGTGCCCGATAAGCTGTGCGTCGAGCTAAAGAGCCTCAAGCTCTACCTGTGGTCGTTCCGCAATACGGGAGCGTTCCACGAAGCCGTCACGAACGAAATCCTTGATGATCTCGTAAGGCTCCTTGAACCACGCCAGATGACCATAGAGGGCGATTTCATGGTGCGCGGCGGTATCCACACGGTCGTGGAGGTCAGTCACTCGGGGATGGATGAGGGCTAAAGGCTAAAACGAGTAGCCCAGCCACACCCAGACCTTAAAAGTGTCCGTCTGCCAACGGTCAGCGGAGTAATCCGCTAGTGCGAATCCCGACTGCATGCCGTTCTCTAGGGTGTAGCTCGCCGCCAGGTCCAACTCGCTCCCGAAGTCGAGACCGGCGCTATTGGATCTGAATTCGTGCAGGCTCAAGCTGAGGTCAACATCGGCTAGGGTAGTCTCCAAGCGAAGGTAGGTGTCCTCCAGCCCGGTGTCGGGTGTACGGAGAAACGCGTCGGCCCAACCGTTAAACGTGTGGGCACTTGCCAAGGGGGTGCTGAAGCTTCCGCCAGGGCTTCCGTCCCCCCCGAGGATTTCCGCGCCGGCTCCAACGCGCACCCGCCCTAGACGATAGCCCAAGGCAATGTGCGAATAGCTCGCGCTCAAGTCCGCCGGATTGTCTGCGTTCTCACGTTGCTCTGCAAACTCCACCAGCAAGTCCGCTTCCTGACCCAGTACTTCGGCCTCCGTTGAGAACCGTGCACCGAAGGTGCGGGTAGAGGGAAGCAAGGGGTTGTCGAGATCGAGGTCGAGCCAGTAGGCAGAGAGTGAACTGGAGTCACCAATCATGCGTTGCATGTGCAGGACTAGACTTCCCGAGTCCACGTTCCCCGTGGGGCTCTGCGTACCCAGAGGGCCGTTGATGCCAAAGAGATAGGCCAGTGTATAAGCCTGTTCCTGGAAATCTTCGTACTCGACGTTCCACGCATCAAACGTCTGCTGTCCTTGCCTAAAGAGCTCGCTGCCCAAAAAGCGTCCATCATCCAGTTCGATGGCTTGCCGCCCGAAGCGCACGGAGGTGCCGTTGGAATGGGCGTACTCGGCCCAGATTCGATTGACTTGACTGCCAGTGGGGTCTGCGATCACCGGGCGGCCCACCTGACCATTGAGGGTATCGTTGTAGGTCGTTGCTCCGAGGCTTGCAATGGACTCAAACTCGGCGAGCATTCGAACGCCTTTCCAGGCGGCGCTGGAGAAACCCATGTGGGCACCGAGGGTCAAGGCTTGGGAGCGGTCATCGAGGCCGAAGGTGTTCACGCTCTCGCTGCGAAGACGCAGGTCGGCCCAGTAGGTTCCCTGTTCGAGGGCCTCACCGATACTCGTGGGATCAGGGGACACTAGCGGAAGGGCTTCCTGGGCCATGACCTTTTGTGATGCTGGAAGGATAACTCCAGCCACCAAGAGAATGCAGTGAGGCTTCATGGGGGGCAGGATACGCTTTTTTACGGGATTCGCGCGGCATCTACTGAGTATCCGTACGCTCACCCTTGAACGGCTGCGGATCCCCTGCACATTGGCCCAGGGGCAGGCTTGTGCGTCGCTAGGAACGGCGGAGGGCTTCGGTGAGGGGGCCAATCAACTCTGCGTAGCGGTGGTTGATCCCGAAATGGCCGCCCTCGAACTCCACATGCTTATGGGGAATGTTGAGTTCTGTGAGGCGCTCGACGAGTACACGCAGGCCAAATTGCAAATGGAATTCATCCGCCAGGCCAGCTTCCAAGTGAAGCATGTCGAGGCTGCGCAGGGCGTCTGCATTCTCCACGCAGGCGATGACTGGGTCGAAGGCGAGCCAGCGCTCCCAAACCTTTGGCCGACGCTTGCCTGTGTGTAGGTCGACGGGCAGGTCGAACCCCAGCGAGGCCTCTGCGTTGGGGGAATAGCACGCTGACATGGCGAGTAGATTCAAGACTGCGTGTCCGTCCCCGCTCATGTCGTGGCTTGCTTCAAACGCTTTCAGAAACGCCGCAGGATCATTGCCGTGGCTTTGGAGACCGCGCAGGGCCGGGAGAAAATCGGCAGCATAGCCATATTCAAAATGGCAGTCGCCACTGATCGAGGCCACCGCACTGAAGAGGCTGGGGTGGTGCATGCCGAGGTGCAGGGCTCCAAAGCCCCCTGAGCTCTTGCCGGCCACTGCCATAGGACCGGCTTGAACTGGGAATGCTCGCCGTACCCACGGTGCCAACTCCTGCACGATGTGATCCTCGTAGCGCCCGACTGCACTGCTATTCACGTATTGGCTCCCGCCAAAACGAGTCCAAGCGTTCGGCATGACGAGAATGGCGGGTGGGGTCTCACCGGCCGCCATCGCCCGGTCAATCTCGCGAATGACTCCCCCCTTCCAGGGGTGAGTCTCCAGCAGGTTGTGAGGGCGCCCGGTAAACCCCACCAGCAAGAACACAACGGGCAGCTCCTCTTGACTGGCCTGGGGCGGCACATACACGGGAGTCTCGCGCAGGCTCGTATCCCCGAGAGGATTGTCGCGCAGCACTTCGCTTTGAAATGCATGCATCTCGACTCGGCCTTGAAACTGTTCGGCCTCCCGCAGAATGGGCTCGCTGGACGTGCTCAAGTGCCCACCGCCCTGAAGGCTGGCAGAATGCGCTCGGCTAGAATGCGCTTGCGATCTTCATAGGCGCAGAAGGCGGACTTCATCGAGTTCACGCTCAGCCGCTCAAGATCTGCAAGGTCGCACCCGAATTGGGTGCAGCAAATCTCCATCTCATCGGTCATGGTGACTCCGCTCATCAGGCGGTTATCGGTGTTCAATGTGACGCGGAATCCTTGGCGTAGAAATACGGGAAAGGGGTGTTCACCCATGCTGGGCGTTGCCCCTGTATGAACATTGCTGGAGAGGCAGATTTCGAGGGGAATGCGGTGGTCCAGGACGTAGCGTGCCAGATCACCCACGCGTATGACTTGCCCGTCGTGAACCGCAATGTCCTCAATCAGGCGCGTGCCGTGCCCGATGCGATGGGCGCCGCAGTACTGCAGGGCTTGCCAAATGGACTCGGGGCCAAAACTCTCCCCGGCATGGATGGTGATGGATCCATTGCGCCGTTGAATCAGTTGAAAGGCTTCCACGTGGTGCTTGGAGGGGTGCCCTTCTTCTTCCCCGGCGAGGTCAAACCCCACCACGCCGCGATCAAACCAAGAAGAGGCCAATTCAGCCATCTCTAAGGAGTGAGCCCGTGTCTCGTTGCGCATCGCGCAGACGATGAGACCGTATTCGATGCCGTGATCGATCCGAGCCCGTTCGCATCCCCGCCGCACAGCGCCCATGACGGCATTGAGCCCCATGGTTTCTGTGGTGACGAAATGAGGAGCGAAGCGCAATTCGGCATAGACAACGTTGTCTTGAGCTAGATCCTCAAGAGCCTCGTAAGCGATCCGTTCTAGGGCCTCAGGTGAATGCATCACAGCGATGGTGTGTGCAAAGCCCTCAAGGTATAGCCCCAAACTGCCCCGGTCCGCACCGCGCTGAAACCAAGCGGCTAACTCGTCGGGGTCATGGGTGGGCAGGGCTCGGTAGGAGTGTTCTGCCGCCAATTCGATAATGGTCTGTGGTCGGAGGCCGCCGTCTAAGTGCTCGTGCAGGAGCACTTTAGGAAGCGTGGCGATCAAATCGCGCGTGGGGGAGCAAGTCTGCATCGAGTTAGTCTGTCATATTCAACCGGCTCGATCGAGGGGATGACTGGTGCGGGTGCGTGCGACAGCTGCGACGATCTCGGCTGGAGACGCCGTAGGTGCGACTGAAGATACAGTTCCTTTCGCAATTGAATGAGCTAGGGTAGGCTGCATTCAAGTCACACCATCCTTGAGTTTGAAAGAACATCACCCATGAATGGCCCTCAACATCGGTTCGCGCAATTGAGCCTGAGTTTAGTGTTGAGCTCTGCGTTGAGCTCGCTCGCTGTCGCCGACATTTTTTGGGTTGGTTCGTCCAGTCAGGATATTTTTGATGAGGCCAATTGGGACCTGAGTCAATCCGCCGTGACGGCCATCGATCCAGACACTAGTATCGACGACAACATCTTCATCACCAACGCACCCGCGACGGTGGAAATCCCCAATAACGGAGGGGGCCAGAGCCGATTGCAAGTGGGAGATGGATATGCCCTCACGATCGACAACTCTGTGATCGCGGTGCTGGGCAACGATGGAATCGGTAGCGCCCCCCAAGCGTCCCAGGGAGCCAGCGTTTACTTGGTCAACGGGGCGAGCGTGACCCTGTACTTCATTACCAACTCACTGGATCTGCAGGTGGGCAGTGGCTGCATGGCGAGGTTCTTAGGCGCCAACAATCCCGTCAATAGTTCGTTCATCGATTTGGCTGCCAATTCGTGGCTGCACTTCGTCAACGAGACGGAGGCTGATTATCTCAACGAGCACCTGGCCAAGACGACTGTACAGGGATCGCCTGCCGTGCCTGACGCCAATATCGGTGTCATGACAGACAGTGCTAGCGGATCCATTGTGTCTGTCTTCTCGGACCTCGGGATCAGTTATTGCGGGCCAGCCAATTCAAACTCAACAGGCGCAGCTGCGACCCTAGGGGCGTGGGGGCTCGCTGAGGTCTATGCCAATGACCTCACGCTCACGGCCTCTGGAATGCCGGCCTCAGAGCTGGGGTATTTTCTCTGTAGCACGGTTGTTGGGTTTCAACCCAACCCGGGATCGAGCCAAGGGAACCTCTGCCTTGCTCGCAAGATTGGACGCTTTGTGAAGCAAGTGCAGATTTCGGACAGTGCGGGGCAATTCTCGATCCCCGTGGATCTCACCGCATTGCCCGTCTGGCGCAACCAAGCTGCTGCGGCGGGTGAGACTTGGCATTTCCAAGCGTGGTTCAAGGACGGCAAGACCTCGAATTTCACCGATGGACTCTCGGTGACGTTTCGCTGATTCTCTTGCGAAAGTGATCCTTGGCGGCCTTTTTAGGAACCCAACTCCATTGGGATCCGTGCGTCGCTATGCTCCCCCCATGTCGATTCTGATTCTAGGTGCCACCGGATTCCTTGGGCCCCATGTCACGCGAGCTGCCTTTGCCTCGGCTCAAGCCGGTGCGACCTTTGCCAACCCCAAAGGGGAGGCAGTGGTTGGGGTGGGGAGGGCCACTGAATGGGTTCCTCGATTTACCACGCCCCGTGATGGCCCGGTCTATCAGGCTGTGGATATCTCCTCGGAGTCCGCACTCGCGGGACTGCTCGACACGCAGAAACCTAGAATGGTCGTCAACTGTGCCGCCATGGCTCGCGTGTCGGCTTGTGAGCAGGACAGGCCGGGGGCGGAAAGGCTCAATACAGGCGTACCCGAGCAGGTGGCCCACTGGTGTGAGATGCACGGCTCGCGGCTTGTGCACGTTTCGACAGACCTAGTGTTTGGATGCGCACCAGCGCCTCGGGGCGGATTCACTGAAGCCTGCGAACCGGGGCCTGTCAGCGTGTACGGCCACACGAAACTCGCAGGGGAGAGGGCGGTTCTGGCGGCTTGTCCAGGCGCCCTTGTGGTGCGCTTACCCCTCCTCTACGGGAACTCGGGCGGACGCGGGCTGGGTGCTAGCGACAGCCTGCTCCAGGCCATCGACCAAGGCGAGACCCCCAGACTGTTCATTGACGAATACCGAACTCCACTGGAAGTGGAGAACGTGGGCCGCGTGCTGGTTGAGTTGGCTGACCTCGACTGTGCGGGTGTCCTGCATCTCGGGGGGCCGGATCGCGTGTCCCGCCATGGCTTGGGTCTGGCGGTTCTCGACGCCATGGGCCTAGAGTTCGAAGCGGCCGTGGGTTGCGTGGAATCCGTGCAGCAGGGCGATCTGCCCGATCTCGGCGAGCGCCCACAGGACGTGGGGCTGGCCTGTTCGGCTGCTCTCGCACTGCTGCAGACTCCGCTGCTGGGAGTGAAAGCGGGGATGGCACAGGCGGTGCGCTAGGGGCATGGGTCCATTAGACTCTTGCCCCCATGGACCTATCCAAACGCTATCAGCCTGCTGACCTAGAGGGACCGATCTACACGGCTTGGGAAGACTCTGGAGCCTTCAAGCCCCCCGCAGCGGGTGAGGGTTCTGGACGCTCCTTTTCAGTGGTGATTCCTCCCCCCAATGTGACTGGGCGCCTGCACATGGGCCATGCCTTGAACGGCACCTTGCAGGATATTGTCATTCGCCACCGACGCAAATCGGGCTTTGACACCGTTTGGATTCCAGGGACCGACCACGCGGGTATCGCGACTCAAGCGGTGGTGGAGAAGAAGCTCTTTGCTGAAGAAAAAGTGACCCGCGAGGAGATGGGCCGGGAGCCTTTCCTTGCCAAGGTCTGGGACTGGAAGGAAGAGCACGGCGGCATCATCCTCGAACAGTTCAGGCGCTTGGGTTGTTCTTGTGACTGGTCCCGCGTGGCTTTCACCATGGACGATGGACTCACCCACGCCGTACGGACAGCCTTCGCAGAACTTTGGGGAAAGGGCCTGATCTATCGCGGGTCACGCTTAGTCAATTGGGACTGCGTATTGGAGACTGCCATCAGTGACGACGAGATTGAGAACGTCGAGCGTAAGGGGAAGCTATGGACCCTGCGTTACCCGCTCAATGCGCGCCCCGGCGAGTTCATCAGCGTAGCGACTACACGCCCTGAAACAATGTTGGGGGACACGGGTGTGGCCGTGCATCCTGAAGACGAGCGTTACAAGGACCTCGTGGGAAGCACCTGCCGCCTGCCGCTGATGGACCGGGACATCCCCATTGTGGCAGACGATTCGGTGGACCCGGCCTACGGCTCAGGCGCAGTCAAAATTACGCCGGGGCACGATCCGGCGGATCACGAGCGGGGTGAGCGCCACGGACTCCCGATTATCAATATCCTGCACAAGGATGGCCGCATCAATGATGAGGGCGGCGACTTCGCCGGCCAGGCTCGAGAATTGGCGCGCAAGAACGTGCTGGCCGCCATGGACGAGTTGGGATTGTTAGGGGAGATCGAAGAGATCAAGCACAGCGTGCCCCTCTCGGATCGCTCCAAGTCCATCGTCGAACCCCTGATGAGTGAACAGTGGTTTGTGTCCATGAAGCCCTTGGCCCAGCCAGCACTGAACGCACTCGATCAAGGCTGGTTGGAGTTTCGCCCACAGCGATGGGGCAAGGTCTATCGACACTGGCTAGAGAACGTGCACGACTGGTGTATCTCACGCCAACTGTGGTGGGGGCATCGGATTCCGGTCTGGTACGACGAGGACGACGTGCCCGTGGCCTCGGTGACAGATCTGGAGATCGGCTCAGCGCACCCTGAGACGGGCAAGCCCATCGTGCGCCAAGATACAGACGTTCTCGACACGTGGGCATCCTCATGGCTGTGGCCTATCGCCACCTTGGGTTGGCCTGACGCCCAGGCTCCAGACCTTGAACGGTTCTTCCCGACTCAGTTCTTGTCCACCGCTTCGGAGATCATCTACCTGTGGGTGGCCCGCATGGTCATGGCGGGTTACGCCTTCATGCCCGAACGCGACGAAGAAGAGCGCAATCCATTCAAGACTTGTTACATCCACGCCACCGTCCTCGATGGCAAGGGCAAGCGCATGTCGAAGTCAGCGGGCAATGGCATCGATCCCCTCGACATGATTGAGCAATATGGTGCAGATGCGGTGCGCTACAGCTTGATCCTCTTGACGAAGGAAGGCCAGGATGTGCGCCTGTCCCCCGATCGTTTTGAGCAGGGCAGTCGTTTCTGTAACAAGGTCTGGAATGCCGCTCGGTTCGTAATGATGAACCTCGAAGGTGAGCGCAGTGCTGAACCCGTCGAGTTGGAGGATCGCTGGATTCTGACACGCCTCAAGGAAGTCTCTGCAGAAGTGGACCAAGCTTTGAACGAGTATCGATTCAATGACGCAGCCAGCCAACTGTACCGATTCGTTTGGAATGACTTTTGTGATTGGTACCTAGAGCTGGCCAAGGGGAGATTCGGTGGGGATGGTGTGAGCGCACAGAGTTCAGCGGCGGCGCGCGGAGTCTTGACCCGCGTGTTGACTGACATTCTCGGGCTGTTACACCCATTCACTCCTTTCTTGACCGAGGAGCTCTGGGCCGGCCTGCATGAGACCCTGGGCACTCCACCTGCGAGTCCGTTGATTTCGGCTCCCTTCCCGGTGGGGGACGGACTTGTGCGGGACGCGGATTCGATGGCGCAGATGGAGACGTTACAAGGGGTCGTGGGGGCTGTGAGACGGGTGCGGACCCTGACGACGGTGGGCGAGCGCCAACCCCTGACTGCGTTGATTAGTGCTCCTCGCTCAGACGAACGCGAGGTGGTGGAGCGCTACTCGACCACCATTCGCACCCTCGCCCATCTAGGTGAGATGCAAGTCGGGGAAAGCCTCGAGCGTCCAGACGGAAGTGCCGTGGCTGTCTTCGGTGGGCTTGAGGTCTTCGTGCCCCTGGGTGAGCAGACGGACCTCGGCAAGCTCAAGGAGGTACTTGAGAATCGTTGTAACAAGGTTCGGGCGGCTCTCGGTGCTATCGAGGGCAAGCTCAATAATGAGAACTTCGTTTCTAGGGCCGACCCGGCCGTGGTGCAGGGGGAGCGCAGCCGCCAAGTGGAGCTTGGGTTGGAGCTGGAGCTCTTGACTCGCAACCTCGACGGGCTCTAGGCGATTGTCCTTTCGGCCGCTGACCCTAGAGGGTGCTAACGCGTGAGCCAAGCAAGCTGACGCTCAGGTATTCGTTCCACTTCAAAGAGGCAAGCCACCAATTCCCGGTTGCGGCCCGCTCGGTGAGGGATGTGATACTCCCACACGGTCTGCCCATCCGGCGTCACTTCGAAGGCTCGACCTTGGGTGGTCTCGGTAACGAGGGTGTTCCCGTTGGGCAAGCGGTTGCTGGACCCGCAAACCCGTGAGAAGAACTGTGCAGGGGGGCTGGACCGGTACTCCCACTGAATCTTACCGCCGGTCGGATCCACCTCTAGGATTCTTGAAAAGGGCTCTGCAACCTTGGGGTCGCGTCCGAGATTGTCAAACAAGAGTAGTCGGCCCGACGGCAACAAGCGCACATCGTGGGGGCCTTGCCAATCCCCTTCTAGCAACCACGAAACCCGCTGGGTCCCTGGGTCGATGGCTAGGAGCCAATCACGATCCCGTGAACAACACAGAACCTGCCCCGGTTCGAATGGGGGCGCGGCTCCCGGCCCGATCGGTTCAACCGTGTTGATGTGAAGCACATCCCCGGACAAGGGCCTGAGGTCGGTGAGGAGCCGGGAGTACTTCGATTGCAAGATGCAGTCGAGGATAGAGATCCGGTTTGTGACCTGCCCGTCCGGTGAAATCCAAAGGAGCTCATCGTCGACCACGGCCTGGCGTTCATTCAGGCGTGGGATAATGCGCTCGCGGCGGGACAGGGTGAGCACAGTGCCATCGGTGAGGATTTGCAAGTCGTGATGGATGAGTTCAGGCCTGTGCCACAGCAATCGTGAGTCCCGGTCCACCTTCACCAAGCCTCGGCCCCCGTATAGGGCAAGGAGGCTGCCATCTTCCAGCAGGCGAACCCGGCGCCAGCTGTTTTGATGCATGTTCAGCAGGGGGGGGGCACCGGGGATCTGCCCGTAATCCAGACTCCACGAATGGAGCTCCTCGCCCTGCATGTCGATGAGGTAGGCATGGGGTCCATGCCCGGCGCAGTACAGGTTGGCACCGCCTTGGCTGAGAGACTCGTCATGCAAGACCACGCCACTCAATGAATCAGCTGACTCATAGCCATCTGCGTAACCCAGTGCCCCTAGGCCCGCAGGTCTGCCATTGCGTGCGATCGCCCACAGGCCTTCCATATCATTGACCCAGCCGCCCGGTTCATTGGGCTGTGACCACTCGGTTGCGGGATCGCCGCAGGCCCCAATCAACAGCAGGGCCGGCACGAGCCAGCGCCGATCACCCATCTGAGCACGCGGCCGCGTCCAGCGCCTTGCGCACATACACCGGCACCATCTCCCGTCGCCACTGTGCATCGCCGGGAACATTGTCCAGGGGGCGGCAGCGTTTATAGGCGAGGTCACAGACCTGTTGCACGGCATCCTGCCACCCATGGGAATCAAGTTCCTGACCGCGCAGGATGTCCGCGACACCCTTGACCCGCATGGGCCGGGCTGCGAGAGCCACAGCTGCTAGGTCTGCATCTTCAACGATGCCCCCACTGTCCACGTCGAGACGCACCGCAAACCCCAAGAGGGGAAAGTCGATGGAGTTGCGCGTCCGCAGCTTCACATAGCTGCCCCGGTGGCCGCTCGCTTGAACTGGAATCTGAATGCTGATGAGCAACTCTCCCGGCTCAATGGCCTTATTCATGATGCCGTCGTTTTTCCACAGGTCGGCCACCGCAACCCTGCGCTCGCCCTGCGGTCCGAGGAACACGGCGGTTGCGTTGAGGGTCATCAGTGCCGGGGCGGTGTCATTGGAAGCGGCCGCCACACACCGTTTTCCGCCTTCGACCACATGGCAGACTGTGCCGTCTTTCTTGAGGCAATAGCCGAGTGCCTTGCGCCAAAAATAGGTCTGGTTGTACCAGCGACAGCGGGTGTCGAGCATCAAGTTGCCCCCCAGGGTGCCCACGTTGCGTAGCTGCCGGCCTGCCACGAGGCTCGCCGCCTGGGCGAGGGCGGGTGTGCCCTCCGTCAAGGCCAGGTCTTCGCTGACCTCAGTCAGCTTCGTCATCGGACCGATGTGCAAGGTGCCTTCCTTGCTCTCGATGCCCGACAGGCCTGGGATCTTGCCGAGGGAGACGACTTGGGAAGGTTCGAACAGCCCGTGCTTCATATTCGGCACGAGGTCGGTGCCGCCGGCCAAGACCATAGCTGGCTCGGGTCCTTCGTTGAGCAACTCCACAGCCTCGGCGACTGTCGTGGGTTCAAGAAACTGATAGGGGGGCAGGCGCAGCATTACTCGGAGTGGGCCTCCATCTCCCGTAGGGCTTTCAAGACCTTGGCTGGGGTGAAGGGCAAATCGGTGAGCCGCAGGCCCACTGCGTCATAGACCGCGTTGGCGAGGGCCGGAATCGATGAGTGCAAGGGACCTTCGCCCGCTTCCTTGGCCCCGTAGGGGCCTTCGGGGTCGATGCTCTCCACGATCAGTGCCTCGATCTCGGGGGTGTCGAGACTGGTGGGCATGGCGTAATCCAAGAGGGATGGACCCTCATGCAACCCGAACCGGTTGACCTTGTGTTCTTCCATCAGCGCTTCAGCGATTCCCATGTAGCACGAGCCCTCGATTTGGCCTGCCACCAAGCGCGGGTTGAGGGCACGGCCACAGTCGTGGGCGCACCAAACCTTGCGGGCCGTGATGATGCCTGTTTCCACGTCCACGTCGACCTCCACCACGTGGGCGGTAAAGGAGTAGGCGGGTGAGGCCCCGATGGATCCTCCCCGGTAGTCACCCCCCAGGGTGGGTGTGTTGTAGGAGCCGGTGGCGCCGAGGGTGTCGCAGGCGGCTTCCGTGATTTGAAACGCCTCGGCCATGGGGATGGCGCGCTCAGGATCTTCGAGGTCGATGGCCATGCCGCGCACGAGGCGCACGCGTCGGCTCTCGCATTCCCACTGGGCGGCGAGGCTTGCCACGATTTGCTTGCGGAGCTTGCGGCAAGCATCGATGACCGCATTGCCCACCATGAATGTGACCCGTGAGGAGTAGGCACCGAGGTCCACCGGGCACAGGTCGGTGTCCGCTGCAACCACGCGTACATCGCAAACCTCTAGGCCAAGCTCCTCGGCCACAAGGTAGGCGGCCACTGAATTGGAGCCCTGGCCAATGTCATTGCCCCCCGTGAAGACCGTCACCAATCCAGAGCGATCGACCTTGAGTTGAATACCCGCTTGGGGCATATCGTTGGGATAGATGGGGTAGTTGGTTCCTGAGATGTACATGGAACCTGCAACGCCAAGGCCGCGCCCGAAGGGAAGCTTGCCCCGGCGGTTCTTCCAGTCACTGGCCTGCTCAACCTTGTCTAGACACTCTTGGAAGCCGTTGGAGGTGACACGTTGGCCGTTGACCGTGTGGGTGTTGTCCCCTTGAAAATTCCGGCGACGCAACTCGATGGGATCGATGGAGAGCCGTTCGGCGATTTGGTCGAGTTGAACTTCAAATGCGAAGCGGGGCTGCACTGAACCGTGCCCGCGTTTGGGGCCGCAGGGGGGCTTGTTGGTGAAGACCCGCGTGGAGTTGAAGCGGTAGGCGGGGAAATCATAGGGCCCGGTGAGGAGCTGCCCCGAGTAGTAGGTCGTCACCAAACCAAAGGAGCTATAGGCCCCACCATCGAGTAGCAGCTTGGCGTCCACGGCAGTGATGCGGCCGTCGGCCGTCGCTCCTGTGCGGTATTCCATCTGCACCGGGTGGCGTCCGCGGTGTGCGTAAAAAACCTCTTCGCGGGTCCAGAGCATCTTGACGGGACGGCCAGTGAGCTGAGCGAGTTTGGCGACACAAAACTCCAAGCTGAAGGGATCGGACTTGCCTCCGAATGCACCCCCTAAGCAGGGTTGGATGATGCGCACATGCTGGGGTTTGATGCCGAGCACTTTGGAAATCTCACGATGAACGTAATGCGTGATTTGGGTGGCTGACCAAAGGGTCAGGGTGCCATCGGCGCCCGTCTGGGCAACGGCGCAGTGGGGTTCGATGGCGCCGTGGGTCGTCCCATGGAATGAGAACTCTCCACTGAGGACGACGCCTCCCTCCTCGGCTTGTTTGAACCCCTCCTCAAGGTCGCCAAACTCAAGCTCGACGTGTTTGGAGATGTTTCCGGCCTTGCGCCCCTCGTGGATCTGCGGGTCACTGCGCTGCAAGGATTCTTGGGGGTCGAGGTAGGGGTGCAAGACCTCGTAGTCAACCTCGATGAGCTCTAGCGCGCGCAGGGCCGTGTCTTCGTCGATGGCGGCCACGGCGGCCACCTCGTCGCCGATGAAGCGCACCTTGTGGAGGGCGAGTGCATGTTCATCGGGCGTCCAAGGGATAACACCGTAGGGGGTCGGGAGGTCCTCACCGGTGATCACGGCATGCACGCCCTCAAGGGCCAGCGCCTTCTCCGTCCGGACGGCGAGAATCTTGGCGTGGGCGTGGGGGCTTCGCAGGGTCTTGGCGTGCAGCATCCCTGGCAATGAGATGTCGTCCGCATAAACGGCCTGGCCCGTTGCCTTGGCGAGTCCGTCGACCTTGCGGTGGCCCTGGCCGATGACCTGAAAGTGCTCTCCCCATGGGGGATGCGGACCGTGGATGTCGCGTGCACCCATCAGTCGCTGGCTCCGTCCGCTGATTCCCGGTGGTCACTGGCTTGGGGTGCAAGGGGCAGGTCCTCTCCATCGCGGTCCGATTGCCACGCAGGCGTTTTGGGTTGGGTCCCCGTGGCCTCGCACACCGCCGATTCCACAGCCTCGATGATTTGCGTGTATCCCGTGCAGCGGCAGAGATTCCCCGAGAGAGCTTGAGCGATTTCCTCCCGGCTTGGCGTGGGATGCTCGGCGAGCAGTGCCCGCGCAGAGAGCATCATTCCTGGCTGGCAAAATCCACACTGCAGGGCGCCCGCGCGGTCGAAGGCCTCTTGCACCGGGTCGGCACCGCTGCCACCCCCCTTGCAGTGGGCGGGGCGCAAACCCTCGATGGTCGTGATGGCACGACCCTCGGCATGGGCGGCAGGCATGATGCATGCAAGGGCTGGCTGTCCATCTAGGAGCACCGTGCAGGCACCGCAGTCCCCCTTGTCACAGCCTTGCTTGGTCCCCGTCAGCCCGAGCCTGTAGCGCAGGACTTCCACTAAGGTCCAATGATCCGGCGCATCCACCGTGTGATTGTCGCCGTTGATGCAAAGGTGGAGGGCTCCCATGGTGCGGTATTCTCCACCTTCGAGTGAAACAGAGCAAGGCTAGGACCTAGGTCGTGCGTGGGATCTGTGGGCGGTTCTGAACAAAAACTGGCCCTCGGCGGTCGGTCGTGGCGCACGTCAACAGTCACCGAAGGGGCCGCTTGGCTCCTAGCGTGAGATTGGGCCGGTCCTCGGGGTGGGACAGTCAAGCTCGAACTCCCGGTCAAGTGCCTCTGGCGTGCGCCACTCCTTCGAGCCCGTTCACGTTTCAGCGCAGGACGCTGCAGGGCGCGTTCCTCTGGGGTCATGGCTCCTAGTTCGACCTGCCCGGGTTGTTCCCTGCTCAATCTAAGAGGGTGACAACCGCCATTGACCGTCCCGGTAGACGCATTCTTCGTCGAGAAGGAAACGGCTCACTTTGAGGAATACGTCCACATGGTGCTTGGCGCGTTTCTTTTGGATACCGGGTTTCTTGTAGATGTGGTGTTTGGCACCTAGGGAAAGGTGGATGCCGCACATGCGCTCGTAACTGCCGATGTCGTCGACGATGCGGGTAGCGGTGAACGCTCTGTTGAGGCCTAAGCCTAACTCTCGGACCAGCACTTCGCCCTCATCGGCTCTGATGGTTTCGAGGACCCGGTCGAACTCCTCTGTGCTGTCTTGGGCGTTTTCAACTCGTCCGGATTCAATCGTCAGAGTAATGGGCCGCGGGGGGCGGTTGACGCTGAAGGACGAATCCCCGAAGGCAAAAACGTGGGCAGTGCCGTTCAAGTCTTCCAAATAAACCGATTCAGTGATGACCTCGCCGATGGGGAACTGTCCGCCCACATTCGCCATGCCACGATAGTCGCCCACGTTCAATCGGGCGGGTTCGAGGCCGTTTGAGAAGACCAACCGGCTTCCTCGGCATTCGATGACGGCTTCTTGAACCCGATCAATGCGCTCCTTGAGACCCGCCCCAGTTCCTCGCAGGTAGGCGGGGTCGTAGGCCAAAGCGTCCATGTAGATCGGGATCTGATGGCTCGTCATGCGAGCGAGGTGTGGATGCTCGATGACCTTGAGGGATCGCTTGAAGAGCTCGATGCGCAGGCGAAAAGCGTCCAACTCGAATCGGGTGGACTGGATCAATACCACGAGCCCGCCCGCTTCCATGCGTGCCAGGGCTTCCATGGTGGCGCACTTGTCGGCGGTGTCGTAGTTCCATTCAAGGGCCCCGGGCAAGCATTGCGCATAGACCGCGCTCAACTCCCGGGCCAACTCGCAACGCTCGTCGTACAGCACCATGGCGGGACTTATTCCTTGCCATCCAATGGCATGGGTCAACAGATCCCGCACATGGCGAGTGCCGGCTTCACGAGGAGAGGAGGGCATGGCGAATCAGCATACTCCACAGACCGGCACACCTGGGCTGGTAGACCCCGTACCTTCCTTGATCCCGTCGAACGACGGAGTCGCCGCATTCCTCGGGCCCATCCACCCGGCTGGGCGGGGACCCCCTTGCACGAGTTCCCCTTACTTCAGGCGCATGACCACCCGGCGCTCCCCGCCCTTGAGGGTGACGGACTTCTTGGCCTGCCCCCCGGCGGCTTCACCGTGGACCACGTACTTGCCTGGCGGGAGCGGACCGAAGCGGTGTTCCGTGGGGGAGAACCCACCCTTGAGGTAGAGGTATTTCAGGTCCGCATAACCAAACAAGTTCGCGTAGTCGCGACCTGCAGCGTCGAGGACCTGAACGCTGCCGCGGGTCGGCTCGCGTGTGGCCTTGTCTTGGAGCTGGACCTTGACGATGGTGCCTGCCTGTAAGGCCAGTTGCAGGTCGGTGGATTGACCGGCCAAGACTTCTACGGGTGCGCTTTCGGGTGAACATTGGCTCTGTGTGCGAGCCACGACTGTATAGCGGCCGGGGGCCAGGGCTTCCAAGAGCGCGACACCTCCAGGCCCCGTGGTCTGCATGGAAAAGGGCTCGAGAATGCGACCCGTATCATCCCGGACAAACACGCTCGCCCCCTGGACTGGACCGCCTTCTTGCCCCATCAGGGTAAGGGCAATGGATCCGGGCTCGGACAGGTCAATCACAAGGTTGTCGAGGTTTTGCCCCTCCGCCAGGATGAGGCCGCCCAGCGTCGTGCGGCCGAGTCTTCCTTGGCCCAAGCCCATCAGGGGGGCGCCCCCCGCGCTGAGTCGATAAACCCCCGCCCGCAGGGGCAGGATTTCGAATTGCCCCGCTTCATCGCTGGCCCATTCGCTGTACTGCCCGCCAAACATGCTGTCGCTGCGGGCATTTCCATCCAGACTGAGGGTAATGCGCTCACCTTGGACGGGCTCACCGTCAGGCCCCCTCACGACTCCCGCGATGCGGCCGAGGGGCAGTCGGAAGTCGTGCCGGTGCTCGGCGGCACCGGGGATCTCCAAGCGGTACTCAATGGTCGACTGCTGGCCGGGACTGGCACCCAGAATCTGCAGATTGGCCACGTAGCCTCCCGGCCCGTCCAAGATCATTTCGTATTGGCCGTCGGCACCGACGGCATCCATGGCGAGGTTCTTGTAGAGCTCGCGCCCTTCAGGAAACAGGGACAGGCTAGCGCCGGTAAAAGGCTCGCCCCCGAGTGTCACCGTCCCGAATAGGCGCACTGGATCGGCGGGTGGTGCGCCCAGTACAATGTGGGTTGTTTCCTCATTGATGATCTCAGCCTGTCCAATCTCTAGGGAAGACATGAGTTGGCCTAAGTCTTGCTCTCCATCGATGTCGCCGCCTGTTTGAATGGCGGTCACTTGCCAAGTTCCAGGCTGCAGATGCTCCAGTCGAAAGTGGCCGTCGCTGTCACTGTTGGTGATCCGCTGTGAGAGTCCAGCGCCCGATGTAATGGAGTCCATTGCGACAGCGGTGACCATGGATCCCGCGGCCGGCTTGCCCTCTTTCGTGAACACTTCACCCGTGAGAGTTCCTCCAAGGCTGAGCTCAATCCGCAGCCCCTCCTGCAGCCCCCCCGGAACGAACTCTACCTGGAGTCCATCACTCTTTGCCCAGCCCTCCGCTTCGGCAACGAGTTGCGTGGGACCGGCGGGAATGCCCTCCAATTGGAAGCGTCCGTCGGGCAGCGTTGTCGTGCTAGCCGCCTCAAGGCCGACACTGGAGAGGGCGGCGAGGGAGGCACCGTGGCTCGACTTCACGGTTGCATCGGCAATGGGGGTTCCATCCGAGCCAACCACCCGTCCATCCGCGCGAGCGGTGGCGTTGACTTCCAATAGGAGGTCGGACTCTTGGGGGACAGTGAAGGAGACTGGTTCTGTACTCGCGTGCGCTAAGTCTTGCACCCATGCGACGTACGAGCCCGGGCTCAAGCCCTCCAAGCGAAACGCTCCGCCGTCGTCATCGAAGGTGCGCGATTGTTTTGAAACCTTGGCCGAGAGTCCGCCCGCAGGGCCCTCGCTGGAGCGCGCGTGGAACAATCGAAACTCCGTTACAGGATTTCCCGCCGCATCGACCACCTGACCCTTCACTCCCTGGGGTGGGGAGAGGACCAGAGCGACGCCGGTCGTGCCTGGCGGAATCCCGTCAGCTTGGGCTTGCCAGCGTTCACCCGCTGGTGAGGTCTCGCCCCGCTCGCCCAGGGTGGGTTCGGACCTCTCGCCCCGCGGGCTGCTGGCCTTGACGACAAAAGGCCCCTTGCCGAGTCCTTGGATGGTAAACGCCCCCTGGGCGTCGGTGTTGCTCGTGCCGTTGGCTCCACGCAAGGCGTTGAGCCCTCCCAGACCCATGGCATGGGCCACGTCAAACGTAGCCTGCACAGTGACATCTACAGCCGGTTGGCCCTCCTCCCAGTGGAGGGTCCCGCTGATGGATTGGCCGCGTGCCAATGTGAGCGTGATGTCTTGAACATGTTCCCTTTCGAGCAGGTCCACCGCCTGCAGATCGCTTTCTAGGTAGCCATCCGCGGTTGCGCGCATTTTTGCTTCGCCAGGGCCGAGCCCTTGAATGTGAAACAGGCCCCGATCATCACACTGGGCCTTTTGCTTGGGCATGGCGCCAACCGTGCCGAAGATACCGTCCGATACCACGGTGACCTCAGCATGGGCCACCGCTTCGCCCGACTCATCCACGACCCCTCCGCTGATTTGGGCTCCCTCGCGGAGTTCGAGGGTGACAGTCAATTCATCCCCGGCCTGCACCTCGGGTAGGTCGGCGGTCGTGCTAGCTAGAGTCTCATGCTTGGCATGCACTGAGTAACTGTGCCCAGCAGGCAAGGCCCTAAACTGGAAGCTGTCATCGTCCGCTGCAGTCATGGGCACGGGACCGATAGTTTGGGCTCCGACCAAGGACAAGGGATCGAGTTGCAGTTCGGCCACGGTGAAGTCAATGCGTAGGGGCTCGTCGGTGTCCCGTGCGTTGTTCCCGGTCACCGCACCCTGGACGAAAGCCCCCTCGACGAGGGCGATAGCCTCTTCGGGCGCAAGGTGGAGGGGTGTTGCTCGTGGGCTGTAGAGGGTGCGGCCGCGCAGGATCACATGCAGGACTCCAGGATCAGAGCTCACGTGTGTTCCCGCATCGGGTGGTAGGGCGAAGCTGCCGTCCTCTGCGACGGGGAAGCTCTGCGAGGGCTTCGGGACCCCGGCCTCCCAGCGCAGGAATTCGTAGTAACCCATGGCACGCGGGACGGCGAATGCCCGCAGATCATTGGCCACCGGGGATTGGCCAGGGGGAACCTGCACCCTGCCCCGGACCCAGTCGCCGGGGGCACCCGAGCTCGTCGAATGGGCAGCAGCCTCCCGTGGGCCCGCCGGTGTGAGACTGACGGGTGCGGGCTGATCGGCTTCCTGGGTAGGGGTTGCTCCAGTAGGCTGTGAGATCGTCGTGGGTGTGCTTGGGGCATCCAATACACCCATGAAGTAGATGAGTCCCACGAGTGCGGCAGCGGCGGTAAGGGCGGTAAGTAGGCGGACCATGGGGAAATCTCGTGCGGTGAAGACTGGATTCGGTAGGAAGCGGCGGCATACGCATCAACGAGTGACCGCATTCAGTCACAATCTACGGAAGTGGGGGGCCGGCAGGGAGGGAGTTCGAACTGACTGCGGTTGATCAGCCCTCTGGGGCTACTGTTGGGGGGTGACTAGGCTCATGGGCTTAGCCGTTTATCGCTCGCTGTCCCTCCGTGGACAGCGCCCACTCCTCCAACACCTCGAACCCAGCCAAGGCACGCAGGATGACCCGGGCGATTTCGGTGGGGGTCTTCACGGGTTTTGCGTGCATGGAGGGGAATTCGGGGCAGGTGAGTCTGCTTCGAGGTCTTTGCTCAACCCCCATCGCCCCGTATCCTGTGCGTACTTGGCCATGGCCGAGCCAACCTTCGCCCAATGGATTCCCAAGTGCCCCCTTCAAGCCCCGATTCGGATCTTGGCACCCACGCCGTTCCGCCCCCCGCCCTGCGCGGAGTCGTCGTGGGTTTGCACCATGTGGCCGTGGCGGTTCGCAGCTTGGAGTCGGCGAGAGCGTTCTATGGCACCGCCCTAGGCCTGCCCCTTGGAGAGCCAGAATCTGTACCCGACCAAGGGGTCAATGTTCTTGTGCTCCAGGTCGGAGACACGCGCATTGAACTCGTCGAGCCCGCCCGCGAGGATTCACCCGTGGCGAGCTTCCTCGAAAAACGGGGGCCCGGTTTGCACCACCTCGCTTGGCGGGTTCAGAGTGTGGCCGCGGCGATTCAATCCTTGAGCGCACAGGGTGTGCGCATGATTGATACAGCTCCCAGGCCTGGCTCGCACAATACGACCATTGCTTTTGTTCACCCCGCCGCCACCGGAGGCGTACTGATGGAATTGGTGCAGGACCCCGAGTGAATGGCCTGCCCTTTTTTAGTTTTGCTGAATCCCTGACCCCGGCGTGTGAAGCGCTGACCCCGTATCAACCCTGCTATGGCTGACGAATCCCCCGAAGATCGCCTCTTGAGATTGCGCGAAGAAACCCTGCTGGGCGGAGGCGAGAAACGAATCGCTGCTCAGCACGCCAAGGGCAAACTGACGGCCCGTGAGCGCATCGACTTCTTGGTCGATGAGGGCTCGTTCGTGGAACTCGACCGGTTCGTGACCCACCGCTGCACGGACTTTGGCATGCAGGATCAGAAGATCCTCGGGGATGGAGTGGTGACGGGGCATGCACAGATCAACGGACGACCTGTGTATTTGTTCAGCCAGGACTTCACCGTATTCGGCGGATCGCTCTCAGAGACCCAGTCCGAAAAGATCTGCAAGGTCATGGACATGGCGATGAAAGTCGGCGTGCCGGTGCTCGGGCTGAACGATTCGGGCGGTGCTCGCATCCAGGAGGGTGTCCAAAGCCTAGGTGGCTATGCGGAGATTTTCTGGCGCAATACGCGAGCCTCCGGCGTGATTCCCCAGCTTTCAGCCGTGCTCGGGCCCTGCGCGGGGGGTGCGGTCTACAGCCCCGCGATCACAGATTTCATTCTCATGGTGCAGGGCAATTCCTACATGCACATTACGGGGCCTGATGTGGTCAAGACTGTGACCCATGAGGAAGTCACCAGCGAGGAGCTGGGCGGAGCTGAAGTGCATTGCTCCAAGAGCGGCGTGTCACACTTTTCATCCGCAGATGACAAGTCGTGCATGAACCTCATGCGACGATTGCTCAGTTACCTCCCACTGAACAACGCCGAGGACCCGCCCTTCGTACCCAGCGACGACCCCGCCGATCGGCGGGAAGCGTCCCTTGACACGCTCGTTCCCAAAGATCCTCAAAAGCCCTACGACATCACGCAGGTCATGGAAGCCGTGCTCGACAGGGATTCTTGGCTTGAAGTGCAGGAGGCCTTTGCCCGCAACCTTGTGATTGGGTTTGGCCGACTCGGCGGCCGAGTGGTGGGTGTGGTGGCCAACCAGCCAGCGGTCCTAGCGGGGTGCCTCGACATCGAGGCTTCAGAGAAGGGCGCGCGCTTCATCCGCTTCTGTGATGCTTTCAATATTCCGATCCTGACCTTTGAAGACGTGCCGGGGTTCTTGCCAGGCACCGATCAGGAGCACAACGGGATCATTCGCCACGGTGCCAAGTTGCTGTATGCCTACTGTGAGGCAACCGTTCCTAAGATGACGGTGATCACACGGAAGGCCTACGGGGGGGCCTATGACGTGATGGCCTCCAAGCACATCCGCGCAGACCTCAACATTGCTTGGCCGGGCGCCATGATTGCAGTGATGGGAGCAGCGGGTGCAGCGAAGATCATCCACCGACGCGAGATCGCGGCAGCTGACGACCCCGCCGCCGAGGAGGCCAAGCGCGCTGCGGAATACGAGGAGAAGTTCAACAATCCCTATCGGGCCGCCGCGCGCGGGTTTGTGGATGATGTCATCGAGGCATCGGCTACGCGTCCTTACCTCATCCGTGCCCTCGAACTGCTTGTCAGCAAGCACGAGGCCGGTCCCACCCGCAAGCACGGCAACATTCCCCTCTAGGTCACCGAACGATCATGTTTGAACGTATTCTCATCGCGAACCGGGGGGAGATTGCCCTACGGGTGATCCGCACTGCCCGAGAAATGGGTATCGAGTGCGTGGCGGTCTATTCGGACCTCGACGCGCAAGCCCTGCACACCCGCATGGCTCACCGGGCGGTGGCCTTGCAGGGAACAACCCCCGCAGACACGTACTTGAACGTGGAGAAGATTCTGGCAGCAGCCAAGGACACGGGGGCACAGGCCATTCACCCGGGTTATGGGTTCCTATCGGAGAACGCGGGATTCGCCCGTGCAGTCGTCGAGGCGGGGTTGGCTTGGATCGGGCCTCCGCCGGAGGCCATCGAGGTGATGGGTGACAAGATCGAGAGCCGCCGGGCCATGGAGCTCGCCGGGGTCCCGTGTGTTCCCGGTCTGACCGATCCCGTGGACGATGCTGCGGCGGCAGAGGTGGCGGCTGCAGAGATCGGATACCCGGTTGCCATCAAGGCCGCGGCGGGGGGAGGGGGCAAGGGGATTCGCATCGTGCGCGATCCCGATGAAATGAAGAGTGCCTTCCGTGCAGCCTCTGGCGAGGCGATCTCATCCTTTGGGGATGGTCGGCTCTACATTGAACGGTACATTGACGAGCCTCGGCATATCGAGATTCAGGTGCTCTTTGATGCTGAGGGTCGAGGAGTGAGCTTGTTTGAGCGTGAGTGCTCCATTCAACGACGGCACCAAAAGCTGATTGAGGAGAGTCCCTCAGTGGCGATCGACGCGGCTCAACGCCAGGCCATGGGTGAAATCGCCCTACGAGCCGGGGCCCACGTCAATTATCGCGGTGCCGGAACGGTCGAATTCTTGTGGTGTAAGGGGGAGTTCTTCTTCCTGGAAATGAACACGCGCCTGCAAGTTGAGCATCCCGTGACAGAGATGGTGACGGGCGTGGACCTGGTGGCGGAACAGTTGCGCATTGCTGCTGGCGAACCTCTCGGGTTCGACCCCGATGGCCTGCAGATCCACGGACACTCGATTGAGGTGCGGATCAACGCAGAAGACCCCTACAGTGGGTTCTTGCCCTCGACGGGAACCCTGCACAATCTGCGGGCCCCCGGCGGGCCTTGGGTGCGCCTCGACGGCGCCATGTACCGGGGCTTGGAAGTGGGGCTGAATTACGACCCCATGCTGGGCAAGCTCATCGTCTGGGGGGCTGATCGGGATCAGGCCATCCGGCGCATGAAGCGAGCTATCGAGGAGATGAATGTTGGCGGAGTGCGCACGAGTCTGCCGGCAGCTTTGCAGGTCCTCGAAACCGACGAATTCGTGACAGGTGATTTCGATACCCACTTTTTGGAGGCGCTTGCATTGGCCCCCCCAAAGGACCGAGAGGCTCTTGCCGCGGCCGCCGCTGCGATTTACAGACACAATCAAGCCCGTCGAAAGGCACTGGCGCCTCAAACGGACTCACGCACAGGTTGGCGGGATCGAGGACGGCGCAGCGTGAGCGGCCTTGTTCGACTGGCCGGTGAACGTGTGGCCAACAAAGGCGAGGGGTCAGCATGAAGTACTTCATTACGATAGGAGAGCGTGTGCATGAGGTGGATCTCGTGCGCCGGTTAGGTCAACTCCAGGTGGAGGTGAATGGCGAGCCCATGGACCTTTGCTATAGCGAAGCCGATCGATTCGGCCAGGTAACCCTGCAGCACGGGGGGCTGTCCTATGGAGCCTCTATTGAAGGCAACCACTCGCAAATCGTGGTGACCTTGGCCGGCCATGACTATGTCATGGACATTGAAGACGAGCGCGAACATGCGGCCCATGTGGCCGAACGCGCCGCTTCCAAGGGGGGTGGCGTCGTCAAGGCCGTCATGCCTGGCGTCGTGGTGGAGACCCTCGTAGAGGCGGGTGCTGAAGTTGCAGAGGGGCAACCCTTACTCATCCTCGAAGCCATGAAAATGCAAAACGAAATCCTTGCCCCTGGCCCTGGGATTGTCGCGAGTTTCCACGTGGAGGCGGGTCAGGCTGTCGCTGGGGGTGACAAGCTTGTGGATCTCAAGGGACTGGAGTCTTCTGAGGGCGACGGTCGATGAGTCTCTCCACAGAATCGCTGGTCAAGGATCTCGTGGACTGGATTGAGATTCAGTCGGTGACGGGCTCGGAGGCTGATTATGGGGATGCCTTGGGCCGCGCCCTGCAGGCGCGGGGCTTTGATGTCGAGTGCCAAGAAGTGGAGCCGGGTCGCTTCAATCTCCTCGCCCGAGCGGGACTGCCCCGAGTCGTATTCTGCACCCATCTCGACACCGTGCCGCCCTTTTTTGGGTCCAGGCAGGACCGTGACTTTGTGTATGGTCGAGGCTCCTGTGATGCCAAGGGGCAGGCCGTGGCCATGTTGGCAGCTGCTCAGCGTTTAGTGGACACGGGCGAGGATCGCATTGGATTCCTTTTCACAGTGGGGGAGGAAACCGACAGTGCCGGGGCCGCCTTCGCCAATGCCCACCTCGCCGATCCGTGGAAACCCGAGTATGTCATCATCGGTGAACCGACGGATGGGCGCTTTGTGTGTGGTCACAAGGGTATCTTTGGTGGTTGTCTAAGGGGCCATGGCGAAGCAGGGCATTCGTCGCAGGAGATGGGACCCAGTGCCATTCATGAACTCGTTCACAGCACGGGGCGGCTTCTGGAGACAGACTGGGGTTCGCACTCCTCGCTGGGACCGGGAACGCTCAACATTGGGGGCATTTGCGGGGGGGTCGCGCCCAACGTGGTCGCCGACACGGCGAGTGCGCAATTGCTCATTCGCACGGTGGAGGACCCTGCCGCCGTGAAGGAGCGCGTGATGGGCTGCTTGAGCCAGCATGTGCGGCTCGATGATTCCTTCGGTTATGGCCCGGTCGAGTTTCACGTCCCCGAGGGTGAAGAATCAGTCGCCGTGGCCTTTGGGACAGACGCCCCCCACATGCCTGACTGGGGAACCCCTCTGCTCTACGGTGCAGGCTCGATCCGCGACGCTCACACTGACCACGAAAAGGTCAAAAAGGCTGATCTGTTGCTGTGCGCACAACGCCACGAGCAGACGGTGCGCCAATTACTCGTGGATTGAATTCAGCTTGCGGTACGCTGCCCAGATTATTGGGTCCGGAATTCTAGAGTTGAATACTGCGCCGGGCATTACCGGGGCTTAGTAACACTTACGGCAGGTGAGCTTCCACCGTTCCGTGTAGGTGGCTGGCTGAACGATGGGGTACGGCGGACAACCGGCGGATGAGTAATTGGGATTTCAGTCTCCGAGCTCGAAAGTGATCGGGAGATTCTTCCCACAGCAGCGGTACAGTGCACCGGGCATTGATCCACCCATAGGGCCACTCCCTAGTGCGCCGCAGCTGTTGTAAGAAACGCAAAGTCCAGGGGCATTCCAAGAGAACAAAAAGGTCGCACTGCAATCTGTGCAGGTGACACAATGAGCGGGGTCTTCGGGGTCTGACTGTATCCACTCACCCGTACCGTCGATGGTGGCGATGTTGGTGACTGCGAATACGAGCACTCCGTTGGGGACGGACCCAGTCGAGCTGACCTTTCGAAACTTGGCCGTGCAAGTCTCGGAGCAATCTTGGGGGCTTACTGCGCTGAGCAAGAGGATTGAAGCAATGGCTGCGAGGCGAGTTTTCATAATGTGAAGACTGGAGAGGTTGGGTTGCTGGACGAAGCTAGTTGTCGATTCCGAGCCGTTCGAGGACTTCGACGGCCCTCGCTCTGAGGGCCGACGCGAGCTGAGGTGTGAGGCTTGAAGCGCCGGGGACTGCGATGCCAGAGTACCCGTCGTCCTTGCGCGGACTATTCTCTAGGGCTTGGGCTTGTAAGGCTCGGTACTCTGTGAACTCAGGGTAGGTAGAGTCTGGAATGAAGTAGGTCCTTCCATTGAGGTACGTTCCCTGGACACCCGGTTGCCCGGAGAGGTCGCCTTGCATAGGGTCTTCGATGGGGACAGGTCCGGCCCCATCGATGGACCACAAAATGGCGGTACTGAGCGTAGACAGCATATGGGCTGCATTGAACTTGTTTTGCCCCTCGGCTTGATCGAACTGTACTAGGTAATCAGGGAGTACGTAGGCGACACGGTGGAGGGTTTCGGGCAGTCGATCCCAAAGGGGCCCCCCTGCTCTTTCAGGCTAGGGCTCAAAGGGGCAGGATCTTGTGGGGTGGGGGTTTCTGTGTCGGATGAAGCCTCAAAAGGGACTGCAGGATTGTCGATTCGAGCAACGGGGGCATCGAGTTCGGTCTGGGACGGCACCATGGGGGTTGGGCCAACCGATGAGATGGGAACGGTGTCCCCCCAAAAACCTAGGGGCCATGACAGGCAGAAGGCGGTAGCCAGTGCCCCCAAAAGCAACAGTTTGCCTAGGGTCGGAGTCTTGGAATCTGAGGCCATCTTCATTCCTGAATGTGCGAGAGCCCCTACGACAAAAGAAGTGTGCGCAGGGAGGAGCAAGAAAGCGTAACGACTAGACCCTAGCATGGCTGTGAGTGCATGGGGCCCGGATGACACCCATGCTCTAGGAGGAATCTATAAGTCCAGTACTGTCAATGGCTTAGAAGCCGATCATTGAGCGTCGACGGCTTGGTTTGATCTTGTGGGGCCAAGGTCGCAAGCACGAGAGCCTTTGCACAAATCAACCACACGGAGCCTAGTCGACTGAGCACCGCAATGAGAGACTATCGCAGGATTTGCTCGCAGACTTCGCCCGTGACACACGGGCTCATGTCCAGCGCCTGCGTGAACACTACGGCGCCGATCCAGGACTTTGGGATACTGACGGTCACGGTGATCCGGCCGTCAGAATCTGCCTGCGTTGTTGTGAGAACCTGGGCATTCGCAATGCCATAAGAGGCTCCAGGACAGGTTGAAGATGCCGTGCGTCCCCGTGCAAAACCATAGGCGATTTCCACCATGGCATTTGGGGTGAAACCGAGGCCGAAGAGCGTGTTGTCTTGCCCAGCGATTCCCGGTTGTGCACCGCTAAGTCGGTTGTGATTGACCACCGGTGTCAGGCGATAAGTGCGTTTGTTGCCGCGGTAATAACCGGTTCCGCAAATCTCGCCTAATTCGTTGATGGACTTGGCTCCTGTTAGGGTCCAGGGGCTTGAATGGCGCAGGGCTGACTGCAGGTTGATGGGGGGACTCGATGGGTCCGGCCACAAACAGGCCACCTGGGCTCCTGTTGCGTCCGTTGAATTCCCCACGATGGCACCGTGGTCGTTGATTCCCTTGGCCTCGGCGCTTGTTCCGCCTAGGGTGGCCAAGTCCGTCATGCTGCCGTTTGCCCAGTGGAATGCACGGTAGTCCCCAGCTGCGTTGTCACTCAGGCCCACGACTTCATCAAAGTTGTTGATGGAGCGAGGGGTAGCAAAGGTGCCACCCAGATTGCCCAGATTCTGCATGCCGCTGGCCGCATTCCAGATGAACGGGTGAGGCTTCTCATTGGCATCTCGCGCTGATCCCACCACGCTCATGTGATCGTTGATGTCGTAGGCGAAGCCGGTGCCTCCCCCGAAGGTCCCGATGTCCATCCAATTCCCGGCGTGGTCACTGATAAACGGCCTAAACTGGGAGACCATGTATCCGGGGATCATGGCACTGAAGCTCCCACAACCGACTCCATCAGCATTGATGCCCTCTTCCTTCGAGAAGCTCTGGGTGCCGATGTGGGTATCTTGGGTGGTTCCACTGTCCCAGAGATAAGCGTGCAGGGTATTGGCCGGGGCGAAGGAATACCCGACACACTGGCCTGCATCATTCATATCGCCTCCCCAACAAACAGAGGGGGAGAGGGGGTAGATGTGCTGCATGGTATGCCCGTTCCAGACGTAACCGTGGGTCTTGCCCGAACCTGGAGGGGCCGGCAGGTCATTCTCTCCGTGCACATGACCATGGTTATTGATGGTCTTCGCTCGAACCGCTAGGGCCGGGTCGCTGCTGAGGGTGCCAATGTTGTGAATCGTGTACCGCTGCGGTGCCCTCGGTGTGCCTACTTGCGGCATGGCGAGGCTAGGCGTGCAGAGGGCGGCAAGTGCGAAGATAGAGGCGGCGTGGGGATAGACCATCATGGGCTCGTGGGCAAGGGGAGAGGGGGTGGCACCCTTGAACGGTTGGACGAAGTTCCGTGGGTGACGTGTTCCCTACAACCCATGGTAAGGGAACGGTTCCCGGGCTTTTTGCTTTTTTGGCCATTGGGGCCGCAAGTTGGACAGGGTACCCTCCTGCGTCCCATGTCGAACCACCCCTGCGGATCCGATCTCCTCGAACAACTCGAAGCGGGTGCGGTCAGGGCGGCAACGCGCGCACCTGCTTCGAGCGGTGCAGGTTGGGTGGTCCATCCTTGGGTGAAGGAAGGCATCCTCGATGTTTTCCGCGAGAGTGGGGTGGTTCCAATGGACGGCGCCGGTGAGGCCCTACCTCCCGATGCGTCCACGGGGCCTGCACCCTTTCACGACAAACTAGCACTGCCCACACGGCGCTTCTTGCCTTCGGAAAACGTTCGCATTGTGCCGGGTGGATCGAGTGTACGGCGGGGCGCCCATGTGGCTCCGGGCGTGGTCTGTATGCCGCCGATGTACATCAATGTAGGAGCTTACGTGGGGGCCGGGTGCATGGTGGATTCCCATGCTCTCGTCGGTTCCTGTGCGCAAATCGAAGAAGGTGTTCACCTCTCGGCGGCCGCTCAAATCGGTGGCGTGTTAGAGCCCGCCGGCGCCCGGCCCGTCATCATCGAACGGGGCGCGTTCATCGGGGGCAACTGTGGTGTCTATGAGGGCGTTCTCGTGGGGCAGGGTGCAGTGCTGGCTGCCGGAGTTGTGCTCACAGCGGCCACTCCAGTGTTCGATCTCGTGAACGAGCAAGTCATCCGCGGGACTCGGGATGATCCCCTGTGCATTCCGCCCTCTGCGGTCGTGATTCCCGGTACTCGCAGGATGGGCGCAGGCACCTTTGCGAGTGAAAACGGTTTGAGCGCTGCCTGTGCCCTCATCGTCAAGTATCGCGACGCTGCTACGGATGCGGCTACGGCGCTTGAAGAGGCCCTGCGCTAGAGCTTCACGTCCATAAACAGTGCACCGTCCTCAGCGAGCTGATCGAGTAGGCGGGCAGCGGTAAACTTGGCTCGCCCGCCTTCGCGAGCACTGATGTCGGGGCTGGCGACAATGCACGCGAGCTGCTCGCGCAGATTGGCTGCGCCCACGCGATCCGCGTGGTGGAGCAGCCCCCCCCGGAAGGGAGCAAAGCCCATCCCAAAGACCGTGGCGAGGTCCAGTTCGGCGGGCCCTGCAACCACACCCTCTTCCAAGCAGCGCGCGCCTTCATTGATCAGGGACAGGATGCAACGGTTGACGATGTCTTCATTGCTCAAGTGGCTGAGGGCCTGACTGGTCTGCAACTTGGCGAGATCCCGCGCGAGGTCGGGTTTGGAGGGGTTGGACCAATCGTAGAAACCCTTGCCGCTCTTCCGGCCTTGTCTCCCGGACTCAATCCAAGGCAAGAGCACCTCGGTGGGCCTCATCCGCTCTCCGTAGGCCTCGTGTAGGGAGCGGGCCGCATGGCCGGCGATGTCGAAGCCCACTTCGTCCAAGAGCCGTAGGGGTCCCATGGGCATGCCGAAATCCAAGAGGAGATCCTCCAACCGCGCGGGGGCCACACCCCCCTGAAAAAGGCGCAGGGCTTCATCGAGGAAGGGCCCAAGCAGACGATTGACGAGGAAACCCGCGACGTCCTTGACGATGACTGGTGTCTTTCCAAGAGCAAGGGCCAGGGCCACCGTGGAACGGACGACTTCGGGTCGGGTCTTTTCCCCGGGAACGATTTCCACGAGGGGCATCTGCCGCACCGGGTTGAAGAAGTGCATGCCGATCACACGCCCAGGGTCAGGCAGTTCGGCGGCAATCGCTGTCACCGAGAGGGATGAAGTGTTCGTGGCAAGGATCGCTCCTTTCGGCAGCTTTTCGGCTAACTCGCCCATGACGACCTGTTTGATGGGAAGGGTCTCTGCAACGGCTTCGATGGCGATTCCAGCATGGCTGACACCGCTGATGCCTTCGCACACATCCAGTCGATCCAGGGCCTTCATGGCCCCCGTGCGATCGATGCGTCGGCGCTTGAGCTTCTTAGCCATGGTCAGTTGGTGATCCCCCAGGGCTCGATCGAGGGCCTCACGGCTGAGGTCGGCGAGGCGGGTGCCCACCCCACGTTCCGCGAGGAGGCTGGCGATGGCACCGCCCATCACGCCAGCACCCACGACGCATGCGTGTCGGATGCGCTCTGGGCGCTCGCCATCGGGCCCTTGCCCCAGCTTTTTGGCCGCCTCGGAGGCGGTGAAGATCGAAACCAAGCTCTTGCACACGGACCCGGTGGCCAAGACAGCGATGGCGTCCCCTTCACGGATGGCAGCTTCACGCACGTCGACTCTGGGTGCTCTGGCCACCAGTGGAATGACCGCTTCGATGGCCGGGTACTTGCCGTGCGCTTTCGCATTGGCTTGTTTGAGTGCCGTGCGTGCGATCACAGCCGTGGCGAGGGGGTTTCTGTCAATCATGTAGCGCGCCCATCCCCGTTGTTTGGGTCGCGCCTTGGTGCGACCCATGGCCAGGTCGGCGGCGATGTCAAACAGGTATTCGGGTTGCGTCATCCGGTCGACGATTCCCATGCGTGCAGCTGCTTTGGCCTTGTAGAGCCGGCCGGTCAAGATCGCCTGCATGGCGGCTGGCACGCCAATCTTCTTGGGCAGTCGATGCGTGCCGCCCCAACCGGGCAGGATACCGAGTTGAGTCTCAGGCAGACCCAAGCGCGTCTTGGGTGAATCGGCGGCGAGCACGTAGCGACAGGCGAGTGAGAGCTCGAGTGCTCCGCCCGGGACTGGTCCACCTACGGCGGCCACGGTGCACATGCTCCGTGAGAGGTTCTCGAGGGTTTCCAAGATGCCGTGCACTTGCAGGGTCATGCGCTTGACCACTTCGGGATCGGTCAAGGTCTTGATGGCATCGATGTCGGCTCCGAAGGCAAAGTGCAGGGGCTCACGTCCGCGCAGGACGAGCCCGCGGTCTCCAGACTTGGGCTGGACTCCATCTAGGGCGAGGGCGAGGTCGCGCCAGAGGGGCAGGTCGAGCACGGTTGACGTTCTGTGAGGCGGATCTAGAGTCAGTACGACGAGGCCTGCCTCGGGGCGTTCGACCCTGACGCAACTTCCTTCAGGGGGCATGTTCTTGGGAGCGGGTAGGCCGTCCCAGTTGGGTGTGTGAGTCATGGCTAGTTTGGGCTCCGTTCGAGGACAACAGCGCCGCCTTGGCCGCCGCCGATGCAGAGGGTGGCGAGGGCGAGTTCACCGTCCGACCGCTTGAGTTCGTTGGCCGCGCTCAGTAACAAGCGCCCTCCCGTGGCGCCCACGGGATGGCCGAGGGCGATCGCGCCGCCATTCTTGTTCAGCCGATCTGGGCTGAACTCGCCAAGGGCCTCGCTGCGCCCTAGGTGTTGACTACAGTACTCGGCAGATTCTGCGGCGCGCACGCATGCGAGAACTTGCACGGCAAACGCTTCATTGAGTTCGACGCAATGCATGTCGCTCAGCTTGCACCCGGCTGAGTCTAGAGCGAGGGCTGAGGAGTAGACAGGGCCCAATCCCATGCGAGAGGGGTCGAGTCCCGCCCAAGCGAAACTCCGCAGGTGGGCTTCAACAGTCAACCCGAGTTGTTTGGCGCGTTTGGCCGTCGTCACCACCATGGCGACGGCCCCATCGCTGATGCCGCAGGCATTGCCTACGGTGACGACGCCATCGGGTTTCTCAAAGTAGGGCCGGAGCTTGGCGAGGGTTTCGAGGGTCTGGTCGTCGCGGATGCCGTCGTCGTGTTGGCTGGCACGGGATCCTTTGCGTGCCTGGGCTCCTAAGTGCGGCAGGATTTCTTCACCTAGGATTCCGTTTTCGCGGGCTGTACGGGATCGCTGGTGGCTATGGACAGCGTAGGCATCGGCCTGCTCTCGGGTAATGCCGAAATCCCGCGCCAGCAGTTCAGCTGTACTCCCCATGATCAAGCCGCAGGTGGGATCGGTCAGACCCTCGACGAGTGCAATCCTCGGCGCGAGGAACGATGGGCGGAAACTCGCCAGAGCCTTCAACTTGGCCATGGGGTTGCGCGCGCCGGCCAACTGGGCGAACAGGTCTGTCATCTTGCGACCAAAGACGAGTGGATAGGAACTCATCACTTCAACGCCCACACACAAGAACAGATCCCCATAACCCGCCTGGATGGCCGTGACCGCTTCGGTCACCATCTCGATTCCACTGGCGCAGTTGCGGGCCACTGTACGGGCCGGGGTGGACTCGTCCAGGCCAGCGCGCAGGGCGATGACGCGGCCGACATTGGCCTGGTCAAAGGGTTGGCCGACACAACCGCAGATGAGTTCGTCGAAGGCATCGGCCGCGAGTCCTGTTTGTGCGAGCACTTCGCGGGCGACGCGTGCCCCGAGGTGGCCGACGTCTTCGTGTTTGAATGCTCCACCGGCTCGTACAAAGGGTGTGCGCAAGCCCGAAGCGATCACGATGTCCTTGGTAGGGCGAAATGCTGGCATGGTCAGGGTGAGCTAGGGGTGCTGAAGTTGAGAGGAGAGGCGGGTTTGGGGAGGGCAGCCGGGTGGGGTGTGGGTGCGCAGGCCTTGCTTGGTCAAGACACCGGTGGCGAGGCGCAGCAAGGGTCGTCCGTGGGCAGCCAGTGACGTGTAGAGAATCTCGCCCGGTTGGCCGGGTGGCATGGGCTCGTGGGTGGTGGGGTGAACGACCTCTAGAATGCAAAGCTCGGCGGGCACAATGAAACCCAATCCCTGGTCTGGGCTCTGGGCAAAGGTCCCCATGGGGCGAGCGTCTTCTACGGAGATCATCGGGGCATCGGTGAGGACCAGCAGCCGTGCCACCTGGGCATGGGGAGCAAGGCGGGCCCAGAGTATGGCTTCTTGGGGGTTGGGTAGGCTTGGGCCTACAACGACGAGAGTCTTGAGAGCCTTGAGGTCCTGGCTCGTCTGCTGGGCCAACTGGCACGCCTGCGTAATGGTGGCCGAGGAGGCTAGGAGGGTTGAGTTGGGGGTGAGTGCGGCGAGCAGGGCGGGGGGGGCATCGTCGGGGAGGTGTGTGCAGTGAATGGCGAGCCCCCCTTCTTGGGCGCTGGCGCCGACCCTCTCGAGTAGGGCATGGGAGAGGGATCGCTCGTGGGCCTCGGAGGCCGGCAGGGCGCAGATGAGCGAGTCTTGACCGGTGAGTGGGAGGTGCTGGGCCGCCCAGAGGCCCGCTTGACCGAGGACGTCCCAGTCGTGCTGGGTGCAGGCAGCCCTCGCTAAGGGGGAATCGGGGGGGAGATCGCCTAGGGGTTCGTAGCCGCGCATCAGGGCGCCTCTAGCGCGTTGGCCCCCCAAGGTCAGGGCGAGTTTGCGCCAGAATCCCCAGTAGGCGCGAATGGCGTGGGGACTCGGCTTGAGAATCCAGCTCTCATCGCTGGTCGCGAGGTCTGCCCTTGATGTTAGGGGCAACCGGTTCAGGTCGCGCAGCCCCCTGAATCGCCGGATGTCGAGCTCCCCACGGTCGAGAGCGGAGCGATAATGGCTCGATAGGGCGTAAATCTCTTCCCGCAGATACCTGATCAGGGCCTTGTTCTGCCGTCGATTCCCCTGGGATCGATGGGGTGGGGGGGCATCTGAGGGGGGCATTGAATTCGTGGCAGCGGTGACTTTTCGGGCTAGGTGGAGCTACTTGCGCACTCTACCCTGCTCGGGTGGGGCCGCCCCCTCAAGGAAAAGCTGCCCGATCCCGAATAATAAGGAGCCGCGGTACTCCATGCCGCCTGCTGTTATGAGCGAACTCATCGATACCCAAGACGTCCTGCCCCTGCGCCTGCCCGGCCAGCGCGGACCGCGTCCGCGAACGATTCTCGTTCTAGGCGGTGGCGGCATGCGCGGGATGGCCCACCTTGGAGTCCTCAAGGCGCTGCACACCCTGGGCATTCGGTACGACGCCATCGTCGGCACGAGCATCGGGAGTTTCGTGGGTGCCATGGTCGCGGGGGGTAACTCCCTCCAAGAGATCGAGGACACCCTCGTCGAGGTGCAAAAGCAGGACTACTTCCGATTGAACACGGTCAAGCTTCTGCTCAAGGGCACGCGCGCCCCGAGCATGTATCAGGGCAAGGTCTTCAAGGAGAGCCTGAAGAAGATGTTGCCCAAGCGGAAGCTGACAGAAATGGACATTCCCTTTTACTGCAATGCCGTACGTCTAGAGTCTGGCGGTACGGTGTACTGGGGAACTCCCGGCTTTACGGAAATCTCGCTGGTGGACGCGGTCTACTCATCGTGTTCCTTGCCTGGTGTGTTCGAACCCCTTGAGTGGGAGGGCAACAACTACGTCGATGGTGGAATTGTGGACTCCGTGCCCCTGCGCTTTGCGAAGACCCTCGATGGGGATTTGATCATCGCAGTCGACTTGACTGTCAAGAGCACGTACAAGACTCCCGATTATCAGCGTCGCGTTCTCCCGACCCTTTTCCGCATGTTCGAAATCGTGGAAGAGGTGCTCGTGGAACAGTCCCTGCATATGCATGTGGACCATCGCGTGGCGCTTATTCAACCCAAGGTGGGACACCTGCATCGCTTCGATTTCGGTCAAGTGTCCGACGTGATCCGAGCGGGTGAGGAGGAGGCTCTGCGTGTGCTCACGGCGCATGCTTCTACGCGTGGCCTCGTGACGGACCAAATCCGCACGGGACTCGCTTGCCCGGTCAACCCCAAGGATCACGTGAGCCTGCATCTCGATCCCAGCAAGTGCGTGGGGTGTGGCATGTGTCAAATGGTTTGTGAAACCAACGGATTCTGGGCAGAGGGGGGCATTGCCACTGTGCGCAAGAGCGCCAACTATGAGTGCACCCGCGACCACGCATGCGTGCGCAATTGTCCGACCGACGCGATCAGTCTGGGAAACCTGTAGAGCGAGTGCGGCCATCCGGTCGGGCCGGGGCGAACCACGGGAATCGGATCCGGGGGGGCATTCAAAAGCCTCTTGAGGCGCTATCTTGGTTCCCCATGTGGACACCCAATCGAATCAGCGCACCCCTTCTAGTTCTCTGCCTGCTTGCCTCTTGTGCCTCGACACCCGCCGGGGAGACTCATCCGGTGCCTGTGTCCAGCGCGCCCCCTGCGGAGGACTGCCTGATCCCCGAGCAGGTCACCAAGGCTAATCGCGCCATTGACGCCATCGTGGCCCTGCCCGATGCCGAGCGCACCATCGCCAACACCCTCACGGCCGTGGATGACGTGCAGTGGGACTTTATACAGAGCGTGCGTATGGAGGGCTTCATGGCCTCGGTGTCCACCGATCCCAAAGTCCGCGAGCACGGACGGAAGGTGCAAACCGAGACATCGGCTTGGTTTGACTCTCTGTACAAGCGTGACGATCTCTTCGCCGTGATCGCAGCGTTTCGGGAAGCGAACCCACAGCTGGAGGGGGAGCACAAACGTTATGCGGACGTGCTCGTGCGAGATTTTCGCCGCAGCGGTGCGAACCTGAGTGCGGAACAACGCGCCGAGCTAAGCGAGTTGGAGGGACGCCTGAGCGAGCTTGGGATCGAATTCCGTTCAAACATCGACGAGGATGAAACGGCGGTGTTGCTCACTGCCGCGGAGTGCCAGGGTGTTCCGCAGAGGACCCTTGACGCACTCGACACAGTAGGCCCCCTCTACTCCGTGCGGGTTAAGGGTTCACTGGTTTCTGATTTCTTCACCCTGTGCGAGGTTCCCGAGACTCGCTGCAAGTTGTCCATGGCCTACTCCAAGCGCGGTGGCACTCGCAATGTGCAGGTGCTTGAGGAGTTGCTGAGGTTGCGTGCCAAGAAGGCGCGCCTGCTCGGATACCCGACCATTGCCGACTACCGTATCGAAACCCGCATGGCGGGCACTCCGGAAACGGTTGAGGCCTTCTATGCAGACTTGCAACCCAAGCTGCGGCGTAAGGCGCTTCTCGATTTTGCGGAAATCGAAGCAGCCAAACGGGAGCATCTCAACGATCCCGAAGCCGTTCTCAACGCTTGGGACTGGTCGTTCTACAAGAACCAGCTCATGCGAACAAAGTACGCCGTCGACAACCAAGCCGTGCGGGAATACTTCCCGATCGAGCGGGTGACAGAGGGCATCTTCGAAGTCACCCAGGACCTGTTTGGGCTGAGGTTTGAGGAGATCACCGACGCGGCGCGGGAAGCAGGCCGGCCCATGTGGCATGAGGACGTACACCTGTACCAGGTCTACGAAGACTCGACGGGAGAACTCCTTGGAGAGTTTTATACCGATCTCCACCCGAGGCCAGGCAAGTACTCGCACGCGGCTCAGTTTCCGCTGCGCTCGCGCAAGCTGCTCCCGGACGGATCCGTGTCCAAACCCCTAGTCGCCCTAGTCTGTAACTTCACCAAGCCCACCTCCGATCGGCCCGCCCTGCTCAAGCACAGTGAAGTGGAGACTTTCTTCCACGAGTTCGGTCACTGCCTGCACACGATTCTGACGACGGCCGACTACGCCGAGTTTGCCGGCACAGCCGTGGCGCGGGATTTTGTTGAGGCACCTTCACAAATGTTGGAGAACTGGATTTGGGACGCGGGCGTGCTGGCACGTTTTGCTCGCCACTTTGAAACCGGCGACCCGCTGCCCGAGGAGATGCTCAAGGGCATGATCGCTGCCCAACACCTTGGATCAGGCATGAGTGCGGAGTCCCAGGTGTTCCTTGGCAAGATGGATATGGCCTTCCATACGGATGCGGATGGCGAGGTCGACACAACGGCGGTGCGCGAAGAGGTTTACTCACAAACCCGCGTTTTCCCCGCGATCCCTGGCTTGACGTCCCAAGGAAGCTTCGGTCACTTGGTCGGCTATCACGCCAGTTACTACGGCTACCTTTGGTCCCTGGTGTACGCCCAAGACATGTTCAGTCGTTTCGAGACGGCTGGCATCATGGATCGGGAGACCGCCATGGAATACCGGCGCAAGGTACTCGCACGGGGAGGGACAGCGGATGCACTGGATTTGGTGCGAGATTTCCTTGGCCGCGAACCGAATGCGGATGCATTCCTGCGCCACCTGGGCCTAGACCATTAGGTCCGGGCATTCGCCAAGGCCTACTCTCTCGGTGGGCGTCGGAGGGGGCCGTGGTCCTGTTCGAGGCGCCGCAGATCGTCGTCACTGAATCCGGTTTGATTCCGTGGGGATGGCTCGGCGGAATGGGGGCTGTGCCCCCCGTAGTCAGAGGGACCCCCGGCTTGATCCGGGCCGGTGGAGTGCCTGGGTGGGGTCCCCGCAAAGCCGCGCATGTGCTTGCCGAGATCAAAGGCAAAGGCCCCGCCACCCGGACCGAAGGGGCCTGCAGCCCCACCGGTGCCCGCACCGTGGCGTAGGCGCACACCCCAAAGCTCTTTCATGCCCGTCCAAAGGATGTAGAGCCCGACCACGGGAAGGGCACAATTCACAGGTGGAATCAGGACGGAAAAAATCATGGCCAGGGCGATGTAGCGCCCGACGCGTACGGCGATCTCCGTGGCTTGCACATAGTCCCGACTGCGAGCGAGAAACGCCCTCAGGATGCGACCGCCGTCCATCGGAAAGGCGGGCACCAGGTTGAAGCCGCCCAGCATCAGGTTCATGACGATGAACACCTGCAAGAAGGAAGCCTGGCCCGCTTGAAGGGTGTTGAGGTCGAGGGGGGAGGTTGGTGAGAGAAAGCCTGAGATCTGTTGCAGTAAGATTCCGATCAGCGCGAGACCCATGTTCACGAGGGGGCCGGCAATGGCCACCTGCCCTTCGACCCGGGGCGACTCTGGGATCTCGCTCATGCGCGCCATGCCGCCGAGGGGCCAGAGCACAATATCAATCACGCGTATTCCGTGGTGTCGGGCCACCAAGCTGTGTCCCAATTCATGGAGCAGCACGAGCCCGAACAAGGTGACGAGCATGAGGAGAGTCCCCAACGGACTGTCGCTCAGCAAGATCAGCAGGCCCGCCATGTACAGGAATAGGGCGTGCACGCGGACTTGGATGCCGAAGGGCCGGCCGATGGGGAAGGACTCGTTCACGGTGCTGTGGGGGTCGCGGGGGCTCGTAGGAGGGGCGCGGGCGGTCTGCTCACCGGGCGGTGCTGAAGGGCGCACTTGCCCGGTATAGGCTTTCCAGCCCCCGAGCGCGAGAGGGATGAGCTTATCGTTCTCAGCGAAGTTTATTTCGAACCCTAAGCAAAGATTGCGTCAGGGCTGGTGAGTGACACTTACACTGGGGTCCCATGGAATCCCCAGCCCAATCCTCCCCGCCCCGTGTTCTTGAGGTGGACCTCATGGCCTTGGGGGAGGGCCACACCCGGGCCTGGTCCTTGGGCCACTGGAAGCACTCGGATCCAACCCTGCAAGAGATTGGCCGTTGGGGAGGGCCGGCCGCTGCCCTCGCCTGGTTCTGCGCACATTCTTCAGACTGCGAGCGGTTTGCCCTCGCCGTGGGACCCAGCCTCATGCGTGGCCTCCCCAGTGCAGTGCGCGCTGTTGTGATGGGCTATGGCCCCCTTGATGGACGTCTTCGCGAGGGGCAGGTGGGCTCGGACCTCGGTGCCCGGCTCGCACCCGTTGCGGATGTCCTCGCAATGCACGGATCCGTGCGAGCGAATCCTAACCCAAGGGACTCGACTGCCCAGGAAGCAGCCGACCAGGAGGGGGGGACCAGTCCAGGCTGGGTCCTGAAGGTGGACACTGCGGGCCCGACACTCCACTGCCTGCCTTCATTGCAGGGAGCCAACCCTCAAGAGAAAGCAAGGGTTCTGCGCGAGACCTTTGGGCCCTGTGCGAGCCTATGCATTGGCCCGGCCGGGGAAGCTCGGCTACCGATGGCCAATCTCGCTGCAGGCGAGGATCCCGTTTGTTTTGTAGGGCGCGGCGGTTTGGGAACGGCCCTCGCACAGCGCGGATTGCAGGCGATCGTCTTGACGTCCGACCCGTTCGTGGGGAAGTCGGAGAGCTCTCTGCGCGAGAAGCTGCAGGCATCCCCACGCTTGGCCGCCCGCTCGGAGGGTGGCAGTCTAGAGTTGTTCGATTCGCTGGCGGCAAGCCAAGGGCGCGCAGGTCGTGAGCCCGCGTCCCTTGAATTGACCCAGGCGCGCGTGCAGCGCCGGCACGGTTGTGCAGGATGTCCGACTCCTTGCGGCTGGATCTCTGATACTGATGGGGAGATTCCTGTGAGCGCACGCTTCAATGCACTGGCTCCCTTAGGAAGCCGATTGGGCCTCGATGAGATTGAAGATGCCCGCACACTCTTGGATGAATGCAACCGACTGGGGATCGATGCAAAGGAGGCGGGTCGGGGATTGTCTGTTTTGGTTCGCGCCGATCCTACCCTGCATGGATCCACCCAGGCGCTCTCCCGGCTCCTACGCCAAGCCGTTGCGGGCAAGGGAGCGGGGGCGGTACTTCGCCAAGGGGCGGCAGCCCTTGCGGATGCAGAGGGTGATGAGCATCCGGACCCATCACCGGCGAGTGGACTCGGCCCCGACATCACCCGAGACCTTGCGGCAAGGGTGGGCTTGCGTGGGGGAGAGCCCATGCGCACTTTCCCATTCCTCATGGGCACGGGGATGGAGATCACTCAGTTGGCCGAGCTTACTGCTCCCCTACCCCTGCCCTCGAGGGCTGCAGACCCGGTATCCTCAGAGGGCAAGGGGCGGCTTGTTTGGTGGCACGAAAACCTGATTCTAGCCCTCGACCAGCTTGGGTTTTGCTCATTCGCGGCCGCCGGGCTCCTTGCGGACGGGGTGATGAATACCGAACAGTTGGGCGCCGCCCTGGGATTGTCGCCTAGGGATCCGAGCCTGATCGAGATGGGGGCGAACCTTGGAAACCTGTGGATGCGGGTGCAGGAGACCTGCGGGTTGAGGGAGGATTCTCCCGGTGCTGTGCCGCCCTTGGCGCAGCTGGGCACCGATCCCCAAGCCCCAATGGAGCACGAATACTGGACACTGCGCGTGGGTGGGCGTGCGGCTACCGCTGACGGATGCGCGGGGGGCGATGCGGTGGTGGAACGGGCTCTGGCTGCTCTTAGGGAGACTGTTCCCCCCGAGATGGATCAGGGGCAGGGTGTGGGTTCCCACGACTCTGCTGCTCCCTTGGTTTCTGGCCCACGGTCTACCGGTCGTGTGTGCCTGCGCTCTGGCGGGGCCCTTGGCAGGCTGCTGGAGGGGACGGGCCCCCCAGACTTGGAGCGGAGAGGAGTGGGGCACCTTTCCATGCCCCTGCCGGCCAGCGTCGGGGAAGTGATCGCTCAAGCCGCTGCACAATGGCCAGGGGCGGCACCCCTCTTGGTCAATGGAGGCCGAGTCCTGCCCGGTGTGTATCGTGCCGGGGGGGCCTTGGGTGTGACCGATTCAGTCCACGAGGGAGACGACTTAGACCTCGTGCTCGTGGTTTCCGGGGGATGATGCTGGAATCGGTCGCCCGATGCCCCGATTCTTGTCGCGAGCCATGACTCCCCGCATTTTGATTATCAAGACCGGTGCCCTCGGGGATGTCTTGCGTACGACTTCGATCTTGCCCGGGTTGAAGGCTCGTCATCCCGGGGCGCATGTCCTTTGGGTGACGGCGCCCACCGCCGTTCCACTTGTGGAAGGACATCCTCTGGTCGATGAAGTCGTCGCTTGGGATCTGGCGGTCCTCTCTTCCTCAGAGCTTGCGGCGATTATCGGTTCCCTGCCGTTGACCTGGGTGATTTCCCTCGATGACGAGAGTGCCCCTTGTGATCTCGCTACTCGGTTGGCTCAGGGCTGCGAGAATGAGCCGCCGCAACTCTCGGGCGCCTATATGACGGAAGGGGGGGAGCCAGCGTACACCGACGATGTAGAGCCTTGGTTTGGGATGGGGTTGCTCGCTCGGGACGGCAAGGTCATTGCGGACCGGCGCAAGAAAGCGAACACACGCAGTCACGCAGATATATTTGGCCACATGTTAGAGATCGAGCCCGGCGCCCCACAGCTCAATTTGCCTCTGGGGCTGGTGACCGAGGCTCGTGCGCGTTTTTCTGAAGACTCGGATCGGGGGCCCTTGGTGGGGCTCAATACCGGAGCAGGCGGACGCTGGTCGTCGAAGGGCCTCGATGAGGAACGCTGTGTGGCGCTTGTCCGTGAATTGAATCATCGCCACGGGGGCCGCGTGCGCTTACTCATGTTGGGCGGGCTGCTTGAGCGTGACCGCAATCAGTCCATCCTCAAGACCCTCGGGCGTGAATCTGGCTTGAGCGTCCTTGATGGGGGGACGGACAACGGATTGCTGCAGTTCGCAGCCCAAATCGCCTGCTGTGACCTGCTTGTGAGCAGTGATTCCCTTGCGATGCACATGGGAATCGCCCTGCGCCGGAAAGTTGTTGCGTTTTTTGCCCCGACTTCTGGGGCAGAGATTGACCTGTTCGGTCGGGGGCGCATCATTACAAGTACGTCCGCAGACTACTGCTCTTACCGACCGGACGCGGATAACTCCTCCATCACTCCCGAGCGTATTGCCTCGGCTGTCCACGAACTCCTACAAGCATGAATCGTAACTGGATTTGGACCTTCGCGAAGGGCCTAGAAGGCCTCGGCCTGTTGGTCATCGGTGTTGGCGTGATGATGAGCATCAACTTAGGCATGGGGGACGATGGGCTCTCGTCGATGAAGTCGGAGTCCTATGGGCTCCTTGCGGGTGGGGGCCTGTTTTTTATCGGTTGGCTGATCGAACGCAGCATAGGGGCGCGCTAGTGGGCGAGCACGAGATTCATCGCTCTCCCCGGGAGACCCTCGCATGATTACTGTGGCCGGCGGACTGAAGGGAGCCTTGCGATGGATAACGCGCAAGTTCGGGTTCGAGCTCGTGACTTACCGGGGCGACGGTCTGCCTGAGGATTTTGACGACACCCATCGGCGCATACACGCAGCGGTCAAGGCTCACACCATGACCTCACCCGAGCGACTCTTCGGTCTGATTGAGGGCGTGCGCCACGTGGTACGCCATAAGGTTGAAGGCGCCTTCGTGGAGTGCGGCGTGTACAAGGGTGGCTCGATGATGGCCGTAGCCCTGACGTTGATGGACCTGGGAGTCACTGATCGTGATTTGTACCTCTACGACACGTTCGAGGGGATGCCGGCGCCGACTGGCGAAGATGTGGATCTTCATGGGACGCCCGCCTCGGAACAGTACGACCGACTGACCGCTCATCGCGAGAAGGCAGAGTGGCTTTCTTGCTCGGCTGAGCGTGTGCAGGCCGCCTTGTTGCAGACAGGTTACCCAGCGGAGCGAATTCACCTCATGCCGGGCATGGTCGAGGAGACCCTTCCCGCCCAAGCTCCTGCGCAAATCGCCCTGCTGCGGCTCGACACGGACTGGTACGCGTCCACATTGCACGAAATGCGGCACCTGTGGCCTCGGTTAGGGCCGCATGGCGTCTTGATTATCGACGACTACGGCCACTTTCAAGGGGCGCGCCAAGCCGTGGATGAGTACTTTGAAGGGTCTGGAGATCCCGTGCTGCTCAGTCGCCTCGACTACACCGGCCGGATCTGCCAGAAGCCCGGTGCCGAGGGCCGTTCAACTCCTACTCTTCCCAGCTGATTGCTAAGGCAGACAATTCAGGCCCGAGGCCCGAAAAGATGTTGGATTGGAACGTGAGGCGAACCTGGTAGTAGGGTGCGCCGTCCACCGCACTGATACTGTCCTGCCAGTTGTCGTCGTTATTCAGAAAGGTGATTCCGAGGTTGGCCCTATTGCCGCTGTGGTTGGGTTGCCCATTGGGATTGGGAATGCACGCATCGTTGTAGTGATCGCCGTACAAGTCGAGGGTGGTCGCATCCTCGAGGGGCGCCATCACCGGTGCTCCTGTGCACGCGTCCGTTTGGGGAGCATAGGCACTCATGCCGCGGAAGCCGAGGGTGAGCGACGTTCCCAGCACTTGATCTTCAGAGCGTGGTTCCGTGACGGGCGGGCTGTACAGGGGCAGAGCGAAGGTTCCACCCGCCAGCGGATCACTCGCAGGGAACCAGAGGGAGTGGCTGCGACTCACGCGCACGACGAAGTCGGCCGCTCCCATATACATGACTGGGTCGTTACCTGGCGTGGGGGCACCCGGTGGGTTCGAAAGGGGATTGAACCCCCCGTTGGCTCGCGTCTCCTTGTCGGGGTTGATCTTCTTGGGCTTGCCGTTCTTCTTGATGCCCCCGCTGGTAAATGAACGGAAGTACGGCTGGGGTGCTGCAGCGGAGCCCAGTCCAATCTCTAGGGCGTTCTGCCCCACGGCCCCCTCGTCGGGAAAGCAGCTGAAATCCATCAAGAGCCCGAGGGCAGACGTGCGCGCCTGATTGGCCATGAAGTAGGGATTAGAAGGACGTTGCTTGCCCAAGGCAAAATAGACTTGCCAGAGGTCGAGCCCGCCCCCGCCTTTTGCGCCGCGCTTGCGCAGGGACGTGTCCCGCCAGGTGTAAGTCACCCAATCGGTGGGCGATGCATTACGGTTCCAAGGGTAGGGCATGAGTTTAGAACCCGACCCTGACAGCACCATGTCCCCCGGATTGATTTGGTACCCGAGGAAGCGCGGGTGTACAAGCGCGAGCGGGTCCTCTACGGGGTCTAGCACGTTCTTGCTGTAGAAATTGCTCAGACCGGAACCTCCAAACTGAGGCAAGTTGGTAGAGGGGTTTTGGTATTCGTCGGGCACAAACGCTGAGTGCGCGAGCTTGATCTCGAATTGTGTAAAGGTGTCGAACACCGCAGCTCCCAAGGCTGGGATCCAATAGAGGCCCTCGACGTCCATGTTGAACTTTGATGAGTCGGTGAGGCCGAGCCCAAAGTCGCAATACCGCCAGACCGCCTGACACTTGCTTCCATAATTCGATAGTGGCGTCTGCACTCCCAGCGTGAAGTAATTCATTAGCGCTGGAACAGGGTTGGAGCGGTCAACGACTGCGAGATTGCGAACGACGGGTCGAGGCCTGATCTTCTCCCCAGCAAAGTCATACAGATGTTGCCCCGACCACTCAGGGAGCGGGGCAGACCCGGCACCGAAGGGTGCCTCTTCGTCGACCGATCGAAAGCGGCTGACTCGACCCCCGTTACGCTCAGGAGGAAAGGTGGGGTCGATGCGTAACTCCACATCGGGGAGGGAGAACGCGAGCGCATTGCCGGACAAGTCGGTGGGGCTCCAGGCACCCGGGGCCAGGCTCAAAAAATAGGATTCGGCCACACCTACACTGTGGGCCAAGGGAAGATTCGGGGCGTAGGTGAAGCGGCGTAGGTCCGCGGATTGGCCCATCGCGCCCACGACATATTGGTCGGATGCCAAAGGGGGCGCACCGTCGGGCGGCGTGGGCGAGCGTGTCAGAGTCAGGGAATCGAAAGCCGTGACTGACTGCGGGTCCATGGCCTCACTGAAGCGCAGTTCCATTGTGGATGCGGGGTGCAGGCCAACGCCCTGGGACTCGGGGTAGCCAGTGGGCACAGGCAGGATCGAAATGAAGCAAGGCTCGGAACCCTGGTCGTCAATGGGGTCGTAGGGAGCGCGAAACTCTGCTGCTCCCACGCTGGAACTGATCCACTCGGCCGGGCCGCTCAGGTCGTCCCAACTAGCAGGGTAGACCAGCAATCGCACCTGTACGTTTTTCAGGATGCCATCATTGACCGGAGCGGGAGGCTGAGTGATCTCCGCAAAGACACCGCCTTGCACGAGCAGGTCGCCTGCTCCAGGAGTTTGTGAGCAGGAGGTGGAGTCAAAGTCTACGACCGGTACGAGGAACGAGCGTCCACTGACGTGTTGGACACTGACCGGTAGTTGAACGAATTGTGAGCCGACAATTCGCGGGGCCTGTTGATCCGGGAGAAAGCCGTTGTAAGCATCGCCGGTGACCTCTTCGTTGCCCCCGGAGCGGGCAGCCCGCACAACGTCAATGGTGGGCGAGTTATAATCGACTGGACCGTTGTTACTGCTCGTGAGCGGGTGACCCGACACGTTTCTAAGGAGCGCTGTTTGCCCTGTACTTGAGCTGAGAATCGTGGGGATGCGCACCTCGACATTGGCTAAGTTGACATCTAGGGCCGGCGGTAAACCGAGGGAATTGATCGGCAGCGGGGGGGATGTCGTGAATGATTCCAGTTCGCTGACAGTCATATCCACCAGGATACGGGAGGAATAGAATTGACTCCCCACAAGCCCCCCGTGCTGCTGATCGATCAACAGGCGTGCCTCGAAGGGCACGCTGGGCGGAGCGCCGTCGAGGATCTGGACTGTGGTGGTGAGTAGTGTGGCGGGGTCGAGCAAATCATCGAACTGCAAGAGCATTGTTCCATTGCGTGGAACCATGGAGTAAGTACCTGCGCCCCCTGCGGCTTGGGCGGCGATGGGAATCAGGTTGGCCTCTGCTTTCTTGATTAGGGAATAGAATTGGTCGCGCCCGCCGCCTGGGGTCGTGTCGGTGACATCGCGCAAGATGACGAGGTTTTGTTGTGCCGTAATCGGGTTTGTTCCGAGGCTGAAGTCCTGGCCGTCACTGACCAGAAGGGGGCCGATGAGGAAATCACTGGCCATCGGAACTCGCAAGCCAGCTCCATCGAGGCCGAAAACTTCGACCAGCCTGCCGTGGGCGGTGCGTGCGAGGCGCAACTCACTGGCATTGCCCGCACTGTTCGCATCTGAAATGAAGAACCTTCCGCCGGGCAGTTCAACCACCGTTCCCGGGGGGTGGCTGGCCTGGCGCGTGGAACTGCTGGGGCCAGACCCGCAAGCTCCGAGAAACACCATCACCCAGGCCGCGAAGGCATGCTGCAGTGACCGATGCTTGAAGGGAATAGACACAGTGAAGAAGCGGGGACTCAGGGGGCTCCTATCCTAACAAAGTGCCCTTGGATCCCTAAGATCCGGGTTCCAACTCGAATTGGAGGCGATGCAAGCGGGCATAGTGGCCGCCTGCTCCGAGGAGTTCTGCGTGGGTTCCCCGCTCAACGATGTGTCCCCGCTCCATGACGAGAATCAGATCTGCATCTTGGATTGTTGAGAGACGGTGAGCGACGACAAGTGCGCTGCGACCTCGGAGTAAGGAGCTGGTGGCCTTTTCAATCTGCCGTTCGGTGGCAGAGTCCACGCTTGCCGTGGCCTCGTCGAGGATGATGATCTCGGGGCGGCCAGCCAGGGCGCGGGCGATGGCGAGGAGTTGTCGTTCTCCCGTTGAAAAAGTCGCGCCCCTCTCAGCTACGGCGGCATCGAGCCCGCCATCTAGGCCCATGACAAACTCTCGCGCCCCGCTAGCGTCGAGGGCTTCTAGGAGATCGGGTTCGGTAACGTCTTCGCGTCCCATCACCAGGTTGTCGCGCACGCTGCCGCTGAACAGGAAGTCCTCTTGCAGTACGATGCCAAATGGCTGCCGCATGGCAGTTTGCTTGAGCTGGGTGAGGTCGATCCCGCCAAGGGAGACTACGCCTGCTGTCGGGTCGTAGAATCGCAGTGCAAGGTTGACCAGAGTCGACTTGCCCGCACCTGTTGCACCCACAACCGCAACCGTCTGGCCCGGAGCGACCTCGAAAGTGACATCAGACACCACCTCCGTGCCCCTCACATAGGAAAAGCCCACCTCTTGAAAGGTGATGCTGGGTGGAGTGTTGTTCCCCTCGGGGAGCAGGACAGGATCCTTGGCCGTCGACAATTTCTTCGGCGTGTCGAGTACAGCGAAAATGCGTTCAGCTGAGGCGAAGGCGGACTGCAAGATGTTGTAGCGCTCGCCCAGTTCTCGCACGGGTCGCACGAGCATACTGAGGAGGAACCAAAACTGGACAAACTGGCCGTAGGTCAGGCGCTGTGCTCCGATGGCCTCGATTCCCACCCACAGGGCCGCGCCCTGAATGAGGTAGACGGCCAAAGACATGGAAGGATAGAAGAATGCGAATAGGAAAATCGTGCGCCGGTTGGCTTCAAAGTAATCTGCGAGGTGCTCTCCAAAGCGGCGACCCACCCGACCTTCGCGGTTGAAGACCTGCACAACGCGAATGCCGGAGAGCACTTCTTGGAGGTAACCATTGAGCCTAGCGAGGCGAGCACGCACGAGTCGGTGTGCACGCCGAGCACCGCCGCGGAAAGCGATGGAGAGTCCAATCAGGATGGGGGTCATGCACGTCACCACGAGGGCGAGGTCTGCATCAATCGTGAACAAGATCACGAGGACCCCCGCTACCTTGATGGCGTCGAATAGCAGGACGACGACTCCAGACGTGAACATCTCGTTCAGGTTCTCAATGTCGGTCGTGACGCGTGTGACGAGGGCACCCGTGGGCTGCGAGTCAAAGAATGACAGGTCGAGGTGCTGGAGGTGACCGAACACCCGGCAGCGAAGATCGTGGATGACCGCCTGGCCCGTGCGCGTCAAGGTGGCAACTTCGAAGTAGCGCAAGCCACTCATGACTGCGATCAATGCCGCATACAAGCCTACCCAGCGAGCGAGAGACCCAGCCAATTGCGTGCGGAGTGAGTCCGCCATGGGCGCGGGGGCTTGGACGGCCGTTTGAATGGGACCGTCGATGGCTCCGCGCCAAATCATCGTCCCGCATAGCTCTAGTACAAACAAGCCAATGAGCACGCTGAAGCTCTTGAGGAACAACCCCTTGTGCGGGCGTGCAAACTGCAACAGTCGCTTGAACAGTGAGTGGTCCCAAACCTTGGTGGCGATGACCTCTTCGTCTTCGTCGTTGTGGCTCATGCACCGCCCTCCAGCTCGCTGCGCAATTGCTGCATGCGCCACGTGTCTCGATACCAACCGTCTTGAGCCATGAGCTCCGCATGGGTGCCTAGGGCAGCCTGCCTGCCCCGTTCGTCGAGAACGAGGATCTGATCGGCCCGGGCCACTGTGGAGAGCCGGTGAGCTGCAATCAGTACGGTGCGGCCGCTGGCTTGCCCTTCTAGGTTACCGATGAGTTCCTGTTCCGTGTCGCTGTCCACGGCCGAGAGGCAGTCGTCGAGAACGAGCACTCGCGGATTCCGCGCAAGGGCTCGTGCGATGCATGTTCGCTGACGCTGTCCGCCTGAAAGGGTGACGCCGCGCTCCCCAACTAGCGTGTTGACTCCATTCGGGAAGGTCTCCACTTCCTCCGTGAGCACGGCCAACTGAATGAGCTCGGCCAAGCGTTCGTCATGCAAGGGCTCGTCGCTCCCGAGTTGAATATTCTCGGCGAAGGGCTCCGAGAACAGGAATGAATCCTGTGGTACATAGCCCAAACTTCGTCGCAGACCGCTCAACTCATAGGCGCGTAGATCCAGCCCATCCAGAGAGACACAACCTTGGCTCGGATCGTGTAGCCGACCTACCATTTCCAGCAGGGTGGTCTTGCCTGAGCCCGTGGGGCCCACGACACCCAGGGTTGAGCCTGCCTTGACCGTCAGGTTGATTCCGGCCAGCGCGGCACGCACACCGGTTGGGTGCGTGAAATGTAAATCCTTGAACCGGAGATTGCCTTCGACGCTCCCAGGATCGAGTGCCGTTTCTCCACTTTTGATGGGCGAGGATTGATCCAGTAATTCGCTGACCCGTTCTGCGCTTGCCACCGCGCGTGGGTACATGCCAGCAATCCAGCCCATTGCAATCAGGGGCCAAAAAATCTTCAGGGTCAAGTCGATAAACTTGAATAGGTCCCCAATCGGGAGGGTGCGGTCGATTGCGGCTAGACCACCGATGAGGAGAATGACCGCAAACGTCAAGTCGAAGGCGGAATGGATGTACGCATGTGTTGTGCCGCGGGCTCGCCCAAGGTTGACCTGGTTCTTCCGGTTGTCTTGACTGGTGTGGGCAAAGAACTTGGCTTGGTAGGCCTCCCTGTCATAGCCCTTGACGACTCTGATCCCACTAAAGTTCTCTTGGGCCCGGTGGCTGATGTCGCCGAGACTCTCCTGGACGGCTTGCGAGTGCCGATGCAGACGTGGCGTCAGCAGTTTCATGACGAGGGCCACGCTCAGCAGGGGGATCACCATGGTTAGGGCCAGGCTGGCGTCAAGGGTGACAAGAATCCCGATGCTGATCGGCACGATGACCAGGGCGCCGGATGTGTACATGAGTCCGGGGCCGAGAAACATCCGCAAGTTTTCTACGTCGCTCGTCAAACGGCTGACCACATCGCCCGATCGACTGCGGTCATGAGTCGCAAAGTCCAGCGCAGTGAGGCGTTCGAATAACTCGCGTTTGAGATCGACCTCGACCCGGCGTGAGACCACCACGATGCACCAGCGTTGGAAAAACCTGAAACATGAGTGCAGCAGGGCGGCCGCAAGCAGCAGGCCGATGATGCGAGGCATGTAGTCTGTCTCTTGGGACTTGGAGACCCTGTCAAGCGCATCGCCGATCAGCAGAGTGATGGCCACATCGGCCATTTGGGCGGCGGGGATGCTGGCCAGTCCAAACAGCAGAGATCGTTTGTAGCGCAGGAAGCGCTTAAAAAAGGCCCAGAGCAACGGCATGAGCGGAGGATCGTACAGATCCTTGTGGGTGTGGGGTAGAGGCTGGATGGGTGGTCAGGTCATTCGGTGCGGACTTTGTGTACTGACCGTGTAGGGTCTCCTGCATCGGGACCGGCCCCGCTTCGGTCAGGGAATCCGTTCCGGGAGTTTGGCCCCTAACTCGGCCTTCTAACTCGGCCTTGGCACTCAGTGGGGGGGGAGGCGAGGGGTGATGGAGAGCCGAGGCTGTACCCAGGCCCCTGTTGCCGATTAGCCTTACCCCATGTCGCCTCCTGCGCTGTTCTGCTTCAATGCCGTGATCTTCGATCTCGACGGAACCTTGGTGGCCACCGACCGCTATTGGCCCGTGGCTGCGCAAGCGGGTGCTCGGCGGGCCTTTCAAGAACTTGGCCTTTCTCGGCCCCTCCCCAGTGATGCTCAGTGGATGTCCCTCGTGGGCGGCGCCCTCACCGATGGCTTTGCCCGATTGCTTCCGGATCTGACGAGCGGGCAGCGCGAACACGTTCAGATGCGCTGCGTGGAAGTGGAGCATGAACTCCTTGCCCAGGGGCGAGCAGCCTTCTTGCCGGGGGTCGAGGAGACCTTGGAGCTATTGAGCGCACAGGGCCTGCGATTGGGAGTGGCCAGCAATTGTTCTGGCCGTTATTTGGATCTCGTCATGGGCGATCTCAAACTCGACCGCTGGATTGACGAGGCTCGTTGCCTTGACTCCCCGCGCGTGCGTGACAAGGCCGACATGATTGAGGATCTCCTGGCCGTGTTCGACACGCGCAGCGCCGTCATGGTGGGGGATCGTGAGGGTGATCGTGATGCGGCCTGGGCCAACGCCCTGCCCCATGTTCACATCAGCGCGGGTTATGCCGCAGGGCGAGAGGAAGTGCGCGCTGAGGCCAACCTAGCCAGTATGGATGAATTGCCGGCCTTACTCGCCCAGCGTGGAGAGGATCTTGGCCACCTTGCCGACCAGCTCGTGCCCCCCGGGGCCGATTCTGTGGTGATCGGTATAAGCGGTGATCTGGCCGCTGGTAAGACCCTGTTGGCTTCAGACCTTGCGGCCGTCCTTCGTCAGCGCGGTCAGGCCTGCGAGGTGCTACGGTTGGGTGAGAGTCTCGGACCTGCCGAATCCCCTGGGGTACGCATCCTCGTAGGGCCGAGGCTCCTCGATCCCAACACGCGGCACCTGTGTCACAAGCACGTGTACCTATCCGTCCCTGAGACCGTCAGCCTCGAGCGGGTGCGTGGCCGCGATGGGCGCACCCAGGGGCTTGGGCCCGTGGAGCGAGCGGTGCAGGAGACCCTTCCGGATCAGATCCGATGGAAAGCCCAGCACAGTCCAGAGCGGGTGGCAGACAGGGTGCTCGATGGCCAGAACCCCCTGCGGGTTGGCCAGACCCCTGTTTTCTGAGTTCCAGATCAGGATGTGCGCTGGCTGGGGTTGTGCCAGCACGGGCATTGGGCGTATCCTCCGGCCCCTCAAGTGTCGAGCGAGGCCCAACTTTGGCCTCCATCGTCGCCCGGCCTGCCCGATCAAGTGATGGGTAAGCCCCGCCCCGAAACCTCCTGGCATTCATTTGTCGCCCGGCGCTCCCTTGCGGAGCTCCACGATTGCACCCATGGATCTGACCCTCCCCCAGCGTCTACAGCAATCCGTCCAGGGATCCTTTCACAAGACCGCGCTCTTGCAGAAGCGTGTGCGTGAGCTGATCCGTGGCGCAGCTCCCCTGATCGACACGCGCGAGAGCAATCCTATCCGAATTGCGTTCCTCGAAATGGAACGTGGCCTCATCGAGTTGATGCCCGACGAGGACGGGGGCGAGCCTAGGACGGATTCGGATTCTACTTCAGGCAGGGACTAGTTTTCGCTCGGATGCATCCCGCACATGCGGAGTTTGCCTATCCGGGGATCCGTGCTTGAGCTGAGCCCATGAATTCGGGCCCCAAGACACCACGCCGTTTCGACAATGCCCTCGCCCAGAGAGGTGGGCTTGTGGAGTGCTTACGCCTTCCGGCGAGTCTCTTCGCATTCATAGCTCGCACGAGAGCGCGGTTTTACGAGCGTGGGCTGTTTGCCCAAATGCGTTTGGATACGCCTGTGATCAGTGTGGGCAATCTATCGGTGGGCGGGACCGGCAAGACACCGATGAGTCTGTGGCTGGCTCGGCAAGCTCACCAGCGTGGGTTGCGCGCGGGAATCCTCTCTCGTGGATACAAGGCTGGATCCGGGGGAACGCCGGGACGGCTCAACGACGAGGGACAACTCATTGCCGAGATCCTGCCCGATGTTCCCCAGGTCCAAGATCCAGATCGGGTGCGCGGTGGCGAGGCCTTGCAAGCTCAAGGTGTCGATTGGATTGTGCTCGACGATGGTTTCCAGCACCGGCGTCTAGTTCGTGACCTCGATTTGGTGCTCGTGGATGCCACGCGCCCCTGGGGCCTCCCCCCGGCCGAGCCGGGCGCGAGGCCGGTGTGTGCGACCCTCCCGCGCGGTTTCTTGCGGGAGCCTCCACTCGCCCTGCGTCGGGCAGACCAAATCGTGCTGACTCGGGCCGACAGTACTCCTCCAGGCGATCTGCAAAGCCTGCGTGAGGAGCTCCGCCGGATCGCTCCGGATGTAGAGCAGGTGCTCACGTCTCACCGGCCATCAGGTTTGCGGATTGTGGGGGCAGGCAGTTCGCAAAAGGCTGAGCTAGATCAACTGCGCGACGTCGAGGTGGATGTGATCAGTGCCATTGGAAACCCCGGTGCCTTTGAGGAGACCGTGCGCCAGCAGGGTGCGCAGATCGTGCGCACTCGCCACTTCCCCGATCACCATGCCTACTCGACCGAAGATCTGATGGGTCTCGGGGATCGGCCACTCGTTACCACTGCGAAGGATGCCGTGAAACTCGCGGGGCTTGACTGTGAACTCTGGGTGCTTGACGTGGAGCTCTGCTTGATTGAGGGGGAGGAGCTCCTCGCAGCGCGCCTCGACGCCCTACCCCAATCCCAGGCCCGCCGCGAGCGGCTGGCCACCCACGAGGGTCTACATGGGTGAGCCTCGAGCTGATCTCGGCAAACATCAGGTTGTGCCGATTGAAGAGCTGCTCGCTGAGTGCATTCTCAAGCGGCCGGATGGCCCACCTTCACCTTCTCTTGTGGAGCCCAGCCGCCGAACCCGGACAGGGGCTCTCGCTTATCTTGAGCTCTTCGCGGTGCGTGCGGCTCTCTTGCTTGGCGCGATCTCGCCCGGCCCGGTGCGCAAACTCTGGATCTGGAAGCTGGCCACAATAGGCCGCCTCTTCGATCGCCGTCATTCCCGGGCTGCGCGTGAGTTCATACGCACCGCGTATCCCGAGGCCAGTGACCAGCGCGTGGAGCAGTTGGTGCGTGCGGCCTGGCGCCATCTTCCGCGCGTAGTCTTGGAGAGCGCACGCCTGCGGCACATGATTGGCTCTCGCTTGGGTGATCACTACGATCTGAAGCTGTGTCCGGGTGTGGAGTCAATCCTCGAACAGGGGACGGGTGCTCTGATCCTGACGCCCCATGTGGGGATCTGGGAGGCGCTGGCTTCGCCCCTCGGTGCCATGGGTTTTGCCCCGTTCCATGCGGTCGGCAAGGCTCCCCGCAATGGGCACTTGGCCGACTTCATCGCTCGGCAACGCCGCGAGTCTGGGGCTCGTATGATCTCACGCAAGGGGGCCATGAAAGAGGTTCCGACGGTCGTGCGAGCGGGAGGCAGTGTGTTGATGCTGCTCGACCACCGAGCACGCAGCAAACCCATCCTCGCTCCGTTTTTTGGCCGCCCTGCGGCCTGCGACCGTTCCGCCGGGGTGCTCGTTAGGCGCCTAGGTGCTCCCCTTGTGTTCGTGGGTTGCTATTTCCAGGCGGGGCCGCGCCCCTATCGATTAGAGTTCTCAAAAGTGATCTTGCCTGAGGAACTCGCAGGCCTAGACCCCGTTGAAATCATGACTCGTGTGAATCAAGAGAATGAACGCTTGATCCGAGCCTGCCCGGAGCAGTATTTCTGGTTGCACGATCGATTCAAGGAATTGCCTCACGAGGGCTAACAAGACAATGACACCGACCTCCAGCCTCCACCAGACCCTTCAAGAAATCGGACAGCCCCGTGTGCTGGTCGTTGGTGATCTAATCCTAGATCGCTATGTCTCAGGTGAGGTGCGACGAATCTCGCCGGAGGCGCCCATCCCCGTGCTGGCCGCCAAGACGATCGAGCACCGCCTTGGAGGCGGTGGAAACGTAGCTGTCAATCTGGCCAGGATGGGAGCACACGTGAAGGTCTTGGGTTGCGTGGGTGAAGATCGACCCGGGGCGACGATGCGCCAAGTTTTTGCGGACCGTGGAATTGAGAACTCGCTGGTCGTAGACGCAAGCAAACCGACCATCCAAAAGTCGCGTATTCTCAGCGGAGTGCAGCAGATGCTGCGCGTGGATTGGGAAGACGATCGGGATGTCAGCGGCCCGATTCTCGAGGAATTGCAGGAGCAAGCCTTGCTCCATTTAGAGCAGTGCGATGCGGTTGTGCTTTCAGACTACGGAAAGGGAACCCTTCCTCCAGTTCTCCTGCAGGCGATCATCGTGGCAGCTCGCGCCAAGAACGTGCCGGTGCTGGTCGATCCTAAGGGCGTGGACTACTCGCGCTACCGTGGGGCGACCCTGATTACTCCCAATCAGCGCGAGGCCGAATTGGCCTTGGGTCAGGAGCTGGAGAGTGAAGAGAGCATTCAATGGGCCGGCGATGCCCTCATCGATCAACTTCAACTCGATAATGTTGTCATCACTCTGGGTGCCAGAGGCATCTACTACCGATTGCGAGCGGAGGCAAGCCAAACATCGGAGCCCAGCGAGGGCGCCGGTTCAGGGAGAATCGAGGGCACCATACCCGCCGTGGCGAGAGCTGTGTTTGATGTGACGGGGGCCGGGGATACTGTGGTCGCTCATCTTGCCCTCTACCTCGCAGCGGGTGTGGCGTTGCCCACGGCGGTGGCCCTCGCTAACCACGCAGCTGGCATTGTCGTTGGCAAGCTCGGTGCACACTCGGTCTCGCCGGTCGAGTTGGCCCAGGCCATTGCAACTCCGGTGGCGTTGGCCGCTTCATCCAGTGAGCCCGGCGCGGCCGTTCCCAAGCAGTTCGGACTTGTCCAAGCACAAGAGCTCGTTGCGACTTGGAGAGGATCGGGTCGGCGAGTGGTCTTTACCAATGGATGTTTCGATGTGCTGCACGCCGGGCATGTTCAATACCTGCGCTTCGCGGCCTCTCAAGGCGACGTGCTCATCGTGGGCGTGAATTCCGACGCGAGCATCCGAAGGCTCAAGGGCCCAGAGCGTCCTATTCACCCGCTCGGGGATAGGCTGGGTGTGCTCTCAGCCTTGGAGATGGTCGATGTCGTCATTGCCTTCGAGGAGGACACTCCTCTGACTCTGATTGAGGGGCTGACCCCCGATGTCCTGGTGAAGGGTGAGGACTGGGCTGATAAGGGGGTGGTGGGCCGGGAGTGGGTCGAGTCCCATGGAGGCGAAGTCGTCCTAGCACCCCTTCTCGAGGGGCGCTCTACGACCTCGGTGATCGAGTCTGTTCTTGTCCGTGGTCACGCGCGCGATCAACCCGCTTCTCCCCAAGGGGATTCCACCCCTTGATGGCCTCCACGCGGGGGCTTCCATTCGTGGGGCAGGGATGAACATCTCCGAGCCTCAGGCCGGGCACGGGATCGGGCCTCGTTCCTCCACCCTGTTTGTGTGCGGGTTTGTCATCGCGGCGATCTGTGCACTCTGTGGGCTGGGAGGTGGAGTGTTCGCTGTGCCCCTGTTGCACTACGGATTCAGATTCCCCCTCAAACGAGCCGTGGCGACAGTCCTGTGCTTGGTGTGGTGTGTGGCGATCGCCTCCACTGCAGCAGAGTTACTGCACACAGAAAACGCACTGCGGCTGGATGTGGTGGGTCTGCTTGCGGGTGGGGTGTTGGTGGGGACCCGGTTGGGCTATGAGGCGGTCAAACGTCTCCCAGTCGCTCGCATGAAGGTGGTTTTTTGTGGCCTCTTCATCCTGATGGGCCTGAGGCTGATGTTTGAAGCGGGCGGGGCGCCGGTAGGGGAGGGTCCCCCCGTTCCAGATCTGATGGGGCTCCGCCTAGGATTGCCCGAGGCTCTATGGGTGGTCGCCATCGGGGTCGCTGCAGGGATTCTCGTGCCCATGTTAGGAATCGGGGGTGGACTCGTGATGGTGCCTGCCCTCGCCCTGGCCTTGCCCGAGCTAGGCTTTTTAGGTGCCCGCGCCGCCAGTTTGGCCACCGCAGTCGTGAGTTCGACCCGCAGTTTGCTCCTCTACCGCTCAAGTGGGTTGGTGGATTGGCGTGTGGGTCGCGCCTTTGGGGCTGGCGCTGGCCTAGGGGCCATCTTGGGTGTGCAGTGGGTGCACTTTGAGAGCGTGGCCCGGTTCGGCCGTTCAGCCCTCGCAGTGATTCTTCTTGCGGCTGCAGTGCGCTTTGGGCTTGACGGATTGCGCTCGGGCGCTAAACGAGCAATCTCTGGCTAGGCGTACAGCCCGCGCTGCCGGTCTGCCGCTGCGACGCGCTCAACTGCGAGAAGGTGGGCAGCGGCCCGCAGAGTGACGTCTTCCCGGTCCTGAACAGCACGAATGGCGTGCCAGGCCTCGGCCATGAATCGTTTGAGGCGTCCACCGATGACGGGCTCAACCCATGCGAGACCTTGACGATTCTGCACCCACTCAAAGTATGAGAGCACCACACCCCCGCCGTTGGCCAAGATGTCGGGCACGACAGGGATTCCCCGTTCGAGCAGAATGAGGTCTGCTCGCACGGAGATGGGCCCGTGGGCCCCTTCGACGATTAGCTTGGCTTCCACCAACTCGGCATTATTGGAGTGGATTGCATTGGCCTTCGCACAGGGAATGAGCACATCGCAGGGTTGGGAAATGAACTCCCTGCCACTCATCCGATCAAAATCGCCTGTGACACCTTCCAAGCTGCCATGGCGCTTGCGATGGGCTAGGAGGCTGGGGATGTCTAGGCCGGATCGGTTCACGAGACCCCCATGGATGTCTGCGAGGCCCACGATTTTGTGCCCAGATTTGTGGAGCAGGTCGGCGAGGTTTCCACCCACCGTGCCGGCCCCTTGAATCATGATCTCCTGGGATCCCCGACCCATGTGATAGTGGGAAAGGGCAAGCCGCAGGATGGAGTCGATTCCCCGAGCCACGGCGTCTTCGCTGGCGTGGGTGCCGGCGAGTTCCACCGGCTTGCCTGTCACGGCTGGGTTGGCTGTGTGGCGCTTGTGGATTGAAATGGTGTCGAGGATCCAGGCCATGACCTGTTGGTCTGCGTACACATCAGGCGAGAAAATATCACGCTCAGGCCCGATGTCTCCCAGCAAGTTGGCTGAATAGCGCCGTACCGCCCGTTCAACTTCACCCGGACTGTGCCCGCGCTTGTTCATGCGGATTCCACCAGCAGAACCGCCGAAGGGGACCCCTAGGATGGCACACTTCCAAGTCATCCAGGCCGCCAGCGCACGGAGCTCGTCGATCCGCAAGTCTTCGTGGATGCGCAGGGGCCCCATAAACGGACCCAAGCCCTGACTGTGCTGAATGCGATAACCTTCGAACACGGCCACGCTGCCGTCGTCGAGGCTGACGGGAATGGACACGGCTACCTCGCGGTCTGATTGCCGCAAGACCCGATACTCCGCCTCGTCGAGCCCCAGCCGCTGGGCAGCATCGTCGAAGCTGGCCATCATCGTAGCGAAGGGCGTTTCGCTATCGAGCAGGGGCGTCATGGGCAGATCAGTGCCCTCGGCCTGGACTCCCGGGTTCGGCATTGGGTCAATCATGGTCCTAGCCTTAGGCGAACATACCGCGCAGGCGGTAGACCGTGGCGACTCGGTCGATGGCCACGATATAGGCTGCAGCCCGCAGGGAAATCTTGTTCTTCTGCGCAACCTCCGCCACCTCGCCGAAGGAATCCACCATGATCTGTTCGAGGCGAGAGTTGACGATTTCTTCGGTCCAGAAGTAGCCCATCCGGTCTTGAACCCACTCGAAGTAGGAGACCGTTACTCCACCGGCATTGGCGAGGATGTCAGGGACGATGATGACCCCCCGGTCGTCGAGGATCTGATTGGCCACCGATGTAGTGGGCCCATTAGCACCCTCGACGATGAGCTTGGCCTTGATTCGGTCTGCGTTCTGAGAGGTGATTTGGTTTTCGGTGGCAGCCGGTACGAGCATCTCACAATCGAGTTCAAGCTGCTCTGAATTGGGGATGCTCTCTGCCTCGGGGAAGCCTTCGAGCCGGCCACTGTCCTGGAGGTGGTTGAGTACCGCGGCCACGTCGAGTCCGTTGTCGTTATAGATCGAACCGTACATGTCGCTGAGGCTGACAATGCGGTAGCCCTGGCGGTGCATGAGCATGGCGCCGATGCCACCCACATTTCCCGATCCCTGCACGACAACGCGGGTGTCTTCGGGGCGCATGCCGGCCATTTTCAAGGCTTCATTGGCCGAGATCATCACACCGCGCCCTGTCGCTTCTTTACGCCCACGACTTCCGCCGATGGAGAGGGGCTTGCCCGTGACGATCGCTGTGGTCGTGCTGCGCACGTGCATCGAGTAGGTGTCCATGATCCAAGCCATGGTCTGCTCGCCCGTGTTCATGTCCGGAGCGGGGACGTCCCGGTCCGGCCCGAGAATGTCCATGATGGCGGCTGTGTATCGTCGAGTGAGTTGCTCCAACTCGTTGTTGGACATGCTCCGCGGGTCACAGATGACACCGCCCTTTCCTCCGCCGAATGGAATGTTGACCACTGAGCACTTCCAAGTCATCCATGCGGAGAGGGCACGCACTTCGTCTAGGTTGACTTCTGGGGCGAATCGAATGCCGCCCTTGCAGGGGCCACGCAGGTAATTGTGCTGGACTCGGAATCCCGTGAAGACCTTGATGCGTCCGTCATCCATCAGCACAGGTAGCGACACCTTGAGCTCTCGGTTGGGAGTGCGAAGGACCTCTCTCAAGCCCTCATCGAGGCCGAGGTGGTCGGCAGCTCGATTGAACTCCATGGCCATGGAGAGGAATGGATTGAATTCGTCGGCGTGAGCCGGGTCAGGGGCGACAGCAGATTCAGGGGTCATCGGGACCGTGGCTGGCCTGGGGCCGAGGGGGGGGTCAGATGGGGGGGGGTGATGGGTTCAATGTTGGAAAGAGATCCGCTTCTCTTGGCAGCGAGCCGAGACTCAATCCTTGTACTATCTATTCGACCCCACAGGATCGGGCCGTGGGAGCATTGCCCTGGTTTTTTTTGGATTGGCGGACAATGCTTCGGGCTGCGAGAAGAGATCCCCCGGGGGCATCACGATGAATCTCAAGACTGGAGCGCTGCGTGGCTGGCTGCGACCTAGCTGGCAACAGGAGGGTGAGAGCCTGCCTGGACTGAAGGATTGGCTCGTTCTTGCCCCGTCACATCCCCTGCGGAAAGTCCCGGGGCGGGAAACGTATGCTTGGCCAGAGAATGCTCCACGAGCCATTCTCAAGAGAACCTCGGGTGACCTGTTTCGAGACCGATGGCACGATTGGTTGCACCTGCGCTTTCGGAGCCCCGGCCAGCGTGAGTTCGACAACCTACAAAAGCTTGGCGATGCAGGCTTTTGTGTTCCTTTTGCGCTCGGTTGGGGGCAATCGGGCAGGGTTTCTTTTGTGCTGATGGAATACGTGGCCCATGGTCAAACCCTGCGGCAGTCTCTTGAGCTGGCTTCGGCCAGGGCAAGCTGCAAGTGGGCTGAGATTCTCGGCAGGTGGGTCGGCCGCTTGCACGCAGCCGGTTGGTATCACCGCGACCTGTACCTGGAACACTGGGTACTCACTGAGGATGGTGGTCTGTGCCTCCTGGACCTGGGCCGCGCACGGCAACAGGCCCGGCCCCGGAGGCGTTGGCTAACCAAAGACCTTGGCGCCCTGCTGCACTCGTCACCCGCGAATCTGCCCTCGCGCACACGGCTGCGCTTCCTTGTGAGCTATTTCCGCCAGCGCGGGCTGTCGAACCGCATCGCCCGCCGGCGATTTGCCCGGGATGTGGAAAACCGCAGGGTCCGCATCGCATCCCACGCTCCGCGCCACGTGAGCCCGCCGACTTAGGGGAGAGCAGGGTTAGAGTTCACGCACCCAGATGTTGCGGAAGCGCGTGGGATTGCCGTGATCCTGTAATTGGATGGGGCCTTTGGGCGCATGGGCCGAATACTTGGCCACTGCGCGGTGGGTGGTGGCGCCGATGAATGGCTGGTCCCAGTGGGTGAGCACTCCGTTGTGGAGCACACTCACTCGGGCCGGTTCGACTAGTTTCTCACCGTCAAACACGGGAGCCCGAAACAACACATCATAACTCTGCCAGGATCCTGGTTTGCGCGAGGCGTTGACGCGGGGAGGACACTGGCCATAGAGCGCAGAGCACTGCCCATCTGGGTATGAAGGGTTCTCATAGGAGTCCAGGATCTGCAATTCGTAGCGCCCCATGAGAAACACCCCTGAATTGCCTCGGCCTTGGGAAGATCCTTGGACTTGGGCAGGAGTTTGAAACTCAAGGTGCAATTGCATGTCGCCAAACTCGGCCTTGGTAGCCATGGAGCCGGTGCCGTTCACCTCCACATAGTCCTCGGCGAGTTTCCAGCGTGCTGTTTGGCCCCCGCTCTGCCACGCCTCAAGGCCGTGACCATCGAAGAGCACCACAGCATCGGAGGGGGCTTGACTCTCGTTTCCCGGATGGACGATTGCGGGCCAGGGGCGAGCGCCGTGGACCCGAAACTCGCTTCCAGGCAAGAAGGGCGTGTCGTCGTAGGTGGGTGAGTCCTGGGCCATCCAGCCCATGCCCACCAAGAGGGCAAGGGTGGGTAGGGTCGTGCTCAGCGAGGGAATGTTGTGCATGGGTTGAGAGGCTCGGAGGTTGAAGCGTGCCTAGACCTGCGTACTCTACATCCCCACCCATCAACGCGGGTAGGCCAATTCACACGGGAACCCCCGACTACAGTTCCATTCTCCAAGCAACACCCTCCCGGTCATGACCTCCGTTTCCGCAGACTTCCCCGCTGATATTCCCAATCAACCTGAACTGGTTTCCATGCGCCGTGATGGCGACCTTGTTTGGCTGACCCTCGAGCGGCCCGAGGTCATGAACTGCCTTTCTTTTCCCACCCTGCGCCGATTCCGGCTGCTCTTGGAAGAACTGGCCCAGGATCTCAGCGTGCGCTGTGTATTGATCACCGGAAGCGGTGAGCGCGCATTCTGTGCAGGGGCTGACCTCAAGGAACGGCGTGGAATGGATCCCGAGCGCGTGCCTCACTTTGTCCGCAACATTCGGGCCCTGATGGATGATGTCGAGGCACTTCCCCAGCCGACTGTCGCAGTCGTGGGTGGCTTTGCGTTCGGCGGGGGGACCGAACTCCTACTCGCCTGTGATCTACGCGTCGCTGCGCCCCACGCCCAGTTTGGATTGACCGAGACCACCCTAGCGATCATCCCTGGAGCGGGCGGAACCCAGCGCCTGCCGAGACTCGTCGGCCGCTCAAGGGCGAAGGACCTGATTCTGACCGGCCGCCGAGTCTCCGCCGAGGAAGCCGAGCAAATGGGGCTCGTGAATCGGCTCGCTCCAGAGGGACAACTCGAGGCCTGTGCTCTCGAACTTGCTCAATCCATAGCAAACAATGGACCTGTGGCGGTGCGGGCAGCCAAGGCTGCTATTGACAAGGGCTGCGAGGGCCCGATTTCCGAGGGTTTGGACATTGAGGCCGAGTGCTACGAACGGGTGTTGCCCACCCAAGATCGGCTGGAGGCTCTCGCTGCATTCGCTGAAAAGCGCAAACCCAACTACGAAGGGAAGTGAGCCAGCCACCGGCGCAACCGGCGCAACCGGTGCGACCGGTACGACCGGTACGACTGCGTGACCCCATGCCTCGCTGTGGGGCATTTCAGGGTGTGGAGGATCGCTCGAGACCCGCAAGAAGGTCTTTCGTGCTTACACTGAGGAACCTAGGGACCCCTTCGTGTCCCGCACGGCCATGCTTTCCCTAAGCCCTATCCTGAAACTGAGTCTGTTCGGTGTCTGCGCCTCTGCGGCCTTCACTCAGAGTGTGGACGTGGTGGAGGAGCGCTTCACAACCGAAGGGATCGGAGGTTTCCTGGGGACGCTAGCGGATGGGGACGGTTGGGGACATAGCGTGGCTGCCCTCGGGGATCTCAATGGAGATGGAGTGGAAGACCTTGCCGTGGGCTCTCCCCTCCGGGATGGTGGTGGGGTGGACCGCGGTTCGGTGTGGGTGCTCTTCATGCAGTCAGACGGCCAAGTGGCCAGCTATCAGGAGATTGGGGACGGGATCGGTGGGCTGCCACTGACCCTCGCAGATGGGGACCGCTTCGGCCATGCGCTCGCAAGTTTGCCCGACCTCAATGGTGATGGTCGCAAGGAGCTTTGTGTGAGTGTCTCAGGCAGTTCCAACGGGGGCGTCGGGTGGCCGGCGGGGACCGGCACAGAGCTGGGGATGGGGCTGCCCGCGGGATTCGAGCCATCGGGCTGTTCGTGGCATGCGGGCTTGAAGAGAATTGTTGTCGTGAGCGACAAGGGGGATGTGGCTCTCATGCGCCAGAATGGAAATGTCCAAGCGGTTTTCAGCGTAGGCGGGGACCTAGAAGGTGTGGTCGTCCCGGATCCGGCCGATTCAATCTGTTGGCTGGGCCTTGAAGACCCCGACCGTGTTTTGGAGTTTGACCTGAACACCGGGCAACTCACGGGCTTGAGCTGGGACCTGACGCCGTGGATGCAAGGCCCTTCGAGTAAGGGACTGGAGAGCTTGGCTTGCGTGCAGGGCGTGTGCTACGCGGGATTGCAGGAGACCGGGCAGATCTTCACTTTTGATTTGCAGCCGGGTGGCTTTGTGCAGCACTTGGGGACCATCGCTCCACCCCTCGGCCAAGCGGATCTCTCGGGCCTGCACTACGAGACGAGCACGGACATCCTCTACGCAATATACGATCCTAGCGACCTTCTCTTGGAACTCACTCCAACCGGTGAGGTGTTGCGGGCCTTCCCTGCCCCGTCGGACCAACAGGAGGGTATCACTCTGATTCCGGGTTGCCCCGGGCCCCTGTCGCGCATGATCATTGCTGACGATGCAGGGCTGGTGCCGGCCTACGCGAACTACCCTACCCCCTGTGATGGTTCGCGCCTGTTGCGCGGCCGCGGAGGGGTGGCCATCTTGGATCTCTCACCGAGCGGGTGGGTCAATGGCATGGCCTGGATCACTTCGGGGACTGGCGGCTTCAGTGGCAGCCTCGACGCAGGCGATTTTTTTGGGTCGGCGCTGGCGGGATTGGGTGATCTGGACGGTGATGGAACCTATGAACTGGCTGTGGGCGCCGCCCACGACGACGATGGCGGCGCGCTAGCGTTCTCCCAGCGGGGGGCGGCCTACATTCTCTCCCTCGACAGCAGCTTCAGCGTGACCGCCTGGTCCAAGGTGAGCGCCACGTCTGGCGGATTCGGTGGGGTGCTCTTGGATGGTGATGGATTTGGATCGAGCCTCGCTCCCCTAGGGGATGTGGATGGAGACGGGGAGGTCGACCTTGCTGTCGGCAGTCCATTCAGTGATGCCGGCGGAAAGAACAGCGGCTCGTTTTGGACCTGCATGCTCGATGGCTCGGGGACCGTGCTTGGACAGGTTGAGGTGACTGCTCAGGACCTGGGCCTAGGCACTGGAGGCGCATTGGGGACGGCACTTTCTCCTGCTCCTGGGGCCCTAACTTCCGGGCTTCCTGGACTCTTGAGCTCCTCACCCGGCGGAGGGGCCACAGGTGAGGGTGCACTCCACACGCTCGTCCTCGCTCCAGACGGGACGGTCAAGGAAAGCTACTCACTGGATGGGAGTAGCGGCGGGTGGCAAGGACCCTTGGCCCCGGGGGACCGTGTGGGCACGGCGCTCAGCCCTGCGGTGGATGTGGATGGCGACGGCCTCATGGAGTTTCTGGTGGGGGCTCCCGGTTCTGACGCAGCGGGGGATGAAACAGGCGGGCTGTGGTCCTTGGAACTGAAGCGCACTCTCGGAGTCTCTTCCTGTTTTGCCGACTCCAACTGCCCCTGCGGGAATGTGGGGAGCGCAAACGCAGGCTGTACCAACTCCACCGGCCTCGGCGGGCTCCTTGGAGCCTTGGGTACGGCTTCGGTGGGCGATGACGACCTGACTCTTGTGGCGAGCTCTCTACCCGTGGGGCAATTCGGCATCCTGTTCATGGGGGATGTGCTCTCCAGCCCTATCCCCATGGCGGATGGCCTGCGCTGTGCCGGGGGGAAGCTCTATCGGTTCCCCGCTCGCATGTCGGATGCCGCGGGCCAGTTGACCGAGGGGCCAGGGGTTGTGGGCTGGACCCAAGCCAACCTCAAGAAAGATGGGCGCATACTTGCTGGCTCCACTTGGAGTTTTCAGTGCTGGCATAGGGACCTCGCCGGTCCCTGCGGCACGGGCTCCAATGTCACGAGCGCACTCTCGATTACTTTCCTTCCGTAGGAATCTGGACCGTCAGGTGGCCGGTCCAGCTATGCCCCGAGAGGGGGTCCGTACCCGAGAGGATCCAGTGGGTGGGGGCGTGGGCGGGCCCGACCGAACGCAAGCTCGTGCAGGGGACCGGAGTCTGGACGGAACCGATCTGCTGGGGAGGGGCGTTATCGGATTGGGCGATGAGGCGCACCAGCCTACGCTCGGGTAGGTTGAGGAGGCATAGGCTCCCATGGGGACTGGTGCGCCACAGTAGGATCTGGGCTGAACTCTTGTCGTGGGCGAGGTCGAGAGGAAACAGTGCGATTCTCTCTGGGGGGGAGGCTTTTTGAGGGGCCGTCTGGTCTGGGATCCTGGGTGGACTACCGTGCCAAGTCAGAGCCCGTCCGGTGGGCCCTTGTTCAAGCACGACTTCCAATGGCCTCGGACCCTTAGACGATTCTTCAGGGGCGGTTCGCGCCCAGCACACGGCCTGGGACCCTGGGGCTAGGGTGGCTGTTGTAGGTCGTTGTGGAGGAGTGGGTGAAGGAACTTGTTCACCCCGGCGGGCGACCCACCCGAGGTGGTTCTGGCGGCTGGGAAACTGGGTCAGTGGGACATGCCAGATGCCTCCACCGTCTTGCGTGAGGAAGAGGGCACCGAAGGGCCCAACTGCCAGGCCTTCCAAGTCTTCGCTGCCTGCAGGCCAGGGTGTGTGGGCAAGGGGCTCGCCGGATAGGTCGAGCCAACACAGAGTTTGGCTGTCGTCAAGGATGGCGAGGACCCCGGCGAGTGCGGGGAAGGTCAATAGGCCGCGTGCCTCGTCCTCTAAGTCGATTTCCTCCAGCTTCTGGAGTGTTTGGGGGACCCTAGATTCTGTGGGGGCATCGACAACATAGATGCGCTCCCTCCCCTGGTGCCCGAGCCAGAGAGTGTGCCGTCCCCCGGGTTGAGTCACCCAGGCCAGACCTTCGTATCCCTGTCCCCCCCGAGGGAGCTTGGGGTCTAGGGTGTAGTGCACAATGTCCTGGCTAGGGCCGTGAAGGCGGCGCAATTCGCTAGCGTCTTCCAAGAGAATGAGCAGGTCGCCATTGGGAGCGGAACACAGCCCCTCAAGGTCACCCTCCAGGGGGGTCCTGGGCCAACCCTGACTGGGCGCAGGTCCGACGAGGGTCTTGATGTGGACCATGAAACCATCATCATCGAGACCGAGGAAGGTGCCCGTGGGTAACGGGTGGAGGGCGCTGAGTTTGTCGGTGACGTTGTCGAGAAGCCTCGCCTGGGACCAGTTCCAGCGATCAAGGATGGATGCGGGAGGGTTCTTGGAGGCTACTCGAGCGCTAGCGTCTGGTTCTTGGGCGCGTGCGGGTTGAGAGAGGATGAGGGCGGCGACGATGGCAGGTCTCCATCTACCCCAAACATGCTGGGGAGCCGCTTTCATTCTTCCTCCGACTGGGGCGGTGGGAACGGGGTTTGGGAGTGGCCTACCTGTGCACTCGCGGGCAGGACATCGATCCGCTCCTCATACCAGTCTTCAGTGCAGTTGGCGATGTGTTGGATGCGTTCAGGGCTGTACAGGATACCGCAACCGGCTCCAGCACAGACGGACTGAACGATGCCCTCCCAAGCCTCCTGACTAGCAATGTTCTCACGCCAAAACGGCCAGGTTCGGCACTGGACGGGGCGAGCGGAATACACTTCACACTGGCCACCCTCCCCTTGAAAGACGCAGCTAGAGCCTTCGACCGTGAGCAGGGTCCATCCATTCTCCTGATGGGTGTATTTGCGCTGGAAGGTGCGGGGGGTCATCTCGAGGGCGCCCGCTAGGGCCTCCACTTCAGCTGGAAGCAGGTACACGTACGCATGGTCCCCGTGGTTGCTGCAGCAGCGCCCACTGCGGGTACATCCGAATCGCAGGCCCGCCTGGTACCAGGGTGAGTCGCAGCGGGAATCGTCGGAATCCTTGGAGCTCATGGGTGTAACTCTAGTAATGGAAGTGAGTTACCGTCAAGAACTCACGCCAGCACCCCGCTCGAGGGTGATGACTGTGCGGTTACTAGGCAGTTGTGGGGTGGTATTGTTTTGTAGGTGTGCGATTTTGAACGTGCGGGGGGCCGCACCGGCTGAATCGTGCGCCTTGCCCCTGCCTCCTGCCCCTTGCCCATGAAACTCACCATTATTGAGGACGGCGTCCGATCGGACTTGCACCTCGATCAACCGGTCATTCGCATAGGCCGTTCCCTCGACAATGACGTGCGCGTGAGTAGTACGCGCGTATCCCGGCATCACGCTCGTATTGAGTTCCAAGCGGGCGTCCCTTGGATTGAGGATCTGAAGAGTGCCAATGGTATCAGTGTCAATGGCTGCACTCTGGAGAAGGGCCCCCTTGTGCAGGGTGATCAGATCTCGATCGGTGGCGGTGTCACCCTTGAGGTCGGAGGGGAATCTGAAGAAGGGGTGGGCATGCGCACCTTGACTGGAGAGTCCGAGACGGAGAGTAAGAACCTGCGGATTTTTGCGGGGGTGATGGGGGAATTGAGTCGAACCAGCGAACTCAAACCACTGTTGCGACTCATCGTCGATTCAGCCATCGAACTCGTCGGTGGCGAGCGCGGGTTCATCTTGTTGCGCGAAGGATTTGCAACGGGGCAATCGGGGGCGTTGCATGCGCAGTCCTCCGACCAGGTCAGCGACCTGAGTGTCAGTGTCGCCCGTAGTTTTGACCATACCGATGTTCCAGTACCCCGCACACGCCTATCCATGGGCATCGCCGGTCGAGTCATCACGCAGGGGCAGTCCATTCTGTCGGTCGATGCCTGCAAGGACGAGCGATTCGATGCTATGGCGAGTGTCGAGGACCTGCGCTTGCGGTCGATTCTCTGCCTGCCCATTTTAGCTGAGGGAGCCTCGCAGCGTGAGGTGCAAGGCGTGCTGTATGTGGATAACCGCATGCAGCAAGGAGCCTTCGGACAGAGGGACCTTGAGTTGCTTGAGCTTCTAGCGGAGCAGGTTTGCGTGGCACTGCACCGGGCGAGCCTCGTGCGTGCGTTGCAGGAGCGGAATCATCATCTTGACCTGTCTCGACAGCAGATCGAGCGGCTGAACGATGAGCTGGGCAGGAAGGTGCGTGATCGAGAGGGTGAGTTGGCCGTCGTGCGTGAGGAATTGGTACGGGCACGGGGGCGCTACGATTACAACCAGATCGTGGGGGCCTCCGATGCGATGAGCGCTGTTTTCAAGCAGGTGGACCGCATCATTGAATCGGATCTGCCTGTGTTGATCGAAGGTGCGAGTGGCACCGGCAAAGAACTCTTCGCCCATGCCATTCATTACAACGGGAGTCGCAAAGACAAATCATTCGTGGCTGAAAACTGTGCGGCATTGCCGGATACCTTGCTGGAGTCGGAGTTGTTCGGTCATGTGCGGGGGGCATTCACCGGAGCGTTTCACAGCAAACGGGGAATGCTTGAACAGGCAAATGGAGGCACTCTATTCCTCGATGAGATCGCGGACATGAGTCATGAGATGCAGAAGAAGCTCCTGCGAGTCCTGCAGGAGGGCACCTATCGGGCCGTGGGTTCCAATCGGGAGGTGAGTGTCAATGTGCGCGTCATTGCCGCATCGAACCGTGACCTCAAGTCTATGGTCAATGAGGGCACTTTCCGCGAAGACCTCTACTACCGCCTAGCGGTTTTGCATGTGGACTTGCCGCCGCTGTGCGAGCGAAGCGGAGACGTACACCTGTTGGCCGAGCACCTGCTGGCACGGGCCGCGCGGGAAGCGGGTCGCCGGGCCCCCAACTTGTCTCAGGAAGCGTTGGCTGCAATTGTCCAGTATCCGTGGCCGGGAAACGTGCGTGAACTTGAGAATGAAATGCGCCGTCTTGTCGTACTCGTTGAGGGTGATGTTCAGGTTTGTGATTTGAGTCCCAGTGTTTTGAAGGGACCCGCAGAGCCAGCGGCTGGTAATCCAATTCCCACGGAGGTGGGTTCGCTGGACGATGCTGTGGCCAGGGTGGAAAAGGCGACCATTCGCCAGGCCCTGCGGCAGTCCGGGGACAACAAGACGCACGCCGCCCTGGCCTTAGGAATCAGTCGATACTCCTTGCAGCGCAAGATGGAGAAGCATGGAGTGCAATCCGGCCGGGAGGATCCCTATGCCTAGGCGACAACGTTTTGCAGGTGAACCCCGCCGGGATCGACAGACTTGCGAGTCCCTGCCAGTGGGGGGACAGTTGGTCCTGCCTTGTATCTGTGGCCGAAGTAGTGTTGGGTTGATTGGGCCTGCATGGGCTTCTACTCCTGATCGAATGACGAAATGTTGACCCAGACTTCCTGCTCTCCTGTATGTGTAAGGCGTGCCATGAACGGGCTGCTTGGCTTGTGTGTCTTTGTGTTCTTGTTGGCTCCTGCGCATGCGGACCTCATAGTCTTGAAAGACGGCCGCAGGTTTGAGGGGACCGTTCTAAAGCAGGACGACCGGCAAGTCGTGTTTGAGACGCGCTTTGGGAAAATGACGTTCAAGCGCAGCGAGGTCTCCAAGATCGAGGAAGGCCTGACCCCAACTCAAGAATTCGACCAACGCTACAAGAGCTGTAAGGGTGCCGAAGATTTCTTTGCCCTCGGAAAATGGGCGCAATCCAAAAAGCTCTCCAGCCTCGCGCGCAAGGCATTCAAGAAAGCAGTGCGACTTGAACCCGCCCATGAGGGGGCGAACCGGGGACTTGGCCATGTTCTGCATGAGGGGCGCTGGGTGAAACCCGATGAGCGGGCGCGGTTGATCAAGCAGGCCGCGGACCAAGACATGCGAGAGCGAGGGCTTGTGGAGCACGAGGGGCGCTGGGTGACCCTGGCCGAAAAGGCTCACTTGGATGCTGGCGAGACCTTCCATGAAGGACGCTGGCTCAAACCCGGAGAGCTTGAGCGTGCTCGAGGACTTGAGCAGCTCGATGGAGAGTGGGTTCCAGCTCCGGTGGCACGATCCGTTCTCAATGCGCGGGCGATACTGGCCCCACTGCCCGGCGAGCACAACGTGGCGCAAGGAGAGGGGGTTCTCGTTGCGGGCCCCTTTGACTCCTCGTTCCTACGTGAAATTGTGTCCGGGCTCGAACGCGGTGGGGCGTGGATGTCCAAGTTGATGCGACTCCCCGAAGGTGAACAGCCGCGCAAGCCCCACGCTAAACGGGTGCCTGCTCTACACGAGTTCTATGTGTTTGGCCAAGATTCCGAGCCGTATACCCTGAGTGTGGATCCCCTGGTGGCCCTGACCGATACGGTTCCCCCTGGTTTTGGTGAGTCGGTGAAGGACACCCATGGATTCTATCTGTGTGAACCACGCGGCCTGTCTTCGGCACGTTGTATGGGACGCCCACAGGCGCACCTCAAGGGGCACTGCTTTCATCACCGAGGTCACATCCTGATCAATCAACACCACTACGATGGCCGGCTCTTGCCACCGTGGTTTGATGAGGGCTTTGCATGCCTTTTCGAGTTCCGCGTCCACCAACAAAACCAGGTCGTTTGTGTTGCGGGTCTAACCCACGAGGGTGTGCAGTCCGGCACGAATGCACGCGGCCGTGAGGTGTATGTGTTCAATGCCAAGGAATTCCGTACAGGTGCCTGGGAGGGCAATCTGCGCAGTGCTCTGGCCGCCAAGGATGCAGTTCTCGTCAACTTCGACACTCTCGCTCAAAAGCGCTTTGGCGAGTTAGAGCCTGTGCACGTAGCGATGTCCATGGCCATCGTCGCGTGGATCGAACAGCACGGTGAGGGGAGTTTGCGTCGCTTTCAGGAGAGTCTGAAGGCCAGCGCACCTCGGGCGCCTCAGCGGGTGATCGTCAAGAGCAGTACTCGACAGGCGCGTTACAACAAGGCATTCCAAGCTTCCGTGGGCATGGATTGGAGGGTCGCAGATAAGGAGTGGCGCCAGTGGTTCCTGGAGACACATTAGGCTCCGGAGTTCCGTGGAACTCCAAGGAAGGCGAGTCAGGCAGGCCTGTCCGGCCCGACCGATCCCAGACTGGCGGCTCCAAACGCGGCAGCCCCTGGCCGTCAATTGCTGGCTACCGCATTGAGGGTTTCCTCGGCCGGGGAGCCACGGGAACGGTTTACTCTGCGGTTCAACTCGCTGTGGACAGACCCGTGGCGATCAAGGTCCTGCACTCCGAACTGATGGGCACGGGCAGGGCCGTACGTCGATTGCAACGGGAGGCTCGCACAGCTGCCCGACTTGCCCACCCAGGGATCATCTCTGCCATAGACATGGGACAAGAGGGGGGCCGCTGGTGGTATGCGATGGAATTAGTGGAGGGGATCAGTTTGGCGGAACGCATCGCTGAAAGGGGCCCACTGAGCGAGCGCGAGGCCCTGCGGCTGTTTTGCCCCCTGTGCGATGCATTGCAGCACCTCTATGAGGGGGGGGTCGTGCACCGAGACATCAAGCCTGCCAATATTCTCATCAATCAACGTGGCCGGGCACTCTTAGTGGATTTGGGCCTAGCCCATGCGGAGGACGATCCCTCCATTACGAGATCAGGCGGAACCTTGGGGACACCCCATTACATGAGTCCCGAGCAGGCGCGGGATGCGACAGGTGCGGACCAACGCAGTGATATCTGGTCCCTAGGTGCGACCCTCTACCACGCCCTGTGCGGCAAGCCTCCGTTTGAGGGGGAGAGCGTGGGGGAGATCTTGTCGGGTGTGCTCTATCACAGGGTGACCGAACCCCGCAAACTAGCCCCGCACCTGTCCCGGGGTATCTCACTCGTTCTGCGCAAGTGTCTCGCGCGCGAGCCCGAGCGTCGCTATCAGCAGCCCGAGCAGCTACTCGCAGACCTAGAACGCTTGCGTGAGCGTCGAACTCCATCGGTGCGATCGGATGCCCTAGATCCGGTTGCACGACAAGCACGAGTCTGGTCGTGGAAGTGGGTCGCTGCGGCCGTGCTGACCGCAGTTGTGCTGTTGGGGATCTGGCGGCCCTGGCAAGGGGGGCTCGGACCCGAGAGTCCAGCCATGGCGACTCAAGACCGGCCTGCGACTTGGCCAGCCCTCGAACACCTACAGGGTTCGTTGGAATCGGGTGAGCTCAATTTGGCGGAGGCTCTACTCGAATTGAGAATCCTCCCCGATACGCCGACAGGATGGGCCGTGGACCGCGCCGCACTCCGCCAAAACCTTCTTGCACAGCTAGGGGATCAACTCGGCCTAATGGAGCTGAAGGGTGAAGCTGCAGTGCTCGCATGGCTCGACGACCATGACTTCATTGCTATGCGCAGCTACCTCGGGCAGGGGATCTGGAGCGAGATGGCTCAAAGCACGGGCTTTGCCCGACTCGATGAACTTCCCCAGGGTGCAGCAGGGGCGCGATTCCGCCGGTGGCATGATAGCGCGGGGCAGCGTTTGGCACGCGAGCATTCTCAAGCGCTGGAGGCTGCAGGTGGGGTCTTAGAAGGCCATATAAAGCGGGTCGTCGTTCCCGCGTTCAATCAAGCCCTTCAGAAAAACGCCTGGGCGGACTGCCTAGTCATCGTGGAACACTCCCCGGGCCTCATCACGGACTCTGGCGCTGACGTGCGTGGCTTTTCCGTCGAGGACACGGACCGCGTACTCGACTACGTGCGGGCTGATTTGGATGTGCGCCGATCGAGTGCGCGCAATCACTACCTGCGTGTGGACGGCCAGTTGGTGACCTTCGCGCGCGAAGAAGCAGAAAGGCTACGGGTACAGGTCTATGCCGGGGTCTTGCCATCTCCCCGGGAAGTGCTCTTGAGCGCCTGCGCAGCTGAGGCTTCCCGCTTGAACTTGGTTCCCAGTGCGATTCCAGTGGCCTGGCGCGAGTCGCGTGGCCGGTCCACCGGATCGGCCCGCATCCTTGAGGAGTTGGGTCAACAGCTTGCGGGTGAAGCCGCGACCTTTTATGGCGGCATCGCGCAGGCAGCGCTGGCTCAGGATCTGGACCAGGTGGACCGCTGGTGTTCGAGAAGGCGTTACGCCGAGGCATCTAGCTTCTTAGAGAACCGCCTGGCCGATGAGTGGCGCGCAGTTGTCCACCCGACGCTGCGGCTCCGTTTGGCTGAGTGTCGCCATCTAGATCGATTGCTAGAGCGCACCGAGCAGCAGCTTGTGGACTTGCGTGGCTCGCGTCGGGATTTCACTTTCGAGCGCATTTCTTTTCCAGGTACGCGAATCGGCTCAGCGATCGCCGCCAGGCAGGGTGGATTTGAGGTAACGGCGCCTAGTATCGGTGCCTTCCGAGTGCACATCGTGCCTCCCTCGGGAAGCTTGCGGGGAGATCGGGTGCTTTCATACCTCGACCTGCTTTCCCTGTGTGGACTGGGGGCCAACGCTCCCCTTGCGGGTCTCAGTCCCGCTGACCAACTCTTGCGCAGCCTGTTTCTCTTTCACGAAGGGCAGGTTGAGGCTGCCCGGGCTGGTCTTCCAGAGGCTAGTCCGGAGTCCGACCCCATGTTGGCGAGCTTGAGCAAACGAATCGCAGGGGCTCAGGAGACCACGCGGCTCGTTCTCGAACGTCAGCGTCAGCTCAAGGAGAATCGCATGGCGGCTGTGCGGATTGCCCATGCGGACGGGGAGGCGTTGAGCGTTCAATTGGAACGCATCGATGACATCGTCGATCAGTTTGCAAAGGTGCTCACGAGCGCGGATCGTGCCGAGTTGGACCGCATTCGGACTCAATTGCAAGCTCCCGCCGAACAACCGAGTCTGCAGGAAGTCTATGGGCCGAGTCAGCTCGAGTATCTTGAGCGACGCCAGGTGCGGTTGACTTGGGATTTTGCAGGGCCGGGAGTCGGCGCCTGGAAGCGAGGGAATTGGGTCGTGTATGCGGGAGGGCTGCACGTGCCTGAACGCAGCTTGACCGACGCCGCCTTTTGGGCACCGGGCAATGCACTCGTGTTGCCCCTCGTAGAACCGCTCGACTTGGAACGCCCCATGAAGTTTACCCTGCAGCTACTCATTCCAAGCAAAGTGGGGGGGCTCGGGAATGAGATGGTCCTGAGTTTTGCCGGAGTCAACTTCGTCCTTGAAGACGACCCTTCAGCACCGGCCTTCGTTGTCGGTCGCGAGGGGGCGAGGGAGCTCCTCGCACAAGTCCGTGGAGGGGAAGTTTCAGGGTTTTCTGGTTTTGGAGGCTTCGCGCTGACGGGTGATGAGTCGGTGGAGATTGTGGTGGAGGTGCATCCCAAACTGGGTCGATTCAAAGTGACCCTCAACGGGGAGGAACTCCATCAGCCCACTCTCTCGCGAGGTCCCCTGCCTGCCCAACCTGTCTTCAGTCTGCGATCTCGAGTCCCGGTGGACTTGGTTCGGGTCCAACTTGCCGGAGAACGATTGGGCAACCGACGCTAGTTGATCAGAGCCGGGGTAGGGGCCTGGTGGCCTTGCCCTACTCGTTCGCAAACCGCCGCAAGCAGGTTTGAGCCGCTCGCATGTGGGCCGCATCTGCTAGGTCGCTGACATGTTCGAGGGCTTCCCGCAACTCCTGCAGGGTGCAGCCGAGGCGCATGGCGCCTCGTACATGGGAGGCTTGTTGGCGTGTTTGGCCGCTGACGGCGAGAGCTACCACGGCGCACAATTCGCGCACCCTAGGTTCAAGTCCCGGGCGGGAAAGGACTCGGCCGTAGGCGTGTTCAGCGATCCAGTCCGCAAAGTCGGGATGAAAACTGCTCAGCCGATCTCGCACAGGGTCAGAAAGGTCACAGTAGATTCGGTCGAAGAGTGCTTGTCCGCGGGAAACGTCCCCCCTGGATTCCAACTCGTCCGATGGAGGCTCCAAGGTGCCCCCGTGGGTAGAGAGTACCTCAAATGCCTCGACAACCCTCGGGTATCCTGCGAACAGGTGGCTTTGCAAAAGGGCCTCCCTCCACGCGCGGTCGGGCTCACCTTCTGGGGCTTCTTGGCGCAGGGTGGCAAGGGCTTCCCATTGGCCTAACACTACAGCAGCTGTGAGTCGGGCCAGACGCGCATGGGCGGGGTGGAGTGCGGATTCGGTCATCTGGAAGAACGGTAAGTCCCTATGGGCTGACCCAGTTGCACGGGGTCATCGAGACCCAAGGTAGGGAGCGGATCAGCCAGCCCTGGTGGTGTGAACAGTACGATGGTCGATCCCATTTCAAAGCGCGCTAATTCTTCACCGCGCTGGACGCTCAGCGGGGCGGGGAGCGGGGCGGGGAGATTGGAATGGTCGGGCCCTTGTTCGACGCCGCACACACGGATGCGTCCTACATTGAGGGCACCGACAAGGACGAGCAGCATCGGGCCGTGTGTGCTTTCGAGCCTGAGGATGCAGCGTTCATTGATATCGAGCACACGCCTTTTGGCCAAGACCTTGCCTGCGACGGAGTACCGCGCGCCGTCGACCCATTTGACCTGAGTGAGCTGGACGTCTTCGGGTGAGTGAATGCGGTGGTAGTCCTTCGGACCTAGGTACAGCGTCCAGGCGAATCCTCCTTCGAGCTCGATGTCTTCCCCGATGCCGGCGAGCATGTCCCGTACAGAGTAGTCGTGGCCCTTCGCTTGCAAGACGCTGCCCTCTCGAATGGAGCAAAGCGTCTGCACGCGGGCATCCACAGGTGAGACCAGGTGGGCGGGGTCTGGGTCGATGGGGCGCGCTCCTGGGGTAAGATGGCGGATGAAGAAAGCGCCGAGGCTAGGGTAGCTGCGAAGGGGTGCACCTACCTCTGCGAGATTGGCCCCGGTCAGGCGTGCGAAGGTGCGGTACATGGCTGGGCGTAACACCGACGGCAGCGGGCAGTCGGCGAGGAAACCCGTGGCCAGTGAAAGGGCACGGAGGAGTGGCGTGGAGTGGGGGGAGGGCATCTGAGCCGGGCGGATGGACTTCTTTGGGCGGGGGGCTGGAGTGCGGGCAGCCTACGTTGCGAGGACGGGACGGGAAACCTCTGGGAAGGAGCTCCAGACTCCAGAGGGACCCGCGCAGGGGCCAGCGTAGGGGGGGCGAGCATCCAAGAGTGACCATTTCCCCATGGATTGCGGTTCTTGGGATTGCGGTTCTTCGGTGCTTCCGTGCGTCGATGGGCTTGGGGGTATGCGAGGTCGCACGGGCTCACGCCCTTGCCTTTAGCCCCCCTAGGCACCGGCATCTCGAAGGCCGCATGGGCTGGCCCGCTGCACGGAGTCCACATCTCTTCGTGCAAATCCCAACAGAGAGGCCGGCCAGTCCACTAGGATCCTCCTCAAGATCGGCCCGAGGCCGGTCCCCGTCTCGATCCCGTCCACTCATCCTCCGCAATCCCAATCCCATGTCTTCAGGTATCACAGTCGTAGTCCTCGCAGCCGGTAAGGGAACCCGCATGAAGACTGATGCTCCCAAGGTCCTAGCCCCCCTCTGCGGCCAACCCCTGTTGGCGTGGGTGCTGCAACAGGCCCAGTCCCTCGATCCGGACCGAATCGTGCTGGTCACTGGCCATGGGGGCGAGGCGGTGGCCGAGCAGGCGCGTTGCATCTTGCCCGGGGCGGACTTGCGCATCGTGGTGCAGGAGCCGCAACTCGGTACGGGTCATGCAGTCCAGGTCGCTGCTGCAGAGCTGGAAGGCAGCGAGCGCGTGGTCGTTCTTTATGGAGACATGGCACTGCTCAAGGCTGCCAGCTTGACTGAGCTCGTTCAGGCCCAGGTGGATGCGGGCCCGGGGTCCATGAGCATGATGACGGCCCTGTGCCCGGACCCCACTGGCTACGGGCGCGTCTTGCGGGACGCCGGGGGAGACTTCTGTGAAATCGTCGAAGAGCGAGATGCCAACCCAGAACAGCGCGAGGTGCAGGAGATAAACACCGGGGTCTATTGTTTCGATGGATCGGCTCTGTGTGCCGATTTGCCTAGGCTCACGAACGACAACGCCCAAGGCGAATACTACATCACGGACTTGCCTGCTTTTGCCGTCAAGGCGGGCCGGCCGGTCGTAACCGTTGAGCTGGAAGACCTAGAGGAATCTCTTGGGGTCAATACGGTGTCCCAACTGGCTGAAGTGCGCTGGGCCATGCAGATGCGCATCCTTGAAGAGCACATGGCAGCGGGTGTTCTGATCGAGGATCCCGCTAGCACCTATATTGACATGGGCGTGAGCATCGGTGCCCGCACCCATATCCTTCCTTGTACAGTCATTCGGTCGGGGGTTGTGATCGGAGAAGACTGCGAGGTTGGCCCTTTCAGCCATTTGCGCGTGGGGACGCACTTGGATCGGGGCGCAGAAGTCGGCAATTTCACCGAGTGCAAGAATGCTTCCCTGGGTTCAGGGACCAAGGCCAAGCACCTGTCCTATTTGGGTGACGTGGAGGTGGGCGCTGGGACGAATATTGGCGCAGGGACGATCTTTGCCAATTATGACGGCCAGGCTAAACACTTGACTCGGGTGGGGGATGGGGTGTTTGTGGGAAGTGGCACGACCATCGTAGCCCCCAATGAACTCCCCAAAGGCTGCACAACCGGGGCTGGGGCCGTCCTGACGCGCTCGAGCCCGGTCAAGGCTGGGGAGGTTTGGGTGGGGATTCCCGCACGCAAGATTCCGCGCTAAGTGATGGCCGGGAGGAATTGGGTAGGGGGGGGGCGGCCGCCCTCAGGATCCAAATCCATGAGTGCCCAGGCACATCCTGCCGGAAGATAGCCCCGGGCCATGGCGCACGCTTGCACGAACGCTATGGTAGTTGCCCCGTGCGGCCCAGGCGCCGCCTCCTGCCACCTCAACGACCTGCCCAAATCACGACCATGTCCCTGCACGGCAAGATGACCCTGATCGCTGGTAATGCTCACCCGGCATTGGCCGCAAGCATCGCGAATGAGTTGGACATCCCACTGGCTGATGCCCACGTGGGTCGCTTCCCTGATGGTGAGGTGGATATCAAGATTTCCGAGGACATTCGAGGTCGAGACTGTTTCGTGCTCCAACCGACGTGTCCCCCAGTGAACGAGAACTGGGTGGAGCTCTTGCTGCTGATCGATACCCTGCGCCGCGCGAGTGCAGGTCGTATCACGGCCGTGATGCCCTACTACGGTTATGCACGCAAGGACCGCAAGGATGAGGGGCGTGTTCCCATCAGTGCAAAGGTACTTGCCAACACCCTCAGCGCAACCGGGACCGATCGACTGGTCACCATTGATATGCACGCCGCTCAGATCCAAGGGTTCTTCGAGATGCCAGTGGATCACCTCTACTCGCGACCGGTGCTTCTCGACGCTGTTTGCGAATTGGGCATGGAAGATCCGGTCATCGTCACTCCGGATGTGGGAGGGACTAAAATGGCGCGCGCCTATGCGAAGCGTCTCGAAGCGGACCTCGCCATCGTGGACAAGCGCCGAATCTCGGGCTCGGAAACGAAGGTTGAGCACGTCATCGGTGACGTGGAGGGTCGCAACTGCATCATTGTTGACGACATGATTTCAACGGGGGGATCAATCACCCAAGCCGCTGCAGTCCTGCGCAAGTCGGGTGCCAAGCAGATTGTCATCGCTGTGGCCCACGCTGTATTCTGCGGACCTGCGGTTGAGCGCTTAGATGCGGCTCCCGTGGATCTAATCCTGGCTACGGATACGATCCCTAACTTTGACCCGGCTCCAAAAAAGCTCAAGACGATCAGCGTCGCCGGCCTCGTCGCCAAGGCGATTCATAACATTCACGCCGAGACTTCGGTGAGTTCCCTTTTCGAGTAGCGAGGCCCCTCGCGCTCATTTCCCCTGTGCGTCCGGATTGCAACCCGGGCGACGAACCAACCAGGGCCCAATTGCCATGAGTTCTTCAGAAACCCTTCAGTGCGAGCTGCGCAGCAAGCTCGGTAGTCGTGATGCCCGTTCCCTCCGTGCTCAAGGGCGTATCCCCGCAAGCATCCAAGCCGAAGGAGACAGCGCGCATCTCAATATCCACCTGGATGCCCACGCGTTTCACGCCTCGCGTCGTCATCATGTGCACCTCTACGATCTAGATGTGAGCGGCGATGTTCACACGGCTGTGGTGCGCGAACTGCAGTGGGACGCCATGGGGGACCACGTGAATCACATCGAGTTTCGCCCCGTCAAGCGAGGCGTGGCGATCGAGTCTGAAGTTGCCCTGCATTTCGAAGGACAGGTGAAGGATGGCGTCCTCAGCCAGAGCATGACTGAGGTGTTGATCTCCTGTATTCCCTCCCTGATCCCCGACAACTTGGTTGTGGATGTGGAGGGGCTTGAGGCGGGTACGCACTTGACGGCCGCCGACATCAAACTGCCTGAGGGGCTGACCCTTGCCGTGGATGCAGAGACTGAAATCGCCGTCGTGGGCCACCTGAAGGCGGAAGCCGAAGCGGCCACTGAGGACGAAGACATCAGTTCGGTGGGCATAGAAACGGAGGCCCCTGCGGAGGACGACAAGTCCGCGGACAACCCGGACGCCTAATCCAGCTAGCGACCGGACGGCGCTGGCTCGCCCAGCGAGTCCCTACCCCAACCCGGCCCTCTCTCTGGGAGGCTGGGAAGGGGGGCAGCTGGCAGACCCGATCGTCCCCAGCCTGATCATCCCCAGCCTGGTGCCCTTGCGCTCTGCGGGCCTAGCGCTAGACTACCCCGCCCCATTCCTCACCGGATGGGACCCCTTTCCATGACTCGGCTCATCGTCGGACTCGGTAATCCGGGTGAATCCTACGCCGGAACTCGCCACAACGTGGGTTTCGATGTCGTCGATCAGCTTGCCCAGGAAGGGGGAGCCAAGCTCTTTCAAAGCGCACGCCAGCTCCCTGGTTACTCTGATCAGGCCCCGCGGGGAGGCAACGCCTTCCTGTGGACCCGTATCGAGTCCCTAGATGCACTGCTGATCAAACCCCAGTCGTTCATGAATCGATCGGGTCAAGTCGTGGCCCCCGTGGCTCACTTTCTGTGGCCCCCAACCGAATCAGGACCGGAAGATGGGGACGTTAGGGATTCAGTGGGTTCCGAGACCCTTCCCGAGCAAACCGTCAAGCGGAGCTATCCCGACCTGATGGTCGTCTACGACGATCTCGACCTGCCGCCTTCTCGGCTGCGGATCCGTCCCCACGGAGGGGCCGGCGGTCACAATGGTATGCGCTCAATCATAGAACACCTCTCGACCGACTTGTTTCCCCGCCTGAAGGTGGGGATCGGACGAGAGGGGACCGATGCGGCGCGTCATGTGCTTGCACCGTTTTCTGCTCACGAGCAGGAGTCGATGCAGGTGGCCTTCGCCGAGTCTGCCGAGGCCATCCTCGACTGGCTCCAAGAAGGTGACCTCGAAGGGTGCATGACGCGGTTCCACAGCCGCTGGAACCAGTGATCCGTGGGGCCGACCAAGGCTTCAGGGGCACTCCCAACCCTAAGAAAAGGAGAATTCGTTTTGAGTCAGATCTATGAAGGCATGTTCCTTCTCGACAATGATGTCGTGCGAGAGGGCTGGGACGGTGCGAAAGCACTGGTGACCGGCGCCCTCGACAAGCACAAGGCAACCATTCTCAGCGCCCGCCGCTGGGATGAACGCCGGCTGGCCTACCCCATCAAGGGGCGTCACCGTGCGACTTACTTGTTGGCCTACTACCAGATCCCCAATGAAGAGTTGGCGGGCCTACGCCGGGAGTTCGACCTCTCGGAGAAGGTGATGCGCTACCTGTTCACGAGTGTGGATGAGGTTCCCGAGGGCGAGCTCGAGCTTGCCCAGGCTGAAGGTGCCGATGATTTCATGGTGCCCGAGCCCCCCGACGACGATGCCATTGACCCTGAGCCCGAAGTCGAGGGTGAAGGCGAGGAGAGCGACGTTGAAGATGTCGTTGGAGTGGATGATGCCCCTGAGGGTCTTTCCGCTGACAGCACCGGAGCTGCTGAAATGTCCGCCGAGACCCCAGAAGGAGAGCAAGCATGAGTCCCATAGCACGCCGTCCGGTGAAAGTGATCGCAGGTCGTAATTGCGACGATCCCGTCATCGACCACAAGGACATTGAGTACCTTGGCAAATTCTTGACCCCACAGGGTCAAATCCTATCCCGCCGTCGGAGTGGCTTTTGCACCCAGTGCCAACGCCAACTCAAGAAGGCCGTCAAGCGTGCCCGTCACCTAGCGCTACTTCCCTTCGTGGGCTAAGGAGTACCAACGATGAAAGACATGGAAGTACTCCTGCGGGAGCATGTACGACACCTAGGACGATGTGGAGATGTAGTTCGCGTGGCCCCTGGCTATGCGCGCAACTTTCTTCTTCCCCGTGGGCTTGCCGCCCCGGCGACCGAGGACAACAAGCGTCAAATCGCGCGGCGGGCTGCAAGGCTAGCTGCTGAAGAGGCCGAGAAGGCCGAGGAAATCGCAGTCGCCGTGGCTGCCCTCGCCGAGTTGACCGTAACGGTCTCCGAGCGTGCCGATGAGAATGGAAAGCTCTATGGCTCCGTTCACGCCAGCACGATTGCTGAGCTTTGCGTGGCTGCAGGGACCAACATCGACGTCAAGCGTTTCCACCTTGAATCTCCAATCAAGATGGTGGGTGAGCACAAGGTCGCCGTGCACGTGCATGGTGAATCCTACGCTGAAATCACTGTCATGGTGATGGCCGAGGGCGCGCCCATCGAGTCCCTGGTGGAGAGTGAGGACACTCCTGCTGAGGCTACCGAAGAGGCTTCTCCTGAAGAGGGCGAAACCCCCGCTGCCGAACCTGAAGCGGCTGAGGGCTGAAGCCTCTAAGTGAATCAGGCCCCGGTGGGGCTTGGGACTGACTCAATACCCTGTGCAGTGGTGCTGCGGCGGCCGAACGGCGGCTGGGGCACCCTGCTGGGTTGAGTTGATCCAACACTCAACTGTAGCTCAGGAATTCACCGGCAGGCTCCCACGGGCGGGCCTGTGTTCTTAGCCCTGCCACCCGCGAGCCACGGTAATAAGGCACAGTCTGGGCAGGGCAATTCCAGGGCGGGAGGTTATTGTGGGGGCCGGACATCGGTTGCTCGAGAATCAGGCTTGGGCCCGATGATCCTCATCGCTGCAATTGGACCGCCGAGACAGGTACTGGCACGCAAGTGCCATCGACAGGGAGGATGGCTTTGGATTTTGAAGAGATGATGCCGCATGGGCGTAGGGCGCCCCACGATGTAGCCGCTGAAAAGTCGGTGCTCGGGGCATTGCTCATCAATCCGCTGAACCTGCCGGACGTGGCTGAATTGCTCGTGCCAGCGGACTTCTTTGATGCTCGTCACCGTCTCATCTTTGAGCAGATGGTGGACCTGGCCGATCGCAACCAGCCAGTGGATTCGGTCACTCTGGGGACCTCACTCAAAGCGGCTGACAGACTCGCCGCTAGCGGTGGAGATGAGTACATCGTTGATCTGCTCATGTGTGTTCCCAATGCTGCACATTTGATGCACCATGCCCAGCTGGTGAATCAAACGAGCCTGCTACGCAAGCTGATTGATTCCTGCACAGAGATCATTGATCAAGTCCATGGCACCCAGCCCAATGTCGACTCGGTCACCCAGTTGCTCGACCAGGCTGAGAACAACATTTTTCAGATCAATTCCGCGAAGGATACCGGCGGTGCGGTGGGGGTGGGCGATATGCTCGCTGATGCGTTCAAGCGCATCGAAGCTCAGCGCAACCGAGGCGATTTGACCGGATTGCCCAGCGGATTCATGGATCTCGATGACATGCTGGGCGGGTTCAATCCAGGTGAGTTGACGATTATTGCCGCGCGACCATCCATGGGGAAAACTGCGTTTGTCCTGAATCTGATGGATCACGCGGCGACGCACCGGCCTGCCCATTATGACCATGATCCTTCGATCTTGTTCTTCAGTCTTGAAATGGGCCGCCTGTCCATCGTCCAGCGCATGCTTGCATCCAGGGCGCGGGTGGACGCCACGAAAATGCGTTCAGGGCGTATCGATCCGGCTGCCTTTGCGGACCTGACCCATGCGGCTGGCGATCTCCAAAAGGCCAAGCTGTTCGTGGACGACACCCCTGGCCTGTCCATTATGGCTCTGCGCAGCCGCGCCCGGCGTCTCAAGCACCAATCGGGGCTAGACATGATCGTCATCGACTATTTGCAGTTGATGTCGGCCAAGGCAGAAAGCCGCCAGCAGGAGATTAGCTTGATCTCCAGGTCGCTCAAGGAACTCGCACGCGAGTTAGAGGTGCCGGTTCTGGCGCTCTCCCAGCTCTCCCGTGGAGTGGAATCCCGGGAGGACAAGCGTCCCCAGCTCTCGGACCTGCGCGAATCGGGCTCCATCGAGCAGGATGCGGACGTTGTGCTCATGCTCTACAGGGCTGAGTACTACAACCAGACAGAAGAAAACAAGGGCGAGGCTGAAGTGATCTGTGCCAAGCACCGCAACGGTGCGACCGGTGCCATCAAACTACAATTCACTGGAAACCTGCTTCGATTCCAGAATCCAGCTCCAGCCATCGCAGAACCCATCAGTTTCTAGTTTCCTGTCCCCCCCGCTGGACTCTACACCCCACTCTCCCGTGCTCCCATCACCGCTGCGATTGTGTGCCCCTGTGGCCTTTCTTGCCTTCACGGGAAGTCTCTCTTGGGCGATTCCCGCTCAGGAGGGTTCTACCCAGTCGCTGCCTCCCTTGGACACGCTAGCCTCTCCTCAGGAGCCACCTGTTGTTGAAGTGGAATTCGTCGGCTTAGAGAGCTACAGCCGCGAGGGCGTGTTGGCTGCCTTGGGCCTGCAAGTGGGTCAGCCCTACCCGCAGTCCATGCGGGCGGGTCTGCTCAAGGTGTGGGATACCTACAAAATCGTTGTAGGCGAGCCGAGCTTGAGTCGGGTGGAAGGTGGGCTCAAGGTGACGGTGCCGGTGACCGAGCTCCCTCTCGATCTTCAGCCTCGTTTCTTGGGTTACGATCAAATCGACCTAGACGAGCTCAAGGAATGGGCCCTGCTGTTCGACCGTGAACAGGTGTACTTGCACGAGGCCGACCACATTCGTGCGCGATTGCTCAAGGGGTATCGGCAAGCGGGTTATTACTTCGTAGAAATCGAGAACATCATTGGAGGATTGGGTGAGGGTGCGGCCGGGGATCTCATTTTTGAAATCCGGGAAGGACCCAAGGTGCGCTGCACTTCCATTACAGTGAGTGGCAACCACAGTATTCCCAACACCGGGTGGGGCCTGTGGGCTGGTGGGCTGTTCTCCCTGGCGGACATACAAACCCAGGGGCGGGGTATCTTCCGCTGGTGGGGGGGGACCTTTGACCATGAGGAGTTGGACGCCGACCTTGTGGCCCTGCGCAAGGTCTATCGCGACCGCGGCTGGCTCGACGTCAGCGTGGGAATCGATGAGTTGGAATTCAGTGATGACCGCGGCAGTGTGAAGGTTCACTTGATCGTGGATGAAGGGCCGCTTTGGACAGTCGGTTCCCTCGACATTCGCGGTGTGGATCTCTCACTCCCGGAGGATGCGGGCCGTGATGATCAAGAACTCTACTTTCCCATCAGCGATCTGCGTGAGTTGACCGAGCTTGATCCGGGCGTGCCCTTCGAGCGTGCGCGCGTCTCCCATGATATGCGTGCACTCATGCGTTATTACGGCGAGCGAGGGTATCTAGAACAGCGCTACTTCGAAGATGCCAATGCAGGTGGGGCGCGCTTCCTTGATCCCCGCCAGGTCTACGACTTTGAGAACCATCAGGTTCATGTGACCTATCGCATTGTCCAGGGCCAGAAGCGATTCATCAATGAGGTGCTGGTAGATGGCAATACGTTCACGGCTGACAAGGTCATTCGCCGAGAATTGGATTTCATGCCTGGGGAACTCGCCAACATTCAGCAGATCGAAAGGGGGCTCTCTCGTATCCGTGGGACGGGATTCTTTGAGGATCCCTACGACCCCACGCACATACCGCCGGTGGTTGTGTTCCGTGTGAGCGAGGACGATCCTGAGTTTATCGATGTGGAGTACCAACTCGCCGAGGGGCGCGTGGTGGACTTCAATATCTCGGGCGGTGTAGCCAGTGATAGTGGATTGGTCGGATTGATCACCTTGTCCATGCGCAATTTTGCTATGGCCAACACTCCGAGTGGATTCCTAGCGGCTCCCGGCGAGATCTATAGCAAGCAGGCTTTCCACGGCAACGGTGAGCAATTTGCCCTCGACCTGTCACCTGGATCGGAAATCAGTTTCTGGCGCGTGATGTATGCCTTCCCAGATCTATTGGGCACCCATCACGATCGCTATATGGTGCGCACCGAGGCGATCAACCGCGAGCGGCGATTCAGTTCCCACAACGAGGAACGTGCGCAAGCCAACCTCACATTCGCTCGTCTGTTTGGCGCGGGGGACTTTTCACTGCGCCTGGGGCCGCGCTGGCATTCCATCACAATCGACAACCTAGCTGACCCCGCCACAGCCCCCTCGACCCTGCAAGATTCACTGGGAGAGTCCGACTTAGTGGGACTCACCATGGACATGCGCTACAGTCAATTGGACAACCGACGCAGTCCTAGCGAGGGCTCCTACTACCGCTGGGGAAACACATTCTATGGCGGCCCATTGGGCGGGGATGAAAACTTCATCAAGAGCGAGTTCGAGTTTGATCACTACCTGTTGATTGGTGACGAGAGCGAGGACGTGCGTCCCGGATTCTATTTGGGTACAGCCCTCGGCGTTACGCAGACCTTCTCCGACACGTATGGGGTGCATTACTCGGAGCGGTTCTTCCTAGGGGGCTCGTCGCTGCGTGGCTTTGACTATCGAGGAGTTGGGCCCATGTCTGGCCGCTACTCACTTGGTGGCGAGACCATGGCTAGGGGCACAATCGAATATCGCCATCCGATCTACACGACTCCCATTGCGGGTACATCCCAGCGCCAGGAGATGTTCCGGTTCCTGACCTTTGTGGATGTGGGGGTGCTCGGTCTGAACGAATGGAGTCTCGATGTTGATGATCTTCGGGCCTCGGCGGGTTTTGGATTCGGCCTCGTGCGACCCCTACCCTTGACCTTCAACTTTGGTTTTCCCTTCCTCGAAGAAGACGGGGATTTGCGCGAGACCTTCTCGTTCGCACTGGACTTCCGCTAGGGATTCACCGGACCCAGTGGGAGTCTCACGAACGGGGCTTTCGGGTGTGGGTTCACGTCAATCGTGTGCCTCGCCCGCCAGCTTGGCCCCTTCAGGGTGCTTCAGTTTCCGTTGGGGCTGGGTCATGCCCACCAGAATCGCCGAGGGGCCACTTCAAGATGTCCCGTCTCCGCTGTCCACAGGCCTCGGTATTGGGACTCAATTGCCCGGGCGGGCGGGTGCCCTGTTCGCCCTCGTTGACAGCCGTTAGGCCCTAGGGTACACCATAGCCCGAGGCCAGGCCCCTTTGGGGGGCTCGTCTATTCCCTCTCCCTAGGCTGTTCGCGCTGTAGAACGCCGCTCACCCCTGATCCCGTCGGGCCGCTCTGGACCGACAGGCCTGTGCTATGTCCGCCTTGACCCTGTTGGAACTTAGCGAACGCGTTGGAGCTCGACTTGAAGGTTGCGTTCCCGAGCGCGAGGCGCACCTGATCACGGGTCCAGCTTCCCTAGCGGATGCCGGGGAGAGTGAAGTGAGCTTCTTGACGGATGCTCAATACATGGAGGGACTCTTGGCAACCCACGCCGGGGCCGTTGTCGTCGCCGAGGATCTTGAGGTCCCCCGCACGGACTTACCCTGCCTGCGCTGCTCGGACCCCCAAGCGACGTTTAGCGAAATCGTCGAGCTCTTCGCTCCGCCCCAGAAGAAAGTTCCGCAAGGTGTCCACCCCACTGCGGTCGTCGAAACGGGTGCAGTCATTCACGGCGAGGCGGCCATCGGACCCCATTGTGTGGTGGGTGCCGGCGCGCAGGTGGCGGCGGGTGTGCAATTGCATGCCCGGGTCGTGGTGGGAGCTGAATCAAGCGTTGGGGCGGGGACAGTCCTGCACCCCGGGGTTGTTCTCTATCCGCAAGTCCGAATTGGGGAGGGCTGCATCGTGCATGCTGGGACGGTCATCGGGTCTGATGGGTTTGGTTTTGAACCCACGCCTGATGGGTGGGTCAAGACCCCTCAGGGCGGGACAGTGGTGATCGAGGATGACGTGGAGATCGGAGCCAACGTGACCATTGATTGTGCGCGTTTTGGGCGAACCCACATCGGCCGCAATGTCAAGATCGACAATCTGGTGCACATCGCCCACAACGTGCGTATTGACGAGTCGGCCCTGTTCCTTGCTCAGAGTGCGGTTGCGGGCTCGACCCAGGTGGGGAAGGGAGTCATCCTTGCCGGCCAGTCCGGGCTAGGGGGACACCTGAACATCGGAGCCGGTGCGCGCATCGGTGCAAAATCAGCTGTGTTTTCGGATATCCCTGCAGGTGAGGATTGGTGGGGCTCCCCTGCGGGACCCAAGACGGCTAGTTTACGGGCCCAGAAATCACTGCAGCGAATCGAGTCCATGCGTAAGCAGATTCAGACACTCACGGCCCGCGTTCAATCCCTAGAGGAGGACCGTTCATGACCCGCCGGCAGCAGACCCTCAAGGGGCCCGTTCAGCTCGAAGGAATCGGCCTTCATTCTGGTGAAAACGTCAAGGTGCGCTTGCTGCCCGCTGACCCGGGAACGGGCGTGGAGTTCGTACGGACCGATTCCGATGACGCCGTGGCGATCCCGGCTGTGATCGCCTATCACTCACCCAAAGATCGGCGCACGCGCTTGATGCGCGAGCGCAACGAGGTTGAGACGGTGGAGCACTTTCTCGCAGTCTGTAACGGATTGCAGATCGACAACGTGCGCGTAGAGATGTCCGCTGCGGAGTTCCCAGGCTTCGACGGATCGGCCATGCCCATCGTTGAGGGTATTGAGGCCGTGGGCCTCGTCGAGCAAAAGGAAGATGCGCGTTTGTTCAAGTTGGAGCAGCCCGTGTTTGTCCACGAAGGGGGTGCGACCCTTGTGGCCTTGCCCAGCGAGGGGACGGGGCTCTCATTGCAGTACGTATCATCCTATGAGGAACCTGGTGTGGAGAGCGGCACGTTTGAGGTCGAATTGACCCCCGAGTCCTTCAAGGAACAACTAGCCAGTGCTCGAACTTTCTGCCTCGCCTCCGAAGTCGAAGCTCTGCAGGCTGCGGGCTTGGGCAAGGGTGCCAACCGTGAGAACACGGTGGTTCTTGGAGATGAAGAATCAGTGCAGCGTATGCCCCACGAGCCCGTGCGGCACAAGTTGCTGGATCTCGTGGGCGACTTGCACCTTCTTGGGTCCAATCTACAGGCCCACATCATTGCCACCCGCTCGGGTCACCAGACCAATGCCGAACTTGTGCGTCGATTGGTCGACATCATGCAAGCTCAAGAGACGGGAGGGCTCATTCAACGTGAGTCGGGCATGGATATTCGAGAGATTCTGCGCCAACTCCCGCACCGCTATCCCTTCTTGATGATCGACCGCGTCATCGAAGTGGAAGGATACAAGCGCGCTGTTGCGATCAAGAATGTCACAGTCAACGAGCCATTTTTCCAAGGGCATTTTCCCGACCGCCCCCTGATGCCCGGCGTGTTGCAACTCGAAGCCATGGCTCAACTCGCGGGTATGTTGTTGCTACGTCGACTAGAGTACTCGGGCAAGCTGGCTGTGCTTTGGTCCTTGGACAAGGTCAAGCTGCGAGGGGGCGTTACTCCTGGTGATCAGCTGCGGCTAGAGGTGGAGACCATGCGCATCAAGGGTGAGACAGTCCAAGTACGGGGCAAGGGAAGTGTGGCCGGGCGCGCGGTCTGTGAAGCGGTTTTGATGTTCACGATGATTGAGGCTTGAATTCATGGGCACATCTATCCATCCCACCGCCGTGATCGATTCGAAAGCCGAGTTGGGCACAGACGTCTCGGTGGGCCCGTATACGGTCATCGGAGCCGATGTATACATCGGCGATCGTACAGAGATTGGGGCCCACGTGGTCATCAATGGCACGACCCAAATCGGATCGGACAACATCATCATCGGCCAGACTAGCCTTGGCGGAGCACCCCAGGATTTTTCCTATCGCGGTGAGCCCACGCGATTGATCATTGGTAACGGTAATACGATCCGAGAATTCGTGACGATCAACCGTGGCACCATCAAGGGGGGCGGGCAGACCCTAGTGGGGGACAATAATCTGCTCATGGCCTGCAGTCACGTGGGGCACGATTGTGAGATCGATGACCACACAATCCTCGGCAATGGTGTCCTCCTGGCCGGTCACGTGCGGGTTGAGCACCACGCAAACCTGAGCGGGATGGCCGGGGCGGTGGCCTTCGTTACCGTGGGAGCTCATTCTTATGTGGGCGCCATGACACGCATGTCCCGGGACGTTCCCCCCTTCATGATTGTCGAGGGACATGATTCGAGGGTGCGCGGCGTCAATGTTATCGGACTGGAGCGCTCCGGGTTCAGTCCCGAGGATTCGAGTGCGCTGAGGGCGGCCTTCCGGCGCGTGTTCCGCTCGGGCCAGCCCCGTCGAACGGTTCTCGAAGAACTGCGTGCAGAGGACTCCATCAATCCACATGTAAGGACTCTTGTCGAGGCGATGAGTCTGACTGAGATTGGCTACAAGGGCCGCTATCGCGAGAGCCTGAGGGAGGAGTTCAAACGCCTGGGCGTGGAACGTATCCTAGCGGGCAGTCCCAGTTGACGGCCTAGGCCCGTGCGCTTGTTGGCCCCGTAGTTTCATTCTTACCCTTCCGGTTTCACCCTCCGCCCGCGCATGCCCCTTCGACCCGTAGACCCCAGCGTTTCATTCACTCAGCTTGAACTGGCAACCCTGGATCATTGGGACGAGGTGGGAGCATTCGAGCGCAGCGTTCAGCAGAGCACGGCAGGATCCGATGCAGGCTCCGATGCAGGCTCCGCGGAGCACTTCACTTTCTTTGACGGCCCGCCCTTCGCTACGGGATTACCCCACTACGGCCACCTAGTCGGTAGCGTTCTCAAAGATGTCGTACCGCGCTTTTGGGCCATGCACGGCAAGCGCGTGGAACGTCGCTGGGGCTGGGACTGTCACGGCTTGCCCGTGGAGAACGAAGCTCAAAAGGAACTCAACCTTGCGGATTCGGCGGCGGTGCAAGCCCTAGGTATGCCTGCTTTCAACGAGGTGTGCCGTGGGTTGGTTTTGCGCTACACCGCTGAGTGGAAGAAGACGATTCTACGCCTGGGTCGCTGGGTGGATTTTGATGGGGGCTACCGCACGATGGACCCCGAATTCATGGAATCGGTGTGGTGGGTTTTTCACCAGTTGATGGAGAAGGGCCTGATTTACGAGGGGTATCGCGTGCAGCCCGTTTCGCCGGCCCTAGGCACGCCACTGTCGAACTTCGAAGTGGCGCTCGGCCCTCAAGAGCGCGACCCCGCCACGAAAAAGGACGGCCACAAGCGCGTGCAGGATCCGAGCGTGACGGTGCGCTTTCGGCTGGAGGACGAGGATGCCAGCCTCTGGGCTTGGACCACGACTCCGTGGACTTTGCCCTCAAACCTTGCTCTGGCTGTTCACCCGCAGGTCGAATACGTCAAAGTGCGCCTGTTGGACTCGGGCGAAGTAGCCTACCTAGAACCCTCGCGCCTTGCGTATTTGCAGGAGCGCGATCAGGTGGGGGAGAGTGAAGAACTGTTGCGCCTGCCTGGGGCGGATCTTGTGGGTCGCTGCTACCATCCGCTGCTACCATTTTTTGCGGACCACAAGGAAAACGATCAGGGCCAACGCCAGGCTTTCAGGGTCGTGGCCGCGGAGTACGTCGAGACCACCAGCGGCACGGGTATCGTTCACCAAGCGCCTGCCTTTGGCGAAGAGGACTTCAAGGTCGGGCAGCGCGAGGGGCTGCCGTTGGTCTGCCCTGTGGACCTGAGCGGCAAGTTCGACAGTAGCATTCCAGATCTGGAGGGGCTGTTCGCCAAGGATGCCGACAAGAAGATTATCGCGATGCTGAAGGATGCGGACGCCATGGTCGTGCAGGACACGATTGTGCACGCCTATCCGCACTGCTACCGCACGGGTGGGCCCTTGCTGTACATGGCCATATCCACGTGGTTCATGCGCGTGGAAGGCATGGTGGATGGATTGCTGGCCAGTAATGCCCAAGTGAATTGGGTGCCGGAATCGGTAGGTAGTGGCCGTTTTGGCAACTGGCTCGCTGGCGCACGCGATTGGAACCTGTCGCGCAATCGCTTTTGGGGCACGCCGCTGCCCCTGTGGCGCTGCGACGAGGATCCAAGTGAGATGGTGTCAGTCGGATCTCGTGCGCAGCTGGAGGAGCTCGCGGGGCTAGAGGCAGGGTCGATTCGCGACCTACACCGTGAGCATGTGGACTCGATCACTTTCCCTTCCAAGCGCACACCTGGCGGCACGATGCGTCGCGTGGAAGAGGTCTTCGACTGCTGGTTCGAGTCAGGCTCCATGCCCTACGCTCAAAACCACTATCCCTTTGAGAACAAGGAGAAGGTCGAGGCTGGCTTGCCTGCGGACTACATCGCCGAGGGACTCGATCAAACGCGCGGGTGGTTCTATACCCTGACCGTGTTGGCGACGGCCTTATTCGAGCGCCCTGCTTTCAAGAACGTGATCGTCAACGGCATCGTCTTGGCCGAGGACGGCGAGAAGATGTCCAAGAGTAAGCAGAACTTCCCGGACCCGAATGTGGTGTTGGAGAAGTACGGCGCGGATGCGTTGCGCATTTATCTGATGAACTCCCCGGTCGTGCACGCCAAGGATTTGCGCTTTGAAGAAGCGGGTGTGGCTGAGCATATTCGCTCGGTCATGCTGCCCCTTTGGAACGCTTACTCGTTCCTGACGCGTTACGCCGATATCCACAGCTGGCAACCCGATGGCAGCGAGCCCGATCCGAGCATCAACGAGCTCGACGGTTGGATACTCTCGCGATTGCAGACGTTGATCGCGAGCACGGAGACACATATGGCTGCCTACCACTTGCAGCGCGTGATTCCGTCCTTGCTTGGGTTCATCGAAGAACTTACTAACTGGTACATTCGCCGCAGTCGCAAGCGTTTTTGGAATGAGCAGGGCACGCGCATCGAGAGTGCAGATGCCCTGAATGCCTACCGGACCCTGCATCATGTGGAGTTGACCTTGACCAAGGTGCTCGCCCCTTTCCTGCCGTTCATTACCGAGCAAATGTATGCAAACCTGGCTGTCGGAGAGGGTTTGGATAGTGTTCATCTAGAGAGTTATCCCGTGGTGCGCAGTGAGTGGATTGACACAAATCTTGAGCAGCGCATGGAGTTGGCGCGTCAAGCCGTGAGTCTTGGCCGTGGTCTTCGCGTGCGTGCCGACGTTCGTACGCGTCAGCCCCTGCCTGGCCTGACCGTGGTGAGTGCCTGTCCCAACGAGCGTGCGGCCCTCGAAGCTTCTTTGGGCATGATTGCCCAAGAGCTCAACGTGAAGAGCGTCTGTGTGAGTGGCGACGAGACGGCCTTTGTGACCTACAGTGCGCGTCCCAATCTCAAGGTGCTCGGTCCCCGTTTCGGCAAGCAGCTCGGCCAGATCCGCACGGAGGTGGCCGAGCTGGAGAGCGCCGCCCTTGCTTCGGTGCTCGCGGGAACGGGTGTCGAGAGTCAGGTTGTGGAGGGATTGGTGTATGACGAGCAGACATTGTTGGTGGACCGCAATTCCCCTGAGGGCACGGCGACTGAATCCCGACAGGGCTTGACTGTGGCGCTTGATCTCACTCTTTCACCTGAGCTCATCGCCGAGGGCCTCGCGCGCGAGGTCATCAACCGCGTGCAGAATCAGCGCAAGGCTGCCGACCTTGCCCTAGACGATCGCATCGAGCTCGCGTTTATCACTGACGACTCCCAGCTGGCAGCTGCTATTCACCAGCACTGGGACCTCATTTCAGGCCAGACCCTAGCCCTCGGTCAGGCCCCCTTCTTCAGCAAGTCCCAAGAGGACCCCCTCCCCGCTGCCATGGGCCCACGCGAGTCCTACGACCTTGATGGCCGCGTCTTGTTCATAGCACTTGCCCACGGCTCAAGCTCAGTGAGACGGTAGGTACGGTGCTAGCCGGTATGCTGGGCGCATGGTCAAATGGCATCAACTGAAGGTGGCGGGTGGTTTGTTCTTGGGCTTGGCGTGCCTCGGGTTCTTGGCCCCGGGGGCGGTGGGGGTCGGCGGGCAGGAGCCTGACGCTGTATGACTTGACGCTGTATGACTTAGCTTGAGATCTGCGTGCTGCCGAATAGCAACGAGTGGGGATAGGATGGGTGGGTCATGGTCCCTGCGCCTGGTCTTGCACTCGCCCCATTGATGGGCTTCATTCGACGTGGCAGTGTTGTAGCGTTGGTCGTCGGTCTTGTAGGCGATCTGGTTGCGCAGGATTTCGGCCCGCCTCAGGTCGTGAGTGCAACAGCGGATGGAGCCTTTGCCGTGTTTGCGGCAGACTTGGACGGAGACGGGGATGACGATGTGCTTTCGGCCTCGCTCTTTGACGACACAATCGCGTGGTACGAGAACCGAGGGCTGGGCGTGTTTGGCACCCCGCAGGCCATTTCGACGAACGCTGACTGGGCCTTGTCGGTTTATGCCGCGGACGTTGATGGGGATGGAGATCTGGACGCGCTTTCAGCTTCATGGAACGATGACAAGATCGCGTGGTATGAGAATGGGGGGGGCGGGGTGTTTGGGACCGAACGGGTGATCTCTTCGAGTACACAGGGGGCAACGGCAGTGTTCGCTGCAGACTCGGATGGAGATGGCGATGCAGATGTGCTGTCGGCTTCAGCCTTCCTCGATGAGATTGCGTGGCACGAAAACTTGGGCGGCGGCAACTTCGGGCAGGCACAGGTCTTGACCTCCATGGCGAACGGCGCCAACTCGGAGCACGCGCTTGACCTCGATGGAGACGGGGACGTGGATGGGCTTTCGGCGTCGGAATTTGACAACGAGGTCGCGTGGTATGAGAACTTGGGCGGTTCGCAGTTCAGTGCGCAGCAAATCATCTCCAGCCAAGCGATTGGGGCCAAGTGCGTGTGGAGCGGTGACTTGGACGGGGATGGGCGTGCTGATGTGTTGTCGGCGTCCTACCTCGATAACAAGATCGCGTGGTATCGAAACATGGGCGCTGGGTTGTTTGCCGCCGGCCAGACGATTACCAAGAACTTGCCAGGGGCTCAAAGCGTGCGCGTGGGGGATGTTGATGGTGACGGTGACTTGGATGTGTTGATGGCGGGCACCATAGGCAGTGGTCCTTCAAAGCAGGATCGCATCGCTTGGCAGCGCAATGATGGCAATGGCGGCTTTGGTCTCTTGCGCACCATTTCGACATCTGGCCGAGGTTCGGTGGCGGTGCATGCAAACGACCTCGATGGGGACGGGGATCTAGACCTGCTTTCGGCCGCTTGGAGCGATGACACGATTCACTGGTACGACAACTTGCTGAATCCTTTTGACTGCAATGGCAACGGCATTCCCGATGTCGATGATCTCGCCAGTGGTAGTAGTGCCGACTGTGATGGCAACGGACGACCCGATGAGTGCGACATTGCTGATGACCCCAGCCTCGACTGGAATGGAGACGGCCTGCACGATGATTGCTCGGGGCCCAACTACTGCCAGAGCAGTGCAGCCCTGATGGCTGTCGCCGGATCGCCGTTGATCGCCGACAATGACTTCTTTTTGATTGCGAACTCGTTGCCAGTGAACGCATTTGGCTACTTCATGATGAGCGAGACCCAAGCCTTCGTGCCGGGATTGGGCGGCGGCCTTGGTACTCTGTGTCTAGGTGCGCCGATCTATCGGTTGGCTCGCCCTCCCTATGGTCAAGTGCTGAATTCCGGGGCCGGTGGAGCTTTCCAGTTCAGGCTCGATCTCACGATTCTGCCGCCGGGAGCCGGAATCCAGGTGGGGGACACGCGGAACTTCCAAGCGTGGTTTCGGCAGCCGCCGAGCACCGACACCAGCGACGGCTTGTCCGTGCTGTTTCGCTGAGGTAGGGCGGCTTTTCCCCATCGGGTTGGACTCCACGTTGGTGTCATGGTCGAACGCGATGCACCGGTTGCCTAGCGCTGGCCATCTGCAGCCACCCGCCTACACGCAGCGGTGGATTCTGACCTGCGGAGCCTGATACGCATGCTGCTCGACGGCTCTGTGCATCTCCGTTTTCAGTCGCCCGTGCGAGTTCTATCAAGGATGATCGTTAGGCTCTCGAGTTGATTCTCCAGTAGCGTGACGGCTCGGCGCGTGTCATCGAATCCTTCGCACGAGAGAGCTATCGAGTAAGCCCCAGCACAGAGTGCTGGTTGAACACGGGAATACGCAACACCCTCACCAAGGACTGGATGCACGAGAACACTGTTCTTGTTTGTGGCCCCGCGGGGCGAACTGGCGACAAACTCGACCGCGACCCTCCTACCCGTGGAATCGAAGACCTCGCACGTAGCAGGAAGCACAGTTCCTTGGGCATCGGTGACAAGAATCTCGAGCCTGCCCCCGGTCTTGAGATGCATTTGTAGCGGCGTTGTTTGATTCGAAAGTATGGTGAGTGTCTGTGACTCGGGGATCAAGGAGGAGGCGCTGTAGTCACTCCAGGTATCCCCTGCACGAATCCGGAGCTTCCACGTGCCGGCCGGCACCTTGGGGATGTCGAACACGCCGACATCACTGCGAGCGTGATGTAAGAAGAACGGCCCGGACTCTGGCCGATCGTCCAATCGATAGAACCCAATCCACGCCTCGGTGACTGGAGTTCCATTTGACATACGATGAGCCACGATTGAGGCTGCGCCTGTGCCCGAGGAATGATCTAGTGCCATCGGCAGAAGCACGCTCTGGCCATCTGGAGGAGTCAACGCATGAATCATGGCCTGCCCCCATCTTGGGTCGGTAGCCGTGACTTCAACCGAGATGCCTGGGGGCGTCTGGAACCTAACGATCCCCTCAGCATCGGTATAGCAGGCCGTTTTCGCCAAGGCCGCGCCGTTCTCGCCAAGATGGCTCACGAACACCCTCACGTCTGACACTGGCTCGTCCTTGAATTCTAGGCGAATGTTCAATCGCGGGTCGGACAAGCAGAAGTCTAGATCCTCAACTGGAACGGTTACCCTTTGCGTCGATTGCCGTGCCATTCCAGCCAACCTACAGCCACTGCCGATCGATGCTGAGATGGAATAGATTCCGAGCGGAACAAGCCCGCCGGCGGAAAAGCGCGAGTCCTCAGAGAGAGGCAGTGCAATTGAATCGTGTTCGAACTGACCGTTGAGCCAAACTATGTGACGATTCCCCAGGCGGACAATCTCGGCACCCGCTTGTGACCAATGATATTGAACGTTCACCGAAAGCCCGCTTAGGCTTCGATTGTGCGCGTCACGCAGTCGCCCTGATAGCGTGGCTCCCCGCTCTAGAGTGATGTTCCCTAGGTCCAACGATTCGAGATCCGCAAGGCGGATAGCCATCGTCCGGGGGCGATGGGCGTCGTCGAATAAAACCAAGATGGACTCACCTCCATGACTGAGCGGGAGATCGAAATCACCACGGATGTCTGTGGTTGTCATTGCTTGGTAGAGCACAGAACTGCCGTTGCGAACAAATCTGGCGACGGTGCAATGGGGCAGGGGCGTGCCTTGCTCGGTCACGGCCCGGCCCATAATCGCCGTCGTCTTGGCAAGCGAGATGCTCACCTGTGTTGTCCAATTGTGGGTTTGCCCGCTGCTTAGGGCTGCCACGGCTTGTTTGCCGAGAGTGATGCGCTTCATGGCAGATTTGTAACCGGCCAACGATGCCTCGACTTGGAGAGTGCATTTCGACGCATGCTCAGCACCCTCTCTCAGGATCTTGTCGGCATCAAAGAAACTCGTGAAGGTGGATTGAGCATCTACCCTTCCCGACCTCATAGGCACCAAGTTTCCGCCTGAGGGTCTCACCCAATGAACGGTGACAATCGGGCTATCCAAGGGTGCGGCGGCAAGAGCCCAACCGTGAACGACAGCCCGAACGGTCCAGGTGTTTGCCTGTGGGCTCAAGTTGATGGCCGTCACCCGTTTTGGTTCATCGGCAACCAGTCGATGATCGTAAGGACCTACCGATGCCAGACCTCGATGGTCCCTAGGAATCGGTGTGCCTACTGCGCGAGGGAGCGTCGTATCCGGAGATGTCGGCGTAGCAGACCGGCAGAGGATGAAGACTGTGGCAACCGCGACAACCGCAACAAAAGCGGCAAGGATTTTGAAATCGAATGGGCCTTTAGAAAGGGGCACAGGTGCACCTCTCAAAGGAGTGAACTGCACAGACTTCGTGATGCCCTGCGCGTCGTGCGCCACGGGCTGGCCCCGACACAATCGTCAAGCGAAGAGTTAAACTCGTTCGCGTGTTGAAGAATCACTGGGGTGGGCACTCGTTCCCCTCTGCGCCGGGGTTGTTGGCGGCGCCTCCCATTTCCCCTCCTGCGGGACCCTCAGCACCTGCTGTTCCATCGGGGTTGCCAGCGCCAAAGGCCCCGCCTGTGCCTGGGGTCCCTTGAGTGCCGGTCCCCTTGACTCCTGGGTCGCCCTGAGGCCCTTGGTGCCTGCCCCCCTGACCCCCCTTGCCAGCCTGCCCCCCGGATCCGTCACCGCCTCCCCCCCCCTGTCCACCATTTCCTCCGGGGCCCTGAGGGATCCCCATGACCTTGTAGGCGTCGCCGCCTTTGCCTCCTGTTCCTCCCGCGCCACCCGTGCCAGTGCCTCCCTTCCCGCCCTTCCCGCCCTTCCCCCCGGGCGCTTGGGGCTCACAGCAATGCTCGCCCGTGTAACCATCTCCTGCGGCGGAGCCTGTGCCAGTCCCTCCCTTTCCGCCTGGTTTCCCATCCTTCCCTGCGGGACTTCCTGCAGTTCCATCGTCGCCGTCCACCCCGTCAGCTCCCGCCCCCCCGGTTCCAGCTGCGCCAGCATCGCCCGGCGGGCCTTGGGCTCCACATTCGACCACAGGCGGGTCCTGCCGGCTGTCTGCAGGCTCTGGGAGATTCACCTTCAAGGGCGTCTGAGTGCGAGAGGTGAGTTCCGACGTGAGGATCTCACCGACACCGCCTTCAAAGGGGACGACAATGATATTGCCGCCGTTGCCAGCGGCTCCTGCCGGCCCCACTCCGGGAAGGCTGCAGCCCCCTTGGGCTCCATCGCCGCCGTAGGCCTGCACTGAACCTTCGGTGCTGTTTCTGGTAAGGAAGCGGCCCTCGAACACGACGCTTCCTCCTATGGGTCCCTGCGCACACGGCCCGCTTGAACCAGAGTCTCCGGCAACAACCACGCCCGTGCCATTGATGTACGTGTTTGGGGATGAGAGCAGTAACTTTGAACCCAGGCCGCCCACGGCGCCAACGTGGAACTCACTGCCTTGCCCGCCCAATGCGCGGCCTGTGCCCCCGAGAATCTTTCCCGTTATCTCGATCTCTCCTCCGCTACAAAGGTGCAGATTCGGTGCATTGAGTTCTGGTGCATCGAGATCTGACGCATCCGCCGCTTCCAACACTCCAACAACTAGAATCTTGTCTCTTGCAATCAGAAATACATCACCGACGACTCTGACGTTTGCTCCTTCAGGGATTACTATACGTGCCGCTTTGAGCGTTCCAGAAATGGCCATTCCATCTTCAAGAACCATTTCCGCCACCAGCAGCGGAGTCCCTAGCGTGTTCTTATCGCTTGACAGCAAGGGCACTAGAAGGAGAGAGCTTAGAGCTAGTGAGCCAATCGTAAGGCGAGAGAGCATACGAGTCCTGTTTGTTTGAGAGTAGCGAGATCGTCAATCAATGAGTTTAAGCCTAATCCTTTTTGATGTGGTCTTCCAGTGAGTTTTCTATTAGCCCTTGTGCACCATACTGCGTCCTACAGGGGTGTCCTTTCAAACGCGACCAGGGCCTTTGAGAGTAGGGTTCATGAAAAGAAAGTAGGAGCACCTAGGGGTGCCAGGACGGCTACCGGGTTGGGTGAGGGGTGGTTCGGGAAACGGATCCAAGGATTGTGCCATGACCCCGAAAAGTGGTCCAGTTCTTATGAGAGTCGGGTTAGTTGAGGTGTGAGGGCACTTGGTGGTGCCGGGAATACCCCCGGGCTGTGCGCCCGGAGACGGAGCGAAGCGGAGCCCTAAGGGCGCACAGCCCGTCGCGAATCCCGAGGGGGTCAGGTAGTCGAGGCTGCTGTGGGGCCGTTTCGTGTTGTACAGCCTGCGCCAAGTTTCCGCCAGGTAACGGATCTCGACCAAGCTCGGGAAGATCTCACCGCCCGCGGAGTTCGTCCCGCAAGCGACTGTTGAAAGATTCGATGGTACCGTTTTCCCAAGGGGAGCCGGGTTCGATGAATAGGGTCTTGGTGCCGATGGATGCAAGCCACGACCGGGCGGCCTTGGCCACGAATTCAGGTCCGTTGTCCGAGCGCAGGTACTGCGGCGCGCCGCGTTCGACCATGACTCCGACGAGAAGCCCAATCAGGTCTTGGGCCGTGATGGAGCGCGCTGCGTGTAAGCACAGGCACTCGCGCGTGTACTCGTCCACGAGCGTTAGGATCTTGACCTGTCGGCCATCTTCCAATCGATCGAAGACGAAGTCGTAGGACCAGGCGTGATCCTTGCCCCCGTTCTTACGCTGGGCTTTGCGACGGATGCAGAATCTCCCCGAATCGCCGAGTCGACGCCGTTTCAGGCGCTTGCGCGGCACGCCCATGCCCTCACGCCTCCACAAGCGCTGCACGCGCTTGTGGTTGATCGACCAACCCATCCGTAGCAATAGCTGGTGGATGCGGGAACCGCCGAAGCGCGGGTTGGAAGCAGACACTCGCCGCATGTCTGCCAAGAGACGAGCCTCCTGGGCCGGGCGCTCGACGAGCCCGCGCTGGGTGGATCAGTGTTGCCCGACCAGGCGGCATGCTGCATGTTCGCTCATGTCATGCCCATGCCTGACGTGGGTAGCAGCTTGCCGTTTACTCCCCCGGGCTCAAAAGTTTCCCTCCGCGATGTCCTTCAAGGCTCTGTTGTCCAGGGACAGGTCCGCCACGAGGCGCTTGAGCTTGGTGTTTTCGCGCTCAAGCTCCTTGAGCCGCTTCACTTCAGGATCCTTCATGCCGCCGTATTGGTTGCGCCAGCGGTGATAGGTCTGCTCGGAGGTTACCAGCCGCTAGGCGATCTCGGGCGGCGGCAAGCCGCCCGCATGCAGCACCTCTGCATCGCGCGGCTTCTTCTGGGATCTGGTCGGGGGAATGTCGTCGTCGTGTCAAAGCGCAGGTCCAGTTTGCCCTGTTCTAGGGCGGTTGGGCTCTCATAAGGACTGGACTCGTTCTTGGGGGTCATGCCATCCGCAGGTTTGAGGTGAGTGGTGAGCTTGGTACTGGGTGGAGGGAGAAGCAACGAGGGGAGCCTGACGATGTATGTGTGACGCTGTATGTGGACAGGCCCTAGTCGCGTTTGAGGGGTATCCCACCAGTTCCACATCTGTCTGTGGGACAAGTGAACGGGGTCGGCTGTGGCGTGGTAGGCTAGGCTTGGGGTATCCCTCGCGTGCAGGTGGATCTCACAATTCTCCGGGGCCGAATGACAACCTTAAGGGGCGAACACGAGGTCGCGGCAACCCCGCGACCTGTCCGCCCCACCTGGACCCTAGAGGTTCCGGGTAGTTGAGAGCACGGCACGCTGGGGACCCCAACCCGCCCCTTCCATGGCCGGGTCGCCAGGCTGCCTAGGTGCCGTAGGGGGATCCGCCCCGATCCGGTGCAGCTCATACTGGCCGCGTGTCCTTCAACAAGCCCGGTATTTCAACAATAACTTGGAACTGTAGCTTGGATTCTGGGGTGGCCTCTGCGCTATCCTGCCCCCTGCCTTCCCGCCAGTGCGAGTGGGTTCGCATCGCGAAGGAGGGCTCAACAAGGACAGGAACACTATGAGGGGTATCGTGCTTCTCGCCCTCGGGGGCGGTTTGATTTGGGCTGGCGTGAGCTACAAGGCGAGCGACGGTCATGCCATCGATTCGCAAGAAGGCTCTGTGGTGCTGGAGACACCTGGGAGTGGGGACGGGCAGAGTCCGATGCTTGATTCAGGGCTCGATCCAGGGTTCGATTCAGGGTTCGATTCAGGGAGGGATGCCCGAGAGGCTCCCCTCGAGAATGTGGGTGATGCACAGACCGGCGGAGCCCCCAGCCAAGGAACTCAGCAGGTGAGCGTTGCAGGCCCGGGGGGGGATCGTGTGGACACCCGGCCCGCAGGTGGTTTGCGCGAGGAGGGGAGCGAAGTGAATGCGAGTTTCGACTCCGCATCCGCCGGGCGAGACCAGGGTGAGTCGACTGATCTCCACAGGCGTTCCCAAGCGGAGCCTCCCGCACGGCCCAAGACTTCACTTGCCTCGGCCAGCAGCTCACTTGTCCTAGGGTTGACCCTGTTCGAGGCTTGGGTAAGCGGTGACCCTACCGCACTGGAAAACCTATTGAATCATGAGAGCCATCCGCCCAGCCCGCAGAACCACGATCTGGCCGTGGCTTTTTGGGAGGCGTTGACGGCCGAGGGTGCCGCCGCGGGTGTTCCGTCCCAAGGTCTTGAGCTGCGACCCATCCACAGGGCACTTCTAAATGCCGTGCCCTCTGTGCTCGCGGGCAAACCTGTTCCGGGTGTCGACGTGTCCCGCGACCCCATGGCGCGCTCCATGCGCATGGCGCTGTTGATGGAGTCCATGGAGCAGGCTGCGCTGATGGGCCATCCTCCCGCCGTTGCGAGCAGTGCGTCAGAACTCTTGCAGTTGGAGGTCAATGCTCCCTGGGCTCCCCATCGAGAACTACTCCAGTCTTGGATGGCCAGCTTGAACGCCGCTCAGGAACAGCATCGGCTGCACCCGGAGGGCGACTGGCCCCACCTGCCCTACATGGTGGAGTCCGGTGATCACCTCGTCGGTATTCGCAAGAAGTTCTTGCGCGAGTATCCACAGATGCGCTTATGCGTGGGGCTCATCCGCTGGGTGAATGCGGTCGGCAAGCACATTCAGCCCGACCAGACCCTGCGGATTCCCACGGACACTCCCAATGTGCAAGTCTACCTCGATGCTCGCGTACTCTTGTATCGCCACGGAGAAGAGGTCGTGCGTGCCTGGGAAATCGGCATTGGGAAGATAGGCCACGACACGCCGGTGGGTGAGTTTGTCGTGGGTGAAAAGCTGGTGGACCCCAGTTGGATGCGAGTGGGCGAACAGGATGTTCCATTCGGCGATCCGGCCAACCCCCTCGGCACCCGCTGGATTGCCTGGAATCAGGGTGGCAAGAACTCGTCCTTTGGGATGCACGGTACTTGGGAACCTGAAGGTGTCGGCGATCGCGTCAGTCAAGGCTGTGTGCGCATGCGCAACCCAGACGTGGAAGAGCTGTTCGAATTGCTTCCCAGTGGTTCCACCGTGCGAGTGCATCCCTAGGAGTTCAGGGGGGATGGCCCCCGGGTTCGAGGATGGCTTCCCGGTGGGGGGGGCCGGGCCGTGGTGACTGTTGCAGCCCCCTTCGTTCCGACCCATCAGGGTTGAGACCCGAGGGGCTGGGGGACGGGGGGCTGGGGGACGGGGTATACTGAGTGGGCCATGCCCGCTCGCTTCCTTTGGCGCAACGCAAGAACCCGGTGGCTCGATCAGAGGGCAGAGTTGAATGTCCTGACTGCAGCCCTCGGTCCAGATGATGTGGCCATTGATGTTGGAGCCAACAAGGGTGGATACATAGGGACGTTGTGTTGGGGAGGCCGTAGGGTGATTGCACTTGAGCCCCAGGCCGAACTGGCGGCGTATCTGCGGGTGATGGCGCGCCTGTTTCGCCTGCGGGGCCTTAAGGTCCTAGAAGTCGCCGCTAGTGTGCGCCGTGGAAGCTCTTACCTTTGGGTTCCAGGGGAGTCGGGCAACTCGCCCCTTGCGAGCCTCATGAAGTCGGCACTCCCCGCCGGAAAGCACCGCATGGTTTCCGTTCCGACCCTGCCTTTGGACGATTTGATCCAGCCTTCAATGGGGCGCATCGGTGCAATCAAGATCGATGTGGAGGGCCACGAGTCTGCCGTGCTCGCTGGGGCCACGCGAATCCTCAAGGAGCATCGGCCAGCGATTGTCTGTGAATGCGAGCAGCGGCACCTCAATGAGGGCACGGTGAGTGACCTTCTCCACTGGATGCGGGGGCGCAGCTATGACTCGTGGTTTGTTCACAGGGGGAAGCTGCGCGCCAGTGGTGAATTCAATCCCCCCATTCACCAGCAGTTCCGCCGCGACCCTCATCGTCCGGGCAAGGACTATGTCAGCAACTTCGTGTTTCTACCGTCCACGTAGGGCATGCCCAGTGTGCCCCGTCTGTGTGGGGTAGGGGCGGACTCGGGTAGAGAATGGTCACTTGCCCTTGGGTGGATCCAAACAGGGGGACATGATCGGCATGGCGAGAGGGTGCCGATTCAGCGTGAATAGCCAAGGGCCTTGAGATCTTCGAGCACTTGAGTGGGCAAGGCTGAATCGTCGCCGGCCTCGCGGCTCGCGGCACTCAAGTCCCTGATCCTCTCCAGAATCTTGATCTTCATCTGAGCGGCGCGATCAGGATGGGCCGCCGCCAGATTCTCGGCTTCAAAGGGATCCCGTTCGAGGTCGTAGAGTTCCCCGGGCCCGTCGGTGAGGTGGTAGTACTTCCAACGGTCGCCCCGAAGTGAATACTTCTTGCCCTGGCCCCAGCGCCTGTCGCGATCCACTCGCTGGGCAAAGACGAATTCGCGCTGCGGGGAGTTGCCGAGGAGGTTGCTCCCCCTCAACTGCTTTCTTTCTCGATCGAGGAGGGGAAGGTCCAGGGTCTCGACGAGGGTCGGCAAGACATCGACTAGGGTGGCGAGGCGCCCCAGTCGGGCCCCCCCTTGCGCACCCGCAGGCAGTTTCAGAATGAGGGGGACGTGCAGGTCCTCCTCAAAGATCGGGCCGTGGTCCATCCAACCGTGTTGACCTAGGCCTTCTCCGTGGTCGGAGGTGAACACGATGGTGCTTGCATCGTAGCGCCCGCTTTCTCGCAAGTGGGCCAAGAGCCGATTGAGCTGATCGTCAAGGAAGCGGATTGAACCGTCGTAGTGATTGTTGTTTTCCACCACGTTGTCTGTGACCTTGACTCCACGATCCTTCAGGAACCTGCGTAGTCCCTTGTGCCCGGTAAACACGTCCCGATAAGGCGCAGGGGGAGCATAGGGTTGGTGGGGATCGAAGTAGTGAACCCATAGAAACAGAGGCCCTGGGTCCGCACTCTCTAGCCAAGTGAGGGCTCGGTCGGTGGTAGCCTGTGCCGTGCGGAGCAACCGGTCCGGCTCGTCGAAAGTCTCGAACCCGACCGCAATGCCCGAATGGGTTTTGAGGGGAGTACAGCTGACAAATGCAGCCGTCTGGTATCCCATTCGTGAAAACATCTGTGAGGCCGTGTGCAACTCATCCGAGGTCTGGAGGCTAGTCTTCAGATGCAGGTAGTTTCCCAATACTCCATGCTCTAGGGGTTGGAGTGATGTCATGAGGGAAATATGGCTGGGCAGTGTGGTGGACATGGGTGCGAAGGCCCGCTCAAACAACACCCCTTCCCCGGCGAGTGCATCGATACACGGCGAAGTATCCCGGAAGTAGCCATAGCACCCCAAGTGGTCCGCCCGCAGGGTGTCCACTGTCACCATGACGACACTGCCTTGCTGGGGAGGCTGGGAGCATGCCCCTACGAGTCCCACCCAGAGTATGTCAGTCCATCGCCAACTCATGGCACGAGTGTACGAACCCGTCCGACCGTGGACCAAGGTCCTGGGTGCAGCAAACGCCGAGAGGAAGCTCTGGGCGGGGCACAAGTCGATCGAGGGAGAGGTGCGCCAGGGGATGATTGGCATCCAAGTTGATCAAGAGACTTCTAACCGAGTCTTGGGTGAACTGGAGTGGATGTGCCCTCGCACTCGATCCAGACCGCAATCTCATGCAGCCAGTGGAGCCGGACTTCAAGGACGATCCATGTGCGGGCGGCCGGGAGCTCGTCTGGGTTGAGCCGGAGTCCTTTGATGACCGGGGTGGTTGGGGAGTGGATCAACAGGTGATGGACCTGCGGCACGATGGGGGAGGTCGCCGCGCGGGCGGGTCACTGTGCATCTGGCATAGTGTGACTCCCCGAGATGTCTATCGTGAGCATCTCGGGGAATTGAAAGACCTGCTGGGTTAGGCGATTCCCACCAAGGATCGTTTGACCCGGGGACTACAACCCGCCCAGTGGGCGTGGCGTGCTTGGCTTCTCCTTAGGAACTGACCAGTAGCGGTCCCATGACTTGGCAAGGCCCTTGGGGAGGGGGCTTGGTTCTGCGCTGATTTCCAGTGACTTCTTATTGTCGTTCCACCATCGAGTCCAGGAGGCTGGCCGGTTGCCTAGGTCCTCGCCCGTCAAGACGCACAGGGCCAGCCGCATGTCGTCTCCATGTCGGAATTGGTCGTGGCGCGTCCCAGCCTTGCGGCTCATGGCGATCAAGACCTCCACGGCTTCCTCGGTTCGAATCCGCGCGATGGCAAGGATACGTGCTTGCACCACCTTGCGATGGGTGCTGCCGAATAGGTCATCGGAGAGGTAACGGAGGGCCTTGGGGCTAGCGTGTCGGCCGATGGATTGGATCAGCAGGGCATGGGTGGCCGGGTCCTTTTCTAGGGACTTTCGCGCTCGCTTGCCGTGGCTGAGCAGGAGGTCGAGGGCGGCCGGCTCGGCCATCGTACCCAGCCCTGCGATGGCACTGGCGACGACGGCGGGTTCCTTATCCTTGAGTGCGTATTTCCCGAGGGCATCCACAACCTCCTCGGCGGGGAATTGCAGGGCCGTGCGGACTGCGTCGAGACGCACGGACACTTGGGCGTCTTTGGAGCCCGCCTTGAGGGCCGTCACTGCTTGCTGGACCTGCTCAGGTGTAGGGGGTGTGGCGGGACCTCCTTCGGTGGGTGGACCCTCTTGACCCATGGCGGGGAGCAGGAGTGCCAGCGCGAGAAGGCCGGGGAACAACCGTTGCAGGATGGGAGTCATGGGGTGGCGGTTTTCCATGGTGGGTGGGGCAAGTGTCGCTGTGAAAACCCCTTGAACCGACCCCGGGCCAGGGAGTTTCGTGCTTCTTCTGCCCCTTGGTGCTGGGGAGGGGTGCTGGGGAGTGTGGCAGGGGCTTGTGGCTGGGCCGGCCCCCCTCTCGGGCACTCATAGGGGGTCATTGACGGTTCCGGGGACGGCCTCAGACTGTCTCACCGGCTCAGAAGTAGAATCGGATCCAGTGTTGACCACGATTACGGATGCGGTTCTCGCCGCTGGGCTGTCCCTGTCCTATGCACTGGTCATTGGATAGGGCGATTCAGGTAGGGCGACTCAGCCCAGGGCGATCGGGTATCGATCGAGCGGGGTAGCGTCACCGTGGCGGGTGGAGCCTTGGCGATAGGTGCCCCGCTAACTCGCAGTGCTCAGCGCCGGCCCAACAGCCTCATTGTCCTAGACGATGATTTCGGTGTGGGATCTGGGCGTGGATCCCCTGCGCTTGTTCACACAACTGATGGGACCGGCTTGGACGGGGGCCTGCGCCTTTGATCCGCCGGGCTTGAATTGCTGCCTGTTCCGCGGCACTAGGGCTGTGAACGATAGCCGGCTTCATGCTGGCAAGTGCCCAAATACGGCTCCAATGTGTGGTTTAGGCGTTGATTCGTGAATGCGGACCAGGGATGTGTGGGCCGGTGAATCACCGTGACTCAAAGGCCCCTGCCGCATGGTTTCCTTCGTCCGGGGGGGGCTGGAACCCTCTGGGCATCGATCCCCTAACGAGGGGCCTTGGTGGGGGAGGGGGGCGGACACATATGCATGGGATTCCAACGTCAGGGACGGCACTTGCCCTCCAATGGACATTTCTTATCGGACCTAAGTGTGTTACACTCCAAGACTTACGGGCATGCGGATTGCAGTTCGAATGTTTTAGAGGGCCCAGCGTTGACCCTGCGCAATCAATCCCTAATATCTCCCCTCCCGAGCGCGAAGCACCGCAGCACGAAGGCCAGTCAGCCCTGGACAAAAAGGCCCCCTTGGGGCTCTCAGTCGAGGTGAGGACCGGCCTCCTTACTCATCGGTGCGCCATGCTTGCGGCGGGTTCTTTGAAAACAAGGGTGACTCTCGAATGCCTTGAGAGCGTGGTGGCTTCCCCTCGGGGAGGACACCTTGTAACCAAGACAAAGATAAAGTTAGTATCAAAACTTCAATTGAAGGGTTTGATCCTGGCTCAGAACGAACGCTAGCAGCGTGGATTAGGCATGCAAGTCGCGCGAGAAAGTCTTCGGACGAGTAGAGCGGCGAAAGGGTGAGTAACACGTAACCAACGTACCCCTCAGATCGGAATAACCACTGGAAACGGTGGGTAATGCCGAATGGTCCCCAGGATGGCATCATCCTGACGGTAAACGGCGGCTTCGGCTGTTGTTGAGGGAGCGGGTTGCGGCTTATCAGCTTGTTGGTGGGGTAACGGCCCACCAAGGCTATGACGAGTAGCGGGTCTGAGAGGATGATCCGTCACACTGGGACTGAGACACTGCCCAGACTCCTACGGGAGGCTGCAGTCGAGAATC
>CAYXZD010000012.1:0-132986 GCA_964469565.1 uncultured Planctomycetaceae bacterium
ACGCTTGAATAATGAGGACGGGATGGACAGGGCATCCTCAGCCCACAGCGCAGGATGGGTTTGGGAATCCCGGAAGAGGGGCTCGTCAAAGTGCCAGGGCGAATCGAGCAGGTCCTTGCGGGGATCTCCGCACGAGCCCGGGCGGCGGCTGCGAAGGGTGGCACGGAGGACTCCATTGACGTAGCGCCCGCGGCCGAGGCCCACGGTGTCGGTGGCTGCTCGCACGCTCTCGGAAACAGCAGCGTGTGCCGGGATGCGGTTGAGGTAGAACAGCTGCGCAAAACCAAGGCGCAGGTGTGCGGTGACATCTGCGCTGGGTTTGCCGCGCGCCATGAGGTTCACGATGGCGCGTAAGGTCCCTCGATGGCGTACTTCGGTCCCTATCAGCTGCCGCAGCAGGCCGCGGTCTCGATCGTCGAGGCCGGCGGCGAGGGCATAGCGATTCACCTCACGCAGCGGCGCAGGGCTTCCCGAGCGCAGAATACGCCACGCGGTAAGTCTAGGCATGGGGGCTTAGATGTTGGAAAGCTGGGTAAGGGGGGGGAGGGGCGAGCCCCGCAAGAAGGCGCAGGCTTCCATGGGAGCTTTTCCTGCTAGCTGAACGCGGAGCAACTCTAGGCAGGTGCGGTTTCCTGCGCGGACGAATAGCCGCCCTTCAAACTGGAGGCACGCTCCCGGTGACGCGCTGGCCAATTGGGCGGGCATGGTCTCGGCTATTCGAGCTGCCTTGATGGCTAGGCGGCGGGATTCAGGAAGAAAGGTATAGAGTCCAGGCCAGGGTGTGAAGGCTCGCAATTGGCGTTCTAAGTCTTGAGCGCAAAGAGTCCAGTCTGCCAAGCCGTGCTCTTTACGGATCTTGGGAGCTAGGGAAACGGCGCCCTCGTCCTGGGGAGTGAATACTGCGGAACCCGATTCGATCAAATCGAGCGCCGTACAGGCGGCCTGCCCGCCAAGCAATCCGAGACGTTCCAGGAGACTCTCTGCGCTCTCGTCGGGTTGAATCCTGGTGGGGGTGGACGTGACGATAGGTCCGGCGTCGAGTGCGAGCACCATGCGTTGTACACAGACACCGGTTTCATCGTCCCCGGAAAGGAGGGCGTACTGAATGGGAGCTGCCCCGCGCCAACGAGGGAGCAGGGATGCATGCACGTTCAAGGCTCCATGGGAGGCCATGTCCAGGACTTCCTGGTCGAGGATCTCGCCATAACTCGCGACCATGAGTGCGCCGGGCTGAAGCTGCCGGAGCTGCGCCTTGAAATGATCGTCGCGGGTGGTTTTAGGCTGGATGAGCTGGGTACTCCCCATTGCCTTGGCCTTCGCGGAAATCTCAGAAGGCTCCGTTTTCCGACCCCGTCCCTTGGGGCGGTCGGGGGGCGTGACAACCCCGACAACCTCATGCGCGCTCTCTAAGAGTGCGTCGAGAACAAATGTCCCAAAGGGCGGGGAGCCCATAAAGATCACACGCACGCGGAGACCTTGGCGTGAGTCGCTAAATGTGCGGCTCGACAGACTCCTGCAGTGCTGCGTACTTCATCTGGCCCAAAGTCTGGCTGACCACTTCACCACCCTTAATCAGGACAAAGGCGGGGATGGATGTGATGCCATAACGAGCGGCCAAATCAGGATTGTCTTGTGTGTCGAGCTTGACGACGGAAAGGCGGCCGGCGTATTCCTCGGCAAGCTTGTCGATGTAGGGGCCCATGGCCTTGCAAGGGCCACACCAGGGAGCCCAAAAGTCGACAAGGACTGGAATCTCACTCTGTAGGACTGAGGTTTCCCAGGTGCTTTCGGAAACGTCGAGGGCTGTGCTCATTGTTTGAATCAGGTGGCCCAATGGGGCCGTGTTTGGGGAGAGGGGTAGCGACGGAGGATTCGCGGATAAGGGGGTAGTCTAGCGCCTCTGAGCGGGCACTAGAAGGCTCGCCCGCTCAACTGGCCGGGGCAGAGAGTCATTCTTGGGACGCGCCCCCTTGGTGGGACTCCTGCTGGGGGCTGGGCTCTTTGAAGGTAGATTGGGGTGTGGGCCCAGCCGAGTCTTGGGGGTCTTCAGGGGGCGAGGAATATTCGGCAGAGGCGGGAGGCTCCTCGGCGGCACCCTCGTGATCCTCTTCGTCCAAGAAGCGGGCGTGACCGATCAAATCCTCGAGGTCCTCCTTGTCAGCGCCCTGGGCGCGGCTGAGGACGATGTCGTTGGCTTGCTCGCCTTGATGGGCAGCCACCATTCCCAACTTCATGAGTTCGAGAAGGGCGCAGAAGACTCCAATCAGTGTTTCGCGTGGGCTTGAACCGGCGCACTGGTTTACCAATTCCAAAAGCCCAATCTCGCCGCGCTCTCGAATGGTTACTCCCACGGTTTTGACAAACCACCGTAGCGGCCGTGAGTCTCCTCGGACTTGGTGTGGGCGATCGGCCAGGGTCTCGCGCATCAAGCGGGAAAAGGTCGCCAGGATGTCGAATGCGGTCAGTTCGCCCAGGTCGAGCGTCTTTTCCGGCTCCCAGTCGCGCGCTTCACCCTTGTATCCGCGGGGGCGCTCGTTTGATCGCCGAGCATGGCGCTCTCCAAGGTCATCGGCGGCCCCTTTGAAGTGGCGGTACTCCAACAATCGCTTGATGAGCTCATCTTCAGGATCAAGCTCATCGTCGAGTTCGACTTCTTCACGCGGCAGGAGAGAGCGCGACTTGATGGACATGAGCGTGGCAGCCATGACCAGGAATTCGCCGGCGACTTCGATGTTCAGATTCTCCAACTGGCGCAAGTATTGGAGGTATCCGTCAACGACCTCAGTAATCTTGATGGAGTGGATCTCCATCTCTTGTTCGCGCACAAGATGCAGCAGAAGGTCCATGGGGCCTTCAAAGATGCGATCGAGCTGAACGGTGTAGTCCGGATCTACCATGCGCTTCCTGTGATCGTGTCGACCAAGCTGAGCATTGGGCCAAATGAGAAATTCAAAACAAAATGTAGGGCGCCGCTCACAAGCAAAGCCACGATCAAGAGCATGCCATAGCGCTCAAGTGTCACATAGGTTTCACGCAGGTTGCTTGGAAGGAGGTATGCCATCACCCGAGATCCGTCGAGGGGCGGGACGGGTAACATGTTGAAGATCGCCAAGATAATATTGAAACGCACGGCCATCAGCATGACCGTGGGCGCAAGGGAGGTGGTTGGCATGGCTGCGGTGTAAATCATCAACTTCCAGGCGACAGAGAACAGGATCGCGAGCAAGAAGTTTGAAATCGGACCCGCCAGGGCTACGAACATCATGTCCCGAAGCGGGTGCCGTAAACGGTAAGTGTTGACGGGTACTGGGCGCGCTCCACCAAAAATAAAACCCGAGGTCAAATACAAGAACAGGGGCACGGCGATGGTCATGATCGGGTCAATATGCGCCATCGGGTTGAGCGTCAGGCGCCCTTCGTCCCGGGCCGTCGGGTCTCCACACAGGTAGGCCACCCATGCATGGGCGGCTTCGTGAATCCCAAGGGATAGGATCAAGAAGGCTATGCTGAGGACGAGTTCGAGGGTTTGAGGAGTCACAGGGGAGCCTATTGAGGGCCTAGCGGCAGGGATGCAGGGCTTGCTTTCCAACCCACGCAGGTGTCCTGTGGGGGTGGGCCAGGGGCGCTGGGGCAGGTATCGTAACCGCGGCTAGCCCCGAGGCAGGCTCCGACCTGTCCTTTCTTGGCCCAAACCCCTTCCCTTGCATGGCCCACCCATCTCAGACTCTGCATCCCGTGGAAGACTCAAAGATCCGAGTGCAGGCACGTCTTGATCGTGCCATTGAAGTGGTGCGCATCGAAGCCCAAACGCTTACCCGCCTAGCGGAGCATCTCGATGAGCGTTTTTCTGCGGCTGTCGATATGGTTCTGGCCTGTACGGGCCAAGTCGTGGTCACTGGCATGGGCAAGGCCGGATTGGTGGGTCAAAAAATCTCGGCGACTCTCGCGAGCACAGGAACCCCCTCGTTCTCATTGCACCCCGCCGAAGCCCTGCACGGAGACCTTGGCCGGGTGCGCCCGCATGACCTGATTCTTGCCTTGTCTAATTCGGGAGAGACCGATGAGCTGACGAGCCTCATTTCCGTCGCCACCCGAGCGGGAACGGCTTCGATTGCCATGACGGGCCGTCCTGAATCAAGTCTAGCCCGCCAAGCTCAAGTGGTCTTGAGCTATGGCCGCGTGGAAGAGGCATGTCCGCTCAAGTTGGCTCCCACTGCTTCGACATCAGCCATGCTTGCCTTGGGGGACGCTCTTGCAATGGTGGTATTGGCAGAACGAGGGTTTGGCCGAGAGGATTTCGCGCGCTTTCACCCGGCAGGAAGCTTGGGACGTCAACTCCTGACCGTGGGCGAGGTCATGCGTGAGGGTGCTGAACTGCCCCTTGTGCAAGGGCAAGACACGGTCGCGAGTGTGCTGATTCAAACCTCGAAGACCCCCGGTAAACCTGGTGCCGCCCTCGTCGTGGACGACAAGGGTCTGCTCGAAGGTATTTTTACAGACGGTGACCTGCGTCGCTTGCTCGAAGGCGGGCAGTCGGACTTATTGGAAAGCCCTGTTCTCGAGCACATGGGGACCCAGCCAAAGACTCTCACGACGGACCAGCTTGTGGAGGATGCCCACCGTTTGTTGCGTGAGAACCGCATCGATCAAGCCCCCGTCGTCAACGACCAGGGTGTTGCCGTGGGCTTGATCGATGTTCAAGACCTCCTAGAACTTGGGGACTAGGCCCCTTTCCGCCGTGAGTCCCAACCCTCTTTCAGCCTGTTCAACAGAATTGCAGGGCGCCCTAGCGCGCATCCAGTTGCTTGTTCTCGATGTGGATGGCGTTCTGACAGATGGGCGAGTTGTGTATGTGGGAGAGGAAGAGCAGCAGAGTTTCTGCGTGCGCGACGGACAGGGCTTGGCCTGGCTTCGTGAAGAGGGCATCGCCCTAGCGTGGATTACTGGCCGGGGCTGTCGCGCTACGGAGCGGCGCGCAAGGGAGTTTGGGGTGCACCTACAGGTTCGCTCAGGGCCCAAGGAAACACGGCTGCAAGCCTTGCAGGAACAGTTGGGCATCGATCCTGAATTCACACTTGCCATGGGGGACGACTTGCCCGATTTGGGTCTAGCCGCGCGCTCGAAAATCTTCTGTTGCCCAGCGGATGCTTGCGAGCAGGTGCTTGAGGTAGCCGACTTCGTCAGCAGTCGTTCTGGCGGCCGCGGGGCAGTGCGCGAGGTTTGTGAGCTCGTGCTTGCCGCCCGGGGAAACTGGCCCGTGGGCTTAGGTGAGTCGTGCGGCTAAGGCCCTTCCTGGTCTTTGGGGCGGTTCTGGGCGCGGGGGGGGTCGTACTGTTCTTGGGCGTGCGGGGCTCCTCGGGTGCCAAGGCTCCGAGCCTTGGTCCGGGGCTTGCGGTTCAGCGTGATATTCCACGGCGGGAGCCTCCGCATGAGAGCTCTGCCCAAGAACCGCTTTTTGTGCGCATCGACGGGCAGGCGAGCCTGGACACTTATGCGGCGGGCGCCTCCCGTCGCCGGGGGGCAAAGAGCCGACTCCAGGGTGAGTTTCATGCACTGGATGAGAGCTTTAGCTCCTACAGAGTTCTCAATCTAAGTCTGCACACCCTCAATCCCGAAACGGGTGAGGTCATCGAGACCCTTACCGCAGACTCCGGAACTTTTCGTGTAGAGCCCGGCTTGACCAGTCACGATCTCGTGATCGCAGACGGTGGCCGTGTCCTGCTTGAAGGCGTGGTATCGAAACGCTTGGGTTTGCATGCCTTTGCTCCATTGACCCTGACAGCCGAACGGTTAGAGGCTTGGGTGGGTGAGGATGAACTTCGCTCAGCAGGCGAAGAGCTTGTGCACATTGAGGGTGCGGGGCTTTCGGGCAAGGGCCGCGGACTAGTTTTCCAGGGCGGCCGGGGGCTCTTGCGGCTCAATCGTGGGGGCGAGGTCACCATGCAGCAGCCTCAAGGGGATACGGTTCTCTTTCAGACCCCAACGACGGGGGCATTGGAGGTTCGTCAGGAAGGGTCGCACGGGGAGGGCAGTCGTATCAGTGTGACTGCTGAGGGAGGGGCTCGGGTGGTGACGACTGGCAAAGCGGGGCCCGCAGGGGCTCTGGCGATGACAAGGAGCGATATCCAAGCGCAGAGCCTGAAGATTGAAGGCCGCAGAGAGGCTGGGGAGTTCCTAATCGAAAGCGGCCAAGCGTTGGGGAATGTGGTGGCGGAGAGGGGGGCCGCACGCTACAGCGGTTCCGTTGCAGAGTTTGACCTTGGCCCCGATGGGCGGCTGCGTCAGCTCTTGATCCAAGCCGACCCTGCAGCAGAGTTTCCAGTCCAACTCGATGATGGGGCCCCTCAGCGAGTGCGTTGCTCAGGGGAGGGCCCACTGTTTGCTCAGATGGGGGAGCTTGGCATGAGCTTCACACTGCGTGGCCCGAGCACCTCTCAGGTACTGGGGGGGGACCTTGCGATTCATGCGGAAGAGTTTCTCGGCGGGCGTTCGGGCAGTGAGGGTGAATGGGCCAGCCTGACCATGCGCAAGAACGTGCGTGTGATTCAGGGGCCTCGGCGCCTAGAGACCGAAGTGTTGGATGTGGCTTTTAGGCAGGAGCAGCCGCGTGGAGAAGTGGGTACTGACCCCGTTGGCGGAATTACAGAGTTCATTTGTGAGGGGCCAACGCACATTTTTCAGCGCACGGAGGCCCAGGGGCTCGTGTCCATCGATGTGAGTGGTCGGAGTGAACTCGAACATCGAACGGATGGGTGGCGGGTGAACCGGGCAAGGGGAGTGCGCGTGGATGTGGTTGGCCCCAGGCCTTTGAGCGTGTCTGCGGGTGTTGTCACGGATTTTGATCTCGCCTCCCTGGAGCTTGAAGCAAGTGAGGGCGTTTCATGGGCTGGGGTAGAGGGCGATGGGTCAGCGTCCCAACTCGCGATTGAACCTGGCCAAATCGTACGGCTGATCGGCAGCGAGGACGTTGCTGCTCGACTGCGGGTTTTGCCTCAACGTGCCACGATTCGGGATCCGGGGGCCGTTGAATATGCCGCTCTGCAAGGGGCACAGGTAACCGTCAGTCGGCGCAGTTTCTTGGCCACGGGTGAAGTCGAATTACAGGCTCAAACGGGGGAGGGGACCCTCACACTTGAGGCGGGCCGAGTAACACTCAATCTCGTGGGCGAGCCTTCCGATCCCGACGAGGCTCCCGCGGCAGGCAAGCCCCAGCCTTTTTCTCTAGAGGCACACCTTGTCGAGCAGGCGAGCCTTGATCGGGCGAATGACCAGGTGGCCCTTAGAGCTCAACGCATCAACATGCTCGGGGTGTTCGCCGCAGAGATCGAAGAACGGGATCTGTATACTTCTGACCTCGTGGCGTCAGGAGAGGTTCACTTCGAGCGCAGTGGCTTGATGGCCATGAAAGCCAAGGGGGACACCTTGATCTTGCAAGACCAGGGTCGCGGACAGTTGGTGGGGACAGAGGGCGCGCGCGTTATGGTCCAGGGCTTGGAGGGCCTTGATGGTCGAGTTTTTGGGCTTTCTGCGGCGGCGCTGACCTGGGAGGAGGAGCGTATCGAAGCAGCCGAGCCCAAGTTTGCTCTGATGGAGCGTGCGGATTCCGCGGCAGGAGAGGGGGGATTCGAGGAGCCAAGACCGGGCCTAAGCCCCGGCGAAGGGCGGATTGAGGCAGCCAGTATGGTGGCTACGCCCGAAGGCCTGCGCTTTGAGGGCGGAGTCTTGCTACAGGGGACGGACGAGCAAGGGTTTCCATTGATTGTGAGGGCTGGAAAACTGCGTTTGGCCGGCTCTTGGATCGGGGTTGCAACAGGAGTTGATGCCATTCAGTCCCTAGAGGCGAGCGCCGGTTTTGTTTGCACCTACGGGGGCGTAGGTCGGGCGAGCGGCGACCGCTTTTTAGCCACCCGCGCCGGACTTACCTTTTGGGGCCGGGGTGATGACCACTGTGCAGTCGAGGTGGGCCAAGCCTTGGGGACACTAGAGCTCAGTTCTTCGTACATACACCTCGATCTTGACCGCTTCTTGGTCAGTTGTGAGCGCGGGAAGCTGGCTTCGACTTCAGCGACTGGGTCCTGGATTCTCTACTTTGCGAGTGTGCTGCCCCAAGAGTGTGGTGACCAAACCCTGCTCGCCATGACAGCTCCGCGCTTTAGTGATGGCCAGAATGAAGCGCGAGCAGATTATGTCGGGCTCTGGCTGCAGAGTCACCGGTGGAGGGCTCGCGGGCGCAATCTGCTTTGGGGTCCTGCACCGCCCCTCGTGCGCGGCGGAGAAGAGCCTCTCGCTGATCCACCTATGGGAATTGCACGGCCACAGGGACCGCTGCTCTCCAATGTTTTCAGGCGCCTGAGCGAAGGAGAGCTTAGTCGATACCTTGAAGCAGCCTATGCTGAGGGGAACATCGAAGTCGTCGAGGATGGGCGACTCTCCGCCCAAGCCCACAGCATATATCTAAACATGCTCGATGAACGAGGCGAGTTGGAGGAGGCGACTCTCGTGGCGAGCATGCAGGTTGCAAAGGGCCGAACGGAACGGGTGCGTGTATCGGCAGATCAGATGCTCACTGCAGGTGACGGCTCCCTGCGAGCTGACAAAGCCACCTTGACGACAAGCACCCAAGATCAGCCGACCTATGTCATCCAAACCCGTAAGTTGGTGCTCGACCCACGCGATGATGGTCTCTGGGAGATATCGGCAAGGGGAAACAAGCTGGTGTTCTCCAATCACATCAGCGTGCCCCTGCCGTCCATTGGAGGTTTAGCGCTGGACCGCAAGGGAGACGTCGTCGGGTTCGTTACCGGAGACGACACGGTGCGGAGTCTCGATCACCTCGTCGTGGGTGATAACGCACGATTCGGCCCCATGGTGGGGACGGCATTTCGTTCTGACATTGGGAAAATCGGGCGCAAGCTTGGGGATTTACTTGGTTTCGGGGTCGACTCGATAGGGCGTTGGCATGCTCAGGCTTCTTATCTTGGGAGCCGGGGGGTCCTGGGCGGTTTGGGTCTAGAGATGCGCGAGCCCAGCAAAGAGAGCCGCGAGGACATGTGGCTAGAAATCATGACCCGTGGAATCCATGACACGAGTGATGACCGAGGACTTGTGCGGGTGCCGGTTGAGGACCGTGACCCGACGCGGCTTTGGACCCACGCTCGCGGGCGCTATCCGTTTTCTGATGTTGCTTGGGTTGATCTTGCCCTAAACACTCAGAGCGACCCTGGGGTGCAATCCGAGTTCTTTCAGCGCCGCTATCAACAGTTTGAGGAACGAGATACCTATCTGCACTACAGGGATGGGAGGGGAGCGGATTATTTTGACGCGATGTTCAGGGTGCGCCTTGATAGCTACCGTACGGATGTTCTTGAGCGCCCATCACTAGGGTTTTCACACGGTGAGCGGGAGCTGGCGACCCTCGGAAGCGTGCCGGTTTTGTATGGGGCTGGCCTAGAACTGGATGCGCTTTCGAGGCGGAGCGGAGATCCGGACTATGAGTTCGATTTTCAAGACTCCGACGGACTGCTCGACGGGTTGGGGGACCGGGATGTGCTTAGGGCGAGCACGTATCACCGATTGTCAGCGCCCCTCAATATGGGTTGGATGGGGGTGCGAGCCACACCCTGGATTGAAGGTCGGGCGGCGGCATGGGATGCCACGGTTGATGGTGCGACGGGGGCAACGCGCACAGGGGCTGTATTTGGAGTTGACCTTGCAACCACCCTATTTCGGGTCAATGATGCGGGTTGGCGGCACATGTTGACGCCAACTTTGGGCTACACCAATGAGAAGCTCATGTCCCATCACGGAAAAGACCTCGTTCGTTTTGATGCCTATGACGACCCCCTCGGCGCAGAGGAAATAGGCGCTGGCTTGCGGGCCCTTTGGACGGATCCAACAGATGACAGTCGGTATGACCTTGAGCTCAAGGGCCTGAGGCGATTCCATCGAGATGACAGCATGGAAAACCAGACCCAGCTCTCGATGCTGGGGTCATTGCGTACCACGATGAATGGAGCGCCGGTGGCCCTTATGCATGATGGGCGGATTGACATTGAAACCGGGCGCACGCTTTTTTCACGCAGCACTTTTGCGTGGAGGCCGGACGAGCCCTGGATCCTGCAGTTCGTTTACAGGCGGGGCCTGGACCCCTTACAGGGGAGGTTGTTTGAAGCGGCGTCCTTTGACGCCCGCTGGCGCATCGACCCCAAGTGGGAATTGGAGCTTGGAGAGGACATTTCCATGGCCGGAAACGGAAGTCTGCGCACCCACCTTGCATTGAGACGCTTTTCCGCGGACTTCATGCTGGAAACAACGATCGACAAACGTGCAGGAGAGGGGGGGGCGGGAATCTCTATTGGGTTCTCACCCCTATTCCTTTGGAGACCAAAGAGGCTGGGCATCCTTGATGAGTAACGTAGACTAGCACTCATGTTGGCTCTGATCGGAAACTTCGACCTCGTGGAACTCGTGGTCATTGCCGGTGGGGCGCTGCTTGTCTTTGGTAAGCGTCTGCCGGAAGTGATCATGCAGGTCCTCACACAAGTGATGAAGCTGCGTCGTGCGCTTACACGTATGTGGCGCGAGGCCGGAATGGAAGAGGAGGTGCGCCGCATCAAACGGGAGGTGGACAGCGCCTCAGCCTCCCTGCCGAGTGCTGAAGACATTGAGCGCCAACAGCAATGGAGAGCGCGGATCGCCTCTGATATCGAACAGCTGGACTTGCCCGAAGGCGCACAGGATTCATCTGGGCAACGTGCGGATCATCCAGAAGACTTCGACGAAAGAGAGCGGGGACCCGATGAAGAGGGGCAACAATCTCAGGGCGGCGAGGAGGGTCGAACAGACTTTCACGCCGAGCCCGACCCAGAGCCGACGTTTCCACCTCCTCCGGGGGGGCCAGCGGGGGAGGGTGAGTCTGAGCCCTGCACTCCAGCCCCAATAGATTCCGATTCGCTGGAGGCTCACACTTCAGGGGCAGAGCCAGAATCGGCTCCAGAATCAACTCAGAGCAAGCCAAAGTCCTAAAGCGCTCCATTGTTTCGCCTCGCTTACAACACCAATGGCCTAGCCCACCACCGGCCCCTCGACGCCATGCGTCTCTTGGGAGAGATGGGCTATGAGGGAGTGGCCCTTACTCCAGATGCGGGTTTTCTTGACCCCTATGAAGTGAGCCGGGGGGAGCTGATGGAGGCGAAGCAGTGGGCTGATGACCTTGGCCTAGCCCTGTCAGTGGAAACGGGCGCACGGTTCTTGCTCGATGCACGCCGCAAGCACCGCCCCAATTTGCTTGAGGAAGACGGTGCTGGCCGTAAGCGGAGGTTAGAGTTTCTGATGCGTTGCCTAGGGCAGGCTCATCTGCTCGGCGCGGGCGTACTCTCCATTTGGTCCGGAGTGGAACCCGATGGACGGTCGCTTGGAGATCGAGGCCTCTCCGATGATCGGCGATCCCAGTTGCTCGATCGCCTTGCGGAGGGTTTGATTCCTGTCCTAGAGCGTGCAAAGGAGTGCAATGTACGCGTGGCGTTTGAGCCCGAGCCAGGGATGTTCATCGAGCGACCATCGGGCTTTGATGAATTGATTGAACATATGGGGCCCGCGGGAAAGGGGCTCGGCCTGTGTTTGGATGTGGGGCACTTGGTCGTGATGGGTGATGTGCCCGTCGAGAGCGAGATCAAGCGCTATGGGGGACGCCTCGCCCATGTTCACCTTGATGATTCCAAGCATGGCGTTCACGAACACTTGATGTTTGGTTCGGGCGAACTCGACTTGCCGGCTACCCTTGGGGGCCTCTTGGATGTGGGCTACACAGGGTTAGCTGCTGTTGAGCTGAGTCGAGACTCGCACCGGGGGCCAGAGGCAGCGCGCGAGGCTCTAGAGACGATTCGTGCGGCTCTTCGGCCGTGAATTCGGGCTGATTCGTCATTGCCAGCAGGGTGCTAGCGATGTACTTGGCTTCTCGGGCCGTTTTCTGTCCTCCCCAAGGGGCCTCCGTGAGCCTCACTCAAGTCCAATTAGTGGGGCCAGATTTCGTACATCTGTCCCGATAAGTGCCCCATGACACTGTCCCAATCCCGTTCGTGCCCCACCCGCATTGACGGTCAAGTCTCCCTCTTTGCCCATAATATCGGTGTGGCGCGCTGCCAAGAGCTCCAGAGGGGCTGTTTTCACAAGTGCTACACCTGTGAGTGGAGCAACGCTCAGCAAGCTCGGCTGGCTCAATCTCGGCCAAAGGTAGCTCGCAGGTCTAGGGAGTCAGTGGTGGGTAGCCAGGCCGCGATTCCGGAGTCATTGCCAGAGTTGCCTGCCGAGGCTGTCGAGGTGGCGGCGCCGAAGTTCGTTCTCTCAATGACCGAATAGCTCACAGCCCGAGCATCGCCCTAGGATGCAACAAGGCCAGGAGGCTCGTCCCGATTAGGAACTGGCCGGGGCCTGTCCTTCTGCTGCCGCTAGGGTTTCTTCGGCGGTGAGCTGGCGGGGCGTAGTCTTTGCCACGGCAAGGACGCGTTCGACACGCTCTTCGGTGGGATCGATTCCTCGCTTTTCTAAGAACCAAATCACATTGGAGCGGCCAGACATCGGGCCCACGGCAATCACTTGCTCCAATCCAAATAGGTCGGCGGGAACTCCTGAGTACACGCGATTGGCGAGCCAGGTGTCGTTCATGCGCAGGGCCTTAATGACAGCAGATGCGTGTACGCCCGTCGAGGTTTCAAAGGCATCTTGCCCAAAAGCGGGGTACCCCCTGGGAATCTCTACGTTGAGTGCCTTAGAGGCAGCCGAGACGTAGTCTCCAAGGGTAGAGAGGTCGCGATTGATCCAGCCCAGTAGAGCAAGGTTGGCTAGCAACAGATCCATTTGGGTGTTTCCTGTGCGTTCACCGATGCCGAGGGCTGTGCCATGGATGCGGGTGGCCCCGGCCTCAATGGCTGCGAGTGCGTTGATAAGACCCAGGCCTCGATCGTTGTGACCGTGCCAGTCAATCCCCACGGGTGCACCCAGTTCAGCTGCGAGGTCCTTGACGAATGAGACGACGGCTTTCACACCTGTGGGAGTGGCATGACCACAAGTGTCACAGATACAAATCCGGCTGGCTCCTGCCTCGATGGCAGTGGTGTAGAGGGCGCGGACGGTTTCTGGGTGGGCGCGAGTCGTGTCCTCCGTGACGAACATACACGCCATGTTCTCTTGGACACAAAACTCGATTGCATCTCGAGAGAGTTGGAGCATCTTGTCGAGCTCCCACTTCTCCGTGAATTGGCGAATGCGGCTCGATCCAATAAAAGTGCAGACTTCCACGGGGCTGCCCGTTGCTTGTTGCACTTCGGCTGCGGGGGCGATGTCGCTGATGAGCGTACGGCAGGCAACATTTGGGGTAATGGACAAATCGGCCATGGCGCGGCAGAGGGCCATGATGTGTTCTCGAGCCTTTTCGCTTGCGCCGGGGAGGCCCACATTGGCGGTATCGATACCTAGGCCATCCATGAGGTGCACAAGCTCGAGCTTTTCTTCAAGTTCGGGGTCGCGAGCGGAGGGGCTCTGCAGTCCATCGCGCAGTGTCTCATCGTCGAACTGAATAGGGGCGGGCGCTTGGCCCTCTGCGTTCCAGTCGTAGATCAGGTTGTCGTGTGGGTTGGCGCTCATGACAGGGGGCCCAAAGGGGGAAATGGGAGACTCATGGAGTGGATGGCCTTCATTCTACCCCTTGTGGGTCGTTCTCTCTTCCCCCAACGGCCGTATGCTAGAGGGTTCATGCCCCTACCCGTTGCCCCAACGACTCACATCCTCAAGTTTGGGGGAGCGGCCCTCGCTGATGCACAGGGAGTCTTGCGAGTGGCACAAATCCTAGCGGAGCAACGACACGCCCAGCCTCAACGACGCCATGTCGTTGTAATCAGTGCTTTGAAGGGCGTGACAGACCTCTTGCAGGAGGCGGCCATCGAGGCGAGCGAGGGATTTATGGACCCCGCTCCCGTCCGCATCCGCCACCGAGCCATGCTGCAGGCTCTCGGCCAGCCAAGCGATCTGTTGGACCGTTACTGGCGCGAATGGACGCAATTCCTAGAGGGCCTCTGCGACCTAGGTTCGGTCACTGCGGCGCAAATGGACTTCGCCCTTTCCTTTGGGGAGCGCTTGAGTGTGCGAATCCTCGCTCGGGCTTGTGCAGATCTAGGCCTACCCAGCGTACCTGTTGATGCTTGGGACTTGGGTTTGGTGAGTGATTCAAGGCACGGCGCAGCACGGCCGCTTGAGAGCTCCCTCGCTGCGCTGCGCAAGGGGCTGGAACATGTTCAGGGCATTCCCATCGTGACAGGATTCCTTGCCAAGGACCCAAGCGGAAACCTGACCACTCTGGGTCGAAATGGGTCGGACCTTACAGCCTCTTGGATTGCATCAGCATTGGGGGCGGAGGAGATTCACTACTGGAAAGCTGTCGGGGGAATCATGACGGCCGATCCGAAGTGGGTGCACGAGGCGCGTACTCTGGATGAGGTCACCTATGGAGAGGCGGCGGAGTTTGCGTTTCATGGAGCCCAGGTCTTACACCCTCAGGCCATCATGCCTTCCTTGCGCAACACGACTCGGGTTTTTGTGCGTAATGTGCGCCAGCCATCACTGCGCGGTACTGAACTGGTGACCGAACACAGTGGCGGTTCGCCAGGCCTCTTGGGGATCGCCGTGCAACGCGATGTTCTGCACGTCGTTCTCAATGTGCCCGAACCACACCTTCGCGGCCCGCGCGTTGCGGAGATGTTCGAAGCACTGGGAGCTTGCGGAGTTGAGGCCGGGTTGCTCGACGCACAGGGGGAGGAGGTGTCAGCTTTTGTGCGTTCTGGCCCGGGGGTCCCCGCTGCACTTGATCAGCTCGGTGCCGGAGCAAGTGTTGAAGGTGGGCTCAGCGCGGTTGCCTTGATTGGGCAGGGTGTGGGTGAGAATCTCGCACTAGGGCGCCAGGCGTTAGAGGCCTTGGATTCAAGCGGAGTCAGGGTGCGGCGTGCATTCCTGGGCTCTCGACGCTCAAGTCAGGCCTTTGCCGTGCAGGCCCAGGACCTTGCGACGGCCTCGGCGGTTCTACACGGACTCGTCTTAGACCCGCTCAGCCAGGGGAGGGTGTAAGCCTACAGGGACTGGTAGGGGAACGGGGCCCGTGTCCGTGACCTCTTCAAGTGACTCCCTTGTCAGCCACCACAGTCCTCGGTGAACCCTCAGGCTGCCATTTGGACGTGCACTGCTGGGCCTTCTGGGCTCACCCAATCAGGCTAGATCGTTGAGTTTCTTGCTCGGGGGTCAACACAGAGCGATTCCCTTGCCAAACTGGCCCCAGTTCCTATGAGCCCATCCGAGAACAGACCCGACGCCGACATCCAAGCGCTTCACCTCCAATTTGAGGAGGCGCTGCAGCAGTCCCTCACGGATGGAGCACGTGTGCTGGAAGCGGTCCACCCTGCGGATGTCGCCACTTGGCTAAAGGACCTCACCAACGACCAAGCGTGGGGCGTGTTCGACTTGTTGAGCACAGAGCAGCAAGTGGACATCCTCGAACTCGCTGACGAGGAGCTGACGCACGTACTCGTCCCCAATCTAAGTACCGGTGGCTTACGGGAGATCGTTGAAGAGCTGCCATCGGATAAGGCCGTGGATGTTCTAGCCGAGGCCGAGGAGCGTGTGGTTGAAGACGTGTTGCGCTCGATTCCAGCCGAGACGGCTCAGGATTTGCGCACATTGTCGTCTTATGACCCTGACAGTGCTGGTGGGGTGATGACCACAGAATTCGTTCTTGCTAAGAGCGGAGAGCGTGTCGGTGACGTGGTCAAGGAAATCAAGAAGAAGGGCGGGGACACGGAAGACAATTTAGGCGTCTACGTGGTGGACCCCTCAGGCGTCCCTGTGGGCTATCTCTCTGACCGAGACCTTCTGACTCACTCCATCCATGACACGGTGGAGGCGTTGATGGCTGAGCCATTCGTAGTGGACGCACATGCCGACCAAGAAACCGCCGCTGGGTTGATATCACGTTATGCCCTGTCTGCCTTAGCTGTCGTCGACGGCTCCGGTGCGCTTGTCGGGGTCATCTCACTTGACGACGCTCAAGTCATCCTTGAGGACGAAGCTACTGAGGACGTACACCGACTTGTAGGAACGTCCCCAGCTCAACAAACTCGATTGCCCGTATTGGTGAGGGTGAGGCAGAGGTTGCCCTTGATGGGCGTGACGGTCGTGGGCGGCCTATTGAGTGCTCGCGTGTTAGATGCGTTCCTCGGAGGAGGGGGCGAGGGCGCGCTCAACACGGCGATTCTCCGGTACCTACCACTCATTGTTGGCCTAGCCGGTAACGTGGGCGTACAAACCTCGACCATCTTGGTGCGGGGATTTGCCACCGGCGAGGTGAGCCCTGAGCGCGAAGCAGAGGTCTTCATGAGTGAGATCAAGGTGGGGGCCTTGATTGGGGTTTTGTGTGGTTTCGTGACCCTGTGCTTTGCAGCTGGGCTGGAACAGGCCGTAGGGGAGCCTTGGATCCTGGGGCTTTCCGTGGGGGTTGCCGTGTTTGCAGCTGTGGCCTGGGCCGCAGCCTTGGGCGGAATGGTGCCCCTTGCCTGTCGGCGTCTGGACACCGACCCTGCGGTTGTCGCGGGCCCCTTTTTGATCACCTTGTCGGACATCTCTGGCGTTGCGATTTACATGATCGTGGCCCGGCAACTTCTTAGCCACTTGATCTGATGGCAAGGAGCTGAGTCATGTTGACACGAATCCGTCGGTTATTGTGGTTGAGTGTCCTCTCGCTGGTGTTGCTGCTGGGGATCAAGACCTTCGTGATCGACGTGTATCCGGTGGTGAGCTCTTCCATGGAGCCCAACGTTCATCAGGGTGAATGGGTTGCTGTTGCTTTTGGCGGCGATACGCCGGGGCGAGGCGATGTTGTTGTGCTCCGCTTGGGGAGTGAGGTCTTTGTAAAGCGCGTTTGTGGCCTTGGGGGTGAGCGAGTCAGCGTGGACCCCTCAGGTGACCTTTGGGTGAATGGGGAGCGCGTGCCGTTCCTTGCGGACAACCTGGTCCTTGTGCCAGTCTTTGATTTAGTAGAAGACGATCCGGCACGCTGGTTCAAGGGTTTGGAAGGGGCTTGGGTTCAGAGAGCCGATGGCGCCCTAGAAGCGCACGCGCCTCCGCTTGGATCGGCCACAAGCCCTGCCGCACTTCGACTTCACCCGATCTTGCGAGACAGCTTCGTTGAACTTGATGGAACCCGCGTGGAGGGCGAGGTGGGCATTCATGATCTTGTGTTGGAGGCCAAGATGGAGCTGGAGACCCGACGAGGACGAGTGGTGTTTGCGATCACCGAGCAAGGGGATCGTTTTGAGCTCCGCCTTGATCTAGCCGGTACAGCCTTGGCCGATCCGATTGGGGTGAGCCTTGTGCGCAAGACTCCCGAGGTGGACATTCCGCTGGGAGCGGGCACGGTAACCCCTGCGAGTGACGGAACGGTGAATGTACGACTAGGGAATGTGGACAATCATCTCTTTACCCAGGTAGGTGAGTGGACCGCCCAACACGACTATGAACGAAACAGGTTGCACCCGCTTGATGAGCCCCACAGCGGGCAGAGCTTTGGGGCACGCGTATGGGTGGAGTCCCACGGAGCGGGATTCGCCCTGTCGTCTCTCCGGGTCTCCCGTGACTTGCAATACCGTGCCCGCGGACGTCTAGCCACAGGGGGGGTCCGCGTGGGGCCCGGCCAACTGCTGGTCTTGGGAGACAATTCTGGAGATAGCCTAGATGGACGTGACTTTGGTCCGATCGAACTAGACGCCATCATTGGTCGTCCGGTGTTTGCCTTCTGGCCCCCAAAGGCCGTGCGCTGGATCAAATAGGGGCAGCCCGAGGGGGGGCAACCCTTTGGGGGGTCTCAATCTGAATCCTGGAGGGGAGGCCCGAGGGGACTGTCCGGGTTAGCCCGGAACTCCTAGCCCGTGCGTAGGTTACACCCAACAGGTACATTGCGCCCTAGGCGCACTCTCCCGCCCTAGCCATGACCCAAGATCACCCACTTCCCGCCGGAACCGATCCGGGCGCAGCACTCATGGTTGCCTGGCAGGCGGGGGACGAGGGGGCCTTTGAGGCCTTGGTGGAACAGCATTCTGCGCGGGTGTATTCCCTCCTGACACGATTCTTGGGAAGGCACCCGGACCGGGAAGACATGGTGCAAGAGGTCTTCCTGCGTGTGGTGCGCGCTCGCGATCGCTATGAGCCAACGGCGCGCTTCACCACTTGGTTGTACTGCATCGTGTTCAACATGTCGGTCAACAAGACCCAGCGGGAAGTGGGGAGACAGCCCATCTCCCTCGATCACCCCATTGGCCTGCGACCTGGTGGCGACGCCGTCGATTCCATGGCAAGCAGCGTAAGCGACGAGCGTATTGAGGGGCCGTCTAGCCAATTGGAGCGCGACGATGTTGTTCTTGCCGTTCGGGCTGCCATTGCTTCATTGCCAGAAAAACAACGCATGGCCTTGGTGCTAGCCAAGTATGACGACATGCCTTATGTCGAAATCGCAAAAGTGCTTGATTCGAGCTCTAAGGCCGTCAAGTCGTTGATCCACCGTGCGCGCGAGACTCTGCGCACAGAGTTGGCCTCTTTCCTGGAGGGGGAATACTCATGAGCATTCGATGTGTTGATTTCTATCAAAGTCTTGAGGCCGTTCTTGAGGGGCGTGCCAACCCGAGGGCCCTGGCTGAACTCGGTTGGCACGAACACCTATTGGGCTGCTCGGCTTGTCGTGAGTTGCTCGAACAGGAAGAGGCTCTTGAGGTGTTGCTGGCATCCTTGCCCGATCCCCAATTCCCTCCGGACTTGTCGAAGCGCTTGTTGCGGCGTTTGCGAATCCAGGCCCAGGCTGGGGACTCACTCGAAGCCTTGTTGGATACGGATCGCGTGACGATACCTGTGGGCTTGCATGAGCGCGTATTTGCGGGGGTGGTGGCTCGCCGAGAATCGACGTTGCCTGATCCCCTTGACGCCTTGTTGGACCAGGCCGGGCAGGTGAGCGTCCCCGGGGGACTCGCTGGGCGCGTACTTGCAGGGGTCCGGGTTGAAGTGGAGCAGGGTCTAGCGGTCGCTAGTTCTGCAGCGGATTCACGGAGTCATTCAGAGGGCGGTGCTCTCCTTCAATTCCCAGTGAGAAGCCTGTTGTGGCGGGTGGCTGCTGCGGGTCTCATCATCGCAGCGGGGGCGGTCGCCTTGCGCCGAGCTAATCGCCAACTCGACCCCAGCGAGGCCCCAGGACTTGACCACGTTGTTCAGCAGGTTCCAACAGAGCCACTGCCCGCCCCACCCTTGACACCTGAAGATGCAGAAATCGTCGATCATCTAGACGAACTCTTGTTCCTCGAATCTCTTCAAGGCTTGGGCCCGATCGAGCGAGACCTCTTGTCCCAACTTGACATCGGCCACGAAGCGCTTCTCGACAGCGAGGGATCCTGAATTCATGCTCACACGCTTCCTTATTCTGTTCGTGTGCCTTGCCGCTTCAGCCGCGCCGTTGAGGGGATTCGCACAGAGTGCTCCTGGTGAATCAGCGCCCCCTGCGGACCAAAGGCCCTCTCAGGAAGAAACTGCGGCTCGGCGCGCCCGATGGGAGGCGCTCAGCGATGAGGAAAAAACCAAGCTGCGCAAGCGCATGGAGCAATACAAGCAGCTTTCAGGTGCACAGCGTCAAGAACTGCGCAAGCAAGCCCGTGAGTTTGAAGAGCTCGGACAGCGCGTGTATCGCATGGTGAGCAAGGAAACCAGGGATAAACTGGATCAGCTTAGCCCCGCGAAGCGTCAAGAGCTCTTGCAAGAGCTATCGGTCGAAGAGATGCGGGACATGGGCAGGCGGCTGATGCGAAAACTGCCGGAAGAGGATCGTCGGCGTATCCAGCAGGCCAGTCCAGAGGAGCGCGCCCGTGTGCTCGATCGCCTGCGAGATCAGTTTGATCAGCGCATGCCCCAGGCCGTGCTCAGAATGGCGATGGACCTAAACGTGCCGCGAGCAGAGGTCGATCGATTGCGTGCCCTTGGGCCCGACCAGCAACGTCAGGCCTTATTGACTTATGTCAAGCACCGGGTGAATCAGTTTGTTCAAGATCACGGCTTGCCTGTCGGTCTAGAGCCGGTCCACTGGGAGCGCCTAGCCAAGCTTCCGCCCTCTGAGTTCTATCTAGCCCTCGTGCGGTTGCGACGTGAGTTTCCCGGGTTTGCAGAGGTCGCGAAGCCGCATAGACCTACGGGTGCCGGGGGGACACGGAATCCGGGGCGTAAGGACTCCGATGGGGAGCGCTTGCGCAAAGTCCTGAACATGCCGTTGGACATGGACATGCGCCTCAAACTGTCGGGCGTCACAGGCAAAGAGCGCGAAAAGGAGCTACGGCGCATCCAGCGCGTACGGGTGATGGACCTGCTCGTGAAACACAAGTACATCACGCCGGCAATGCGTGCAGAGTTGGATCAAATCCCTGAACGGGTCTTTGCAGCCAAGGTGCGCCAATTCAGGGAGTCAGGCGCAAACCTCTCGGAGCTACCCGTACTTCTCAAGTTCCGGCAGGGAGCCAACACCCAACCCAAGACCGATCGGGGGCAAGGGGCAAGACCTGAGCAGCAATCCAAACAGAACCGGGGGAGGAGCCAAAACGATCAACTTCCAGCCCGTCAGGGCTGAGGGCTCCGCGTCTACAGAATCCTAGGCCCCACGCGGGGTGGTGTTCAGGGGGCCCACCCTATACTAGTGAGCCTATGGCCTCCCTCTCCAGCGAATCCACCCCATCGAGGGACTCGGCTCCGCTCGCTAAGGTGCCCATGCTCACTGCGGATCGTGTCATTGGCACCCCATCGGCAGTCGTGATTGACTTGCGCTCGCCCGGAGAATATGCCGTAGACCACCTGCCGGGCGCGTTCAATGTGCCGCTTTTCTCTGATACAGAGCGAGCGGTGGTGGGCTTGCTCTACAAGAAGTCTTCACCCAACGCAGCCTTTGAGCGCGGGCTTGAGCACGTGCTTGAGGGAATTGAGGCGTTGGTAGCCAAGATTGCCGTGCTCGGGGGAATTGAGTTGGAGACGACGCTAGTCCGTGGCCGCGTCTTGGAACTAGCCGGAGATGGGATGGATCGGCTTCGAGAACGACTAGAACCCGTCATTCTCACCCAAGTTGAAGCCTGTGCCAGTGGCAGACCCGTCGTGCTTCATTGTTGGCGCGGAGGCCTGCGGTCTTTGAGCGTGGTGGCTCTATTTGCCCGCCTCGGAATCCCACAGGTAGTGGGCATGGAAGGGGGCTATCACGCCTATCGTAAGCATGTAATGGCAGAGCTTGAGAGCTGGGTCCCGCCGAGGACTCTTGCTCTGCGAGGGCTAACAGGAGTAGGCAAGACTCTTGTCCTGCGTGAAATCGAGCGACTGCGCCCAGGGAGCACCATCGACCTTGAGGCGGCAGCCGGGCATCGCAGCTCCCTCTTGGGAATGGTCGGTCTCCAGCCCGTATCGCAAAAGGCATTTGATACCAATCTAGCCCTGCGAACTCGTGAGCTAGAGGGGGGCGTTTTGGTTGTTGAGGGGGAAAGCCGCAAGGTGGGGGATGTGACGGTCCCCAAGTCCATTTGGCTGGCCATGCAGGCTGCTGAGAACATACTCCTGGAAGCTGACCAGGAAAGCCGCATCACGACCCTGCTGGATGACTACCTTTCAGATGCGAGCTCTCAGCCTAAGCTGAGAGAACAGTTGGCACTCGTAGAGAAGCGCATGAATCTGAACACCCCACTCTTGCATCTGTTCGATACAGGCAGGTTGCGTGAATTGGCGGCGGTCCTTCTGGAGGATTACTACGACCCGTTGTATCGGCACAGCGAAAAGGGCAAGAGCTATTGCCTGCAAATGGAAGCGAGTGATCCAGCGCGCGCGGCTATCGCTATTTGCTTATGGCTGGAGGGCAAGGAGACCGAGTGAGGGCCAGTGAGAGCCTAGGCAGCTCGTGTGCGGATCGCGGGAGCCGCTACCATCAGAGCAATGCCTGCCCAGTGAGGCGGTGCCTGCCGGTCCGGGTCTACTGCTTCAGAAGAAGCTGAGCCGCTAGGTCGCTGGCCAGCCAGTCTTCGGCGAGCTTGTTTCCTTCAAAGCGGGTCACAATGAGCTCGTACCACTCAATAGGTTTGCGGCTCGGAGGGATGCCCATGAGGTTGCCCGTATGGCTTGCACGTAAGGTCCGCTGCCATGTGAGAATGTTGCTGGACTCGTGTAAAACCTCTAAGCGCGCGAGGCGTAGATTGGAGAGGGCCCTGTGCAATTGACTGAGGTATCGCTTGATGAAGGCGTGGCCGTTGTGGGATTTGTTGCCCGCATGGGCAGAGTAGTCCGTGCTAAAAAACGATGCGATCTGATCGAACTGAGCGTTGATGAAGACAACCTCATTCGCTTGCTCAATGATCTCTCGCTTTGTAGGTACCAGTTCTGTCGGTGCCATCTCAGACTACCCGAGGGCGCGTGTGATGATCTCACCTGTATTCTTGGAAAGACCAGGGGTGTTGTTCATTCGAGCGAGCTGTGCGCTCATCAATTCTTGTCGGTTCACGGAGTATTTTTTCCACAATAAGAATGCACCCACGAGTCTGGCCGCTAGTTGTGGGTTGGCCGTGTCGATGGCGAGGATCTGATCGGCCAAGAACGTGTATCCACTGCCGTCAACTGCATGGAATCCCGCAGGGTTGGCCGTTGGGAAGATCCCTAGCACCGAGCGTGCGCGATTGGGATTCAACAGTGAGAAGTCGGGGTGCTCGACGAGAGCTTGCATACGTTCCACTGCGCCAGGCCGAGTGCAGGCCGCCTGAACGGTGAACCACTTGTCGATCACCAGGGCATCATCTTTCCACTTGTCGTAGAAAGAGTTTAGCGCCTGTCGGCCGCGCTCCCCACCGTGGGATAGCAGGCATGTCAGAGCAGATTGGGATTCGGTCATGTTGTCAGCAGTGGTGAATTGATCGAATGCTAGGCTCTCAGAATGCTCGTCCTCTAGGCAGCTCAAGTACGCGAGCACACATCCGCGTAGTCGTCGTCGGTGAATCTCGTCGCCGTCCAGACCATAAGGGGCGGTGGGAGCACACGCTTCGTAAACGTCCAGCAGGGGCTGGTACAAGAGTGAGGCGAGCTGCTTGCGAACATATTCACGGGCAATGTGAAGATGCTCGGGATCAATTACGCTCATGTGACTGGCCAGCTCACGCTCTGACGGAAGGCTCAAGGCGAGGGCGCGCAGTGAGCCATCGAGATTGTCACAAGTGAGCACCGACTTGAACGCGTCGCAGAGCCCAGCTGGAAGGGCAAGTGATCGGCCGTTGCCGCTGTCTTTGGCGAGCTGCAAGACTGCACCTGTGTACAGCTCTTGCCCAGCATCCCAGCGGTTGAATGAATCGGAGTCGTGAGCCAGCAGGAAGGCGAGTTCTGAATCTGACCGTTCGTGCTCCAGAACAACAGGTGCAGAAAAACCACGCAAGACAGAGGGTAGGGGCTTGGCCGCTAATCCGGTAAACGTGAACTCTTGAGAAGCCTGGCGTAACTCAAGGACCCGAGTGGTGGGGCCGCTCCCCGCGGGGTCTCCCTCTAAGAATAGGGGGCAGTCAGCACCGTCTGCTCCCACCAACCCCATGCGCACGGGAATATGAAGGGGGGTTTCGTGATCGCCGGTCTTTTGAACAAAGGTCAGGGTGAGGCGTCCCTCCGCGGCATTCCACTTTTGTGTGACCTTGAGGTGCGGGGTGCCCGCCTGGGTGTACCAGCCCTCGAATTGGGCGAGATCCACATTCCCGGCGCTGGCCATGGCTGCCCGAAAATCGTCACAGGTCACCGCTTGACCGTCATGCCTCTCAAAATACAGATCCATTCCCCGGCGGAAAGCCTCCGCCCCGAGCAGGGTGTGCATCATACGGATGACTTCTGCGCCCTTGTTGTACACGGTAGCCGTGTAGAAGTTGTCCATGGCAATGTAGGACTCCGGGCGGATGGGGTGAGACATTGGGCCGGCATCCTCGGGAAACTGGGCAGCTCGCAGCAGGCGCACTTCCCCGATCCGTACAACAGCTTCCGATCCCATGTCGGCGCTAAAGCGTTGGTCGCGGAATACGGTTAGCCCCTCCTTGAGGGTTAGCTGGAACCAGTCGCGGCAGGTGACTCGGTTGCCTGTCCAATTATGGAAGTACTCGTGGCCAATGATGCTTTCGATGGATTCGAAGTCGTCATCGGTGGCCGTCTCGGGGGCGGCTAACACACATTTGGAGTTGAATACGTTGAGGCCTTTGTTCTCCATGGCACCCATGTTGAAGTCGCTGACGGCGACGATCATGTAGAGATCGAGGTCGTATTCGAGGCCAAAGGTGTCCTCGTCCCAGCGCATGGCGTTTTGAAGGGAGGTGAGTGCGTGAGGGCACTTGTAGAGGTCTTCCTCGGCGACCCACAACTCCAGTTTGATTTCACGGCCGCTGGATGTGGTAAACGAACCCTCATGACAAGCGAGGTTGCCCGCTACGAGTGCAAATAGGTAGGAGGGTTTGGGGAAGGGGTCTTCCCAGCGCACCCGCTGGCGGCCGCCTTCTAGCTCTTCGACACCAAGGCGGTTGCCATTGGAAAGCATGACTGGGCAGCTATTCTTATCTCCCTCTATGGTGACGGTGTAGCGAGCCATCACATCGGGGCGGTCTAAGAAATAGGTGATGCGCCGAAAGCCTTCGGCCTCGCACTGGGTGCAATAGTTGCCACCCGAGACGTACAGTCCGCTGAGAGAGGTATTACTCGCAGGCGCGATTTCCACTTCGACTTCCAGGACAAACTCGTCCGAGGGATTGTGCAAGGTCAAAGCTTCATCACTGACGGTGTACTCCGACGCCTGGAGGGTTTCGCCATCGACCGTCACGCTGTGTAGGGTCATTTCTTCTCCCGTCAGCACCAGGTCACTGCCAGGGTCGCCACAGCGTCGGATAGCCAATCGGCTGCGGACGAGGGTCGCCTGTTCTTCGAGGCAAAAATGGAGGTCCACTGTCTCGATCTGAAAGTCGCTGGGTGTGTACTCCGATCGGAGAATGGGCTGGGGTGCAATACTGGTGGCGGTCATGGGGAGGTCGGTGCAGGCCGGGGGTGACTAGGTGGGAGGACCGGATACATTCGGGGGGCCAGGATTGCTCCTGAAGCGGACGATCTTCTTGCCCCCCCGTAAGTGGGTGCCTATCTTACGCATCCCCCTATCGTTGGGGGACCCTCTCCCTCTCCCCTTACTCCAGCCAGCGGACCCTCCCGCCGGGCTTCAGCTCTCGGGCGCTCATCATTCAGCGACCTCGGGACTGGGCCTGCCTAGGAACCCAGACCATGTGCGGCTTTATTGGAATCTATGGCCCTGACGGAACAGACGTCGCCACTCAAATCTATGAGGGGCTGCTCGCTGTCCAACACAGGGGCCAGGATGCTGCAGGCATCACCACTTTCACAGAAAAGTTCAATGTCAAGAAGGGCAACGGCTTAGTGGTGGAGGTTTTCAATGAGGAGAACATGTCCCGATTGCGCGGTCACCTTGGCGTTGGGCATGTGCGCTATCCAACCGTGGGGACCAGTCGCGACGAGGACGCCCAGCCCTTTCACCACACGTTTCCCGTCGGGGTGGCCATGGTCCACAACGGCAATGTGACCAATTTCCAGGAGCTAGAAAAGCGCCGCTTTTCGAACAGTGGCGTGCGATTGAACTCCTCTTGTGACCTCGAGGTAATTCTGTGGGTCTTTCAAGAGGGGCTCGCAGAGGCCTTGCGTAAACACGGCACCTTAGATGCAGACGCAGTATTCGCTGCTGTTCAAAAGGTCTACGACGAGGTTCATGGAGCCTATTCGGTTTGCGCGACGATTGCTGATGTGGGCATGGTTGCGTTCAGAGACCCCTTTGGAATCAAACCCATTGCATTCGGAGAGAGGGTTGAAGAAAACGGCACATCTTTTGCGTGCGTCTCCGAGAGCGTTGTGCTTGATGTCAATGGATACACCCGCACCCATGACATCGGTCCAGGCCAAGCCGTCTTCATCAATTCGGAGCGAGAGGTCGAAATCCGTAAGCTGGCGAACAAGCCACATCGTCCGTGCGTCTTTGAATTGGTCTATTTTGCTCGACCGGACTCTTTCCTCGATGACATTTCGGTGTACAAGACCCGAAAGCGCTTTGGCGTAGCCCTGGGTAGGCAATGGCGGGAACGTGGGGCGCCCATGCCCGATGTGGTCATCCCCATTCCGGACTCCTCGCGCGATGCGGCCATGGCCGTTGCTCAAGAGCTTGGCGTGCCTTATCGCGAAGGGCTCGTGAAAAACCGGTACATCGGAAGAACGTTCATCATGCCCAATCAAGATGCGCGCTCAGATTCCATCCGACGCAAGCTCAATCCGATTCCGCTTGAGTTCAAGGACAAGAATGTTCTGCTGGTGGATGATTCGGTGGTGCGTGGAAACACGTCTCGACGCATCGTGGCCATGGCGCGGTCAGTGGGGGCACGCAATGTGTACTTTGGAGTAACTAGCCCGCCCTTGAAAGCGCCTTGCCCCTATGGAATTGACATGGCCAGCAAACGCGAGTTTATAGCGACGGGCCGCAATACTGATGAAATCGCGGAGTCACTTGGGATTGACTACATGCAATACCTTGACCGGGAGGCCATGAACAAGGCAGCCGGTGAGGGCAACCCCGTGATCGAAAGCTTTTGCAACGCCTGTTTCACTGGAGAGTATCCTACGGGTGACGTCACCTTGGAGCGGTTGCAAGCCATCGAACAAGAGCGCGGAAGTCAACGGGACAACGTCCCTGTCTCTTAGGGGGCGCCCGCTTTACCCCGCGCGTCAGCGTTTGCACAGACTCCTATGCGCGTGCTTATCACCACTCCTGTCTTTCCACCTGACTTAGGGGGTCCTGCTACCTACGTCCCTTCGGTGGCGCGCTTTCTCCATGAACGTGGGCACGATGTAAGGGTGTTGGCGTTTTGCTCAGACCCTTCTCCCCAGGGTTATCCGTTTTCAATTGAGGCCATCTCAGGTGGCTCCTTGCCAGGGCGCTACTTACGCGCTGCAAAGAAGGTCTTTACTGCAGCGAAGGATGTGGACGTTGTCTATGTCAATGAGCACCTTGCATTCTTGCATGTGCTGGCCGCACGCCTGCGCCGAAAGCCCGTTGTCATTCGGATTATGGTGGACGGCTCTTGGGAGATCGCCCATCGCAAAGGTTGGTGCGACGGTGATGGAATTGTGGCCTACCAGGGCAAGCGCTATGGGCTACGGGTCGCGTTGACACGCGCCCTGCAGCGCCGTTGGTGGTCGTGGTGCACCCACATCATCAGTTGCTCGGAGTTCTTGCGGCAAATACTCATTCAGACCTACAAGGTTCCTTCAAAGAAGGTGCAGCGCATCTTCAATGCTTACCACGGCCCGCGCGTAGAGAGCATTCAGGAAAACCAAGAGCAGGCCCGGGCCGCTCTTGGCCTCGATCAAGAACGTCGTTATGCCCTAACGATTTGTAGGCTAATGGGTTGGAAGCGGGTGGATGGCATCATTGATGCACTCGTAGGTCTGCCCGAGGACGTGGACCTCTTAGTGGCAGGAGAGGGTGACATGCAAGAGGGCTGGGCAGCTCATGCATCAAGCCTAGGCTTGGGCAAGCGCGTGCATTTTGTAGGCAACGTGCCCCATGCTCAGATTCCACTCTACATCCGTGCCGCTAATGTGTTTGTGCTGAATTCCGAGTATGAGGGCTTATCGCACACGTTGTTGGAAGTGCTCTACCTGGGTACCCCGATCATCGCTAGCGGGGTTTGTGGGAATCCAGAGGTGGTGGAGGACGGGGTCAATGGATTGCTGGTTGATCCACAAGATCCAATGACGCTGCACCATGCACTCAAGCGTCTATTGGAGAACCCGGCCCTCGGCGAACGTTTTGTGGCCAATGGGCTCAAGCGCAAAGCCGACTTTGATCGCGAGGGCACCTTTACCCAAGTTGAGGCGGTGCTGGTAGGGGCAGCGGGCCATCTACAGGGAGTCAATGGGTGAATTGATTCCGGGGATCAGACGAAGGGCCTGCCGTGAATCGCCCGATTCCCATAGGGTGAATAGACTATGTGTGTCCAACGCCTAGGAGTAATGAGCAGGGCAATTACCGCCATGCTCATAGCTTCCCCCGTCACGGCGATTGCGCAATCTCCAGACTTTGCCCGTGAGGTCAAACCGCTCCTTGAGCGACACTGCACGGGGTGCCACGGGATAGACAAGCAGGAGCAAGGGTTGCGCTTAGACCAACGGGCCCAGGCGTTTCAAGGTGGTGATTCCGGAGAGCCAGGAATTGTCCCCGGCAACTCAGCCCGCAGCGAGGTTTTCCACCGCATCACCCATGTGGATGAAAACAAACGCATGCCTCCGGAGGAACAGCCGCTGGCGGCCAATGAAATCGCCATCATCAGGGAGTGGATCGATGCGGGTGCGTTCTGGCCAGAAGACGGGTCTCGGATCACGCGAGATACTCAGCATTGGTCCTTTCAGCCCGTTGGTCGACCCACACCCCCCGCGTTCGAAAACCCCTGGGGATCTGGCCCCATAGACGCTTTTGTCTTGGATCGATTGCGCAGCGCGGGTTTGCAGCCATCGCCCCAGGCGGATCCGGTGACACTTATCCGGCGAGTGTACCGAGACCTCCATGGCCTCCTACCGACAATCGAGCAGGTTCAGGCATTCAGTCAGGACCCGAGTGAGCAAGCTTGGGAGCAAGTGGTTGATGAGGTGCTTGCTTCCCCGCGGTATGGCGAGCGCTGGGCTCAGCACTGGCTGGACGTCGTTCAATACGCAGAATCCCACGGTTTTGAAATGAACCTACCTCGACCGAGTGCATATCACTACCGAGACTACGTGATCGAGGCCTTCAACCGAGATTTACCCTACGACCAGTTTATCTTTGATCAACTGGCCGGTGATGCAATCGGAGAACACGCAGCTACTGGCTTTCTTGTCGCCAGTGCCTGGGATGAGGTCAAGAGCGAGAACCCGATCGATCTTGCCCTGCAGAGACAAGATGAACTGACAGCAATGATCAACGCGACAGGAATGGCCTTCCTTGGCTTGACCCTGGGCTGTGCTCGCTGCCACAACCACAAATTCGACCCGGTGTCCCAGCGAGAATTCTATTCACTTGCTGGTGTATTTGCCGGTGTTCAGCATGCCGAGCGGGCCGTTGCAACAGAGCCGGCAGGCCCCATACTCCAACGCCAAGCTGAGGCCGAGGCACGAATAGCTTCTTTGAAAGCTCAGCTTTCATACAGGCGTGCTGCCATCCGCTCGGACCTCAATGAAGAATTATTTGATCCCGTACTGGTCGATGCGGTTCGATTGGAAATCCATGCGACCACGGAGGCAGAGCCCTGCATTGATGAGCTAGAGGTATGGGCCGATGGGAAAAACGTTGCATTGAATGCGGTCGTTCAATCATCCGGAGACTTTCTAGGTGATGTACACCATCAATTACAGCACATCAATGATGGACGGTTTGGCAATTCGTACAGTTGGATTTCGAACGAACCGGGAGGCGGTTGGGTGCAACTGGAATTCGCTCAACCGGTGCTGATCGAGCGTGTTGTATGGAGTCGCGATCGGACTGCGCAATACCACGATCGGACAGCAACTGAATACGATGTGGGTGCTCGGGAGCTCTCAGGGAATTGGGTCATCATCTCAGGTTCCCAAGACCGAGTGCCGTTGGGCCAGGAGGGCGGCAGGGATGCGTCGCAGCACAGAGTCCACCCACTCGTGGCTACCATTGCCAACGCACAAGCGGCGCGTCGCGCGATCAAAGATCCTGACTCAATCATGATGTATGCCGGCAAGATGGAGCAACCCGGCCCGACACGCCGGTTGTATCGCGGCGATCCAGCGGCTCCCAGGGAGGAAGTGGTTCCAGACACCCTAGCGCTTCTCGGGACCCTTGGGCTCAGTGTTGACACACCTGAACAGGAACGACGAGCTGCTCTTGGGCGCAGCCTTGGGTCTAGAGCAAATCCATTGACGGCCCGAGTGATGGCGAACCGGATTTGGTATCACCACTTCGGCACGGGAATCGTGGACACGCCCGGAGATCTTGGGGTTGCAGGCGGCGCACCTTCGCACCCTATACTCTTGGATTGGATGGCTAGACGGCTTATGGAGAGTGGCTGGTCTCTTAAGAGCTTGCATCGGGACATTCTGCTCTCGAATGTGTATCGTCAAGCCAGCGCTCCAACCCCCGAAGGTCTTGCTCGTGACACCGACAGCCGCCTCTTGTGGCGCTATCCCCCTCGGAGGCTTGAAGGTGAAGTTATTCGGGATTGCATACTCCAGTTGAGCGCAAGTCTAGACCTGTCCATGGGCGGCCCCGGCTTCAGTACGTTCAAACCCGATGACAACTACGTGCGACTTTACACGCCCAAGGAAAGTACCGAGCCAGCGGAGTGGAGACGGATGGTGTACATGCATAAAGTGCGGCTTGAGCGAGCACCGCTGTTTGGAACGTTTGATTTGCCCGATGCCGGGCAAGGATGCCCCAAGCGCAGCCGCTCGACGACGGCTATCCAGGCGTTGAACTTGTTCAACGGGAACTTTGTGCTGAGGCATGCAGAGCGCATGGCTAGTCGCTTGGAAGGTGGTGCGCCGGATCTCTCTGGACAAATCGAATTGGCCTATCGGTACACCTATGGAAGATGCCCAAGTCACTCCGAGGCTGCTCAGGCAGTTGCGTTTGCTGGTGAATACGGATTGCCGGCCTTTTGTCGTGCTCTCCTGAATTCAAATGAGCTGGTTTTCATTCAATGAATAGCCTGCGGCGTCGCGACTTTCTTGGGCACGTGGGGTCTGGCCTTGGTTTATTAGCAACTGCCAACCTCCTGAAGGCGGGAGGGGCGATCGATGATGGCAATCTGATTATCGATCCTGCCGCCCCTCATGCTTTCCGCCCCCCTCACTTTTCACCTCGGGCACGTAATGTGGTGGTCATCTTTTGTAGCGGTGCGCTGAGCCATGTAGATTCGTTTGATTACAAGCCAGCGCTCATCAGGCACCACGATTCAAAACTCCCAGGGGGTGACGGCCTCGTCACATTTCAGGGCGCAAACGGAAACCTCCACCGCCCGCTGTATACCTTCCGCCCTAGAGGGGATTGCGGAAAGATGACGAGTGATCTGTTGCCCCACATTGGCGACCTCTCGGACGACCTATGTTTTATCCATTCAATGCATACGAAGACTGCAACCCATGGACCCGGGGAAAACTGCATGTCTACGGGGTTCACCCTCGGCGGGTTTCCAAGCATGGGGGCATGGGCAACTTATGCCCTAGGGAGTGCAAGTGAAGACTTGCCCGCATTTGTTGCCATCTCGGACCCGAGGGGGGTTCCGCAGAGCTCATTGAACAATTGGGGAGCTGGATTCTTGCCTGCTGCCTTTCAGGGCACGCCTTTGGATGCTGCCAAGTCCCTTGAAAACCTCGACCGCCCAGCGGGCGTAAGTGCCCGTGAGGATGCAGCGACGAGGGCGTTTCTGAATGGACTCAACAAGAGTCACCTGCGCCGCATGGGTGGGGATGCGGTAATGGCAGCACGCATTTCTAGCTATGAGCTTGCGGCACGAATGCAGCACTCCATTCCAGCAGTGATGGATTACTCAAATGAGCCGGACCATATTCGTAGAATGTATGCGGTTGACGATTCCAATGTCGATAAGGCCGGGTTTGGACGGAACTGTCTGCTAGCAAGGCGCCTGATAGAGCGCGGGGTGCGCTTCGTGCAGTTATTCAACGGAGCCTATGCACGCGGGGAGGGCAAGAACAACTGGGATGGGCACCGCCAGCTCAAGAAGGACTATGACATCCATGCGCCCATCCTAGATCAGCCCGCCGCGGCGTTGATTCGAGATCTGAAACAACGTGGGTTATTGGAAGAGACTCTGGTTGTCTTGTGTACGGAGTTCGGGCGTATGCCGACTTTCCAGGAGGGGGTGCAGGGCCGCGATCACAATCCCGATGGTTTTACTGCCATCTTGGCGGGCGCAGGCGTCAAGGCTCCATTCAGTTACGGGACGACTGATGAGCTGGGGTGGAAGGCAGAAGAAAGCCCCGTCAGTGTGCATGATTTTCACGCCACGATTCTTCATCTCCTGGGCTTGGACCACAAACGGTTGACGTACTACCACAATGGCCTGCAGCGTCGCCTAACAGACGTTCACGGTGAAGTCGTGCAGGGGATTCTTACCCGGTAGCAGCAGAACAGTTGAACCCATGCAGGTAGGGGCTTGGTTAGAATGGGGGCGTGCGCAGAATACTGATTGTGCTTACCGCCACGATGGGTGCCCTTGCCCTTGCCAATGGGCTGCTCGCCCAGTGGTTTCCGGTGGGGGGAAGTATCTATGAACTGGATCCTGTGCTCTTGCACAAAACCGTGCCGGGGACTCGCAGGATTCAGCTCATGCCCGAGCGCGCAGGCGGGGGGCGCAACCTGATCGCGATCAATTCAAAGGGTTATCGTGGACCCGAACTCAATAGACGGGGCCGCTTGAGAGTGGCGGTGTATGGCGACTCCCTGGTCATGGCTGAGAACGTGAGCTATGAGGAGAGCTTTCCGGCTCAGTTGTCAGAGCTGTGGGGTGGTCGGGTAGAAGTCGTGAGCGCGGGGGCATCTGGCTATGGCCCCGATCAAGTCTGTCTGCGCCTGGAGAGTGAGTTGGCAAGTCTGGACCCAGACCTTGTCGTGCTCGTTCTTTGTGCCACAAATGACTTCGGTGATTTGCTGCGCAATAAACTCTTCAGGCTTCAAGGGGGGCACCTGTTGCAGGGTCAACCCGAATTGCACGAGGCGGCTAAGCAGCCCTTTGAGGAAGCGCAAACACGGAGCTCCTCGCCTGCTATTGTGCGTGCTTTTCTTCATTTCAAAGCCCAGCGAGCTCGCCGTGAGCAGGCGGCTATCGAGCAGGCCAGCCCGCCGCCTGCCTTGATTGGCGAATACCTAGAGCAGGCCGATTGGGAGTATAGAAAGTCTGTTTTGGAGGGTTCAGAGCAGGTTTATAGCTTGTTAGCAGATGTCTACGATGCAGATGTGGCCATTCAACCCATGGGGCGCTCTGCGCAATACAAACAAGACTTGCTCGCAGCAGTCCTCCGCCGCATTCAAGAGGCCTGTCGACGGCACGATACAAGACTTGCCTGCGTCGTGGTTCCCTCAGCAGTGGACCTTGACCCTGCGTTTAGGATTCAAGTGGACCGCCAACGCTACCCGGGTTACAGCCCTAGCCGACTAAGCCGCCTTTGTGCCCAAGCTGCAGAATCGGTTGGGATCTCAACTCTGGATCTATTTGACTCCTTTGCTCAAAGCGATCCAGCTAGCTTGTTTGTGGGCTGGGACGATATTCATTGGAATGAAAGGGGAATCGAACTCGGCGCCAAAACGTTTGGCCACTGGCTCGCGGCTGAGTATCCAGGCCTATTGCCCAATCCATAGGCACTCGAGCCGCCATGCGGTTATGTGCTCGGCTGCGTCCTGCGCAAGCGTGTGCCCGCGAGAGTGGGAATAAGCCAACACGGCTAAGGGCCTTCCTGCGGGCGGTACCGTATCCTTGGTCCCCATGAACGGAATTGGCGCACTGGGGCGATGGGCGGCGTGCCTGTGGCTTGGATTCTTGAGCCCGGGTTGTGGGGCACAGACCCAGCCTCACGGGGCCTTGCGCATTTATGCTGCCGCGAGCCTGCGTGATGTCATCGAGGAATGCGGGCGACGGTTCACGGATGAGCAGGGAGTCGAGCTAGTCGTTGTGACGGGTGGCTCGAATCTACTTGCAGAACAACTCAAAGCGGGCGCCCCTGCAGACGTGTTGATCTCAGCGGGTATGCGTGAGGTTGAGGCGCTTGTCGCGGGTGAGGTCTTGCATGCGTCCTCTCGGCGGGCACTGTTCAACAACCAACTTGTTATTGTGGTTGCTGAGGGCAATCCGGAAGCGAGTTCCTTGTGGAGGGATCCAATGCAAGGACTGCTTGCCGCAGGGCGGATTTCCTTAGCTCATACCGAGGCCGTTCCGGCTGGACGGTATGCGTGCTCCTGGCTAGAGCGAGAGGGTCTCTGGGAGGGTTTGCGGTCTCGGGTGGTTTGTAGCCTAGACGTGCGCGCTGCGTTGGCCGCAGTGGCTAGTGGTGGAGTAGAGGTGGGTATCGTCTACAAGACAGATGCAATGCAATCCGACCAGGTCGATGTGGTTTACCATGTGCCTGTGAGCCGGAGTCACCCCATTGCCTATGTTGGCGCGGTTACACAAAGCAGCCCACAGGCTGAGCTCGCATCACGGTTCTTGGATTTCATTTGCACCGACGCCCGAGATGTACTTGTTGCGCATGGGTTCATGATGAATGAACAGGGGAATGCTACAGGGGGCGTGCTTCGTGATGGATCTGATTGAGCCCCTTACCCAGAGCCTCAAAGTGGCCCTCTTGGCGACTTCAGCCGTAGCCATGCCAGGGATCGGGCTGGGCTGGCTGCTGGCACGCAAGCAATTCAAGGGCCATACGCTCCTCGATGCCCTCGTCCAATTGCCGCTTGTCTTGCCTGCGGTTGCGGTGGGATACGGATTGCTTTGGTTGCTGGGTGGCGCTGGTCTTGAAGTGGCTCCGAGCTTGTTGTTCACCTGGAAGGCGGCGGTAATCGCATCAGGGGTCATGGCGCTGCCACTGGTCGTGCGAATGGCGCGCTTGGCCTTCGAGGCTGTTGATCCCCGGCTAGAGCACATGGCTCGGTCCCTTGGGTTTTCGAACTGGGCTGTCTTTTACCTCGTGACCCTGCCCCTTGCTCGGCGAGGGTTGGCCGCGGCACTCGTCTTAGGGTTTGGTCGCGCCTTGGGTGAGTTTGGTGCGACCATCGTGGTGGCGGGTATGGTTCCAGGCGAGACGCGCACCTTAGCCCTAGCCATCTTTGAAGACATACAGCTAGGACATAAGGGCGAGGCTCTGCGCTTGGTGGCCATCGCGTCTCTGCTCTCCTTTCTTGCCGTGGCTTTCTCTGCCCGGTTGATGACGGAGAAGAAAACAGGGTGGAAGGGCCCATGAGCACCTTTGATATCGATCTGCGAGTGGAGCGCGGAGGGCTAGACCTGCGCTGGAAGCTAGGCAGCCAAGGGTGTTGGCATGGCCTCTATGGTGCTTCGGGGCACGGCAAGACCACGGCACTGGAGTTGGCTCTGGGATGGCTTCCCCCGGGAAAGGGTCATGCCCGCGTTGGAGAGGGCCGCCCTACGGTGGGGTATGCGCCCCAAGACCTGCTCTTGTTTCCCCATTGGAGTGTGCAGGCCAATCTACACGCGGCCTCTCTGGTCAAGCGCACAGCACCGAGGGGGCCAGACCTGTTCGATGAAGTGGTCTCTGCCCTTGAGTTAGCCCCCTTGCTGGACCGACGGGCCGCTGACCTGTCGGGGGGTGAGGGCCGCCGGGTCGCACTAGGTCGTGCCCTACTCTCAGTCAGTCCAGGAGGCTTGCTTGTCCTAGATGAGCCTCTTTCGTCTCTGGATAGGCCTCGACGCCAGCGTGCCCTCGACCTGCTATTGGAATTCAAAGACCGTGTGGAGTGTGCGGCCTTTGTGGTTTCGCACAGTGCAACGGACTTGCAAGTCCTGTGCGATCAGGTGCAGGTGCTTGAGGAACGGGAGGGTCGTGCGGGCAATCAGATGCAGTTTTGTGATCCAAGCCCCTCGTCGATCCTCGCCTGTGAGTCCGATGGGTTTGAGAATATTGTGACCGGCTACGTTGAGCAGGTGAGCGGTGATAGTGCGTGCATTCAACTGGATGACCCGCAGGGGGGTGGGCCGTGTGCCGTGACAATGACCGCTCCCGGGAAGGACCTAGTTGCGAGAGAGCGGGTTGTTCTCGGCCTCCGAGGAGATGACGTGCTAGTCAGCCTCGAGTCTCCGGGTCAGATCTCCGCCCGAAATGTGTACCGGGGAGTTGTTGAGCAGGTTCGTCCGCTCTCGACCTATCGCACCCTCGGCGTACGTGTTGGGGGTCGAACCGGGCTTGTGTTCTTCACCCACGTTACATCGGGCGCCCTCGAGGAGCTTCGATTGGAGGTGGACTCTGAAGTATTCCTCGTATTCAAGACTCGCTCGGTGACCCTCTTGGCCCGGAGCGGCGCTGCTCACTAAGGGTCTGCCCGTGCAGCGGCTGCTTGGGATCCTTCATCGGGGTGAGAGTTGGTACGCCCGACAGGATTCGAACCTGTGACCTCTCGCTCCGGAGGCGAGCGCTCTATCCAGCTGAGCTACGGGCGCATGGGGAGTGGCGCGATTCGCACGCCTCTCGGCGCAGGATCCTAACGGAGTGGGCCAAACACAACCACAGCAGGGGGTGTGTCGTTTTGAGAGCCGGGTTCAAAACCTGAGGGTGGGGTGGCCCTCCCGGTACCGCCAAGGGGGGCCGCGTGCTCCCTACCCACTCATTCCTTGACCGAATGGCCCTTACGACCCACATTGGAAGGTCCCCCGGCGCTACCCCCCACGTGAATTAACCAGGAGCAAACCAAGACTATGAGGACCGAACTACCTCATCCGTCTACTACAACCAAAGGTCTCGGATCATTGTGGCTACCAGCATGTGTGCTGGCGGCCTTGGGATGGTCTCTTGGCCAAGTTGGGCAGGATTCGGACTCGCTGCACGCACACACTTGGGGCCGACAGGATACGGACCAAGATGGGCTGCCGGACCAACAAGAACTGCTTCTCGGTACAGACCCCACAATGGCGGATACCGACCTAGACGGTTACGGCGATGGGGAAGAGTTTGCCCTACAAACGTCGCCTACCGATTTGCTGGATGTCCCACGGGGTCTGACCAGGTCAATTGGCCTGACAGCTTGTGCAGATGGCAAACGAGTGAAGCTATTCGCAGCCGTTCTCGATCCCGATGGAAGCGTCGCCGACAACAACATTCGTTTTGGAGCACTCATCAATGGCCAGATCGTGCCTTATGAGTTTTCGTCCATGTACGATCCCAAGTCCGGCACAGCTACGGGCCCCATGGGCGGGCCTCTGTTCCTCCTGGAGTTTAACCTGCCACTGCGCACGTTGGTTCAACACCCAGAGGTGACCTTCTTTGTTGCGATGGGCGTACCAGGCTCAAGTGCCTATGTCTCTGCGGACAAGGTCGACCTTTTCAGACACAAGCGTGCAACGATTGTTCGCGACATCTTGCTGGATCCGGGCAATTCAATGGACCCCAACGTGGGCCAGACACCGGGGACGACCATTCACAGGCCGATCGCTCCTGGCGGCGGTCACCGAGTCCCTCTCGATTGGGAGGCTGGTCAAGTGTGCTATCAGCAAACTCAAGTTGTGGGCGTGAATGGTGCCGTTGTTGACCATGAGGTCACCTCGGCGGATTGTGTCGATGGCTGGGACACCTACTGTGCCTCGGACTGCCAGGGAACGGTGGGGAGTACCTACCAGACCCTAGACACGGGCGTCCTTCTCGGGGGCTAGTGTCTTGAGGGGCAGGCCGGGAGAGTTTCCTGCCTACGTGGTGGGTGCACAGTGGTTGTGCCTGCCCACAGGAGCAAGATGGGTGGCATGGGCGATGAATGGGCTCCAGTGCGGCCCTGTAGGGTCTAGGAGGTGGGTCCCAATGCAAGAAAGGGGCCCTGATAGTGCCGTAATCATGGGAACCCTGTTCGAAAGCCTATCGTCCTAACAGGACTCTGCGAGTTCCCTATGCGTATTGACCCTGACCGTTCCCTCGTGATCGCCTGCCAAGAGAGCCCTGAAATGGGCTTTGACGGGGCGTTCCGTGAGCTGTACGAGCAGTACAAGGACCGGGTCTACAACGTTTGCTATCGCATTACTGGGAACGGTGCGGATGCTCTCGACGCATCCCAAGAGACCTTCGGCATCCTCTTCCGAAAGGTCGGTGCGTTTCGTTTCGAATCCAAGTTCTCGAGTTGGGTGTACCGCGTGGCGGTCAACGCATCCATCGACATGAAACGCCGTGCGGCTGCCCGCCCGGCGGTCTCGCTCGATGGTCTGCGGGCGTCCTCAGATGAGGCGGCTCCCATTGACTTTCAGGATGAGGCGATCGAGGGTCCTTCGGAAGCAGCCTCCAGGATGGAGCTGCAAGATGAAGTTCAAGAGGCCATTACCCGCTTGAGCCCCAAGATGCGTGCGATTACTGTGCTGCGCTACAATGAGAGCCTCTCTTACGAGGAGATCGCCGATAGCCTCGGTACTTCATTGGGCACGGTCAAATCGCGCCTATCACGGGCTCATGCCGCTCTCGACCGGGAGTTGACTCCCGTTCTAGACCGGCACCACCTTCGCTGATTCTTCTCAAGAGACCTCCTCCTTCGCCATGAACCACTCGTCTATCAGGGATGCCATGATCGCAAGCCTTGCCGGGGTGACTCACCGTCACCTAGGTAGTGGGTTTGTATCAGGCATGGACGGTTTGGATTTATTGCCGCCGGACGTCGCCGAGAAAGTGACCGAGGATGAGGGCCAGCGCCAGCAATGGAGCGCCCTCTACCGCCAGGCCTGCGCGATTCGCTCCCTCCAGCGCATCCCGGCGCCCTCGGATCTAGATGGCCGGGTAGTGGCCTCCCTCCAAACGGGTCATCGCCAGGACCGCGCCGTTGCGTGTGTTCAGGCTCAGCCCGTGCAGAAGGCGCCAGCGATTCTCGATGAGCTTGTGCGCCGTGACCTTGAGCGGCCCTTTCAAGACAGGCCTCAAGGGAACAAGTCCCTCGTAGCCGGATCGTCCTCAACGCGGCCACGTATTGGAGAGAGCTCTGCTCCGAGTGCCCTTGATGGCCTCGTGGCGGAGCGCATTGCGAAGGACATGGCTCGCTCCGGCAGCCATCGTCGAGTCCGGCTGCACATCGTGCGGATGACCCTCGCGGCGAGTTTGCTGGCAGCCATGGGTCTGGGCGTTCTTGCTGTCCTTGGCGGCGAGCGAGGTGAGCCCCGCACCCTCGAGACAGCATCCTTCTCATTCAACATTGTGCGTGTGGGTCCAGACCAGGCGGATGCTGAGCTAGCCAGCTTGCTGGGAGCCCTCTCAGGGGGCGCCCTCGACGGCAGGGAGAGGGGTCGATGATGATTCCTCAATCCCTAAACCTCCGTGGTTTGCTGCTCCTGGGGGCCCTCGCCCTGGGTGCATGTGGAGGCGTTGCTCCCGCCGGCCAAGATACAGTTGAACCGCCTCTCTATAGTAGCGGTGGCCCCCCTGGGTTCTTTGCCCTCGGTGCGGACGCACCTTTCAACACAGCGTATCGTGGCACGCGTCTTGTCGAATTGTACTACGACGCGCAGGCCCCTTTGGTCTATCGCGAAGACGTGGGTTCCGATGGCTTAGGCAAGTTCTCGGTGGAAACTACCAACGTTGTTGTGTCTTCCAATGCCAACGTGAACCTGTTCATGTTGCTACAGACCCAGCGACAAATACACATCTATCGCCACCGGGACTTCCGAATCCGCGATTTAGGCCTCTTCCTTGCCAACTATGATTACAGCGTTGACGCGAACACGTCGACGGTGGCAGGCGTGGCTTGTGCCCACGTTCAGATCCAGCCCAAGGTCTCGGCTACGGTGCGCTACGAGGTAGACATTGATCCCTCTACGGGGCTGGTTTTGCGCTGGGAGGAATACAGCCTAGCTACGGGCAATCTAGAGGCCCGAGTGGCCTTTGAGGTCTATACTCCCGATGGCGATGTGACCGATATGGTCCTGCAAGACCGGCTCTTTCAGACGAGCACCTATGTAGCTGATTCGGCCGCCTTCACCCAAGCTCTTGGGTTTGAGCCACTGTTACCCATACTTCGGCCAGGAATTGGTTATCAGCTACAGGCCCAGGGAGAGCGGCTTGAGATCAATGGGGAGAATTGGGCCAAGCTGTTTCTCACCGATGGCATGGGCGTTTGCATCCTCATGCACCATGACACCCTTTCCGGTGGCCCGGGCATTCCCGGCGGAGGCACCTCGGGCACAACGGAAAAGAAGGGGGAAGTGGCCATGCTGAAGATCGGGTCTTGGTCTGCTCTGCGAGGAACGCTGAAGGGCCATGACATCATTATGGCGGGCCGAGTGAGTGAGTTAGATCTCGCCACTGTGCTCGACTCGGCATTGCGGTAGATGCCCGGTAAACCCGAGCCGGTCGCTTCTTCAACAGAATGTGGGCGTGAAGGATGCTCCGGCTGTCGGAGGGTGGTTCGAAGCGGGTTCAATGCTGTGGGTTTGTGCGTAGGGTCCGAGTCGAGAATTGCCCGGGCTGTGGGTCACGGTAACCCTTCCAGGTCTGGAAGAGTCCATTTCTCAACCTGAACCAGAAGAGTCCAATCAGTTGCCCCATACCGGGCGTGGGCGTACGGAAAGGTGGGCGATATCTGCACGAAGGGGCCGTGAGGACCGCTCTGAGGCTAGGGGCGGGGTACATTGAATTGTCGGAACGACTTCCGCCATTGATACCTAGCCGTCGTCAAACCTATGCATAGCCAGCCTGAACAGCCCTTCTCAGAGTCAAACCTCGCCGATCCGGCGTATCGCCTGCGCCTCCTGCGCAAGCTCAATTGTCTCATTGCGGTGCTGGAAGTCGCCAAGGCCAAGGTCCAGCGCTCGTTGACCGGGCCGGAACCCGACCTTGATCGCCTCCGGGGGATCCGGGCCAATCTTGGCAGTACACTTGAGGTTTGTCGCAGAGCCAAGGGGGCGCTTGAGCGTCGTGAGGCCCTCCCCGAGGGACTACCGGAAAACCTTGCAGCCATGGCGCGTGGCCCCCAAAACCCTTTACCAGTCGGTGCCCGCACAGAGATGCGCAGCCGGGCCGAGTTCGAGTGCTTCTCAGCGATGGGCCCAATTGGAATAGACGAGTTGGCTGCGTGTGATATGGACCGCTTGATTCAGCGTCTCCAGAACTAGCCCTGCGGTACCCTCCGTTCTTGGGTTCGGCGATAGGGGCGTGCCAGACGGGCTTTCCGCCAACTAGGTACGTGCTGGTGATGGATTCAGCAGACTAGCCTTCCAACGAATCCTGGGCCCTATGCTCGCCCGGCACACTCGCCACATCGTCCCGCTAGTTGCAGGTGATGATTCCGTACCTCGAACCCTTGGGGTACAAGCCGGTCGAAGTCCGTTGCGGGACAACCGGGCAGATCGAACAAGCGATTACAGTCTTCACACAGAAAGTGGTGGTGGTGATCGAGCCCTGCGATTTCATATCGGGGTGAGCTGCCAAAGCACTCCACCGTGAGAATCTGCGCCGATTCGGCCATGATCTTCAAGTTGCGGTAGACCGTTGCGAGGTTGATTCCGTTTACAATGGGGTCGGCCCGCTCGGCGATCTCAATGGGGGTAAGGGGGCGCCCTGCACTGCGCAGGGCTGCCAGAATTGCTTCTCGTTGGCGGGTCTTTCTCATCATTATGGGAGAAGGTACAGAACAAGGGGTGTTTTTGCAATTGCGCTTGCAATTGCTTTTGGGGGCCGTATAGTTGCGACCGCACTTGCATTTGCGCCGGTACCTCGTCGTGCATCAGGCACCACTCTCATGAACAAACCACTAATTCTCCTGTCCTCACTTCTTTTGGGTTATGTCTACGCGACTCCTGCGCGGGCCTGCCAAGTGAGTCCTCCCCCCGAAGTGTGTGCCACCGAAACCGAGCACTCAGAGTCTGGTGGCGATTCTGTCTCTGGTTCTGTCTCTGGTTCTGTCTCTGGTTCTGTCTCTGGGCCGGCCGATGACGTGCAGCGCCGTGGGCTTTCGGGTCTGGGTCAGTCGACGATCTTTGACAGTACGTTCAATCCGGGGATCAGTGTTATCGGTGACTTTGTGTATGCCGGAACGGACCGCGACGACAGTTTCGAGAATCACAACCAATTCGCCCTTCGTGATGTTGAGTTGGGGTTGGTCGGGCGTATCGATCCGACAGTTTCCTATCAGTTCTACGCCCACTTTGCCGAGGACGAAGTCGCGCTAGAGGAGGCGTATCTATTAGCCGATGACATGCTCCCCGATACATTCCAACTCAAGGCGGGTCGCTACAGCGTGGACTTTGGGAAGCTGTCCCCGGTTCACGATCACGACTTGGCATTTGTCGACAAGCCTCAAGTGCTCCAAGAGTACATAGGAGGCTCTTTGCGGGGGACGGGCCTCGAGTTGCATCATTACTTTGATGCCGGGGAAGAGACCCTTGTGCGCTGGTCTGCGGGCATAGCGAATTCCCTCGACGGGGATTCGCACCCGATGTTTGGTCCCGGTGCCGGGGAGGCCCACGGCCACGACGAAGAAGAAGAAGCCGAGCCCTTCGGCAAAAGGGACTTAGAGAACTTCGCACTTCACGGCCGGATTACGTCTCTCTCAGATGCGGGAGACAATGGGACAATGCAATTCGGCGCAAGTGTTGCGTGGGTCCCAGAGGCACGGATGTTCTTTGAGGATTCGGGTGGTGAGGTATTCTCTGCTGACTTGGAGTCGACCATCTTCGATGCAGATGCAACCTATAAGAGCATAGACCCGGCTGTTGGATCAGGCTTTCACATCGGGGCTGAGTACCTGATCGCAGATGCAGAGAGTACCGAGGATGGGCTCTCGGTCCTTCAGAACAAGTCCTCGGGCTTTTATGGGTATGTCGAGCGTGTGCACGGACCTCGGTGGTCATTTGGTGTGAGCGGTGGTGCTTATGAGCACCTAGAAGACGATACCGAGGAGTCTTGGGACGTGGGTGCATTCGTCACCCATCGTGTCAACGAATTCAATCGGCTCCGCCTAGAGGTGCGCCATTTCGACGATCCGACCGAGGACTCGCTTGGCGTTCTTCTCCAATGGACGGTAATCTCGGGATCCCATGGGCATGGCGTTGATTGGTAGCCGAATCGCCGCGCGCTGCGCGAGTCTTGTTCTTATCGCAGGCTTTGCAACAGCGCAGGTTCGAGTCGTTACGACGATACCGGACTTTGCAGACATTGCGACGCGCGTCGGCGGGGAAGCTGTTCTCGTGTCCAGCCTGACGAAGGGCCATGAAGACCTCCACCTCGTACGCATCAGGCCGTCATTGCTGGTCAAGCTGCGCAAGGCAGATGTGTTTGTGCAGCTCGGGCTAGACGGTGAGCATTCTTGGGTGCCAGCGATGATGGCCACGGCACGCAATAACCGTATCCGGCCAGGTGCTCCGGGGTTTTGCAATGCATCCGTGGGGGTCAAACCCCTCGAGGTTCCAGAACACACGACGCGCGGTGCGGGGCCTGACCTGCATCCACACGGGAACCCGCACTACAACCTAGACCCATCACGCATGCTGATCGCAGCGCGCAACATTCGTGACTGCTTGATACGCGTTGACCCAGATCACAAGACACAGTTTGAAGAGAATTTTGACGCCTGGGAGCGGGAGCTAGACTCCCATCTAACGAAGTGGCACAAGCGCCTTGCTCCACTTCGGGGCGCGGCCTTCATCGAAGCTCACTCCTCGTGGGTGTATTTCGCCAGTTCCTTCGGACTCTCCATCGTAGGCAAACTTGAACCCATGCCGGGTATGTCGCCAACTGCGGACCACCTGGCTAAGTTGATTCGTCAAGGCAAGAAACAACGAATCGGCATCGTCGTTGGGCGTGCCGGCTTTACTGATGTTGGCAAACGGGTAGCGAGCGGAATCGGGGCGAAGTTCATCCATCTGCCGATCACGAGTTCAACGCACGGTGAATTGAAGGGATGGTTCAGTTTCATGGACCACGTTGTCGAGACGTTTGCCACCCACCTCATTCCTGCCGAACGACCCAATCCTCCCGAGGGCTCGAAACCGAAGTCGGGAAAGGGCTCTAAGTCGTTGTTGAGAGAAACACACCGCACTCACCCAGAGGGGGCTGCGAGGCAATGCCCACGCCCGTAAGGAGTCCCCTCTCGTTCGACTCACTTGCCATCGGATATGGGAACGTGAGGGTGGCAGAGGGCCTTGGGGGTCGCTTCGAGCACGGGCAAGTCCACGCGCTGACTGGCCCCAACGGGTGCGGCAAGACAACCCTGCTGCGCACGTTGATTGGGTTGCACGCACCCCTGGCCGGCCGCATTGACTTGGATAAGGCCGCAACGATCAGCTACGTACCGCAGGTGGAATCACTAGAGAGCGGGTTTCCGATGACTTGCACGGAAATCATAGCTACCGGCAAGCGCGGGCGCATGCGGCGCAGTGAACAAGCCGAACAGGTTTCCAGGGCCCTTAGAGCAGTCGGCTTAGAGGAGCGGGCGTCGTTTCCTTTCTTTCGACTGTCTACCGGGCAACGCCAACGCGTCCTCGTTGCTCGAGCGCTGTTCGCTGATGCAGACGTGGTTGCACTCGACGAGCCGACCTCGGGTGTTGACCAGGATTCATCGACTGTCCTGTGGACCGCAATCCAGCAACTTGCGCGTGAGGGAAAGCTCGTTCTTGTAGTAACCCATGACTTGTTCCGTGCACCGGAATACGCGGATCGAGTCTTGGTTCTCGGTCGCCATGACTTGGAAGAGTCTACGATGACCCCTCTTGCCGGGTGTTCGAAATAATGGCAACGCTTCAACAGGCTATTGAGCTGATCTATGACCTGTTTGCAAACGGGTTTCTAGCGTTGCTTGGGATTGCGATAGCGGCTCCGCTGGTTGGGGTCTTATTAGTCTTGTACCGCATGCCGTTGCTTGGTTTGGCGGCTCCACAGCTTGCGACGACAGGGCAGGCAGCAGTCCACTTCTTGTTTGCCGCTTGGTGGGTTGCCGATGCGAGCCACCCTGAACGCCCTAGTGGTACGGTTCAATTAGTGGGGGCGCTGGCCTTTGTGATGATCGGGCTTGCGATCATTGGAGCTTGTTCGAGGGAGCGACAGTTCTTGGGTGTCCACGCAGGCATTGCTTTCATTGCTGCTATCGCATTGCAGGAGCTGTTTTATTTGGCAAGTCCGTATGAGTATGTCATGGAGGAGTCAGCGCACCACGGGCAATTGCTGACCGTGGACGCGGAGGGCCGAAATCAGGTGATCGCGTGCTGTGTCGCGGCATTACTCATCTGTATGACAAGGTGGCGCAGGCTGTGGATTAGCGCATTCGATGCTGACCAAGCGACGATACTTGGTATGTCTCCGAACAGAGAGCTTGTGATTACTCTGTTTGTGCTTGGCGGGTTCAGTGCGATTTGTGCCCCGGTTGCTGGGTCGCTCGCAGTGCTGACCTTACTTCTCGTCCCCCCCACATTCCTGCGCGGGGCGACACCCTCCCTCTCATCACTTGCTCCGCTGTCTATCCTGGCGGGGGTGCTTGGCGTGCTCGTGGGGTTCGTCCTGGCCTGCACCGAGGGGATAGACTGGCCGCCGGGAACGGCAGTCACCGTGAGCGTTGCCGGGAGCTCTGCAGTTGTGGCTCTAATCACTCGGCTTGTAACGAGGCGGCGCGTACGACTCCAGCCGTCAACCTGAGGCTTGACTACGCCCATTCAGTTGCGCTGCAACAGAATCTATGGTTGCCGGACTCATGCTCAAGATTTGGCGCGTAAACCCATTGAGTGGCGGGTGGTTGAGACTACCCCGCGCACAGAAATGGGCCAATGGCGGCTTGCTAGGAGTGGAGATGGGCAGTACGACGACCGCTGGGCCTGTGCAGTTGAGGCACCTCCAATGTCAGGTCATCCAAGAAGGCGCGGTCAATTCACCAGGTCTGCTACTGCCGCGAGGGCATCAGCTATGAGTTCGTCGGGGCTGACCCCCGAGGCCTCACCCTCGAACCCTAGAATCATCCGGTGACGGAGGGCTGGGGCTGCAAGAGCAGTGATATCGTCAGCACTCACGTGTAGCCGGCCGCGCAGGAAAGCTCGCGCCTTGGCGCCCAATAGCAGGGCCTGCCCGCCGCGAGGGCTCGATCCGTGGCGCACCAAGGCCTGAATGCGCTTGGGGGCTCGTTCATTGCCGGGGTGGGTGGCCAGGACGAGGGCAGAGGCCATCTGCACGATCTTTTCTTGAACAGGGATCTTGCGCACCAAGCGTCGTACTTCACAGATGTCCGCTTGAGCGAGGGCGGCTGGACTATTCTTGAGGCTGTCTCCCGTTGTGGCGTTGAGGATCTGGCACAGCGTTTCAGCTCCAGGCATTTCTAGAGAGAGCTTGAACAGAAACCGATCGAGTTGGGCTTCAGGCAGTGGGTAGGTGCCCTCCATTTCGATGGGGTTTTGCGTGGCAATCACCATGAAAGGATCTTGCAAGGGGCGCACTTCACCGAAGACGGTGACTTGGCTCTCTTGCATGGCTTCTAGAAGGGCCGACTGAGTGCGGGGAGTGGCACGATTGATTTCGTCCGCTAAGAGAATCTGGGTAAAGACAGGACCTGGCTCAAAGCGGAAGTGCCGTGCGCCATCATCCTCTAGGTCAAGAATGCGTGCCCCTAGGATGTCGGGGGGCATGAGGTCAGGGGTGAATTGCACCCTGCGAAAGTCGAGATCCAGACTAGAGGCAAGCCCGTGGACGAGGGAGGTTTTTCCCAAGCCGGGCGCCCCCTCCAAGAGAATATGCCCCCCGGCCATCAAAGAGATCAAGAGGTGTTCACAAACAGCGCTCTGCCCAAAATGCTGGCTAGCTAGATCGGCATGAAGGCCGCCGATCGCGGCGCGTAGGGAATCTACTTGCTCGGCGATTGGTCCTAGGTCGGTCATGGTGGAGGGCGAGGTAGGAGGTGTTCGCTATTGTGTCGAAGGAGGAGGGGCGCTGGGATTGTCAATCAGAACAGGGGGGGCGGCCCATAGTAGCAATCCTAGGGGTCATCCCGCACCAAGCACTCGTTGCATGACCTCATCGAGGCGCTCGCTGAGTTCATCAGCGAAATCCTGCCCAAAATCTAGGGCGAGGATGTCAATCTCTTCGAAGGTATAGCGGCCGGTTGACCTACTGAAGGGGATTCCATATTCCCATTTGTTTCCATCCGATGCGTGGATCGTGACAGCGAGTTGGTCATCGCCCTCTACGGGCTCTACTGAAAAGCTGGTGACTTCGTATTCGGACATGGGGGCAAGCCTACCTCAAAACCACCGAAATGCATTGAGTCAAAAGGAGCCGAACTAATGTATTCAGCCTTGAGCTAGGGCCTCTTCACTGTCAGCGATACGGTCTACGGCCCGTTCTTCCACTAGGCGCAAGCGTTGGCGTCTGCATGAATCATCGTGATCACAGTCACCTACAGTCCCCGCTTCACGGTGGCGCAATCGCGCCAGGTCGGATGCACGCCCGTAGACCATGACCCGATCGCCTTCATGCAGGCGCGTATTTGAGGAGGGTGTGCCGATAAGGACACCATTGGCCCGCTCAATGTTCATAATGAGCAACCCTTCTTCCGCGAGAGCCATTTCGGTCAGAGTCCTCTCCGCCATCCAACTGTGGCCCTCTAGTGTCAAGGTACCCACCGTGTAGCCCTTGTCGAGGTGGAGCATCTCTTCAAAGTCGATCACTTCTAAGTGCGCGAGGCGTTCGAGAGATTTAGTGATCACCGCATCAAGCAGTTTTTGCAGCGGGCGAATTCGCGCGCAGGCCCACAAGGCCAAAACGCCGCTCAATAACAGGGCTGTCTTGAGCGAAGGGTCGAGTCCCTCAGTACCGCTGGACGTGAAGGCTACCACCAGGGTGCCAAGGGTAGATGTGACAGCTCCAAAGCCCAGCAACATGAGGACACGAAGAATGCGACGTCGCACAGGATGGCCGACGACCTTCTCGGCTTCGGAAGTGGTAAAGCCAACACCCATGAATGCGGACTGTGCTTGAAACCCGGCGATCTCGCTAGAGAGGCCGGTTTTTTGCAAGGCGATCGTGCCCACTCGCATGAGTAGGAGTGAGAGGGTAATGATCAGGAGTAGGGTGGCGAGTTCTGGCATGGGTGTAGTGCCTTTGAGGCACCAGTATTGAGGCTAGGTAGCTGAGAGTCACCCCTCAGACTTGGGGAGTTGCTCGATCACGCTTACGGGCATTCCTGCCCGGAGGATTCCGCCCGTGAGCACCCGGCAAAGGAAGCCGCTGCGCCCCAACATGAGGTCAGGCATTCGGGGGTCGAGACCCTTGAGCGTGGCGCACGGCGAACGAACATCAAACAATTCGATTTGAACCGATTCTCCGAGCATAAGCTGGTGTCCAGGACGCAATTGAGCAAAGTCCAGCCCCTCAGTGAGGACGTTTTCAGCAAAACTTCCTGGCTCCATTCCAAGGACTCCATCGGCCAGAAGGGCGCGTTTGTCTTCGAGTGAGAGTAGGCAAAGCGCACGGTCCGCTCCACCGTGGTGTTCAAGGGAATGTGAATCGCCAATGACTCCCTCAGGTGTCACCTGAATCTCGTCTTTGGGGGTATTGGGCAGCCCGCCTAGACCAACGCAGACTGCAGCGATGCGTCCCCGGGTGCCACTAGCCATGGGAACTCATGTGCGTTGCGGCGATGGCAAGGGCGGCACTCGTTCCCCTGGCGGGGAGGCTTGATGGGGTGAGGACTAGGCCCTGCATTGATCGAGGCAGGGCTTCGGCGTGCATGACCTTGAGAGCTGTGGGAATGAAGAGGTTTGGGTGTGAACAGCCGATTGTCCCAAGCACGATCACTTGGGGCTCAAAAAGATCGACGAGCATGGCACATAGCGCGCCCAATTTGTGGGCAATGAAATCAATGGCAGCCGTGGCGACGCTATCCCCTGTAGTCGCCGCAGCGCAGAGGCTCTCAGGTGTTAGGGGCTCATGGACTAATCGGGAGGGGGGGGCATCCCTAGGGTGGTCTTCGAGCAGGGACTCAGCTACCTGGACCATTCCGGGCCCCGAAAGAAAGCCCTCGGCGGAGCCCCGTTTTCCAAATCCCAAAGGCCCTCCAGGAGCGAGCCTCAGGTGGCCGACCTCCCCGGCAAAACCTTCGGGCCCCTCATATAGACGACCATTGAGAAACAGGCCCGCTCCCATTCCCGTGCTCATGGTCAAGAAAATGGCGCTTTGGGCTCCTTGGGCCGCCCCCCACATGACTTCACTGAGGACCCCAGCATTTGCATCGTTCATGGCCCGCACCGGACAAATGGACCGGTCCTGTAGAAATGGGAGCAACTCGAAGCCCTGCCACCGTGGGAGATTGGGCACCTCTAGGAACGTCCCAGCCGGCTGTAGGAAAGGGCCAGGACAGGCAACGCCTAGTGCGCTCGGCGCGGGGCAGTCGAGGTCACCGCTCAACTGGTTCAGCAGATCGAGTGCCATCTGCAAACAGGATGCTGGCTTGGATTCGATCCCCGTGGGGAACTGAGTACTGGCTAATATGTCCCCTGCAGGAGTCCCGAGGGCACACTCGATTTTTGTACCCCCGATATCGATTGCGCCCAGGATGGGCCCGACTTTGGGACCTAGGGGGGCCACGGAAGTCACTCCTCTAGGAACAGATAGTAGAGCTGGCCTTCGGCTCGCGTGGCACCAGCCTGTTTTTCGGCATGGTCTCCAATGCCGAGGTAGATATCCGCGCGCCCTGCCGTTCGAATGGCTCCACCAGTGTCTTGATCGAGCATCAGTCGACGAAATGGAGCTTGCTGCCCTCGGGTAAGTGGGAGTGAAGTGTCAACAAAGACGAGCGCGCCCCTTGGAAAGAGGCTCTTGTCAGTGGCGAGACTGCGATGAGCGCGAACTTCAATATTCAAAGACCCTCGCGGATTGCCGTTGATAGGAGTAAAGAAGACAAACGAGTCGTTGCGATTCAAGAACCCCCCCACAAGGCCGGGGTGCTCAGCGGCCCAGCGCCGAATGCCTGCCAACGAGACTTCATCCTTTTTCATTTCTCCACTCCGGATGAGTTCCCCGCCTAGGGAGGTGTAACTGCGCCCGTTCTTGCCAGCGTAGCCAAGCCGGTATTCAGTGCCGTCGGGCAGTCGCACGACAGCCGATCCGTTGACATGGGCAATGTACGCGTCGATGGGGTCGCGCAGCCAAACGAGCTCAAGTCCCTTGTTCTTGAGGTGGGAACTCGCGTGGATTTGCTCACGGGTGGGGTACGGGCGGTATCCAGCCTCAGTCGTTTGTCCAAGGATGACCCCTTGGCTGGTTTTGGCAAGGTCGGCTGGTAAGCCATAGAGGGCGTGAGGGTAGCTGGGTAATTCTTCAAGGGAGCCTTCCATGACGGGTGTGCAGTACCCAGTGAAGAGGACTCCGCCCCCCTGGCCATCCCAGCCCGCACTCTGAAAGACGCGAAACTCTGCCTGAATGGCCTGCCCGAAGGCCTCGGGATCAGGGCTATTCACGAGGATTTCGCGGAAGCGCTTTAGGCTGCGGAGGGCGCGGCCATGGGTGATGCCAGCCATGGGAAAGTGCTGGCGAGCTGAGTCGAGGGCCGTCCAGGTGATGGAGTCGTCTAGGGCAGGAAGGATGACGGCGCGTTCATGCCAGGCTTCGGTGAGCCCACGCGGGACCGATCCGAGCGGCATGGGTAAGAGGGCGTCTGCACCAGCGGGAAGTTCACGCCCCCAGTCCGGCTCGAGTGGATCGAGGGTTGCACAGGCGGAAAACGCGAGAAGGCATAGCAGGGCAAGTGGGTTATGCATGGGGCTCATGGGTCTGGGCGTTAGCTCGCAGACTAGCGTTCGAACCCGGCCCAGAAAAGGACGCAAGTGCACAGTGAGGACTCGATTCCCGCTGATGATTAGCCAGCGCTGATAGGGAGGCATTCAGGTGCCGCTAGGGGGGCCCTCAGGAATGCCCTAGTGTCTCGCGGGGGGGGCTAGAACTCCCAAGGAGTACGGTCGGGTGCATGCGGGAGAATGGTGGTGATTCGCCAATCCAAAGACGTACGAATCAGCACATAGGTCACAGCAAAGCGACCGGGGTCCATCGTGTTTCCACGCTCATCCTTCCTCTCGAGAATCACCGTAGCGAGGGCTGAGGAGGGGCTCAACATGTGGATGGTGTGGTCGTGGACGAGCGTGTAGTCGTAGTCTCGACCGCGCAACCAAACCAGTTGATCCTCAAAGATTGCGCTGAGTTCATCAAGATCACTCGCTGACCGAGCCCAGCCGTCGTTGATCCAGAGGGGAGCTTGGTAGTAGTGTTGGGCAGCCTCAGCGAGCCTATCGCTTTCCCAATAGCTAATGTGGGCTTCGAGTAGTTGCTGGACTTGGGCTTGATCGGCCTCAATATCCCAGCGATCACCTCGTTGAGTTGATGCGCAACTCACAGCGAGGAAAACGGGCAGTAGCAGCGAAACGCGAATCATGGGGTGCAGGGGGATCAATCTAGGATAGGGACCAAGGGCCCAATGGTTATCGGTGCCTCACGCCACCGGCCTGCACAAAGAAGTGTCTCTTTCTAGGGCCTGGGGGGATCCCAGCCACCCCTAGAAATGAGAAAGCGCCGGATTCGGCCGAATCGCGCTACTTTTGTGGCACTCCGTGACTTGCCGTGATCCGTGCGGTGGAGCCCCGAAGCTGCACAGCCTATGGAGCTAGAGTGACGGCCGTTCCATAGGCTAACAACTCAGCTGAGCCGGCCATGACCTGTGCTGTACTGAATCGAATGTTGACGATAGCGTCAGCGCCTAGGGCATTGGCTTCGGCAGTCATGCGCTTGACGCACTCATTTCGGCACTCGGTGAGCATCTCAGTGTACTCTTTGATTTCTCCACCTACGACGGAGCGTAAACCGGCCACGATGTCTTTGCCGACATGTTTGGCTCGAATGGTATTGCCGCGCACAAGACCTTTGACTTCAAGAATCTGACGGCCAGGAATCGTTTCTGTGTTGACGAGGATCATGGTGAATCTTCTATGGGGAGGGAGGTGACTTGTCGAGCAACTCTTCGTCTGTCTTGCGCTCTGAAATCCGCTCGGCGATCAACGAGCCGAGCAGAAGCAAGAAACCAAGCAGAGCGGTGCCCCCTCCGAGTTGGAGGGGTACAGGGAGTCGGAGGGCGAAGTACCAAAGAGATTGCAGGGGTTCGATGAGCCAACAAAGAACGCCAAGAACCCCGGCTGCAATAAGGACAAATCCGGTCGTGCGAATGACTTGGATCATGGGTGGGTGGGACTATGCAGAACCCTCGGCTTTATTCTCCAAAACCAGGGAAAGCATGATGAGGATGAAGCCCACAAGCAGCAAGGCGAGGCTCAGGCCAAGCAGCGAGGGGATTTCAAGGAACCTCAAGGCCCAGCGCACTGTTTCGACGAGCGCATAGCAACCCATGAATAGGATGCCTCCACGCCACAAGAACAGCCCCAACCAGTGCGTTGCCTTCACTGCATCATCCTAGGGGCAGTGCCTAGCCGGATACAGTCCATTGGGCCGTCGATGCATTTGTTCAAGGATCAGCAGGAGGCCATGGTTGCTGTTGGGAGTGAGGGGGTGCCCCCAGGGTGGTTTGGCGGCTAGCATTCCCCCATGAGCGATCTCGATCAAAGCCATGCCGGGCATTGGGACTTAGACCCTCAAATCATGTTCTTGAATCACGGCTCGTTTGGTGCCTGCCCGCGGGTGGTTCTAGACGAACAGAGCCGGTTGCGAACAGAATTGGAGCGGGAGCCCGTCCTATTCATGAATCGCCGGCTCGAAGGGTTGATCGACGGGGCTAGGGAGTGTCTGGCCAAGTTTGTGGGTGCGGACCCCGGTAATCTTGTGTTTGTTCCCAATGCAACGGCGGGAGTCAATGCAGTCCTGCGGTCAATGGACATTCAGTCCGGGGAGCAGATCGTCATCACGAATCATGGCTACAACGCCTGCAACAACGTGGCGCGTTTTGTTTGCGATCGGGTGGGAGCGGATGTGGTTGTGGCGGAAATCCCATTTCCCCTAGCGAGTAGCGATCAAGCGATTGAGGCGATTCTCGATGTGATTACCGAGCGCACCCGCCTCGCTCTTGTGGATCACATTACGAGTCCGACCGGCCTCGTGCTTCCAATTGAACGCATCGTGGCAGCCTTGCGAGAAAGGGGAGTGGAAACCCTCGTAGATGGAGCTCACGGCCCAGGGATGCTCGAACTGCGGCTTGAAGAACTTGACGCGGCCTATTACACAGGCAACTGCCACAAGTGGTTGTGTTGCCCTAAAGGTTCAGCACTCCTGCACGTGAGGCCAGATCTGCAGGAGTCGGTGCGCCCTGCGGTGATCAGCCATGGGGCGAACATGCCCAAGGCAGGACGCAGCCGCTTCCAAGTAGAATTCGACTGGCTGGGGACGGGCGACCCCACCCCTATTCTCGCGATCCCCAGGGCGATTGAATTCCTGGGGTCCTTGTTGCCCGAGGGGTGGCCGGGCATTTGGGATCGCCACAAGCGTCAAGCACTGGCGGCTCGCAAGGGGCTCTGTAAGGCCTTGGGCTTGGAAGCCCCCACACCTGAGGACATGATCGGCGCCCTTGCGTCGGTGCCCCTGCCGGATTCCTCCGAGGACGGCGCCGGCGGGGCTTGGGACCTCGACCCGCTGCATGTGTCTCTATTCGAGAAGCACAACATTGAAGTGCCCGTCATGCCCTGGCCGGCAGCCCCCAAGCGCCTTTTGCGCGTCTCGTCCCAACTGTACAACACGATGGAGCCCTACCGTGCCCTTGCACGCATCTTGGGGAATACCTTCGGAGGAGTATAGAAACGCAAGTGTGGCGAGGGGCACATCACCTCTACCTACAATGGGGCAGGTGGGGTCTAATGGAATCAAGGGGCGCCGGATTGGGGCTCATTCTGCCCATGAATAAAGCTGCGCTATCCACCGCCATTTCTTTCGCCCTCCTTACCCATGTGGCTTCAGGCCAGATAGGAAGCGGTTATTGCTATGGCACAACATGTCCTTGCGCAAACGATGATGCCACAGCGGGCTGTGGGAATAGCGGCGTAGATGGAGATGTTGCCACTGGGGCTCTGTTGACAGCGAGCGGCAGTGCAGATGTTTTTGCTGATGATCTGTTGTTGAGCGTGGGTGGAATCGACTCGCAGGGATTTGGGATGTTTCTCATGGGGGTCTCTGGACCCGCTGTTTCTGTCGGAGACGGGCTGCTGTGCTTGGGGACTACTGGGTCTCGCACTTGGAGATTCCCTGCAGCGAAGGCAGATGCGGCAGGCCAGCTAGGACTGACTTCAATCATTACCTATTCCCAGGGATTCAATGGTGGTGGCGAGATCCTGGCCGGCTCTACTTTTGGCTTCCAGCTTTGGTATCGGGACCCCAATGGTCCCTGCGCCACATCTTCGAACTTCAGCAATGCTCTAGATGTGACCTTTATGGCTCCGGGTACGTCCGGTCCGATCGCCACCGACCTAGCGGGCAACAAACTCAGCGTTTACCCACATTTTGAGTACATCAATACCATTAACGAAGGGGCTCGTGTGCGTGCGTGCGTTGACAGCACGCTTTATCCATGGCTCATAGGAACAGGCGTTGATATCTATGTCACCGCATCGCAAGACCCTCTCACGTGGGATGCCAATCCGGCGCTAACCGATGTTCGAGGTGCACCGCAGACGGTCTCTATTCAAGCGGGCGGACCTTCAATCAACACGTTCGTGTTGTCCAAGGGACTCTTGAACGGAACTTCGGGAATGGACCTAGGCGTGGGCTACGACGTCGTCGTTGATGTTGACCAGAATGGGATTTTGGGGGCTGGGGATTTGATAGACGGCTATTCAGCGGATGCTGGGGTTTACATCGTGCGTGATCTCGCGAGTCCGGGTCCCCATTCAGTCGTGGAAGCCCTGTACGACGGAGGTACGTGGCTCAGAGAGGTTATTTATTATCCGGCTAACATCGCCACCCTAGGGCCACGCCCACTGATTGTCGTGAGCCACGGAAACGGGCACAACTACAAGTGGTATGACCACATAGGCAATCACATGGCTTCCTATGGCTATGTTGTCATGAGCCATTCAAACAATACGGGCCCAGGCATTGAGACGGCCTCCACGACAACTCTAGACAACACCGACCACTTCCTCGGTAATCTCGCAACCATCGCAGGTGGGGCACTGAGTGGCCTCGTGGACAGCACCCAAATCGTATGGTTAGGACACAGCCGCGGCGCCGAGGGTGTAGTTCGGGCTTATGACCGGGTATTTGACTCCCAATACGTGCCGACCCACTTCACCTTGGCAGACATCAAGTTGGTCTCAAGCATAGCCCCCACCACATTCCTCGATGGATCGAAGGTGCAACCGCACAGTGTCCCATTTCACTTGTGGGTCGGTAGCGCAGACGCTGACGTGGCGGGTGCGCCCGGTAGTGGGCATGAACCGTTTTCGATTCTTGAGCGCGCAGAGGGCGACAAAATGTCGATCACGGTTCAGGGTGCCGGTCACGCGGTGTTTCACAATGGAGGAGGCAATTGGTGGGCAAGTGGACCTTGCCAGAACTCCCCAAGCAAGGTTCATCCACTCATGTTTGGTTACTTCCTGCCGCTTGTGGACCACACCCTGACGGGAAACCCTGCTGGTCGCGAGTTCCTTTGGCGACACTATGAGGCCTTTCAACCCATTGGTGCACCACCCAACGGAAACGGTTGTGTTGTCGTCAATCTAGAGCTGCAGGAGACCATCGATGCAGCGGTGTTTGTCATTGACGATTTTCAGAAGAAGCCTTCCCCGCGCAAATCAAGCTCGGGCGGATTGGTAAGCATGTCCGTTACGGATGTGGATGAGGGCCAACTGGATGACAGCAACAGCAAACTAGACTGGATACCTTCAGATCCATTCAATGGAATGACCCGCAACGAAAAGAATACCAATGAACAGAAGGGGCTTGTGTTTTCGTTCGACGGGGTAGACAGCTTCATTGAGTGGGCCATTTCGCCCAGTCAAACCGACTTTGCCGATGATACAACGCTGAGCTTTCGGGCTTGTCAGGGGGCGCGCCATCCACTGACAGTCGCGGCCCTTGAGCCCTTGACCTTCGACGTGAGTTTGAGGGACGACAAAGGAGTGACCTGTTCGATTTCCATAGGGGCTTATGGAGGAGGAATCAGCGAACCCTATCAGAGGGGGGGACTGGGCGCCGGGGCAGGTTGGTCGAACGAGTTTGAGACGATTCGAATTCGGTTGCGTGACTTTGTAGCGGGAGGGAGCGGGCTCAACCTTGCCCGGATCGAGGCGGTTCGCTTTGATTTTGGTCCCAGTCACGGATCCAATGAGGGTCGAGTCGGGCTTGATGACCTAGAGGTAATCCAATGAGCGTAAGGATGAAGCCTGTACTCGTTGTCTTGGGCCTATTGACCGGAGTGTTTGTCGCCACCTTTGCTCTAGGCGGATTCCGGCAGGGAGCGGATCCCAGTCTGACACCCCAGGCGCCTGTTCGTGCTCAACAGGACCAGGGGGTCTGGGACATACTCTGCGCAGTTCCCTTCAGGGTTGAGCAGGAATTCACACATTGGTGGAGAGCTGAACGGCCACAGGTGCGCACGGGCTACATTTTAGTCTTGGCCGTGGACCCTGAGGTTGCCCGACCTAGACAAGTGGCCGAACCAGTGTTGTTTGTGGGCGAGCAAACTGCCGAGAGGCTGAACGGTGGATACCCTAACGGGGCCCTCATCATCGTTGTGCCGACGAGAGCAGGCCCGCAGGGATGGCCGGCGGTACAACTTGAGAGCCAGCCCATGTGGTTCGGTGACGCGGCCCTCCCTGAGCAGGTAGACCACGCGGAGATTCTAGAGCAATTGGCTAAGGCCCCGCGTGCCGCAGTATTCTCAGGCAGCCGAGTGGCAGCTGCCCTCTTGGAAGGGCCAGGCCCCCAAGAGTTTGTAAATCAAGCCGCCCTTCACACCTTCGCTGCTGGGCTTGTCGAACGGTTCGCGCCGGGGGAACCACACGTTGCTGCACAACTACGGGGGCTGTAAGTCAATACGACTCGGCGGCTAGAAGCGAACAACCCCTAGATCCAAACGGGTAGGTGCCTGGCGATAAGAACCGCTGCTTTCTACCTAGCGATGAGATAGGCGACCCAGGCGGATCTCGCGGTCGGCTGCAAATCGCTGGATGCCTTGCATCAACGAATCGGGGTCGAGATGAGCCTCGGCGATCACTTCGTCGAGGGACCCGCCAGTACGCCAGCGGTCGTCCCAATCGGAAGTCATTGCGTATTCCTCGGCCACCTTGGATGAGAGCCAGTGGTGCATCCCGATGCGCGCGCCGTTTGAAATGACCGTTGAGTCGATCCACTCGTTCTTGTCCAAGACAGACGTGCGGTAGTCCTTGGACTGGAGCAAGAACAACTCATAGGACACAGCAGCCACTAGCTTCACATTGGGGGCCTCCCCGCTATTGAAGAGAGGCAGGAGCTTGAAGATGGAGTCCATGGTGCTCGTCCCCTCCACAATGACGACGCCCTCCCGAGGTCGCGAGGGGTCGTAGCCGCGAATGACATAAGCTCCCTTGGCTGCTTCCATGTGTGATGGCACGCCAAGTTGTCCGCGGTCGGGCGTGTCGATGCCAGGCCGTGTTAGGTGCAACGCGATAATTGGAGCATCACTTTGCAGTGCCGCTGCCAAGCAAGGTGCCACCTCATTGGCTTCGAAGGGGTGCAGGTTGATCACGTGCCCTTCAGGAAACATCTGAGTGACCATGGGGGAGAACACGCCAAAATGTGTACGACTGTCTTCTGCGGTTTCGGGGCCAGAGTGACCAGCAATCCAAATAACCTTGCCTGTCTTCAACTCGCAGTCCTGCGAGAGTTGGCTGAACAGACGCATCATTCCGTACTTCAAGTACGAGAAGCTGCCGTAGGTAGAGCAGGCACCCCAGTATCCTAGAAACTCACTTTCTGGTTGGGGGTGCAAGTTCACGGTGGCGGAGCCACACACGAGGCCTGCGTTGGCAAACTCGGTGATTTGTTGAGGCAGTAAGGCACCTCTGGTGTTTGAGTTGCGTTCATACCACCCAAAGCCCTCACTGTCTTTGAAGTCAGCCGCGAAGCCAGAAATGGAGGTTGAGTCGGCGAGGTCTGCCGAGCAGGCCAAGACGAGCGGGCGACCCATTTTCTCCTTGGCTAGGCTATTGACCCAGGCCCCAAACTTGGAGAGCCCGTCTTTGTTCGCAACCTTTACGCCTGGCTCAACGAACAACTCAGCGGGGAGTTTGTCTTGATCGAGCCAAGAGATATCTGCTGCAAGGTTTCGGGCGGGATCTACTTTGAGACCGGGTGAACACGCATCATCATCAAGGGACTCGCCCATGCTTACGAGGCGATCGGCCAAGTACTCTACGAGGCCTTCTTGATTTCGTAGCACGCTGAAAACCGTCTCGAACCAGTTACGGGTTTGTTCCCGACAAGCTTCCTCACCTGGGTCTTGGGTGTCACCGAAGCCCTCGAACTCCACACCGTATTTGCCCTGAAAGTCTGCACGGCACTTCCAAAACCCCTCGGAGTTTCGCCCGTGGCTCTTTCCGTGAGACGGGGCATCGTACAAGTGATATCCGCGGCCCTTGCGGGTCTTGAACCACACGCAACCGGGGCGGCCTCCGCTGTCGCTGGGATGGACCACTTCGAGCAAGGCGCGTGTGAGTTGCTCATAGTTGGTGCCATCTTCAACCCCACTTACACGCCAACCGTAACTTTCAAACCAATCCTGGGGCGTGCCGTAGGCCACTTCTGTGTTGGCAAAGGGGTCGATGCCAAAATCATTCCAGTCCAGCAGGTAAATCAGGTTGTCCAAGCCTAGGCCGTAGGCAGAGTTCTTGACCTCGTGATGACACCCCGCCGTATGGCCACCTTCGCCCTCCATGGCAAAGACCTTGGCGTCTGAACCCGAGTGCTTGAGGGCCATGGCCGCGCCGAGGGCAGCAGGCCCACCGTGACCAGAGGGGCCAGTGTTGTACTTGAAGAACAGGGTCTTGCCCTCCATTTCCGCATGCCCGGGCAGCTGGCCGTTGTGCCGCAGGAACAGGAGGTCCTCCCAGGTCAGCATGCGCTCATCGGCGTTTGGCACGAGGTAGCGATCGTCGCCAGTACGCTCATGCATGATGCGCAAAGCTTCGTTGTAAACGGCAAGCATCGCGTAGGTGCCTGGGTTGCAGTGGCCGGCAACTAGGATGTAACGGTCCCCGCCTGGATGTTCGGGTCTACGAACGTCAAACCGCATTCCCGCACCTAGGGTGGCCGCGACCATCATGGGCACCTTGGACCGCGATCCCCCAGGGTGACCGCTTTGGCGCAGATTCAGCATCAGGTCAATGCACTGGTCGGTGAGATCCCCGATGGTTTCCCAGTGATGGAAGTTCAGGGCGAGGTCGTCGTAGGTCGGTTTGGGGTTGGTCACGAGAGAGGGCATGGCTGGGCCTGGCCAAGTGGAGAGGGAGGCGGGCTCGAATTGAGGGGGCAGTGTAACCTCTAGCGGGTGTTGGGGGCGTCCTTGGGGCGCCTTTGCTGTGTCCCATACACGTACACTTCCCGCCCAAAGCCGAAGTTGGCGTGCTCAATGAGAGTAAAGCGGGCCTCTAGGCGGCGCACGAGTTCGTGTTCACGGGGCAGGCGTGAGGCCAACAGAAAAACCCGGTTCGTCTGAGCTAGCCGGGCAGGTTGGGCAAGGTGGGTTCCTCGCATGTCTTCACGCTGAGGGGGAGAGGGAGACAGGCGTGGAGCGTAGTAATCCCAGGGCATCCCCATAGGGAAGAAGGGGGGCTGCCATTCAGCACAGATCACAAGATCGCCAGGATGGTGGGCCGCCAGAATCATCGCAACGGCACCCTCGAAGTCTTCGCTACCACGACTGGCGAGGTTGAGGCCGCTCAGGGCAAGGCAACTCAACACAACCCCCATTCGAAGTGCGCGAGTGAGCAGGCTTCTCAATGGACAGACACTGATCAAGAGGGCAAGCGGAGGTAGAGAGGGCAGGATGTAGTGCCATGTAAAACCCGTGCGGGGGAGCATGCTGGCAAGGCAAAAAGCCAACACGGGAACACCAAAAGCTCCCGCAGCCAGCAACCAGCCGAGGCCGTTCTCATGACGAGCACGGGTAAGTTGGAGCCCACCTGTGAGGCCAAGGAGAAGCGCTATCCCAGCACTGGCTATGAAAACGAGCCGCCCGAATTCGCCGCCCAAACGGAGATTCAGAAACAGTAGATGAACCATAGCCTCGGCCAACCCTCGCCAACCCAGATCGTCTCCTCCTGGACTGAGGTTGTGCCCAAGTTGGTGGGCGAAGCCCCAGGCTAGCCAAGGGAGGCATAGCGCAAGGGCCAGGACCATTGAGGGAAGTAGCTCGATGATCCGCGCTTTCAGTGCACCACTCCTCGCGAGCAAGATCAGTGTGGCGGTTCCAAGCACGGCCCCATAGATGAAGAAGTAGTAATGCGCGTGGATGCCGATCACGGCCCAAAACCCTAGGAGCCAATGGCGACCCCCGCGCTCCAATACCCTCAGGAGGCTTAGGGTCAGCCCAGTCACTGCACACGAGAGCAGCGCATACATACGCACCTGGGTGGAAAAATCTAGGTGCAGGCTGGAGCTCGCCACCAAGGCCACCGCGAGCAGTGCGACAGGTCGAGTGCACCCAGACTTCAGTCGCACGGCGATGCGCGCCACGAGCATGAGTTCCAAGATTCCGCAGGTGATGGCGGGCATGCGCAGGGCCAGGGGGCTATCTCCCAGTACGGAGCGAAACCAATGCACAAGGAGAATCCCTAGAGGTGGATGATTGTCCAGGCGCAGGCTGGTAAGCAGGGTGCCTAGGCTCTCTTGAGTTCCATGGAAGCGCGTATGGAATTCGTCGAGTACGAGCCCCTTGCTTTGGGCGAAGTACACTCGCATGGCAAGTGCAACGAGGAAGACCCCAGTGAGGAGCCGACTGGGGTTCCGGGGGGAATTCGGGATGGAATCTCCCGAGCCGGGACTCGTGCTCAGGAGCTCATGATCGGCGTGAGCTGATGCCATGATGATCCTTACTTCATGCCCTAGGGCCAAAAAGCCGCTACGCCGAGCAGGAGCCAAACCGAGACCGCCGCTCCAAATTTGATCAGCATTCCCATGACGTGCCCGGCAGCAGCGCCGGATCCAATCTTGAAGACTGCGCGGGCTTCAGCTCCACCTTCGTGCTCAAGGATGGCAGACCCGAGAAAGGCACCCGTGGCGCCCCCGATGAGTGATCCGATGACCGGGATTGGGATCGTAAACGTTCCGATGAGGGTACCCAAAAGGCCACCTCCGAGGGCTCCGATTGCGCCGCGCCGCGTGGCTCCTGCCTGTCGCGCCCCTTTTGAGGAGGCCAATACCTCAAGCAATTCCCCTCCAGCCGCTAGGGCAATGGCCAAGACGAGAGTCAGGGGATGAAACATCGTCTGGTCGGGTGTAAACCACTCAGCAGCTCCAGCCGTGACAATCATGAGCCATGCACCGGGTAGACCGATGAGGAGCAGGGTGGCCCAGACAGAGTTGAGGAGTACCACCCACAGGGGCATCAGAAATAGAGCATTCACTCCAATAAGCCTAACCCAGGGCAGGGGGTGACCCCAAGTGCACCCCGGGGTTGACCTATGCGGGGCCGAATCACCAGGCGAAGGGCGGGGGGGCTTGTGCCTGGGCTCTTGTTACTCGCGCCAGAACCTGGCTAGCTCCTGCAATGCATCCTGGGCTGCGGCCTCCTGGCCCTGCTCGCTATAGGCAGCTTGCAGTTGCTTGAGAGCGGCTTGTTCGGCGGGGTCCGACAGAGTGGTTTGGTCAAGGCAACGGCTGACGACCTCGCGAAGGTAACGCCAGTGGCGCCAGGTGATGGCGATTTCACCCGCTGTTGCGAGGGCATTGATGGCCAGGCCTGCACGCACTTCATCGTGGGTCTCGCGCTGCAGGGCGTTCACTAGCTGATCGAGTACAGGTCGCGAACGCAGCTTCCACAGACCTTTCGCCGTGGCGAGGCGTTGGGCGGGATCAGCGGACCGCAGGCCTTGGATCCAGTCATTCTCAGTGCCACGCGCTAGAGTTCGGTTGAGTCGGAACAGGGCTTCATCGACCGCATCCGAGCCTTGAAAGTGGGTGAGCCACTCTTCCCACTCGACTGTGCCCGTTTCTCTGTAGAGGTCAAACAGGACAGCCCAACCGAGGAAATGAACGAGGACGTTGTCACGCACATCGGCCTGATCGGTGGCCTGGATTTTCATCAGGCGTTCTACCTGATCACGGTCTAAGAGTTCTTCACGAAGTTCGCGCAGGGGCCAGCACGCCAATCCGTCAATTGTCCAGCGGCCTTCAAACAACACACCATCGCCCATGATGCAGGCGACGCCCTCTTCAAACCAAAGGGGTAGCTTGACCCCATCTTCATCAAAGCGGGCGTGCACAAGCTCATGTACGGCGGTACCGGGGTCAGGCGACCCGATAAAAACACCGTTCTCACCAAAGGCCCCGCCACGAGCGTGATAGGCCTGAATCTTAGCGGGTCCGATACCGGGGACGTCGTGTACGCCGTTGTCATCGCTTGAGTGAACATGCCTGCGGCCTTCGTCGGTAATCCGCACGGATCCGTCCCAAGCGTGGACCGCGACTGTGCGATCAAAACTCCCCAATTGGGTCTCCACGGCCTCAAGGGCAGGCGCGAATGCAGCCTCAAAGGCGACCGACTCTACACCTTCACCCGGCATTTCAAACAATGCCCACCCACGAAACGAATCCGTTTGGCGCCAGCGGCTACACGACGCGATCAGCGCAGCGCATAGTACGATTCCGGCGCAAACACGGCGGTGGCGGATGGAGGTTGCCATGGATAGGTTCCATCCTAGGCAATCGTGCCCATCGCGGTGGAAATAGTTATTGTTCTATAATCAAACGACCCCACCCCACCCCACTCTAATCCACTGAGCCATGGCATCCTTCAAAGCAGAGCTGGACAGCGACAGCAGCATTATTCTCGTTGTGATCACTGAGGATGACGACAGCACCCATGATTACCAGTTTGACTTTGATTCAATCACGGGCCGCTGGGAGTTTGCTGAGCGGGATTTGTTGGAGCGGGACTTTGGCGAGGACTGGGTGGAGGAGATGGAAGAGTGCGTTCAGGGATTGATTGATGGGGCCGTGGGCAAGGGGTGAGAAACACGGCTGTGCCGCTGCGCCGGGTATTTGTTGTTGTGATCGACTCCCTTGGAGTCGGCGCACTGCCTGACGCATCCCGCTTTGGCGACGAGGGCGCCCATACGCTTGATCACATCATGCAAGCGACTGGGGGCCTAGACCTACCCAATCTCGTTCGCGCGGGGCTTGGCCATATCAGCGGTGTCTCACATGTCCCAAGAACGGGCAGGCCAGAGGGATCCTTCGGCCGCATGCAGGAGATCTCTCCAGGGAAGGACACGCCCACGGGTCATTGGGAGATGATGAACTGCCCGCTCAGCGAAGAGTTTCCAGTTTTTCCCGGCGGCTTTCCCGAAGACTTGATGGCGGCATGGCTCACGCGCACAGGCCTAAAGGGATTTCTCGAAAACGCTTCGGCATCAGGGACTGAGGTCATTGAGCGCTGCGGAGTCGAGCACATGGAGACGGGCTTTCCCATTGTCTACACCAGTGCAGACAGTGTGTTTCAGGTTGCCGTCCACGCCCCGACTTTTGGCATTGAGCGGCTCTACTCCATCTGCGAAGCAGCTCGCGAGCTATTGGATCCCATAGGGCTTGGCCGAGTCATCGCGCGCCCATTCAAAGGGGAGCCAGGGTCATTCGAGCGTACTTACGACAGGCGTGATTACGCCATCCCACCTCCGCAAGACACGACCCTCGATCGACTCAAGGCTGCGGGCCATGAAGTTTGTGGGGTCGGCAAGATCGGGGACATCTTTAGCGGCCGAGGGCTGACTCAGGATCACCACACAGAGGGCAACGAAGACGGCATGGCCAAGACCCTAGAGCTGGCCGGGAGTCTTGACTCGGGCATGGTCTTCACAAACCTCGTTGACTTTGATTCCTTGTACGGGCACCGTCGCGACCCGCAGGGCTACGGCCGAGCCCTTGAGCGCTTCGACCTTGATCTCGGGAGACTCCTACTGTGCTTGCGGTCGGACGATTTGCTCTTCTTGACGGCCGATCACGGGACGGATCCAACGCATCAGCCGGGCACGGACCATACTCGCGAATACGTACCACTGGTGGCGCTTGGAGAGAATGTAGAAAAGGGCTACGACCTGGGCACTCTTCCTAGTTTTTGTGCCCTAGGGGCGACCATTGAAGAAGCTCTTGGCCTAGACGCGATGTTGCCGGGCCGATCATTCCTTTCACAGATTCAAGCAAGATGAAGACTCACCCCTCGATCCAAGCCAAAACATCGGGCGCCCCGCTAACCCCTGCACAAAGCCGAGCATTCATGGAGGCCTTGGCGGGGCCAGATCTTTCAGATGAGGCAGCGGTCCAAATGCTGGCGGCGATTTTTGAGCAGGGAATGGAGAAGGAGGAGTTGTTTGGTTGGACCCAAGCCATGCTTGAATCTGGGGAGCAACTGCGCTGGTCCCATATGGACGGGCCCATTCTCGATAAACACTCGACGGGTGGCGTGGGGGACAAGGTCTCCCTTCCTCTGGCTCCGGCTCTTGCAGCATGTGGTGCACGTGTTCCCATGATTTCAGGCCGGGGGCTGGGCCACACGGGCGGAACGCTTGACAAATTGGAGGCGATCCCCGGATTCAATACGGCATTGAGCGTCGAACGCATCGGCGAGATTCTGAGCAGCGTGGGGGCAGTCATCGCGGCTCAAACGGCGGAGCTTGTCCCAGCAGATTGCCGACTGTATGCCCTTCGGGATGCTACAAACCTAGTGGCCTCGGAGCCTTTGATTGCCAGTTCGATCATGTCTAAGAAGTTAGCGGAGGGCCTCGGGGCCCTTGTGCTTGATGTCAAGTATGGTACCGGCGCGACTGCGGGCGAGCCGGCGCTTGGCGAGCAGCTTGCGCGCACGATGCTTGATCTTTCCCAACGCTTTGGCTTGCAAGCCTGCGCCTTTCAAACGTCTATGGATGAGCCCCTTGGCCATGCCATCGGTCACACCCTTGAGCTCGATGAGACTTTGGACTGTCTGCGGGGCGGGGGGCCATCCAGTTTGCGCGAAGTGACGGCCACGTTGGGTGGCGCCCTGTTGGCTCTAGGGGGATTGGCCTCTGATGAAGATGCTGGAAAAGCTGCGATAGAGGCTCGTTTGGACGATGGTGCAGCGTTGACCAAGTTTGGGCAGATGATTGCCGCCCAAGGCGGAGATGAGGGCATTATTGATCATCCTGATCGGATGCCTAGGGCACCCAAGGTTGCGCTGTGGAAATCTCCAGCTAGTGGGCTGCTTGATGTCAACGATTGCAGGGAATTGGGCCTAGCTGTGGCCGACCTTGGCGGAGCCAGAAGCGAACAGGGTGGAGATCTTGACCATGGTGTCGGAATGCGCTGGCTCCAGTCCATTGGGACTGCCGTGCAAGCGGGCGAGCCCCTCGCTGAGCTGTACTACCAGCGTGAATCAGAACTCCAAAGGGCTCAGGGACGGCTTGCAAAGGCCGTTTCGTTCGATACCGGACGCCCATTGCGGCCCCTAGTGCTCCAACGTTTAGACCCCTAGCTCAGCACGCTACACTCTCCGGCTATGATTCTTCGTGCACTCCTCGGGCTGGCGTTCTTCTGTTTCGTCTCCTGGCTCTTGTCGAGCCACCGGCGTCGATTTCCACTGCGAGTTGTACTCAGCGGGCTAGGTTTGCAGCTGGCGCTCGCAGTGTTTCTCTTGCAGACCCCCTGGGGAATCAGCTTCTTTGAGAGCATCTCGGGCTTTGTCTCTAAGCTCATCAGCATGCAGAGCGAGGGTGCCCACCTCGTGTTCGGCAATCTCGCCGATGGAAACTTTGAACCCGGTGGTTGGGGTTACGCCTTTGCTTTTGCCAGCAGCGGGTTGACGGTGATCATCTTCTTTAGCGCGCTCATGGCGGTGCTCTACCATCTGGGGATCATGCAGGTCTTGATTTGGGTCCTGGCCCGAGTGATGGCCTTGCTCTTAGGTACGAGTGGTGCTGAGTCCATGGCAATGGCGGCAAATGTTTTTGTCGGGCAAACCGAGGCCCCTTTGGTTGTCAAGCCGTATATCTCACGCTTCACGACTTCTGAACTCAACGCCATGATGACGGGCGGATTCGCCACCATTGCAGGATCCGTCCTTGCGGTCTACATGGGAATCCTCGGCCCAGAGATGGGACCCCACTTACTTACCGCATCGGTGCTCTCGGCCCCCGCTGCGTTCTTGATCGCAAAGATCATGCAGCCTGAAACGGAACAAGCCACGACCGGTGGAGCGGTTCAGTTGAAGGTGGAGCGCAGTGCAGACAACATGATTGAAGCGGCAGCGAATGGGACATCCGACGGAGTGAAACTCTGGCTCAATGTGGTTGCGATGCTGATTGCTTTTATGGGATTGGTCTCATTGGTCAATTGGCCTCTCGGCAGCCTTGGCGCCAAGCTCTTGCAACTTGGCTGGATAGAGGGCTTCGATGGGCAACTTTCTTTAGGCCGAATCTTTGGTTGGATCATGGCACCTGTGGCGTGGATCATGGGTGTCGAGGGGTGGCATGATTGCCAGATCTTCGGCCGGCTCTTGGGAACCAAGGTCGCCGTCAACGAGTTCATTGCGTTCAACGACCTGCAAAACGTCATGCCCGGCTCGGGTAAGGAATTAGTCTTTGAGAGTGCGCGCTCGGCCAAGATGGCGGCCTACTCTTTGTGTGGGTTTGCCAATTTTGCCTCGATCGGGATTCAGATAGGTGGGATCTCCCCACTGGCTCCTGAGCGCAAGCCGGAAATCGCACGGCTGGCGTTACGGGCCATGCTCGGCGGCGCCTTTGCTTCGTGGATGACGGCTACCGTGGCAGGGATCTTCCTGTGATGGCTGGCATGGATTGTGCCCTTGAAGAACGACTTGCTGCCGGGATGGCAGCGGCGGGCCTTGAGGGCTTTGACCTTGCCTATGTACTCGGGTCGGGTCTTGGGGGATTCGCAGATGAACTGGAAGAACCCCTGATCGTGCCATTTGAGGAGGTGGATGGCATGCCCCGTAGTACGGTTCCCGGCCATGCCGGGCGGTTCATTCTCGGCCAGAGTCGGGGAGTTCGGATTCTTGTTCAGCAGGGCCGCGTGCATCTCTATGAGGGACGCACACCTGCGGAAATCACGGCGAGCGTGCGTGCTTTTGCAGCTTTGGGTTGTCGCGGTCTGCTCTTGACGAATGCGGCTGGGGGGCTTGTTCCAAGCTGGGGCCTGCCTTGCTTGATGCGTATTGAAGATCACATCAACTCCCAAGGCATAGCTCCTCTGAGGCGCAGCGAACGAGGCCACGGATCTCCCTACGACCCACTCCTTGCGAAGGCTCTCGATGATGCCGCCGAAGCGATTAGTCTAGACCTTCATCACGGGATTTATTTGGGCCTGCTTGGCCCCTCCTATGAGACGGCTGCTGAAATCGCGTACTACGCAAACTGTGGAGTGCATGCGGTGGGCATGAGCACGGTGGCGGAAGCTGCCGCTGCCTGTTCAGCCGGCCTCAAGGTCGTGGGGCTTTCTTGCATCACGAATCCGGCCGCCGGAATGTCGGTTGGGCCTCTCTCTCACGAAGAAGTCGTGGAGGCAGGTGCTGCCATCGCCAGCGATGCCGGTCGGTTGCTTGCCGAGGCTGGCCCGCGTTTTCTAGCTGCCGTGTAGCCCGAAGCAGGTATTGCCTTGCTCTAAACGTGGGGGACCGGATCTTCGTTTTCTTGGGGGGGGGTCTCCCCATCGGGGGAGCTGAACGGCCCAGAGCCGAAATCTGGCACGAGGGGGCCAGCATGGACGGGGGCAGGGCGTAGAGGGTGGGGGGGCTGAGCGGGGTCGATTAGGTGCTCTGGTTCGGTTTCCCCATACTCTTCGGTGAGCTCTTGGAGTGCACTCATTGCCTGGGTGGCCCTCGAGCGAAGGCTTGAGAGATGTCCAAGTACCTTGCGGTGCTCCATCAATTCATCCACGAGGACACCGATCTGCTTGTCGAGTTCAGCGTCGCGTTGCTTGAGTACTGTGCCAAGCACGTCCACTGCGGCGAGACCATACTGGCCGATTATGTGGTGATGAATGACCGCAATCGTCTCGCTGAGGAAGCGCTTCCTGAATGAATGCAGTTCTCCCTGAATGACATCTTTGGCCTCGCTGCCAAGACGGTGGGCCTTCACTTCAACGGGAATGCGGCGGGTAGGGTGGTTGGCCTCGCCCAAGACGCGCTCTTGCATTCTTGTTGGGCTGCGGAAAAGCAGGATGTCCCAGATCGTACGCCGTATAGGAATCAGGGAACTGTGCAGGGGAATGGGGACGTCGCGGTGTTGAATCGTATCCGTGATCTTGGACAGGGCGTCTTGGCCCACGTTGGAGAGGTCGACTTCTGCGGCGTACATGTCTGCGGAGATGTCGCTCGGAAGCAAGATGCCTGCGGAGCCTGCAAAAACCTCTTCGTCGAGCACGCGCCGAATGAAGGTGCCCACCTCGACTTGGAATGCGCGCAGGGTGGGCATCAAGTGTTCGTCCATCAAAGCCTGGAGGCTTGTGTCGTTGGTGAACCACCGTTCGACGGCTTGGCTGAGACGATCGCTAGCTTGTGAGCAAATCGCCTCGGTTCGAGTATGGATGGCGGGGGCAAGCCGAACGCCTAATTCATCAAAAGCGGTACGCCAGTCGTGTTCAATGAGTCGAGCTGCTGCTTGGCGCCTCCGTTGGGCGTCCTGTCGATTCCGGTCCAGTTCATCCACTCGAGCGCGCAGATCGCTCACGGCTTCATCGTCTAGCAACTCTGTGGTTTGAGCCATCAGCGAATTGGCTCGGCGCAGGCTATCGCCGAGGAAGGCGACGAGGTAATCGGTGCTGTTGAGATAACCGGTTAGATCATTGAGGAAGGCGTCGAAGTTGACCTCTCCGTGCACAGGATGTTCACCCGCGGAAGGATCCGAATCTTGTTGCAAGCGAACACTTGCTGCTTGGAGTAGATCGACTGGATAGATCTGGAGGCGCCCTTGATCAACGGCTTCCTTGAGTTGGGCACCCATGGCCAGGTTTTCAAAAGCCTCGATAATTCTGAGGGGGTCCTCCTGCTCTAGGCTTGGAACCAGTTTTCCGTCGGGAGAGAGGTCGCGTTTGCTTGTGTCGAGGTTGACGACGAGAAAGATGCGGTTGAACAAATCCAGCAACTCCTCGAATTCCTCGAAGACCTGTTCGAGGAAGAGGTTGTCTGATTTGACGATGAAGATTGCGCAGCTGGCTGAGTCGCGAAACTCGCGCGTCATCTGGTCATAACCAAACTTCATGCGGCTGTAGAGCCCAGGTGTATCGACTAAAACAGCGCCAGAATGATCGAGGTCGCCAGCAGGGATGCGCACATCGACTTTGCGGATGGCCCGCGGGAAGTGTTGGGCAGGTTCAAAGGCTATTCCTTGCTCTTCGGCGCTGCGGATGCGTTCTGCCAGTTCTCCGTGGGCACGATTGATGTGCATGTAAAGGGCCGAGGGGTCAGTGAACTGCTCCGTTTCTCCGCTATAACGCGTGACGTCGAATTGACGTTCTTCAGCATGGGTTAGGTTCACCATGCACGGATAAGCCGGCAGGCTGGATACCTCGCTGACGTAGGTACGCGCGAGGGCATTCATAAGCGTGGATTTGCCACTCTTTAGGGGGCCAAAGAGTAAGACGTAGGCTTGTTGCTCGGAGACCTTCTCGACCAACACTTCACTCTGATGTCGTAGTTCGAGAAGTCGGCCTCGGATATGCTCCCCGGGCATGCTTGCAGATCCATTGAGGAGGGCCCTCGAGGCGCCCTCTAGGGGCTCCAACAGGGGACGCATGATGGTGTCGAAGGACTCGCAGAACTGGCTGAGAATGGTTCTCATAGCGGATGGTCGGGCGGTGCGGAGAAGCGGATGGGACTCGTCTCACATCCTCCGCTTCTGCTGGTCAACACTCAAGTACAAACAGTGACCCCTGGCGGTGATCCGCACTAAAGTGCTGCCGCGAATCTGTTGGCATGGCCTTTGCCGCTGGCCGACTCATTGGGCACAGTTTGGGGGGGCCGGGGGCGTGAATCCTCAGAGGGACAGCCCTAGGATGACGCCCATGAAGAACACCCAAGCACTCTACTGCCTTGTGCGGATCTGGCCTGTGCTGATCTGGGGGTCGAGTTGCGCGCTTCTGCGCACACAAGATCCAGCCCTTCCCACGGCACAAGAGGTGGCAGCGCTACTCGCCCCTAGTGCCCTAGAGGTCGAGCCGATAGGCGGGTATGGAAGGCCCGTCAGCGGGGCGTCGATCGAGGCTCAAGATTGGTATGACCAGGGTGTGCGCTACACCTACGGATTCAATCATGACCAGGCGGCGGCTTGTTTTGCCCGTGCTGCCCTCGCGTCACCGGAAAGCCCAATGGTGTGGTGGGGCTTGGCACACGCCCTCTCGGTGGATATCAACGATGCAAGCATTCCTGGTGAGCACGCCATTTGGGGGGTTGCGGCAATTCGAGAAGCCCAACGGCTTTCTCACTTAGCGACTCCACTCGAGCAAGCCCTCATCGAAGCAGAAGCCCTCCGCGCAACTCTCGACCCTCCCGGACCTTCCGAGCGGGGACAGTTAGATGCGGCGTATAGCGAGGCGATGGCAGGGGTCTGGGCGGACGCTAACGATGACGCAGAGATCGGTGTGTTATATGCAGAATCACTGATGCTCATGCAGCCATGGGAATACTGGACGCCTGACTTCGAGCCGATAAAGCGCGCACCAGAGATTGTCTCGCTTCTTGAACGCTGCATAGAGATTGCTCCTGAACATCCGGGTGCACACCACTTTTATATCCATATGGTGGAGTCGTCGGGTGCGGCGGAAAAGGGGGTCCCCTCAGCGGACATCTTGGGGAGCCTCGTGCCGGGGAGTGGGCACCTCGTTCACATGCCTTCGCACATCTATGCCAACGTCGGCCGATATGAGGATGCGGTCGCGGTCAATGAAAAGGCTGTGGCGCTTGATCGCGACTACTTTGCCGCCTATGGCAAGCCCACGTCATACCTTCATTACTTTGCACACAATATCCACTTTGTGGTCTTTGGGGCCATGATGGAGGGCCGTAGGGCTCTGGCACTTGAGTATGTGAGCCAACTGGAGAAGCTCATGCCGGACTCCGCAATCGAGGAGTATGCGGCATTTGTAGACGGTATGAATGCACTGCGACTGCACGTGTACATTCGGTTTGGGATGTGGGAGGAGATCCTAGACCACCCAGAATATGCAGAGTTCCGCAAAGCGAGCCGTGCGCTGCATCGGTATGCCAGAACGGTGGCCCTCGCCAACCTAGGTAGAACGGATGAGGCGCGCTTGGAATTGGCGCGCCTGGATACGGCCATTGCGGCGATTCCACAGCACTGGAGCATCTCATTCAATCCGGCCCAAACCGTTCTCGGTTTGGCACGCCAAGTGGCCGAGGCGGAGACGTTTTGGCGTGAGGGAAACCCAGCCCGGGCGGTCGAACTATTGAAGGACCTGTGTACGAAAGAGCACAAGCTGGTGTATACCGAGCCTCCTCCTTGGATGATTCCAATCCGGCATGCGCTGGGAGCCATTCAGCTTGCCAGCGGTGATGCGTCTGGGGCGGAATCGAGTTACAGGGAGGACCTGGCCAAGCACAAGGGCAATGCCTGGAGTCTGCTCGGCTTGCGGCAGTCGCTTGAGGCTCAAGGGCGGTTGACCGAGGCAGCGGCATTGGTTGAGCGGGTGAATGGCGCGTGGGCACGTGCAGATGTCGAGGCACCGGCGAGTTGCTATTGTGGGGTGGCGCTGGAGTAGACCCCTTCGTGGGGGTCCGGCAACTTGTGCCTAGATCCTCAAGTAGAAGCCAGTGTGTGGAGAGGGCGGAGTGTGCTAGAGTGACGGCCCTATGAGTGAAGTGGTGGATTCTGTACGTGAGGTGGCTAGGCGAGCCGCTGGACGGGTTCGCGCAAGTGCGGGCCAACCGACCTTTCCAGCCAAAGGGATTCATGTACAGGTTCGTTCCGGTGTCCTCGCTCCGGGTCCCTTACCGGAAAGGTCCAAGCAGCCCAATCTGGTTGAATTGCAGTGCCTAGAGCGTGTGCCGGATGGGGGAACCTTGGCCGTGGGGATTGGCGCACAGGTGACGCCCCTTGCCCAAGAGGAGGCCTTTCGGCGTGGCATCACCCTCGTACCTACTGATCCAGGATCGCACAAGGACAGTGCGTTTCGAGTTGCCATTGGCTGCGACCATGGCGGCCTCGCCCTCAAGCGTGAAGTCCTTGGAATGCTGAGTGAGATGGGATACTCCACTGTTGATATGGGCACCTGTAGCGAGATGCCCTGCGACTATCCGGACTACGCGGCGGCGGTGGCTAGGGAAGTGGGCTCGGGGCGTGCCGCAATGGGGATCGTGATAGATGGCGCAGGAATCGGATCTGCCATGGCGGCCAACAAGGTCCCCGGAGTGTTAGCCGCCAATTGCTGGGATGCGGCGAGTGCAGCCAACGCCCGCGAGCACAACCATGCAAATGTGCTCTCCCTAGGGGCCGGCCGCCTCGATTTAGCCCTTACCCACGAGATCATGCAGACTTTTTTTAGCACTCAGCCTGGGGCTGGGCGGCATGAAAGGCGTGCAAAGAAAATTCGGGCACTCGACCCCTCTCACCCTTCAGTCGTCACCCATTGAGCCGGCTGGTGGATTCGATCCACGGAGGCAACATTCGGACCTCGTGACCCATGTGCCCTAAGGGCAAGACACAAGCCATGACATCAACTTTTGACCCGAACCTGCTTGAAGATGTGCTCGTTGAAATCGGCCAGCAAATCGTTGACCAAGGACTGACCTCGGCTGAGGCACGGGAACGCCTTGGGTGTTCAACCTTGACCGTTCAGCTCTGTCCCGAAGAACTTGGGCCCATGGTGTCCGCGGGGGCTTGTCGAGTGGGCGGCTGCGGAGCAGACCCCATGCGAGTGGGCGAGCTCGCCACCTACTTTGACCACACGATACTGAAGGCCGATGCTACCGTGGAGGAGGTCGACCAGCTTTGCCAGGAAGCGATCACCCACAAGTTTGCCTCAGTGTGCGTCAACGGCTGCTGGGTGCGCCGTTGCGCTGAAGTCTTGGCTGACTGTGAGGTCCTCGTCTGTGCTGTCATCGGGTTCCCTCTCGGAGCAACCGTGACGGAATCCAAGGTCTTCGAGGCCCAGCGCCTTGTCAGCGATGGGGCCTGTGAAATCGATATGGTGATTAATGTAGGCGCGCTAAAGTCAGGCGATGACGTTTTTGTCCAAAGCGATATTGCTGCCGTGGCACAAGCCTGCCACGCAGGTGGTGCGCGTCTTAAGGTCATTCTTGAGACTTGCCTGCTGACGAACGAGGAGGTCGAACGCGCATCACGCCTGTCCAAGGCGGCAGGTGCGGACTTCGTGAAGACTTCAACCGGGTTTTCGAAAGGCGGCGCAACGACCGAGCATGTGGCACTCATGCGCAGGACGGTCGGCCCAGTCTTGGGAGTGAAGGCTTCCGGGGGCGTTCGGGACTACGAAACAGCTCAAGCGATGATAGAGGCTGGCGCTACCCGTATCGGAGCTTCTGCGTCTGTGGAAATCGTCCGTGCGGACGAGAGCTAGTGCAAGTTGGGTGAGGCTGCGGTGCTGGGGGACTTGCCCAACACCGCAGGTTGGTCTTGTCGGTGGGCCTGGGAACCCTCAATGATTCCCGAGGACCATTGAACTCCTAGGTCTAGGCTGCGGGCCAAAAATAGATGAATACGCTGGCCATGCCGAAGGCATACAGGGCGCAGTCAAACCACTCTTTCATGCAGACCTTCCAGGATCCAGCCTTCCAGATGGGGGTATGGAGTTCCGCACAGCCATAGGACATGAAGGCAATCGTGCCCGTTACCTTGGCGACAAGTTGCCAATCAGCGCCTGGCCCCAATACAAGCCCTGCGATCCATGCCACGACACAAGACACAAAGATGTTCATGGTGAACCACTGGCCAAGGCTCTTTCCCATCTGCCAAGGGCCCTTGGGGCAGATGACCAGCATTCCTGTTGGGCCCTCCGCCCAGGATCGTTGGAATGCCTCGTCTTTCATTCCCGAAGCATCAGCACAATGCGGAAAACAGTACTGGCCTTCCCCGACTCCGGCCGACCTCAAGGCATCTCGCACCCCATCCTCGTCGGGGAGCTTGGAGTAGTCTGAATAGTGGTGGGTGGCCACCATCCGCAGTAGGAATGAGAGGAAAAAGACACAAAGGGATGCCAGCAGGATTGGCAGCCAAAGTTCGGTCAGTGCAACCATAGGGTTCTCCTTGAATTAGGGCTGCCATGGGAGGATGAAGTCGCACCGCAGCCTGGATGGGGCAACAGGGCAATCCTAGGTATGGACCTGCCTGCGCACAACGGCGTAGTGGCCCCTCCGCCCTGCTATTCGCCGATGAAGTGCGCCACCAGGTTGCGTGTGTGGGCGATTTCACGGTGCTCTAGGAGATAGATGCCCTGGTAGGTTCCCAGAAGCAAATCACCCTCGCTCATGGGCACCGTCTCGGAAGTTTGGGTGATGGCGGACCTCAGGTGTGAAGGCATATCATCAGGCCCCTCAGAGGTGTGGCTGTAGGACTGATCGCCGTCCGGAGCGAGGCGTTCCAGCCACGCTAGGAGATCGGCGCTGGCCGTGGGATCTGCATTCTCTTGAATCACTAGACTGGCAGATGTGTGCATGCAGTAGACCGTACACATCCCCAAGCGCATGCCCGCACGTGTGGCGATCTCGCGAACAGTGGAGGTGATCTCATAGATACCCCGGCCATTGGTTGCGATTCGAAACTCCTCTTGGTGCTGCCTCATGGGTACATGCTAGCGTGAGGCACCCAACGATTCCCCCCAGAAACCAACCCGTCAACCACCACCACACTCATGGCAATATAGTGGCCAATTGACGACCCATTGAAGGACCCCGCGCTAATCAATCACCACCGGTTCCACGCCTAAGGTGACGCTGGCGGGACCTTGTAGCCAGTTTAGGGCCCTTTTATGGGAGAGATGCCACGAGGTTCCACTTGAACAGGTGTTGCGCAATCAGAAACTCGTCCGGGGGGCGTTGGGGTCCTGCGAGGAGGTCGGAGCACTGGGGGTGGATTCCGCGAAGCCCCTGGGCCATACGGACCACGGCGACCACATCGAGGACTCTGTCTCTCAACGCGCGGCCCTCGGGCACCTGAAAAACGAACTCGGCCACCCCTTTTTCTAGGGAGGCCGGATCAAGTTGCAGCGGTTGTTGGTGGGATACGGAGCGTAGCCGGAACGGCCTCTTGCCACGGACCCAAGTTGGGCGTGCATAAAGACCCAAGAGGTGGGTGCCATCGTGGCTGGGCACCTTGAAGTCCGCGACCTTGCTGCGCCGATTGGAGAGTTCCGGGCGCTGAGAGATTACCGCACCACCAGCCGTTAAGTTGAGCCCCTGCATGCGGTTACGCCAGTAAGACCGGTCCAGGAGGAGAGGGTGGATAGAATTCTGGAACGGCATAACTGCTAGTCACAGCCAGGGAAGAGCGCCAGCCGAACGGCGATTTTGTGATTTTTTTTGTTTCCTGCTGTACGGGATCAATCAGATTGCTGCATTCCATGGGGATCCACCCAATACGGCAATCCAAGGGTCTTCAGTGCGGCTTCTGTGGGGCACAGTCTCAAACTGGGGCTATTGCTGTGTGCGTTGGGGTCTGCGAGCCGGATTAGATCTCGAACCTGCAGGAACCCAGTTGACCTGAACGGCAAGGGGGACAAGCCCTGCGGGAGTGTCGCCCCAAAAAAGTGCAGGGAACCCGTGCAAAGGTCTTACGGGTTACATGTTCGGTTTCCCTATAGTGGTGCTGCTCCCGGGATGTTTTCCAAGGGGCTAGCAATGTCAGTTTCTTTGCGCAGAAGCCGTTGGGGAGTGCGGGACGGGCGAGGGCACGTCGGGCAATTCCCTTCAATACCCTGCACCTCCACCCTTCCACGCGTAATGCACCTTCCTATCGTATCCACCATAAGCACCTTGCTTATGAGTGCGGCAAGCGTACTCCCCGAATCCCCCCGACTCCCCTCACCCCACACGGAGACACACCTCAACCCCCAGGCTGAGAGTGTGCGTTCGGATACGGTGTTGCTGCGCGCCGCGAAGCTCTATTCGCGCCCCGGGGTCGTGCTGGAGAACACAAACATCCTCATTGTTGACGGCACCATCAGGCAGGTGGGCCAAGACGTCACTGGCCCTGAAGGGGCACAGGTCATCGAGGGTGCCGTCGTCTGTGCGGGCTTTATCGATCCGTGGTCAACCCTTGGGCTAACCCAGGGGGCGATTAGTGACCGTGCCACTGATGACGCCTCGTTGACCACGGATGGATTCGATCCATATGGCTCTTCCTGGGCAAGGGAGCAGGCCCTTGAAGCTGGTGTCACAGCGGTTCGCGTGCAGGTGGGCATGACCTCGGGCCATGGCGGAGTGGGTGCGGTGATGAGTACCGAGCCCGGAGAAGATGTTGGCGAACTGGTCGTGCTGGCTGACGCAAATGTGGCAGTCGCCATAGGCTTGAACTCCGGTGGCCGCGCTCCCGATGTGTTTTCCCGAATCTCCGCGGTCGACAAGCTCGTCAGCGCGATCGGGAAGGGAAAGTCCTATGCCATAGCTCAGGCAGGGTACGTTGAGAGCCTCGCTGCCTGGAATGCGGAGTTGGCCGAAGCCGAGGCAAAACTAGCCAAAGACTTCAAGAAGGCTGAAAAAGATCGAGCGAAGGACTTGGCCAAGGCCAAGGAAGACGGCAAGGAGCTGAAGGAAAAGAAGTACAAAGAGAGCAAGCGTCCCAAGAAGCCGCGTGAAGATGCTGAAGATGCTGCTATGGCGCGGGTGGCCACTGGAGAGTTGCCCCTCGTTGTGACAATCCATCGAGCCGCAGAGTTGCGTGCCTTGCTGAAGGGGACCGAACAGTTCAAGCGCCTGCGCCTAGTCATCGCCGGTGGATCCGAAGCTGAATCGGTTGCCGACCAATTGGCTGTGCGAGGAATACCTGTCATTGTTCAGCCCATCGCATTCGGCGTGAATCGCCCCGATGAGCTCGATGGACACGACCTGTCCCTCGCGGGCCGCCTAGCAGATGCAGGCGTTCGAGTTCTACTCGGTAGCGGGGGGGCTGGAGCGCAAGACCTGCCTCTCTTGGCGTGTCAAGCGATTGGTCACGGGCTCGATCGGGATAAGGCCCTCGCGGCGCTGACGACAGAGGTTGCGCGCACCTTTGACCTATCCACCAGGCTTGGAGCTGTCCGCGCTGGACGCAGGGCCGATCTCTTGGTGCTCGACGGCGAGCCCCTCGTTCCAACAACTCGGGTGCGATACGTCCTTTCGAACGGACGCGTGCTCGTTTCTCCCCGCGACTAGTCAAGGCCGACACCCATGCAAAGACCCATGAGGATTCCTTTTTTCCCCGCAGTTCTAGCGGCCATCGCCCTAACATCCACCGCAAGTGCCCTGGCTCAGGATAGTCTGGCAATCCGCGCTGAACGGATACATGTCGGCGATGGAACTGTGATCACCGATGGCATCGTCCTGTTTGAAAAGGGCGTGATCACAGAGGTGAGCGAGGCAGCATCCTTCTCCCAGGATGTCGTCATCATTGAGCATGAAGGCGATCTGAGCCCTGGGCTCTTGGCGCTGCGCGAGCATGCGGGATCTTTAGGCGAGACAAATGATGTGTCACGAGCCGTTATGGATGAGGCGGACCTTGCCTTTGCCTACAACGCTAATCACTCCGAGGTGAAAGCGATGCTCGCCGAGGGCATCACTTCATTCGTGCTGGCACCCCGGCCAGGCTCCCTTGTTGGCGGTCAATGCGCAGTGGTGAAGGCAGGCAAGGGCACGTTGAGTCGTGGTTCAATCTTGGCCATCTGCACGGGGGAGAATGGACTGACAGCCAATCGATTCCCCACAAGCTTGCAGGGATCTGCGGCCGAACTGGAGCGTCGCTTTTCATGGCCAACGGGAGTGTTTGCCCGTGCAGTGAAGGGTGAGGTTGCATTGATGTTGGATGTTGGGGGAAACCGCTCTGATATTCAGCGCGCGATTGATTTCGCTCGTCGCCATCAGTTGAAGGGTTGGCTCGTCGGCTCAACGCGACTTGGATCCATGGCGGACAAGATCCGTGCCGCAGGGCTGGGTGTTGTCATTTCCGGTATTCCCCCGGGATCACATCCGCGGGCGGCGCAAGGGGCAGTTGCGCTTGAGGAAATGAAAGTTCCCTTTGGGTTTGGACTGAGCACCCCTTTCCATCATCCGGCAAGCATGCGACTTACCGCAGCGACCTGTATTCGCCAAGGACTCAGTCCCGCTACGGCCCTGAGCGCAATGACTTCAACAGCAGCCTCTATGGCTGGGGTTGGGGACAAGGTCGGCAGAATCAAGAACGGTCTTGCCGCTGACCTTGTGCTCTGGTCGGGCTCACCCACCGATCCGGGCAGCCGTGTGATGGCTGTCTATGTAGACGGTGAAGTGGCCTATGACGCGGAAAGCAATGACGAAGGAGACGACCAGTGATTCTCACAACCCTGATTTGTTCAAGCCTTAGCTTCCTGCCACCGCAGGTACCCACCCAGGAGCCCGAGCAGGGGAAAGCCGCCGACACGATTAGCGAGGCAACCCCAGGCCCACAAGCCGCTCCCATCCCAGTCGAAATGCGCCTGCACGCAGAGCGCCTTTACACCGGCAAGGGGGAGATACTCAAGAATGCCCTCATCGAGGTAAGCGGGGGCAAGATTACGAGTATCCGTCCTGGTCGCAGCGCCCCAGAAGGGGCGGTGCGCGCTCAAGCCATCACGGCCGGCATGGTGGACTTGTCGGCCCGCATCCATACGGGGTTCAACTCTGTTGAGCAGGCCTCGGAGGTCCAGCCGCACCTTGATGTGGCTGGCGCACTCAATTTGTATGACAAGCGCTGGGATCGCTTGGCCCGTACCGGGGTGACGACCGCTCTCGTCTGCCCTCAAGACAGAAACGTGATTGGTGGCCGAGGTGTTGCCCTCAAAACGACAGGTCCCAAGACGGTTGAAGCGCGTCGACTTGTGGGCAAGCCTGTTCTCCGGGGGGCAATTGGCTCAGAGCCCTCAGCGGGCAACCACCCGGCCTATGGGCGCCCGACCGATTTCTTTTCACGCCGACCCACTACACGGATGGGAGTCGAGTGGGAGTGGCGTAAAGCCCTTTTTGATGCAGTGGCCGCTCCGCGTATCCCAGAGTTGGAATTTCCGGGAGCGAGTGAGTTGCGTGCTGCCCTTGAGGGCAAGCGCACAGTCATGATCCAGGCTTGGACCACCCAAGATATTCGTACGGCTGTTTATCTCGATGAGGAAATGCAACGCGAAGGGTTTGGTGATCTGGACCTAGTGATCGATGCTGGTGCTGAGGCATGGAAGGAGCCCGCATTCCTTGTGCGGACTAAGACTCCTGTGGTCTTGCCTCCCCACACCGCCTCCGGTCGCGGCCGAGCGGACAATGCTTTTATGCCATGGAATACTGCTCACGATCTCATTGAACAGGGCCTCGTGGTGTGCCTCTCTGCTCATGGGGCAGGGCCGGGACCCAGCACCCTTGACCGACAGGCTGGCTTTGCCATGCGCGGTGGTTTGAGTTTTGATCAAGCCCTTGCTGCAGTGACGAGTGCTCCGGCAGCCATCCTGGGTCTCTCCGACAGGATCGGCCATGTGGCCGAAGGCATGGACGCTGACTTTGCTCTTTGGAGCGGGCGGCCCTTTGAATCCACTTCTCGAGTAACCGGTGTCGTGATTGACGGTGCAATTGTCGTCGACCCGCGCTAATCCCCCCTCGCTTCCAACCCTCAACCTCTCTTCCGTTTTTCTTCCTCCCCTCCCCGCGATGAATCAGTCCCTCACCCATTTGTTCGGTAGAATCGCTACATCCACCCTCGGCCTCATGGGCCTCTCAGTTCTCTTGGCTACTCAGCTCTTAGCGGGCAGTGCCCAAGCAGGTGAGAAATATGCCATCAAGGCAGGAACGGTTCACACCCTAGCGGGCGACGCCATCGCTGGCGGTGTCATTGTGATCGAGGGGGGTCGCATTACAGCAGTCGGTGCCGCCGATGCTGTTGAAATCCCTTGGGATGCCGAGGTGCTTGATGTTCCTCACCTTGAAGCTTACCCCGGGTTTGTTGAGGCGCGTACCAGCTCGGGAATGGATCGATCCAACGAGTCCGTTGAAGTGGCTCCGTTCCTCAATGTGCGGGACTCCATCGATCCGGTGGCGTTCTACTTCGAGGATTGCCTGCGCTCTGGGGTTACGACGGTCAATGTTCAGCACGCTGCGGAGTGCTTGATCGGTGCCGTTGGCATGATTGTCAAGCCTCACGGTATGACGGTGGAGGAAATGCTTGTTCGACCCAATGCGGGCATCGTGATCAATGCTGGAGCCAAGCGGGGCAAATCGCGGGCCACTCAAGCCCAAGTCCTGAGGGCCACTTTCAGCGATTTGCGTACTTACTTAGAGGGCATTGTGCAGGAGAAGCGCGACGGGAAGGACTTCGCGCGGAGGGAGGCACTCTATCAAGGCCGCGACCTTACAGGTGAAGGCGCCAAAGGTCGCGCGATGCTGGGCGACGGTTGGACAGTCGAGGGCCTTGAGTTGGTACCGCGGGGCGAAATCGACGGCAAACTAGAGCCATTGCTGCACCTCGTGGAGGGCCGGTTGAACGCCTATGTTTATTGTGCGGCTCCGATGGATGTACGATTCGCCATCGAGCTGGCCCGCGACAACGGCTTTCTTGCCCGCACGACACTCGTTCTCCATAGTTCCTGCTGGAAGGCGGCCGATCTCATCGCCGAGGCGGGTGTGGATGTAATCTTGGACACAACCTTGGTGCGCACGGAGGTGGACCCCAAGACTGAAGATGAAGAGGAAGTCTTCGTTCCAGGCGTGTTCAAGGACAAGGGAATCACCTTTGCATTGTCCTCGAGCAATTCAACGACGGAGTCCCTCTGGTACCAGGCTGCGATGTGCGTTTCCCACGGAATGACCCGTGCCGAAGCGCTTGCGGCGATTACCACGACTCCCGCTGCCATGCTCGGACTTGAAGGCCGCGCAGGCGTCCTCTCGAAAGGCGCGATGGGAAATGTCATCTTGACCTCAGGAGACCCCCTCTCAGTGACCTCCTTCGTCGAATACGTTGTCGTAGATGGCAACTTGGTTTATGACCGTTCAGCCGACGTTCGAACCCAACACCTCCTTGAGGGTAAGGAGCCGGAGAATACCCAGTCCGAGGCCTTGGACCCCGAAGTGGAAGAGGATGACCGTAAGAACGCTGAAGAGGCTGGGGGAAGTCGCTGATGCAAGCATCCTTCATTCTTGACTCACGAGGCTCCCGAGTGCGCAAATGGTGCGCCGCCGGGCTAGGCTCGCTAGTGATGGGGGTTGCGGCAATGGCCCCAGCAGCGGCCTCTCCGCCCGGGGAGCAGGTCGCCCTACAGGCGGGTCGCATCTACCTCGTTGAGGCAGGGCAGGTAATAGAAAACGGTACGGTCTTGGTCAAAGACGGACGCATTGTAGCCGTAGGGGCAGAGGTTCAGGTCCCCCGGGGCGTGCGCGTGGTGGATTATGGTCCGGACGCAGTTCTGACCCCTGGGCTTGTTGCTGCTGACTCCACATACGGCTCAACGATTGGGGCCGAGCGAACGGCTTCTCCGACGTTGCGAGCGGCAGACCACTTTGATCCTTTCAACAACATGCGTTCTGCGGCCAAATTGGGGGTGACGAGTCTTTATCTTGCCCCCGCTCGTGGCCGCTTGATTGCGGGCCAGGGGGCGGTCGTGAAGTCGTTTGGGGATGAAGACGGTGGCAATAGCCGTATGGTCTCTGAGAGCGCCTGCCTGCACGGCTCGATTTCTGCCGAGGCCCGCAGGACGCCGGGGTACTGGGAAATCCCGATTCCCGCAACAGTGGATGTCGGACTTGGAGTAGAGCAACCCCAATTGCCGCGCAGCACCATGGGCGCGATAGTCGCCCTTGAAGAGTTGATGGGTATGGGCCCTGAAGCCCTCGCCGCTGAATATGGACCTGCGACGGGTCCCAGCCTCTCCGCCTTGAATGCGGCGGGAACCCCCTGGCGTATGGGGGCCAGCAGTTTGGCCGAGGTCTGTGCGCTGCTTGAGTTTTTTGGCAAGAGCGAGTTGCCCCTCGTCCTCGACTCGGACTACGGCGCAAGTGAAAAAGCAGAGGTGATTGCGGCGGCTGGCGTTGCAGTGATTGCAGGGCCGCAGGGACTCAACGGCCCTGAGTTCGGAGCGGGACAAGATTCAGCTTGGCCCGACCCCACTTCGGTGTCGACGCTGGTTCAGGCCGGAGTTCGCGTAGCCATCGTGTCCCGCAAGGGGGTCGACATTCGTTCGGCTGCTGCCCTGGCCCGCAAGGGGGGCATGACGGCAGCCCAGGCCCTTGAATCTGTCACGTTGATTCCTGCCCAGGTCCTAGGGGTTGCAGATCGCGTAGGCAGCATAGTTGTGGGCAAGGATGCAGATTTCACCGTCTTTAATGGCGAGCCCACGGATGCGACCACCTCTGTTTTGGCTACTTGGGTGGCAGGTGAAGTTGCTCACCAAACCAAAGATGGGGATACGGTTCTTGAGGTGGAAGAACTTCACCTTGGCGACGGTCACGTGCTGCGTCCTGGCCAGTTGCTTTTGAGCGGTGGGAAAATCGCTGAGGTGGGGACCATGGTGGCCCACCCTCGAGGAGCGACGGTTGTGCGAGGGGTGGCCGCTATGCCTGGGATGATCGATGCTCTGGGCCAGCTTGGCCTTGATGGATCGACGTCTAGCATTGACCCCAAGTTTGATTTACGGCGCATTCTCGAGGCCGGTAACCACCTTGATCGAAGAGTGGCCAAGGCGGGCATTACGACCGTCAATTTGGGGTCCAAAGCGGCTTCCTCCATCACGATGGCTTACAAGCCGGCGGGTTCAGATCTCGACGCTATGGTCGTTTCTCGGGTGGCCTGCATTCGGCTCAATTGGAACCACAGCAACCGTGCCTCGGTGGGAGCCTCTGTGCGCACGATCCTCGGTAAAGCTGCGGCTTATAAGAAAAAGTGGGAGGAGTACAACGCCGCTATGGCGAAGTGGAGTCCTCCGGCTCCCGAGCCCAGCAAGGAAGGTGAAGACGACGAGGAGTCAGAGGACAAGGATGAGGCAACTGAGGACTCCGATAAGAAGCAGAAAAAAGATAAGGACGCCCCGCAACCTCCCGTCACCGGAGAATGGCGTGGACAGGTCAGCGGTGAACAAGGAACACACGAACTCAGAGTGCGACTGCTTGAGAGCGACCTTGCACTTGAGGGCACTCTTCGTGGCGGAGGGTTAGACGAGCTTGTTGCCCTCTCTGGAACGCGGGAAGATAAGCACGTTCAATTCGAAGGAGAGTCGAGCTTAGGCCTTATGAGCTTTGACCTTGAAGTGGATGGTAAAGAGATGGAAGGCACCGCATCCCTCAATGGCTCAGAGGGAGATGTCACCCTTGCGCAAGTTTCTGAAGTGTATCCCGTTGCAAAACGCCCTGGATTTGAGAAACCCGGTTCTGTGGCGACACCCAAGGGCAAACCTAAGAACCCGGGGATCGACCCCAGTCTCGAACCGCTTCGTCAGGCTATGTATGGAAAGGGCGCGGTGATCGTTGCTGTGGATCGCGAGGATGACATCCGCAATTGCGTAGACACCTTCGCATCCCACGGAATCCGCCCAATCCTTTGGCGGGCCCAAGGAGCTAGCTCGGTTGTGAATCAGATCAAGGATCGCGTAGCAGGTGTAATCAACAGCACTTCTCCCGCAGCACTTGCTCGTGCCGGCATACCTGTGGCCTTTGCGAGTAACTCCGAGCAAGGAGCTGCCATGCTTCCTCAGACAGTGGCCCGCTTGGTCACAGAAGGCTTGAGCCCCACGGCGGCCATGCGAGCGCTGACGAGTGATGCAGCCACGATGTTTGTGCTTGATCAATCAATTGGCCGCCTGCGCGCGGGGATGGCCGCTGATGTGCTGCTGTTGGACGGGAGCCCTCTACAGGTGAACTCTTCCATCCAGCGTGTTTGGGTGAATGGCACGGAGATTCGCTGAGGTGACCTTGCTCCCTGCACTCCCTACACGAGTGAGTTCTCTACTTGCACTCGTGAGTCTGGCGCCTCTGCCAGCAATGGGGAAGATCCATGACCAGCCGGCCTCGGGTGGCATGGCGATCCTTACAGCCAAGGCACTGGTATTGCCTCTTGAGGGTGTGCAGGCAGTCGACGATGCAGTTGTGTTGGTCTCCAGCGGCAAAATCGAGCGGGTGGGCCGCCAGGGTGAATTGGAGATCCCAGAGGGCTATGAAGTCGTTGATGTTGGCAAACGATGGGTGTCTCCGGGCATCATCGATCTGCATTGCCACGTTGGTTCAAACTCTTTCTTTGTCAATGACCTCAATGACATGGTCTATTTGACGAACCCGGGCCTACGTTCTTCAACCTCGGTTGTTCCAGGCAACGAACACCTCGCAACAGGGGTCGCTGCAGGCGTAACGAGTGTGCTCTATATCCCCGGTTCGGGCACCAATGTCGGCGGTCAAGGCGTCCTTCTCAAGACGGGCTTGCTTACGTACGAGGCCATGGAAATTCGAAACCCTGGTTCCCTCAAGCTTGCCCAAGCTGGCAACCCTGAACAGTGGACGGTCGGGGTGGGGCGAGCATTCATGAATTGGAATACTCGCAACACGTTTCGCCGTGGGCTTACTTATGCCCGGCAGCGACGAGATCCAGATCTTGATCGGCCTCGTGACATTCAGTGGGATGTTTTTCCACACCTCTTGGAGGCGCGCACCCAGGTCTCAACCCACACCCAGATCTATCAAGTGGTTCTCATGACCATCACGATGATCCGAGAGGAATTCGGCATTGATGTCTATATCGATCACGGTTCCTTTGATGGATACAAGGCTGCAGCCCGCGCACAGGAAAAGGGTGTGCCGGCGATCCTGGGACCGCGTGCTGTGACCCCGCACAATTGGGTGCAGTATCGCCCAAACATGTGGGTTGAAAACGACACGGACGGCGCGATCCTGGGCATGGCTGCTCAATACCAAGCGGCCGGGCACGAGTTGATTGGGTTCAACACGGATTCACCAGTGATTCCACAGCATGAGCTTCCACTTCAGGCGGCCATGGCTGTGCGTTATGGGTTTGATACCAGCCGGGCCCAGCATGCCCGCGGGTTGACCATCGTGCCGGCAGTGGCTGCAGGGATTGACCATCGTGTGGGGAGCCTTGAGCCGGGGAAAGACGCGGACCTTGTCATCAGTGACGGTGACCCAGCTGATCCGCGAACCACGGTTTCCATGGTTTGGATTGAGGGTCAGTCGGTGTACGACTCAGGAGAGGAGGGTCGTCGATGGTAATACCCACTGCTTTCTCCCGTGCGGCCACGTGGTCTGCGTCCGTGCTTCTTGTGTTCGTGAGCCAAGCCTTCGCGGCCGCGCCGACACATGAGCACGGCAAAGTGCTCTATGCCAGTAAGGTGATCACGGGTTCGTTCGAGGGCAGCGGGGTAATCAATAACGCTGCGGTGGTCTTTGCCGGGGGCCACATTGAGGCGGTTGGCCCTCGAGATGAAATCGAAGTACCACCGGATTACGAAGTCGAAGACCTTGGGGATCTGTGGATTACCCCAGGCATGATCGAACTGCACTGTCATGTGGCCATGAGCCTGAGTGATCTGTCCGAGACGACCTATCTCACCAACCCTGGCGTGCGGGCATCGGTGGGTATCGTTCCGGGCAACGAGCATCTACAAAATGGAATGGCGGGTGGCGTGACCACCGTACTCCACATTCCCGGTTCAGCAACCAACATGGGTGGGCAGGGCATCTTGTTGCGTACCGCTCCCCGAAAGTTCGAGGAAGCCCTCATCCGCGATCCGGGATCACTCAAGTTGGCCCAGGCTGGCAATCCAGAGCGTCGTGCTCCCTGGACCCCTAGGCGCGCCTTCATGAACTTCAACACCCGCAGCACTTTTGAGCGTGGCGTGTCCTATGCCAAGCGCTGGGAGGCCCATGAGAAAGGCAAGGGTGAGAAACCCGAGAGGGATCTGCAATTCGACATCTTTCGAGACCTGTATAAGCGCCAGACCCAGATCTCGACTCACACACAGATCTACCAGGTCGTACTGATGACTCTGACGATGGTGGCGAAAGATATGGACCTTCCAGTCTATATCGACCACGGTACGTTTGATGGATGGCGAGCAGCTGCGAAGGCGCAAGCCTTGGGCGTGGCGGCGATTCTTGGACCGCGTGGAATCACTACAGGGATCAATGCACCGGGCTTTGCATCCTATGACCAAGATGGAGCCATCTTTGGGGTGGCCGCCAAGTACCAGTCGCTCGGGCACCAACGCGTAGGCTTCAACACGGACTGCGTCGGTCCCCTTGGCCGAGGCATCGCCCAAGAGGAACTTGGCTTACAGGCGGCCATGGGCGTGCGTTATGGATTCGACAATTCGCAGCCCTACGGAGTTCGCGGAGTGACCTCTGTGCCCGCGGAGGCTGCGGGATTGCAAGACCGCTTGGGGAGCATTCAAGTGGGGCTTGAGGCAGATCTTGTTATTTCCACCGGAGATCCAACTGATCCGCGTTGTTCAGTCGAGCGTGTCTATCAATTAGGGAGTGTTGTCTATGACACTCGCGAGGATCCACGTCGTTTCTAATCTGACCTATCACGGCACTATTCCACCGCGCATCGCGTCCATGATCAAAACAACCCTCAGAACCATTTCCGTCTTCAGCTTTGCCCTCTTGAGCGGGCTGAGTAGCCAGGGCGTTTGCGCTGCTTCATGGGAAGGCGACGGCACGGCGATTCTGTCCCGAAAGGTATTGGTTGCAGCACGCACGGGGCCAGCAGTCATCGACAATGGTGTCGTACTCATCTCGAAAGGGATCATCGAGGCCGTGGGTTCGCGGGGTCAAGTGGAGATCCCCGATGGCTATGAGGTCATAGACGTCGGAGCAAATTGGGTGAGCCCCGGTTTCCTCGATCTACACAATCATGCGGCAGCTGATCTGAGCGGCCTCAACGACATGGTCTACTTGACCAACCCTGGCCTGCGAGCATCAGCGGTGGCGATCCCTGATAACGCAAACATGCGCGTTGCCCTAGCCGCCGGCGTGAGCTCTGTGTTGACGATTCCCGGATCGGGCACGAACATCGGCGGCCAAGGTGTTCTTCAGCGGACGGGCTTTCGGGGCTATGAGAGGAACTTGTTGCGCAACCCTGGCTCGATGAAGCTCGCCCAAGCCGGCAATCCTGAACGTTCTCAACCATGGACGCCGAGGCGCACCTTCATGAACTGGAACACTCGGAACACGTTTCAGCGGGGAATGGCTTACGCCAAACGCTGGGAGGCTCATGAGAACGGTGAGGGAGAAGCTCCAGCAAGGGATATTCAGTTCGACATTTTCCGGAGCTTGTACAAGGGTGAAGCTCAGGTTTCGACGCACACCCAGATGCACCAGGTTGTGTCGATGACGGTCAACATGGTTGCCCGGGAGTTTGGCCTCAAAGTATTCATCGACCACGGCACGTTTGATGGGTTCAGGGCCGCTCCCCAGGCCCAAGCCGCGGGTGTCAATGCCATTCTTGGCCCACGTGCGATTCAGGCCCATATCACGGGATTTGTTGACACCGATGGAAAGATCATGGGCGTGGCGGCTAGCTACCAGGAACGCGGACACACGACTGTCGGATTCAACACTGACTCGCCGGTGATTCCCCAGCAAGATCTGCCGTTGCAGGCGGCGATGGGGGTCCGCTATGGCTTTGACAACTCCAACATGGATGCCGTCAAAGGTCTCACGATTGTGCCCGCCATGACCGTTGGTTTAGACAGGACCCAAGGGACGATTGAGGTTGGTAAGTCAGCTGATCTCATCATCACCTCCGGGGATCCAATTGACCCTCGTAGTAGTGTTGAGCGCGTCATTCAGCGTGGGATCACCGTTTACGACACCAATACGGAGCGCCGTAGATGGTGAGCCTCGGACTGATTCCCTTCGTCGCTGTCTTGGCGACAGTCCAGGCGCCCGGGACCCTCGGTGGCCCAGGGCTTGCTCTTTTGGCGGACAAGGCACTGTGCGCTGAACTGGACGGCCGGCAGGTAATCGATCATGCAGTTCTCCTGGTGAAGGACGGGGTGATCGAAGCGGTATTCGAGCAGGGCAATCTGGACATTCCAGCTACTTATGTGATTCACGATTGCGGCGCTAACTGGATTGTGCCCGGCTTCGTGGATCTTCACACCCATGTGAGTGGTTCGGGCATCAACGATACGGTCTACCAGATCAACTCTGGTTTGCGTGTGGCACCGACGGCCGTTCCGGGCAATCCGCGGCTCTCCGTTGCCCTTGCGGCTGGGGTGACCACAGTTCTTTACATCCCTGGTTCAGGCTCCAACATGGGCGGACAGGGAATCCTGATGAAAACAGGTTTTGAAGACTACGAGCGGGCACTTGTCCGCGATCCGGGTTCTCTCAAAATCGCCCAGGGGGACAATCCCACCCGTTGGGGCTATGGCATGGGCCGGCTCATGATGAACTTCCATCTACGCCGGGTGATTGAACAGGGCTTGGTCTACGCCAAAGCATGGCGTGCCTTTGAGGAGGGGCAGGGCCCAGAGCCGGAGCGTGAGGTGCGCCTTGATATCTTTCGAGACCTCTTTGAGCGCAAGACTCAAATCTCAACACACACCCAGTATTACCAACTGGTCATGATGTCGATCCTGATGTTGAAGCGAGACTACGGCTTCGACACATACATTGACCACGGTTCATTTGATAGCTATCTCAATACCGAGCTTGCGATCAAACATGACGTACCAGCCATCCTTGGCCCGCGCGAGGTCATGTGGCCGCGACCTCCGCGCTATGCCACAGGTGGACAGGTGCACGGAAGTGCCTGGGGCTTCCAGCAACGAGGGCACAAACTTATCGGGTTCAACACCGATGCACCCGTCGTACCCTTGCATGAGTTGCCATTGCAGGCAGCTATGGGCGTGCACTACGGTATGGACAATGATTCCATGCAAGCTGTTCGGGGCCTGACGATTGTTCCGGCTACCGTAGCTGGACTTGCCGAACGCGTGGGGAGCCTTGAACCAGGAAAGGACGCGGACCTCGTCATCATGAGCGGCGATCCAGCGGACCCGCGCGTCAGTATTGAACAGGTCTATCTCGAAGGCGAGAAGGTCTACGACACTTCTACACAAACCCGTCGCTGGTAGACCACCACAAACATTTCACCACAACACGAACATCACCCCCCCCCCTCTAAGGATGGTGCCCCGCGTGGGTAGCCAACGCCGGGCGTTCTCCCGGCCAACCAACACTCTTCTCAACTACGATGCTGACACCCCTCCTCCTCGCCCTGACACCCCTCTCGGCTTTCCAAGAGGCTCAACAACTCCCCGATCTCTACGCATTGAGCGCACCTGTTCTCGAAACAGGCAGCGGCGAAGTGCTTGAACACGCCATTGTTCTGGTGGATGGTGGCAAGGTCATCACTGTAGGCGAGGACCTCGTCGTGGAACGTGGCATTCCGATCTTTGAATTAGAACCGGGCCAGGTGGTTATGCCCGGCCTTGTCAATGCGTACACACGCGTTGGGGTGACCGGCTCGGGTGCCAGCGGGTCTCGCCCCTGGCAGCGTGCATCAGCGGAGGTCTACCCGGCGTCGGGGGCATACAAGGATATTCGCGATACTGGTGTGACGACCCTAGCTCATTATCCGTCTGGCAATGGCATTCCGGGTCGATGCGTCGTAGTCAAGCCGAGTGGTGCAACTCTTGAGGCGATGACCCTGAAGGATGACGCCTACCTGAAGATCATCATGGGCTCATCTCGTTCAGAGAAGGGATACCTGTCGGGTGGATTCAAGGCAGCCGATGGTTGGAACGAAAAAGAGGCCAAGAATCGGGAAAAGTGGGAGAAGGCCAAAGAAAAATTCGATGAAGAGAAGGACAAGGAAAAGAAAGCCAAGCTTGACCCCGGGCCGTATAAACCCATCGATGCTGATCCCAAGGCCGTCTCATTCCACGAACTCCGGGATGGATCGCTCAAAGCCCTCATCTCTGTTCGCAATGCGGGTACTTATCTGCACTTGCTAGATGCGATCGGCGACGAGTCGTTTTCGTGGGACCTACGCATAGTCATGACCCGCGACCTCGACATCTATCACGTCCTTGATCGCGTGGCAAAGACGGGCAAGCGTGTTGTGCTCGAACCAGAAATCACCCTGCACCCAGGGACCATGCGACAGAGGAATATGCCCGCAGAGTTTGATCGTGCAGGAACACCTGTTGTGCTTGTGCCCCGCAGCGATTCAGTGTCCGGTTTCAAGGACTGGCGTCGTCACGTCGGTGAAATGGTTGCGGCCGGCCTCGATCGCGGTGCCGCCATCCGAGCCATGACCTCAGAGCCTGCGGCGCTGCTGGGTGTATCAGACCGCGTAGGTAGCTTAGAGCCAGGCAAGGATGCCAACCTGTTGATTCTAAGCGGAGACCCTTTTGAACCCGGCACCAAAGTCGACGCCGTCGTCCTTGAGGGGCGACTTGTGAGTGGAGAGGTGAACTAGCTATGCATCATCTAATGAGAAAACTATCCCCAACAGCTGCTGCCTTCCTTTTGATTGGGCTCACTTCCAGTCCAGGTGCTGCGGCTTTGCCTCACCTGTGGGATGATGCGGATGCCCCCGATAAGAATGAGGAAGAAGAGCCGGCGGACAAGTGGTTTGCGCTTGTGGGCGGCGACGTTTACACGGGAACCGGTTCTATCCTGCGCGGTGCCACGGTGGTATCCAAGAATGGGGTCATCGAGGAAATCGGCTATGATCTCGTTTATCCCGAGAGCGCGGACGTACTTGAAGTCGATGGATACCGAGTCTATCCGGGGTTAGTGGCGGTTGATTCGCGCGGCCTCTTCGGTGGTTCTTCGGATCTAGCGAACAGTGTTGACCCATTCAACAAGAATATGCTGTTGGCTCTTTCTGCTGGCGTTACATCCGCCCGCTCTGGAAGTGAGGTCGCCAAGCTGCGCGTGGGCCACATAGACGGATTGGTCATGAATAGCGGAGTCCTTCCCAGCTTGTCTTATAGCAAGCGCAATCCATCTGGAAAGCGTGCTCTGCGCGAGAAGCTCGAAGGAGCAGCGGAGTACATGCGTGCCTATGCCCAGTGGGAGATCGACAAAAAATCGGATAAGGAACTCAAAGCTCCATCGGACAAAGGTGTGGACTCGGCGGTCTTGGGCTACTTGCGCGGAACCGCACGCCCTGTTTTTTCAGCTGATGACCGTACGGACCTCCTAGAGATCGCTCGCCTAGCTCAGCGTTTTGGATTTAGGCCCGTGATTCGGGGTTGCCGAGAAGGTTGGGTTGTGGCCGACGAGTTGGGCCGGGCAGGTGCATCGGCGGTGATCACACCGAGGACGCGGCGACCGAAGGGCGAAACACTGGTCCGTGCAGGTGGTTCATCCATTGAAAACGCAGCCATACTTCGGCGGGCAGGGGTGGCTGTTACAATCATTCCTAGTTCGGCAGGGATCAGTCTGGGCGGTATTGTTGGCCGAGATTTGATGCACCTTACGGTGGAAGCAGGTTTCGCCGTGCGCGGTGGACTTTCGGAGAAGGCGGCATTTGACGGTATCACGATTGAACCCGCCCGCTTGCTGGGCGTGAGTCATCGTGTTGGATCGATTGAGGTTGGCAAGGATGCTGACTTGATTGTTACCGACGGGGACATTCTCCATTATCAGACCTTCGTCCAGTGGGCTGTCGTTTCTGGCGAAGTGGCCTATGACAAAGAGGCTGAACTTTTCTTTGCTCACATTCGGCCCCGCCCTGCGGGAAGCGTGGCCCCTGAAGCACGTGTGGATGCGGGTGAGGAATCCGTGGAGAGCCCTGCAGAGGCCGAGGAGGACTCGGATGAGCCGGATGAGTCGGATGAGTCGGGAGCGCCAGAGGGGCAGGGTGGCGGGGAGTCCGGGGGCAAGGACGGTGAAGAGGACTCGAAGTAGACTGCGACGAGAAGGCTAGAATTCCGCCCCATTCTGGCTGCTCGGGTTCGGAGGGGAGATCGGCTAGGCCGATTATCAGCCCTGCGCGTACTTCGAGGGCGCAGGAACGCCTAGACTAGAGGCCTCTCCTCACTGCCTATCCAGAATGGTTCTCCGACATCTCCTGCGTGCGATTGGTCCCGACCAAAAGGACCCTCGCCATCTCACTCAAGAAGAGGCCCACCGTGCCTTCGATGCGATCCTATCGGGTTCGCAAAACCCGGTCCTCATTGCATCGTTTCTAACGAGCATGCGTTGGAAGGGGGTTACCGCAGCAGAGTTGACGGGGTTTGCATTGGCCGCCCGACGTCGATCCACCATTCCTTGCGACGGAGTCCCCGGTCTTGTGACCCTTGCCCCGCCCCAGGATGGACACGACCACACACCCCCTCTCGATGCTGCATCCGGCCTGATTGCAGCAGGTGCGGGCGCGCGTGTCTTGATCATCAGTGACAAGGGCGTCCCGCCTAGACGTGGGCTTACGGCTGCTTGCGTGATGGAGTCCTTGGGACTGTCGATGACGTGGGATCCAACAGAGGCTGAGGAATGGGTAGCTAAGGGCCGCATTGCTGTCCTTTCGGCAACCGGCATCCTCCCCTCATTGCTTGAGTTGCGAGAGGTGCGCGGGAATCTAGGGCTACGAACGCCACTCTCCACGGTTGAGAAACTCCTCGCACCCACAAGCTCTGCTGTGGTAGTTGCGGCACAAAGCGGGCCAGTCCTGGGAGCGGCAGCAGAAGTTGTTCAGGGCTTAGGCCACCCCCGAGGGCTAGTTGTACAGGGCATTGACGGAGGCATCACTCCATTCCTCAAGCGTCGTACTCGCAGCCTAGAGGTGACAGATACACACCTAGTCCCCGTGACAGTGGAGCCAGAAGACTTCGGACTCGAAAGTGCTGTGGAGCCCGAGTTACCCATGTTTGGCCCACCTGAAGAGGGTCTTGGGACAAGCGATAACTCCGCTCTCGTGGATGCCTGTGGGGAGCTCACGCAATCTGTAATCTCAGGCGAGCCGAGCCCGGCCCGTAACGCTTCCCTGTTGGGCGCAGGCCTTATTCTCAAAGCCTCCGGTCGAGCCCTCACCCTAGCGGAGGGCGTCGATGCTGCGACTCGGGCGGTTGATGACGGCCAGGTACTTACCCTGGTTGACCATCTAAAGAGTCTGAGCTAGGGCACTTTGGCGGAGAGGGATTCCGTCGGCACGGGCATTGATTTGTGGGGGGCGATGCCTGCTCGTTCTGCCTGCTTCGAATAGAATGAACCTGCACCATGGGGCGATCTCCCATGATTCACGACCGTGTCTTCGTCTATTCACCATACCTACGCCTCGAGTGAGTTCTTGCGCGAGAAGGCCCGGCGGCGTGTACCTGGCTTTGCCTTCGAATACCTCGATGGGGGCTGCTTTTCGGACGTCAACCTCAGCCGGAACACCGACCAGTTGCGTGAGGTGGAACTGCGTCCGCGATACTTGATCGAGAACCCAAGATCGTCCCTTGAAACGGAGTTGTTTGGTCACACCTACTCCGCCCCCTTTGGCGTTGCACCGATCGGTCTGCAAGGCCTGGTTTGGCCGAATTCCTGTGAGGCTCTGGCTGCGGCCGCCAACAAACACAACGTGCCATTCATTCTGAGTACCGTTGGAACGGCAAGCATTGAAACCATCGCTGCGCTCACCGAAGGCCAAGCCTGGTTTCAACTGTACCACCCAGCCGACGATGACTTGCGGGATAAACTCCTCACGCGCGCCCTGGAAGCGGGACTTACGACCTTGGTAGTCCTTGCCGATACACCGACATTTGCTTATCGCCCAAGAGAAATGCGCAATGGACTGTGTCTCCCCCCGCGCATGACTCTTTCCAATGCACTGCAGGTCTTGGCACACCCCACTTGGTCGGTGAACCAGCTATTGGCAGGCCTTCCCAGCTTTGCAACCCTTGAGCCTTACCTGCCGAAGCGCCTGGGCGTGCTCCACCTTGCAGAATTCATGAATTCTCAGTTTTCTGGGAGACTTACACCTCAGCGACTCGCCGTTCTACGTGATATGTGGCCTGGTCACCTTGTGGTCAAGGGCATCGTGACGGAAGAGGATGCACAAGTCGCACTCGACATCGGCGCGGACGGCTTGATCGTGTCAAACCACGGCGGCCGCAACCTTGATGCTGGCGAGTCCACCATCACGTCACTATCTCGCCTTGCTCGGCAATTCGGTGATCGCACGACACTCATGATGGATAGCGGCCTGCGATCGGGGTCAGACGTTGCCTGCTCCCTCGCCAGTGGGGCACGATTCACGTTTCTTGGCCGTACGTTTATGTATGGCGTTGCTGCACTAGGCCGGCCGGGAGGAGTCCACACGATGGTCATGCTGAAAAAGCAACTCACTCAAGTCCTTGAACAGCTGGGGTGCGGACGGGCATCCGAATTGCCCAATCGACTCGTCAAAGCGGCATCGAGCTAGCAGACACGGAACAAAACCTGATCACATCTCCCACAACTCCCGAGAGCCGCCCTTGGTCGGGAATCTGGATGTGGAGAGACTGCTCAGTGGCCGCTTCGAGAAAAAATGGCAACTCCTCATCACTGGTCACAAGAACGCCGGGCGTGGAGAGTTGGCTCAACAAATCGAAGGCCCATCGTTTGACGTGGGCTGTCTCTGCCCGGAGATTCCCGGCGCCGGTGGCGAGTTCTGTTCCGGAGCGTTCGTAGAGCAGGTCGTGGAGGGCAGGGAAGGCATCAGGATCCGAAAACACACTAACGACCCAGAGCAGATCAAAGGGCCCGGAGTCGGCGGTCGTGGGCTCCTCCATAGCAGGCAAGGAAAGCCCAATCTCCTCTTCAACACGAGCAAAAGCCCGGCGCGTTTCTTGGAATTCGAAACCATCGAGGTTGCGCCAGATGACGTCACGCTCCAAGAGGATATGATCGAAGAGAATGGGCACATGCTCTGCCACTGCCGCTCCCATCCAAAGGGATCGTCCGGGGCTTTCCGGAGGAAGTTGGGCGAGCGCACGTTGCAGGTCAGTAGCGAGGGCTAGACCCGTGTCACGAATCGCCTCACGCTGCTCAGGGGCGAAGAAAGACTCGCCACCTTCGTGGCAATAGACCCTTCCCAGGCCACTCCAATCAAGCGCCTCGTCGATACCAGCGAGGGCAGCCGCAAAACCCTGAGTGGCCTGATTGGGGCTGGGCACAGGCACTAGCCGGGAGAGGGGGACTGCGTGGAGGGGTGCTCCCCAAAGCGGCTGTAAAGTCCCTCGATGGCCTCGGGTTCGCCAATGACGAGCACGCGATCTCCAAGCTCAAAGTGAGTCGTTCCCTTGGGCGTGAGCGTTTGTCCAGTTCTGCGAATGGCGGCCACAAGACACTGATCGGGTAATGGTGCATCGCGCAGGGCGAGGCCGGCAAGGGCCTCTGAGGCGTGGTCCTTGCGGATGCGAATGGACATATAGCGCTCGTTGCGCATGAACACCTCACGAAGCTGAACCTCGTTTTCTGCGCCCAGCCACTCACTCATAAAGTCGGGCTGATCAACTCGGCTGGCAAGCTGAGCCAGCATGCGCAGGTGTTGCGCCGGGTCCTCCTTGGGGCTGACGAGGAAGAATACGGCATGTACCTTGTCAGCCACGCTCGGGTGGCCTAAGGCGTCCCCAGTGACGACCCGAATGTCGCGCCTCGTCCGAACGAGTACCATGGTGGCCTTGTCGAGGTCTGAAAGGTGCATATGGGGTAAAGCCACACCTTTTGAGACGGGCGTGGAGCCGGTCGCGGTGCCTTCGCTGAAGCCATCGATCAAGGTCTGCTCATCTACTTCTAGGCGGGGAGCGAGATCACGAGCAGCATGGATGATCAGATCATCGAACTCTGCCATTTCATCCACATCGATGATGTGGGCATCGAGAACGGCCTCCTCAAAGGGGTCTTGGTCACGCAAACCTTTTTCCTTCAGGATGGACCGCAACTCGGCGTCTAGCTCTTCGTGACGATTCTGACCGAGGCGAGCAAACACATGATAGATGGCCCCCTGGCGGTTGACTCGATGGGAACCGTAGCAGGTGTACCACAGAGTTCCTACAAGGATGAGCCCAGCGCTAAACAGTGTGGGCATGAGCCCCATTTGGGCGATGAACACAAAGGGCGCCACAATTCCAAAAATGTGCAGAGCTGGATAAAAGGGAGCGCGGTATCCGGGGTCGTAGGAGGCAAGCCCGCTTTCACGCATCACGATCACTGCTAGGCACAGGAGCGCAAACATCATCAATTGGAAAGCGCTGGCTAACTTCGCAATCTTGACCGGCTCGAGAAACAGCAGGATGGCCACGATGATTGTGACAGTGAGCGCAATGGAGCGAACGGGTGTTCCGCGCTTGGAGAGCTTTGCGAGTTGACGCGGCACGAGGTGGTCACGCCCCATCGCTAGTGGGTAGCGCGAGGAGCTCAGGATGCCCGCATTGGACACGGAGAAAAACGCCAAAAAAGCTCCTGCGGTGATCACGTACAAACCCACCTCTCCGAAGATGGCGTTGGCTGCAGAAGCCATCGGAGTCAAATCTCCAGCTAGCTGATCGGCGGGCAAAACTCCAACCATGATGGCCGTGCAGAGTCCATACACCAGCAGAGAGGTTGCAAGTGAGAGGAATACCCCGCGTGGAAGGTCTCGTTCGGGGTCACGCACCTCCTCGGATACACTGGCCACGTTTGTCACGCCGACGTACGAGATGTACACCAACCCTGCTGTGCTGAGGATTCCCTCCGTGCCTGCACCAAAGAAGTTCGCAAAGGCCGCAGGGTCGATGTTGGGAACGCCCTTCCCTATGAACAGGGCCAGGACAGTGAGAAGGCCCAGGACGAGGATCACTTGGAAGCTGCCGCTCTTTTTGGAGCCAGCGGCGTTTAGAACACCGAAGAGGACCGCAAACCCCGCTGCGATCGCACGCATGACCATGGGGTCAGCATCGCCAAAGATGAGGGCGCTGTAGGCTCCAATGCCAACGAGGGCAAAGGAGGTCTTCAGTACGAGGGCGAGCCAGGTTCCCAATCCCCCGATGGTCCCCGCTAGGGGCCCTAGGCTGCGATCGAGGAAGTAGTACGCTCCCCCAGCTTTGGGCATGGCGGTGGACAACTCCACGACCGCAAGCATGGCCGGCACCAGTGGCACAGCTGCAAGCATGTAGCACAACACAATGGCTGGCCCTGCTTGGGCTGCAGCAAGGCCCGGTAGGAGAAAGAGGCCAGCGCTGAGGGTGGCGCCCGTAGCGATGGTATAGACGTCCCGAAGCCGGAGGGACTTAGGCAGGCTGGTTGTGGCCATGGGTTCAGGGTCTACCCGCTTAGGTCATTTGAAGAGCAGGTGCACGTCTGGCAATGGGCGGTTTATCGCGAAAAGGTGTGATAGCTACCCGTAGTGGGGACACCCAGTTTGGTTTCCTTTGACTCGCCAGGCCACCGGACATACAAGCCTGTCACAGTGTGACCTGCAGGTACTCCGAAGTGAACTCGTGGATCGTTGGAGGCCAGGTAGCTGTAGGCGGGATCGGCGAGTCGGTGCTGGGATACCGATGAGGCGATTCCATCACTACCGGTGACCGTAGTCTCTAAGCGAACCATAGACCCGACAGCTGTCTTGAAGCGTGAACCCAGTAGTTCTACCCCTACAAACGTTCCCGAGCGCGGGGCGACATTACGCAAGAGCTTGACAGGGGCGTCGCGGTCAATGACGACCACATCGACATCACCATCGTTATCAATGTCTCCAAACGCGGCACCACGGCTGGAACCGAGCACCGGTTTCGCACTTCCCTCGCCCCGACTCCTAAACTTCGCATCACCCTCGCCTTGGAAGAGTAAATTGGGTTCTGCATAGGCATCGTCGCTATAGGCTTCATCTTTGCCCCATGCTTGTACAGCACCATTTGCGACGTACAAATCAAGCTGACCATCGAGGTTGTAGTCATGAAACCCCATGCCGAAACCCGTGAGTTTCAGGCTTGCGGGTCCGAGGCCTGTTGCATTGGTCTTATCGCGGAAGCGGCCGTTGCGATTGAGATAAAACGTGTTGGTCTCGCGCCGAATATGGGTCATGAATAGATCGAGCCAACCGTCTTGGTTGATATCCACCCATTGGACGCCCATGCCGGCCTCGGGTGTACCGGTGCTGTTGACTGCACATCCTCCGATCAGGGCAACGTCTTGAAAACCGTTGCCTCCGCTGTTGCGCCAAAGCGCATTTGGCGTGGCGTCATTTGCCACATAGATGTCTGCATCTCCGTCTTGATCGAAGTCAGCACAAGCGACACCCAAGCCGTTGCCGCTGGTGAGGTGAATCCCCTGTTTGCGAGAGTAGTCTGCAAACCCAAGACGCCCCTGAAGCAGTAGCAGGTCGGTGGAGTGTGCGTTGTAGTTGTTCGGGCTGCAGTAATCGGGACGGTTTCTGTAGTTGTTACAAGGAGTTTCAATCGTGGGGGACCAGTTGAGGTTGTTCACCACAAACAAGTCGAGCTTGCCATCCCCATCGCCGTCAACGAACGCGGCGCTCGTTCCCCAGCGCCCATCATTAGCTTTCAGGCGAACTGAAAGGTCCTTGAAAGTGCCATTGCCCTGGTTCTGATAGAAGACATTGGGTCCGACATTCGTGACGTAAAGGTCAATATCTCCATCACCGTCGTAGTCGCCGCAAGCAGCGCCCATGCCGTAGCCGGTGTCCCCTACACCTGCGGCATCGGTCACATCCACAAAGTCGGGACTGGCCAACTCTGCGTTCACTGATTTCTCTACGTGCATGTTCTTGAACAGGCGGTTACCGGGCAAAGATTGCTCCTCGGTTGGAGTCAAGTAACCCGATTGCACCAGGTAGAGGTCAAGGTCGCCGTCGCCGTCGTAGTCAAACAAAGCTGTGCCGCCTCCCATGATTTCAGGAAACCAGAATCGGTCAGCCGGAGCACCGCTTACGTGTTCCCAAGTCAATCCGGCCGCCTCAGCCTCTTCATGGAACCAAGGGGCGGTGTCTTGACTTTGAAGGGCAGGTGCACCCGTGTTGGGCACGAGCAACAATGTGGCAAATGAGAATAGAGAAAGGTGCATGTGGTGGGTGCGGGTGCGTGTGGGGGTGTGATTTGGAATGGGGCGAGAGCTGGCCTTATTCGTCTCCGCCCTTTCCAGCCTCATTGTCTGTCGAGCTGTGGTCATGGCCTGAATGATCATCGCCGGGTGACTCTTTAGGTGTCTGTGGAGCGGGGGCCTGCTCACCTTGGCCGGGAAGCTTTCCTGTCCGGACGACAGAGCGCACATTCTGACAGAATGTCTGAACCTCAGCATTGGCAGGCATGGCCTTCGTCATGAAATCTGCAATGCGCATGGCTTCATCCATTTGATTGGTGGATACCAATGTTTGCGTGTAGAACATTGCGACTTGCGGCGTGCGTGGGGCAAGGTCGAAAGCACGCTTGGCCGCGGCCACGCCCTGGGTGGGGTTTCCTACCGTGAACTGCGCTCGAGAAAGGAACAGGAACGCATTTGGATTGCCGGTGTTGCGCTCTGCATTGGCCATTGCGAAGCGAAGCATCTCTGTTTTTCTGCCCGTCTGAGCGTACAGGCTGGCCAAGCGCTCAAAGAGTTGAGGCTCGGTGCAGCCCAACTGCAATGCAGTGCTAAATGACTGCAGGGCAGAGTTGGCCGCCTGTGGATCGAGGTTGGAGGGATCCAGCGTCATGTTGATTGCGAGACCCAAGAAGTAGTGGGGTCTCCCTAGGTTTGGCGCAATGGAAACAGCCTCTTGGGCCTTAGCCATGACCTCGGCCATGATGGCTTCGCTTTCCTCGGGCGTCAGCGTCTGAGCGGCAATCGAAAGCTTGTTCATCAGGGCCGTGGCCAATTCAATCTTGATGTCGACAGAATCGGGCTTGGCTGCCTCTGCCTTGCGCAATGTCTCGATTCCAAGGGCGACCTTGCCGGTCATCAGGTGGGCTCTACCCAACAGGTGAAGTACAGCGTGGTTGGTGGGGTTGGTCAGCAAGATCGCATTGAGGGCGTCCGTGGCGGGCCCGATCTCTCCCCCCATCATCATGTTCTCAATCCCCATCATGCGGCGATGGAAGCCTACGGAGAAGTTGGACAACAGGGGTTGGTGAGGGTCGGGTGGAAACTCGGGCCAAGCGTTGACTCCTGCTTGCAGGTGGGCGGTAGCTTCAGCCTCACGGCCCAGCTCCATGTAGCACTGCCCCAAAAGGAATCGCGCATGGCGGTAGCTAGGGTTGTCGATCACGATGCGCTCCAGTACATCGCTCGCCTCGATCCAACGATCTTGGGCGATGCGGATCTGGCACAGTCCCACCCTTGACTGAGGCCACTCTGTAGGCTGTGGTTGGTTGGCCTCGGCGGCAATGGCTTGCTGAAAAGCGGCGTCGGCCCCTTCAAGGTCCCCCATGGCCAGTAGCATTGATCCTAGGCGGGCTTGGATGACGGGAGTGTTTTTGAGCTTGGAGGCAGCAAGTCGCATGTCTGCGAGGGCTTGCTCGGCGTCTCCGCTGGCCTGCAAGACCACAGCCCTTCGATATACCCATTGGGGGGCATCGGGCAGCAGGTTGATCGCGTTGGTATAGGACTTGGCTGCGGCGGCGAATAGTGTGTTCGCTTCGTAGACTAAGCCTAGATCTGCGTGGACTGATCCCTTGCTTGGATCGGCTTGGGCCCGGGCGAGGTAGTCAGCGATCAGTGCAGCGATCTCGGGGTCCATGCTGGCCTGGTCTCGAACTGAGACGGGGACCGGCGCATCTTGGAGCTGCGGGGCTAGGGGAGTGACGGCTAACAGGACGGCGGCAAAGTGCGGGATCATCGTGATGGGGTATGAATGGAACTAGCCCGATGAGAGGCTCTGGGGTGTGCAGGTAGCTCGCGGGGCTTGGCAGTATACCCGCCGGAGAAGCAGAGTCAGGTCTGGGCAGATTCCATGGAATTCTACGACCATGAGCTAGGGCCTCAGACCCCCAAGGTGGGCGGGGAAGTAGTGAGAAGGCTTTGTACGCATTGAACGACCAACTGTGGGGAGTGGTACAGAAGATCGTCGCTATCCCCGTCGACGACTTGTGCCTCCCCGGGGGGGGCTAGCATGGCTGAACATTCAGCCCAAATGCGGTTGAAGGCCACGCTGGGGAATCCCTCGGGCACGCTTGATGCGGCCAGGCACTGCCTAGCGACTAGGGCTCGGGTGGGTATCTCGAAGTGGGCCTCGGCGGGGGCCTGGGATTTCGCGGATTTGGCTTCCGAGGGGAGGGCGCTCAGCATCTCGGATCGTACGGCACAAAGCACCCGTGGGCTGCGCGCATGGGCCTGGAGGGCAGCAATCTCGGTTTGACCAATGCCCGCCTGGTCCAAACCGCAAGCAAGCGGGGACATTCCAAGGATCCGCAGAACTCCAAGGTGGGCGGCCCAGCCGAAAGCCCTCAACAGGCCCGGGGTTAGCCGGGGGTTGGGAACCCCTTCTTTTGCTAGCCGCTCTTCAAGACTCTCGTGGTACCCGTTCATGAACACTAGGCCAGCTGTCTGGTGTGGGTAGCGCGTCGCAAAGGCTCGCATGGTAGCCGCGGCCTCACCTTGGCCCACCAGGACAAACTGGGGGTCGGAGCCCGCTCTGGGGCTCGGTTGCACCTGACGCAGGAGCTCGGCCAGCTCTTGTGCGGCAACGGTGGGGCTGCGGTCCCCGCTGGAGGGTTCGCTCCAACCCAATCCCGCCCGATCATAGGAAACGACAGTCCCCAATTGGTTGAGAGGGGCGACCAGGCTGTCCATGTGGCTTGACCATTGCCCTGCCCCGGCCTCAAGCACGATGACCGGTCCGTCCCCGCTGCCCCTGCGTACGCGAACATGCAGGCGAGTGTCTCCCACCAGAACATGCTGGCCTGGAGCGTGGAAACGAGCTCGATCTCGACGGCTTCCTATCCTCTCGAATGCCCAGCCTAGCGCGGCGGCGCCAAGGGGGGTCAGGTAGAGCAGGGGGTGGACCATGGCTTAGGCCTTTGGATTCTAGCTTGAACTAGGCCAGAGCCCCATGGGTTGAGTATTCTGAGCCCCGTTCCCGTCCCCGTTTCCCTACGCCCCGTTCCCCCCGTGCAACTCGGATTCGTTATCGACCACTCGCGGTGTATCGGCTGCCACGCCTGCACCGTTGCCTGCAAGTCCGAGAACCACGTCCCCGTGGGGGATTTTCGCACCTGGGTGAAATACACCGAGAGCGGTAGTTTTCCAGAAGTGCGACGGGGTTTCTCTGTACTTCGGTGTAATCAATGTACGGCGGCTCCCTGTGTCGAGATTTGCCCGGTTATCGCCCTCGACAAGCGGCCTGACGGGATTGTAGACGTGGACCCTCAGCTGTGTATTGGGTGTAAGAGTTGCACTCACGCCTGTCCGTACGATGCCATTTACATCAACGAGTCCACCGGCACGGCGGAAAAGTGCCACTTCTGTGCCCATCGTACGGATCGCGGATTGGCTCCGGCGTGCGCGGTGGTCTGCCCTACAGAGGCCATTATCCCTGGAGATTTCCACGACCCGCAGAGCCACGTGCGGTCCCTCGCCAAGAAACACCCACTGTCGGTGCGCAAGCCAGAAGCGGGAACGGGCCCCAACGTGCGCTATATCGACGCGAACCCCGCTGGTATGGATCCGGGTAAGACCAACCTGTCCCAAGGCTTTATCTGGTCAGAGCCCCCAACCGGCGAGCGTGCACGAGCCCAGGCTTGGGAGGCTGAATCATCGGAAGCGGTAGCGCGCACGACTTACGACGTGCCCCGGTCTCAGCTTTGGGGTTGGCGCGTGAGCACCTATCTTTGGACGAAGTCTATTGCTGCAGGAGTCTTGCCCATCGCGCTGCTCGGCATGGCTCTAGGGGCACCGACGGCCACCCCTGAAGTTGAGTTTACCCGCTTTATCGCAGCAGTCGTGGCGCTCGCATTCCTTGGTGTGACTGGCCTGCTCTTGATCACGGATCTGAAACGGCCAGAGCGCTTCCTCTATATCTTCCTCAAGCCAAACTGGAATTCCTGGCTTGTGCGCGGGAGCTACATCATCGCGGCCTATAGCGCTGTGCTGTTGGCGAGCCTTTTCATGGGCTCTACCTTCTTGACCTGGCTCACCTACGGATTGGGTGCATGGACGGCGGCTTACACCGCATCCCTGTTGGCGCAAGCAAAGGGTCGGGTACTCTGGATGCGCAAGGGTCTTGGTCTTCAACTCTTGGCTCAAGCCGGACTTGCGGGATCGGGAACTCTAATGATCATGGAATTCCTGGGTGTTGTTCTTGATGGAGCGCTGACGTCGAGCTTGCCCGTGATGATGGGGACCTGCTTGGCTTTGAATTTCATCGCCATCTTGCTGGAGGGGAACTGTGCCCCCAAGGGACGTGAGGTGGAGTATGAGCGTGCTGTGCGCCTTGTCAGTCACGGGCCCTTTGCCCGCCGCCACTGGATCGTGGGCGTAGGCCTGGGTCTCGCGGTGCCGCTGTGCCTGATTGTCTTTGGGCCGTCTTCGCTAGGCGCGCTTGCGGCAGTGTTGGCCTTGGCGGGCTTGTTTGTGGAAGAAGACATCCTCGTTCGTGCAGGCCAAGCCCTGCCTATCAGTTAAGCGTTCCATGAATGATTCAAACCCAGACACCTCCCGCACGTCCCCTTGGGAACTCAGCGTCGGCCCCTCCCTTGAGCATTGGGAGGACTGGATCGAGAACGACGCCGACGCTTGGCCGGATGTGCGTGAGAGGCACTATCGGTGCATTCCCACCATCTGCTTCAACTGCGAGTCGGGTTGCGGGCTGCTTGCCTTTGTGGACAAGGAAAGCGGCGATATCGCGAAGTTTGAAGGGAATCCGTTACACCCAGGTTCTAGGGGTAGGACCTGCGCCAAGGGCCCTGCAAGTATCAACCAAGTCAACGATTCCGAACGCATACTCAAGCCGCTCAAGCGCAAGGGCCCACGCGGGGGGGGTGAGTGGGAGGAGGTCTCGTGGGAAGAAGCACTGGATGACATCGGTGGACGTATTGGCACGGCCTTACGCGAAAAACGTCACAACGAAATCATGTATCACGTGGGTCGACCAGGTGAGGACCATTTCGCCTTACGCATGCTCCAAGCGTGGGGAGTGGATGCGCACAACTCGCACACTAATGTGTGCAGCGCCTCTGCCCGCCTAGGCTTTTCCATTTCGTTTGGTGCGGATAGGCCCTCGCCAGATTATGCCCACGCGAAGTTTGTCCTGCTGATTTCAGCCCACCTTGAGACGGGCCACTACTTCAATCCCCACGCCCAACGCATTATCGAGGCTAAGAACGACGGCGCCAGAATCGCGGTCGTGGACACTCGCTTATCGAATACCAGCACCCACGCCGATCATTGGATCTCACCATGGCCGGGGACAGAGGCGGCAATGCTGCTGGCGACGGCCCGACTGTTGATCCTGTCCGGCCGTGTGGACATGGAGTTCATGGAACGGTGGACGAATTGGAAGGCTTACCTCGACGACAAAGACCCAGCAGGCCCTGGGACGTTGCAACGCTATTTGGACCTCCTGGCAGAGGAGTATGCCCAGTACACGCCTGAGTACGCCGTGCAGGAGTGCAAGATTCAGCCGGGATCTGTGGAATACCTAGCGGACTCAATTGCGGAAGCGGGCAGCGCGTTTGCGAGTCATCTGTGGCGCAACACAGCGGCAGGCAACCTCGGCGGATGGCAGGTCGCACGGGCACTCATGCTGTTGCACAGTCTCTCGGGGTCCGTGGGGACGAAGGGGGGACTCAACCCAAATTCATGGGACAAATTTGTGCCCAAGCCAAGCTTGGCGCCACCGCCGCACTCATTATGGAATGAGGCCTTGTGGCCCAAGGAATGGCCCTTAGCTCATTATGAAATGAGCTTTCTGCTTCCACACCTTCTGCGTGACCAGGGCGCAAAGGTGGACACTTACTTCACGCGTGTCTACAACCCGGTATGGACGAATCCCGACGGGTGTTCGTGGATTGAGATGTTCGAAGAGCCCGACCGCATTGGGTGTCATGTGGCCTTGACTCCCACATGGAACGAAACCGCTCAATGGGCCGATTACGTCTTGCCCATGGGGCTTGCATCGGAACGCCATGACGTGATGAGCCAGGAGACTCATGCGGGAACTTGGATCGGCTTCCGCCAGCCCGTGGGCCGGGAATTCGCACGTCTACAGGGAGAAAACCCTCAAAGTACTCTTGGGACAAATCCAGGCGAGGTTTGGGAAGAAGCAGAATTCTGGATTGCTCTCACTCATCGCATCGATCCTGACGGCAGCTTGGGCATCGCCAAGTACTTTGAATCACCGACCCGCTCCGGCGAACCCATGACCATGGACGAGTATTGGTCGGACGTATTCGGGAATGTTCCGGGTTTGCCGGAGGCGGCAGAACGTGAGGGGCAATCACCGCTTGAATTCATGCGCAGGCGTGGCGCGTTTGAGGTGCCCTACGGGGGGCGTGAACGCTATGCCACCAAGTCGGACGAGGGCCTAGAAGTGGCCCCCGGGGATGTACGTTCTGGTTTCAACACCCCCAGCAAGTCCATTGAGTTGTACTCGCCTGTGATGGGGGAGTGGGGATTCGATGATGGACTCTTGCCTTCGTACCAGCGTAGCCAGGTGCACTGGAGCCATATGGATATGGCGGCTGGGGATCGAGCGTTGCTGCCGACTTTTCGCTTGCCCACCTTGATTCACACTCGCTCCGCCAACGCCAAATGGTTGCAAGAGATCTCCCACACTAACCCACTTTGGATACACCCAGAAGACGCCGCACAATTCGGATTGCAGACAGGCGATCTAGTGCGGGTTCATACGGGAATCGGGTATTTCATACCAAGGGCTTGGGTCACCGAAGGCATGCACCCGGGCGTGGTGGCCTGCTCTCATCATGTAGGGCGCTGGCGTATGTTCTCGGAGTCGGGCGCTGTAGGTGCGAGTTCTCTTGTGAATATTGAGCGTGATGGATCACGGTTCCTGTTCCGAGCCAAACAGGGAGCAGCGCCTTTTAAGTCTGGTGATCCAGATACAGAGCGAGTGCACTGGAAAGAGGCCGGGGTCAATCAGAACATGACCTTCCCCGTCCAACCTGACCCCGCAAGCGGCATGCACTGTTGGCATCAGAAGGTGAACATCCAGCCAGCTCAACCCGGGGACTGCTACGGGGACATCAGCGTGGACACGAGCCTGTCTCGGAAGATCTACGATGAGTGGAAGGCAATGACTAAGCCGGCTCCTGGTCCTGGTGGACTGCGCAGGCCGCTGCACATGAACCGACCCCTTCGCCCCACGGACGACGCCTACAAGTTCTAACGTTGTGCCGCTACCCGGGCTTGTTCTCAAGAATAGCCAGACACCAAAGTGCCATAGCGGTGCCATAGGATCGTCCTATTTCGTGACTGTCTACGAACACGCCGTCGAATTCTGGCAGGTCCGTGAGTTGGCGTCTCTGTCGTTGGATGGACTCTTGCTTGAATGGACCTTCTTGAAGGGAGGCGATGGCCTCGCTTCTAGCTAAGAGGTCATAGAAGAAAAAGAAACCCCCATAGGCATAGCTGCGTGTGTGGTCGTCATACTTGCGTGCGGGCAGGAGGTGCCCCTCATGCTCAAATGAAAGGGCTACGGCCTTTTCTAGACCCCAAGCATCACGCGAGGACCATAGGTGAAAGGCGAGTTCCCCACGCGGAGTGCGGCCGACCGAACCCTGCACTGCCGCACGCGCTTTGCCAGGACGAGCCTGGTCGTAGCTATACGCACCCTTCGGGGTCCGGCACAAAAGCAGACTGGAGAGCCCCTGCTCACTGACAGCAGGCAGTTTCCCGGGCGTAATCCCTTGGCGTTTTGCGAGGGCAAGAGCAATGAGTGCATCGGCTGTCACAAATGGGTTGGCGTACTCGTGGGCCCACGCACCCTTGCGCCCCTGGGCGCTAGCGAGATTGTTGACGGCCTCCTCAAGTGGGGGTCTTAGGTGTTTGGCTTGATGTGGGCGCAGTTCGAGCCAACGTGTCAACAGCCGGGTTCGGTAGAGGTGGGCCCAAAACACCTCATCAGTATCTTCGAGATTGAGGTGGTTCTTATCCGTGACGTAGGCAAACGCGAGCTCGAGTGCCTTCTCGACACGTGGATCTGGCTGTTCGAGACGCTCGGTGTATTCAAGGAGTCCGATGGCGCAGATGGACGAAATCGCCACGTAGACATTGGGCAGGCTGTCGGTGCCCCCAAAGTCGTAGGTAGAGTCCTCCCAGCCTCCGTGGCTGCGTTGGGTAGCCAAGAGAAACTCAACTCCACTCTGCCAAAGCTGATCTTGGGTATAGAGCCCGGGCTGGCAAACTGTTCCCGTAGTATTGGGTTGGAGCGCAGCCTCGCTCAAAGGGCTGTAGGTCTCGAAGGCATGCACAAATGGGCCGAGCCCCTCGAGCTCCATCGCCGCCTTCCACGCGATGGGGTGGTTGGGATACTGGGCGCAGAGGTTCTGCCAATGCTCATGGGCACTCGATTCGTCACTGCCCCACCAAGCTCGGGCACCTTTCACCCATAGGGCCACAGCTTTATCATCCGTCGCACCGATTCGAGCAGCGGGCATCGGGTTGGGCTGGTTGCATACAGTTGCCAAAGGCGCTGCGAAGCGTGTTGGGTGGAACGTCGTGATTTGATGCTCACGAGCGATTTCATTGCCGTCTTGATCGAGTACGAGCCACCCTGGTTCCACGAATCTGAGTTGGGCGAGGCCGAACGACCCACATTCAGCCTTGCCCGCTTTCATGCGAACGGGAATGAAGTGTTCATTGAGAAACTCGGCCATCAGTGGCCAGGAGAAGGGGCCGGCCATCATATAGCGGTCAATCTCCACACGCCGATCCATGGGGGAGCGGTGAATGGTGGGCACGTACCAAAACACGGGCTTGCCGCTCACCTTTGCCTCTTCTTGGGCAGAGGCTAGATCCGGGCGCCAGGCAACGGCGCTGCCCGCCTTTGCGGCGAGTTCAGAGGGCGTGGCGCGCACCTTCTTTCCAGAGTTTTGAGGAGCGGGGCTGACGGCCAAGGCCGTCACAGCAGCAGCACAGAACAGGAGGCTCATGGAAGAACTTTAGAGTATCCGAAGGGTTCGAGGGCCATCCGGGTTGGGTTGCTCTAGGGCCCACAGGTGCTTTGATCCCAATGCAATACTCCTAGGGTGGTGCGTACTCGGCTGGAGACGTTATTCTGGTGCTCTCCTGACAGTGATTCTCCCGAGCAATACACGTTTTGAGTGAACTACACATAGACCCCTCCATGACCATGGAGGCCATTCTCCAGGCGGCCCCCGCTGCTCAGCGAGCCTTATTCCAGCGCTATCACATCGGTGGGTGTTCTGCCTGTGCGTTTCAGCCGCACGAGACCCTCGCCAAAGTCGCCGCCGACCACAATATTCTCGATGTAAACGAGGTGGTGCAGACGATTCTGCAAGCTGAGGACCTAGACGGCCAAATCCAGGTGGAGCCGGCCATCGTCAAAGAGTGGCTTGACCGTGGAGAGGAGTTTTCATTCATAGACTGCCGCCCCCCCGAGGAGCGTGAGCTTTCTCAGATCCCGGAGGCGGAGTTTCTCGATTTCGACCATTCTGAGAAGTACATGAGCAAGGCGAAGGACCACACATTTGTGTTCGTTTGCCGTGATGGAGATCGCTCCTTGCAAGTAGCCAGCTACTTTGTCGGGCACCAATTCATCCGTGTGTATGGGGTGCGGGGCGGGCTCCTCGCTTGGAGCGCAGAGGTGGACTCATCTGTTCCGATCTACGACGCGCCCCAGTCCTAAGAAAACCCTTGCCCTAGATTGGGGCTTTGGTGCTAGGCTGATGCTTCGCACGGGAGGATCTGCCACCACCCGTGCCCATGCGGGAGTCGCGAATCCTCCCGCATCCACGATGGCGGACGGTTCCTGCCAGCTGTTCGCCTGACGTGCTCTACGCCTACACAGCGAAGGCGCGTAGAGCCGCCCCCTTGATCGGGGGCGGCTCTTTTTTTGGCGGCTCCTCTTATTCAGTGCTCTTGGGATAATCGGCTAGGGCGAGGCGCCCGTGGTCATCGATGATCTCTAAGCAGCGCTGTTCTCCGGCGAATTCTAGGCAAACCCGCCCTGAGCCTGTTGTTGGCCCGAGGGGCGTGTACACCAAACCACTTGGCCCTTCGAACTCTGTACTGGTGATGCGCACGCCAGCAAAGACTGCATCACGATTGTATTGGCGTACAAACGGCGCTCCGCCGACAGGCGCAGAAACTGGATTGCGATCTCCCGTGAGCACTTGGTATCCGCGCCCATCTTTGAAGAAGTGCACACAAAAACTCCGCTGCTCGTATGCTGCACGGCTTTGGATGTGTCGAAGATCTGCAGCTAGCAGATGCACAGCGCTGTCCAGCGTGACGTTTGGCTTACTAAACCAGTGCAGGATGGCAGCACAGGCAAGGGTAGAGACGATGGACAGGCCCAGGATCATATGCACCAGGCTCACCCCCCTTGGGGGAAGGCCGTTGCGCAGACTAGGCGGGAATGGAGGGGTCTCCTGCACTGGATCGAGGGTGGGCTAGAGTTCGGTGTATCGCAGGTTTGTGCCCGTGATGAAGCCGGCTGCATTTAGATGCACGTCACCATTGGCTGTATTGAAGTACCAAGCCGTGGTGTCATCGGCCCGGAGGTGCTGCGCCGCTTGGCTGTGATAGAGCGTGAACCCTGCAAGGTTATTCACTGGATTGGTGAGGTCCGATTGAGCGAGGTAGGGGCCGAAGGGGAATTCGGGCTCACTTGCAGGGGCGACCTCACCTTGAGAATTGGTTGCCATGCAGAGCTGCCGAATCACCCAAGTGGAATCTGCCGTCCCCGCAAGGCCTGAATTCGGAGGATGTCCGGGCCACTCTCCGTGGTCGCGCCGGTACTGTTCCACTGCCCCGCGAACGGTCTCAAGCCTGGTGATGAGGGAATGTTCTGTTCGTAGCGCGAGCGCTTCGGCGTGAGTGAGGGGGCGTTGCGGTAACGCCATGAAGCCGAGGGTTGTGAAAACCGTGACGAGCAGGATGGTCTGGGTGATGCGAGTCATGGTTTCAGATCATGGGGGGGTCGTGGGACCGTCCCTAGAATCATCGGGCGTACCGCATGATGGCTTGAGAATCGGCGGACACTCTTCAGTCATTCGGCGTAGGATGGAGGCGATGCGCCTGCCAGTAATCGTCTCTGCTTCGCTGCTACTTGCTCTCCCAACGCCTTCTCTGGCAGCCCAGGAGTGGGTTTTTCTCCATCCTTCTTCTGTCGAGGCTGTCCCAGACACGGAAGTGTCTCTGGGCGAGGATGGCTCATTGTTGGTCACTGCGGTTGCGAACTTGACACGCTTGAGAATCAACTGCCCCGCAGAGTTGGAGAAGATCGGAGCCCTGCGGATTGAAGCCTTGCCCCACGACTCCTTACCCGGCAAGGGGCCGGGTCACGGGAAGGCAGGAAACTTTGCCTTGAGCGAATTGCGGGCGCGTTCAGTGGTCGGTCGTTCGAGCAAGTGGCTCGAATTGGAAAACCCCACTGCGAGTGGAGCAGGGGTGGGCTGGCCAGCAGTGGCTGCGATCGACGCCCGAGAGAACACTGCGTGGAGCCCAGGCCCTGGAGGGGGCGCACAGGAAATCGTACTGCCACTCGCAGAGCCTCTAGGCCGCGGGCGCCGTACGATTACGTTGGATCTTGAGTTTCACACTGGAGGTAATCGCTCACTTGGATGCTTGCGGGTCTCGGCCTGCCCAGATCAAGGCGTGACGGCCAAGGGCATCGCCGCCCAATGGGGTAAGACGCAAATCGCCATCAACAAGGCAATCGACAAGGGCGTGGCCTACCTATTGAGTGAGCAGGAGCTTGATGGGTCGTGGTCAGACCAGCAGGACCGATACAAGACAGGTGGCACAGCACTTGTTGCCTACGCCCTCATGAAGTCTGGGGTTTCCAAGGAGCACCAGGCCGTTCGTAGGGCCCTGGCCTACCTTGCTGCGCGCCCGCCTCAGTACACCTATGAAGCGGGCACTCAACTCATGGCCTTTGCCGCCGCGGACAAGCACCGTTGGCAAGGCCACTCGGCTGGAATCCTCGATGAGTTGTTGGACTGGCAAATCGGTGATTGGGGGTATCCCGGGAGCCACGGCGATGTGAGTTCTGCCCATAAAGACCTCTCTAACACCCAGTACGGTGCGTTGGGGCTCTGGGCTGCTCACTCAATGGGTCTCGATGTGCCCCCCCCCGCATGGGAGCGATTAGCTCAACGTATTCTTCAATACCAGACCTCCGACGGGGGGTTTGGGTATTCACCGGGCCGCTCCGCGACGGGGTCAATGTCGGCAGCGGGGGTAACTGTCCTGTCGCTGTGTTTGCCGCACCTGCCCGTGGCTCAAAGCCGCGAAGTAAAAACAGCTCAGCTCATGGGTGTTGACTGGCTGAATCGCAACTTCTCTCCGACCACGAATCTCGGACACACGTACAATGCCTGGTTTCACTACTACATGTACGGCATTGAGCGAGTCGGAGCCTTCGCTGAGATTGACCAATTCAACGGACAAGATTGGTATAAGGAGGGAGCACGCCAGATCATCAAACAACAATCGGGCAAGGGTAACTGGGCGGATCCTTGGGGGCGTCAGCATTCGACAACCTCGTATTGCCTGCTATTCCTGAACAAGGCCTCGGCTCCCAAGTCGGGGCCAGGCGGGGGAAGTTCGGCAGTCACTTTTGGCGGGGACGATCCTGCCAGGGATGTTTCTTTGCGAGCCTCCGGCGATAGTCCGATGAACCTGTGGATCTCATCTTTTGGTGAGAAACTCTTCAACAAATACGTTTTTGAGGGAGATGAGAAAAAGGGCCTACGCATTGGTCGTGTCGATTACCTGACCGCAGGCGGCGCAATCCTTGAGGATAGCCGCGAGGGTGGGTCTGAGTGGCTCTACACCACCCGAGTTCCCGAGGAGGGTTGGGCCCAGCCTGGTTTTCACACTAAGGGCTGGCGAGCAGGGCGGGGTGCTTTTGGTCGAGTAGATAGCCCTCAATTAGCGGTGGCCACAGAATGGACCACACCAAAGCTGTGGATGCGCAGAGAGCTGAATCTGAGCTTAGGCGATCTGGTTGACCCAGAATTGCATTTTTCCTTTGGTGCAAAGGCAGCGGAGGGCGGGGGTGTCAAAGGGAAGTTGCTAAAGCTCTATGATGAAGAGGAGGGGTTTGCGGCTCTCGTCACGGACGGCACAGGCGAACTCAGTATTGAGCAAGGTGAGGCTCAGAATGGGGATCAGTTCATCCGTGTCACGCCTCGCCAAAAGCACCGCGTGCGCATTCCGGGTTGGGGCTTTCCAATCCGTGCTAAACCGGAAGAGGGTGAGTATCGATACCTCCAGTTTGCGTGGCGCAAGCCGGGAAACGTGATGCTCCAACTGGCCGTGGATGGGGCCTGGGGTCCCTCGCCGCGTTACTTCGCTGGTAAGAACCAAATCGCGTTTAACCCCGCGATCGAAATCACTTCCAAGACACCGACACGCTGGACTGTAGTCACCCGTGATCTGTGGAAAGACATGGGTAAGGATGGAATGTTGACAGGCCTTGCTCTAACGGCCATGGATGATGCGAGTGCTGATTTCGATGCGATCTATCTGGCGCGCACAAAGGGAGACTTCAAGCATCGCAGAACCATGGTCGACGAGAGGCCCGAGTGGTTGACTGGTTCCACGGGCAGTTTGGTGCCAGCGCAGGAGCGCGCGTTGGTGTTGTATCTCAATGGAAAGGAAGCCGCGGAGGTCTCCTGGGAGACTGAAGGCTTCGAACTCCTTCTCGATGGGCCTGAACTGCGTGAGCTACTTGTTGAAGGTCGCAACGTTTTTGCAATTCATGCGCAAAACTCAAAACTGGGCCGCGCCGTAGATATCTCCATCTTAGATGCCCGGCGCCTAGCGACCGTAAAGGCAGACCCTACCCGGGCAAAGCTGGGAGCTCGCTATGCTGCCCGTGTACAGTTTCCGCGTCCCGGCGAATACGAGGTGTGGGCCCGCATTCAGGTTCAGGACGAAACGGGTGGCCCCCCAGTTGTTGTTGATTCAGAGCCCATGAAGGTTCGAGTTGTTTCCGCTCTCGACCCAAAACTCCTTGAGTATGCAACGGACTCCCTCCACAACCTCCTCGCGGGTAGCGTAGACGAAGTTCGGGCTTCTTCAGAATTGAACGGCCGACCTGCGGCTAAGGCGGTGGACAACAGCCAGGTAGGTTCCTGGGTTTGCAAGGATGGGGATGCCGTTCCAGAGCTTGAGATCACATTGAAAAGACCCGTCAAGGCGGATCGACTACTCCTCTCGCATTCACAGATCGTGCGGGCTAATAACGCACGCACCAACCTTCCCACCCGAGTCGAGGTCCTGGTGAATGGTCGCGGGGACCCGATTGTGGCGGCTCTGGCTGGGAACCGTCTCATCAAGTCAGAGGTGGCTCTTGGGCGTGCGACAAAGATTCGGTCCTTGCGAATCAGAATCCTAGATCAGTCTGCGGCAGCAGACCCAACTCTGACCGCGGTAGGATTTGCCGAAGTCGAGTTGCAGCTCACCTCCAAGCGTTAGGGCGTTGGCTCAAAACGAGCCCAAAAACACGGAAGTGAACTGGTTCAGTCCCAAAGAGCTTGAGTCTCTAGGCGGGCTTCACACTCCAATGGGAACTGCCCTAGAATCAACCTCCCATGACTTCCCATACGACTACTGTTCATCCTCGCATAGGCCTGCTTGGGAACCCGTCCGATCTGTACAATGGAGCCGTCTTGGGGTTCACTTTTTCGGAGTTCACCGCCCGCATACACCTAGACCCGAATGAGCAATTGGAGTTTCAGGGAGCAGGGACGTCGCTCTGCGTTTCTATTGATGAGTCGATAGAGCCCACGCTAGGGAGTGATGGTGCCGAGCTTTTGGCGGCGGCGTATCGGAGACTGTCTCTTGCCTACCCGGCCCACTTAGCGAAAGCCGGGGGGGTTAGAGTTCGCTTTGAATCGGACATCCCGCGTCAGGTAGGGCTCTCGGGATCCAGTGGGCTAATCGTTGCGGCTCTCCAGGCTTATGCATTGCACGCTGGAATAAACTTGGAGCCCGAGGAGTTAGCCCTACTGGCCCAGGAGGCTGAAACGGACGAATTGGGGTTGATTGCAGGACCCCAAGATCGGGTGCTTCAAGCCCACGGTGGCCTGCTTGCCATGGATTTTGGAGCCATAACACCGGTGCTCAAGAGGCTTGAACTCAACCTCTTACCTCCACTACTGATTGCTCACAACCCTACTCCCGGGAACTCATCAGGGGATGTTCATCGGGCGGTGATGGCTCGCTGGCGCCGGGAGGAGCGTGAGGTGCAGGGAGTGATGGGTGAGCTTGCTGCTCTAGTCGCACGGGGCGTGGATGCTCTAAAGCAAGGAGACGTTGATTTGCTTGTGAGCCTGATGAATCGCAATCTGGAATTGCGTTCAAGTCTGTTTGCCATCGACGAATCGGATCATAGGGTCATTGAATCTGGGAGGCAGGTGGGGGCGGGGGCCAAGCTCTGCGGGTCGGGCGGGGCTGTAGTGTTTGCCCATCCAGATCCTGGTGTCCTAGAACGACTTGCCCAGAGTGTTAGCCAAGCGGGGTGGAACTGCTTGTTTCCTACTCCGAGTGGTGGGGCGGGGAAGACTGTCTCAGCATGAGGGTCGTTGTCTTAGCTGCGGGGTTCGCCACCCGGCTTTACCCGCTCACGTTGAACACACCCAAACCGCTGCTAGACATCGCGGGCAAGAGTGTATTGACACGCCTGCTGAACCGAGTAGTGAGGTCGATTCAACCCACTGAGATCGTAGTTGTGACTAATGACCGATTCGAGCCAGACTTCGAACGGTGGCGCGACAGTTATGATTGTAGTGTTCCTATCCGCATCCTGAGCGACGGTACGACTACCAATGAAAACAGGCTTGGAGCCGTAGCCGACATGGCCTTGGCCATTGAGTCATGTGAATACGGAGAGGAGCCCCTGCTCGTCGTTGCGGGCGACAACCTGATTGACTTCGATCTGTCTCCGTTTGCCGCGAGGTTTGACCAGGGCGCAGGCCCACTTCTCTTGGTCCGAGAGGTCCCCGAACCTGTCCCACCGGGTCGTTTCAGCGAGGTTCTTCTAGGAGAGGACGGCTCGGTAATTCGATTCAGGGAGAAGCCCAGTGATCCTCAGTCTGCTCTCAGTGCGGTGTGCCTGTATTTCTTCCCAGGTTCCATCCGTCAGGAGCTAGAACGCTATGCCGCCGAGGGTCACAATCTCGACGCACCCGGATACTTCCTAGAGTGGTTACATGATCACCAGCCCCTGCGGGCGGAACGCATCACGGGCCCTTTTCACGATATCGGAAACTTGCAAACACTTGAACAGGCCCGAAGGGCTTTCGACTCCACGCCCACATCAACTCCATGACTCAGCAAGCTCCGATCGGTGTAGGTATCGTGGGTGCCGGCTTCCTTGCACAGACGCGCGCTCGTTGCTACGGACGCGTGCCCGGCGGGCGTGCGCGCATCGAGGCCGTTGTGGCTCGGAGCCAGGAGCGCTCACAGGCCTATGCGAGTGAGCACGGGATCGCACGCGCCTGCACTGATCTCGATGAGCTGCTTGCTCTACCGCAAGTGCACCTCGTGGATTTATGTGTACCCAACCACCTGCACCGACCCTTTGCTGAAAGGGCTGCGGCGGCCGGTAAGCACATCGTGTGCACCAAGCCGCTAACGGCTTATGTGGGTCAAGATCTAGGGGGAGGCGTCAGTGACACTGATGTGTCCGACACACCCAGGCAACGCATGCTTGAGGTGGCCGTCAATGATGCAGGGAGCATGGTCGAAGCAGCTCGCAGCGCAGGCGTCAATCTCATGTACGGTGAAAACTGGGTTCATGCTCCTAGTTTTGTGCGCGCACAACAAATGCTGAAGGCCTCGCGCGGCGTGATCCTCGAGATGCGAGGTCACGAGACCCATTCGGGATCCCATACACCCTATGCCAAGCTCTGGCGCTACAACGGAGGTGGTTCTCTCATTCGCCTCGCCGCCCACCCCATTGGAGCCATGGTGGCACTCAAGAAGGCTGAGGGTGCTGCGCGCGGTCAGGACATCGTGCCGGTTTCAGTTAGCTGTGAGGTGGCGGATCTGTCGGTGGCGGCCGCCGCTGGGGTTGAGCCAAGAATCGCGACGGGTTGGGTCGATGTTGAAAACTGGGCAAGCCTGACGCTGTGTTTTTCTGATGGCAGCCGTGGCGTTGCTCTGGGCTCGGATAATCAACTAGGAGGAATGGAGAGTCGGCTCAAGGTGCTGGCATCGACGAGCCAGTTTGAGATCAATCTCTCTCCTAACGATATGCTGCGCTCCTACGCCGCCGAAGACGGGGCCTTTGGCGATGAATACATCATGGAAAAGGCCAGCACTCAAGCCGGCTGGAACACGCCGATTCCTGGCGAGGATTGGTGTTCAGGACACCAAGCCATGTGCGATGAGTTTGTACAGGCAGTCATTGAGGGAAGACCCACGGCTTCAGATGGGGAACTGGGGCTTGAAGTGACGCGCATCATCTATTCAGGCTACGTCTCTGCGGTCGAAGGACGGCGGGTCAACTTACGGTGAACCCGATCACCCGGCACACATGGGTTCTGATCGGCCTCGTACTTGCTTGTAGCCGCCTGCCCCCAGAAGAAGACCTCCGGCCCAATCTGGTCCTCGTCCTTTCCGATGACCAGCGTTTCGACACGCTTTCCTGTGCGGGTGGAGAGCACATTCAAACTCCGAGTTTGGACCGTCTCGCGGCGGGCGGAGCGTTTTTTGAGCGCGCATACGTCACAACCTCCCTGTGTTGCCCTGCGCGAGCCGGAATCCTCACGAGTCAATACGCGCACCGAACTCAAATCCGCAACAATGAGGATGAGGCCGACTTTCTCGCATCCGGCCTCGGCGTGCAGAGCTTCCTGCAAGAAGCGGGGTACGCCACGGGCTTCTTTGGTAAGTGGCATATTCCCAATCCCAATGCTGATCCCAAACCCGGATTCGATCGTTGGGTGAGTTTTGAGGGACAGGGCCAGTACATGGACGAGACCTTCAACATTGACGGTTCCAGATCCGTCCAGCCAGGATTCAATACGGATCGACTTTTTGACCTCGCCCTGAGGTGGATGGGTGATCAGGGAACGACACCCTTCTTCGCCATCATCTCTTTGAAGAATCTGCACCGCCCCTATTTTCCCCCTGAACGCCATAAGACTGCGCTTGCAGATAATCAGTGGCCCCTGCCGGAGAGTTTCAGTGATCCGATTGAGGGGTTACCTGCTTTTGTTCAGCGGGTGCGTGGAACACTCAGGAATCGTTTCTTTGATGACGAAGGCCTCACCCATGCCATGGCCATGCGTGGGTATTACCAAATGATGTTGTCGCTGGATGACAACGTTGGACGGTTGGTCGATTGGGTTGACCAGGGGGGAGAGGCGGAAAGAACGGCGTTGTTCTTTACGAGCGACGGCGGGTTCATGTGGGGAGAGCATGGTTTGTATCGCAAACGCACGGCCTATGAGCCTTCGATTCATGTTCCCTTGATCGCCAGATTCCCAGACGAAATCGATGCTGGCTGGAGGCCAGAGCAACTCGTCCTCAACATTGATTTGGCTCCTACCTTTCTGGACCTTGCCGGCGTGCCCATTCCCGAGGGGTATCAGGGACAGTCCCTTGCCAGTCTCTGGCGCAACCCCACTACAAAGTGGCGTGAAGACCTGCTCTATATCGATGGTTGGGGTAAGTTTGTTGACGGGCCGCAGGAGCTTGCTGTTTGTGGATCGCGCTACAAGTACGTTCGCTATAGGCGCGGCGTCATCGAGGAGGCTCTATTCGATCTCCACGCCGATCCTGATGAACGCATGAATCTTGCAACTCAACCAGAACATGCCGAGCGGCTCGCTCAAATGGCGCAGCGCATGCGCGACCAACTCAGCCAGCAAGGTGCTCCGGCGGCTTGGATGGATGCTGTTGAGCCTGGCAGCGCCCAGGGTGCCCCGCGCTAGCTGAACTTGGGGCCGGCTGAGCGCTGAGAGTATTGCCACCAGCGCCTTACAAGAGAGGTCAGCAGTCTGGGCGCAACGTCGGCTGCTGCGGAGTCCCCCAGTACGCGAGCTAGGACCTGGTCTTCGTCAAGGGACAGTTCGTCTGCCAGATAGTCAAACCGAATGAGGTACTCCTCGATGGCCTCGATGGACTTGGTTCGCAGTCCTTTGCTTCTCGCATCCTTGCCGTACCGCAGGGCCTTCATTAGGGCTTGAGCGTTCCCGCCGCCCTCAGCCGCAAGGCTTGCAAGGGGGGTAGGCCAGTGACTTGAGAGTCCGGGTATCTCCAAGAGCACCTCCTCGGTGACAGACCTGCCTCGTCCGATTGAACAGGCAGCGTGGAAAACCTCAAACAGATCGACCCGCTTAGCCAAGCTCACTTCTGATTGGAGAAGATCCTCGGCTGTCTCGATGAGTTGGCCCGCATTGCGTTGGACGCTCCGAAGTTGGCCCACCTGAGAGATGCCTTCGCAGAGCAGGGAGTGCAGAGCCTGCAATCCATCTTCAAGCAGGTAGAAAACGTGGGTGCTGGCGGCTGGCCGACTAAGATCGAGCCGAGGGACCCCGATGACACCGGCGTATTCATTACTGGTCTGTTGCTTGGGTGCAGGAACACTTCTCGGTTCGGGGAGGGGCAATTGCCAATCGTCTGCATCGACGGTACGGGCCCCGTCTCCTGCCAGTTCGATGAGGTTTGGCTGAGGATGCCCTTTCTCTTGGAAGGTGCGTTCGATGAGTAAGACATCACCGGGTCCGTTCGTGAGGTAGATCACCTGTCGTTTCTTGGCGGCCACGCCTGCTAGACAAGAGGTGATGGCGCAAAACCGGGTGGGGTCTGAGTGGTCGAGGGCCTCGTCCATCAACAGGGGCAGCCCACAGGAGCTCTCAAGGGATTCGAGAAAGGCGAGCCGTGCCGCAAGCAAGAGCTGGGCTCGTGTTCCCGTGGAGAGTTGGTGGGGTCTCAGCGTTGTCCTATTGCCCAGATGCCGTGCCACGAAGCTCTCACTGGATGCCTGATCAACGTCGAGCTCGTACCGGTTTTGGGTGAACTCGGCAAAAAGTTTGCGCGCATGGCGGAGGACTTCGGGGGCTTGGTCCCGCTTGTGCCGGTCGGCCATTCGGTCGAGCAAGAAATGTCCGGCCAAGCCCTCGATGGCTTCTTCGTGGCGAGCATCTAGGGCCTGGAGGGCTTCATGGAGTCTAGCCAGCAAGTTCTCTTGGTCCGAACGGTTCCTAGTGAGTTCTAGTTTGGCCTCAATGTCCGCAATCGCCTTGTCGAGTCGTTCGCCCTCTTGGCCTTTGGAAGTGACATGGTTCTCGTAGTCGTCGAGGCCGGCATCGTCCAGTTGGGAGATTTCAGCAGGGGCGTTTTCCAAGAGAGTCTTGCTCTTCGTAACACCGCTCTGCAGCGCTCGCTGTCGCCCAGTCAGCCCTTCGTAGTCTGGCAACCGCCCCACGAGGGCCTGCAGGCCTGCACGATCTCCGCTTTCTAGCTCGACCCGTCCATAGATTTCATCAATGAATCCTTCCAGTTTCACGAGCGACGCACGCTCTTGCTGGAGTGTTTTAGTATCACGGCTCTGACCATCCAACGCTTGCCGGAGTTGCTGGGAGCGCTCGGTCAAATCCTGGGTAGCAGCTACTGCTTCGCCCGCTGACAGGGGGGTAGGGCAGCCATGGACTTTCAGGACCTGGCACAGGCTCTCTAGTTGTGCATTCAGCCCCTGCTTGCAACTTGAGACCTTCTCCTGGGCAGTGGCGGCATCTAACTGGCGGTTCCACAACTCCTGCAGTTGTTTGGTGAGGGTGACAATCTCGAAACTGGAGGCGGAGGCCGAAAGGCCAAGCTCTTGGCGTAAGCTCTCACCCAAGGCCTTCAGCTCGACCCTGCTCTTGTCGTATCCATCTAGGCGGGCAGCTAGGCTGGCGCGCTCCTGTTCGAGGGCTGTGTGCTTGTACCAGAGCGCCTGTTCTTGGTTGAGTTCCCTGAGCCGGCTGGTGACTTCCTCATGGCTCCATCGCACCGGCTCTCGAATCGACTTAGGGTAGTCAGCCTTCGCACGGACACGGCCCTCTTGGGGAACAAGCGGTTGGGCTCTTTGGAAGTAAGGAGCGATAATCAACCCCGCTCCCAGACCCAAGAGGACCCAACCGAGTTCGTACCCCGCAGTGGCGATGCTGATTCCAGATACTACGGCGATAGCGCCAAGGACACGGATTGGATTCAGCCAAGAGTCTGATTCACTGACCGAGTCGCTCTGCGCGCCTGACCGAAGCCACAATCGCAAGCTGCGAACCCCCTCTTCAAGATCATCAAGGGTGCTCTCCGGCTCTGAAATCTGATTCTCTAGCACGGTAAGGAATTGCCCGAGTCCAGTTTGCTTGAACTCCAATTCCTTGTACCTGCCGAGCCAATCGATCCAGTCGGTTCCGGATGCAGTGCTCACCCTCAGACCCTCGCGCCCCCCGGCAGCCTCTTGGGCGCTGCGCAGACCTGCTTGCGCATCACCCATCTTCTCCTCGGCCATCTTGAGATCCCGCTGGCTCTCCTCCAAATCCTTCGTGCAGCGGCCGAGTTCACTGATCTGTAGCTTGCTGAGAGGCTCTGCGAGGCTGGCGGCCTCAATCGCGTCCTGGTGGATGGTGAGATCGGCTTCCAAATCCGCGATGACTCTTAGCTTCGCATCTCGCTCTTCAACTTGCCGGTCGAGGGTTGTCAAGTCTGTTGAGTTTGTTGCTGATACCGCTTGTGGTAGTTCAGCCAATGCTGCCTCAACCTCTTCCAATTCGGCGCAACTCTCTCTGAGTTCACGCGCATACTCAACGAAGTGTTGGTGTTTCTCGATTTCCCTGCAGCGGGCGCGCTGCTCTTTCAGGTTGGCGAGCTGGTCGCTCTCGCGGAGGAGTTTCTCCTGTTCTTTTTCTCCCGCACGCAGTTCGTTGTAGGTATTCTTCCAAGTTGCTGCTTCCTTGCTTGCAAACCGGCCACGCGTGGGGTTGGTGAATTCTTCGCGCACAAGTCCGAGGTCGTAGCCGCCTACCATCATCTTGCGGATTTCTTCCGCTACAGTTCGGCCTTGGGTTGCCTTGAGATCCACTAATTCTTCAAGGCCTAGGAACAGGCTGTGGGCAAGGTGATCTTCGGGAAGGCGAGGGGCGCTCGCCACTTCGCCATCGCGGGTCCATGTCACATCCGGCCCGTTGCGGGCCACCACAAGGGTGCCTTCGACATCTTCGAACTGTGCACTAGCGGAGACGAAGCCGTCTTGGGAGAGATTCGGCCACAGGAGTGCTCGCAGAGCCCTTGCTAGTGTCGACTTTCCAGATTCATTAGGGCCAAGCACTATGTTCATGCCCTGCTCGAATGAAACTGTGTAAGGGGTTTGAACTCCGTTGATGCGGTCAATGGAGAGTTTGCGCAAGATCATTGACGCACCTCTTGCCCGACATCGGGCTGCTCATCCACGGCAGCTTGGGCCAGTAATGCACCTAGGGCTTGGCGGCCTGCCCGTTCAAGGTGCCGTACCAATGAGCTCTCTTGAGTAGGGTCGCTGTAGTGCCGGGTGGCTCGCACTTCCTTCCAGCGGGTGTGTTGCGCCTCTTCAGAGAGTGCGAGTCGGGCGGACGTTAGGAGTTCCTCGCGCTCGGAACAGCGCGGACCGGCGAGAATCAACAAGTCTCGGGCTAGGAGACCCACAGGGTCATTGCCTTTGGCGAGGGCTTCCAAATCCTGGTGCGGTTCAAATCGGGTTCTCACCCGATTGATGAAGATTTCCGTGCCTGCTTGGTTGGGTTGAAGCTCTGACCAATCCGTTTCATCCTCGACGAGGCGGCGAATACCCCGGCCGTGCAAGGGTCTGCCCACAAGGGTGAATCGTAGGCCCAGCGCGCGGGGAACAATCCCTCGCAGGTGCAGAGCATCGGCAGCTTGAGCGGCCTGGGCGGTGATGAGGTCCGCGACATCATCGGGTTGAGCAGAGTCTTCGATCTCTAGGGTGATCTCTTGCCAGCGCAGTGGGGCGATCACCTTTTGCTCGTACTGGACGCTCCCGTCCTCACTAATCTCGATGAGCCAGGGGCCGCGGTCGCCGGGTTCGCCAGCATCGAGTCCTACCAGTGACCCTAGATACCCAAAGGGAGCTTGTCCGTTGATGGCTTCCTTTCCAAAACTAGGTTTGTGGATGTGCCCGAGGAGCCATGTGTCGAAATCTGTTTGTTCTAATTCAGATAACTTGAATGGAGCGTAAGTGCCTGTGCCATTGAGGTCGCCGTGCAGGAGCCCCACGCGAGGCAGGCCCGTGTTGCGGTCAGCCATGGGGCTCTTGAGTAATCCGGCTACTGGACTCAGGGAGTGTTGCCGCGCGGGGAAAGACCAACCAACGAGCTCAGCGAATTCGCGGCCCTGAGAGGTCAAGACTGAACTCTCCCATTGCCCGTTGCAGCCCAACAACCTGAGCTTGGGTATGGTGGCTCTCAGGCGGGGAAGGGCTTCAGCATCGTGATTGCCACCCACGGCCCAGGTTGAAATCCCCACTGCATTGAGCTCAGCGACTGCCGATTCTAGGGGTCGCATGGCTTCGAAGCGGGCATTCGTGTTCTCCACCAAATCCCCCGCAAAGAGCACCGCATCGACATTGCATTCAATGCCCACCTGCACAGCACTGGCTAGGGCCGCAGCTGGCGAGAGATCAGAGTGATCAAGCCCTGGCAGATTGAGGGGAACACCTGAGGGGCGCGAGCCCAGGTGCATGTCCCCAATTGCGAGCAGCTTGCCTCCCCCGGGCATGGCTGTCTGGTTTTTCATTGGGGCCAATCTTACACGGAACCCTGGGAATCTTGAATAAGCTCTGGGGCCCGCAGTAGGCCCTTCCAATCCCCAAAAGGCTGCCCCCAGGCGTTTGCCCCGGCCGTTTCTTTCCCCTTCCCCGCGCACCCCGTTACCATGGCCTCGATCCCGTTTACCCATCTAACCGCTCCTACCCCATGCCCACAATCCTGAGTCTCCAAGAGAGCCCTGGGTTCTTTGAACAAGTGTTCGAAGCTTTTTCCCCTGACATCCTGATGTCTTGGGAGTTTTGGACTGTTCTCTCCGCCCTCCTACTCGTTGGGGAAATCCTGACGGCCGGTTTCCTACTGGGGGCGTTCATTCCCGGGACCGTGCTCTCCGCACTCCTCGCAACCCTCGGGGTTGGTATGCAAGGCCAACTGTGGGGATTCATCGCTGGGACCATGGTGGGTTTGGTTGTCTTACGACCGATGGTCATGGCCAAGATCCAAGCTGCGGGCGAACCGACCAATACCAATGCTCTGGTTGGCCAGGCGGCTGTGGTCACCGAGCGAATAACGCCCACACAACCCGGCCGCGTCAAGGTGCGCTCAGAAGAGTGGCGGGCCACAAGCGAGGCCGTTCACGAGGCCGGTGCATCGGTGATTGTGTCGAGCGTCCAAGGCAATGCCGTGCATGTTGCCTCCGGTGTCTAAACACCTAGAGGTAGCCAGAGTACTTCCAGCGAATCCCTTCTCAGACTCACGCCCCTAGCCCAGGCGCGCTTCCAAAACCATTCCTCGGGCTCACAGGAGTTTCCCATGCAATATGTTGTCATCGCCTTTGTGGTCGTCGTTCTCGTGGGCGCAGCATTGGGCCTCAAAATCGTCAACCAGGCAGAAGTCATGGTGATTGAGCGGCTGGGCAAGTTTCAGCGAGCCCTCGATCCTGGACTCAACCTCGTCATTCCATTCATCGACAAGCCTCGGGCTATTCTCTGGCGCACACGTGTGACGAGCCTGAAAGGCCAGGACGTAATCCGGGAGCAACACTCCAAGACGGTGGATCTGCGCGAGCAAGTGTTTGATTTCCCCAAACAATCGGTGATCACCGCCGACAACGTTGTCATTGAGATCAATGGCTTGCTGTATTACCAGATCACCGATCCCCGGCGGGCGGTGTATGAGGTGGCCAACCTACCCAACGCTATCGAAAAACTCGCACAAACGACCCTTCGAAATATCATTGGTGAGCTGGCTCTTGATTCGACCCTAACGTCGCGCGATGAAATCAATGGGCAAATGCGTACCGTGCTCGATGAGGCTACCGACAAATGGGGAGTAAAGGTGAACCGCGTCGAGGTTCAGGACATCGACCCCCCAATTACGGTTCGCGAGGCCATGGAGATGCAAATGCGGGCCGAGCGCGAACGCCGAGCAGCAATTCTTGAGGCCGAGGGAATCAAGCAGTCCAAGATCCTCCGTGCCGAGGGCGAGCGGGGTTCTCTGATTGCTGAAGCTGAGGGCGATCGACAGAGCCGAATCCTCAGGGCCGAGGGCGAGGCCGAGTCCATTGCGTTGGTCGCTAGCGCTCTCGAGGCCGAGAAAATGAACCCTGCTGATTACCTCATCGCGATGAAGTATCTCGGCACGTTGTCGGATATTGGGGTGGCTGAGAACGGCGACAAGACCGTGTTCCTACCCTATGAGGCCAGTGCTGCCCTCGGCAGCCTTGGGGGCTTGCGGGAGATGTTCAAGGGCGGAGTTTCCACGAGCTAGTGGCCTGATTCAAAGAGGATGAGCGCTCTGTTAGCTAGGCCCGCTCCGGGGCCGGCACCCCTCGAGGGCTAATGGGGTATTCTAAGGGACATGACCTCCCTTCCTAGAATCGCGATCTTGGCAACGGGCGGGACGATTGCCGGGAGCGGCAAGTCGCCCGCAACAAGCGCGTATTCCTCGGCCACACTGCACGTGGATGAGCTGATTGCCAGCGTCCCCATGCTGGGCGAACTCGCCTGGGTGGAAGGGGAGCAGGTGGCTCAGGTCGGAAGCCAGGACATGAATGAGCAGCATTGGCTTGCGCTTGCACGGGCTGCCCGTAGCCGGCTTACAGATGCCGATGTGGCTGGTTTGGTTGTCACCCATGGTACGGACACTCTTGAGGAGACAGCGTTCTTCCTAGATCAAGTCTTGCCAGCAGCCAAGCCAATCGTAATCACGGGTGCTATGCGCCCTGCGTCAGGACTGTCAGCGGATGGCCCGCGAAACATTCTTGATTCGGTTCGGGTGGCGGTCCATCCCGGTGCCCGCGATCGTGGGGTACTCGTTGTGCTCGATGAGGTCATTCACAGTGCGCGTGCTGTCACCAAAACCAACACTGCGCGAGTGTCTACTTTTCAGTCCCCGGACATTGGAACTGCCGGTGCCATCATCGCTGGACGAACGACGTTCTACCGCCAGGCCAGCGCACGGCCCACGCGCCCGCTACCTGACTTGAGTGGCCTGAGTTCGCTGCCTCGGGTCGACGTCGTCCATGCCTGTGCGGGCACCCGCGCGGACATTGTCCCAGCCCTGATCGACCTAGGCGTAAAAGGAATTGTGTTGGCAGGTGTGGGGAATGGGAATGCTTCCAAGGACCTCATTACAGCCCTCGCCCAGGCGGCCGCTCAGGGTGTGGCCGTGGTGCGTAGCACCCGAGCGGGAAGTGGATTCGTGGCCCGCAACCTAGAAATCGATGATGATGCGTTGGGTCTAGTGGCCGCTGGACCGCTCAATCCGGCCAAGGCTCGTGTACTTCTGCAATTGGCGTTGCTGGAAGACTCGTGTAGCCAGGCGATCCAGGAGCGCTTCTTCTCGGTATGTTGTTAGCCAGCACCGCCATCGCATTGATGTCGGCATGGAGTGCCCAAGACGGTTCATTGGAAGGGGGGCAGGCCCGGCCCAACATTCTGCTGATTCTCGCAGATGACGTGGGCGTCGAGGCCTTTGGGAGTTATGGCGGGCAGAGTTACTACACGCCCCACTTGGATGCTCTGGCGCAAGGGGGGATGCGTTTCACCCACTGTTACTCTCAACCCCTGTGCACCCCGAGTCGAGTCAAGCTGATGACCGGCATGGGCAACCTGTCCAATTACGTAAACTTCTCCATCCTCGATCCCAAGCAGAGGACATTTGCACATGTGGCGAGGGATGCAGGCTATGCCACTGTAGTCGCCGGCAAGTGGCAACTGTTTGGTGCGAGCCACTACGGAGACTGGCGGGGCAAGGGATCCACCCCGGCCCAGGCAGGCTTTGAGAGCTCGTGTCTGTGGCAGATGAGCGAGTTGGGCAACAGGTATTGGAATCCAGTTGTGGAGATAGACGGTGTCTTGCAAGAGCCCCGACAGGGAGCCTTTGGCCCCGATCTGTTTGTTGACCACTTGCTGCAGTTTGCCGGGGAGCAAGGTGACAAGCCATTTTTTGCGTACTTTCCGATGGCCCTCGTGCACTCTCCATTCGTTCACACGCCCCTAACCCGTACAGAAAAAACAGCGCAGGAAGACCAGGAGAGCCAGGCCACTCGCTTTGCAGAAATGATGGTCTACATGGATCTTGTTGTCGGGCGCCTAGTGAAGGGTCTCGATGATTTGGGCTTGCGCGAAAACACCCTTATTCTGTTCGTGGGCGACAATGGCACTTCGCAGAGCATTCGATCGGTCCGCAATCGAGAAGTGGTCAGCGGGGGCAAGGCTCAGCCAACGAATGCGGGTACACACGTGCCACTCTTGGCTTCATGGCCCAAGCGAATCGTGCCCGGTGGCGTGTGTGAAGATCTCGTGGACCTCTCTGACTTCTTGCCCACCTTCTGTGAAGTCATGGGGGTTGCCAACCCCGGCGGCGCTTGCAGCACCCACAGCTTTCTCCCCCAATTGCTTGGAGGCCAGGCGAGCCCGCGCAGTTTCATCGCGATCTACTCTAACCCTCGCCCAGAAGACCCTGCCAGGAACCCACGTGTCTGCTTTGCGCGGAATCAACGCTTCAAGCTCTATGACGATGGTCGCTTCTTCGATTGTGTTGCTGACCCTCTAGAGCAAACCAATCTCGATCAAGAGGGTGATGCACCCGAGCAAGCGCAGGCTCGATCACTCTTGCAAGGTGCACTAGACGCTCTACCGGACGAGCCAGAGCATCTACGCGGGCATTAGTCGCGCTGCTTGAACACAGCCACGACCTCAAGTCCCTCAGTGGGAGCAATGCTTAGACTCCGGCCTTCGGTACGCTCCCCATTCACGAGCCAATAATCGAACTCTCGTCGAGTGTGTTTGGGCACGTCCAGCTCCAATTCGAAATCAGGAAAATGCCAGCCCGTATAGGTGGAAGTGTATTCGTGTCCATCGATGGTGATGGCTTTCTCAATCGATGGCTCAACTTTGAGTTCGACCGATGAACCTAGGCCGATCTTGGCTTGTAGGTCGCGCCTGATGTCCACCGGCCGTTTGTCGATGAGTTGTTTCAGGGATCTTGTGGGCCCGATCTGTGCGTCGTATACAGCCGCTAACTGCGTGTAGTAGGTGAGCGTTGCATGCAATCGTTCGGTTGTGAGTTCATGGTTGATGATGTCTTGGCACAGTTCGGCGAACTCGAGGGGAAACCAGTGGGTGGTGAAGAGCCTGCGGAAGATGGCTGCACGTGGGTAACCCTGGGCCTTGTCAGGGGGAGTCAGTGCATGGCCTAGGAAGCAATCGCTCCACTCTTTGGGGGTCCTACCCAGCAGGCGCTGTTGCGGCGGAACGCGGAAGGCGTTGTCCATATCCCACATGGTCCACCGCCAAAGGGGACGCTTGTGAGTCATGTCCTTGATGCACGCTCCCTCACCCCAGTCGCTAGACCCGGTGTAGAGAATCACAAACATATGCCGGCAGTAATCGTCAAGATCAATGACATGGCTGACCCTAGAGCGGCTGACATCTGAGGGAAGCTTGCGGGACCAGTCCCTGAGCTTGCGAAACGCCCGCGTGGCTTCTGGAGTCGTGTAGGTGGCGTGAACCTTGTAGAACAAGAAATCACTGTGGCCGAATTGGGCCTCGGTTTGGCGCCTGCTGAGGTGTTCGGTAGCGGTGTAGGCCTTGATCTTCTTTCCGTTGATCAGAAAGTTGACGAGCCGCACCCGCGGTGCCCGGGTTCCAAGCATCCGCGCCATGTCATAGGACAAACCCGAGGAAATGAATGAGTTTCCGCGAACGATGAGGGTTCGTTGATCGCTAGCTTCCTCATCAAAGATCAAGTTGCCCGGCATGAACTCCAAGCCAAAGTCTGAACGGAAATACAGGCGAAAACTCCGCCATGCGTTGCCCCGCTCTCTCATGATGTCGCCGTTCCGGGTCGTGTTGCCATGCAGCCGGACGCCACACTCGGATTCAAACACGAGTTCGCCATCCATGAACACGCCGCAGCGGCCGGGTTTCTCCCAGTCATCATCCCAATTGGGGACGATTCCAGTGTCGGGGTCGTAAAGGTGATGGGGATCGATCTCAAGGCTGATCGTGGGCCAGCCGGCGAACACCTCTGATTCGGGTATTTCGAGAGGAGGTTGTTCGCTTGCAACCCCATAGCGCTGGGCCCTAAGCAGCGTCTCCCCGACCTGGCGTTTCTTAGCGAACACGCTAGCGGTTGCAGGGGGGTTGTAGCCCGTCGTGCGAGGGAAGCGTCCGTCATTCCACTCGGGTTCGACAAGTTCTTGATTCCGCAGGATTTCGCCCATGCCGCCATAGCGCAACATCTGAGCGGGAACGGCTTGTTCCTGGAGCGTCGCCACCGCTTCACTGAATGCGGGCCGGGTCTCGAGATACCAACCCCCAAGGCACAGGCCCACAAGGGCCAAGGCGACGATCCCTAGGCGCGGGCGCGGTTGCGCGCCTGTCATTAGACGCTCCCCGCCCTTAGGTAATAGACGTTGGTGCGTGCGTTGGGGGCGAGGCCTGCGATGGCGCTGCGCAACTCACCGAGAGTGCCAGGTTCCATGCGGCGGAAGCGGAAGGTGATGGTGGCTTCATCGTCGCCTTCAACCACGCCATCCACATGTCCGCCGGGGAGACTGTCTTCGAGGAGGCTCAACATGGCTGAACCACTGGCGGTGTGTTCGGAGCGGGAAAGCACAACGCTCAAGAGCCCATCATTGGAGTCGGTGCGTTTACCGCCTAGCTTGGAGCGCAGAAGGAGCCCCACTACGGCCACACTGAGCAGGATTCCAAGGAACATCAGGTTGAAGGTGGCACAGCACAGGGACGTGGCAATCACGAGCATCAGGAAGCCCGTTTCTTCTGGTTCTTTTACTGGGGTTCTGAAGCGGATGATGGAGAGGGCTCCCAGAAGACCGAGTGAGAGTGGAAGGGAAAACTGGATGCAGATGAAGATGCCCGTAATGGACACCGAGAGCAGTGGAAAGGCCCTGTGAATCTGGCTTCCCGTGGCTCGGCTCGCATAGAAGGTCACGTACAGGTAGGAGACGAACTGAGCGCTCACGAGGGACATGACGAGCAGAACAGTCAGCGGGAGCGGTCCCATGTCCTCAATCGTGCGGATGCCAGCTCCTCGGAAAGACTCGATGATTACGTCGAGGGCATCAGGATCGGCTGTTTTCTTGCGTTGTGCCAATGGGAGCAGGACAGAGGTGAAGACTGTTGGCAAGGACATGAGTATTGCGTGGTCGATACGGGTCTAGAGCGGGGTGTTCAAGGAATGCGGTGGCTGAGATCTTGGTGAGGACTTAGAAAGTCCTCTCTCCCAACACGATATCGGCACATCGGCCGTATTTGGAAAAGGTTCCTAAGCGTGCGCCGAGGGAGGTCAGTTCTCTTAGTTCGGGTGGAAGAATCCGCAGGTTTCCTTTCAATTCGACGACCGCTTGATTGAGGGGGCGTGAAGGAGAAGGGCCAAATCTCGGGTGGGCTGCACGCGCCTCGATATTCCAGTCGAGGGATATACGGGTTTGGGTACGCGGCAAAATGTAACGCCTGCGCAGGTAGCTGACGACGACAAAGGGCTCCAGTACGGGTGGTAGCAGGGGCCCGGGAGCGCACAATTCCCGGGGTAGCTTCGCGAGAGCCGGCTCATGTAGGTCTAGCGTCGCTAGATACGGAGCTTGCCCCTCCAGCTTGCAGCGTGACTTCTGTCGTATTGCACCACGCTTAGCCTTGACCTCGAAGAATGCATCGGGCTCAACCCCGCCTGTGTCCGGGTCGCTGTACCAGCGCAGGCGTACCTTGCACTTGTAAAAGTCAGAGTTCTCCTTATCGGATACGAAGCGCAAGTCAGGCGTGTCGTAATACAGACTTGTGATTCGGGCACAAGGGTATTGTCCATCGGGCACCAACCGCTCATTCATGAGGCCCTGGATGCGCGGGACATCCATACTCGCCAGAACAAACTTGGCCTCATGGGATCCTGCATCGGTATCCCAGTTTGGGGCAATCCCTTGCCCTCCGATTCTCCCAGAGTCGCTGCCTAGCATGGTCCTAGATTATCTGATTGTGGCTCGCAGGACCCCAAGAGGCCAAAGATTGGGCAATTCTTCCGCTCTACGGATAAACTGCAGGGGATTCAGTCAATGCCTGCCGTCCCTATCTTCCTGCCTGCCAATCCGTCATGAAGTCAGTTATTCCACCAGTTCTCACAGGATTCTGTCTCGCACTCCTTTCCACCCTCTCGTCTGCTCAGAGCTTCAATTACAGCGACTTCACGAGTACCACCGGACTGACTCTGAATGGCAATGCCCAGCAGAGCGGCAAGAGCTTACGAGTCTGCACGAACGTAAAGTCAGACAAGGGTTCAGTCTTTTACGACCAGCCCGTATTTGTTGCTGGTGGTTTCAATACGAAAATCACCTTCCAAATGAGCGGCTATGTAAGTGGTGGGGCTGACGGCCTTGCACTCATCATCCACAACGACCCCGCCGGCATCAATTACTTGGGCGATCACGCCAGTGCCATGGGGTATGGAGGGTTCGCTAGCAGCATGGGCAACGCTGTGGACAATGCTCTTGTGATTGAGCTGGATACGTTCATGGGCACTGGCCAGAACGACCCGAACAATAATCATGTCAGCATCCACACGGGCGGAACCGGCGATTGCTCTCACGATGAGGCGATGTCCATAGGAGTGGCCACGCCATCGAGCACAATCAAGTCGGGAACCCACACTCTACAGGTGAACTATGACGGCACGTTGCTACAAGTTTATTTTGACCAAGGGGGACTGCCTGTGATTTCAGTCCCTTGGAGTTTTGCATCGGGCGGTACGTACCTTGCCGGTGGATCTACGGGAGGCCTCAACTTGATCAATGGAACTGACGCATACATTGGCTTTAGCGCGGCCTGTGGTGGTTCTGCCGAGAATCACGACTTGATCGACTGGACCTTCACCTCTAACCCGGTCGGCCCCATCGGAACCAATTACTGCGGACCGGCAAACCTCAATTCAACCGGAATTCCCGGTTCGATCAGCGCTTGGGGCAGTACCGGTGCAGCTGCGAACAACGTTCGGCTGGATGTCGTGTCCCTGCCCCTCAACCAGTTTGGCATGTTCATCACAAGTCAAACTCAGGGCTTTGTGCCGTTCCCAGGTGGCAGCCAGGGGAACCTGTGCCTCGGGGGAGCGATTGGTCGTTACAGCAAGAATCTCGTCAACACAGGATCATCCGGCCAAGTGTCGTTGCAGCTTGACCTGACGAACACCCCAACCCCATCGGGGCCGACATCGATTCAGTCAGGCCAGACTTGGAACTTCCAACTCTGGTATCGCGACAAGAACCCCAACACGACATCAAACTTTTCGGATGGCCTATCGGTCATCTTCAGTTAGTCGGCAAGGGGGTCTCGCTCTAGAGACCGGGAATCCAAAACGTGGGAACCCCCAAGCAAGCTAGGCTTGTTGGGGGCCCATGGAATAGGATGGGCCTGTGCGCATCTGCCTCTTGACGAATCAGTATCTCGACAAGGTTCCATTCCCAGCGGACGATTGGCCCTGTGATCCGAGGCCCTTCCTGCCCGAGGATGATTGGACGCTTGTCACTCTGAAGGACAAGTTCACATCGGTTGCCGAAGTTGAACGCCAGATTGCCAAGGGCTTTGATTTGTTCTTCAACCTCTGCGATGGCGCTGAGGGCCAGGACATCCCTGGTGTGGAGGTCATCCACACCCTTGAAAAGCACGGAGTGCCTTTTACGGGAGCCACTTCGAGCTTCTACGAGCCCACACGCCTTGAGATGAAGGCGGCTTGCCAATCTGTAGGCGTGGCCACACCTGCATGCATCCTTGCCCGCACCCCTGAAGATGTGGAGCAAGCCGCCACGACCCTGCGGTTTCCCTTGTTCGTCAAGCATTACAACAGCTACGCCAGCGTTGATCTCAGCCGCAATTCTCGGGTGCGCACACCTGAGGGATTGCGCCGACAGTCCCGCAAGATCATGTCCCGCCACGGTGCGGCCCTGATTGAGGAGTACATTGAGGGCGTGGAGTGTTCGGTGCTTGTGGCCGAAAACCCAGCCGACCCCGAGCATCCCACCACCTACACTCCCATCCAATACAGCTTCCCCCCGGGGGAATCATTCAAGCACGCCAAGCTCAAGTGGGAGGACTACGGCGGCCTTGAGTGCCACCCAGTCCAAGACCCCACCCTTGCCGCCCGTTTGTGCAGAGATTCCGCCGAGTTTTTCCGAGCCCTAGGCGGCACCAGCTTCGGCCGTTGTGATATCCGCGTGGACAAAGCCGGCACTCCATACATGCTGGAGATCAATCCCAACTGCGGCGTCTATTACCCGATGAGCGACCCAGGCACCGCCGACATCATCCTGTCCCACGACCCCGCCGGCCACCACGGCTTCACCGCCCAACTCGTCCAAGCCGCCCTCACCCGCAACCGGCCCCTCCAGCCAATTCCTCCAGTCACCCCCTCGCCCCCCACCCATCTCCCTTCCCCTCCCGTATGAGCCCCAATCGGACTGTGCTATCCTCCCCCCC
>CAYXZD010000013.1:0-7754 GCA_964469565.1 uncultured Planctomycetaceae bacterium
GGGTCCATTTTGCCGTTCTTGTTGGCGTCATATTTCTCCAGCATGCGCCGCTTGATCTCATCACGCTCCGGGCGTCTCCCGTCGGGCTGGGGCTCGCTACCCTTGGGCTTGGGGCCCTGGCCTTCGCCACGGCTCGGAATCGCTCCATCTTGACGAGCCTTGGCAAACTCTTCCCTATCCAGCTTGCCGTTCTTGTTGGCGTCGTACTTCTTCAGTAGGCGACGCTTGATTCCTTCACGGTCGGGGCGCTTGTCATCGGGGCGGGGCTTGTCTTGGTCGGGCTTGGGTGAGGGCTCCTGAGCAAATGTCGACTGCGTACATTCATGACTAGGGCATGGTTCGTCCCCGCACGCCTGGGCGTGAATCGGGGAGAGGAAGGCAAGGGGCGCTATCAAGCATAAGTATGTTTTAGTTTTCTTCATGAGAATCGTCTGGAGAAGTGCTGAGGGAATAACCCGTGAATCTGCAGGCCAACAGCAACGATTATGGCACCCCCTCCCATTCATACGCGCACGGATTACAGTTTCCGCACTCATGTGGTGCGAGCGGGCCCGAATCTGGAGTGTACGAAACCTAAGAGTCGTCCCTCAATCCAAGTTAACTCTCCCGATACACGATAAAGGTTCGCGCAATCTTCGCTCACAGCAGCTTCACGATCAGGATTGTCCCGACAGCCAAGTGGCCTAACCCAGACTCTACTTGCCCACCCCACGCCCGGGGCTCCAGGGAACACCTGCCTCATCAAGCGCATCTTCAAAGGCGGGAATGGAAACGGTCCGGATTTTTTTGAGAACCGCCGCCTGTTGAACCATGCCCTCTAGACAAATGGCCAGGCTCTCGCGGTGACTCGGGGCGGGTCCTCCCGTGGACCAAGCGATCCCCATGCTCGCTACACCCAGTCGGCGCTGCACGGATACCGGTCCGGGGTCGCCCGCAAAGCTCGCGCGCGGATTGCCATTCAGAGCTAGTTGAACGTCTCGGAGTTGCTTCTGAATATCTATCAACCGCCTGTCACGATCATCCACTTCTCCCGCAAAACGCTCAAGCACTGATCGCATGGCACCCACGCGCTCAAGAAGGCTTTCCGTTAGTGCGTTCATTGCCGAGAGCCTGCGCTTTGCTGACTCAAGCTCTATCCCAAACGCTGCAACCACCTCGGGCCCGGCGGAAGGCAGCGAACCGGGCCGCAGCGGAACAACCTCGAACTCTATAGGAGCATCCAGGTCCGACCACTCACCCCCAGTCCGCTTGCGGATACTGGCAGTATAAATACCCGGAGCACACAAGACTCCGCCTGGATTGTCATCCCAAGGATCCTCCTCGATGGTACGCGCCCAAGCATCTACACCCGGCCTGCGAAGATCCCAAGTGACTCGATGCATACCCGCCTCGATTGACCCGGGCAATCGGCGTACGATTTGGCCTTCCTTGTCACGCACCACGATTTGGGTCGCCGGGGGCTCAGAGTATTCCTCCTCGCGCAACGCTTGCCATCCGGGCGTCGGGGTATCCCCCCCCTCCTTGGCAACACGAGCCTCTTCGTCCTGGCGAACCTGCTTGGGGCTTTTCAACCCATCTCGCAGGTAGTAGGTAAACGTGGCTCCAAATGGAGGATTCTCCGCCATGTAGTACGCATCGCCCTGTGACGCCTTGCCACTGCCGCCGAGTGTCGGGCGTTGCACATACCAATGCGCCGGTCGCATATCGAACAAGGCGGCCTCCTCTTCAAGGGTCTGGGCACTCACTTCGCGCAGGCAGGAGTAATCATCGAGGACCCAAATCCCACGGCCGAAAGTCGCACAGACCAAATCACTCTCGCGCCGTTGTATGGCAAGGTCACGGAAAGGAATGTTCGGCACTCCCCCGGTCAGCTTGATCCACTGACTGCCAGCATCCACGCTAAAGAACACGCCAAACTCAGTGCCCATGAAGAGTAATTCCGGCCGAACATGATCCTGAACCAAACGCCAACACAGGTGCCGGTCAGGCAAGTCGCCAACAATCGAGGTCCAAGTGTGTCCGCGATCTACACTTCGCAGTGCATAGGGTTTGAAGTCGCCCTGCTTGTGATTGTCTAGGCATACGTAGACGCCATCGGGGTTGAAGAGATCAGCCTTGATATCGTTCACGAAGTAGCCCTCAGGCACATCCGGCAGGGCACCTACTGCTCGCCAGACTCCCCCACCGTCTTCACTCACATGGATACGGCCATCGTCAGTCCCCGCGTAGAGCAAACCCTGCACAAGTGCAGACTCTGAGAGGGATGTGATTGTGCCAAACTTAGACATCGCCATCAGATCCCAGAGTCCATCCACGCTCCAGATTCGGCCCATGAGGGGCATTTGCATCCGGTCGACACCGTGGGTGAGATCCCCACTAATAGGGGTCCATTCATCCCCTCGGTTTTCCGAGCGCCACACTCGTTGGCTTGCGTAATACAGTCGTGTGGGCGAATGGGGGCTCACGAGAATGGGTGCATCCCAATTGAATCGCTCCCATGGTTCATCAGCCGCGGGCTGGGGTTGTATGTAGACGATTTCACCGGTACGTCGGTCGGTGCGAACGAGGTTCCCCTCTTGCCACTCCGAGTACACAACATCGGGATTGCCCGGCTCTGTCGCTGGCTGATGCCCATCAGCAAATACCGTAATGAACCAATCCGCATTGCGGATTCCGTTGATGCTATCGGTGCGCACGGGACCGCCCTGGGTCGAATTATCCTGCGTTCCCCCATACACATTGTAGAACGGTTCAGAGTCGTCGACTGCCACTTTGTAGAACTGTGTGACGGGTAGATTGGCGACGAACTTCCAAGTGTCTCCAAGATCAAAGCTCTCGTACAGCCCTCCGTCACAGCCCGCTAGCAGGTAGTTTGGGTTCGTGGGATGAAAAGCAAGTGCGTGATTGTCGGAGTGCTTGTTGTCTTCACCTACCTTATCAAAGGTCGCTCCTCCATCTCTCGTCACATGCATCCAAACATCGGCCTGGTACACGGTCCCCGGCGCGTGTGGGCTGGCCCAGATCTCTTGGTAGTAGTGCGGTCCCGTCCCACCCGACATGTAGTCGTTACGCTTCTCCCAACTCATGCCACCGTCGATTGATCGGTAGAATCCCCCCTTGCGCGGGCCCAATTCAATAGTCGCATAGACCGTAGATGAATTCTCTGGAGCCAGAGCAAGGCCGATACGACCCATATCCTCTGTGGGCAACCCATGGGCAAGTTCTTGCCACGTGTCTCCTCCATCCGTGGATTTGTGAATCCCCGTTTCTGGCCCCCCATTCACTAGGGCCGCAACTGAACGGTGACGTTGGTGGGTCGAGGCGTATAGAACATCGGGATTAGCCGGGTCCAGAATGACATCATTCACACCGGTGTAGGGGCCGGCCGAAAGTACTTGAGTCCAGGACTTTCCCCCATCGCGGCTCCGGTAAAGCCCACGTTGCCCACCCTCGGACCACAGCGGACCCTGGGCTGCAACAAACAGAGTGTTGGAGTCACGGGGATCAATCAGGACCTTCGCGATGTGCTCGGATTCGGTGAGGCCCATATTCGTCCAACTCTTCCCGGCATCACGACTGACATAGACACCATCCCCAAAACCCACATGACGGCCGCCCACATTCTCACCCGTCCCAACCCAGATTGTGTCCGGAGTCGTACGGTCGATTGTTACGCACCCCGTCGAGTAAGAGCCTTCAGATTCGAAGATTGGTGTCCACGTTGTGCCTGAGTTTACAGTCTTCCAAACATTCCCACTTCCCACGGCGACATACCAGATGCTCGGATTCTCCGGGTGCAACGCAATGTCAGCGATACGGCCCGACATCAATGCAGGCCCCAGGTTTCGAAGTTCTAGGCCAGCAAAGGTCCTAGCAGACATTGCAGGGGTGGCCGCCACTTCCCCCTCATTGTCTTGAATTCCAGCATGAGTCACTGCACAGGCAGAGAGAACAAAAGCGTAGACCGAAAGAGAAAGCATGGAAAGAGTGCGTGGGGTGTAAGCGGTGAGCTCAGGCATGAAACGATCCTCGGAGCCCACCTTACTCGCAGCCTATCCGCCGTAGAACAAGGGCGATCGACATTTCGACCCTAGACTCTCGCAGTCGAGCTCTACCGACCCTACCGGACGGGAACGCTTCGCCCCGAGTCCATGTACCCCTGCATCAACGCCAACATCTCTTCGACTACCCGTGGATTCTCCGCAAAGACATTTGTGGTTTCCTTGGGGTCAAGCTCTAAATCATAGAGTTGGCCTGCGGGCTTCCCTGGTTGAGCAGAGACTCGAGAAGGGCGAGTCCAGCCCCCACTTCCCAGGCCAAACACAAGTTTCCACTTACCCCTACGCAGAGCAAATAGACCGTCGATTGAGTGGTGGACGGTAGCTTCTCGCACAGTCTCTGCTAGGGGTTCTCCACGCCAGAGCGGGAGAAGGCTGTAGGAGTCTTCACCCGCATCGGAACCCAATGAGTGGCCGACTAGATCAGCCAAGGTTGCAAAGAAATCCGTGTGGCAGGTGACCTCATCGCTCACTGTGCCTGGCTCGATTTGTCCTGGCCATCGGACGATGACAGGCACGCGGTGACCACCCTCATGAATGTCTGCCTTGATCCCGCGCAGGGGGGCATTCGGGTCGTGCCCGGTCTCTGTGGTAACAGATCCAACTGGCCCACACATCTGTTCGCCGTTTCGAGCGGGTGACCCATTATCCGATGCGAAAATCACAATCGTGTTCTGGCTCAATCCATGTTCGTCTAGCGCTGAAAGGACCTGACCGACGCTGTGATCCACTTGGTGAACAAAATCTCCGTAGATTCCAGCCTGGCTAGTCCCGCGAAACTCCTCAAGCGGAATGATCGGAGTGTGCGGTGCGGGAAGTGTAAAGAACAAGAAGAACGGGGACCCGGGGACAGCCGCTTGTGCTCCGATGTAATCCACTGCTCTACGCGTCAACTCGGGGAATTCAGCCGATGGGTCCCAGCCGGGTACCATCGGTCCAGGAACACCAAAGAACTGGTCAGTCTTGGTCTCCGTTGGGGCGATCACCATGCGGTCGTTCTCGATGAACGCGTAAGGGGGAAAGTTAGGAACGTCATGACCAAAGTACGCATCGAAACCGCGCGTAATCGGCCCACCGGCGATGGGCTGTGAAAAATCAACCTTGACGCTGTCCACACCACGCCCTCCTCCCCGGTTCGGAGAACGCCCTTCCACGATCGGCCAGTCCCAGCCTAGATGCCATTTCCCAATGCAGGCCGTGTGATAACCATGTTCACTCAGCAGGGCAGGCAAAGTCAGTCGCCCTTCCTCAATCAAAGGAGGATCCCATTCCAATAACACAGACTGCTGCAACCAGGTCCGCCATGCATAACGCCCCGTGAGAATGCCGTATCGGGTAGGAGTGCAGACGGCAGAAGGAGAATGTGAATCCCGGCCCCGCCATCCCTCGGCAGCAAGCTGGTCGAGTTCGGGTGTGGGAATCTGAGACACTGGGGAGTAACACCCCAGATCCCCATACCCTAGGTCATCGGCAAGAATCAGGACGATATTAGGGGTCGCCGGCAATGACTGCTCATTACGAACACTCGGTGCCTCGGCACAACCAGTAAAGAGTCCACAGACCACGACAAGCGGAGGCAATCTCACGCAGACATGGTACGGTCTAAGGGATGGAACCACAGCAAGGAAGAAAGGAAGAGTTGCTGAACGCTTCCTCTCATGGAATCGGTTTCTTAGCAGCACTCTGCCTACTTCCATTCCTCCTAGCGGAAGCTGTCCAGCGGGGTACAACTCTTCATGTTGTGGGCTGTGCGGTATTCGGTGTGTCCATGCTAGCAACCCTCGCAGCATCCACTGTCTATCACGCAACTGTAGAGCCCAAGCGCAAGCGGCTCATGCGGGTGCTTGATCACGCCAGTATTTTTCTCATGATTGCCGGGTGCTACACCCCGTTTTGCCTCACGAGCCTACCCAGTGTTTGGGGGTGGACTCTGTTTGGAATCGTCTGGGGAGTCGCCAGCTTCGGTGTAGTCTTTAAGCTGTTTTTTACGGGCCGATACGAGTGGCTTTCGATGGCTTTGTATCTGGGACTTGGCTGGGCAGGCATGATCGTAATCGGGCCCTTAGTTCAGGCGCTCAGTACCGCAGCATTGATTCTCGTGTTTGCGGCAGGGGCAGCGTTTACGACTGGCGTGGGCTTCTATCTCTTTGACCACCGACGTTGGTTTCACTTCGCCTGGCACCTGTGTGTTGTGGCCGGATGCTGCTGCCTATACGGCGCTGTATTTGCAGAGTTACCGGCCTAGGACCAGTTCGATAGAACGACACTCGCCTGTCAGTGGCGACTTCTAGAATGACAAGCGATGCCACACGGTGAGGTTTTGTGAACGGTCAGGATCACCAGCAACCCCATTGCGTATCTCAAATGCGATGCTCACGGCCTGTGAACCCGCACCCACACGCTCACCCGCTTCAGTCAGTCCACGTAAGAACACAAGCTCGTAGTGGCCATCCACATGCCGACTACGCACCTCAAACCCCAGTGGCTCAAACGTAAAGTCTCCCTCGTCGCCCCGCCATTCCCAGTACTCATGGGTCTCAGCTTCTCGGCCTGGGCAGAAGAATTGGGGTTGAGCGTGCGGTGAGAAACGAACCGTAGCTGTGTCAGGAGTGATGTTCCCCTTGCCTTCACCCGGAGTAGCGTCGCGCCACACAAGACGCATCCCCAACCTATCGTCGTCACGCGCCATTTGGACCGTCACCCCCTCAACGCGGGTTTCAGTCCACTGCAGCGGCGCCATGGCTACCCAGTGGGAAGAGACGCCCGACCATACTTCAGCCCCAGGATCTGGACTAAGAGGCGAGTCGACAAGTTCTGGCTGGTAGTTTCGGTGAAGTTGCTGAGCACGTTCTTGGGAACCCGGCTCGATCAGGGACTGGACATAATAAACCAATGCCCATGACTCACGCTCACTACACGGAAAACCGGGCATCGGAGATCCCGGCATGCCGCAATGAATGCGTCGATAGAGGTCCAGCGGGCGACTGCCACCCTTCAGGATGCCGGCCGTAAAATCCCTAGCGAAGATTGGCTGGCCTTGCTCATCCACAAGGTCTCTGCGGGTTCGTCCCCGGCCATCTGCATCATGGCACGAGGCACAGTTCTCCATATACAGGTTGCGGCCTTCAGTGAGAAGCATCTCTGTTTCCTCAATGAAGGACGGCAATTGCACCGGAAGTCCGGCTTCCGAAGCCGCGATCTCCATCGCGTCCTCGGTGGAAAGAACTTCACCTTGATCCTCGGCCATTTCCTGCAAGACCTCCGCACGGCGGGCTTGTGTAAGGTCAAGAACGAAATCTGCAAGGGTCTCTCGCTGAGCTAGGGTCAGGTGGTCGTGGGGAGGCATGGCCGAGCCCACGATTCCGTGAGTGATCACCTCAATCAGGTCCTCCCGGGTGGGGAGACCCGTCTCGGTGGAAATCAACCGAAATCGCCCCGTACTGAAGTCACGTGGGCGGGGATCGAGGGTCTCTGCTCCGGGCCCATCCCCCTCACCGAAATCACCGTGGCATGGAGCACAGTGTCGAATGTACAAGCCTCGGCTACAGTCTTGGGTGGCAACCTCTAGTCCCCGAGAAACCGTGCCGCCAGAGTTGGACGACCCGGGGAGCAGGAGCGATGTGATCGCTAGGCCTAGGACTGGATAAGTGAATGCTGAGTGTTTCATGGCTTGAGGGTTGGTGGGCAGGATAGTGG
>CAYXZD010000013.1:7854-120314 GCA_964469565.1 uncultured Planctomycetaceae bacterium
GAGAATGGAACCTGTGGCACATCAAGCGTGGTGCCCGCTGCATCTTTGCCAAACAGATTGAGCGTCCCCGAAACGGTCTCACCCGAAGTAACGCTGAGCTGAGCCACCAGCACGCGCCCTGCAACAGGATAACAGGGCGCTGTGAAGGGAATCTCAAGCCACGCACCATTGTTCGTCACGACCCCACCTCCATTGTTGAAGGGGGTAAAGTCCACACCGATGTCGAGCATCCCATTGCCAACCATGTCCTCAGAACCGAGGGCTACCCAGGAATCTAATCGTAGGTTCGGGTCAACGACATAAGCTAGAGGGTTGATGGACACAGATGTGTCCCCACCCAAGATGTTCTGATAAAAGCCCACAGAATCGGTCGTTTGGATGCTCAAGGAATCAGCAGCATCTCCATACACGGCATTTAGCTGACTCCCTGGGTCCGATACAATGGCATACACACGCACCGTACTGATTGTGCGTCCCCCAACATCACGATCGATCGCCGTGATTTCTGTTGAGAGCCCATCGATTTGGGCTTGGCTACTGCTACTGAAAGCAAGAGCAAGAGCTGCGATCCATAGAGTTTGAAGGTTCATTCACATCACCTGTGGCGAGCGCCGCGTCCGGCAGCGTCACGGTGATCGTGGATGCGCCAGTCGTGACGAGGTTGAGGTCGGCTGGTTCACCCAATACGCCAGGAAAACCACATTGAGTTCGACGAGGGCCAAGCACCAAGGTTCCCTCCGTCTTGCTGTAAGTGACCAGAATCACGACATAGGCCTGATCGCAACGGCCTACCGAAACAGAATGTCCAATCCGTCCGTCGTATTGGATGTGCCCACGTCCCGGAACCACATCTGGAAGTACCCGTGTACGCCCGGCATCACCACCGCGCCGCCGGGCAATACCCCTAGATCTATGGCTAGGTATGCAAACCCGCCAACACCAGTCTTCAACACCGCTCCCGCTGGGGGTTTGGCAAATCGCAGAATACTGCCACCAAGGCACAGGTTCCCCGAGCTCCCCCCAAAAAGTGGGACAAAGTCCTGAGTGTCACTCATCAAGAAGTACCCGAATTGGTTGGGTGCAAGAAACGTGGCCGTCAACGTCACATTATTGTCTGCGATTAGGGGCGATCCACTCACGCCCATTTGCCCTGCAGAACCCGAAGTGTTGACCGTCGCCGTGCAGTAGTTTGGAGGAGTGCACACATCGAGAATCCCGTCACCGTTCCAATCGAGGCTGGCATCGTTTGCGATCTGGCAGGCATCCGCTACGCCATCCTGGTCACAGTCCGTCGCCCCAGGGGGCACGACATTGAGGGCGAATGTTCGTTGATCACTCATCCACGTGCTACGAGTGACCTCATCCCTAACCCACGCGGTGGGATCGACTACATCCACCTGCACCACATGGTCGCAAGGGCTCAAGCCCAGAGCCGAAAGGTCAAGGATATTGGATGTCGCGCCAGGGATGGGAACGCCGTCAAGAAACCACTGGATAGACAAACTCGCTCCCCCCACTAGGGAAACCGGTTGAACCCAAAGGGTTTCCGAGCCGTCATACACCACATTCTCGTCCGAGGCGTCATCAATAGGGCTCACGATCTTGTAGAGCTCCGTCAACAAGCTCTCGACCGATGGCAGATTGAATGGCCTGTTCAGGGCACGCATGAGGGAGTTATTTGTCGGGCGATAGATACCCTTCTTGTAATAACGCGCACCCTCGTAGGTTCCCACAAGCCCATCAAAGGCCCCTTGGTTGACGCCGAGCCAGGCGTCCCATTTTTGACCCGAGCCAGCCATGGCAGCAGAGTCCATAATCGACACATTGGGCTCAGGTACCTCTCCGCCCGTCCAAGTTGTGCCGCCGCCATAATCGTACTCATCTGCCAGATTGCCAAATGAGTGGCCAAGTTCATGCACGACTACCTCACTTGATGAGCTGTTTTGTCCAGAGGAAGTCGCTAGGTCAGATCCTGTGTAGCCTGCGCCGCCATATTTCGTTGAATTGGCGAGTGCGATGACTTGGTCCACGTCTGGTGCATTGTTGGCATAGGAATAGGCTTTGCTCACGTTGACACACAGCAAGCGCTCAGTTCCCCCACACCAGAACCCCATATCCAAGGCCGTGTCCCTGTTTATGCCCTGATTGGGATCGTTATCTACACCCGACTCATTTGATATGACTGAAACCGAGTGCACCATGAAGTAATTCTGATACGTCGTAAATGGTTCATGATTGAAGAACGAAGACGTCATGGCCGCAGCATCCTGCTGGAACTGGGTTTGCTCAGCGCTTGTATACCCATCACCCACCATCACTAGGTCCACTCGATTGTCGGCGCCCGCCGCGTTGTAGGTTCCAAACAACGTCGTAATGGGCGCTCGAACTGCCGTGTGATTCTTGACACCTACTGGTAATTCAACGCGCCCCCCATACAAGGTCCCATCAGCGCGGGGGGCATCCCAGTGAACCCATTCCGTTTCTTGCTGACTTGAATAGGCGACCTGCACGGCCAAGGTGAAGGCAGTGATTCTCAAGCAGTGTTGGAGTTTCATTTCTCCACTCTACACAGACCCTGCAAATAAGGGCACTTTTTGACCTACGTCTAACATGCACCACAGGAAACCAACAACCATTACAATCTAGGCCATGCCCTACAATTGGATCGTTGCCCACAATGCTCGCAATTCCATAGAAGCACAGATGCTCAAGAGTCTCCTTGAGAGCGAAGGATTGCAGTGCATTGTACCCGGAGAGGATCTCAATGACGAATTCGGAATGGCTGCCAAACTCGCCGGAACAAGCGCCTGCACCTTGCTGGTCCCACATGCTCAAGCCAAAACGGCAGAAGCCGTGCTGAAGGAATGGAACGATCTCAAGGAGATCGAAAAACCAGGATAACCGATGCCGCAGTTTCTAGAAGTGAAGTTGCAGCCCCACGAGGATTGCCCCCTCCCCGCGACTTAGGTTCCCGCCCACAAGAACGCCATCGGAATAACTGCTGTAAACGTAGCTGTGACGCATGATGGCGTGCTGATTGAGAACCCAATTCAGGCCAAGCGAAACACTCTCGATGCCCCTTGTGAAGGTGTCCGCTTCAGCGATGCCCAGGTTCTCCATTGCGGCGCCCGCCCGAAGATGGGAGTACCGGCCGGCCAAGACCCATGCCCCGCGCCCGCTACCGCGACCGAGTGGTTGATCTGGAATAACACCCCCAAATGTTTTGGATTCTCCCGTGAGCACGTGAGCCAACTCTAAATACGCACCCGCCACATCCACATCTGCAGCCCCGACAGAGCCCTCCATTTGGCTGCGCCTTCCAAGCAGTTCTGCTTGCAAGAACCAAGGTCCCCTGAACCAGGCAAGTTCCATGCCCAAGCTCAGTTGATCTCCGGCTGATCGTGCTGCTGGGTCCATCTGGATCACGTCCTGCCCGGCGGCATTGGTCACGGAGGTTCCCGCTAGGGAATCTGATGAGGATCCCAGGCTCACCGCCAACCCTATCTGTAGATTGTGTAGAACCGAAGCCGGCTCACTTGAGAACGGATGAACCATGGCTCGCACAGCCAGATCCAATCGGTCATCCGTGTTCTCTCCCCCACCTCCATTGGTCAACGCCAGACCGTACTCCAAGCGTCCCGATGAGCTGGCTCCATTCAGAAACAACCCCTGTTCCTCCGCAGGGGAAAACTGATTGAGAATCGAGAATTGAGTGAAGTTGATGTGTCGGCGGCTGCGGACTTCTTCGAGGCCAAAGGGGACCTTCATTCGGCCTGCCATAAAAAGCGCATCCCCGTCCAAAACGTCTAGGCCGATCCACGCCTCCTCCAGTTCGACTCCCTCCTCGCTAAAATTAGGCTCAACACGAAACCGCAGGCGGTGGGCTAGGTGCCCAGCAAGCTCAGGCCGCATGCGCTGCAAGTGAAAGCCAAGACCTGGGTCTCTGCCCGAGGCAAAGCTCGTAGCGTGAACTTGAAACAAGCCCTCTAACTCCAAGGCTGCACTTCCATCCGAAGACTCCCAAGTCGGCGGGCTCCAAGGGCCCTTTGTCTCGGCACTTTGGGCAGAGAGAGTATCAACGAAGCCGAGGGTGAATGGTATGAGGGCTGCTAGCCGGAAGAGGAAAGCTGCACGGGCAAAAGGTGGCATGGGGTACCTCTAGAATGAGGGTTGAGTAGGGTGTGATTGTACGCAGATCGGATGAGGGTTGGGTGACGAGATAGGGAACCACCTGACCGGGGTTGCGTGATTAGAATAGATCCTATGTTGACTCTCCAACTCGGATTGACGCTGGCCCTGCTCCTGCCATCTCCAAACCCAGACCCAACACGCCCCCTACGCATGGCCCACGCACGTGGACTGATGTCACTCATCCCTCAAGCTAATCAGAATCACCTCTATCTTGATGCTGAACGCCTCGCTCGAGAAGCCCTTGAATGGGATGCTGAAGTACAGGGCGCCACCCACTGGATTGAGACCATTTGCACCGAGCGGGCACAACAGATGAAGCCGTGTACCAGCGAGGCGTACTTGCAGTTTCTCAACTCTGAGCGCTTCGAGACTTCTCGGTCGAAGCTCATGCAAGACAAGTCTGCGCTGATTCAAACCAGTCTCGATTCAGTTCTCTCCCTCGCCAAACAGGCAAACAAAGATAGTCAACGCGAAACACTCGAGCAGGCCATTTACCTAGCCCTCGAACTGGGCTCACCCGACTCGTCGTTTGCCGAGTGGGTCGAACCAAAGCTCTTGCGGTCGGTCAGAGACACCTTCGAGAAAGAACGCAATCTCTCTCGACTCGTACTAGGCGAACGGATTGCCGGCCCCCCCCTCGAATCAGAGTCCCTTTCCGGTCGCATCGTAATCTGGCGTTCTTTTTCATTGTGATCCGGATGAATCGTTCGATGGAGCGGACCCGCCAGTCTGGCGAGTCGACATGGCGATAAGGTACACGTCTTGATGGCCAACCCATTCCAGTTCAATGCCTCCGTTTACTCCACCGTTGACAGGATCGTCCGGCGGGAAGAACTCAACGGACTCTCTAACTTGAGCTTCCACCGATCGGCTGAACACCCAGCGGTGGGCCGATCTGATGCGCGTAGCGCTCCGGGCTGGAATTCAAGCAATGCAGAGGTCGCTGCCACAGACCAGCACGGAGTGTGGATCGTCTTCGACCAACGCGGCCAGCTCATTCATCGAGGGCGGACAAGCTTGAAGTACATCGATGGACTCGTAGACAGCCTCCTTTCCAAATGAGCCCAAGCCAACGGTTGCAGGATTCAAGGAAGGTCGATCTCGATCGCAGTCTCAGGCCCCGGTGACACGACAATAGACTGCTCGTAAAGCCCCCCCCCGGGGAGGAGCAGCTGCAACCGATAAGATCCGTTCGGGATTCCAGATAAGGCAATCTGTCCGTTCGCATCGGTGATCAACCCTGAGGGGCCACACATAACACGCTGCGCCCGAACCCAATCTGACGCAGACTGGCCGCGTTCTTCGTAGACCAAGTCCGTTGCCAGACCTGCGACGGGCACCCCTCCCTTGCGCACAGTCACTCGCACCGAACCCACCCGGCGCACTTCAAGGCGCAGGGCATCACCATCACAAGGCACCCGAATCTCCTCACGCTCTTTCCAGTATCCACTGCCCTCCACCCGAATCTCGTACGCCCCTGAGGACAGCGCACCATATTCAAAATGTCCCTGGGGGTCGCTCATGCCAGACAGCAATCGTCCCCCGCTTGGAGCGAGATTCAGCGAAGTCTTCAAGCCTGGGATAGCTTGGCCCCTTTCGGCTAGATAGACGTCCAGCCGTTCGCTCAAGTCCAAGGCGACAAGAATGGGTTCCTGACCCTCTCCAGATCCAAGATCCACACGATGGACATGGCTCGCAATCCCGGGTAGCGAGGCGTACACCAAGAGCGTGTCCGCTGTGGTGTTGTGGATCTCTAGAAGCCCTTCGGAATCTGTATCCGAGCTGATCCAGCCCTGAACTTGATCGAGTGGAGGTGCCGCAAAGCGCACCCACGCCTTGGGCAGGGGATTGCCCTCATGATCTTCAAAGGCCAAGACGTGTTTCTGGGCACTGAGTTCGATCAGGATGGTCTCTCCACCATTGCTCGACGTTTTGACCCAGCGGGAGGCAAGGGTGGTATTGGAGTAATCCAATACGCTCAGGACGACTTCGCGGTCTGGCAACAGAGCTAGCTCTACACGCTTGTTCTCGTCGAATGTCGCCATCGCACGCACATTACCCGACTCTTCTGAGGAGTAGCTCATACCTAGGAACAGCCACTGGGGAAGCTCAACGCCGTCAGCAACGACGAGCTCAATCACACTGTCAACACCAGTATTCACCGGAATCTGAATCCTGTTGCGCTGGCCGGGGAACACATGGAACGAAGTGTCTATTCGCTTGGATGGATCCTCAGTTTGTATCCCCATGTATTGCCCGCCCACGGGAATCTCCTCGAAGTGAACAAGACCCAGTTCGTCAAACCGCACGGGATCATGGCCATCGAGCACACACCAGTATTCAGTGAAATCGGTTTTGGCAACGGCTGTAATCTGCACCTCTAGACGCTCGAATCGATCAAGTGCAATGACCCCCAGGTCCCCACTTGCGAGCTCAGTGCGAGCTATTGTCCGAGCCCATCGCCCGTATCCCGGAGCATCAACAGCAAGGGCTGAACCCGACTTCCCGAGCGGAACTCCGCGGAATCTTCCTGCCGAGTCAGTCTGAACCGGATCACCCCAAGCATCCAAGGGCACGGAGCCCGACGTGGCCTGGGCTGAAACGGTCGCGCCTACGATGGGTTCCCCGCTAGCGCCGTCAATCACCATGCCCGTTCCGCTGTTGGGAGTCGTCAGCTGTAATTCCACGAGATCTTCTGAACGGGCCAGCGCACTCGCGGGATGGGTTTCCACCTGAAGGGCGGCAGAAGGAGCGAGACCTTGGCTCGTCGCATAGAGGTGGACTTGGCCGAGTGGCACGTCAGCGAGAGTGAAACGACCGTCCTCACTCTTGGTGATCTGCTGAGTGTAGCGCTGACTGGGATCCCCTCCCCAGTACGTCAACTCGAAGTCCTCTATAGGACTGTCCTCAAAGGTGCAGCGACCCCGCACGACTCCCGCAGGTTCCATGAGGAGATTGATGTACTCCGCATCCATCGCGGGCAGGCTATAGGGTCCAAAGGACGCACTGGAAAAGCCTCTGGCGGTCACATCCATGAACACCGATCCCTCCGGAAGGCAGTCGAACGGGACCATCCCGTCTCCAGCACTGCGGGAGACACTCCGCATCCACCCACCCCCCACTGCCCAGCGAGCCGTCACGATTGCACCGGCAATGGGCGTCTCACCATCGCTGGCCTCACGCACGCGAAATAGCATGGACAAGCCCGCCGCGTACTTCAAATCCACCTGCACATCCTCTGGATGGTCCATGAACAGACTGAGTTCACTGGGTGTGGCACCCTGGGTCTGCATACGGAAGACGTATTCCCCCTGGCCAGCCCAGGGCACGCTGTCCATCTTCCATCCGCCCAGTGAATCCACTTGCGCTGCTGCGAGGGGCTGACCCCAGATCGACTGCTGACCATCGCGCAAGCCCCGGCGGCCATCCAGTCGAACCTGAACACTGCAGTCCTCGAACACTGATGGATGCGGAGCGCCACCGATAAGGCCCCTCGCCGAGAATGAGTCCGCCACTGTCAGAATCAGGGGGGAAGTTGCCTCAAGGTGCGCGCCATGCCAGATGGGACTTCTGTTGCCCGCATGGCTCGCCACAAGTATGGACGTATTGGGCAATGAACCTATACGCACGGCCCCCTGGGCATCTGCAATGTAACGGCGCTCCACAAGGCGTTTGTGAATGCCCTCCACCCAACCTAACGAGTGTATCTGGGCGCCGGGGATGGGCAGGCCCTGCACGTCATGAACCAAAACCTCAACAAGAGGGGCCGGCTCAAGAGTGACTTCAAGCCTGTTGACCGCCGCCCCCTGATCCCCATCGCATTCAATCACAGCGGCTAGGTGCCCTGGCAAAGTCACGGCTACATAACTGCCCGTCTCCGATGGAATTGGAGAGGATGTGAAGGCGAATTGACCCCAATCTGATCCCCCTGGGGTATCCACGGCCACCTCGAGCCCAGTGAGCACAGGCTGCAAACTCCGGGCAAGGGCCTCCGACCACCAGAGCGCCTGGGATGCTGGGTTGATCGGAGGGTGGGAATGCCAACTAGCGCGGGCCTCCGAGACCGGGCCGCTTTGCGATCGGGCACGCACAGTCAACAAGGGGGTCACCACGGACTCTCGGGTCGGTTGACTCTCCGATGCCGAGTCCTCCAGTTCACTGACAGCACTCGCCGGCTCTGCCCCGGCCACACGCCGCGGTGACCGGCCCTCGCCCCATCCAACATCAGGTTGCCAGCGGGAAGAATCCTTTCCCGAAGCCATAGGCTGATCATGCGCAGCATCGGGCAAGCCTGCGCCAGATTCGGCACTGAGAATCCCCATTCCGAGCAGCAGCACAAAGGTCATGCCTGCGATCAGCAGGCTCGCAATCACCAGTTGGGTCTTGGACATCAAATCACTCCACAGGGGGACAGCGGTGGGCTGCTTAGGAATGGTCCATGTGCACTGCACATCGCGGCGGAATGACGGAGCCTCCCGGCCCAAAGGTGGTGCTAGCTTGCAGGGTGGATGCTGCTAGCCCAAGGAGGAGCAGAGCCGCGACGGCCCAGAGGATCAGATTAGTTTGCTTGAGGTACTTCATGACTGACATGCCAAGTAAGAGGACCCATGTAGGGTTCGATGCGGGATAGGGTGGGGTGGAAGTGTGTTGAGAGGCTTTCTTCTCCCATGCGACACTGGTGAGCAAAGAGATCCGATTGGGCAAGGAGGTCTGCGTCCCCGAAACTCCCCTGAGCTTCAAGTAGGTCTGCCGCGTAACGCGCGCTGGCTTCATCACCCACCTGCAGACTGCAAAGTAATGCCCAGAAACTGTGAACACTCACTGCGGAGTCAAGGTTTGCCGCCCTCAGGTAGGACTCACTCGCTTGTGCAAGCGCGTTCATATCGCTCTGGGATTTGGCAATCACTGACCATGCGCTGGCCCGCACTTGCGCATCTGTCTGTGGGCCACTGCAGGTGCGGGCCAAGCGATGCCCCTCATAAAACTCACCCGCATCCATCAGAGCCATGGCGTGGCAGACCCTTAGCTTGTCCGTGTCAGCCAACCGCCGTGCTGCGTGGATGAGCCTTAGGGCCGTGCTGGGACGTGGCTCAAGGCCCCCCCTCGCAAACTCTTGGCAAGTGCGAAAGGTGGGGTCCTGCAGGCCGCCCTCGAAGCAAGCCGAGAATCGTTCTGAGTCGCCAGCCATGGCGCGGAGTGTCTCCCGGATAGGCTCGCCGGACGGGTCTCGCCCATTCATCCGAGAAGGATGTGTGACCACCGTGGGGTTGGAACACTGGAGCACTCGGTCAAACTCCGCGCGTAGCAATGCAGCGAGTTCTTCACGAAAGTGTGATACGAGATGCGCCTCCGCGGGAGTCCAGGAGAAGCGAGCACCGCCACGCTCCGGCCAAGGCGACAGTTCTGCACCGCGGAGAGCGCAGGGGTCGACCTGGAAGAGCAGCGATCCCTGAGTCAGTCCGGGTTCGTTCAAGAGTTCGCTCAGTTCTGGGTCAAGAAACCGACCTGGGAGTTGAATTGATGTTTCAGTCATAATGGCATCCGTGGAGCTTGAGACCCCTCGTAGCTGGCCGATTGAGCTGTGCAAGTTGCACCGTTCAAAGCTGCAAGCGCATCGCGCAGGTCTCTTCGGACAGCCTCGATGGAAGTGTTGTGCGTTCTGGCAAATTCCGAGAGGAGCATCCCCTGAACAAAGAGCCCGTGGAATGTGTCACGCTCGCGGCGAGGGAGGGCGTTTAGGGTTAGGCAGGCACTTCGTAGGTGGCTCTCCCGAATCCCAAGTACCGCATGCAAAAACAGGAAGCGAGCGGAGAGTGGAAGTGAACAACGGGCCCCTGCTAACACGAGCTGCTGATCCCGAGCGTGTAGAATGTCCGAGCAACGCTCAAAAACAGGCTCAAGCCACTCATCGAGAGAACCCGTGCGCTCCACGCGCTTGCTGGACTCATCAGTTTTCCTGCAAGCAATGGCCGCACAAGCTCTCAGCATAAAGGGCTCGACATCATGCAGGAGGCTTGCTTTGGCCAGCCAGCGTCGCGCCCTCCCAAGAAGATCAAGTGGGTCGCCATCCACTAGCAGCTCCAAACGCTCCTCACGGCACTTGCCTGCCAGTGCAGTCTGCAGCTGCTCCCAGGCGATAGGCTCCACTTGACCCGGTACCCCGGAGTGGTCGGTTGCGTCAAGCGGACCACCGCTGGTTGAGTGCAGGTTCATGGTCACCTCTGACCCGTGTGAGGAGGATCTGGGGCTACCTAGAAAGGGAGTTGTGTCATGCATCGCAAAGGGCGTGGCAAACGGCTACGTCCCAAACCACCCTAACCCTCAGCCCTTGCAGGCCCTGTTCAGCCCCGTTTACTCGCCCGCGTCTCCCCCCATCGGCAGGACATTGCAGGGGGTCAAGGACCCGAGGACATCTGTGCAACTGCTGTAGCCACACAGAGTTACGCCAGCGGGAGCGAGGATGATTCGGCCCATCACCAAGACACTCTCGCCTCGCTGCGCACAGCCCAGATTCCCCAGTTTCAAGAACGAAAACCCGGAGGGTAGTTCTCAACATTCCCCCCTCTGGCAGCCACTGGCCCGGCCGCAGAACCGCAGATTCCGTACAGTTTAGAGGTGCTCACCATACTTCTCTGCCTACTCGGAGGGACGCCCCCGGACTCGGTCCCACCGAACATCGTAATCGTTTTGACGGACGACCAGGGCTATGGCGATCTAGGCTGCCATGGGCATCCCTATCTCAAGACTCCTCACTTAGACCGGCTCCACTCACAGAGCACACGCCTGACGGATTTCCACGTCAGTCCCACCTGCGCCCCGACACGTTCCGCTCTCATGACGGGGCGGGTTCCCTTTAGGAATGGGGTTACCCACACGATCCTCGAGCGCGAACGCCTGACGCTAAGCGCCACGACGATTGCACAAGCCCTCCAGAGAGTCGGGTACACTACCGGGATCTTTGGAAAGTGGCACCTAGGCGATGAAGAGCCCTACCAGCCGCACCACCGAGGGTTTGACGAATCTTTCGTCCATGGGGGCGGCGGCATCGGACAGGCCTACCCGGGGAGTTGCGCCGATGCTCCACCGAATCTAGACAATCGCTACTACGACCCAGTCATCCGTCACAACGGCAGCTTTGTACAAACTCAAGGCTACTGCACAGATGTTTTCTTTCGCCAGGCACGGGGCTGGATCTGCGCGCAGGAGGGCCCGTTCCTTGCATGGATCTCCACCAATGCACCGCACGGACCCTTCATTTGCCCAGACAAGTACCAGGCGCCTTACCAGGGCCTCGCAGGGAATCCGACCACGGCAGCCTTCTATGGGATGATCGCCAATATCGACCAGAACATGGGCCTGCTCCTAGCGAACCTCGATGAATGGGGCCTCACGGAAAACACCCTCGTTGTGTTCATGACCGACAATGGGAGCGCTCGGGGGGACTACAACGCAGGTATGCGAGGAATGAAAGGAAGCGTCTTCCAGGGAGGAACACGTGTTCCCGCGTTCTTCCGACTTCCTGGACGCATTGCTGCGGGGAAAGACCTACCTCAACTCAGCCGACACGTTGACCTGTTCCCCACCCTCTTGAGCATCGCCCAAGCGAGTCCCCATGATGATCTCGATGGTCGTGACCTGTACCCACTCTTGGCTGGGAAGGACACTACTTGGCCGGACCGATTGACCATGTTCCACAAGGGGCGTTGGGGTAAAGAAGGAATCGACGGCAAATGGGGTGGAGCTGGCCCAGATTCAGGCGTGCACATGCCGTTCGCCGTGCGGAGCGAACGCTTTCGACTCGTGGGCACCGACCAGCTATACGACATCGACAATGATCCCGGTGAACAGAGCAATATCATCGACGAACAGCCCAATAGGGCGCAATCCATGCTGGACGCCTACCACGCATGGTGGGCTGAGGTTCGTCCCCTCATGGTGAATGAGGATGCCCCTCTCGCCGCCAGCCACCCCTACCACGATTTGTATGAGCAGCAACTCAAGTCAGAGGGCATCCCCCGTTGGTCTCCCCCACCCCTCGAGCGCTCTAACTAGACCCAACGAGTTGAGCCCGATCTGTTGAGTCCAGCAGTGAATTGTCCAAGTCCGATCATTGCCGCGGGTCATCCGACGATACTGCGGCACATGATGGGCTCTTCATGCTCAATCTCTCCGGTGTATTCAAATCCTAACGACTTGTAAAACGGTCCCGGATTACCTTCCTTGACCGAGTGGCTAAGACGCAGTTCCGTGACGCCACCCATGGCCTGGGCATACTCAATAATGGATGCCATGGCCATGCGACCGAGGCCTTGCCCCTGATAATCCGACCCCACCATCAAGCGCCACACCCACAAGATGCCCTTGTCCAAATCTTCCACGCTAAACATGACGAAGCCCACGGCGCGTTCACCCAAGAATATCCCCAGGGGGCGAGCTTCTGGGTGGAAGTAGGCCTGGGCGAGGGACACCGCATTACCAGCCACAAACCCCTCCTGCTCAGGCTTCACCTTGAGGTCAAGGGCCATTCTATAGGTCTTGAGGGACCACTCACGCAACTCTGTTGATTCCCCTGTGCCCAAGGAACCGGGTGGATCGGAGCTCACCATGGCCTGGGTGCACCCCCCTTAGATCCTCCCCCACTGGGGATTGGGTGCCGCCGACTCTGTGCCAAGTCGGGGTGCACCACGCGCAGCACGTCAAAGCAGCGGCGTGTGGGGGCAAAGTCAGATCGGTTCGAGAGACAAATCACCGTAGTCTTGAGTTCAGGCAGGCGAATCATGTTCGTATTGAAACCCACATAAGAACCCGCATGGCTCACCTGGCGGGTTCCTTTCCACGTACGAACCGTGAGGCCCTTGGCATAGTCGATGGCCTTGCCATTGTTGAGCACAAACACTTCGTGCATTCGCTGAAGGAAGGCCTCTCCGCCCACTGTGGGTTCATAGAAATTATGATCCCATTTCACTAGATCCCTTACTGTGCTGAAGAGCGCGCCGTCTCCCACCATTTCAAGGTTTGTCATGGACAGGGCGAACCCACCCAGAATGCGCTTGCGATAGCCATAGGCCCGCCTAGGGACGACCTCGTCACAATTGTCATGGAAGTGGGTATCGACCATTCCGAGAGGGTCGAAGATTCGCTTCTTGGCGAAACGGCGCAGACTCTTGCCGCTGCATCGCGCCACCACTTCGCCAAGGAGCATGTAGCCACTATTGCAATAAACAAACTCCTCTCCCGGCTTGGACTGAAGTTCCTTCACCGTGACAAGAAGGTCTAGGGCATCTTGGGTTCCAAACTCAAGGCGATCGTAATTGCCGAGGTGATTCATCATCCCAAGGTAATCCGGCAATCCACTCACATGGTGAATCAGGTGTAACAACGAAATGGGGTCAGCGCATTCATGGAGCTCGGGAATCCACTTTCTAATGGGGTCCTCCAGCGAGAGCGCCCCATCGAGGCTGAGCAAGACTACGCATGCAGCTGTGAATTGCTTAGACATCGAAGCGAGCCGAAAGACAGTTTCGGGCGTGTTGGGGATGCTGTGCTCTAGGTTGGCAAGGCCAAGGCCCTGCTCGAACACGATTCTGCCATCCTGAATCACCGCCACACTGCACCCCGGAGCCGACTCGTCCACCCAAGGAGCCAGGGCCTCTTGTACCGCATCGGTTGGAAACCCTTGAGCGTGCACACGGCCCAAACCCCCGACAGCACAAAGGCATACACCCACTACACCTCTCAAGTTCAACATGAGCACAGTCTACTCTTTCGCGCAAGAGTGAAGAACGGAAGTCGGGGCCAGCCCCTACACTCATGCTATGCCCCCCACCAAGCAAGCACTCAGAGGATCCACAGACCTCGATGGTCTCTCGGGTTGGCTCGCCGCCCTGCCAGCCATCGTATTGGCTCTTCCAAACCAGCTCTCGCCACTGCGGGACGTTCCCACTACGACTTCGGCGGCTACCGGAGTCATGGCTATGAGTTGCCTACCCGCACTGTTAGTCCTTGCCGGTACCCGCCGACCGACTCACCTACGCGGATTGCTCATTTGGATTGGGCTGCTTGTACTCATTGGGATTGGGGCCCGATCGGCGGGGGACCCCTTCGCGGCTCGGCGCGCACTGATAGGATTCACAGCCGGGTTGGGTTTGATGATCAGCAGTGCGAGCCTAGGCGAGTGCGGACGCCGCAATCTTGCCAAAGGGCTGTGCCTTGCGAGTGCAAGCCTTCTCGGCGATGCCTTGGCTGAGAGCTTCTCTGGAGGTGATCGGTTGCCCCTCGGAAACAGTGGTGACCTTTCCGAGGCCCTCGTACCTGGAGCCGTCCTCGCACTGGCCGCCATCACTCACATCCCTAGGCCCTTCCGCAGCCTAGCCCTACTCGTCGCATTTGGCACGATGCTGTTCATCGCCACGACCCCGGTTCTCGCTGGAATCGTCTCATTGTCTGGGGCAGCCGGGGTGGGGTGGTGGAGTGCACGCGGTGCAGCGAAACCGAGCAGGCACTGGTCACTTCCCCTGGGAATCGCTGCGCTAAGCACATGGATCGTGCTCGCCATTGCGACTGTCTTCCATGAACCACAAGTCCATCTCAACCAAGCTGGTGAGGACGTGGCCGCAGAGCAGGGCTTGAACCGGGCCACGGATGCAAGTCCCACCACGGGAGGTATCAAGGTCCGTGCTCTCATCTGGGCCACATTACCCGCTGTCATACAAGCCGCCCCAACAATGGGCCACGGTCCGGGTCAGTTTCGACGCATCTATCCAGTCCACCGCAACCCAGAAGAGTTAGCACTGTCTTCACAGGGCCACACCGAACCTACACCCACTGAGGTTGAGCACGCCCACAACGACTGGTTGCAACCCTTCGTCGATTGGGGGTGGGTGGGGGGCCTCGCTTGGGTCTTCCTGCTCACCTGTGCAGCCCGCGGAGCCCTCGCCCTGTTGGCCAGTCCTTCACCCAGCGATCGCGCCATCGCCGCCGCAAGTTTCGCTGTAGGCATCAATGCACTGTTCAACTCAAACATCCTCTATGGGGTCGCATCGCCCGCATGGGCGTGGCCACTACTCGGGGTTTGTCTCGGGGGACTCCGAACCCCTCGGCCGGGCCACCAACGCCGCATCACACTGAGGGTTGGACTCCTCGCCCCAGCTCTCGTCAGCCTAATACTCATCGCCAATATCCAAGGCGCCTTTGCGCTATACAAGCATGGCCGCCATCTGGCAGATGTGGTCAATGTTCCCACGACTCTCGTAGATGGCCGGCTGAGTCAATCTCCATCAGCAATCCAGGGCCCCCTGTCACGGGCTCTGCGTTCTGCACCCGATTCGGTTGTCGCATTAGAGAAGTATCACCAACTCCAGCAAGCTCAGGGAGCTTCCGCGGACGAACGCCGAACGAGCCTAGGAAGGATCCTATTCGCCCGCCCCCATGCCCTCGGTCCCTTGATCGACTTAGCCGTGCTACTTGCCCAAGAAGGCAACCCCGCTGAGGCCTTCACTGTTTTTGAGCGGGCACACCGAATCGACTCCCGCAACGCCACCCTCAGAAGAAACCGCCTCCTCTTAGGGATCGATGCAGGCCGCTTGGAGCAAGTGCTGGCTTGGACAACCGAGCTCATCCAGGATAATCAAGCCACACAGGCGTGGCTTGAGTCAGGGGCTACCACGGCGTTGATGAACGGGCGCATCGCTGTGGCTCGGGCCTTGCTGAGTAAGGGGGATCAAGCATGGGTCCTTGGGGAAGAACTCCTCGCAGAGAGTACGCAGGAGGGCCGGCGGGACACGCTTCTGGGAGAGGGGTTTCTAGCAGCAAGCAATGCTGCCTTCGCTCGCCAGCTCGCCCACGACAAGGATTGGGCTAGCGCGCTGCGGCTCTATCGGCAGGCCCTGCGCCCTGCAGAAATCTATGACGATCTCCCCGGTGGGGGGAGTCGCCTCTGGCTAGAGTACGCGGCCGTACTCTGTTTGCTCGACCGGGTGGAGGAAGCTGAATCGGTCCTCGTGGATCACAATGCTAGGCAGGCCAGCTATTTGCGAGACCTGCCTGAATGGGCCGGGCAGTCTCTGATTGACGCTGGCCTCTTCACCCAGGACGGCTAGTACCTCAAGACCACCGGCCCTAGGAGCCCCGCGTTGAAGTGTTCGGGTCTTGGGGTACGCCCCCGCCAGTGGGTCGTGCCAGCATCAACGTGCGTACTCATGACATTGCAAAGGAGATTTCCCACTCGAACCGTCAGCGTGTTGGATCCTGGTTGAACGAAGCCCGTCAAGTCAAAGCGGAAAGGTGCCCACAAAGCTGCACCTACTCGCTGGCCGTTTACAAACACCTCTGCAGTGTGAGAGACGTCGCCAAGGTCCAAGGTTACGAGGCCAAAGCCTGCGGGTAATTCTATGTTCGTGCGGTAGTCGAGGAAGCCTGTGAAGTGGCTAAGGTCCCAGTCGAGCCAGGGGGCAAGGGGGCGCACCTCACTTGACTGTTCGATTGCAGCTTTCGTCTGCCTTGGAGGGAGACTGCAAGAGCGGGGTTGAACGGAATGATCGAAGCTCACTGTCCAAGGGCCATCTAGGGTCAATGCTAGGCCAAGAACTGGCTTGGATCCCCTTTCCCCCTCCGCCGTTGAATCTGGCGGCCGGGTTTTCACCATCGGATCGAACAGGATCCACAGGGCCTGATAGGGAGCCATATCTAGGTCCACTTCACTTCCACTGGAAACAGGGAACGAATCAATGGGAGTCTGAGATCCATCTGTGCAGTCCCAACGCATGGCTGCCCCACGCGCTCCATTGAATCTCAATCGGCAGCTCTGAGCTTGGTCCGTTTCATTAACGACCCAGTACAGATCGCGGCCGTCAATGCGTCGGCGCTGTGTGAGGAGTTTGAAGTCCCCAGAAACAAGATCAACCTGGGGTTGGACGACCGGGTGAGTCTCCAACCAATCACCCAGATTCCCATCCTGCACACTGTAGACGTTTGGCGCTGCCGCAAGCCGTTTCATCAACATCCCCAGACGAGGGCAGCCTTCCCCGTGCTGATTGGACGCACTGGGCAGGCGCCCCAGGCAGAGTACGACTCCACCAGCCTCGGCAAAGTCAACCATTCGCTCGGCAACATCGAGGGGCAAAAGAAACAGAGGCGGCAGCACTAACGTGTGGAAGGAAAAGGGTTCGCGGGTCAACCGCCCTGCATCCGATCGTTCCATCTGCAGCAAGTAATGGCTGTCCGCTACCAAGAAGTCCACACGTGCGGCACTGAGGTCCTCAATCGCCTCCGCATAGAGACGATCCAGCTCGTTGAGTTCTATGCCCCTGCTGAGATTGGGAAGCCCACCACGCAGGAGGAGAGCTGGCTGGGGAATGCGACGCTCGGGACGGTAGAACTCGCCACCGAGAAGCGACCAGACACTGTCCATGGGATTGAAGAGCAGCACCTCAGGCATCGTGTGGCCATGAGCGTTGATGTAGCTAGCCCTGCGGGCATAGTCCGACCAAAGGTGCAGGTATCGCCAGAACGGGTTTGCGGTATACAAATCTGCGGGATAGGGGATGTGCTCGAGTCGGCGCTCGAGGTTGACACCATGAACCACCATGTGGCTCACTCCCCACGCAGTGGCACAGTTGACTGCACGCTTCATCAGCAGCGGCGTCATTTGCCACCCCGCCCCGCCCAAGAGTTCGCTCTGAAACAGGCGGTCCTCGAATTCACTCACCGATTGCGTTTCTTTGAAGTCGTGCACCTTCAAAACGCGGTCGAGCAAGCTATCGGTGCCAGGCAGAGTCACTGCACGCTGTGCCCTAAAAAAATCCCCCACGGCCATCGCCTGAGCAGTGAGAGTCTCCTCCCAGAGGTTTGAAATGCAGTGTAAGCCCCGCTCTTCTAGCCACTGACTCACGCCGCCTAAGAACCCGTCGCAGTAGATCCTTGAAACGGCCGCATGCCAGTCCCAACGGGCACGCGCCCAATGCCCTTCTTGGTCTTCGTCGATCATCAAGGGCATCCACCGAAGTAGATCGCGATCCGTGGCCTCTCTGTACTCGCGCTCTAGATCCGCAGACCAGGCCAGTTGCCTGCCGTAGTCCCCTTCGTGATCCAGAAACACTCCGGGAATCGACTCCCCCCACTCCCCAGCCAAGGCTTGGTCATAGGGTTCATGCGCAAGTTTGACAAAAGCTTCAGCTAGATCTCGATCAAGGTAGTTCACTCGGCCCCCGTCAAGGCCGGGTCGCATTCGCTTTACAAAGGTGTATACCCTCCAACGCCCCGAATCGGGCGGCGTCCACGTGGTGGGGATGGGCTCCCTAAGCCGGTGCAGAGTTGAGCTCTCCACAGTGACGTGTGGATGGGAGAATGCCGAATTCGGCAATCGCCATGGATCCTCCACACAGCTACCCGAGACCACGTGGGCATTCTCCCACGCCTCATCGGCAAAGCGGCGCGCCTTCCAATTCCCTTGGGCCAAGGGCTGCTCCGAACAGCGCCACGTGCTGTCCGAGCAGAGTTCCAAGTCTGTGCCATCTGTAAAGGTCACACGCAATCCAAGCATCAGCCCACTGGCCTCTCCCCCATGACGTGCACGCACCACAATCGCATTGGCACCGGCTAGGAGAGCGGGGGCGATATCATGGTGACCCGTGAGAGGCCATGCGTGATGGCGACCCACAGTGCGCCCGTTGACGAATAGCACGTGCTCTCCCTTACTAACGACCCGCAACCGCGCTGATTGAACTCGCTTCTCAACGGGAAGTTGCACCCGCCGTCGAAACACATTCCAGGCTGATGATGGGCTAGGATTTGGAGTCCAAATCCACGCTCCCTCAGGGGGATCTTGCAGGCCATTCTCACCGGCTGCGTGCCGAGCCACGACCACAAAGTCTCCAGAAGTAAGCGCAATGCTCTCGCCGGCCTCCACATCCTGCACGGTCCAATCCAGACTGATCGCCTCAAGATCAGGATGGCGTTCCAACACACGACCTGCTGCTTGACCGCTTGGCCAGCCATACTCATCACAGTAACCCAGCTTCATTCCCATCTGCTCCGCTACCGTTTTTGCCTCTGCAAAGGACTTGAACCACTCGGTGCCTAGCCACTCCTGTGGATCGAGGTCCGGACGAGCATGCACATATCCAGGATTGAGACCCTGGGCTGCCATTTCGGAAGCCATCTCACTCACGAGTTCTGGGTCGAGGTCACTATTCCAAAACCAGAATGCATAAGGAGCAAAACGAGTGGGGGGGTGAGCGAATCCCGCCTTCAGCTGCTCAAACTGAATGGGTGGCCTGCGACCGGGTTGAATAGTTGGGCCCTTCCCTTGGGTAGCAGCCCACTGTGGTCGTTCGGGGACTGAAACATCCTGAGCGCTAGAGAATGCGGTGCTACACAGAATGGCCACACATGCGTGGAACACCCAGCCCCCTTTCCTCTCCTTGACCATGGCAAATACTACCCCGTGGAGCCCCGCGGCTCTCTGATGTGAAGGCGTTCCGGGAGGGTCCGGGGGACGACAGATGGCTTAGATTGCAACATGGAGACTCACTGCCAAGCGCGGGATCACCAGCGCTTGGAACACGCAGCCTGCCGCTACTCGGTGGGTACTCTCAGATTGGGACTGTCCGGCCGATCATCAGCCATTGGGCCGGGAGCCTGCCCTCAATCAACGCCCGCCAGAATGGGGATCCTCGGGCTCTGTTAGAATCACAAGTTCATCACTGAATTCCAGCACCTCGATGGAAGCAAGAGTGTCTGTGCCATCCCTTGCTGGTTGGGTGTCTCGCACTGCAACCTGACCCTTGCCTCGCTCGATGATGTACTGACTTCGCGGCCCCTGGAACACGACGGTGTCCCGACCGCCAGCTCCATCGATGGAATTGTCTCCAGCATTTCCCGTCAACCGATTATCAAGGTGATTCCCAATCAACCCCGAGTTATTTACGCCTCGTAGCCTGACATCTTTGAGGTGCTGGGATTTGGTGCTGTAGGGAATCTCTGTATCCAGCTGCAGGGTAAAGATGCCATCGAATTCAGGGGGCAAGTCGAAGGTGTAGGTCAAGTAGGGCCCAAAGAACTGCTCAAGTAGGGCAAATCCCCCTGGATCGTTTTCCTTGAGCGCCGCACGCGATCCATGCTTGTACATACCGAAGTGCGAGGCCCCCCTGTGGCGCACGGCCTCATCGGCTATGGAATCACCTTCGTAGTGGCTTGGCCACCGGGTCCAAAGATCGAGGTAATTATCGAAGATACATGCGAAGTACTCGTTTCCGTGATTGAGTGGTTCATCGGGTGGCCAAGCCTGCCAATGACCTACCCGAGAGCAAGCAAGGTTGGCCTGGTGTAGGGCCCAATCGTACTCGGGCAGGGCAGGTCGAATGCCAGCATCATGGACAAGGTGCAGAATCTCTTCGAAGGCGGCATCACGAGTGTGATGAGCCAAATAATCAGCAGACCCATCAGCCGGGCACTCATTCGCCCGTAGGTCTTGCATAAAGAGGTTTGCCCGGTCTAGACCAGTCCGAAATGCCCGCTCCATGCTCCTATGGTCCTTCATCAAGACCATGGTTGCCCTGCGATCTGCCATCGCATTGGCAACCGCCGACTTATCACTCCCCAGCAGACTTCCAGGCACGTCGGTAAGGATGTGTTCAAGCACCTTGCGTGCGTGAAGGATCTGACCCCGTGTCCATGACTCATGAGCGAGCAAGTGAATGGGCTTTCCGTTGGGAGCAACCACCTTTGTGTACCGGGAAAAGAATCTAAGGAACAATGCTGGAGTGCCCGGAGGTAGATCGACAATACCGTCGGCGGACGCTGAGGTGTCTATATCAGGAAGGTCAACATCCCCCGCTCCACGATGTTGACTCTCCTCGTCCCAATACTCTCGCCATGCCTGGCGAGCCTCATCATCATTACTTGTTTTGGGGCCCTGCGATGGTTGGGAGTTAGCGGGGCCAATCTTCTTGAGTGCCAAGCGACTCGGAGCATTCAGGACCTTGGCAGCCGTCGATTCATAAACGGAATAAAACTCCGGTAGGGTCTCTCTAAGTTGAGCAGGTGTGCGAAGCGTCCACTCCCGTTCATGCGGCCCATAATCACGCTGCAAGTCCCAAGCCGTGGAGACGAACCAGTAGGCGAACTCCTGCAGAAGGACTCGGTCGTATTCTTCTTGCGAGACATCACCCTGCATTTCCTTATAGGAACTCACGTCGTAGCAGCCCTTTCTTATGGCCGTCTCCATAGCGCGATACAACGCTGACTCTCGTGTCAGCCCCCACTCCTCGGGGTATGCGTAGTGGAGTCCCACATCCGTGATCGTGTGCAATACGTGTTCAACCACCTCCATCACCCGGCCTTGGGGTACGTCCGATATGATGATGTCGCAAATGCTGTATTGGTTGCGGAGAGCATCAAACGCCTCTTCATTTCGGCGTATGAGTCTCTCGAAAGCCCGTTCAGTCTTGGGAACTGGAAGCATGGCGCCATAGGCGTGCAGGCTGCCGAGGACTCGGTCTTGGTGAGCCCGGTCGGCCTTCTCTACTCGTGCGAAGATTTCTGCGATCACTTCTCCCACATGAACCAAGAAGGACCCCTCCACATCCCGGCCAGCCACGAGCGTGATTCCACATGAGGAGAGCTGTTGGGTGAACGGTGGGCACCTGTCCGTTTCCGATGGCCGAGTGACCATGTGCAGATCCTCGGGGACGGGTGCAACAGGTCTACGCTGGACACAGCCACCCAGCAGGGGCTCTGGGTCTTGCACTGTCGCCAAGCAAGGTGAACAAGCGAGGAGAGTTACTAAACAGGAATACACGCTGTTCCGGCTAGAAGGGGTCATGGCCTTTCCCTAGTTCGCTTTTTGGGTGATCACAAGCCTGGCTACACGGCAGCCAGACGGTGGGGACGATTACGAGGCCTTGGCCTACACAACCCCTTCATCAGAGTTACTTCAGAGCATCTGCAAGAGCACCATATCCACCCACCACAGGCAGGTGTAAATGGCAGCCACCCAATTCGAGGGTCAACTCCGTCCCAGGCTCAGGCCAGAGGGTGAAGTCACGATCACTAGAAAACACCATCAATCCAATCTCAGCCCCAGCGGGGATGATCTGGTCATCCGGCTGTAAGTCAAAGACTAGATCGACGCTCTCACCGGGAGTGAGCGCTTGGCCTTCCATGCGACAGGTGCTCGCATGTTCATCGGCCCATGGGGTATCCGACTCTGGAAGTACGCAGAGTTTGCGAGCAGCGTGGTTCTGAGGATCTGCCCACCCGCGAGTAATGATGTTGTCGTTGATCTTGCGTGATTTCGTCCACGGAAGTGACACCAGCCAGACCGACACATTGGCTGCTGGCTTGTCACACGCAAGGCGTAGTTTGACGTGACTCGTTCCTGAGAGGTGTACCGGTTTAGTGAGGACACCCGTCGAATACACCAACCTATGCGGGGAAGTCTCTGCTTGTGCAAGAGCTGCCCCCGAATGGGCCACATCATCGATTAGGGTTTCTTTGGCCGTCATTGGGCCAGCCCGGAGTGTGAGGGTTCCCTTCTCATGTCCCCCTGGCTCAAAGAATAGAGCGACATCCTCTGATCGAGGGTTGGGGTAGTTTTGATAGGCCGTAGGCTCGCGGCTGCTTGCATCCTCGCGGACAATCCAGGCGCGTGAGTCTTGCTCAACACCATTGTCGACTTCACAAACGTAACGGGTAAACCAGCGGTTCATCTGCTCAAAGGGCGGAGAGCCACCGTGTCCCCCTTGATGCAAGTAGAGTTGAGCGGGAACTCCCTTTGCTTCAATAGCTTTGTAAATGCGCACACTGTGGTTGGGCATGACATTCCAGTCGTTCAGTCCGTGAGCCAGCAACGTTGCCGCTCTCAGTGGTCCGAGCTGTTTGAAATAGTCCCGGCCCTCCCAGAAAGCATTGTAGTCGCCGCTCTCACGGTCGTGCTCAGCCATGAGTAACTCATCGCGCACCTTGCAATCACAGGTCTCGCGCATTGCCTCATCTCCACTGTTGATGAAGTCGTAAAGCACGTCAAGGTCCTCACCCATCCAGCCTCCAGGATGGCGCACAAGTCCGTTAGAACGGTAATAGTGATAGTAGGACGTATTGGGAGCCACTGGGATGATCGCCTTGAGCCCATCCACCCCGGTAGTGGCCGCCGCAAGCGGAAGCGTGCCATTATACGATGTGCCTGTCATGCCCACGTTTCCCGTGGCCCAGTAGGCGAGTACCTCTTCATCACTGTCCACCTCGACAAACCCCCGCGCTCGGCCATTGAGCCAATCGATGACCGCCTTGGGAGCAAGGGCTTCATTACGACCACCCACTGTCGGGCATCCTTGGGATAAACCCGTTCCCGGTGAAGCCGAGTGCACGACTGCAAACCCACGTGGCACCCAACTCTTGATGTGTGAACGAGACATCAGTGGACGCTTGCTTTGTTGCGGGATCGAAGGGGCACTCTTGCGCATGGGTGGAGTGGCTCCTAATTCATGGGAAGGGCTCCAAAAGTAGCTCTTACCGCCCCCACTGGTTCCCGAGTAGTACGGACTCGTCTCATAGATTACGTGGACCTTGAGGTCCTGTGAGTCCGTTTGCCCCGGCCGCGTCACGTCTACATGAACCCTGTCCAGGGAGCCATCCCCATCGGAATCGAACTCAGTCTCCACCCACAAGTCGTGCTGAATCCATGAATCCTTGTCCGAGAAAGCATCAGAAACTTGAGTCTGCCCATCCTCAATGAGCTGCTTATCAGATGGCTGGGCGGGGAGGGAGGGCCCACCGTGGAGAGTCGCTAGTGCAAAGGAAACCAGGGAGATAATCGTAATCATGGTGAATCAAACTTGACCTTCCCGGGTTTTCGGACACCCAGGTTTAGGTGATTAGAAAGTTCACTGTACTCGGGGGAGGGGGTCTGGGGAAGTGTTCTCCCTTCCCCAGCGGGGGAGCCGCGCGAAGCCAGCCCCGGTTGGCTCTAGCGTAGCGCGGCGCTGCGGGGGCGGAGCCTCCTGGAGGAGGAGGTCCAGGGGAAGGAGACTCACAACTTGTGGAAAGCTCGCCGGCCCTCCACGCTGCGGCGCCATCAGCTTCGGCCGGAGTCCTGTACCCCAAGGCGCAGTGCAGGCGTTTGCGGTTGTAGAAGACCTCAATGTAGTCGTGCACTCCGGCACACGCATCGGCTAGGCGCTGCCAGCGGTGGTGATGGGCCCACTCCTGCTTGATGGTCCCAAAGAAACTCTATGTTCCCCGCGTAGTCGTAGCAGTCCCCAGCGCGGCTCATGCTGCTCTCGATGCCATGACGTTTCAGCAGGCCCCGGTACGAGATGCTCACGTACTGACAGCCACGATCGGAGTGGTGCACCCATCGCGCTGCGGGTTTTCTCGAAGTCAGAGCCATGACCAGCGCCTTCTCGCCAAGGCCGGTGCGCATGTGCCTCTTCATGGACCACCCCACAATCATCCTCGTAGCCATATCGATGATCGCAGCCAGGGAGGCCCTGCCTCCTGCTGTGCGCAAATAGGTATCGATACTTCCGCGCGGCTCATCGACACTTTGTTTGAGCCGCCCGACACGGCCTAGCGGAAGGTGCCTTTCTCGAGCCACTTGTAGTGCAGCCAGGGACCGTTTCGGTCCCACTCGAGCAATTTAGTGCGATCGCGCCGCTTGTTCAGGAGAACGAACAGGCCTCCGGCGAAGATGTTTTCGCCAAGTTGGTCGCGGACAATGGCGGCCAGGCCATCATGGGCCTTGCGGAAGTCGACCGGCTCACGGCACAGAAAGATCCTGGTCGTGGACGGCAGGCTTAGCACCGTGCGACAGCCAGGAGTCGTGCGAGGGCGCCCTCATCGAACTCAAGCCCAAGCTGGCAGCGGATTCCACCCGGGAGGAGCAGCTCGATGCCGCTCGGGCGCGAAGGAGAGGCGCCTTGAGGGTGGAGAGTCTCAATCTCCACGAATCAGGACCCACGGTGACGGAGGGCTTCGTCCCGCTGCTCGTCCCGGAGAGCCCTGTACGAAAGAACATGGACTGGGATGCTGCTCTGCTCGGAAAGTTGCTGGTAGGTCAGGAGTTGGATCTTGCGGAGTTCGAGCAGGCGGGGGATCTCGTCGGGGTTGTGGTTGGACTTGGTCATGCCGACCATCGTCGCACCTCGGCAGGTGCAGTCCAGGTGGGCGTCACGCGAGGGTTACCCACTTCTCCTTGAGGCTAGGCCGGTCACCTTCGTTTTCGCGTTTGCCGGGGTAATGATACTGTCCATCGATGCGGTGCGTGGAGGATCGGGGCTGGTTCCGCTATGGGTTTCGTCTGCTCTCGTAGGTGTTCTCGTGGTGTTGGCAGTGAAGGCGTGCATACAGATTCCCTGGCATCGGCGGTGGGGAGGCATGTGCTTGTCTTCATTCCTTGGGGCTCGGTTCGGGTCATGGTTACGACTCGAGATCACAGTGCCCGAGGACAACCATCACCTCTTATTGAGACCGGTTGCAGATGTTGGTGAGAATTGGCTGTCTTGGAGCCTACCCTTGATGGCAATCTTGTTCGTTCTTCCAGATTGGGTGGCGCTGTTTCAGCAAATGCATACCACCTGATCAATTCCCCGTCAGGGCATTGCAGAAGCCACACAGGACGGCTCCGATGGTCACCGGCACTGGCTAGGGTCAGAAGCGCTGAACGGCATCCTATTCACTCCATCCGAAAAGGTAGGCGTCTTCCTTGCACTCGGCACGAGACTTGAATCCTCTCTTGGGATAGTCGATTACCTTGCCGTCCACACCCCGTCGCCTCCACCTCCACTTGTTCGCTTAGTCTCTGTAGAATTCCCAGAGATGCTTGCTGGGCAGGATTTGTCTTGGGTTAGAAGTCGCGGAGGACTCGCTCAACGTACTCCAAAGATGTGATGATGTACCGCTCGGGGCACTGGAGCACAATGCGCTCGCGCCCAACGGAAGTGTCGCTGATGCGCACGGTACCTAGGGTGCCATTTCCGTTCTCGAACGGATCTGTCCAGACTGTCCGGCCGTTAGGCAAGCGAAACTGGAACGAGAGGTCAAAGTAATAGACGCCTGGTGCTTGAAGCACGGATCGCGCAGGAGAGTCGTGCCAAACTGTCGCAGTCTCCGGGGTGATGAGCCCCTCGGCTGGATTGAGCATTGTCGGGACAATGTGTACCCGTGCCTCTTCCACGAGGGCACGACCGATGTCACTATCGAGACGCTCTAGTCCACTAATCTCCACCTCGATCGGGATTCCTGGCAGGAGCTGGAGATCCTGGGTTCCAGGGGTGAGCGTGATCTCCATTGCGAGGAAGCCCGGAGCGAGAGCCGTACAGGAGCTAGGCGATCCAGGCTCGCAGACCATATGTACTGAGGATCCCCTGGCCACATGCAGCCACCCTTGTCCCCTCGGTGTCATGACGTTGACCAACATGGGACGTCCCTCTGGGTCCGTGAAAGAGAGTTTCGCCAGTTGACCTGCCAGTGGAACATGTAGCTCTGGAAATGTGCAATCTTCCAGTGGGAGCACTCGCATCGGTTGGGAAATTGCCAAAGGCTCGGCTGATGTGAGCGAGCGAGCTTCGACCACCCATAGTCCTGGAGTAATCCCGTCCAATTCGTAGCGCCCATCGCGGAGTGAGCTCCACTTCTCTGTGACCAGCTCGGTGTCGGCCCTTCGAGCACATACGCGCAGGGCGCTCCACTCCACCGATTCTAGCGGGTCTAAGGAGAGTGTTCCCATTATCTTGCCATAGCTGGGCAAGGTCACCGAGCCGCTTCCCCTGCTCAGTGAAAACCGTGCGCCCTTCTTGTTGAACGGGTGGCGCACGGAGAAGTCAAACCTCTCCCCGGGGAGGTCATCATCTGCGAAGAGGACGAAGGCATCATTAGTGCCTTCCAGTATCCACCCTTCAGGAGTTGGGCGCGTTCCATCAACCCGAAGCAATGTCGAGTGAACGCTACCCACATTCAGCTCCGAATAGGGGACAGACTCTCCAACCATGACCCTAGCCGTCACTATCGGCACCATGGTGTGCAAGTGCCGGAGTGGGGCTCGGATCAGCCCAATCCACGTGGCTCTAGTACAGTCGAACCCCAGTTCTGCGATCCCTGACGTACCGTCGACTGTGGTGATCCTTTGGTGGCAGGTCGCAGATATCGGGATCTGTGACCCTGTTTCCTGAAGCCAGTAGCAGGCACTCTCTCTTGCTGAGCCGACGCGGACACCAATCACCTCCCGGAGGCCCTGAAAAAAACGCACGGTGGAGAAGGCAGTCCGCGCGCTGGGGAAGTCAATCTGAATGACATTGCAAAATACTGGTTGAGCTTGTGAACTGTAGGGGTCTTCCGGTGCGAGAGAGCGGGTTCCCGCGATTACCCAGTCCCCATAGTCGGAGATTGAGGATCTGAGGAGATGCGTCAGAAGCACCGTACCGTGCAACAGCGAACGATCTAGCCTGAAAGGGGGCGTGTCGAACTCGATGATTGTGTCCCCACTCTCTGCAGAAGTGACCAACAGCTTCTGCTCGACTCCTGGAAAATCTAGAGTCGGAAATTCGACCATGCTGGTCAATACTGGACTGCGCATGGCGTTCTTGGGAGAGTTGGGATCCGGAGTAGTTACAAGAGAACTTACTGACGCAGCATCCGCCGAGTTCTGTTCTGTCGACGTGGTTGAAACGAAGTTGGAACTCGGCCAAAACGAGAGGAGAATCCATATGACCACTGCTGACAAGAGCAAGAGCCACGCGGGGCTGGTGCTCAGTCTCTTTGCCGAATGTCGCATTGATCAAGAACCGCAGGATCCATGGGCTTAAGGTGAAGGCGAAACGCCCGAAATACCACCATTCTTGACCAAATGATGATGGGAGGACAGCGCTCAGTTCCCGTCGTAGGTCAGAGGAATGTCATGTCCGTCAGATAGGTCCGTGGTGGAGCTTTCCCACTCTACCTGGAAGCGTGGCGGGTTGCTTCCAGCATCATGCTTTACTGTGAGGTGAGATTCCCACTCGACCGTTGGTCCACAACTCATGCCCTCGCCGGTCATGGGGTTCGTGATCACCTTTACATATTCGTCAAAATGGCCACGGTATCGCCTCTCTGCTCCATTCCACGTTGGATCAAGTTGAAGCCCAGGAACATCCATTGAGTAGATCGTGCCCTGATCTCGGGGCCCTGATCCTACCCAGTCTGGAGCGAGGTCTTCATCGTCATTGCTCGCGTCGTCTGACCCCTGTTCTGAACTGGGGTTACCTCCGTTGGTCCAGATCGTGCGATCTTTCGTGCGCTTGATGTCCCAATCGACGTATGAATCAGCACATTGCGGTCCGACTTCGAAGGAGATTTCCATGGCGTTGCTCTTGAACAATCTGCCCGAATCGAGGTGCTCCATGTTGAACCCGGAGCCAACGTGGTTCCCCTGCGCCACTGGTTTGAACTTCCACTGGTTGTAGGCGGGAGCATTGTTGCCGGATGATTTGCTTTCTCGCTCGCTTCGCTGGTCGGATTCGATGCGAAACGTTCCCCCGGTGACTTCGATGACCATAATTCGGTCCGCCCACTCAGTCGAACCGTTTGCGGTGATCTTGTAGCACCCCCTTTCGCATCCATTTGCAGCGATTCCATAATCCCCGTCATACGAGCTGTCGCAACCCAGCCATAACGAGCTCGACGTAGAGGCTTCCCAGACGGGTCCGTTGTCAGATCCACCTTCTAACGATGGCAAGGGTTCGATGACGAATTCGACAAGATCACCACCTCCAGACAGTTGAATGTTGATGTCAGCGGTCCCGTTCCGGCAAACGACCGCTTTTCCAACGGTTCCCATGCAGAAGTCACCTCCCCCGACAGGGATCTCCTTCCAGGGCTCAACCTGGGCCTTGGCCGTCTGAGCGAATCCGAGTAAGCAAAGAGAAATGACAGCGAAACGGCACGTGGCGGTAGAGAGTATCTGGTGAAGCATGATCACCTGTTTGGATGGAAGCCAGGCGTCCTCGGCTAGGGGCACACCCTAGCGTGACCTACCTTGTACCATGCTGTGGGCCCTTCCACGCCCTCCTTTCTAGATACTCTGTTGGCGATAGAGGGAGGATCGAAAGTACGACTCATGCGATGTCTCCGCTAGGTACCGGCCTCTTGGAGGCTCTGCCTGGGGAACCAAATCCGGAGACAGCTTGAAAGTCGCCGCGTGGATTGCAGGGCCTCCTCCACAGATCCTGTCCAGATTGCTCGGTCTTGCCTTGACATACCCAGGTCGCTGATCTGAAGACCAAAAACTATATATACCTGTCTCACCTCTGTCTCTGATGTGACAGGCCGGTTGAACTGACCAGTTCCTCAAATACCGATGCTGACGCGAACTCATTCTCTCTTGCACGGAGGGAGCATGAGTTCGTCAGTTCAATGCCCCGGCCAAATCGAAGCGGAGCAGTTCTAGTTTTATCAACGCTCGTTCCGTGCATGACAGACGATGGCGAATGAAGGTATCTACGGGAACAAGAAGTCCTACGAGAGCATGAAGGCAGATTGGCAGGTGTTGATCGAAGAGCCATAGAAGGCAACCCGGCGAGGCCAGCGCAGGTACTACTGCCGCAACCCGGCCAACCTCGCTTACTTCGAGCTGCTGCACAAGCACTTCGAAGCAGAGACACAAGCTATGTGACCTTCCCGGGTTTATCGGACACCCAGGTTTAGGTGGTTAGAAAGTTCACTGTGCTCGGGGGAGGTTACTTGAGAGCGTAGTTTTCGTAATTCTCTTGCCACTGGCTATCGTCAGAATACAACTGGTCCCAATCGTCGTCGCTGATGACTTCGACCGTTTCTAGGATTCCATCGTTATCCACATCTCTAACGAGGACCGCCCCACCAACGTACCCCAGAACGTAGCATTTCGCCCCGTCTTGGAAGCGAGCCTTGCGAAGGCTCTGCGCCTGGGCTATCTCAGGGTACGTCGCCGAAGAGACAGCCAGGTATGGGGTCCCGGTGAAAGTAGCAAGGTCGAGTTGATACAGACCCCCATCGTCTGGGGCTAGGATAACGAGGTACCTTGATTCAGGGTCAACTTCAATTGCGTACACAGCCATTGGAAGGCGTACCAACTCGCGTCGAGTAAGTTGGGAGGGTCTGCGCAGACTGGGGATCTGATACGTGCCGCCTTCGATTCCAGTACTGGGTACTGACAATGGTACTGGGGATCCGATTGGCGTTGGGTCAGGCGTCCGATCTGTGAATGGAGCCCCAGCCGCTGGCTGGAACGTCCATTTTTCTATGATGGTCACAGAGTCGTCCAGTAGTACCGGTCCGATCGCCTCAGGATTCAAGACGGGAAATCCTGCAAGGTACAACTCCGTTGTCGTGCGCGAGCAGAGCCACTCAATTCCGAATGTGACGCCTTCCATGCGCTCGGACTTGTAGGTTCCTGGTGCAACTTCTGGAGCGAAGTCTAGACTGGAGTTGGCGAAATTACTCGGAACGACCTCGACAGATTGAAACTCCACGTGATCCAAAATAGCGGCGCCTGAAGCCCACGCCCAGGCTTGAAAGAAGTCACTGTAGAACATCGTTGTGGCAGGGCCGACCAGCGTCGAATGAGTTCCGCTTGGAGATGAGCTTTGATCCGTGATGTCAAGGTGCCGTCTTGAATACCACAGCGACCCGAGAATGGTGACCCCGACCATGACCGAGAGAAAAACTACAAGTTTGAGTTTAGCTTGGTGCTTCAAGACGGTGTGAGGACTACAAGCTGTCACAGGCGGTACATTTCCATTCGATGGGATAAGTAAAACCAAAAGTAGGGGGACCCTCAGTAGTGGAATGTTCGGGGTCTGCAGCGCAATCCCTGATTGCTGCCTTGCCAAGATGGCCTCGCTTCTTCTTAAGTGGACCAGTCAAGCCGTTTGCCAGATTACAGAGTTTCTTGCCGAGGTCTTCGTCGGGGGGGGTCGCATTCACCGCGCTTGATGCCATCGTGCAGGATTCATTTGCGGACCAAAGCTGCAGGCCGATGTGCCTGCACTCCACTCCGCCAACTCCAGATCCAGCCGGGCCAAGTCCCGGATGCAAGTGATAGAGTTCGTGACAGATTATGGGAGTCAAAATGGCCACGGCATCAGGATCTCCAGGGGGTGCGTGCCTGGAGACTACAGATCCGACGACAGTGATAGTGTCGCCAGCACTGTTCGTAAACGCGAGAGTCCTGGGGTCTGTTGCCGTGCCGTTCTTGAGGGTGGTGTTGTCTCGCACATTCTGTTTTTCTGCATCCGACATTTCCGCGCAATCCATGGCGTCCTCAAGCGCGGCTGACAATTCTCCATCAGAGTACACCACAGACGGCTCGGGGCCCGTTGAGCACCCAGTGAGTGCGCCAATCATGAGTAACAGGCATTTCGCCGACGCCTTGGCTCGATGAATCACTTGAGAGATCTCCAATGTTGGTTGCAGGGATGAGGCATCCGCGCGCTCTGCCCGATGCAGCATCCCATGCCTATTCTGGTGAGGAGCCGTCTCTCGGGGTCAGTGCCCTCCAGAGGGGCAACCGTGGATGTGCTGCTAACTAAGTATCTTCCTCTGTTTGCTGCTTCATGGGCAATGGGCTTGCTGGCGATCGCGGACCTCGGTGGGGTGGAATCGGGCGGCGCTAGGTCGAAATAGCGCGCGAGGGTAAGTCACTGTCTGCGCGAGTCGCATTGCGCAGACATGCACGTCTTTTCCTCTTCTAGCTTTCAGTGCCTAGCTTGTCAAGGAGTTCCTTGATGAGCAAAATGGCCGCCGAGGCTCGGTGTTATCTCAGACATTCCTGACCTGTCTAATCCCGAGAATTGGTCCAGTTCTTATGAGAGTCGGGCTAGTTGAAGTGTGGTGGCACTCAGTGATGCCGGTAGTTCCCCCGGGCTGTGCGCCCGGAGACGGAGCGAAGCGGAGTCGGAGGGCGCACAGCCCGTCTCGAATTCCGCAGGGGTCAAATTGTCGAGGCTGCTGTGCGGTCTCGCGGTGTTGTAGTCGACTCGCCAGCATTCAATGAAGTAGCGGGCTTCGGCCATTCCCATGAAGAGCTCGCCGTTGAGCAGCCCGTCGCGCAGACGGATGTTGAAGGACTCGATGTATCCGTTCTCCTAGGGCGAGCCCGGCCGAATGAAGAGAGTGTCAGTGCCGATGGTCTGCAGCCACGACCGCACGGCTTTCGGGATGAACTCGGGGCCGCTGTCGGATCGGACATGGGTCGGCGTCCCACGTTCAGCCATGATCTTCGCAAGGACATCGATCACGTCTTCGCTGGTGAGGGAGCTGGCCACGTGCGTGCGCAGGCATTCCCGCGTGTACTCGTCCACGATGGCCAGGATCTTCACCAGCGGGCCGTCCTCGGTCCGCTCGAACACAAAGTCATAGGTCCACACGTGGTCCTTGAATTCAGCCTTGCGCAGTACGCAGGAGTTGCCGGAATGGCCAGGAGGACCGCGTTTCGCACGCTTGCGCGGTACGCGCATGCCTTCCCGATGCCACGGGCGTTGCGCGCGCTTGTGGTTCCCGCGCCAGCCCTCGCGCACAAGTTGAGCATGCACGCGCGGGCTGCCGTGCACGCCACGGCTGTCTGCGTGGATTCGACGGATCTTCTCCAGCAGAGCATCGCCGCGGACCTCTTGGGGACTGGGCCTGGTGCGCGCACGAGAGGCGTACCAGCCGCTACCGGATAGCCCAGCACCCTGCACATCAAGGTGAGGGGGTCGTTGGCCTTCTCCGCATCGCTCAGCGCATAGGCCGATCTTGTTCCTTGGCGAAGAAGGTCGCGGTTTTTTTTGGGAAGCCACGCTCCATCTCAAGGGTACGCCCATGGGATGCACACGGGCTCGGCGCCACCTCCGCAGCTCGTCCCGCTCATCGGTGGTCAGGGCACCTCCAGGTCCCTTGCCCGCATCGATCTCTGCCTGCTTCACCCAGCTGCGCAGGCAGCCTTGAGTCATGTCAAGGTCTCGAGCGACCTGGGAGAGGTTTCCTGCCTCCTCTACACGCGGACCGCGTCAGCCTGCTTCTCGGGCGTGTACTTGCGTCGTCTTCGTCGGGCCATGCCGGACATCCTCACGCATCTCGCGCTAGTTGGGGTGTCCGAGATTGGCAGGGAAGGTCAACGATAAGAGAGTCCCGCGGGATTCAGCGGGTCAAACCGTTCGGGCTATCGATGGAAACGACTACTTACAGCACTTCTCCGAGCCCTTGAGCTCTCCACAAGCACACAGCTCAGGTGAAGGGCCAAAACTCTCTTGGCAGCAACCCGGCGATCCAGCCGTCAGACCACAGTCAGAACATGCAGCTTTGCAAGCCTTGGGCCCCTGACATGCGCTGAGCAGCATGGATGAAACGGCGACAACTGAAAGCAATAGTGATTTGTTCTTCATGGTTCGACGCGGGTTGGTGAATCCCATTGGATTCGAGGGTGAGTTTGCCGAGAAACCGTGCTCGGCTGCGGTTCAAGTAGGTTGCAGGGTAACGCATATGAGCCTGTGCGTCGTGGATTAGTAGGGTGACCCTCCCTCCCTTCCTCTGGAAGGGTGGCCTGCACGTGTGAGACAAGTACAAACCCTGTTACCAATCACCTGGGTGTGTGATTCACTAAGACCCAAAGCCTTCTCCCCGTTCGATGCAGGGGGGACGAGCGGCGTGCTGGCCCTGCCACGCGTCACCTCCCCAAGGAGCGCTGTGCCAAGGGTTCTGCCCTCATTACACTGAACCCATGGATTGGATTGGCAAGCACACCGCGATTCTCCTTGCTCTGGTCATCAGTGCATGCCAAAGCGACCGGCCACATCTTTGGGTCGATGATGTCGAGGAAGCCATCTTGGGCGCACAAATCGTCTCACGAAACAACTGCAACGATCAATTCTATGTAACGATCGATGCCGCACTCGTGGACGTCCCCACCACCGGCTCGAAACTCATCTTGCAAGTGGGTAACCGCTCATTCTCAATGCCAGGAGTCAACCAAAGCGGTGAGCGACGCTCGGTGGGATTCATGGCAGATGCAGAGACCGCTTGGTGGCTTGCCAAACCTTTACGCATCACACCCCGCCTTCGCCGCCACCCCGGACACGAACTCGTGGCTACGTTTTCATGCCCGCCTGAGTTTGAGGCTGGGATGGCCGAGTTCATCGTTGACTTCACAATCGAGAACTGCGGCGATGTCGCGATTGACTACCTCGACGGTGGACGGAATCGAAACAAGCTTGGACGGGACAATCGCTTTAACCTCGAAGTCGAACGGGATGGACAGACCGTTGAGCTCGAGACACTCCACGACTTTGGTGGGCTGGGATTCTATAGGACCCTTGACCCCGGAGACTCCTATACCCACCGAATTGACTTGTGCCATTGGCTCGACCTGGATACGCCCGGGGTGTACCAAGTCCGGGGCGTCTACACGATGAATCTCATGCCAGGGCGGTTTGATCACCGAGCGCGCAAGGCCTACCCCAATGGAGCAGATCTGGCGTGGGACGAACAGCTCAGTGATACCTTTGGCTTCCGCCTGCACTAGGACTTGAACAGCCGGATCAGTGGGCAGACCCATTCGACGGCTGCCCGATGGGGGGAGCGGCGACTTGAGAACCCACAGCCACCTGGCCACACCCAATTGTTGTCGGGCATTGTGGTCGGGGTAGAGGGATTTGAACCCCCGACTTCCTGCTCCCAAAGCAGGTGCGCTACCAGACTGCGCCATACCCCGTCACTTGCGGGGGCCATTCTGCACACCCCATTGGGATCTCGCACCCCCGCCGACCGTTTTTCCCCACGCTCTAGCGGGGCTTGGCATCGCAGCCCGGCCCCTTATCCTCTAGGGAGCCGGATCACGCCGGCATGATTCTGCTCCCCGACCCACTCGACCCATGCTCAATGCTGATCAAGCTCTCCTGTGTCTCCAAGAGGGCAATCGCCGTTTCCTTGCGGGCGAGGGAGGCCGCGCCAATCATCAAGAACTAGCCCCCCTAGCCTCGGGGCAAAGCCCCCATGCCATCCTGCTGGGCTGCAGCGATTCTCGTGTTGCCCCAGAGGTGCTGTTCGACCAAGCCCTTGGCGAAGTGTTCGTGGCACGGGTAGCTGGCCATGTACCCTCCACCGAAGTCATCGGCAGTATTGAATTCGCCGTAGCACATTTTGGCACGCCCTTGCTTGTGGTCTTAGGGCACAGCGGTTGTGGAGCCGTGCGAGCCACACTCGATCAGCTCAGCGCTCCAAGCGCTAACCTCACACTGCCCCTGCGGTCTTTGACGGATGCCATTTCGCCAAGTATTCAGCCGCTCCTGGAGAACAACCCTTGGGAGGGCCAGGCCGACCTTCTAGACCAAGCCGTACGATCGAATGTAACCGCTAGCGTTGAGCAGCTACAAACCCAGCCAGGCGCAGTCGCCACCGCTGCCGAGCGGGGGCAGCTTCACATTGTCGGAGCGCACTACGAGCTTCAGACGGGTGAAGTTCAGTGGCTCGCCCCTGATTCAAGTAGAAAGGGTTGAGTCAGCGCTTCTTGCGCGTCGTCAGAAGCCCAATGACTCCAAGACCTATCATGACCGAACTGGCCGTTCCTTCGGGCGTGCCTCAGCACGCACCCCGCAACCGAAGCCAGACACCTGCTACAGGAAGGGCGATCAATCCAAGGGTGAGGAGTTTGTGTTTCGAGTCCATGGGAGGATTATGGTGCGCTCAGTAAGAACCGACAACCTCTGATTCAAGCTCCGCCCTACGCCGGGAACTCCCGGTAAGACGAGCACTACCTCAGAATCGCATCAACTACGCGCCCCGCGAGCGCCTGAGAGCCCTCGGGGGTGAAGTGCACGTTGGCTGGCCGCTGAATCTGATCGAGCCTCGGCAGGGCCCACTCATACAAATCATTGACCTCGACGCCCAACCGGGACATGAGTTCCTTGGCTCCCGCATTGTAATGGACTACGTCCTCAGGTTCGCGGAGCGGATAGACCTTCCCCTTTGGAACGGGGGTCGTTGTGGCAAAGATCAAGCGTGCACCTGATTGCCTTAGATCCTCTGTAATCTGCTGTAGCTGAGTCATGTACACCCCCAATTCCGCCTGCCGCGGATGTGTGGCTTGGCCTGAGGGCTTGCCAGTGTTCGGATCTACGCGCTTCAAGTCATGCAGCCCAAAGTTGAAGTGCACAACGTCGAAGCCCCCCCCATTCAACGCCAACCAGCGGACTATCTGGTCTTTGCCGTAAGTAGTCCCCGCGCAGTTTTCCGCTCGCTCGTCGTCAGCCAACATCGGACGCACGACCACGGCCCGCTCACCGAGCCCCTCACGCACATAGTCCGTATACCCAATCGAAATGGAGTCGCCGAGAAGCAAGACCCTAATGGGGCCTTTGCTTGAATGGTGCTGCTCCGATGGGCCCACACATCCACCTAGCAGGACGAGTATTGCAACTACAGCGTTTCGGAGAAAGGTCATTAGAAGGAGTAGGCGAATGGTGAAACGAAGCACGAATGAGTACGGAGAATAGACACCGGCACATCTAGGGGAGCATCATCTGGAAACATGTCGCTCTGCCGTCTATTCACGCGACGCAGCTCGCAGCTCTTGCAGGAGTGCCGGTACTGCTTGGTGAGGGTCTCCATTGCCCTCATACTCAAGGGCTAGATAGCCGCGGTAATCTGCACTCCGGAGAATCTTCACAACTCGCTTCAGATCCACAGGGCGGCGCTCCTTACCATCATCAGTTCGAAGTTCTGCTTTGACCTGAACATTGACCGCGAAGGGGGCGACTTTCTCCATGTTGTCGTAGGGGAAGTCGTGGAAGTTCCCAGTGTCTAGGTTGACCCCCAGCCATTCGTGATCTACCGCCTTCAGAATGCGCAAGATGTCATCACCGCGCTCAGTCAGGATGCCGTGATTCTCAATAGCAAGGGTGATCCCCTTGCTACCCGCATAATCACAGGAACGCCGGATTCCATCGACTACAAGCTCAAATGCATCGGCACGGCTTTGCCCGCGCTGCCCGAAACCAGCGAATATGCGGATGACCGGGGCACCCATGGCCCCAGCACGATCCACCCAGTCCCTCACGCTCTTGAGCTGTGCCTCTCGCTCGGCGCCTTTCGGCAAGCAGAAGTTGTTTCCCACGGCAGTACCCGACACCTCTAGCCCTTGCCTGAAGGCTCGCCGGCGTAAACCATGCAAGAACTCAGCATCGGTGCGATGGAAGTAATAGCTCGTCAATTCACAACCATCCAAACCCCATTGGGAGCACAGATCCACAAAGTCCCCGATGGACATAGCTCCGTCTCTTGTGGGAGTAGAGAGATGATCGCGGAAGGAATAGGCAGCGCAACTGAGCTTCAGGCGGCGCTTGGCCTCAGCCCCGGCGGGTGGACTGAACTCTTGCCCCTTGATGCCCCACAGCGCAGCCGCCGCACCCGTCCCCTGAATGAATTGTCGCCGGGATCGAGATTCAAGGCCCTGGCCGTGTGCTAGTTCGGAGTTCATTCCACCAAGGATAGCCATTCATCGGGGAGTTCGTTTGGGCCGTTTCTAGCTTACTCAGTATTGCCTCGCATTGGCCCTGGCGAATCTTTGCCTAGAGCCTGGCCCGCCCGTCAATTGGGGTATTGCAGCTTGCCACGCCAATGGCGCGGTCCGAATCCTCGTCCCCAAGTGTTCAGGCGTCACCATTGCGGAATCCCAATCTCCATTCAGTCTTTGTGGCTCCGCTAGCATCCAAGCAGCAAACGCTCCGCCCCCGTCACAGAGTCTGTGTTCCATGTTCACTACCAGCCAAGTTGGGGGCGCGGATCGGCGACTGGATGGCTCCTTTGGAGATGATCAAAGAAACGTGAGTGGGCTATGTCTACCCTTTCGCAGCGCACTGACTGGGCAATCTACGCGTGAACAGATCCAAGAATGGTCGCTGGGCTTTTGATGGTCGCCTAGGCTAGCGGCTACATTTCAGGTTATCAGCGCAGGCTCGCCCGGAGAGCAGCAATGCAATACCCCCTCCAAGACCAGGCGTGTCCTTAGACTGGGCCTGAATGTTAGCGATCTCGACCCACCCCTAGCCATGAGCCACCCAAACTCCCGTTGCCTTGAAGAGAGGCTAACCAGCATTCTAACAGTGGGATTGGTCCTCGCTGGCCTGAGTTGTGCAGCCATCCGGGGCACCCAAGATACTCGACCCAACATCCTCCTCATCTGTGTGGATGATTTGAGGCCAGAGCTTGGATGCTATGGGGTGGACTACATTCACTCGCCCAACATCGACGAGCTTTCCGAGCGAGGCAGAACTTTTACGAGGCACTTCGTCCAGGCACCTACCTGCGGTGCGTCGCGTTACACGATGCTGACTGGCACCTATGGCCCTGCAGGGAACGGCGCTCTCCTGCAGCGTGGCCCGTCGCTCAAGGGAAAGTCTCTTCCCGGCTGGTTTCGGGATCACGGTTACGAGACAGTCTCGGTGGGAAAGGTGTCCCACTACCCCGGCGGGCGTGCAGGCAAGGATTGGGCCGATGAAGCGCGATGTGAACTTCCCGGGGCATGGACGCGACACCTCATGCCCTCGGGCCCCTGGTTGCATCCTCAGGGAGCCATGCACGGATTAGCTCAAGGGGAGATACGCAGGGCTGCCAATGAAATGGATGTATTGCAGGCATTCGATGGATCTGACAAATCCTACCCCGATGGGCTCATCACCCAAGAGGCCATCAACCAACTGCAAGAATTGAATGAGAGCGGCGGTCCATTCCTACTCGCGGTCGGCCTCCTCAAGCCCCACCTGCCTCTTGGGGCGCCACTGAAGTACCTCTCGCCTTATGGCACCGCTGCATTCCCACCCATACCCCACCCAGGCCGGCCTTCTGGCGTTACAACTTGGCATGGGTCGGGCGAGTTCATGAAGTACAACCGATGGGGGCGCAATCCCAATGACGACGCTGAATTCGCCCTTGAGGTTCGCCGGCACTACGCCGCCTGCGTCAGCTATGCTGATGCCATGGTCGGCCGGTTGATCGACGAATTGGATCGATTGAGACTCGCTGACGAGACGATCGTCGTGCTCTGGGGCGACCACGGATGGCACCTAGGGGAACATGGCATCTGGGGCAAACACGCTCTGTTTGAAGAGTCCCTGCGCTCCCCCTTGATCATTTGCCACCCTGGTCTCCAGCAAGGTGGACAGGACACTCGCGCCATCGTCGAGAGCCTAGATCTGTTCCCCACACTGTGTGAGCTCGCCGGCATTGGGCACCCCCAAGGTCTCCATGGGCGGTCCCTACTGCCGATTCTTCAAGATCCAACGGCTGAGGGAAGACCTGCATATTCCTACACATCCAAGGCCCGGACCATCCGGACTGACACCCATCGACTCATCGCCCACGAGCGGGGTCACCTGGAACTCTACGATCACACAAGCTCAGGCAAAGAATCGGAAAACATTGCCGCAAGCCATCCAGGACTCGCAAATCGACTGCTGAAGCAACTCGAGAAACGGCTCAACCTGGAATAGAAACTCTGCCCCTCTAGCCCGCCCCCGCTTGCACTCTCTGCAAGCCAAGCTCATCCTTGAATCCATGCAACCCCCGGTCACGCGAGGATCCCTCTATCATGCGGTGCGGCCGATTCTGGTATTCGTAGTTCTGGTACTTGGCGTACTTCAGGTTTCTCGCATTGGCCTGGTGATCTGGCAGTGGGACCGGGTCAGTGCGGTGGGCGGCTTGAGCACTCTTTTCTTTCAAGGTGTGCGCTTCGACTTTGTTGCCTTGGGGGCCATGCTGGTCCTCCCCTGTTTGACGGCGCCCTGGGTCTTGGCCAATCGCCACACGTACGCATTCGGATACAGGATTCTGATAGGCGTGCTCGCCGCTGAGGCCTGCCTGTTCCTAGGGATGGAACTGGCCACTCCTTCTTTTCTTGAGGAGTACGACGCGCGGCCCAATTACCTATTCGTAGAGTTTCTGCCTTACCCACGAGAAGTCTTGGGCACCCTTTGGGGTGCGTATCCTGGACAGTGCGTGTTGATGTTCTTCGCAATCCCTGCCGCTCTCTGGGCCTTTCACCGCAAGATTGGGAAAGGCGCTAGGCTCGCAGGACCCCTGCATCCATTCAAGGCCGGCGGGCTGTCTCTGTCCCTCGCCGTAGCTTGCTTCGCTGCCGTCCGCTCAACGACCCAACACCGCCCCGTGAATCCAAGTACCGTCTGCTTTTCACCAGACGCCATGGTGAACACATTACCCCTATGCTCATTGTATTCTGTTGGGTACGCGGTCTACGAAATGAACAAGAACGAGGCATCCGACAACCTCGTATACGGCCAAGCCAGCATGGAAGAGGTGCTCGATGTGGTTCGCACCAGCTCGGGAATCCCCTTGGCAGCGTTCACAGATGAGGCCATTCCAACTCTTCATAAACAGGTGTGCACCACCACGCGCAGTCGGCCTCTGAACCTTGTTGTCATTCTCGAAGAAAGCCTAGGAGCAGAGTTTGTCGGGGCAATGGGCGGTCTTCCGCTGACCCCCAACCTCGATGCCCTGATTCCGGAGGGGCTCGCCCTCAACCAACTCTATGCCACGGGTACCCGCTCTGTACGGGGTATCGAGGCCATCGTTACCGGCTTCTTCCCCACCCCCGCCCGCAGCGTCGTCAAGCTCCCACGTGCCCAGCGAGGGTTTTTTAGCCTAGCCAGCCTGCTCGTCGATCACGGATATGAGACCTCGTTCATTTATGGCGGGGAATCTCACTTCGACAACATGGGCCGCTTCTTCACGGGAAACGGTTTTCAGCACATTATCGATCAAGATGACTTTGAAGAGCCGCTCTTTGAAGGTAGTTGGGGAGTATCCGACCAGGACCTATTCCTCAGAGCCCACCAGGAATTCGAGTCCATGGGGAACAGGCCGTTCTTCAGTCTCGTTTTTTCTAGCTCCAATCACTCCCCTTGGGAGTTTCCTCTGGGCGGGTTTGATCTACACGAGCAACCTGCTGCAACACGAAACAACGCGGTAAAGTACGCCGACCATGCCCTGGGTGAATTCTTCGCCCTAGCCAAGGCCTCTCAGTACTGGGAGAACACTGTGTTCCTTGTTGTCGCAGATCACAATTCGCGCGTCTATGGGCCAGCATTAGTGCCCGTTGAGCACTTTCACATCCCGGGGGTATTCCTGGGCGGTACTGTCGCACCTGGACAAATCGACCAGGTTGCGAGCCAGGTGGATCTACTTCCGACGGCGCTCTCCCTCATGGGCCTTGAAGCGGAACACCCGGCTATGGGCAGGGATCTCACGCGTGCAAGTGTGCGTTCGCTTCCGGGGAGGGCCATGCTGCAGTTTCACCAAACCAATCTGTTCTTAGAGGAGAATCGTGCCGTCGTCCTGCGTGCAGAGCTTGCCCCGGCCCATTTCACTTGGTCGCAAGGCACCCTCCATCCCGCGGACCGTGATGAGGATCTCGAACGCCGAGCCATCGCCCACTCTCTATGGCCTCAACTCGCTTATCGCGAGGGCTCCTACCGGCTTCCTTAGTCCGCCCAGCAGTGCACTTACCTCAATGGCAAGACGACTAAGACTCCTACTCCTAGCCCTTGCGGGGCTCATCATTGCAGCTAAGGTTGTGGCGTGGTTCGTTCAGCCCGCTAGCTTCTCGCCGAGAATCCTTCCCAACCTCTACCTCGTTACCCTTTGCCTTCAACTCCTGCGCCGCAGCCGCTCCCTGGAACCAACGGCTACGGTCGGCGTCAAACGAGCGGTGGCCCTCGCGCTGCTGGGTTGCATCACGCTAGCCTTCTTGGTGGCCACCGCTTGGGCTGACTGGGGCTTGCAGAACAGGAAGCAGGCAAATGTCTACGAGAATCCTCACAAGATCTGGGCTGCTCGAGGGCTCGTTCTCAATGATCGTCGGATCACCCGACACGGAACCCAGAATTCAATTGAGAGCATCGAGCGCGCCTTTCAACACGGCGCTCAGGGTGTCGAAGTCGACGCTTACTTCGATCCACCCCTTGGGCGATATGTAGTGTCCCACGATCGGCCCTATAACTTGAAGAATGGAGAACTTCTTACCCTCGGCCCACTTCTCGATGCAGTGGGCACCCAAGGTGAGTTCTGGCTCGATCTCAAGAAACTTCGCCATCTCGCACATGGCGAGCTCAACTCCGCGATTGCCGAGCTGGCGCGGCTCACAAGTACTCATGGACTGAAGGGCCGGTTCTACGTCGAGGGTGAAGACCCCGTCAACCTGAGTGCTTACCGTCGCGCTGGATTCCTCACAGTGTATGACACTCACCCATTGACCGATGCTAACCCCCTCACCCCCCTAGTCGTCGACCTCTATAAACTGATTTACTACTTCGGAGATCATTCGGTGATGGGCATGAACAGCGGCGAGGGGGCGGAACTCATCTATGGCCCGGTGACACGCCGTGCGCTTCTCAACGTACCCATGTTCATCTACCACGCTCCGGACGAACACCAAAGAATAAATGTGTTGTTGTCCAATCCTGATGTACGCGTCATCCTAATTGGCGATCAGACTTTTGCCCGCTTTGACCTTAGCGCACCAAACGTGCAATAGCCCCACTCACCGCCCGTGCTTTATTCCAACTCTCACGGATTCCTGTACATCCACATTGCCAAGACAGGTGGGACTAGCATCAAGTCGGTCCTCAAGAAACTGCGTAAGTCCGACCCACTTTCCCTGCCCCAACTGATTGCATACAACCTATCGGGACTCACCAAGCACCGCATCGCCGCCAAGCCTCCCCGGCATGCAAGGGCCGTCACGGCCAAAGACCTCATCTTGCGCGAGGACTTCGAGAGCCTGTTCAAGTTTGCGATTGTGCGCAATCCTTGGGACCTGCAGGTCAGCGCGTTCCATCATCTGAATCGGGAAATGCCGGAGCTAGCCAAGCGGCTGGGACTCACGGAGTTCGGCCCGTTCCTCCGCTGGAACCTCGACCGTGATAAAGCCCTCGACTACCCCTCGCGGTTCGTGGACCCACTGAGCGAACCGTTTCTACACAGCTTGTGCGACATGGATGGCTCGCTCCTTGTGAATTATGTGGGCGCCTTCGAACACCTGGATCGAGACTGGGCGCACATCCAAGCGACGCTAAACCTCGCACCTAGACCCTTGCCCAAAAAGCGTGTCTCTGAGCGCCCGAAGGACTATCGTGATTTCTATGAGGGTGAACATGCAGAATGGGTCGCTTCCCACTATGCCGCCGAAATCGAGTCCTTCGGTTACACCTTTGAGGGGGCTGCACCCAGCGGCCCCTTGCTCGGCTCGCGCGACTAGGAGAATAGCTGCGCTACAAAAAATGGCGCCGCGATCCCAGAGTGACCGCGGCGCCAGTGTATGCCTAAGCTGGCTATGTCCTGCTCATACTTGTGAGGGCGGAGGTGGGCTAGCTGATTGTGCCGCAGGCTGGCTGCGTGAGTACACAACATAGAATAGGCCTAGGGCCACGAGTCCGGCGAGTCCCCGCTCGGAGATGCTGCTCGCGACGGCCCCTACGTTGGCGACCATGCCCGTCGATCCTGGGAAGAGAATATCAATGACAAGGAAGGTGACGATGAGAGTCAACCCCAGTTGAGTCGTCGCCCTTGCCATGCTGTTTACCTTTGAAACTAATCGTTCCATACTAGAATCTCCTTAGTCCACTGCGGGATCGCCACACATGGCCAGCCCCCAAGTGGGTCAACGGTGGTCGTTAGTTACGATCCATCAGGGACATGAACACCATCAGGGTGATTAGGCCAGCAAGCCCTCCACCGATGAATGTGTTGACTAGACCGGAGACGTTGCCAACGATGTCATAGTCTGCTGGAACTGCCGCGGGAAAGACGACTCCCACCACTAAGAAGAGAACAGCCAGGTTTAGGGCAAGGCCAATGATCGGCTTGCAGGAACCGTTTACCGTATTGAGGGCACGTGAGAAAGCATCCATGAGATTCACCTCCATGGGTGATGTAGTGCCCGCTGTGAGGGCGGCCCCTCTACAACGAACACGAGAAGAGAGTTGTTGCACCTAGTGACCTAGGTACGAGACACGCAACGCAGGATGTGCTGCGCTAAACCCCTAGCAGAAGGGCTGGCCCTCTGCTGGGAACTTCTGCCACCTTCGGGAGGTCTGTGAGGCTCCTTGCTAGCCGAGGGCGTTTTTTTCCAAATCCCCAATTGAACCCCTCCAGAATGCCTCTAAACAGGGTTTGGCGGGTGTGTCACGGCCCTCGGGTTCGCAGGTCCGCCCCTTACTCGGGCGGTGAGCCTAGGCCCTAGGAATCGCCAAGGGTCTGTATTTGGCTCCTCAACAGGCACAGCCTACCCCGTCAATTGATAGGTAGGATGCTCTAAGCCACCGGATCGATCTCTCGGCCCTCCCAGTCCAATACGGGGCACTCATTCGACAAGGGTATGCGCAGGCTGACCAGGAGGGGCTTCAGGAACTCGTGTTGGTGATTTGAATTCGAAGTCTATGAGAGATGCCTTTGAAGGGTGCACACCCGTCTAGGGGAGTCTGATGCTGCGAATTCAGTATGGGTTGATAAGCGCTCTAGTAGCCATCTTTCGTGGTGTCAGTTGAACGTGATGCTCAGACCATCCGTGAAGTTTGACGTGGGTCCTAAAACATTATCTCGGAACCATGCAGTGAAGTTCCATGTCTCACCCGGCTGAATGGCCACCGGCGGTGAGAGTGGAATCGTTTGAAGGTCGATGGGCACACTAAACGTCCCGCTTGCGCCCGAATTCATGAGTTGGCTGGAGAAGCGAGCAATCGTCCCACCGAGACAGAGATTGCCCATGGACCCCGGAGGGGACACGCTCAAGCCTTGTGTCTGACTCGCCAAGATGTAGCCGAACTGATTGGGCGGCAGGGAAGCCGCCGTCAAGGTCAGGTCGTTTTGACTTACCGTGGCGCTTCCTGTCCCAGAGAGGCTCCCCGCTTGGCCCGACGAATTCACAATGGCTGTGCAATAGTTCGTTCCCAATCCGCCCCCCTGCGGGTCGATGCCCGAGACCACCAGTGCAAAGTCGGTATCAACGGCCCCTGTCTCCACATGGGCATCTTGGTTGATTTCGCTCGCGATGACCTCCACGGTCCAGGTTCCCACACTTGGGTTTTCCACCTGCACGTTTTCCACCGTGTCAATCGTGTTGGCCTTGCCGCCACTGGTGGACCACATGTTCTTCTTCAAGCCCTTGTTACCCCAGTACACGTTGCCCGCAGGATCCGTCACCTTCAGGTCGAGATTATTGACTCTGTGCTGCGATGCCGATGTCGTGCCTGGCCAGTCCCGAAACACTAGGGTCGCCTTGAACGGATCCGCGCCATCCACCGTGAATGCGTACACCTGGCTAGCGGTCTCCGTGAGAACGTCTGTTTCATCCACAACAAACATGCGGTCGCGCAGGTCATACAAGGTCTTGAGGTCGGCATGTCCCCAGCCCTGGTGGGTTCTCGTCAGATCATGATTTGTCCCTGAAAACGTCCACATGGTAGCCGTGTTGATCAACACAGCCTTGGCTGTGGTGTTCTCAGGTCGGTTGGAGTAGACCGTTGCCCCCGGGGCACTGTTACCAAATAGCCCATCGGACCACATCTGATAGAACAAACCTAGGTGGCCGGCAATGATGGGAGTTGCACCTGAGGTTCCTCCAAAGCTAGAGGTGTATCCGCCGCCGAGAGTGGTCGTCAATGTAGCGTCGTAAAAACTCGAAAGGTCTGGCTTTATTCGGCCATCAGCAGCAGGTCCGATGCTCGCACCAAAGTTCCACTTGTCGTCGTTCTTGGTTTGAGTGTTTTGATGGTAGGAGGCGCCCACCGAGATTATGTTCTTGGCCCAAGCCTCAGGTCGCGACATCTGATCGCCCGCATTGGACTGAGACTGCAGGATGCTAATACGCGAATGATCAAACAGGATGAGGTCCATGTTCTGACTTGTACTCGTGTAGTTCAGCGTGCGCGACCCGCCCCAGCTATTGCTCTGAAGGACACACTTATAGGGAGCGGCCTGTAACTCCGAAGTGTGGGTATAACGATTCCCCAGCGCGGCATAGTCCGCAATGACAAGTTTGGCCATCGGCATCGCTCCACGGGCCGCAGCATTCCCAGCACCCGAACCACATATGATTCCCGAAGTCGAAGTGCCGTGGCTACTCGCACTGTTGGTCTTGTGAACCTTGTAATTCTGCAGGTCTGGGTGGTTAGTGTCACAGCCGCCATCCAAAACTTCCACTTGCACGCCTTGGCCCAGATAGTTCCCTACCGACTCGACGTAATCACTGCCATGGAACTTGCGAGCAATGTTCATATCGTTTTCAGGCGCGCTCCACGCATCCAACCACTGCACTCCATCGAGGTGTGCAACCTGCAAAGCCTGGGCACGGGTCAACGTCGCGCTCATCAAGTAGGTCTGAGGTGTCAAGCTGTGGACGTCACCCCCAATGGCCTCTATCACGGCGGCGACAGGCTGTTGGCCCTCAAGGCCTCGCACCATTGTCAAGATGTTCAAGCGAGCGCGATCCCCAAGCCCCCACAGTGGATTGGCCGGATCCAAGAGCCCCTCATCGAGCTTGTAGTCCGTGTGAAATGGCCCGACCCAACGCACAAAGGGCAGTGCCCTCACTTGCTCCAATTGCGTTGTGTTCATTTGCACAACGTTGGAGTGCTCTGGTAAGTAACGGTGAATCCGTGCTCCGGTGGCCCGCACACTTACCCGGTAGGCTTCCAAGGCTTGGGTCCAATACTGAACGATGTAGAGCTCGCTTCCCCGCCTGCGTTCGATCACGGCAGGGGCTTCATCTCTCAAGGGGTCAAAGTGACCTGCCCGCAATAGCAGTTGATAGCCCGTTTCGGTGGGGGGAGTGAACTCTAGGCCATTCACACTGACAGAGTAAAAACGCCTCGGCGCATCGACGCCTTGGGACCAGCTGACTCCCACGGCAGGGTGACCAGGAACCCGATGCAGGGCAGCGTTGAATATCTTGTCTTGGCTTACACAGATCTGTCGACCACCCTCAGGAGTCGAGACCCTTAGGACGCTGCCTTGATCGTCATGGGTTACAAGGGTTCCGTTGCTTGGAAGTTGAAAGGGGGCCCCTTCCACCCTGCGAGCTGCGCAAAGTAGAAGTGTGAGGCAAAGGAGGGTGGTTAACTTGTTCATGGTCGGAGCCAACGGGGTCGGACTGGGGAAACGGGGGGGATCCTGGTCCGCCCCCTTGACCCAAGACTCTACAGTACGCCTGCCAATTCGTGCTTGCGCCAATCCACCAACAAGGCGCTGGACCACATCGCTACAGGAAAATGCGAAGCGCCGCCCCGCATAGAGACAATCCACAACTCAATTGACCCTAGCCCAGAAGTGACCACACGCCAACGTTAGCGTAGGGTAACGGCATCCCATGACTCCTGAAGATCACAGCCGCGAACGGGCCGAGGACGTGTTTGACGAATGGTGTGCCCAAGCGCAGAACACCGATGCTGAAGCAAGGCGGGCACTGGTCCAATCCTATCCTAGGCTCGCGGAGCATTTCACCTCCTTGTTTGCAGCGCTCGATTTAGCAGACAAGGCCCTCGAAGGCCGCAAGATGCCCCCTGACCGAGACTCTGTAGCCAAGGAACAGTAAGGTGACTTTGAACTTGGAGTCGAGTTGGGTCGGGGGGGCATGGGAATCGTGTACAAGGCCTTTCAAATCTCACTCGATCGAACTGTTGCCCTCAAAGTGCTGCCTCCCGGTATCTCGCTCTCTGAGTCAGCCGTCAAGAACTTCAAGCGGGAAGCCACAACCGTTGCTGCACTGAGTCATGCCAACATCGTGCCCGTGCATGCTGTCGGTGAAGCGCGTGGGGTTCATTACTTTGCCATGGACCTCATTGAGGGCTGCGCCGTGGACCGCGTCATCGATGCCTTGCGGGGCTGTGACCCCGCTGACCTTTCAAAACCGGAGCTAAGCGAGGCTCTCGCAACCAGGCCCTGGAGGAGACGCGCGCCCAACTTGAAGGGGTCGTTCGATTCCATGAGGGCCAAATCGGCGACGTGGACCCCGAACAACTCGGGGCGAGCTTGATGGGTCTGCTAGAGCGTGAACTCGACGAAGAGCTGATGCGCCGCGCACTCCCATCCAACCAACAACAAGAAGTGCAAGAACAGTTCGGCCTGGTCCGCTCATTCCTTCAGCCCACCAGCGTGGCAAGGCAACTGCTTCAAAGTGAGTTTCTTTCCAAGACTTCCGCGGCCATCGGGAACGAGTTTGGTGCAAACCCATCCGTCGAAGGTGAACTCAGAGAGACTCTGGCTCGCAAGTACTTAGAGCTTGGCATGCCTGCGGAGGCTCTTGCCGAGGGCCAACGGGAACTCTCCCTCTTAGGGGGAAACGCAAACACTGAAGCTCGTGCAGTGTTGACCATCGTGCAGGCCCTTGCAGACCTGGGCCGACCCCACGATGCCCAAGAGCAGCTCTCTCAATGGGAGGCGGGCCTGGGCGGGCAAGAGTCGGACCCTGTCCTGCATTGGGAAGCCCTGCTGGCTTCGACTTCGTTGCACATCGAGCTGCGCGAGTTTGACTCTGCACGAGCCCGCCTTGATGAAGCCGGCTTTCTGCTCGAAGGCCAGCAGGACCCGCAGCCAAGGAACCAGTGGCGCATACTCGACTACCGAGCTGAGCTTGCGTTTGCTGAGGGTGAGTACGCCCTAGCTCAAGAGCTCGCCCGCCAGGCCCTCCAAGGAGCCCAGGAACTGTTTGATCCGACCAGCCGGCAGATCATGGGTGCAGCTAACCGCCTGATCAGTGTGCTAGGTGCTCTAGACCTGCTACCAGAGGCCATTCTAATGGCAGAGCGTGTACTGAAACAGCGCCAGGAATCCCTAGGGGATGATCACCCCATCGCCCTCACCGCCCAGGCCAATCTCGGAGCCCTGCTCGCCAAATCAGGAGAACTGGATCGAAGCCACAGGGTGTTCCTTGAAGCCCTTGCCCGTTCAGAGAAGACACGTGGAAGGCTGCATCTGGATACTCTCATTATCCTGACGGACATAGGGGATGGCCTCGACCTCGGCGGCCAGCCGCGACAGGCCATGCCTTACCTGCAAAGGGCGGTCGATGGACTACGGCTCGTGGCTGGAGCCCAGGCCGAACCCACCCTCAATGCCCTCAACGCTTTGGGGATAGCTCACTTCAACTTGGGGTCACTGGATCTCGCCGAACACTGCTGGCGTGAGACCCTCACCGGGTTTACCGCAATCCTTGGCTCGAGCCACCCGCAGTCCATCTCGGCAAAGAGCAACTTGGCACTACTCCTGCGCAGGATGGGAAAACTGGAAGATGCCAAGGCCCTTTCCCTCGAAGTGCTTGAAAGCCACCGCACCAACGTTGGAGAGAGCCACCAGAGTAATCTCATCGCTCTGTGCAACCATGGTGCACTACTTCGGGAACTGTCACTCCTCAGTGAGTCCGAGGAGTTCATCTCGAAGGCCATTCACTTGGGTGAGGAGTCTCTCGGGGAGGGACACTGGTACCTAGGGCAGTTCCTGATTGAGTTGGGGCGGACCCAATATGCGCGCAAGAACTATGCGGCCAGTGTTGCGAGCCTTGAGCGCGGTTACGCATTGGTTGTAGCGCAACTAGGCGAGTCCAATGCACGGGCCATCGAGGCCGCAGAGGGACTCACGACAATCCTGACAGAATGGAATCACTTAGAGGAAAGTGACGAACGCACTCGCCAGATCGCTTTGTGGAAGAGCAGATCAGAGCGAGGCGTTGTCGAAGACTGAGCTCGCTGGCTCAGGCGCACTTGCGTAGGTCAAGCCAAGTAATGGCATTGGCTGGGCACGTTGATACGGCAAGGCTGGAGATCTGATCGGGGTCTAGGGTTTCCCCCAATGCTTGCAGGTCCTGGGGGGTACGGTAGACGAGCCACCAGTCCATGAAAGCCTCCATGTAGCCGCGCATAGGGATTGGCAAGAAGTTTGCGATCATGAGGCGCCCACCCGGTCGCAAGAGGTCAAACATGGCTTGGGTTAGCCGCGCCGCAGTTCTTGCATCAAGGTAGTCAAACAAACCCATGCTGTAGACAAGGTCGAAGGTGCCGAGTGACGCTTGACCCCGCAGGAGTTCCCGCACTGGCTTCTCTACCGTGTCTACGGGTAGGTCGCACAGAGAGCGACGCACTTCGCGCAGACTCTTTCCATCTTGATCGAGGCCCACCACTCGCCCCAGATTGCCCCCACAGCCACGCTGCGTCATGCGAACTTCACGCATGTGACCACAGGCCACCGAGAGCACCTCAGCCCCCGATGATGTGTCCGCCAACCGGGAGAGGGCCCGTCCCATGGAAAGTCTACGCTCGCGCACACCGACCGCCGGTGCCTGACTGAGCAGAAGGCGGCTCAGGCGGTGATGGGGTGCGATGTCATCCTGGACGTGATCGGTCCCGGGTTGGTGATAAAGCAAGTCCATCGTAACTGCGTCCCCTGCATACCCGCGTGGCTTGCTGTAGGCCCGCTGGGTGACTGGTTCCTGCATAGCGTGCTCAAATAAGGCGTGTCCGCGCACATCCTGGGCAAGCGCTCGCCACTCGTCAGCCGTCTGTGTTTCTCGCGCGCTGTCAAGGGCATCGAACACAGAGGTCCAGGGTCCCTCAATGGGTTGGCCGTGCTCAATCGCCGCTAGGCAATCGTCCAGTGCGCGAAAGACAGGCATTCTTGGATTCAAAATCATTGGAGTTCTCCGAGTGTCTAGAAGGAGTAGCCGAGCACAAGGCCTAGCTGGGAATGGTCAAGGTCGAGATTCACTGCGCTGAATTCAGCATCCGTGAAGGCAAGCTGCCGTAGATCGAGCCCCATATGAAAGCCCTCGTGAACGTCCACTAGAAAACCACAGTGGGCATAGAGTCCTGCCGAGCCTTCCGAGACTTTGAATCCCGTCACGCTCAGTTCTCCCTCGCAGTAGGAGAATCCTCCGCCTACATAAGGGCGCAGCAAGCCAACCGGTTCAAACTCATACCGCAGTCCCGCATAGATTTCCTGGGTATTCACCTGCGCTAAGGGAAGCAACTCGTCCGTATCCTCGGACGAAGCGAAGCCAACCTCAAACCCAAGCTGGCCAGGGTCGCATTGGCTATAGCTGAAGCCAATAACGTCGTGCTCGTCTTTGGGTTTCCAATCACCACTCAGAGTGCGTTCGCCCACGGTGATTTCCACGTGCTTGGTCTGAGCCATCATTGCAGCCAACATACCGGTGGACTGCGCGGCTTCCGCCATTTCAAGGGGCGCAATGCCACCTGGGGGTTCTAGTTGCGGCCCAGATCGCTGGGCTGAATTGACATTGATGGACGCACACGAAGTGAGCGTAGCTAATAGGTATAGAGATAAGGGTCGCATTGGGGTCACGGGCATAGGTCTGGTGTGAGTAATGGGCAAAGCCACATGGCTCGCCTTCACAGCAAGAACGCAGGACCAGCACAGGTGTAACCACCAACTCCTGACAATTCCGATGCCGCGCACGCGCGCAGAGTCGAATGCAGCGTCGAATGCAGTCCTCTAACTAACGAGGTCCTGCCAGTCGCCGAGGAGCTTTCCCAGCCGACGCCGGGCACGGACCAGCCGCATCCGCACCGCCTCTGGCGCGATTCCCATTTCATCCGCAACTACAGGGGCCGAGTGACCCATCAGATAGGTCAACTGCAGGACCCGTCGATCATCCTCATTCAGCAGATTCAAGCCAACCTCAAGGGCGCAGCGCTGCTCATCTATCTCAACCGGATCGTCAACCGCGCCCGCCGCAAGCGCGTTTCTCAAGGCTGGAGCAGCCGTTGCATCGAGGTAGACCGTATCCCCCCGCCTTGCGCGTAGGCGATCCGTCAACAGGTTTCGAGCAGCCCGCATGAGATACCCGCGCAGAGAGGCTGGATTCTCAAATCGGGGCGCGGGATCTTGCTTCAACAGCCGCAGAAACACCTCACCCGCGAAATCAGAAACTCCCATGCTGGCCCGCTCCATGCGTTTGGCCCTCAGTTGAGCCTTGAGAGCCCCGATTTCTATCCGTAGGAGCTGGTCGAGCGCGTCTGGATCTCCACTCTCTTGCCAGCGCTCTAGGAGGAGCTCAGCTGAGTGGGTGTCGGGATGTGGGTCAGTCACAGGGGCTCCAATGGGTACCCCAATGTACCTGCCTAGCTCCACACAGGCCCAAGAGAATCTCTGTTACACCCCGAGCACTCGCCCGTTCAGAGGGGTCCTCGGATCAGTTTTTCTCCCTACGCCCCACCCAAAGTATCAAGTCATGTCAGCCAACCAAGCCCGCCGAAAAAGCGTTTTCTCCCTGCTCACCGCCTTCACCCTAGGCCTTGCACTGTGCTCTTCCACACACGCACAAGACGATGTGGATCTCCATGCACTCGACGGCTCCACGGCCCAAGACCAGAAATACGACAGCTCTGGGACACTTGTTCAGGTCCATTCAATCTTCAGGTCCTACGGGAGCCCTCCACCTCCTGATTTGATTGTCATCCAGAGTTCCACCGACCACGGTCAATCATGGAAGACTCTGTACAAGGGTACCGTCAAGGGCCCCAAGGGAGTTGTTGCTAAGATTCACACCGTTTCGATCGACCTCGCCTCAGATATCACCTATGCGCCCATCAACTCCCAGGCTTTTGTTAGCGTCGCTGGGCTGGTCGATACGAAGAATGGCCTTGAGCATTTTGTCGGGGTATTGAAAGGACCCTACACCCAGCCCTGGTCGACCGGCACCTCCTGTGCGCCCGTTGAGGTGTTCAGCCCATCAGGCCTTGGCTCACTCGGCGCCCGGGCGAGTATTGCTGTCATTCCTAACCGCAAGAGGAGTGATTACATTATTGCGGTCGCACACAACGACGTTTTCATGCGCTGGACAGCATTTGGTCAAGTCTCGGCGTTCAACATCTTCCTTAGCTACTCCATGGACCGCGGACAGACGTTCCAATGGACGAATAGCCACGAGCTCACCGGAGCCAACGCAGAGCTTCAAGGATTGCAGGGCGACTCCTTCAATAGGCCCAGCCTTGTCTATGACTTCGTCAACGAGAATTGGGTGTTGGCGTTTGATGTAGAGTTGGACGCTCCCGGTGCTGCCCCTGACAGAGACGTTGTCGTCTGTAGGGCTCCAGCCTTCTTGCACGCGAGCTGTGGCGCACTGCCCCAAGTCTGCTATGTCGGTCGCCAATCACAGACCGGGTTCAAAGGCCAGCAACATCACCCGATGCTTGCGACAAACAATAACATCGTTGTTTTCACTTGCTTGACTGGCGATCCCAATCCCGTCGATGGTTCCTATGGCTTGGCGGCCTTCTGGGGTAATCCATACTGGACGCCCTGGCAGCAGGCCTTTCAAAAGGTCGATATTCCATACGGCACCATTGGCAACTTCCACGACAGGGCCATCACGGCGGGAGACCTTGAGATGCGTGGCAATAAGATGCACTTTGCCGCCACCTGTGTCGTCGACCCTGCTGGTAAGAACCCTGGACTCGGCGTACTGCAATTCGAAGCAGACTATCGCAAGCCAGAAGAGTATCGGGTCGATGCGATCAACGATCACCCTGTGCTGCCCTACTATCCCCCCGCAGTGGCCCTCACCACGAATGGCAGCGGAAAGAAGTATGAAAGCATCCTGTACTTGGACGAAAGGAGGCGCGCGTGGCTGGATGAATGAACCCAGCTGGGGTTCTGACTGAGACACCCAGAGCACTCTTCCGAATCAAAGAGTTACGATTCAGGTCCCACCACGTTCCCTTCAATACCCAAGACCACTATTCCATCCCTCAGCCCATGCGATTCACAATCATGAAGATCACCCTCACGGCTACTCTTGTCTCGTTCGCCACTCTGGCATGTTCTTGTGTCGCCGATGATTATGGCAGCACCCCCCCTCAGGCCGAGTCTTCAGGGCACGTTGTCGTCAATGGGCGTGAGCTCAACCAGGCTGACATCGAGGGTTTCATCCAGGTCTATGGGGCTGCGCCCGTTCCCGGCCGCTACTGGTACGATGCCTCAAGTGGGTTGTTCGGAAGTGAAGGCCAACCCCCGGCGGGCTTCATGTATGCGGGTCACGACCTGGGTGCCCTGAACGAGGGGGCCTCAGCGGGCCAGCAATCCTTATGGTTGAATGGCCGTCAGATGACGGGCCAGGAAGTCCTCTACCTGGGCCAACTCCTAAACATTGCACCCCAGCCCGGCCGTTATTGGTTTGATTCCACCGGTAACTTGGGAGTTGAGGGCAGCCCCTATGCGCTCGTCAACCTGTTCGCGGTTGCCCGGTCAGCCGCAAGCCAAGGCGGATCCGGCGACAACATCTGGAGCTCCCTCTATGGGGGCGGCAATTCCAATGCAGACAACACCCAAGGGTACGTCTCGGTTCCCGGGCACGGCCCGGTGAGTTATGGATTCTAGAGTCATCGGGCTGGGCACAAGAATCAAACCTGTGATCGATTAGGGGTGATGACCCGGCCGGGCCTAGGGCCAGCGATTACCCGTTGGTTCTCAAGACTGCTCACCCCCCTAACAGAGTGGATCGCTGAGTGGACCGTTGAGTGGACCGTTGAATGACCAAGCCCACCTTGCTCTACCGGGCTAGGCCCTTAGCCCGCTTTTTCATCACCGACTCAGGGATGACCTTCTCGTACATCTTCACAAACTTTTTTGCGGTAGCGCGTTTGATGGCCTTACCGATGACCTTGAGCGGTACCTGATCAAGGGCCTTGACCCTCACGCAGGACTTGCCCATATCGAGTCGATTGCCGCTGGCTTTCCATTCTTCTGCAAACCGCTCCTGTTCACCAGGATTGCAGTAGATACAGAACAGGTAGATGCCCACATGGTTCTTCATGGATGCCACAGAAGCAAAGGGCAGGGGCTGCTTCGGATCGCAGTGGTAACCCTCTGGATACTCTGAGTGAGGCAAGTACCAAGCAGGCATGCCGTACTGGAATCCCTCCTCGAATCGTGGGTCAATATTCTTGGCGATCTCTGCCCGGATCGCATCCACGAGCTCCCTTCGCTCGGGTGAGAGTGCATCGAGATACGCTTGAGCTTTATCCTTGGCCATAGAGCCCATTCTAGCGCCAATCTCTGGGATCGAGTGAGTCTGTGCCCCCCAGATCGGCGATGCAGCCCCCTAGGGCCATCCTCCAGCCCTTCCCAACCCCAAGATTCAACTTTCTTTGACGAATCCAAAGGTTTGTGTCCGCCAGGCCCCCGCACAGTCACGAGTAGGGACGCGAACAGCCATGGCGCCGGGGTTGTACCCCCTCAAGCCCCATCGAGCTGGTTATTTTGCCAACCCATAGCCAACGGCAACCCCATGAATGCCTCCATCAAAACCACCCTACTCCCTTTCCTCAGCGTCCTCGCCCTCGCCGCCGGTGCCCATGCACAATGCGGACAGCCGGACTACCTCGATGGTGGCTCCTGCTGCACACGCGCACAGATCAATCTGCCGACCTTCCCTAGCTTCAAACAAGAGTCCTTGGGTCTCAGCTGGCTCGACTGCACGATTGACGCAAAAGACAATGTCACGGCCAGCTGGACTGCCCCCACAACACCTGGCGGTATGCCCTCCAACGACTACCGTTCGTTCCTGCGCATCTACGACGCCGGGGGCTCTGTGATTTGGAAGGGCCGCATGCACATGACTTACTCCCGCACATTTGAGGAGGGTGACCCCAAGAATGGCGTGAAGTATCAAGTCTGGCGATTCCTCGTCAACGGAGATCTCCGACACAGCCGTGCAGCCGCGCACAGTGCCTGCCCCATCCCCTCATGTGCAAGCGCATTCAAGCGCTTCGTACGCCACACGGGATACGTCGACTATGCACTCGACTGCAACACCAAGACCTGGAGCCAGGCCTGGATGCTCACCCATGCCTGCGACAAATTCGAGCACATTGGTGGGTTTGCCCGCGGCGGTGGATTCCACCCCGACCGCTCATCCACGTTTGTTGGGCCTCGAGCAGGCTTTGTCGCAAGTGCATTCACCCCAGTCGAAGCGGGAATGGACAAGGCCGAAGCTGTCCGAAGCCTCATCCGGCCAAGCCTTGGCATGTATTCAGCCATCGCCACGAGCCAATTTGAGGAGACCGTCACATTCCAGGTCATGCCCACCCAGCAACCCCAATGCGCCTGCAGCCCTGCAGGAAGCGCTGGTCAGTTCTCCGTGGCCGACCTGTTCATCGACGGTGACTGTGGTACCACAGTGAATCCCAGCGGCCAGTTCCTACCGGGTTTCGTATCCATGGGAATCGGCACCTGGACCGACCCGACCGTCTACCCTGGCAAGGAGGCCCTGCGCTGGAGCATGGGTGAGTACAGCTACTTCGACCCCTGCACAGGGAAGACCCGTCTAGAGATCTTCCATGGGGCCACCACACTCGGAGGATATCCAGCCCGCTCAATCCTGACCTCTGGCCAATCAATCTCTTTGCCCTTGACCTTCATCGATCAATCGAACGCCATGCGCAAGGGCAAGACAAGCAACAACCTGCCCTTCATCAGTGAGCACATCTTGAACTTGAACCATAAGTAAGAACTCACTGCCTATGGCGGAATTCAGGGCGGGTCCTCTCGGGGGCCCGCCCTAGTCTTTGTTTGGCGGCCTGTACCGTTTAGGTAATCGCGGATCTCGGCACCACCGACTTAGATGTGTAAAGAGCGGAGACTCTCAAATCAGTCCCCTTGTCAGTGCGAATTGCCTCATGCGCACTAGACTGGGCCCATGCACACAAGCCAACACACTGCACGCAAAGCCAGATCGGTATGGACTCCCTCGGTCGTTTCGAGCTTTATTCTCTGTGCAGGCGCCCTTGGGCAGGAGCCGCCGACAAAAGCAGACGATCCGTTCCCTCCTGGAACACCTGCCATTCAAGGCGTCTCCCCTGAGAAACTCGCCAGCCTCGCCGAACTCATCCAGTCCTTCGTAGATTCCCAAGAAATCGTGGGTGCTGAACTCCTCGTCATCAAGGACGGCTACACACTCTTGCACCAAGGATTCGGTTGGTCCGACCAAGAAGAACAAGCGGCCATGGGGACTGGCAAGGTCTTTTGCGTGCGCTCGATGACCAAGCCACTCATTGGAATGTCGATCATGATATTGGTTGACGAAAACCTGCTTGAGCTCGATGACCCCATCGCCAAGCACTTGCCATGCTTCGACCAGGAAGGGCTGGATGAGATTACCGTTGAACAATTGCTCACCCACACTGGCGGACTGCCCATGTCTTTGCTCTTGAGGGAAGACCTCAAGGCCCTCTCGGGAATCCAAGAGGTTGCGGCCCTCATGGAAAGCTCGCTGCTCCAGTCTGCGCCAGGAGAAAAACTACACTACAGCGATCAAGGCACCGACACGCTCACAGCCGTTCTAGAAAAAGTGACCGGTATGCCTGCGGCGGACTTCGTACATACGCGCATCCTCGATCCCCTTGGCATGACGCAGAGTACAGCGGTCATGGAAAGGGACAATGAACTACGCTCGATCACTTGTTCCAAGTACATGCGCATGGATGGCCATTGGGATCGATTCTGGAGCCCCGCTGATGCGGAGTTGTTTCCCTTCTTCCTTGGATCTCAAGGGCTCTACAGCACATTGACCGACTATGCGCGCTTCATGGACCTTTGGGCTAACAAGGGTCGGCTCGGCCGAGAGCGTCTCCTCGGTTCTCGTTATGTTCGAAAGGCCCTGACCCCGAGCGGATTCCCCATGCGTGCTTCCAGCGGGTTCGGCGGACTGACACCCAAGTACGGGTTTCTCATGCAATTGTGGGTCAACTCCGACGAGGAAGGGGAAGATGTGGTGGCCTTCGGTCACACGGGGTCCGATGGGACCCATGCTTGGGTTTTCCCCAAGCAGAAGGCGATGGTCCTGTACTTCACACAGTCCCGTGGGACCACAACCGGACTCCAAGTCGAGGCGGCACTTGACGAGATTTTCCTAGGTGCCCCTTTCAACCCGGTACAACCCAATCCCGATGTGACGCCTTATCTAGGCTATTACCAAGATGAGCCCAACGACAGCTACCGGGCCATCATCCGTGATGGCGATGGCATGTCCATGGACATCGTTGGAAAGGGTGTCGTGCCGCTTGAATACCTTGGGAATGATCGCTGGCGCCCCAAGCCAAGCCCTAGGGAAACTCTCGAATTCACACGCACCGAATCAGGCGCCGTTTCGGGATATACCTCCGGAAGCCATCGCGAATACCGATTTGAACCCGCCGCCGATTTGCCCAGCGTGACAGCCCTCTCTAAACAGGTCGCAGCAGCCCACAAGATGCACCTGCTCGAGTCAGTTGGCCCCGTACGATTGACGGGCACGCTCGAGATTCAGTCCCAGAACCTCACGGGTGAGTTTGTCAGTATTCTGCAGTGGCCGGCCAGTTTTCGAACCAATTTTCGCGCCGGCGAAATCTATGAATTCAATTCCTTTGACGGAGAGCATGGATGGTATGCCACCAACAACGTACCCGCAGAGAAATTGACGGGCATCCGAGCGGAACAGGCACACATTGACAGTCCATTTCTGCGCATGGGGAATTGGGTAGAACACTATGATGACATCGAAGTTGTACAGCGTATGCACGAAGGGGATGATTCCGCCCTCGTTGTGCGCATCGGTGGTTTAGACAAACCTGGCTACACGCTTTTCGTCGAGGAAGGAACAGGTCTCATCCGCATGGCCGCAGCCATTGTGGACATTCCCGGGTTAGGTCGCACGGCCATGCGCAGCCAGTTCGGGGGGTTTAGAGCCGTCGGAGGTGCGCAGATGCCGATGGAAGCCAAGATTCACTTCAATCACTCATTGATTGGAACCATGGCCTTGGAGTTTTCTGAGGTCGAGCTGGGGATTGAGCTTGCCGAGGGTGTGTTCCAACTCAAGGATTGACAGGCGACTTGGGCACTAAAGAGTATTGAATTGGGGCTTCGTGGCTGCGGGATAGGGTTTACCACCCTGCCCCAAGGGCGTCAGGGATAGACTTAGGCCACGATGCTGATCACCCTCACTCTCTTGGCTGTTGCTGGGGCCCAAGATTCAGGCGGCGTCCCCAACTTTGGCCGTGACGTCCAACCCCTGCTCGCCAAGCACTGTTTCCTGTGCCATGGCCCGGACGAGGGCACACGCAAGGCCGACCTGCGTTTGGATTTGCCTGATATCGTTGATGATGGCCGGGGCATCATCGTGGCCGGTCACCCAGAGCAGAGTGAGCTGATCAGCCGTATCACGACCCATGCCGCCGGAGATCTCATGCCTCCTCCGGAAGAGAGCACTCTCGCTCCCGGCGAGATTGCGCTCATTGAACAGTGGATTGCTAACGGGGCGAAGTACGAGCGGCATTGGGCGTTCCAGGCAGTGGGTCACCCAACGCCGCCACCCCAGTCGGCCTGGGGCGATAATGCCATTGATGCCTTCGTCCATGCTCAGTTGCGCGAAGCGGGGCTCCAACCACCCCCGCAGGCAGATCGCGCCACCCTGATACGCCGCTTGAGTTTTGATCTGTGCGGAATGCCCCCTACGCCGACAGAGATTGTGGACTTCGCCAATGATGACAGCCCACAAGCCTACGAGAACCTCGTAGACCGCCTCCTCGATTCCAGCGCCTATGCGGAACGAATGACTCTTGCTTGGATGGATGCCGCACGTTATGGCGACACATCCGTTCATCATGCGGACGGCGTTAGAGATATGTGGCCTTGGCGTGATTGGGTGATTGCTGCCTATGACCAGAATATGCCCTTTGACCAATTCACCGTTGAACAACTAGCTGGTGACTTGTTTCCAGACCCAACTCACTCCCAACGTGTCGCGTCGGGTTTCCACCGCAACTCTCCAACTTCAGATGAGGGCGGGGCCATCGATGAGGAGCTGCGCGTCAAGTACATGGTGGATCGCGTCCGCACCACGGGCAATGTCTGGCTTGGCCTGAGCATGGAATGCGGCCAGTGCCATGCACACAAATACGACCCGATTAGCCAAGAGGACTATTATCGGTTTTATGCGTTCTTCAACCAGAGCGTGGAGAAAGGATTTCAATCACGCAATGGGAACGCGGTACCGCGCATTCCAGCCCCCACCACCAAACAAGCCAACGAACAAGCGGCTCTCGAAACCCAACTCCAAGATGCAGAGGCGCACTTGGCGTGGGTGGCTCCACCACTAGACGAGCTTGAAGAGTGGTGCTCCAAGGCACGCGAGGAACAACTCCAACACCCCCTACCCGAGTTTGGCTCGTGGTATGGGTTGGGCCCCATTCATGGCCTACCGGGCAAATCCACCTTCGACACCGACCTAGGGCCTGAGGCAATCGAGTTCGACCCAACCCAAGTCATTGCAGGCCAAACGTGGCAGATGCGGTCGGACGAAGATGGCAAGCTTCATAGATTCAACGATGTGGACAATTCCGCCATATACCTCACGCGAACCATCGACAGCGCAATGGACCAAAGCATTGAGCTTTCGTTTGGCAGTGATGACGGAATCATCGCCTGGGTGAATGGAGTGGAGATTCTCAGGAACAACACTGGCCGCGCTGTAGCAGCTGACCAAGAGCTCGTGAGTATTGAACTCCCCAAGGGCACGAGCCGACTCTTGATCAAGATTGTCAATGAGGGGGGCCACACTGGGTATTACTTCAAGCTAAGGACTGGGCTGTACGGCGACAATGTCCGCCAAGCTCTAGCCCTGGAACCCCAAGAGCGCAGCGAGGTACAGCGTGGAGTCCTTTCAGATTACTTCACCCGAAACGTATGGCCTCCGGGGATTGAGCAATCTCAGACTGCGAATAGCGTGTCCGGCGAGCTGGCTGCACTCAAGAAGTCCTATACCACCGTCATGGTCATGAAGGATGTGGATACACCCCGAATGACCTACGTTCTCGAGCGCGGCCAGTACGACTCGCCGCGCAAAGACACTCCCCTTGACCCTGGAGTACTTGAAAACCTGTTGCCCATGCCAGACGGTGCGCCCGCCAATCGGATGGGGCTTGCGCAGTGGCTCGTACACCCCGAGCACCCACTGACGGCACGGGTAGCAGTCAATCGTTATTGGGCCATGATCTTCGGGCGAGGGCTGGTGCGAACGGTCATGGATTTCGGCACCCAGGGGGATCGCCCAAGCCACCCCGAGCTTCTCGATTGGCTGGCTCGGGACTTCATCGATCACGGGTTTGATGTAAAGCGCACGCTCAAACTCATCGCGATGAGCACCACCTACCGTCAAGCTTCCTTTGTTGATGCCACCCGACATCAACTCAGCACCGCTACCGATCCCGAAAACACGCTCCACTGGCACGCACCCCGTTTCCGCATGCCTGGCGAATTCCTGCGCGACCAAGCCCTCGCGGTGAGCGGCACGCTTGTTGATCGAGTCGGTGGCCCTGGGGTGAAGCCCTACCAGCCTCCAGGCTTGTGGAACGAAGTGGCTCTCGATCGCAACCTGAAATTCAGCCAAGACCATGGTGAGAAGCTCTACCGCAAGTCGATGTACACCTACTGGAAGCGGTCTGCCCCCCACCCCGCCATGGCGACCTTCGATACGCCAATCCGTGATACCTGTGTTGTACAACGCCAATGTACCAACACCCCAATGCAAGCCTTGGTCACGCTCAACGATGTTCAGTTTGTCGAGGCCGCGCGAAACCTTGCGCAGCGATTGTTGACCGAGCGCAGTGACCTCAACGAGCGCCTCGACCTTGGCTTTATTCTCTGCACCGCACACCCGGCTTCGGAGGTTGAACGCCGGGTCATGACCGAACTCTTGACTGCGCAGCGGGAAATCTACTCCAAGGATCCCGAAGCGGCTCTTGCCCTGTTGGCTCTCGGGGAAAGTCCGCGAGATGAGTCCCTCGATCCGGGCGAACACGCCAGTTGGGCCATCCTTGCGTCCATGCTCCTGAACCTCGACGAAACCCTCAACCGCGAATAGTCATGAACCCCCTTCAAGCACGAGGCCAACACCTTACGCGGCGCACCCTATTGCGCAATGGCGCCGGCGGGCTCGGTGCCCTTGCCCTCGGGGGCTTACTCGGGAAGGAAGCTCAGGCCGCCCCGAATAAGCACGGCCTGCCTCATTTCACACCCAAGGCCAAGCGTGTGATCTACCTCTTCATGAATGGGGCTCCCTCGCAGATGGACCTGTTCGACTACCACCCCAAGATGCGCGAGCACCATGGAATCGAACTACCTGATTCCATTCGCCAGGGCCAGCGTTTGACGACTATGACGAGTGGTCAGAGCTCATTCCCCTGCGTGGCTCCCATGTTTCAGTTTGCCAAGTTTGGACAGCACCAAACGTGGGTCAGTGAACTCTTGCCGCACACCGCTGGAATTGTTGACAAGATTTCCATCATCAAGACCATGCACACCGAGGCCATCAACCATGACCCCGGCATCACATTTATCAACACCGGAAGCCAACAGCAGGGCAAGCCAAGCATGGGGGCCTGGCTCTCCTATGGTCTAGGGTCCATGAACCGCGACCTTCCCGACTATGTGGTCATGATTTCGCGGGGCAAGGGAAACTTCCAGGCACTGTATTCACGCCTCTGGGGCTCGGGATTCCTGCCCTCCGAGCACCAGGGTGTGAAATTCCGCAGCGGCAAGGACGCCGTTCTGTACCTGTCCAATCCCGATGGCGTAGACCCTGCCACTCGGCGTCGCATGCTCGATGGACTTGCCGAAATCAATGCGGCCAAGTATGAGGAAACGCACGATGCCGAAATCCAGGCACGGATCTCCCAGTATGAAATGGCGTACCGCATGCAGACTTCAGTCCCCGATCTCATGGACCTGTCTGACGAGCCCGACGAGACTTTTGAACTCTACGGAGAGGACGCACGCAAGCCGGGTACCTACGCGGCCAACTGTGTGATTGCCAGGCGTATGGCTGAACGCAACGTGCGCTTCATCCAACTCTTCCACCGCGGTTGGGACCAACACGGGAATCTGCCCCGGGATATTCGCAGCCAATGCCTTGATACAGACCAAGCCAGCGCGGCACTCATTCATGACCTCGATCGGCGTGGAATGCTGGACGACACCTTGGTCATCTGGGGCGGGGAGTTTGGTCGCACGATCTATTCCCAAGGAACCCTCACGGCTGACAATCACGGCCGTGACCACCACCCCCGTTGCTTTACCACCTGGCTTGCTGGTGCGGGTATCCGCCGGGGATACGAACACGGTGAAACAGATGAGTTCTCCTACAACATCGTGCGGGATGGCGTCCACGTCAACGACCTCAACGCGACGATCATGAACCAGCTCGGTATCGATCATGAGCGCTTTACCTATCCCTATCAAGGACTCGACCAACGGCTCACTGGGGTGGAGAATCCACGGGTCGTGAGCGAGCTGCTCGCATAGGGCAGAGTGACCGTGCCACGGAGGCGAGAATACAGCCTGCGCCGACTGGACACGCTAGTGCAAGTGCACGATTCTGCTCGAGCACGAAACTCTAGAATTGGATAGACCATTCGAACTCGTCCTTCCGGCAATTCCTCTCACCCATCTCACGAGATCAAGGCACATGAACGTACATTACTTAGAAATCGTCACCACAGAAGTGGAGTCCACCTGCCACGCGCTCACCGCATTACACGGAGCGACATTTGAGGACCCTAACCCTAGCTTGGGGAATGCCCGTGTCGCATCCCTGGGCACCGGCGGGCGAATCGGGGTGCGCGCGCCCATGCATGCTGATGAATTACCCACCGTTCGGCCTTATTTGCTCGTGGAAGACATCCATGCGGCCATTCAAGAAGCTGAATCCTGTGGTGCGGAGGTTCTGCATCCACCCTTAGAGATTCCTGGACAGGGAGCCTTTGCCATCTTCGCCATTGGCGAAGTGCACCACGGACTTTGGCAAAACTGACTGAAGTCCTAACTCAGCCCAATCGCTGATCGAGTTCATCCACGAGCTCTTGGACATAGGGCTCAGTGAGGAAGGACTCATGGTGCCCGCGAATGGTCAGGCACGTCGGAGCTTGGCTGCAGAATCCCTCCCAGCCCATGCTTCCTCTGCGTGGGTCACGCAGGGACTGAGCGAGTGAGCGCACGACAATGCATTCACCATCCCATTGTCCTGGCCTGTGTGCGAGTGTGGCCTGATAGCGGATCTTGAAACCTTGCTCAAAGGCTGAACTGAGGCCACTTCGCCCGAAATACGTGCCCAGGTTTGGCGAGCTCCCGTCCCCGTGAAGGCCCCGTTTTTCAACCAGCCAGCCCTTTATGCGGGTGAGCAAGGCAGAGAGTTCAAACTCGAATAAGTCATACCAGATCCAGTAGGGCAGGTTTCTCAGGCGATCCCGCCACAGCTGAACCCGATGGGGCGGCCGGGACAACTGCACGGTAGGAACCGGGGCATCCAGTAGCATGATGAACCGTACAGGGCAGCGCCGGTTGACGAGTTGAATCGCCAATTCCTGGGCGACAAGACCTCCCCAAGAAAAGCCCACCAGGACGAGCGGCGTGCTACCAAAACGCTCTTGAAGCTCGTCTGCATAACGGCTAGCGATGGCAGGAATGGTGTATTCAAGAGGCCCCCCCGCACCCGTAGGAATCGCATTGAGCAGATAGAATGCGTTGTTCGATTGAGTAAGACGGCCTAGGTTCAGGAGTGACTCACTCAAGCCCGTGATGGCCGGCAAGAGCACGACTGGCGAGGCGCTGCCGTCCCCGATGGATTCTCGAACCTGTATGAGAAAGCCCTGCTGCCGCGATTCATCCATGGCCAGCGTGGTGAGCGCAGCAGGAGTCGGGTGTGAAAGCAATTCTGGATGCCCAATCTGGACTCCCAACCTGCGCTGAATCGAAGCCAGTAGGTCGAGGGCCATCAGAGAATCGCCCCCTGCGAAAAAGAAATCCGTGTCAGCACCAACCTCTTTGACACCCAAGCATTCCGCAAAGGCGGCTTCAAGCAAGTCCTGGGTCTCTCCTTTATCACGGGTCTCCGTTGAGTGTGTTCGACGCTCGCCTAGCCCTTCCTGGGCCGGAGTCAACTGCGAAGCGATGGCTGAACGATCCACCTTCCCATTCGCATTGATCGGTAAGGAATCAAGCATCAACAGAACACTCGGTATAGCGTGCTTGGGAAGGCGCTCGGCAAGTTGCTCTCGCAGGTGAGGCATGCTCGGCATGGCCTCAGCAGGGACACTCGGAGTGATGACTGCTCCCAAGACGGGCGAACTTCCCACTCCTGAGGTCAACATGGCTGCCGATGATTCCACGTACGGCAACTCTCTCAACACGCCTTCCACCTCCTGAAGGTCGACCCGATGGCCGCGCACTTTGACAAGGCTGTCCAGCCGGCCCAATGGAAAAACCCTACCCTTGGCATCGATGTGGCCCCGGTCCCCCGTGTGAAAGTTCACCAGCCCTTCGCCGCTTGCCCGAAAACGATCAATTGTCCTCTCTGGATCCCCTTCGTAACCCTCCGCAAGTGAATCGGACCGGACCACTAGTTCACCCTCCGGGCTCACTCGGATTTCCCTGCCAAGCACAGGGTAGCCCACGGGCACAGGATCTCCATCCGGCCAGGGGCCCTTCAGAAAGAGTTGGGCATAGGTGCGAGTCTCCGTTGCCGCCATCGCGTTCTGAAGGGTGCAACCCGCATCAAAGAGCGGCTTGGCCGCGCTGAGATCCGACGCCAACAGGGGCTCGCCTCCAACACAGAGCAGGCGCAAATCGGGAAGCAATCCATCCCCACCCGTCAGCTCGGGTAGGTGGGTCAACCAGCTCCGTAGGGTAGAGGTCGATTGATTGGAGATTGAGATTTTTCTGCGCCTCAGCCATTTTGGAAGTGCCCCCACACCTGCTTTGCGCAGATTCAAAAAATGCAAGCTAGCGCCGCTCACAAGGGCCGCAAAGGTTGGAGCCAGGGCAGCACTGAATGCAGGCGAGAAGAGAAGATCGAGCCGATCCTCAGATCCAATCGAGAGGTCATTCACCTGGCGGCAGGTATCGAACGAGAGCATCGTATGTTGGATGCGAACGGACACTGGTTCGCCGGTAGAACCCGATGTCTGAAAGATGCAAGCAAGATCCTCTGGGTGGATTCCCGGCAGATCCTCCGAAGACTGTGACGATGAATCCAAATCCGCCAGATCCAGCGGCAGCAGTCCGATTCCAGAATCCGCTACTAGATCTTGAGCCAATTCCGTCAGGCTGGGATCCACAAGCATGCAGCCCACGCCGCTTCGCAACATGGCCGAACACAGGCGCTCGTGGGGTTCATCTGGATCTAATGGACAGAACGCCGATCCCGCTCGCAAGATGGCGAGGGCTCCCAGCACATAGCCCGTATCCGGATGGGACAAGATTGCGATTCGTTTCCGTTCAACCGGGCTGAGCCGAGTGATTGCCAGAGCAAGGGCCCGGGAGCGCAAATGAAGCTCTTTGTATGTGAGCGTTGTTGAGCCCTCAAGAGCCAGTGCATTCGGATGTTGGGCTACACGCCGGTCGAATAGCTCCGTCATCGGCACTACAAAGTCCGCCTCTTCAAAAGGCTCGAATGCGTGACCGACTGGGGGGGGTGGAAGCGCCTCCTCAGGATCTGAACAGGGGTAGGGTCTCACGCTAGGAAGTAGCCGGGGGTGCAGGGCGAACCCAAGCCTGGTCTTCAAACGCCAGCTGCAGTCCGTTGTCCATCATATTGCTCTGGCTCTCACCGCCAGAGTGAGCCCAAGAAACAACTTGCCGAGCCCCTCGTGCCTGGGCTGTACGAATCCGATGCTGGATGAGCGCACGATGACACCCATTTCGACGCAGACCAGGCAAGGTGGCACCGCCGCAGAGAAACGCATCAGCCCCCACTGTAAACATCATTCCAATCCCAGCGGCGACTCCATCCACTTCACCAATCCAAAACTCTAAACCTTCTAGGCCAAATAAAAGGTGCATATTGGCCCTGGCTTCCTCAAAGGCCGCCTCGGGTGCTCCAAATCCACGAAGATAGATATCCAGGACAGCCTCCCTGTCTTCCTGCATAGGGCTGCGCAAGCTGATTCCAGACGTAGGCCCTTCGATGCTCCTAGTGTGGTTCTCTAGGTCGAGGGCGAGACGTGCGTACCGTGGCCCCGGCTGGAAACCCCTCGCGGTGAGTTCAATTGCAGAGTCCGATAGGTCAACTCCTGCAGCCGGCACAAGCTCGATGGGGTGGGTTGTTCCTCGATAAAACTCTTCGACCTCATCGAGAAACGGGCGAACGGAAACGGTCTCAAGTCCACAGTGATAGACCCTGTTGAAGTAGCCTACCTCGTCAAACCGCAAGGCCTGAGCCTGGCCAATCGAACGAATGCGGATCCTGTCGAGATCGCCCCTCAGGCGAAACCGCTCGAGGCGCAACCGATCGTATGTGCAAAAAAGGCCGAGCATGGATTAGGCAGGACAAGGAACACTTAGAGCCCACATTACTTTGCTTCCTGCTCTTCGCCGATGCTTGTAGAAGGGGTGAAACAACCGTTCCCGGCGATCTCGATTCGAATCACTCGCCTCTCGCAGGGGCATCCCTTATTGATAGAGGAAGGAGCCCTTGACTCAGACTGACTCCCTGCGCCTCAGTTCCAATCTCCCTGCCCACCATGCGACAACGAGGTAGAGGGGGAGCTCAACAACAAGCCAGGCGGGGCCATCAATCATCACCATGCTCGTGATTCCCCCAGCAAGGGAAACGGCCCCCACAATCATGGCCAACGCCATGACTCTCGATTCCCCGAAGCGTGCCGCAACCCACCCGCCCACAAATGCCTGGCCGAGATGAGCGACGATAACAACAAGGAACGCCGCAAATGGCAATGTTGCCACGTACGCATTCATTTCCTCCGGAACATCCATATTCAGACCCTCCGGTACGGGGAACAGAACCCGAGCGTTGAGAGTGATGATCGCCATGTTCACACCCATCCCCACGGTGAGGCCGACAAGAACTGCAACAATGTTTCTGATCATGATTCGTATCTTCGCACAATGGCTAGTCCGTGTGTCCTAGAATCCCGCCCTGTTCTAAGAACACCACACACATACGCCACTCTCATGTGGATGCCGCGCTGACGCCTGGCCTTTTCAAGGCCCCGCAAACATCCTTTCCCCATGTCAATTCCCACTCCATCCATCGTGCCGGCCCTGAATTGAATCGCCGATGAGTGCTTGAGCGCGAAAACACCTCGCTCAAGCGCCCCGTGGTGGACCTGTCCTAGGACAACAGAACCTTGAACGCCATCACATAGTGAATCATCTGAGCCCGGTGGATCAAACGGCAAGCTGCCGCCTGGTCGGGCAACACCGATCCACTCAGTGCGGGCTCGTCGAGTGCCCCGCCCAGGATGCTCGTCTCTTGGCGGACATGCGGTGCCTCGCCGCGCCCACCCGCGCCTCGGCTATCGCCGCATCCACCAGCTGCTTCTGCTGATGGGCTGGTCGATCAACCATAAGCGCGTGCAGCGCATGTGGAGGGGTGAGGGCATGCGCGTGCTGTACAGGCGTGTAAAACAGCCCCAAATTGGCGATTCCGCGAATCACTGCACCCGTCGCAAGGCTGAGCGAAAGAACCACGTCTAGACGTACGACTTCGTCTTTGATCGATTGGAAGACATCAGGCCAGTCAAGATCAGAACCACCGTGGACGAGTATACGCGGGAGTACTGTGCTTGCACTTGGCCCGGTCCATCACGGCACAAGTTCGAGTAGGACGCCTCGTCAGAGTTCATGTTCGAACGCGGCGCACTGCAGCGCTTGTGAACGGACAACGGGCCAGAATCCGTGGCCAAGGCCGTCCGGTCGTGACTCGCATCAATCGGCACCAGGAACCCATTCATCAAGCCTTGCTCCCCTTGGGCAAACGGTACCATCGAGTCCTGCTGGCAGCCGTTTGAGGGACGAACTTCTGAACGGGGAGTTATTCCCGCGCTCGTCCGAGACCCGCTACCTAACGGAGACTTGGCGCTCGCAGGACGTTGAGAAGAGGCCCCACAGCAACCTGGCCTACCCCGACCCCCTCGGAGTTCGAGGCCGGCTGCTCGCCCTTAGGGATCGGCTTCGCTCCATATCCGTGAGCGCAGCCCGCGATCCTTCCTGGCACTCCTAGATGCTTCAACACATCATGAATCCCAACTCTCACTGGCCCTGGTCGCGTTCGTGGGTGCATCCCGAACTTGTTGCTCAAGGTTTGCCAACAGCGTAGCCCACAAGGCTTAGTGACTCTGTCTGCACGAATCCACTTGCATCTGCTAGACTGCGCACCCAGTGGGTAATCAAGCCGCCATGCACTCCGATCCCGAAGGCCACATTGGGTCGGCCATCGACCAGGTCAAGTCCCATTACCGCTCCGGCCCGGATGTTGACCTGGGTCGAGAGTTCTTCACTCCATGCCTGACGGAGTGCACCGAGTACCAGCGGGCAGCGGGTTACTTCACGAGCAGCGCACTCAAGGCATGGTCGGGGGTGCTGCCTCGGATTGCTAAAACCGATTCGGTCCGAATCAAACTGCTCGTTTCCCCCCAGCTCAAAGATGAGGACAAGGAGGCCTTGCAGCGGGCACTTCCTTCCGGAGAGCGCGATCAGATCCTGCAGAAGACGGCCGATGACATGGTTCTGCAGGCTCTGGAGTCCGCGGAGCACCTGGGGGTGAAGGAGCACCGACTGGAGCTCTTGGCATGGCTCGTTGCTTCGGGCCAGCTGGAGTTCCGGTTTGCGTTTCCAGAGCACGTCGAGAACGCCCAGATCTTTCACGAAAAAATAGGCGTCTTCGTTTTTTCTGGAGAGAGGAAAATCGCGTTCACGGGTTCGGCCAACGAGACCGGTTCCGGCCACTCACTGAACTACGAGAGCCTGGATGTCTTTCGCAGTTGGGTCGACAGTGATCTAGAGAGGGTGGAAACCAAGGCCGAACAATTCCACGAGGCCTGGGAGGGCCATGCACCCGGCCTGCATGTCATGTCCCTTTCAGACGAAGCCTTAGAGAGGGTCCGCAGTTTGGCCCCCGAGGGCCAACCCGGAGGCAGTGGATCCGGTGGAACGGTGGCGGAACCTGACAACAAATGGCGCCACCAGGCCGAAGCGATTGAGGCCTTTCTGGAAGCCGAGCGCGGGGTCCTTGAAATGGCTACCGGTACAGGGAAGACACGTACCGCCTTGGATATATGCCAAGGCCTCGTTGAGCGAGGAGACATTGCCTCGATCATTATCGCTGCTCCGGGCAATGATCTATTTGATCAGTGGCATGCGGAGATCGTTACACGCGCGGTGGAATGGGGGTTTGCTGCGATGCGCCATTACGGGGGACACCACCAGCGCGAGTACTTTGAATTGAGCCCAGAGAGAAAGGTGCTGCTAGTCCGTAGGGGCGCCATGGGGGATGCCTTGCGATGCTTGTCAGCCGATCAGGCCCGTCGAACCATCCTGATTCATGACGAAGTGCACGGGCTCGGCAGTAAAGGGAATCGCAAGAAACTCGCTGGGCTATCGGATCCCATCCGCTATCGACTCGGTCTCAGCGCCACCCCCGAACGCGAATACGATGAAGACGGAACACAATTCATCACTGACCACGTCGGGCCCGTGCTCTATACCTTTGGGCTCGATGAGGCTATTCGGCGCGGGATTTTGGCGCCGTTCAATTACTTTCCGATCGAGTTTCAGCCCACCGATGATGAATCGGAACGCGTTCACAAGATCATCAAGGGTGCAGAGTATCGCAAGGCCCAAGGGGAGCCGGTGTCCGACGCCGAGACGGCAATCAACATCGCTAGGGTCTACAAGACTTCAGTTTCGAAACTGCCGCTGTTCGAGGACTTCATTGGCAAGCGCCCAGAGCTCCTTGAGCGGTGCATCGTTTTTGTAGAAACGATGGAGTACGGACAAGAGGTGCTGGACATGATCCACAGACACAGGTCAGATTTTCACACCTACTACAGCGGAGAGGACGCGGAGACTCTTAAGCGTTTTGCCCATGGAGACTTGGAATGCCTGATCACCTGCCACAGGCTTTCCGAGGGGATCGACATTCAGGATCTACGTAACGTTATCTTGTTTTCAGCAGCTAGGGCGCGCCTGGAAACCATTCAGCGGATGGGGCGGTGCCTCCGGTCTGACCCCAAAAATCCCGGCAAGCGTTCAAATGTTGTCGACTTTATTCGCCCTTCTCCGCATGCGGCTACAAGGCCAACCGCGGACGAAGAACGTAAGGACTACCTGCATGGACTTGCGCAGATAGAGTACGCTGAGGGCATCAACGATGCATGAGGCCATTAGGAAAGCACTCGAGGAAGCGATTGCTCAAAAGGGCGTCACCTCAAGTTTGGTAGAGCCAAGCGAGGGCTTTGGGGATCGTGTCGTCGCCTGGTTTGATGCACTGGAGAAGAATCAAACCAGCATGGACAAGGAGGACGTGGGGCGATGGCTAGAGATGGTCTACCTTGAACTTCCAATGATTAACCCTGATGACTGAGCTAAGGATTCTCGGTTGGCAGTCTCAGGGTCTTCGGTGCCCGGATCATCAAGTCTCTTTTGAGAAATCTGGTGGAGGCGTATACCAGATAAGTCTCATACAAATGGCCAACGGAACGGGGAAAACAACGACATTCAAGTTGTTGCGAGCTGCACTCTCTGGTGCCGCGAGTGAATGGGACGGTAGCGAGATTGATGCGTATAGAAAGGATGCGGAAAGCTCCGAGGGTTCATTCGAAGTGTCCCTCTTGTCTGGAAAGAACCGATTCACTTTCCATTTGGAATTCGATTTTGCTCACAAGCGCGCCCGATATCACACTACAAAGCCGGGACGGGGGAAGAATTCAGGGTTCGAGCCTCCCCGGGAGTTGGCACGCTTCTTCAGGCCCGAGCTAACGAACTGCTACATTTTCGATGGCGAATATGCTGCTGATCTCCTCGACCCAGGCAAGACCAATGCCCAGGCCGTGATTGAGAATCTGTTCCAGGTGAGCCTGCTGCGAACAATGAAGGTGGCAGCAGAACAGCATTGGGAGGAGGAGGTTGGCAAGAAAGCAAAGACCTTCAAGGGGTTTAACACTGCAAACAACAAGCTAAAGAACATTCAAGAGCGCCTAAAGCATGTCAAGCTCAGACGTGCGGCTGCAGAGGAGGAGCTGGAGGACGCCAAGAAACGGCAGTTAGAATTGAAGCGTAGCTGGGATGAACAGATCAAGAGGGATAAGTCTCGTTCGGACGAGCACGCGAAAGTCGGGGTGTTGGTGGAGGGGCTGGAAGGCAAGGTGCGGGAGCGGGCAGGTGCAATCCTCCGCGAGATGCGGATGCCCTACGCTTTGTCGGAAGAGATTGAGAAGCAGTGCCACCAACTTCACGACTGCCTGGATCGTGTGAAGCTTCCTGAGAGTGCGGCACGCGAGTTCTTTCAAGAGCTTGCGGAGGAAGCCGAGTGCGTTTGCGGTCGGCCACTTGGTGCACAGGAGAAGGATGCGATCCAAGCCCGAGCGTCCCGCTACATGGGATCAGATGACGTCGGCGTGCTTAATGCTCTGAAGCAGGAGGTCACCTCTGGGACGCCTGGAGAGATTGGTGAAGCGCAGGGGCAGCTTGCGAATCTGGTGGATAGCCTAAAGGACGTCGTTGGTATTCGTGGCGAGAAGCAGACGGAGCTTGAAGCGCTGAAGCTGGAATTAGAACAAAGGAATCCTGAGGCCGAGAAAGTCTCCGAGCAGATCGTAGCCTTGCAGGCGAAAATTCGGGAGTCCATGGCGGAGCAGGAGCAATACGACGCGAAAGAGGACAGCGCTAAAAAGGTAGACCACATCAAGAGCATTGCTGTTCTCGAAGGAATGGAGACTGAAGCTAGTGAAAAGCTGGCCCAAGTAACGGACACATTATTTCTTAAGGAACGAAAAGAGCTCCTGGGTGAAGTTCTGGACGACGCCTGTGATTCTGCCCAGCGAGCCTTGTCCAGCCAGATCAAGGAAGAGACCAATCAGCTTTGTGGAGACATGCTTCCGTATAATGACATCGTGATTGAAGACATAGATAGATGCCTCCATTTGGTCAACAAGAGCGGAGGAAGTGTGGGTGAGACCCTCTCGGTCTCCTATGCATTCCTGACAACCCTCTTCAATCGTGCGGAACACAAGCTGCCCCTCATCGTAGACAGCCCTACGGGATCCCTTGACGGATTCGTTCGCCCCGAGATCGCGAAGGCCCTCCCGAAGCTGGGCAACCAGCTCATCGCGTTCATGATCGATACCGAAAAGCCCGAGTTTCTGCCTTATCTACAAGATGCTTGCGACGACCTGCAGTACGTGACCTTGGTTAACAGGAAGCACGAAGCCCTGATGTCAATAATGGAAGGGCTGGATGACAAGAAGGAAAGTCCAGATGGCCGCTGGTCAGAAGACCGGGCGTTTTTTGAGCAATACAAGAACAAGTAACCATGAGACGTGAATCGCAATCCCGCATCGCTGACCCTTCGCCAAGGTTGGAGTAGTTATGCCTTTTAGGTTGAGCAAAGAAGCTCGCGAGTGGTTCAAGCACGTGCGTGCGGACTTCGATCTTGAATTTGACACCTACTATCTTTGCCTCATGGTAGGGCTCGTCACCGGGACGAAGAAGTCCCTTGAAGACAAAGCTACATCGGAGCTAGTGAACAACTTCCCCGGCCCCTACTTGGAGAAGGGGCGCCTGATCATCGCCACCTACTTGTCGCGGGTGTTAGTGCAACACAAAATCCAGGCTGGTGAGCGGGAGCAGATCGAAGCGGTGATTCGACAGAGGATCACGCCAGATGACGGAAGCCACCTGACATCGCTAGGCCTCAAGGAGCTGAACGAATACTCCCATGGCGGGTTCGAGGTATTGGCAGACATGTTCGGTGACAAGCCCCGGGCGATCGAGACTTTCCTACCAAAGTACGCCCAAGCTGTACACGAAGCCGCGAAGAGCAAGTTCGCGACGCTTGGCTCAACTCGACCTTGAGCAACACGTCAGCGCGCTAGACCTGATCATGGATTCGGCGTGGCGCTGGCCTTGGGCCATATTTCCAGGGCGGAGTCTGCGAGATTCCCGCAACGAGCCTCAATGTTAGCCATTGCCCAGACGGAATTAGCGTTTTCTATGGCTTTACCTAGGGCCCTAGTCGTGCTGATTGACGAGTTCTTGTAATGGGGTAGTTTATCACCAATTGCTTTGTTGTTCGCCGCCCTATTATCTGCGGCGAGGAGGAGGCACATGTTGCCGAGTCTATAGGTGAAGTCTCCAACGATGTAATCCCAGTCCGTGGCCCTTCCGTCCTCGTTGCGATCGAAAGTATCCATCCTTCCATCAGCGGCCATTTGAGCGACCTTAAAGGAGCTCCAGTGCGCTTTTGGCTTAACAGGTAATATGTGCTCCAGTTGGACGTCGGGGTTTAGAGAGAGTCCTGGAGTTTGGTGGGCCCACACCTTGCTGTGTACATATTTGCCAACCTTGTTGTCCGTGTACTGGCCGCCCCTTAGCCGTGTATGGAAGGACTCGTCATCAATTCCATTAAGGACGCCATTCAGTTTCGCGGCGAGATCCTGTTCCAGCTCATAATCGTTCTTGTCCCGGCCCTCCTTGACTAGTTGCGTACAGGCATCAAGCGTGGATTCAGCCACAGATGAACGCGAGCGGTTCACCGTTATTTCTCGAAAGAGAAAGTTAGCGACGTTTCGTGCCAACCAAGTCAGTATCCCGGGTCGGTTGTGGTGGGTGTAAATAAATAGTGGGTAGCAGGAGCGATAACGAAGCATGTTTATTTCTGACATGGCCATCTTTTGCTTATCTGGGTCGAGGCGGATGGGGAACGTGTTGTCAGCGTTTGTCCATTTGTGGAACACGGGTGCGACCCGGAGGAGGCTCTCGACCAAGTCGAGAGCATTGATCGATCTCTCGTGCAGTGATTGCTTAATGGTTTTGTACAGCTTCTTTGCCGACGTCTTGTTTGGGCTATCCGTTTCGTGCATGCCCCGCCAGTAGAAGAAAATAAAATCGACGGCGTCAAATCTAGATGGATTACCATCCGGGGGGTGGAGGGTTTCCATAAGCCGATTCCAGTCACTAATGACTTTAGTCTTATGCTCTTTGTTGTCCGCAACTTCAGATATCAGCCTGTTCTTGAGTAGGTCTGCGGCACTAAGTGCCGTCCCCTTTGAGTTCAGCGACTCAAAGACTTCATAGGCTTCGGAGTCGTCGTCCACCATGATGGGGGTGAACTGGATCCCTTCTTCCACCCTGATTGCGAGATCACGAAGGTAGTGCACAATCTTTTCGACTGAAGATTGATCGCGGAGGTCTGAGGTTATGGAGTCTAGGAACCACCTCAGCGCTTTCTTGCCGCGAAAGGAGCTCCGGTTCGTTTGAATGCTGACATCATGCTCGTCAAAGACCTGCTCCTGGAATCGGGCATCGTCATAATCCGTCAACTTCAGGCGTCTCTTGGATCCTGCCCTCAGTAGGTAATTGGCCTTCATTAAGGGGCCCGTTTCGAGAACCACGTCCTCTCTTCCTCCACGTGCATGATCTGAGAAGTAATCACTATCTTCTCTCAGGCGTTTGCAGATGTTGCGGATGGCAACGACGATGATCGTGAGGGTTGTGATTCTCTGTTGCCCATCTACTACGTATGTGCCCTTTGGGGCATCGCCCTTCATCAAGAGTAGGGCTCCAGTGAAGTGGCGGTTGCTAACGGAAACCCCCTGACCGTCAGTGTGTATTGAGTGAATGTCGTTCCATAGGGCGTCCCACTCGTCGTCTAGCCACGTGTACTGGCGCTGAAAGTGTGGCACCCGGAGTGTTGTTTGTTTATCGACCAGTTCCTTGAAGGTGCTGACGGGATCTGCAGACATTAGTTATCTCGTTGATGTGTAACCGCAACCTAGAGTTGGCAGTCGAATGTGGCTTCTGTGGTGTGTGGGGAACCGGGCACAACTCTGTGCCCGCGGATTTGCTTCTTGTGCTGCGCGAGGCAGTTGCGCCACCCCACAGCCGTACCGATGAGGTGAGTCTCAGCCAAGAGCCCTAGGCGCTCTTCTTGAGCCGTGAGGTTACGAAACCGCGTGTACAAAGGGTGACGTGATTGAATGAACGAGTCCTTACGGTGCAGCACCGGAGGGTTCTCGCTCTTAGAGTAATCGCGATACTTAATGCTGAGCGTGTCCAGATTCACAAGTAGTGAATCGAACAAGCACGGGTGAGCTTCACGCTCAAACTTGGGGTAGCTGAGGTAGGACACCTGGAAGCGGTGGCGGTGCATCTTGATGATGTTCGCGTCTTCCACATGCCCAAGGTAGTGGCGGGCGCAGCCTTCGTAGACTCGCAGAATGGGGTCCAGAGACGACAGTGCCGAAATGTGGATGTAGAACGAATCTGGTGTTGTCTTGCCGAAGGGCTTTTCCGCAGTGAGCTCGTGGACTTTGTCCAAGTCTCCTGCCGTGAAGAGAAGCTCGTCGGCCTGCTCGCAGGCTTTCTTGTGGGTTCCAAAAAGGGCCCGGACGTCGCGCTGCATTTCGCTCGACAGATGGCCCATCCGGGGCCGCTTGGACAGTCGTGCAAGCGCCAGGTAGACGAGCATGTCCTGCCGTCTATCTTCTTCAATGCGGGCCCAGTCCTCTTTGCCTGTCACGAGGCGGATGACCGCAAAGGCCTGACGCAGCGTGCCGAACGCTTCTTCTATGGCGGGCATCTCAGCTAGCTCACCCGGACCGGGCAGGCGGCCGCGCTCCGTGTAGAACTCCATCAGGGGCTCGAGGATGTCTTTGTGTTCTTCGAACAGGATGTCGCTCTTGCGCGGCTTCGGGGCAGCGGCGGTGCGGCGTTGCCTGCGAGCCAGGAAGGTCTGCCGCAGGGCCTCGTCGCGGAACACGATGAAGATACCCGGGGCGGCAGCCAGGCATTCGGCATCGAGCGATTGGTCAATGAGCCCTCGAAGCTCTGACTGATCGAAGAACTTCTGGAACGTGCCGCGACTCGTGACGAGACCGTCCTCGTGGTCCTTACCCTTGAGACCCTTGCGGTCGTGCTTGAGGCGCGCACCGACGATCAACGCGTTGCCCGACAGCGACCAGGCTGAACGCAGGATGTCACGGCGTTCGTCTTCGTCCTCCACCACGTTGAGTACAAATCCCAGGTTGACGGTGTCCGATTTTTGCTTCGAGGCATCGGGGCGGTGGCCTGGGTCCCATCCTGCGGCCTGGATGCCCATGGCCTTTAGCCTGCGAAGGTCATCGCCGCGGCCGCACCCATAGTCAAAGAACGAATGTTCTTCTGAGATCAGGCCTTCTTCCACCCCAATGCGCACGGGCCTCGACAGGTCCGTGCGGCTGATGGCGGTCTTCTTGGGACTGACAGGAGCCACAACGCGAGGGGCGTGAGAAGGTCGCGCTCTAGATCGCGCTGGCTTCGATCTGAGGAAGCATCCCCGCCGTGTACGAGTAGATGAGCGCTCGAGTCTCGGCAATCAAGAGATCGCCGATGAGGTCCTCGCGGATCTGAGCACTATCAACCCGCGTCCGCAGGGACGCGGCGCCAGCGGGTTTTCCTTTGCTCAAGTCAGCAAAGCTCGCGGGGGCTCCGTTCTTGTTCAGGCTCCAGAGGCGAACGCCAACGCTCAGGTGATAGAAGGGACGCCAGGCCTGGCCCTTCTTCGCTGAGTCGATGTTTGCCATGACCTGTGCGAACACGCGCTCAAAATCAGCTAGATGGATTTGGCCACCGTGGGCGTTACCTTCCTCAGCCAGAACCAGCAGGGCTTGAATGGCCCCAGGCATCAAGACGGGGGATGAACGGCGAGAGGAGATTCGATCGAGGGCGTCGCGCCAGGCAGGAGAGAGTTGGGGGGTAGTCATGTGAAGGCTCGCTAGAGGGGGGTGATGATAGTATCCCCTGTCCCCAGGATTTGGGGGCCTTCTTTGGAAGCCCTCTAGAGCAGCCGGGAGATAGCCCTCGCAATCCCTTCCCAGTCCACTTCTCCAGTCAGGTGGCACCAAGAGAGCCGAATGGCACCCGCGGCCCTTGCTTTGTCCAGACCCATGGCTTCAAGCACATGGCTCGGACGGTATTCATGCGAAGTGCACGCCGACCCATTGGATATGGCAACCTGGCCTTTGAGCACGACCATCAGGGCCTCGGAATCCACACCAGGGAACGACATGCTGATAGCGTGGGGCATGCAGGCCACGGGATCTCCATTGATGGCCGGCTCAAGGGGCATCAGCGCCGCCAGGGCGCGAGCGCGTTGGTCGAGACATGCGGCCTCTCGCTGACCGTGTTCTTCGATTGCTAGGTGGGCGGCGAGCCCCAAGCCCACAACCAAATGCACGGGGAGGGTTCCTGGCCGCACCCCTTGCTCCTGGCCGCCGCCGTATTGCAAGGGTGTCAGGGGCAAGGGGGAGAACTGGCGCCTGCGTGTGATCAGAGCACCCACGCCTTTTGGGGCATAGATTTTGTGACCGCTGATGCTGACCATGTCGATGCGACTGCTCCGCAGGGGGTCGAGGTCCTTGCCAAACCCCTGAGCAGCATCGACGTGGAAAAACGCCTCAGACTTGCTCATTACTTCGCAAAACGCCTCAACGGGCTGAACAACTCCAGTCTCGTTGTTCACGTGCATAAGGGACACCAGCAGGGTGTCGGAGCGCAGGGCCGCTCTGAGATCCGCCGGGTCTGTCCATCCACGCTCATCTGCAGGCAGCAGCTCCACCTCAAAGCCACGCCTTGAGAGTTCCCAAAGGGGCTCGAGGATTGCTTTGTGCTCTAGGGGCGAACTGATGATGTGTTTGCGGCCCGTCCGTTCTCCCTCCTCGGCCAGGCCCAGGATCGCTAGGTTGTTGCTTTCTGTGGCGCCGCTGGTGAAGACGACCTCATCACGGTCGGCGGCGACCACTTTGGCCACTCGGTCACGAGCCTCCTGGGCAGCACGTTTGGCACGATTGCCGTATCCATGGGTGCGGCTGCCGGCATTACCGAACTCATCGGTCATGAATCGCAGGACTTCTTTGCACACCCGGGGCTCCATAGGGGTCGTTGCATTGCAGTCCAGGTAGATAGTCACGTGAAGGAGTGGAGGCGGGGGAAGCGGAAAGCAGTGAAACCGGGGACGCGTGAGCTTCGTCTATACAGGTCTATCGATTTCCGCACTTTGGATCAAGGGAAATAAACTGACGTTTTCTATTTGGCGTAACCCGTCAGAATTTGACATACCCTGTTCCCCGCGTGCCGTACTACCCCGCAATTGGAGGCGCAATCCCCATGACAACCACCTTCGGATACTCGTTTCCCGCCATTCGGGGCATCCAAGCCACGAGAGAGTACTTCGTGTCCATGGTGCCCCTGCACATGATCCCCAAGATCTTCGAATTCGATGAGGAGTCCCCTCACCTGCCAGCTGAGATTCGAGCGCAGCGCACCCTCAACAAGGTTCGCATCCCAGAAATGGCGCGCTACATCCTGGACAACCCCAAGGGCTACGCGTTCTCGGCCCTGACGGCGTCAGTCGATGGGGAACTCCGATTCGACCCCCTCTCCAATGAGGGCGAAGAATCCCAGCGGGTCGGGGTGCTGCATGTCCCCATGGCCGCACGCTTCATCATCAACGATGGCCAGCACCGTCGTGCCGCTATCGAAGCGGCTCTGCGAGAGAACTCCGACCTAGCCTACGAGAGTATTGCTGTCGTCTTGTTCCACGACAGGGGCCTGAAGCGCTGCCAGCAGATGTTTGCGGACCTGAACCGATATGCCATTCGGCCCTCGAAATCCCTGGGGGTACTATACGACCATCGGGATGAGCGGTCTGAAATCGTCCGTCTGTTCGTAATGAAGTCGCTCAAGTTCCGTGAGGTGGTGGAAATGGAGAAGAGCGCCCTGTCTTCGGGTTCCCGAAAACTGTTTACCCTCAGTGCTATCTATACTGCGACAAAGGTATTGCTGAATGGCCGGGAGGGCGAGTCCATCGAGCAGCGAGCTGACCGAGCCCAAGCGTTTTGGGAAGAGGTTGCCAAGCACTTCCCTGACTGGAAGCTCGTTCGTCAACGCAAGCTCTCCGCGGGCGAAGTGCGTCGCGACTTCATCCACTCACACGGTGTGGTGCTCCAGGCCATAGGTCGTGCGGGCCATGCGCTCATGAGCAAGCACCCCAAGAGGTGGAAGCCCGAGTTGGCCAAACTCGGGCAGCTGGACTGGTCCCGAAATAACTCCGCCCTCTGGGAGGGGCGGGCATTGGTGGGGGGGCGTGTTTCCAAGTCCGGTCAAAACGTCACACTGACGACGAACGTCTTGAAAAAACAAATGGGCCTCGAGCTCACCGCCGACGAGAACCGCCTCGAAAAGGCCTACAATCGCAATAAGCATGCCGAACTCAGCTCCGTCTAAGCCCGCCTCCGCCTTTGACGCCTCGGGGATCAAGTCGGCGATTGACGAATTGGTCGAGGAAATCCGTGCCCTGTATTTGCTGGACGAAGTTCCTTGGGTCGTTGGCTACAGCGGCGGCAAGGATTCCACGGCCGTACTGCAACTGACCTGGATGGCCGTGAGCGGATTACCTGTGGAGAAACGCCACAAACCGGTGCACGTGATCAGCACGGACACCCTAGTGGAGAACCCCATCGTTGCTTCTTGGGTATCTCATTCCCTGAAGGTGATGGCGGAGAGCGCGGAATCAGAAGATCTGCCGATAAAGCCTCATCGCCTGACGCCCACGGTCCAGAATTCGTTTTGGGTAAACCTCCTGGGCAAAGGCTATCCTGCTCCCCGGCACAAGTTCCGTTGGTGTACCGAGCGCCTAAAGATCATGCCCTCAAACGCGTTCATCAACGATGTCGTCCAGACGTGCGGGGAGGTAATTCTTCTTTTGGGCACGCGCAAGGCCGAGAGCGTAGCGCGGGCCAAGTCGATGGCCAAGCACGAAGCCAAGAGGCTCAGAGCCAGATTGAGTCCGAACGCGTCACTTCCGAATTCGCAAATCTACTCCCCTGTAGAGGATTGGTCCAACGACGACGTCTGGCTGTTCCTCATGCAGTACGAAAACCCCTGGGGATACAATAATAAGGATCTCCTCACTATGTACCAGGGGGCTACCCAGGATGGCGAATGTCCACTTGTCGTGGACACCACGACGCCTAGTTGTGGGGACAGTCGCTTCGGGTGCTGGGTCTGCACAATGGTGAGCGAGGATCGCTCGATGCGCGCGATGATCCAGAACGACGGAGAGAAACATTGGATGCTGCCACTCCTGAAGTTCCGGGATCGGTTGGCTGTCAGGAACGATGAAGGAAAGTGGGACGACCGCTCCCTGCGCGATTGGAGACGGCTTGCAGGGAATACGACCCTGCACAATGGGCGCCTCGTGCATGGCCCCTATACCCAGGCCACGCGCGAGGAATGGCTCAAGGAGCTGTTGCTGGTCCAGAAGTGGCTTGCGGAGAACGGGCCCGCAGAAGTTAGCGATGCCCAACTCATCACTCTCGCCGAGCTTGAAGAGATCAGGCGAATCTGGGTCGTGGACAAGCACGAGATTGAAGACCTCCTGCCGCAAATCTATGAGGAATCCCTGGGGCAGGAGTATCCGGGGGTGCCTTTCCACCAAAACGGCGCGCTTGGCAAAGAAGAGCTGAGCACCTTGAGGGACATCTGTGAGGAAGACGGTGGTGAAGCTGGCACGATGCTCTATCAATTGCTGCGTGGCCTCCTCGACGTGGAACAGCGGTTTCGAACCATGTCCAAGCGCAAGGGGTTGTATGGGGAACTGGAACGAGTGATTCGCGCCCATCAGTTTGGCACTGAGGAGGCCGCTCTGGAGAGCGCGCTTAAGAAGAGGCAAAGACAGGACGCAAACGAAAGGAAATTCGATGTCGTAGCGGAACCCACCCCCAATCATGAACCAAGTGCTGAGGACGCACCTGCTCCTGGCCACTTGCCCTTCGAAAACCACCCCAATCCACAGCCAGCTTGAGAATTTGCAGCTAACAGAACTCACCCTGCACGACTTCCGCACTTACGGGGGTCTCCACACAATTCAACTCAAGCCCAAGTCGCCGCGGGAACCGATCATCTTGTTCGGGGGACTCAATGGCGCAGGGAAGACCACCCTTCTAGATGCCCTACAGCTGGTTCTCTACGGAAAGAGAGCGCGATGCGCTAGTCGGGGGGAGCAGTCGTATAGGGACTATCTGCGCGACTCGATACACCGGAACTCCGATCTCGCCGACGGATCCAGCATCGAGCTGACATTCACCCATGCCAGCGAAGGGAATCTGCACGAGTACCGCGTTTCCAGAAGCTGGCGTAGAACGGGTAGTGGGGTGGTGGAGCGGGTAGACGTCGAAGTGGATGGCGCCCCAGATTCGGTGCTCTCCGAGCACTGGGAGGAGCGTGTGGATGACTTTGCTCCGCACCGTATTGCACACCTGTTCTTCTTTGATGGCGAGAAGATTGAAGCTCTGGCGGATGAGAAGCAATCAGCACAAATCGTCCGCACGGCCCTCCATTCCCTGTTGGGATTGGACTTGGTAGACCGCCTCAAGGGTGATCTCACTGTTCTTGATCGCAAGATCCGGAAGGACATGCGCGGAGAGTCTGACAAGGCTGCGTTAGAAACTCTGGATAAGGGTTTTACCCAACTCAAGTCGCAGTTGGAGGGGGCCCATAGTGAGCGCGCCACATGGCAATCGAATCTCGATGGCGCGCGAAAAAAACTCTCGAAAGCCGACGAGGTGTATAGGCAGGAAGGCGGAGAACTCTCCGAGCGGCGGGCAGAAACTGAGCGGGAGGAGGCCGGACTCAGGGCTCAAGTTGCGCAGATTCGTGACCAGCTTTCCGAGAGGATGGCTGCAGGAGTGTTACCGTTTGGACAGGTCGGGGCTCTCCTTGGGCGCATGTCCGACCAAGCTGCGGCGGAAGGACGAGCCCAACAATCGTCTGCCATGGTCTCTGCCCTTGAAAAGCGTGACCGAGAGCTAGTGAGATTCGTGGAGTCCAGCCTTCCCGAGATTCCACAGAAGATCTTGACCGCCTACCTGGCCGAAGACCGCCACCGCCGCGAGGAAGAGTCTGCTTCTGAAAAAGTACTGGGTCTTGATGAGACTGATGCACAGGCCTTGGATCAGTTGTTTCAAATCGCCTTGCCAGCTGCGGTCTCTGAAGCGAAAAGCCTGGCAAGCGACCTCGAACGGGTGCAGGAAGCTTCCATCCGGATCGCACGACTGCTTGAAGAAACCCCAGAAGAAGAGTCCGTAAGGGATTTGCTTGTCAAGAGGGTGAAGGCTGAAGAGCGCGTGCGGACCCTAGAGGCCGAGTGCGCTGCGAGAGATGATGAACTCGCTCGCCTGTCTAGTGACAAGGACTCGATGGAACGGGAGTATCTAAAGGAGTTATCAAGAGAACTGGACCTGACAACGGATCGGGAGCAGGAGGTTCGCCTTACAGAAAAGATTGCTGAATCGCGTAACACGCTCGATCGCTTTCGCCAAATCATCCTAGAGAGAAACCTCGCGCGAGTCGAGTCTGCGATCTTCGATAGCTTTCATTCGTTGATCCGCAAGGAAGAGATGATCCGCTCTCTCCGAATCGACCCCGACACCTTTGCAATCATCCTTACAGGCCCAGATAAGAAAGCATTCCCGAATCAACGGCTTTCCGCAGGTGAGAGGCAACTGCTGGCCGTGGCGACTCTGTGGGGGTTGGCCCGCGTAGCTGGACTTCCGCTTCCGGTCGTTATCGACACGCCGCTCGGCCGATTGGATTCTGAGCATCGCACCCGTATTGTCAATTCGTATTTTCCTAGGGCCAGTCACCAGGTCTTGCTACTTTCGACGGACGAAGAGATCAAGGAAAGGCGCCTCGCCGAACTCGGTCCCTATATAGGCCGCTCATACCTGCTTGAGTACAAGGCCGACGAAGACTGCACGGTCATCGAAGAAGGCTATTTTTGGATCTAGTTATGCCCGTAGAACAGATCAGACTCTCCCAGGCAGCCAAGGATCAGTTAGTTAGACTCAAACGCCGTACGCGCATCAAGAACTGGAACACTCTATGCCGTTGGGCGCTTTGCCGTTCCCTCGCTGAGCCCTCAAAGCCATCCCCGGTGAAGATACCCGCCGATAGCTCCGTCGAGATGACGTGGAGGATCTTCGGTGGCACCCATCACAGGGTATACTGGGCACTCATCAGGCAGCGCTGTAAGGAAGACGGCTTCGATCTCACAGACGACGTCTGCGCGGAACAGTTTCGTCTCCATCTCCATCGAGGTGTCGCCTACTTAGCGGGTGACAAGACGATTCGGAACATCGAGGACTTGGTTAAGCTAGGCAGTAGGCAAATGCTCGATTCGGATCTAGGGACGAAATCAGCTAATAGCAACTAGGGTGCCATCACGGGTAGGCTCGGTAGGAGTAGCGTTCAGCGAGCCAGCACTCCCCTCGTGTGAAAAGGACCTCTTACGTGAGTGACAGCTAACCCGGATCGGTCACAAGTGTCCGGTGCGAGGCTCAATTGTCACTCGCGAGAGCCTGAAGCGTGACATTGAAGGGCTGAAGCGTGAGATGCCCGCTTGCTTTTCCCCCGGGTGCATCGACTTGGGCCCAGATTGCCCCGGTTTTATTCGCCCCCTGAGCGTCTAGACACACCACTGTCTGGGCTTTGCTCTGCTTTCTCGGCTTCTTGACGTTTAGGCCGAGCAGAGAGATGGCGGCCGCAGGGCCAGTCGCGCCATGGCCCCGAGGAATGCGTCTCTCGATGGACACGTCTCGTTCATGCGAACCCAGACTCTCCGCGCCGTCAACTTCACACTGGCCCCGATCTTGAGCAGCTTCTCGGGGATCGTGTGACACAGCACCCTTGCCATATCCGTTCCCTGCAGCGCCAGTCACCCCAAATCCGCCAGCAGCTCGTCTGCGATCGAGGAGGCTTTTTTGCGCGATGCATGAGAGCGATCCGGGTTAGGGGAACCACTGAGCTAGGTAAGAGTTCCCGTCGGGGCCTACTCACGCACTGAGGTCCTGATAGAATCAGGCAAATGTTCGAACAGCAGTGCGACAATCCCTTCTTGGAGTTGGAGCGGGCGCTCTCACCTAGCCGTGAAGCAGTGCTCAGCCACCCTATTTACCGCTGCATTGAAGAGGCAGAGGATCTGAAGCGATTCATGGAGACCCATGTGTTCGCCGTATGGGATTTCATGACTCTCCTCAAGCGATTGCAGGCCGAGGTGACTTGTGTCGACACGAATTGGCGACCCGCCGGAGATCCTGGAATACGGCGATTGATCAACGAGATTGTTCTTGGAGAAGAGACCGATGAGGTTTCCCAGGGACGATTCCTCAGCCACTTGGAGTTGTACCTAGAGGCCATGCATGAAGTGGGTGCGGATACCGGTCCGATTCAGGCTTTTTTGGGTCATCTTGACGAGGGAGTCGAGCCCGAGCAGGCCCTCGTCCTCGCCCAAGCCCCCTCTTGTGCTCTCGCCTTTTCTGGCTGGACTTGGCGGTTGGCAAGTCAGGGGACTATCCATGAAGTCGCGGCAGCCTTTCTGTTCGGCCGTGAGGATTTGATCCCGGATATGTTCCGTAAAGTGCTCGCCGCGCTTGGTCCAAATGGCACGCTCCTGCGTTTGTATATTGAACGCCACATTCATCTCGATGAGGGCGAGCACGGCCCCATGGCTCGCAAACTCCTGGAATCGCTCTGCGCAGATGTAGAGGGTCATTGGGTTGATGCTCGTAATACAGCTATCGAGTCCTTGCGCTTGCGCAAGCAACTCTGGGATGGAGTCACTCTCGGCGGACCGCATCCTCCAAGCTAGACCAGCGATGGAAGAATAGTCTGCGGTATGTGCCTCCAGTGGCTATTTGAAGCTCGGGGTGAGGCGGAGGAGTCACACCGGGCCGTTCCCAAGGAAGAGGATCTTCCCCCAACCACTTTCAGGCAACGGCCCGCCCAGGCCCAACCCGTATCGCCGCATTTGTTCCGTGCAACGTGCTGAAATGAAAAAGTACAGGATCTCGTGAGCTGACTCCACCCCAGCTGCGTCTGGCACTGGGGTGTGCTTCCCTGAAGGGCAGTCGTAGTTGCGGCCACTAGAGGCTTGCCCGAGTAAAAGGCGTTTCAATCTAGATACAACCCGCCAGGAGCTGAACTGCGTTGTGTAGGGGCCCTGGATCAAGGGCAATTCATCTGCTCGCTTTTTGGGTTCTACCCACGCAGTCATAGGGCATGAATTGATGCCGAGGAGTCTCCTTAGCGGTGCCTGCCGGTTTCATTGCGAGGCGCAAGGAACAATCGGGCCGAGTAACCCATTGCTTGATCCGCGATGACCGCACTAGAAGACAGTTCTGCACATCTGCGGTACTCGTCGATCCGCTTTCAATTGCAGTAATCGTCAACGAACCGGCCTTCCTCTCCGTCGGATACGTTTTCCGTGCCGGATTCTCCTAGAGCACGGAGGATCTCCTCAACCTCCGCTCGCCGTGTGTCGACCCGTTTTGCGAGTGCCCCGCAAAAGGGGAGCACCCCTTTCTATTGAAACGAGGCAACCCGCTTCTCGAGTCCAGTGCTCCTAGATCCTCATCGTAGACGCACAACAGGGATGATGTCAGGAGTTGTGTTTCCTCCCGAAGAAACACTCACGGAAAACTACCTAGCCCTACTCCCGACGCCGGGCCTCCACAATGGCAAATGGCATCCACGACCCATCCTCCACAAGCATCGACGAGACAGCCGAGCGCAGTCCCGATTCGTGAAACTCAATCTGTTCACGATAATTCGTCGATCTCGTTGGATCTCTAAAATCTTGGCCCCGTGATTCTAGGGTCAACACTGATTGGTTCTCATTCAGAGTGCCGCTCAAGGTCCAGAGTTTCGCTTGCATGGTGCCGATCCAGCTTCCGACAAACCTCTTTAGTTCGGGATCGTACCCAAGGGTGAGTTGGGTCGTGTAGGGGGCCTCAGGGTCTGCACCCTCGGTTTCCGAGACAATCCAGATTCCCCCGAGGCAGCGGACCACTTGAGTACTCGTCCACTCTTCAGCTTCTTCGCCGGGGGCTGGAATCGTTCTGTTCGTTACATCCCATTCTCCAACATATTGCTGGAGCCACTGATGTTGGGGAAGCTGGCTGTCTGCCGCCTCGACCGGATCTTGGTCTAGAGTAGATGAGGTGAAGTACGCAAGTAGAGCCAGAGCAGTGAGAGTCTTCATTCTGATTACTCTACTACCTGGAGTGAATGGGCGGGAGCCCTAGGGAACCGCAGAACCTCCTAGAGTCGGGCATCCAAGAATCGTGGTTGAGGCATGGTCAGCAATGCCCCTAAGCTGACCATCGGCGGGATCACCAAAACACAGCGACAGGTAATTGTTTCCACTGCACGCACTGGAGGATCCGTCTCGCCTGCTGGTTGGTGAGTGACTTGAATCTGCCGCACCAGTCACTCGCGGCAATCGCTATACTGACACCCGACTCTGTTTTCAGCTCCATTGTCCTGTGGCTTCACTCCCAGCACTCTGAGGCCAGCCGAGCTTGACCCGCGCCCACCCATTGGATAACAAGAATCGCTAATGCACTGGACTCTGCGTCGCCGATTACTTGCCGCTTTTTCAGTCCTAGCCTCGCTGATCATGTTCGTGGGTCTCGCGTCCTACTTCATCCACGGAACAGTGCGTGATGGATTCCATCGACTAAGCACTGGCAGCCATTACGATCTCACAACCCACGATAGTGCGCGAGTGGGCTTGGAAGTCCAGGGCTATTGGGACCCCACCAGGGGGTTTATCGCAACAGACATACTTCCCCAACCCCCTCAGGAGCCTCGCTTACGCGGCGCGATTCAAGCCATCGACCATGACGCCGAAACCATCCGGCTGTATGGAATCGATGTGTTCCTCACTGGGAAAACCGAAAACGGTGATGAGCCAACCGACGCCATTCTGATAGGAGCTCTACAGATTGGACAGCGCGTCGAAGTCAAGTGTGAAGTGACGGACAATCGCTGGTTTGCTCGCAAGATCTACATCAAGGATGTTCGAGGAAGCAATAAGGTCAAGGGAATGGTGACGGCAAAGGAGCTCGACGGTGAAGCTCCAGAGAGCGTATTCTTTCACTCACTCGAGATTATTGTGACTCCCCGTGAGGCCAGTGGCGTTAAGAGTGCTCTTGTCAGAGTCGAACAAGCTAGTCGTTTGTTGGTCCAACTTCAGGCCTGCCGGTCGGCAGCATTCTCGATCGCTGCTCAAGCCAACCAGGACCTCAGTATCGATCACAGTGGTGAGATCCTCGAAATGCAACTCGCCAATCAACGCTTTGGGGAGATGCTCAGCAGCTCACGGGAGCACTCTAACGATGCCGAGGCCGAGACCCTTCTCAAGTTTAGCCGCCATCTCGACAAGCTCCATGAGGCGTATCTACTTCAAACTCAACATGTTGTGCATATGTCAAGCTTGGCGAGTTCCCCGGGAACAAGCCCGCTCCTACTTGATTACGTACTCCATGACCTCACACCGTTCTTGGATTCAACCATCGTTCCCCGCTTGACCGCCTACCTGTGGGAAGCAGAGGAGGAATTGGGCGACCAAATGCGAGCAGCTTTGCGCCGGGCTGAGCTAACGCCCAGATTAGCCGTAGGAGTTAGCCTCTTGGCCCTTGTCGTTTCGGTTCTACTGGGATGGTGGCTATGGCGCTCGATCAAACACCCCTTAGACGATCTGCAAGCTGCAGCGGTGAGTATCGGCAGCGGCAATTTGGACACACGCATTGAGGCGCGGAGGGAGGACGAGTTTGGCATGTTGTCTGAGGCCTTCAACAAGATGGCCAGTGACCTTTCTTCGTCTACGTTTTCAATCACAAGCATGGAGAGCGTTCTCAACTCCATGGCTTCAGCGCTAATCGTCTTTGACACAGATGAGCGAATCATTCGAGTCAATCACGCAACATGCAGTATGACGGGACTTAGCCGAGCCGAACTTCTTGGCCATACTTTTGACGTTATGTGTTTTTTCAAAGAGAACGAGTCGGTTGGCCCTCTCACGACCGTTGTGGTCGGCGAGCCTCAGGCAGACAAGCCGGTCGCCTATGTCGAGCGCGAATTCATCCATAAGGAAGGTCATCGGTTTCCTGTTGCAGTTTCGGGAGTACAACTGGGGGGCCAAGACGGATCAAGATTAGGTGCAGTTTGTGTAGCTCAGGACTTGAGTGACTCAAAACGCATTCAAGAAGATCTACGCCATTCGCTTGCTGAAAAGGAATTGCTCCTCCGCGAAGTTCACCACAGGGTCAAGAACAATATGCAGGTCATTTCCAGCCTGCTGGCCATGCAGGCCGATCAAGGGAATGGCGAGATCGCACGTTACCTTGAAGAGAGCCAGAGTCGGGTGCGCACCATTGCCCTGATCCATGAACACCTATACCTCTCGTCCGAATTAGCCCAAATCGAACTTGAGGGCTATATCAGTGGACTCACCAACCACCTCGTAGTCTCCTATGGCAAGCGAGAGACCGTTGCCGTCGCTCTAGAAATTGAAGACCTCGACTTGGACATCGACCAAGCCCTATCCGTGGGTTTGATTGTCAATGAGCTCGTGACCAATTCACTAAAGTACGCCTTTGAAGCTGGCACAGCAGGAACCCTTCGCATCTCAACTAAACGCGATCCTGATGGGCGATGCACCCTAACCGTGTCAGATAATGGTTGCGGCTACGAGCCCAGCCAAGATGGGCGTAAGAACTCACTCGGCACAATTCTAGTTCAGTCCTTTGCAAAGAAACTAAAGGGTACGGTTCACATTACAAGCTCCCCAGGCACGACAACCCGGATTGAGTTCCACCCCCCAAAGGGAACTCCCCCTCGGGGCGGTACCGCATGACTAAGACGCGAGCGATGATTGTTGAGGATGAGGTCATGGTGCAAATGCATCTCGCCAAGATTGTCGAAGCCCATGGTCATGACCTTGTCGGAACCGCCATGGATACCGAAGAGGCCCTCGCTCTCGCAAGTCAGACTAGACCCGACATTGTCCTGATGGACATACACTTAGCAGGCGACAGCGATGGAGTGGAAACTGCGCGACAGTTGGTCGAAGAGCATGAGTGTGCCATTATCTTTATTTCGGCTTATGCGGATGATCAAACTGTCGAGCGCACCCAATGCGTTGGTGCTGCGGGCTATCTGGTAAAACCGTTTACTGATGCGCAGGTGCGAGCCGCTATCACAACTGCACTTGCCAGTCATTCGCGCCTACAAAAGGAACGAATGCAAGCACGCTCACTAGGCGATGTGCTCGAGCGAGTGGGGGGAGCCCTGTTCTTGCTCGACGCAGAGAACCGCATTACTTTCGCCAACCAGAGTGCGGCCGACCTCGTGGGAAAGCCTGTCTATAGGGTATTCGGACGTACCGTTTTTGAAGTCCTATCTGTGGAGGGGAATGACCTGCATGAGGCCCTTCAACAAGCACGAGCCACAGGACAATCCAGCGTCTCACCAATTGATGTTCGGGATAATCGCGGACAAGGATCTTCAGTCCGCGCCAGCATCGAAAGCCTCCCCGATGACGCAAACGGGCAAAAAGGCGTGATGCTCAATCTATTCGCCCTTACCCCAAGCCCGAAACTCCCGCCCACCACAGAATCTCCCGACCACGGCTTGCGGATGCCATTTGGCGAAGGCACGCGCCTGGTGGTCTACTCCCATGACACCTTTGGTCTTGGGCACTTGCGCAGGTGTATGGCGATCATTCGCCAGCTTTGCAAGGACCACCCAGGTATCTCGATCTTGTTGGTCACCGGATCGCCCATGGTCCACAGGTATACGATGCCCACCGGGGCCGACTACGTCAAACTACCCGCCTTGCAAAAGACTGGCGCTGAGTCTTATCAGGCCCGCTCGCTTCAGATCCCCTCTCCGGATATTCAAGCCCTCCGAAGCAATCTAATCCTGCATACCATTCGTGACTATCAACCAAATGTCTTGCTCGTGGACCATTCCCCCGGTGGAGGAAAGGGCGAGCTGTTGCCGACCCTAGAGTGGCTACGGGACCATGGGGGGTGCACCCGGGTCCTGGGAATGCGGGACATTATTGACGCACCGGAGACAGTTCGCGATCACTGGAATGCATCAGGGATCTATGCGCTGCTTGAGGATGATTACGATCACATCCTCATCTATGGCAACAAATCTGTGTATGACCCCGTGAGTGAATACTCACTGCCCTCAGCGGTGGCCGACAAAACGACTTTTGTCAACTATATCTGCAGTGCATTGGATTCCCCCGACGCCATTCCTGCAGAGCTCCAACTTGATCAACCTCTCGTGTTCGTAACGATTGGGGGAGGCGACGGTGGAGCGGGAACTGTCATCAAACCTTTCTTGGAGATGATGCGCATGTTTATCAATGAGATTGATTTCCATGTGGTCATTACGACCGGCCCTTTTGTAGATGAACAAGCCCGGCTCGAGATCGTCTCTGCAGCCGAGGGGCTGCCAGTGACCCTGCATGACTTTGTTGATTCCACAAAGCCCTACCTTGAACGCGCCTGCGTGACCATAAGCACGGTTGGATACAATACTGCAATTGATGTGCTCTCATTCGCACAGCATGCCGTTTTCATCCCTCGCTCACTCTATCGCATGGAACAGTCCCTAAGGGCACAGCAACTAGCTCGCCTTGGCCTCGCCACAACCATTCCAGCGGAAGAACTTTCGGGACAACTGCTCTTCGAGACCATCAAGAAGGTACGAGATGAGCCATCGTTGGATGTTGCCCGACGAAACGGCCTGCCCCTTGACGGAGCACAAAGGGTTTCAGATTACTTCGCCTCTCTCCAGGTTCAACAACGTTAGTGACCTGATGGCTTGCTCGTTGTGAGCTCCCATTCAGATTCGGAGATACGATGGTGTAGGATTCGGTTGTAGAGGGTTTTGACCGCTACCCCAAGTTCAGCTGCGGCCCGGCTGCGGTGTCCCTTGTGTAGACGCAAAGCATGGACAATAGCAATGCGCTCAAGATGATCTAAATTGAGGGCGGGCAATTCGGCGAGGGTGTTGGGTTCACCATTGCCAACATGAGCTTCTACATGGTCCGCGTCTATTTGGGTGCCATCCACCAAAGTCGAAAGGCGCAGAATCACATTCTCTAGCTCGCGAACGTTTCCCGTCCAACTATGCTGCAACAGTGCAAGTCTTGCTTCCTCAGTGAAGGCCTTTACATCCTCTGGGGCAAGTCCCCGATTGTGGGCATCGAGTAGATCCTGGGCGATCAGCAGCACATCTTCCCCGCGTGCCCTCAACGGAGCAACATCCACTGTCAGTGCCGCGATACGGTGGTACAAATCCTCGCGGAAGATTCCCTCGGCTACGGCCTCGCTCAACGTCCGATTCGTTGCGGCTACAATGCGAATGTCCGCATACTCGTTTTTTTCGCCGCCCACCGGTCGATACTCCCCGAATTGGACGGCCCGCAGAAGGCTGGGCTGCAGACTCATCGGGAGCTCTCCAATTTCGTCAAGGAAGAGCGTGCCCCCTTCCGCAAGTGCCACAAGCCCAAGCCGCTCTTTGCCCGCCCCCGTAAATGCGCCCTTGCAATGGCCAAAGAGCTCGCTTTCAAACAACTCAGCGGGGATGGAAGGACAGTTGACAACGACAAAAGCCGCATCGCTGCGTGGGCTCGCGTCGTGAATGGCCCGAGCCACAAGCTCCTTGCCTGTGCCGCTTTCGCCTTGAATGAGTACGTGCGCCTGGCTCGGTCCTATGCGAGAAATCGAAGTTCGCAACTGTTGTATAGGATCACTGTTTCCCAAGATCTCCGGGGCTACACGTCTTGTGATAAGTTTGCGCAGCAATCTGTTTTGCCGCCGCAGAGTCCCATGCTCTGCTGCGCGTCTCAGGGCAATGTCCAACTCGTCCAACGACGCAGGCTTAGTGAGAAAGTCGAACGCACCCGCTCGCATGGCCTCTACAGCATCTGGAAAGGAACCGTGTCCGGTCAGAAGGATAACGGGCAGATTCGGATCACGCTCCTTGATCGTGCGAAGAAACTCAAGCCCATCCATACCTGGTAGGCGCAGATCCACAAGTGCGATGTCGATGCGATTATGCTGAAGGTGATCGAGCGCCGTTTCAGCATCGGCCACACTAGTCACGTCATAGGTGAGCCCAACAAGCTCTCTATGCAGAACTAGCCGGAATGTGTCGTCGTCATCTACAAAAAGCAACCGTGTCTTCATTAGGCTCGTCTCCAATCAAGGGGTAGTGTAATTCGGAATGAGCTGCCCACCCCTGGTGTACTTTGTACGCTCACGCGTCCGCGATGGGACTCGACCAGTTTACTCACCAGGGCGAGGCCGAGGCCCGTTCCCTCATGAGCCAGCTTAGTCGTATAGAATGGTTCGAAGACTTGCTCGAGTTGCTCAGGCGTAATCCCCTCGCCATTGTCTTCAACCGTAAGGATCAGGTTTTGACTATCCACGGCGGTCGTGATGGTCACCTCCCCTCCCCTCGCAGAAGCATCAATCGCATTGGCGACGAGATTGACAACGATCTGAACGAGCTCTCCACCGTTCAGGCGTAGCTCCACGTCTTCACTGGGCAACAAGCTGACGATACGTACATCTGCCTTGCTAGCACGGTGAGCCAGTGCCGATTCAACTTGCTCGATCACGAGCGCTAACGAGGTGACCGCTGCGCTCGAGGGTTCCTCTCGAGCCAGCGCTAACATACGCCGCGTGATGCCACTGGCACGCTCAACTTCCATGCAAATGGTCTCGCTGTACTCCACGAGGAGTTCCTTCGTATAGTCACCGTTTTTCAATCTCCGGTCCATGCCCTCGGCACATGAGCGTATTGTCGCCAGTGGTGTGTTGATTTCATGGGCGATGCCAGAAGCCAGAACACCAAGATGTGCCATGCGCGCCGCTCTCAGGAATTCTCCCGTTCGTTCACGAACACGCTCTTCAAGATGCTCATGCGCATCTGCAAGTCGGTCAGCCATTGTATTTAGAGTCCTTGCAAATTCTCCGATCTCATCTTCACCCTGGGTTCCAATCCGATAGTTCAGTTCACCTAAACCAAAGCGCTCCGCTCCGCGGCGCAGGGCAACCAAAGGCCGCACAATCCGCTTATGAACAAGGTGCAGCGCCATCCCAACAAAGGCTAGGACCGACAACAGCATGGCCAACATCGCTAGCCGCATACTGGCAGCCTGCGCATCAAGCTCATTGAGTGCTTGAGCCACCTCTGCATTGGCCTCCTTACGGAGTTCGCGTGTTCGATTGGATGCGGACTCCAATAGCGTCTGCAAGGTCTGACTGCCCTGCTCGTCCAGTGGCTTCCCCGTCAATTCCAATAACTGCAGAAGATCCTCTTGCAGCGCCTCTTGCAATTCATGCTCGATGTGGGAGTGGTCCTCATGTGAGGGGTCTCCCTCATGGCCCTCTAGGCGATGAACCTGATCAAGGGCCGTCTGAAGACGACGCCGTGCAGAGATTCGGTCTTGGCCGTCGAGAGGTTGACCACTAGAAACGAGTGCCTCCAACGCATTGAGTTGAGTGAGCACCTCCATGGCTTCGGCTTGCTCACGCGCCTCCTCACCCACCCGTGCGGCATAGGTTCTCACGTTGTCCAACTTGACCAAGAACACGCCGGATAGAGCGCTCAAGCCCACCAGGAGCAGAACGAAGAACCAGGCGGCCCGAGATACTAGAGATTGGAAACGCATCATGATTCTAGAATCCCGCCTGGTGCCCTCGCTCTGTTGTGGATGCGCTACTCGGCATACCCAATCGCCTTGAGCTCTTCTAAAGCCTCTGGGGTGAGAGTCACCCGATCACCAGAACCCCAAAAGCGCGTGCTTGCTAGCATGCGAACGAACTCCTGAGTCGGTGCGACAGCGCCCAATATGGAGTCAACCTCGGTGGCATTCCGCTCCCCGGGATCGACATTCAATCCAAACAAGGATGCCTGAACAGAAATGCGGTCGTCTTGGGTCACGCCCTCGCTACCCGTAAAAACATCGTAGAGGAGTTCTCTCGACAACTCTGGCCTGTTGTCTTGGTCAGCTCCCCTGAATTCTGTGCGGTCATCCGTTGCTATCCAAACGCCTCCGATGTTGAGCCGGCCACCTTGTCCGTCATTGAGCAGGCGGCCACGGATTTCAAGCTCCAATTCGGCGCTGTCAGCATACACCTTGATCTTGATAGGGCTCAAAATGCCGTCATCATCCAGCACGCCCTTTACCTTCACTAGTCTCCCCTCAGCGACGTCTCCAATCTGCTGAGTGAGTGCGCCTTCTCCATAGAATACTGTTGAGCGGGACATGACTACGGGCACACCTGCAACCTCAAAGTGGCTTCCGTGGAGCTCCTGTACCTGAGCTTTGATCTCAAGCGGGTCCATCACGTCTTCACCTTCGTCTGGCTGAACTTTAAGTGCCGTCCATTCCTCGGCATCTGGGTCCAACTCAGCCTTCCAACGCAGTTTCGGATCTAGATGCCGCAGGGTGGATGGCGCCTTCAGGCCTGCGCCTGGATTCAGCTCAACGACCAGCTTTCCATCCGATTGACGAAATGCTTGTTGGTAGTAGCTCTCATTGAGATGCTCAGCAAAAATCATGCGCTCCGAAGGTATGCGATCAAGCAAGTTTACGCCCATGACGTGCTCACCCGCATCGAGGTTTGCCGCCGCTGCAAGAGTCGGCATGACGTCCACCAAGCTACAGGCCTCATTCACAACACGACCTGCTTCACCCGGCAAATGCAGGATCCACGGGACTCTTAGGAGGTTCTCATAGAGTCCATGACCATGGCCGATTTTGCCGTGCTCCATGAACTCCTCACCATGGTCTGCGATCACACAGATGATTGTGTTGTCGGCAAGTCCCTCTCGCTCCAATGTCTCGATTAGCTGCCCAATCTGATCATCCACATAACGAATTGCACCGTCGTAGAGTGCGACGAGGGCCTCCACTTCCCCGGCCTCAAGTCTTACCTCGCCCTTATTGATAGCCTTCCGTAGGGTACGCCAATCCTTGCGTTGGAAACGCTGTGCTTGGTCTGCGTCCACATACTTGAATGCATACTCATGGGGGACCGGATAGGGCCAGTGGGCATCGAGAAAGTGAAGATAGAGGAAGAAAGGGCTTTCCTGCTGCCGGCTCTGCAGCCAATCCTGGGCCCGCCAGCGGATTTCGCGTGCGTCACCCGGCTTGTCTTCATAAACCTCAAAGCCCTGTTCAAATCCTAGGCCCTTTCTCAGCTGTGCATTTCGAACAAACGCCGCAGTCTGGTAACCACCGGCTAAGAACACCTCTGCAATCGTGTGTGCATCTGCAGGTAATGCGTCGGTCGTTGTTTCTAGGCGACCCTTCGAATCTCCCAGGTAAGCTCCATGCTGAAGAGGGTACGTGCTGGTCAAATACGACGGCACCGAAGGCTTGGTCCATCCGGCTGTGGCGGATGTGTCATAGAAGACCGTTGAATTCCCTGCCAGAGCATCAAGCGTGGGGCTCGTATCTCTTGCATTGTACCCATAGCATCCAAGGTGATCGGCACGCAGTGTATCGATGCAGATGAACACTACGTTGGGTCGCTGGGATTCAGATGCAGACCCAGGCGAGCACGAACCCACGACAAGACCAGTAAGAACCAAGGCTGCGAAACTCCACCTCATAGCCGCACCCTCAATTGGACCCTGAGTAAGTAAACCGGGTCATCCCAATCAAAGGCCGAGCCGGGTTGAAACACTGCGCCCACCAATTCAAGTGATGTGTTTTCCAGGATTCTGTCGCCATAGATCAAATCAAGCTCCCAGCCGAGTTGGCGTTGAATGCCATTGGGTTTCCGATCCAGGTCTGCGTTGACTAGAAGCGGCGCCGCCACATCTTGGGCATAGCTGTGATACACCAGATCTAAGGAACGCTGCTTAGAAAACCTGTGGCCAATGCCCAGGGTCAGAATGCCCAGATTGGCCAGTTCAGGATCCAACAATTCCCCATAGTACCGGAAAGAGGTTACACCACCGAATTTGTCGTTGTTGTCCTGCATGCCCGTTTGGCGAAACGTTTCATCCTTATAGTCCCCGGGTACTGCATCACCGCTTCCAAAGGCATATCCCACACTGAGGTATGTGTCGTCGATGAAGTCGGGCCACCAAGTCGTTCCAACATCCATGCCAAAGGCCCGTAGATCATCGTTGGCCCGGTAGCCAGTCAGCCCAGAAAACTCCGCCCATACCTCTTGATCTGGCAGCCACTCCCCAAGAGCGCGCAGACCATAGTGAAAAGGATAATCCTTAGCCCCACGAGGGTCGCGACGATCGATAACGTATGCCGCTAAGAGGCGATCAACTTCTCCGTGGGACACATAAGCGATGAGGTTGTCTGTTGCCTCTTCAGTCTCGCTCGAATTGTTCAGAGTAGTGCTCGCTGAGAATTCTGCCCTCAGATCAGCCCTCTGGTAGTGCACCCTAGCGGCATCTAAGTTTTGGTCATATAGCCACTCTCGCTTCTCATCAAAATCTTGACGCCCCAACTGAAGGTCCCATCCAAACCCGCCTAAATCACGCCAATACCCATAGGCCTCTGAAACCACACCCGAGGCCGCTATCTCACGGCCATCCTCCTGATCCGTACGCCAGCGCCGTGCCTGTCGAAAACCAAACAAGCCATAGAACGAGTCGCTCGGCCTGTAGACGGCCTCTAGACGCACAGAAAGGTCTTTGTCTCGCCGATCGGCGTCTGAATTGTGGTCTAAGTCGTAGTTGTCCTCGTGACGGCCCTTAAGGGTCAATCGTCCACTTAGGGTCAAATGTTCTCCGATGCGGTATCCCTCTCCGATGTAATCATCGTCGTCGCGAACGCGAACGGCCTCACCAAACACACGTAGGGGGGCGTGATCGTATTCTGAGAACGCGGCCTGCAGCTTGAGCGGAGCAGCCTTTGGGACCTTCACCGTATACTTCAGCAGTTTCAGCTCTAGGTCTGTTTCTGTTCGTCTGAGTTGGTCGATTCTCCCCTCAATCTGATCATACTTCGACCGATAAGGAACGATGGCCCGAGCGGAGAACTTGCTCTCGCCACGGTAGTATCCCGAGACCTTGAACTGAGCCTGGTCGCTCTCCCAATCTAGATTCTCATGCAGCTTGGTTTTGTTTGAGATGTGGACCGACTGTCCCAAGACCTCGATCTTGTTTTCAGTGACTCGCACAGCCCTGCCAATTAGAGTGTGCTCAAGAACTGGATCGAGCAGTTCAAGCTTGACCGCTTGGAACACCCCGTCTTTTCCGAGGTGCCCCTTGACCCGAACCCAGTGGCCCACCTCAAGGTCGCCCGGTTCCTGAACATTCGCCGTACTTTGCTCACTCAGGATGCAGAGTACACCTAGGAAGACTAAGAAGGCCCTCATTCTAGACCTCGCATGATGCTGCGCAGCACTCCCGTGCGTGCTGGATTAGAGTTGGGACGAGCTGTCGCCAACGGGGCCGGACGGAATAGACCACGGCAAGGCGCAGGTAGGTCGTTGCGCTATAGAATTGCAGCCTGCGTTGCCCCGGTACATCCGAAGGATTAACGAATTGGCCTACAAGTGCCTCTCGACATGCATCCGCGTCGTCCTGATTCACAGCACCGGAGTCCTGCATTACTCGCAATTGAAGGTGAGCAGCAAGGTTGGCGACGTCGAGCAGCGGATCACCTACGCACATTAAATCAAAATCTAGAATGGCGAGGCTGTGTCCATCGAAAAGGAGCTGCCCATCGTGCAAGTCTCTGTGCAAAAAAGCTGTTGGCCCAACGGGCAATTCATTCCCCGCCACCCCTATGCGTTCGAAAACCGGCCGCCAGTCGGGGTGTGTTGGGGTGAGCCTCTGCGTTCTCCGCTCCATCGTTGACAAGACTTTGAGCTCGTCGTGATAGCCATGGAATAACAGGCCTGCGCAAGAGGTCTTCTCCTGCATGATGGCCAGGTTCGCTCCAAGCTTGGAAAAGACCGGCGCATGCTCCCGAAGAATCCTCAGCGGCTCGCCAGGCAATAGCTTCATTCGATAAGCCCGGAGTTCTGGCAGGAGATCAAGGCAGCGCGGAAAGATCATCCCATCACAGGCTGCTTGCACTGCCACTAACCTCTCGAGATCTACGCCAGATTGATAACCTCGCTTGCTTCGAAATCCCTTCAGGATAGTAGGCTTCGAGCCGCTCTTGTCTAGAAGCGCCACTCGCCGCCCGGGGCGCCATGCAAGTACCTCGACCTCGCCGCGCCGCACCTCCTGCATTTCGGACAACAGCGGAATGGACTGATCATCGAAAGGGAAGCACTCCGCCACCCCATCATCGTGATACTGAAACCACCTCGGACCTGCGGGCCCCTCTGCAAAAAGAGTCAGGCCGCCATCCTTGCGCGCCACAACCCTCTCAATTCTCGCAGCGGGAGAGCTAGAATCCAGGTGCAGCTGAACCGCACCTAGAGCTCTATCTAGAAAACTCGTCATGCGCGACCCTCGCTTTGCTTCATCAAAACCACAGCTTGCTGCATGCAAGCGCGCGCCTTCTCTACTCCACCGACTTGCAATCGGCGCAGACTTGCCGTAGCTCGTGCCTGAAGTGCAAAAGCAGTGTGACGCATGAGAGCAGGCACAGAGAGGGTACGACCCCCGGCTTCATGGTAGCCACCAAGGAGTTCGCTGTGTGCCTGGTCAAAACCACAAGCCGAATCAGCAGCCATGACATCCGCAACCCAGCTGGCTAAATCTTCCAGTGGATCGCCGATGCTCAGGCCGTCTAAGTCGAGCAAGCAGAGTCCGCCGTTTTCGGTGTGCATGACTTGATCGGGGTGAAAGTCTCCATGGATCCAGCACGCGTCCCTCGGCGCCGGTGGAGGGGGTAAGACCTCATAGCGAGCGAGTCGAGCATCGACGGCCAGTAACGCCGCAACATCCGAAGGACTCTGAGCCCTGCTCTCTACAATGCCAGCAGGCAGACTATGAAGCCGAGCGATGAGGCCTCCAGCCTGGGCGGGGCTGGAGAAATCAGAGTGACCCCAGGGGAGGCCGGGTACGAATTCCTCAACGATGATCCCTGTTAGAAGCTCATGCCCGAGGAGGCGCGGCACGAGGTTTCCACTATCAGCGGCTTGAAGGGACTCGCGCGCGCGTGCCGAATGCGACGCCTCGCGAGTACTCAATACCCGCAAGATTACGGATTGATGCCTTGGCTTGGGCGCGGGCCGGTGCAACTTAGCCGTGAACTTGGCAACGACTCTGCGTTCGGGTTTGTAGCGCAGCAATTCGCATGTCGACAGACTCGCCTTGATTCTCCACGGCTCCACCACTGACAAGCTCTCCAGCAAGCGCGCCGTCCGTGGCACATCCATGACTCGTGCAGCGCCATCCAGGGACCGATCTGCAGGAAAGGTCCACAGCAGGGAGTTCTCGCTATCGATGAACTCTGAAGCCCGCATGTGAGGATCATGATAATGCCGCCCAACCGTACGGTGTTTCTGGGCCTTTACGCGGCCATCTGCGCCTGCGTATCGGCGCATCACTACAATCCGCTTTGAACCATCCTCCAGAGTGATACGCCAGGTACCTACACAAGAGATGCCAGGCTTCCATCGGGCATGCTCAATACTCACTGACTCCACCCGGGGAGCACCTGCTATGAGTAGGTGAGCGTTGACCAAGCCCGCAAGCTCATCGGAGTCAGGCAGACATAGTGCCGCGTCGCTCAGGGCAGATGGGAGTCTGAGATCACGTTTGTATTGGCGCAGGCCCGTCATCGAGAACCTCCAGAGTCACCCGAGCAGAGGGCTGCATAGCCTCGGTGGTTCTTGAGCAAGCATGAATGCTCGCCGCTGACTTGCACTCGGCCCTCACTGAGAAAATGAACTTGGTCAAACTCTCGTAAGCGATCAATCTCATGGGTGACCGCAAGCACTACATGATCTCTCGAATATGCTCGAAGCGTGTTTGCCACGTGGTCAGCAGATGCCCGGTCAAGGCCCGAAAAGGGCTCGTCAACAATCAACACCGGTGCCCTACGTAACAGAGCTCTCGCCAAACACAGCCGCTTGCGTTCTCCTCCTGAGAATCCTGAGCCCGCTGAGCCAAGAATGGAATCTAGACCCTCTTGTCGGTCAGTCACCACATCAAGAGCCCCAACGGATTCAAGAGCCATCATGAGCTCCTCGTCTGTCGCGTCCAACCGACCCAAGAGTAGGTTTTCGCGAACCGACTCGCCGAAGAGTATCGTTCCCTGAGTGCTCAGCGCGTAGCGGCTACGAAGTTTATCCAGGTCAAAGCGTTTCAAGTCCAAGCCGTCTAGCTTCACGCACCCTTCATCTGGATCCATCAAACGTAGGGCCAGACCCGCCAGTGTAGATTTGCCCGCTCCGCTCGCTCCAAACAGTGCCGTCAACTGTCCCTTTTGAACTCTCAGGGATGCCCCATTGAGGGCAGCTTGATCCTCATAGGAGTAATGCACCTCCTCAAAGGCTAGGACGCTGGGCTGCTCGGGCGGAGATTCCGTTCCTGCTGTCTCGCGTACGCCCTGGTCTTCATTCAGGACTTTTAGAATTCGCTCTCCGCAGGCCGTACCCTTGGCAACTTTGATCGAGTGTTTCGCGCTGGAGCGAATCGGCTTGGAGACACTACGTACATAAGAGAGGAAAACCAGAAAATCACCCAAGCTCAGGTGACCTCCATCGACGCGCCAGGCTCCGAGAACCAGAGTCAGGGCGAATCCGAAGCCGAGTGAACTCTCTACAGTCCCGCTCAAGCGTGCCGCCGCCCTCGCTGCTTTCATGCCTGCACGCGCACTGCGGCGGTTGCTCCGGGCAAAGCGGCGTACGGTCTCTCTGGATTGACCAAGGGCCTGGATTACAGCTGCCGACTCGATGGCTTCATGCAAGAAGTCAGCCATGGCTCCTTCCTTCCTACGCTGTTTGCGAACTGCAATGGTCACAGCGCGGGACATCAACGCTACGGCTAGCGCCAACACGGGCAGCAAGCAGACGATTACCCCTGCGAGCACCGGGTCCACCTTGAACATGACGACCGCTGTTCCCACAACAAGCAGGGATCGAGTCACCAGCATCATGGATGAGTCCACCAGCATGGTGCGCAGCATGGGCACATCCCCCATCAGGCGCACGAGCAAGTCACCAGCCTTATTCTGTCGATGGAAGCGCGGCGAGAGTTCAGCCAAGTGACTGTAAATACGAAGTCTCACACTACGAGTGACCCCATGCCCGGCCTCGGTGATCTTCAGTGTCTTGACGTATTCAAGAAACGCACGGAGAACCGAAATCGATAATGCTGCGAGGCCGCAATAGAGGAATACACGCTCAGTGCTCAAGTCCGTCTGTGCTTCGGGCGCAAGCCCATAGTCCACGATGAACTTGAGCGGCCAGGGCTTCAGTATCTCCAGGCTGGCCGCCATCAGAGCGAGCAGACCTGCAAGTACGAGCTTGCCGCGATGCTCTTTCAATTGCGGGACAAACTCTCGCCCCACGTGCACCGCTTCAAACAGCTTTGAGAGTGACTTCACAGGGCCACCCCGAGCGCGCGTTCAAGGGTTCGCTTGGTGATTGCCAACCATTGACTCCTCGCCGCGACAGCTTGAGCCCGTTTGCCTAGGGATTCGCGTAACTCTGGTTTGTCGATGAGGCTTTCGAGCGCCGCCAGGAGAGCAGATTCATCGCCCACCGGATAGACCACCCCCCCATCGCCCACGTCTGCTCGCAGGTCCCCGAGGTCAGGCACCAGGGGAACCGCACCTGCGGCCATGGCTTCCTTCAGCTTCAAAGGTGAAAAGTAATCATCATGGGGCGCATACGTCAGCGGCAATGCATCAAAGCAAGCTACCCAACGACCCACGTTCTCGTGGGCAACCCAGGGCACATGGGTAAACCTATCCGTGGATAGACTAGCCGCCAGGACCTTCTCATAGTCCCCTTGGCCCACCGTCAAGACATGAATGTTCTTTCCAAGCTCAAGGAGGCGGGCGGCCACACTTACAAGCATCTCCAGATTGTGCCAAGGACGCAGGCGCCCGTGAGCCCCCAGAATAAACGCCCCACGCCACGGGCAATCTTCAGTGCTCAATTCACTTCGGCGCTTGGGATTGAAACTGCGCAAGTCCACGCCATTCGCCTCAACCACTACCCGCCCCGGGGCCGCCCCGGCTTCAACAGCAAACTCAGCCACCCTATTGGAGACCGCTACAATCAGTTTTGCGTTTTCTAAGACCCTGGCTTCTTCAACTTGATCGGAAGTCCGTGCTGCACCGCCTCTGTAGCGACTAGCCTCGGCCCTCAACGGCGCATTTACTTCCAGTACATGCGCGATCCCATGCTCGCGGGAAAAGTCACTCACGCAGGTTGCGCCAAGGGAATAGCGCTCATAGAGCATGTCTAGGGGAGTTGATTCATGCAGGCTCTGGAGTCTAGAACGCACCTGATCGGCATCGGAGTCGTCCACCTCAATCACTTCAGCACCGAGCTCGCGCATGCTCGCTCTAATGGCCCGCAAGTGAACGGCCGCCCCCTTCTTCCTGTTCGGGCCCACGCCGCGATCCATGCATACATGGGCGATTCTCATGGGTTATTGGAGTCCTTACTGATCGCCTGGAACCATCCATGGAGGGTGGCAGCCTGCTTGATTGAATCGAATTCCACTTCAGCGTGGGCCCGGCCATGACGAGCAAGGTCGAGCCGCTGTGCGGGATCATCTAGTAACGTCTCTAGTGCATGTGCAGTAGCTTCCACATCACCCTCCCCCACAATGATACCCGCCCGACCCTGATCGAGGATCTCGGGAATCCCCGATACGGTAGTCGAAATACAAGGCAGCCCAATACACAGAGATTCGAGCAACACCGTTGGCAGCGCATCCTTGTTGCCATCGACATCTACCACGCATGGCAAGCAGTGGACTGTGGCGCGACTCATTAGGGCATGCACAAAGGTCTGCGTCTGTGCTCCAGCCATCACCACATCATCGCCTAGACCGAGTTCGCCAATTAGCGCCTTCAGGCTTTCCTCTTTGTCCCCCGTCCCCACGAGGGTGGTGCGAATGACCCGGCCTCGATCCCGTAGGAGTGCCACTGCGCGCAATAACACATCAAAGCCCTTCTTCGTCACGAGGCGCCCCACCCCAACAACGTGGTTGGTGTCACGCTCTGCCTCACTCCAACTGAACATGTCGAGATCCACGCCGTTGTACAACCGTCGCACCTTCGCCTGCGCTGCATTCGTGAGTACTCCTTGCAAGTACTCTACATTTGCGTCGCAGACTGTAATGGTGAATTCCGACCTCTCGATAATGTACGAAAGCAGTCCTGGGTGAACGGTCGAGCGAAAGATGTCCTTAGCATGGGCAGTGATACTGTAGCTAGGCCCGCCGAGCTCCCTCACGAGCAAGGCCACAAAGGCCGCCTCTGTAGCAAAGTGAACGTGAATGTGTTTGATGCCAAGGGCTGCAGATCGGCGACAGACGTACAGGGCCTCGGTGATGAGCTTATGGAGCTTCGGGTGCTCATAGGGGAGCACCGAACGAATAACCCCCGCAAAGTGGTCGAGCGATACGCCGCTCAGATCCTCGTTGAGAAACAGTTCACGCCAAGGGTCAGACCCAGACGCAGGTGGAATACACTCAATCTGGGCCTTCAGGCGCTCAAACTGAGGGTGGCGGGGCTCGTCATCAGGAGCGCGCCGTGAGAAGATATGCAGATCGAGGCCGAGCTCTTCCTGCCTCAGGATTTCGTTGAGAACGAAAGTTTCTGAGAGGCGTGGGAACTTCTTGAGGAGGTAGGCAAACATAGGGTCAAGGGTGAGGGGCCTAGGAGTCGCTATACCCTAGAGGTGCAGAATGAGATCCCAAGGGCAAAGGGGCATGTGTGAGTGAGAGCACTAGCCCCAAATCCGATCTACCAAAAAAAGAAGCGCACCTAGGGATACTGCTGCCCATTTGACCTGGTGGGTTGCCTCGGCCAGCACATCCTGGGGACCTGTGTTGTAGAAGCTCAACCCCCTCGTTGCGGACCGGCTTCGGCGGGCTGTGACAGGGTGTGGATGGTGTCCCTCGGGGGCATGTGTACTGTCTTCAGCTCGAATCCGCCCCCAGGCCATCTCCCCACGGCTGGAAGTGGAGGCGGTTGGATGACCGGGGGGCTCTGCCAAACGCAAATGAGTGGGCCGGTTGGGTAAGGGGTGAAGCACGAGAACAGTTGGATGAATGGGTGGAGGGGTTTAGGTGTAGGCGAATTGAGCCACAATCCGATTCAATCTGCCTAGGTTCAAGACTTGGCGTCGGAGGGTGGCGCGGATGCCGGGAACCTACAGAGGCAACTGTCATGCCCAACCCGCGAAAAACGTGCATTAGGAAAGCCAATCCCCGCTGTTGGCCCCCTGAGAGCGGCAGCCACCTGCAATTCACACAGGCCCCAATACTCCGCATCTCCTACCCTGCCGGGGGACTAGGGTTCGCGCCGGAAAGAACGCCCTAGAGGTTCGGTAAAAAGGACCGGGTGTTTCACCCAATCTTGGCGACCTCACCATGAAAGCTGAGTGAATTGGGGTAGACACCAAACTCGCCTAGACACCCCACAGGTGGGTAGTTCCGCCAAATGCTCAGGTTTGCGTTATCTTTTGGCCAAGTGTGGCAACGTTTTTGCTAAGCAGCCGTCTGAAACAACTCCAGTTCTATTTCAGATGGCATGGCGCAGCACCCAGCCACCAGCAATTGCACCTCTCACACAGAGCGAATTCGAATGAAATTCACCTTAGCCCCCCTATGCGTTCTTCCCCTACTGCTGTCCCTCAGTGCCCCTGCTCTGGCTGATGTGTTCACAGGGCGGCTGGTCGACAAGTCTGGAGTCGGATTAGTCGGCATTGACATTGATGCTATCGATGCCAATGGGAATCCTGTGACCCTCTCAGGGGACTACACGGATGCCAATGGCAACTTCACAGTGACAATGCTCACGGGTCCGGGAGTTTTCACGATTCTGTTCAATCCCCCTGCGCCGCCCGCCAACACCTATGTGCTAGAGGGCCTACCCAACGTAAACGTCTCTGGCACCACCAACTTGGGTACGGTGACCATGAGAGACGGAGTCATCATATCTGGAAGGGTCGTCACTGTGGCCGGAGACCGTGTGGCTCTTGTTGACTTGGATGCCCTCGATGCCAATGGCGATTCCGTCTTCTTGAGCGGTGACCAGACAAGCGCAACGGGGAAGTTCAGTATTGTTGTGCCCAAAGGGCGAAACACCATTCGTTTCGACCCCTCCAATGCCTCCATTCAAGTCCTTGCGCCCTACGCCATTGAACGATTCTTCGGGAATGACAATGCGCTTGGAAAGATCACTCTCGAGCCAGGTTTTACTGTTACTGCAGTGATTCGTGATTTCAACTTCGCAGCTGTCGCCAGCGCAGACCTCGATGCCCATGACTCCGTAACGGGCGACAAGCTCTACACGCCTGGAGACAACACCGACAACAACGGCTATGTCGATTTTGTTGTTCCAGCCGGAACCTATGACATAGAGGTTGGACCCTTGCTTCAAGACCGGCTAGTGACCAAGGAGGTTCTTGGCCTCGCGGTTTCATCAGACACCAGCCTGGGGATCGTCAAGCTTGAGGCCGGCGCCGTTCTCTCGGGCAACATCACCTCTGTTGCAGGTTCTGGCCTCTTTAAAGTCGACCTCGATCTGCGCGACCCAATCACCCAAGCTTCGATTCCCGTCACGCAAGACAACACCGATGCGCAGGGGAATTACGCTGTTGTAGTTCCCTTTGCCAATCTCGATCTCATTTTCACTCCTAATTACTCCATTCCCCACGCAACAGAGCTCGTACCCGGTGTGCTTGTTGTCGGCGACACCACAATCGATGCCACTCTGCCTGATTGCGAGTGCCTCACCCCCATGGGTTCAGGTACACGCGGTACCGGTGGACTGCTTCCAAAACTCCTTTCCAATAAGACCGCCCTGCGGACGGGCAATCCCAACCTGCGGCTCAAGATACGCAATGCCCGTGGTGGAGCCACGGCGCTCGTGGCCATGGGGGTCGCCTACGACATGGGTATCGGCTCGGGATCAGGTTCGCACCAACCCTTTGGAAGCCTGCACCGGCTATTCGCACCCCCCATCCCCCTCGCCTTGGGGGGACTTGCAGGAGTCGCAGGAGCAGGCACGGGGAGCATTCGTTTCGCATTGCCTGAAGATCCTGCCATTGCTGGATTGACGATTGCAGCCCAGGCTGCGATACGCGACCCTGACGCATTAGGTGGCTATGCCAAGACGCGCGTTCTTGGGGGCGTGGCCTGTAACTAGCGTGCCTATCAGGTTCATCTTATCAGCCATCGCCCTGTGGGCTATGGCTGGTAGTTGCACTGACCGGTTCTCAGCACCTCCGGCCGACGGGCCCAATGGGGGCACCCCTGGAGCCGGAGGAGGTGAAGGGAGCCACCCACGGATCTCACTGATCTCAGCCGCCCCATCCACTAACGAGGGGCTAGTGGCCTGGCGCACCGAAGACCTTGGGGCCACACCCCCCAATGCAGCTTTATTCGTGGGTACTGACGCCGCGACCCTTTTTGCTCAGCCTGCCATCCCGGTCACGCTCTCTCTCGGCCAGAGGCTCATAACAGGCCTGACTGAAAACGTGACCTACCACGTGGGCATGGGCGTTGAAACTTCGCCGGGGCAGTATGCACAGGTTGGACCGACCTTGCGTATGCGTGCGGACATGGTGATTTATGCCAACATCGATACGCCCGCATCATTTGATGACCAGGATGGGCTAACTCCCGAAACTGCATTCTTTGACCCTGCAATCGCTGTAGCCATTGCACAGGCGTTCGGGGGCGGCAATGTGTGGATCGCTGAAGGAAGCTACCCTGCGGTTTCAATCACGATGATTGATGGAGTTGACATCTATGGCGGCTTCGAGCCCACCTTCGATCTTCGACTCCGGAATGCACCGCGCCAGGACACTGTATTGGTAGGTCCCGCCAATGAAGACGTGCTCATTTTCAACAAGGGATTGGTCCCCATCACCATCGACAGTGTCACAATCGATGGGAGCGCGGGTGTGGAAAATGGGGTCATCGTGAATACACGGCCCTTGGAATTGCGCTCAATGGTCCTCTCGGGTTGCGGCCGCGGAGTGAAGCTACGCTCCTCTGACAATGCGAATCCAGCCCAGGTCACGGTGATTGGTTGCGATATAAACCAATCACGGGTCGAAGGCCTTTCCCTGATCGGTGCGTTCGATCTCGCGGTCTATGCCACCATCTTCTCGGACAACAAAAACGAAGGCCTAGATACGGGTCCGGCTTCAGCTCCATCATTCGAAATCATCGATATCAGCATCGTTGACTGCGAGTTTAGAGGCAACGGAGCCGAGGGACTCGATCTCACTCTCTCCGCGCCAAGCACACCGACAGGCACAGGAGGGTCATTCAACATTCGGGTCGAAGACTGTGACTTCATCGGCAATGTCTTGTCGGGGATGTTGGTGGACATCGACTTCGAGTTAGACCCCACATGGGAAGCGAGTATTCACATTCGCGGCTGCTATGCGGCGGCCAATGGTGCTGATGGAATCCACCTTGATATCGATTCCCGATCGGACACTTTGATTCAGCGTTGCAATCTGACCACCAACGCCGCCAATGGACTCCGAGTCACCTCAGAGTCATACAGAGAGTTGGTCACCCTTTCTGCGAGCGCCCTCACCGGCAATTTATCGGCGGGAGCCCGGGCAAGCCTGGGCAACGTTCCGTTGCTCGTAAGTCATTGTGTTGTGGCGGGCAACGCTGCTGGGGGAATTGTCCAAGGTGTGGTGCGGGGGAGTGCCACATCCACTGCCGGGCATCTACAGAGCAAGGCCTTTCAAGGCATCACACCGCACTTCAGCTTGGACCTCGACAGCTCGACCCTGCCCTTTTCGAATGCGCCAATTCAGTACCTCACAGCCACTAAGCTCACCGGGAATGAAGTCATCACAGCCACCGCCCCGGACTTTGGCAGTGGGAGCGTCTGTGAGTTGAGTGATGACGGTGTTGCCTACTTGTCCCAGTCTGTGACCTCAGCGAGCGTCTTCCTCGACCCGGCTCCGACGTCCATTCCGATTCCCACCCGATTGCGTGCGTTCCCTCCCGCCAGCCCAGTATTGGAAGACTACATTCCCTCACCCGCCTCCCCTCTCCTCGGTGCTGGCATGTCGTTTCCCGGTTTCCCCGCAGAGGACTGTGGCCCCTTCGGGTCGACCCACCCAGGACCGCCGGGCTCAGAGGACCTAGTGTCTGCGCGACCCTTCTACCTTGCTCACACGGTGCCGGCCTACGGATCAGCGCTCGGCTCGGGCCAAGTACTGACCCTCCAGTTCAGCGGCGGCTTGGCTCCCGCCAACATTCCCGCCGGAGCGATTCGTGTGACCCAGGGAACCACGGGCATTGACGTTCCAGTGGACTTGGCAGTCACCAACGGCCAGATTCAGGTTTCTCCCCCCATCGGGGGCTGGCAATCGGGCATGGTCGTTGAGTTGCACAGGCGGCTCACCTCGGCCTCAGGTGATCTTCTGATCGCTCCAGTGGCCCTGCCCATCCAATAACCGCGCTCTCTCTATTCTCTTCACGCATACCAAGGGGATCACTCTATAATTCCCTCGATGGCGAGCATTCACCTTATGAAGCCTTTGGATTGGGAACGAGTTAGGGAGCTGCGGCTTTCGGCCCTCGAGGATGCACCCGATGCCTTTTCAAATACGCTAGCCCACGAGCAGTCATTTGACGAAAGCACCTGGCGCGCCCGCCTGTCTGAGGCGACGACCTTCCTGGCCACTCTCGATGGACAAGATGTGGGCATGATGACCGTGAGTGTACAACCGGATGCACGGACGGGGCTTGCCATGGGCGTATGGGTGAGCCCAAACGCTAGGGGCCAACGGATCGGCGCGCAGCTCTTTGAATTCCTATTCAATTGGGCCCGAGCCCAAGATCTGGAACGCATCACCCTCGATGTGGGTAACACAAATACATCAGCACAGACCCTCTACAAGAATCTAGGCTTTCTCCCCACAGGCCGAACCGGCAGCCTCCCAGTACCGCGCACCCACGTCCTGGAGCACGAGCTTGAACGCTGGCTCTAATCAGTCCAGACGGAGGGTACTCATCGTCCCCCAGGCCCTGACTCCAGCCATTTCCGAGGGAGCATAGCGTTCGGGCACATTCTCGAGACTCCATCCCAGAACGCCCTCTGGGCATTGGTCAGCAAGTCATCATGGATCGCACGCAGCTTCTTGATGCCTCGGTTGCCGTAAACGTTTGAGCTAGAGGTTGTGTAACTGAAAGATCTCTGATCACTGTTCTCTGCCTGGAACGCAAATCCTCCCAGCATGGATCCCGACTCCAAGTCAAAACACAGAGTCTCACCTTCAAAGTGCCCTCCAATAAAACTCTCGCCCTCCACCGAGCGAGGCATCTTGTGTTGGACCGTGCGCACTACGAACAGATAACGCAGCTGGCTCACTTTCTGGAATTCACTTTCAACCGTCTGGGGGTCATCCGCCATGGACCACCATTCTCCATCGAGTGAGTCACGTGCGTGGGCCAGGAAATACAGTTCACTGATTACGAGGCCCAGCTCAACCGGAACCCCCCCGATGTCCACTAGTCGCTCCTCGTGAACCACCCCTGCGTTCCAGGTAGGACTTAGACTGCCGGGTTCTCCCAGTTGAAAATCCAGCGTGTGTCCCTCAAACCCAATCCCCGCATCCAACTCAGCCGCCGCAAGGCGCCCAGCCACTGCGCTTACATGGGCAAGGTTGTGTTCCACACTCGCCCTGTGTTCATCCACGATGGCCTCTACCGACGGCCCACACCCCCCAGCCAAAACCGCAGCCAGGAAACCGACCCAGAGCTTTCCATTGTTTGCATTCCTCATGATGGCCGCATCCTAACAGACCCACCCCTGCTGCTCTGATCGAAGCTCTTGGTTTGCCGCAACTACGTCCCAGTTCGACGCAAGGCGCGAGTCAAGCTGGCGAGGGCCACTCCCCAAGCCAAGCTGTTTCCAATGAACACCGTCCACTCCAAGGTGTCCGAATTGGCTGTTCCGCCGCCAAGACACTCCCAAAGGAAGAGACCGGGCTGCATCAAAGTCTCTGCCACCACTTCGGCAAGGCCGATGAGGATTGGGGGCTCCCAACCAAGATCATCGAGGTGTTCAATAGAGCCTAAGGAAAGCAACACACACACACTCAAGGTTCCCAAATGAACTACCGCATTTGCGATGGACGAGGCAATCAAAGTGCGTGGCATGGAACCGATGATAACTCCAAATTGACCTCGTCGATGGGGAACAATCCCTAACCCATGTTCACGGGACGGGCCTCGTGGGACTTTGGAAGCCCAATCCCACTGGGAGCACTCTCTAGGGGCGCCATGCGGACTCTCGCGGATGGGTTCCGTTCTTCCCAAAGTCCATGCAATTCCGATCGTAGTAGACGGTTCCGCAGCCAGCTGCGCGATACTGAAGGTCGCTCAATCGGTCCGCACAAGGAGCCCCTGCCCTCGGTCCACACAAGGGGCAGTGTGCCCCGGTTAGCTCACCTTGCGCAATTGCCACCAGCTCTTGAGGGATTCCAGCTTCAGATGCCTGTCCAGCAAGCGGCGATTGATGTAATTGCTACGCAGACCGATTCTAGAGAAATAACGTTTGCGCAACGAAGCCATCCAAAGTTGCGTGACAGACATGCATGCGCCCTGACCAAAGAACACGTGCCACCAATAGATCGGGATGAACAGCATGTCCCCAGGCTCAAGCACCACCTCAATCGGGCGAGAATCTCGAGGCCGTGGAAACTCTGACAAGTCCGGCCAGCTTCCGTCGCGCTCGAAGGCCACCTTGCTGAAACTGAATTCACGCGACAACCAATGGTAGGGATAGAGGTTGCCGAAGTTGCCTCCGTCCAGAGGGAAAAGTAGGCCTCGTTTTTGCCCAACTACTTGGCAGAGCATGGCTTCTGCCGATGGATGGTAATGAACGCTGCACAGCGAGTCTCTTCCGGCGAAGATCTTGGCGGCTAGGTGAGGAGCAGAGCCAAAGAGTGTAGGAATCTCAATATCCTGAGCGACTTCACCGAGTATCGCTGGTTCTCCATTTCGGATAATGGGCCGCTCTAAATATCCGCAACCCTTTTCGCCACCCGAAAACTACTCCGAGCAGAACTGGCCCATCGAACCGCTCACGGCATTGCCCGCAGGAGGAAGTTCCTTATTGGCGAAGATCCCTGCCAAGTAGTCCGGATCAGACCAGTGTTTCAGCGCTCTCCAATCCTCCATGGCCCCACGAATCAAGAGGG
>CAYXZD010000013.1:120414-122038 GCA_964469565.1 uncultured Planctomycetaceae bacterium
TCAGACCAGTGTTTCAGCGCTCTCCAATCCTCCATGGCCCCACGAATCAAGAGGGGCAGGCTGGGTTCAACGTATTCGCTTCGGAAAACCTCCCCACTGAGGTCTTTCGCATCGATCGAAGGGCAAGTTTGGTACGCGGGAATGTTCGAGGTTGATTGGGTTGTACTCATCGGTGGCAGGCATCCGGTCCAATTGTAGGCAAGAACTTACACCACGATAACGCCAAGCGCCTGCGAGCGGGGTGTTCGTTTTCAATCAGGGCTCCATTCCTCGCCCAGGCTCTCGAATTGCCGGTATCCCTTCCAGGATTCGCACAGGGCTCCGATCAAGAAACTCATGCAACTGCGCGCCGGCCTGCCCCCCTGGTGTGAACCTAACCCAGACTGGGGGACTGAACATCTTGCTGCCAAGTGCCCTCCCGCCGTTTATCATTGTCTGGGTATCCTTGACTGCAGCCACCCATTCCCTTCGCCTCGGATCCGCCGGTCACCACCCCAACACCGCAGAGGATCGGCACCGAGCTAGCCGAAGCACTCTATAACCGCTGACCAGACATGACTCCACGACTCTCACAACACGAGCGCATCGCAAAGATGACCCTCGCCTCCGTTTATCCGCACTATGTGGATAAGGTCACTAAGAAGGGCCGAACAGAGCAAGATCTGCTAAAGGTAATCTCCTGGCTGACTGGCTTCACTTCAGCGCAGATCAAGAAGCACCTCGTCAAGGAATCGACCTTCGCTGAGTTCTTCGATGACGCAACCTTGCACCCCAATGCTTCTAGCATTCGAGGGGTGATCTGCGGCTACCGTGTGGAGGAGATCGAGAATCCCCTCACACAAAAGGCAAGGTACTTAGACAAGTTGGTCGACGAATTAGCTCGCGGCAAGAAGATGGAGAGCATCCTTCGGAGCTAGCAATCTTGGGGTGGACTCAATTCCACCTCCCTTTCAACTAGATCGACTCATAGGATTGCACCGTGATGTCCGCCAAGACATCGCCCGTGTGCTTCGTACTAAGAGGTTCAAAAAGGAGCAGATGGGTCTCCTCCTCCGCCACCGGCTTGTGCTCAACCCCCTTGGGAACAATAAAGAACTCCCCGGGATGAATCACGATTGACCGCTCCCGCAATTCCAGTGTCAACTTGCCTTTCATCACCATGAACATCTCATCTTCCTCATCGTGTTTGTGGAAGACAAACTCCCCTTGGATCTTTGCGAGCAAAATCTGCTGGCCATTGAGCTCTCCAATCCTCTTCGGCGACCAGTGATCAGAGAACAAATCGAACTTCTGCTGAATGTTGGTGGGTTCCATTCCGCCACTGTAATCCTTTCAGCCAGTCTTTTGGCGCACCCAACGAAGTTTGAAGCCCCGCGTCGATGAGCGAAACCTGTAGGCCGGTGCGAAGAGGAATAGGAAAAGCCACCGGCTGCAGGGGGTGAGACATTGAGCGGTGGAGTCCGTTGATCTCAGAGTCTAATCCTGAGCCAAGATCTCATCAAAGAGGAGAGCCTCGAAAGCCTCGCGTTGCTCCATGTGGGGCAAGTGCCCGCACTGTTCGATGATGTGTACTTCGCTCCGGGGCAGGTGCTCTCGGACATTGGGCAGGGACTCTCCGGGGGGG
>CAYXZD010000014.1:0-121905 GCA_964469565.1 uncultured Planctomycetaceae bacterium
CGCGTCCGACATGCCGCGTCACGACATGCCGCGTCAGGCACCCCTTCGCGCTTTCGCTGACACTTGGTGCCATAGACCCGGCGACTGGTAGGGTTTCACCGCACACTGCTGGCGCGACATACCGCGTCAACATACCGAACATACCGCGTCAGGCACCCCTTCGCGCTTTCCCCGACACTGGGTGCCATAGACCCGGCGACAGGTAGGGCTCCACCGCACACAGCCGACGTACGTTCACTCCGGGCCCAGCTGCGACATACCGCGTCAGGCACCCCTTCGCGCTTTCCCCGACACTTGGTGCCATAGACCCGGCGACAGGTAGGGCTCCACCGCACACAGCCGACGTACGTTCACTCCGGGCCCAGCTGAATCGTGGCCTCAGTCACAAAGCTCTCCGTTACGTGTATCGTGTCAGGGATCCCCCCTGGGTTGAGAGCTCGAAAAGTCTTTTGTTCGGGGATTTCTAGGAGCATGTAGTACGGGCCCGGATTGAGGTGACGGATGATGTAGGGCTCCCCCATTAGGGTGTGCCAAGCGATGCGTCCGAGAGATGGTTCGAATCCTCGCACCATCGACACGGCGACATGCCCGCTTCTGTATGGGGAGCCATCTTCGTTGAGAACGTGCAGGTGAATTGAACCGTACCGGCTCACATCGAACCGTACAGTGGATGGCTCGTCTCCCACAACCAAGTCAACCGGACCTTCGGAGATGGATCTTCCCTGTGCGGTGAAGTGTGCTTTGTAGGTTCCGTGGGGGATTCCCTTGAGGTGGACCCCCAAGGATAGCGGACCTTTGATGTCATAATTCAACTGTTCTTCGGGTTGACTTAGTTGGAGTTGATACTCTGCGAAGTCGAGTCGAGCTCCACCAAAAGCTTCCAGATACTGCGTCCCATCGATCTCAAGTTTGACCTCCCCAAACTCTCTACCGGTTGGGGTCAACTTAAATGAGTGCACGGGATAGCCAATTGCGGGGTCGGGCAACTGGAAGTCGTACGCCCCAACTAGTGGCTCATACCCCGGCAAGTGAATTCGGAAGGGGACCGCAGGAGGAGGTGGCATGGATTGAGCATTGGGGTGGGGGGTCAGGAATCTCGTCTCTGTGTAAACACCCTCTTCGGTTTGCATTGTTGTTCTGCCCGACAACAAGGCACTCACTTGGGAGGGTATGTCGGGGGCCCCGGTGAAACCAGGAGGCATGACTTGGTAGTTAGGCGCGCAAAAGGGTCTCGATGTATGTAGAGATAGTCTCCGTTCTCGCTGAAGCGGCAGCCCATCCATCGACTCGAAGCGGAGCAAGCACCCGTAGAGAATCCGATAGGGAATATCCACAACAGCGGGGCTTGCCTGTGTTCCAGGTTGTACATGGACCATGGGCCCGTACCCGTTGTGCCCATAAGCGGCAACCGTGTGGATTCGATTCACGGGAAGGCTACCGATTCGGAAGCTGCCATCTGGGTGAACGCAGACCTGGTGGGATCGGGGGTGACGATCTAGGCATTCACTGAGCCGATTTGTGGAATCTGGAAGAGCGCTATCAAAGGCGATGACTCTGATACTTGATCCGTGAGGAGCCCCTGTCACTGTGCCCGTGATGACTCCGCCCGAAGCCAGTATGAGGGTTTGCGAGCGGCTCTTGTCAGAAAACTGGAAATCGGCAGTGACATGATCGCGGTGGGCCACCCATCCAGTTGGGGGGGGATCATCCTCACCCATGCAGGGGAGGCTGAGCACTCCGGATTCGTTGGTCTTGCCGATGACTGACCAAGACCCGTTATGGTCTTGTATGTGCGCACTGGCGGAAACGAGGGGCTTGTGATTCTCCCCTAACACCGTCAGTTCGAACGGTTGTAAGGGGGACGGCTGTGTAGCGGGGATGGGCAGGGCGGCGTCGCCCGGCCCAGATGGCTGGACGATCTCACCTACGCGCGTTTCATGTCCACCCTCGTGTCCGCTTGGGTTCACCCAGGGAAGATGTTGATCATGCGGCCAATTCCTCATGAGCACGAACATGAGGACGAATATGCTGACCACTGCTAGGCCCAGTGTTACCCTCGGTGTTGTGCAACCTGCACGGCCAGGGGGGGATGTCTTGATAGCCACGGGCGATAGCATCAATTACCGCACGTCGCGTGATATAATGACGGACTGCCTGGAGGGACAACCTGCGTAACAACCTGACAGGTCATGCCTTGCCCCCCGCTGCAATTATTGGAGCCACAATACCCACCTGCATAGAATCCGATCCTGATTCCTTGATCATACAGATCATAGCCGTGACAGCACGTGGGCTCTGCGGTGAATGGGTTGCATCGGCAGTACCGGTGCGTCACATTGCCTTCATACTGTTGGTTTTGCTTTGCACACTTGGGTACAAGGGTTGTTGTGCACGGACGCTGACATTCCAGCTGACCCCCATGGAGTTTGGTCCGACAGGTTCCATTCCAGCTGCCATCGGGACCAGAATCCACCCTTGGCGATCGAGCAGCCCCCCCCTCAGGAAATACACTCATCGTGAGCATGCAAACCAACGCGCCAAACAGTTTGCCATTGTGCTTGCTCACTCTAGATTTCTCACTCATACAATGGACCGTAGATCACACTGAATCTGTTGTCAACGAACAGCCCAACACACCGACATACCACGACATACCGCGTCCGACATACCGCGTCAGGCACCCCTCCGTGCTTCCCCCGACACGTGGTGCCATAGACCCGGCGACAGGTAGGGTTTCACGCACACTGCTGGCGAGCCAGGGCGAGGAAGCGACCTGTGTGGCGAAGGTGTTTCGAGAGGCCAATTAGCTCAGCGCGGGCCGGATGAAGCGCACGGTCTGTCCTTCGTCTGAAGTGAGGTGTGGGGAGCCTGGTACTAGTCGGAGGGAAAAGGTGCGAGGGGAGCCTGACGCCGTATGTTTGACGCCGTATGTTGCGCGTTGGTGAAGCCCGTGCCTGCCCAAACTGAGTCTATTGACCAAGGCGCCTGTACCGCTTGAGTGCTGCACTCCCTTCTGTCTGGTTGCGGACTGTGGTGCATTCTTGGGAATCGAGCATGAGAGCTACGCACAGGGCGTGGGGGGTTTTAGGCACTATTGTGGGCTGTCGGGGCGGCCCGGTGGGGCAGACGGGGATAGGCGCATCTGCTACCCTTCGCGGCTAGTATTGCAGCTTTGAAATGTGTCCTAGCCCTACTCACACAGCCCTGAGTGCCTCTCAAGCGCCATCCAAGGGGCTCAAGCCTGCTTGGCTCAAAGTCCCCTTGCCGGGGGGGGCTGAATATGGGCGGCTGAAAGGCATGACGAAGGAGCTCAAGCTCCATACGGTCTGCGAAGAAGCGCACTGCCCCAATGTCGGCGAATGCTGGAGCGGCGATCACGCCACGATGACCTTGATGGTCCTCGGCGAACAATGCACACGCCGCTGCCGGTTTTGCGCGGTCGAGACAGTGCAGCAGGCTGCAGCCCCCGATCCTGACGAACCCGCCAACGTGGGCCGTGCCATCGGGCGCCTCGACTTAGAATACGTGGTCATCACGAGTGTCGATCGTGATGACTTGGAGGATGGCGGCGCAGGGCACTACAGTCGCTGTGTGGCGCAGATACGCCAACGCGCACCCAAGACGATTATCGAGACACTCATCCCCGATTACGTGGGCGCTGATCTGAAACGCCTCTTGCCTGGGCGAGGGTGCAGCGAGCAGGGGGCCAATCCTGACGTGCTTGCTCACAATGTGGAAGTCGTCCACCGCCTGCAACGCAAGGTGCGCGATCCACGCTGCTCCTTCGAGCGGTCCCTGCAGACCCTGCAAGAGGCCAAGCAACTCGATCCCAGCCTGCTGACCAAGTCTTCCATCATGCTGGGTCTGGGGGAGAGTGCTCTCGAAGTGAGCGAGGCCATGGCCCAGCTACGCTCTGTGGGCGTAGATTTCCTCACTCTCGGGCAATATCTGCGCCCCAGCAAGCAACACGTGCCTGTGCACGAGTACATTCCCCCCGAACAATTTCAGGATCTCCGCCAGGAGGGCCTAGGAATGGGATTTGAATACGTGGCCTCCGGGCCGTTGGTTCGCTCTAGCTACAAGGCCGGCGAGTTCTTTGCCGCACGCCTTGTGCGGGAACGGCAAACCCAAGCCACATCGGAGCCAGCCACTCGCTAACACTCTCGAGGCCACAGACATATGGACAATCAAGAAGCACTCTCGGTGATCGATCACCACGGCAAGATTCGCACGGGCTACACCTGTGGACTTTCGGATGACGAACTCAAGCGGGGCTTTGAGGCCATGCTCGCCGTGCGAGCCTTTGATGACATCTGCATGAAGCTGCAGCGCGGCGGACGCATCGGGTTCTCGATCCCCAACTTCGGCGTTGAGGCCACTCAAGTGGGAGCAGCGGCGGCCTTGCAAGAGGGTGACCAGATCTTCCCCAGCTACCGTGACTTTGGCATGGCCCTCTACAAGGGCGTGGACCCCACAGACATGTTTCACAACATGTTTGGCAATGCCAAGGACTCTGCGCGCGGGCGACAAATGCCCGTGCACTTCTCTTTTGTGGATCCGGTCAAGTTCTTTTCCATCTCCTCGCCTATTGGCACACACCTGCCCCACGCTGTGGGGGCAGCCCATGCCTTTCGCATGCGCGGGGAAACACATGCTTGCCTCGTGAGCTTCGGCGATGGCGGCACCTCCAGCTCCGGTTTCCATAGCGGGCTCAACTTCGCTGCAGTCATGAGGGCGCCCGTTGTCTTCCTGTGCCAGAACAACGGCTGGGCGATTTCCTGTCCCTCGTCGAATCAGACTGTTTCGGAGAGCTACGCCATCAAGGCTGAAGCCTATGGGATGCCGGGAATCAAGGTGGATGGCAATGATCTACTTGCCGTGCATGAAGTGGTCGCCGACGCTCTGGAACGGGCCCGTGCAGGCGAAGGGCCCACGCTTGTCGAAGCTCAGACCTATCGCATGGGCGGGCATTCCACTTCGGATGATCCCACAAAGTATGTCCCCAAGGAGACTCTTGAATACTGGGCCGAGCGCGATCCCATCGACCGCCTGCGGATGTACCTCGACCAGTGCGGATTGTGGAGCCAAGAGTGGGAAGATGCCATGCGAGAGCGCTTGACTGAAACCCATGCGGCCGCGGCCAAATCGTCTGAAGCCGAGGCGGCGCCGGGCTTGGAGACCATTTTTAGCGACGTGTTTGCTGACATCCCTGACCACATCCGCAAGCAGGGAGAGGCCGTGTTTGATTTGGCTCGCCGCAAAGGCGATGCCGCTGCCGGCGATGGCGCCTTCCCCCTCTAGTACTCTTCACCCACCCTACCTTTCAGCGTCCCCAGCGACCCGTAACCCCCGCCTCTCCCAGGAGGGCGCGATCCACTTAGCTATGGCGAATCTTACTCTGATCCAAGCCGTGAACGATGGTCTGAAGTCGGCCATGCGCGATGATCCTGCCACCCTTGTGTTTGGCGAGGATGTTGGCCCCAAGGGCGGCGTGTTCCTGGCCACGGAGGGCCTTACTGAAGAGTTCGGTGCGGAACGCTGTTTTGACACCCCCCTCTCCGAGGACGGCATCATCGGCACCGCCATCGGAATGGCCACGAACGGATTGCGTCCCATTGCCGAGATTCAGTTTCAAGATTTCATTTTTCCAGCATTCGACCAGATCGTCTCCGAGGCTGCCAAGCTGCGCTATCGATCGGGTGGACAGTACACGGCGCCCATGGTGATTCGGACTCCTTACGGCGGGGGCATTCGAGGGGGGCTGTATCACAGCCAATCGGGAGAGGCCTACTTCACGCATACACCCGGCCTCAAGGTCGTGATTCCCTCGACTCCCTACGACGCCAAGGGCCTCTTGATCAGCGCCATTCAGGATCCAGATCCGGTCTTGTTTATGGAACCCAAAGCTCTGTATCGCTCGGTCAAGGGCGAGGTTCCCGAAGGAAGTTACGAAGTGGCCCTCTCCACCCTGCGGACCGTTCGTGAGGGCGGCGATGTAACGATCTTCTGTTATGGCGCCATGGTGCCCGTCGTCGAAAAGGCCGCAGCGCAGGCCGCCGAGTCTGGCATTGAGTGCCATGTCGTCGATCTGCGAACCCTGATGCCCCTCGATGAGGAGGGCGTGCTGCAGGCCGCGAAAGCCACGGGCCGCGTGGTCACGGTGCACGAGGCGCCCCGTTTTTGCGGCTATGGAGCGGAGATCTCCGCCATGATCGCCGAGAACGTCATTGAGTATATGGAAGCTCCCATCCGGCGAGTGACGGGTTTCGACACGCCCTTCCCCAATACGCTGGAACATCACTACCTGCCCGATGAACGGCGTGTGCTCGATGCAATTGAGTTCGTTCACCAGTACTAGGTCTTTTCTGGTAGCGCAAATCCCGATCCGGTTCCCCAATCCACCCCGAGAACACAACCATGATTGAGTTCAAGCTCCCCGACATTGGTGAAGGCATCGCCGAGGGCGAGATCGTTAAATGGCTCGTGACCGCAGGTACGGCGGTTGAAGAGCATCAACCGATTGTTGAAGTGATGACGGACAAGGCCACGGTGGAGGTGCCAGCGCCGGCATCAGGTACCGTGACCCAGATGTTGGCCGAAGAAGGGGAGGTGGTTCCCGTGGGGGACGTCATCTTCCATTTGGACAATGGCGGCGGCGCTCCCGCAGCGCCCGTGCCGGCGGAGGAATCCAAACCAGCCGCCCCTTCACCCGCTGTTCAAAGCTCCTCACCCCAGACTGGCTCATCCAAAGCCCTCGCCGTCCCCAGCGCACGTCGAGTGGCACGTGAGCTCGGCGTGGACCTGGGCCAAGTGCAGGGCACGGGTCGCAATCAAGTCATCCGGCGAGCCGATGTGGAGAGCTTTGCTGCCAGTGGATCCGCGGGTTCCACTTCGCCCTCGGAGAGTCTCCAGAGTGCGCCCTCTGCGCCAACAGCCAAGCCCGATCAACGCGTGCCGTTCCGCGGGGTCCGTCGCAAGATTGCGGAGGCCATGGAGCGTTCGGTCAAGACGGCCATGCACTTCACAATTGTTGAAGAGATCGACGTGACGAATCTCGTGCGTGTGCGCGCCAAGGCCAAGGAGATGGGGGCCACCCAAGGGGTCAATGTGACCTACATGCCTTTCATCATGGCCGCAGTCGCGAGCGGGCTAACCAAGTTCCCCATGCTCAATGGACACCTCGATGAAGAAGCCGGAGAGATCGTCAATCCAGCCTCGGTCAGTATTGGTATCGCCACGGATACCCCTGCGGGTTTGATCGTGCCAGTGGTTCGCAATGTGGAAACCCTCAGCATGCTTGCCATGGCCGAAGAATTGAAAGGGCTCGCCGGCAGGGCGCGTGAGGGCAAGATTGCTTCCTCCGAGCTGCAAGGCAGCACGTTCACCATTACAAACGCCGGCAACATCGGCGGTACCCTGGCGACGCCGATTATCAATTTCCCCGACATTGCCATTCTCGGGGTCCATCGCATCGTCAAACGCCCCGGCGTTGTCGAAACACCCGAGGGCGACAAGATCGAGGTGCGCCAGTACATGAACCTGTCCTGCAGCGTGGATCACAGGCTTGCCGACGGCGCTGACGCTGCTCGGTTCCTTGCCCACATGCGCGTCCTCCTCGAAGAGCCGGGGCTTCTGGCCCTCTAGGTATCGATGGCCGAAGCTCTGCAGATCCTGAGCACCGAGGGTGAACTCCTCGGGCCTGCCCCTGACCTTGATCGCGAACAACAGCGCGATCTGTTTGTTCACATGCTGCGCGTGCGTTGCCTTGATGCGCGCATGCTCAAGTTGCAGCGTGCGGGGCGTGTTGGATTCGTGGGGACCGTGCTCGGATCCGAGGCCGCCGCTGTGGGGTCTGCAGCGGGGCTTGCTCAACGGGACTGGCTGTGGTCAGGCCTGCGCGAGGGCGGTGCGGCTGTCATGCGCGGGTTGCCCCTCGCCGAGTATGTGGCCCAGATGTATTGCAACGCCAATGACACCGCCAAGGGCCGCCAGATGTGCAACCACTTCCAGCACAAGGGCAGTCACTACCCCAGTTGGTCATCGGTCATTGGCACCCAGATGCCCCACGCGGTGGGGGCGGCCTTTGCCTCGAAGTCTCGGGGGGAAGACGTGGTCCATGCCGTCTACTTTGGTGATGGAGCCACGAGTTCCAATGGCTTTCACAGCGCGATGAACTTTGCGGGCGTCTGGAAGGCACCGGTGGTCTTTGTGTGCGTGGACAACGGCTGGGCGATCTCCGTGCCCTCCAAGAACCAAACTCGCGCCCAATACGAAGACAAGGCCGCCGCCTATGGGATGCCCGGGACCAAGGTCGACGGCAATGATGTGTTAGCTTGCTACCAGGCCATGACAGACGCCGTTGAGCGCGCCCGGGCAGGGCAGGGACCCAGCCTGCTGGTGCTGCGTACCTACCGCATCCTTGGCCACTCCAGTTCGGACGATCCGACGAAGTATCGCTCGGAAGCAGAGGTGGATGCCTGGAAGCAGCGCGACCCCATCGAGCGTTTTGAGCGTTTCCTTCGGTCCGAAGGGATCCTTGGCGAGGGTGAACAGACTCAAATCGAAGAGGGACTGTTCGCCGAAATCGACGCAGTTATCCACGAACAAGAGGCTGCACCGGCCATGGCTCTCAAGACCCTTGTTGAAGACGTCTATGGTGAGATCCCAACCCACCTAAAGCGCCAGTACAACGCCTTTGCCGCCGTGGCGGAGCGCCTCGGCCAAGCCCAACCCGGGGACGGAGCGTTCCCACTTTAGCGCTCTTAGCTACGAGCCTAGCCCCACCCAATTCAACCCATGAGTTCTCCGCGAAGAGTCATTGTCATCGGTGCCGGCCCTGCCGGCTATGTTTGCGCCATCCGCCTTGCACAGCTCGGCCAGGAGGTCACGGTCGTCGAAAGCAACAAGCTGGGGGGCACCTGCCTGAATATCGGCTGCATCCCATCGAAGGCCTTGATCGCTGCCGGTTCGCTGATGGAGCGCGTGGGTCATGCAAGTGCCATGGGAATCACCTGCTCAGATGTAGCCCTTGATGTAGCTCAACTGGTCAGCTGGAAGGCAGGCATCGTCGATCGCCTAACGGGGGGCATCGGCCACCTGCTCAAGCAGCATGGCGTGCAAGTTGTATTCGGCAAGGCACGCCTAACCAGTTCAACCCAGGTGTGCGTGACGACTGATGAGGGCGAAAAGTCCTTGCAAGCCGATGACATCGTTCTGGCTACGGGATCGGTACCCACGTCGATTCCCGGATTCGATTTCGATGAACAGGCCGTCTGGTCATCGACGGGTGCGCTGGCTCCTGATCGCATCCCCGAGCACTTGGTTGTGATTGGGGGGGGCTACATCGGCCTCGAGCTTGGGATCATGTATCAAAAGCTCGGGTCCAAGGTGACAGTCCTTGAGGCAACGGCCGGGGCTCTGCCGGGCCAGGAGCGCGACTGCGTGAAGGTGATTGAGCGCAGCCTGAAGAAGCGCAAGATCAGACTGATGACCGAGACCTTTGCCAAGGGCTGGGAGCGAACGGCGGATGGGCTCAAGGTGGCCATCGAGGGCAAGAAAGGACCGGGAAACGTGGAGTGCGATCAAATCCTCTCCACCGTGGGCCGGCGACCTTTCAGCGAAGGTCTGGGATTGGAGGCCGCCGGCTTGGCGGTCAACGCCCAGGGATTCCTGGACACCGATAGACACATGCGCACCAGCGTCCCGAACATCTACGCCATCGGAGACTTGGCTGGGCAACCCATGCTAGCCCATAAGGGCAGTAAGGAGGGGGTTGTGGCAGCAGGCGTGATCGCCGGTCAGGCGGAAGAGTATGACGCACGGTGTGTACCTGCTGTGGTGTTCACGGCTCCCGAGATGGCTTCGGTGGGATTGACCGAAGATCAGTGCAAGGAGCGGGGCCTCGATTATTCCTGCGGATCGTTCCCGTTTGCCGCATCGGGTAGGGCGATGACCTTGATGGAGACAGAGGGCTTGGTGAAAGTAATCGCGGATGCCAAGACGGACGAGCTATTGGGCGTGCACATGGTGGGTCCCGAGGTCACCGAGTTGATCGCTGAGGCCACTCTCGCCATCGAAATGGGTGCGACCGCTGAAGACATCGCCCGCACCATTCACGCCCACCCAACCCTGCCCGAGGCGTTCATGGAAGCGGCCGAGGCGGTGCACGGGATGGCGGTGCACATCTATCAAAAACGCTAGGCGAATCCCGTGAGTACTCCTCAAGCCAGTGGAATCGGCCAGTGGCTCGACGTTCAACGTTTGGGCCGGCAGCCCTTTGGCGAAATCCTCGCGTTGCAAGAGCAATTGCTGCAGCAGCGAATCGATGACGAGATTCGCGATACTCTGATTCTCGTGGAGCATGAGCCAGTCTTGACCGTCGGCCGTGGGGGCGCTGAGCTGGGCGAGCAGGAATTTCCCATTGTGGAAGTCGAGCGTGGCGGCGAGGCGACCTACCACGGACCGGGCCAGGTGGTGGCCTACCCCATATTGAAACTGCCTGAGGGACGCCGGGATGCCCACCGGTTGCTCCGCGACTTAGAGCAAGTGGTCATTGGAGTCTTGGCCGAGTTTGAATTGGAGGGGCGGCGCGCCGAAGGTTGCACGGGAGTTTGGCTTGGCGATCTGAAAGTGGCCTCCATCGGTGTCGCGCTGCGGCGCTGGGTGAGTTGGCACGGGCTAGCCCTCAACGTGCATACTGACCTCACCGCATTCGAGTCCTTCAGGCCCTGCGGCCTCGACAGCCAGGTCATGACACGCCTCGCCGACCACGCCGAACTCCCACCGGGCAACATGCTCTGTGAAGTGTTGATCGTGAAGCACTTCCTTGAGGTGTTTGGGTTGGAATTGCCGCCTCCCCCTGCGCCTCCGGCTCCCGAACCTGGCTCATTTCCAGACTTGCCGATCCTGGGCTAGGGTGGTCGGGGGCCGGGTAGGGGCCCCTCAGGGGGGGTGGGGCGGCAGGTGCTTCAGGGCGAGACTTCCATAAAGGGGATTCCTTCAAAAGCCTATGAAGTAGGGCTCGTGCGAGTCGAGAGAGACTCATGCCCGATTCGATGACCCTAACCATCGCCCTGTCATGAAGCCCACCCAGCCATCCCAGCCATCCCACCCTGCCCTTCCTTCCAGCTCGGTACTCGACCCGGGGGTGATCGCGGAGTTGAGGGAACTCGGAGGCGAGGATGGATCGGGTCTCGTGGTCGAGCTGATCGACCTTCTGATCGAGGATTTGCACAGGCGCGTGCCGGCACTCCACGCGGCGGCCCACGTGGGTGAGTGGCCCGCGGTGGTGGCCGAGGCACACGCATTGAAGGGCGCGAGCGCCACCATGGGAGCCCAGGCCTTCAGTGACGCTTGCAAGACCGTTGAGCTTCTCGCCCGCCAGGGTCCGGTGGAGCCTCACCATCTCCAGTTCCTACACGTGCAGCACCGTGTGGCCCTCGATGCCCTCAAGGACTTGCGCACGCGCCTCTTGGATTCAATTGACTCAGCCGCCTCGGCCTAGCGCCAGACCTCCCCATCCCCCCAATTATGGAAAAGAAGTTTGACGAATTAGAGCTCACCGGAGCTCTACCCACTTCCCTTAGCGTTTCGTTGCGCCTGCTCGACCTCGCCCAGCAAGAGGGCGAACAACTCGCTGCCCTTGTCAATGTAGTCAATGCGGATCCCGCCTTAGCTTTGCGCTTGATCAAGCTGGCGAACCATTCTCGCCATGAAAACTCTCAACCCATCGAGGATGTTGAGGCTGCCGTGCAGCGTGTGGGCTATGAAGCGGCACGTGCCCTCGCAATGGGATTCACCCTTCCCAAGGTCGAGACCGAAGGCGGACCCTCAGGGTTTGACCACGAGGCCTTTTGGTCGCGGTCCCAATTGGTGGCGTCTCTTTGCAGAGCCCTCGCCCGTGCTGCCGGGTGGGGCAATCCCGGCCGGGCCCATTGCCTTGGGTTGCTGGGCGACGTGGGCACTCTCGCTTTAGCCAATGTACATTCGGGCCGCTATGGTTGCTTGGTGAGCGGGCCTCATCGAACCCGCGGAATCGAACTTGCGCAGGCGGAGAGTGACTCCCTGGGAATTGACCATTGCGAGGCAGGCTATGCGCTCTTGAAGGATGGCGGGTTGTCTCACATGCTTGCGACCGCCGTGTTGGTGCATGAAGACCCTGATCGCATGACGGGCCTTGGGGAGGAGTCGCGTCATTGGGCTGCCCTGCTGCAGTTGGCTCAGTGCACGGCAGAATTGGCCGAGCCCCTTGGTGACAATGACAGATTCGGAGCCCTTGAGGAACGCCAAGTTCAGTGTGCCGGATTCCTTGGCTTGAGTATGGAGGCTGTCGAAGAGGCTGCTTTGGAAGCCTGCCAGAGTTGGGCCAGGACACGTGAGGAACTCGGGTCTCCCCAGTCCCACTCCCCGGAACCGGAACTCGGTGAATTGCATTCACGGGCTCCTGGCTCCGAACCCACCGCCCTCGTCGGACAAGCCCTCGCCCAAGCGTGCGATGACCGTGCTGAGTCGGGGATGATCGGGCGCGACACCAGCCGGTGGGGGGATTCAGCGAGGGTCTTACTCGTCGATGATGATGCGCTCACCCGCAAGGTAGTGGGGGCTCAGCTTAGGCGTTGGGGGCATGAGGTGCTCGAAGCTACAGACGGCCGCAGTGGGCTCCAGATGGCTCTGACTTTGCAGCCTCAAATCCTGATTACCGATTGGTCTATGCCAGGGCTTAGCGGCCCGGAATTGTGTGAACTATTGCGTGCTACAAAGGAGGGCCAGCGCCTCTCGGTCATTATGTTGACTGCTCTCGATGATGAGGAGCAAATCATCCGAGGGTTGGAGGCGGGTGCGGATGACTTTGTTGCCAAGCCCTGTAACGCTCGGATTCTACAGGCCCGCGTACAAGCAGGTCTGCGCACGGTGCGACTGCGCGAGCGCACCGAATCCATGGAGAGCCTGCGCCTAGGACAGGCTGCGGAACTGGGGATTCTGGCACGACAGCTTGAGTCTGCTGCACTGACCGACCCTCTCACTGCGCTTCCCAACCGGCGCTATGCGGTGCAGCGGTTAGAACAGGAGTGGCAAACCGCAGCACGAACGGGCCAGCCCCTCTCCGTGATCATTGCAGATGTAGATTACTTCAAACGAGTCAATGACACTCACGGCCACGCCGGTGGGGATGCAGTCCTCAAGGCAGTGAGCGACAGAATGCGAGCAGCAGCACGCTCCAGTGATGTGCTGTGCCGATTTGGCGGAGAGGAATTCCTCACGATCAATCCGGCCTGTGGCCTGCAAGCCGCACGGCGATGTGCTGAGCGTGTTCGCAACGCCGTGGCGTTGACCCCAATCCGTCAGGCTCGCATGGATCTCACCGTCACCTTGAGCTTGGGTATTGCCCAGCGCACCCCGGAGATGTCCGGGCCCGAAGACTTGCTCACGGCTGCCGACCGGGCACTTTACAAGGCCAAAGCCTCGGGTAGAAACCGCTGTGCTTAGTTCGTCGAACTGACCCTTGCCTAGGGATGGCGCCGATGGGGCTCACGAGTTCTATTCGATAAAGAAGGGGGACGACCAAGCTAGGCCCCCGTCCTCTTGAGTGATGCGCAGGTAGAGATACTCACCGGCGGTCAGGTCTGTCAGGGGAAGGGATCCCATGAAGCGCATCTCGCCCTGCATGGGCAGGCTGAGCACCTCGCCAGAGCGAATGAGGTCGATGGACTTGAGGGGGGCCGTCGCCAGGATCGTGAGCGAGATGGCGCTCTCACCTGCCACCTGGGCTGCTGGAATGGCGGCGCCCATAGGCTTATCGGCCAGGCTTGCACGCATGAGAATCCGGGGGCCGCTCGTGGCGTAGCAGCTGCGGGCTCGCAGGGCTCCCAGGAGTCCCGGGCGAGTGAGCTCGGGAGCCATGACGGCTGCAAGCCCACCCGTACCGAGCTGTTCGGCTGAGCCGTCTGGGCGCGGGGGGCGCCAGCCGTAGACGGGAGATAGGTGGCTCAATCCGGGGTGCCCGTCGTGGCTGTCCCCGCTACCGATGAACCCTAGGGGTACCCCGCTATCCAGTACATCGCGCACAAAGTTGCCTGGACGAGGCCGGCGCAATAACCGAGGAGAATCGGGTGCCTCGCTGCTGCCGTGCACACTCATGACTTCGGTGACGGGTTCGAGTAACGGGTCGGGTGTGAAGGTCCAGTTCGTGGGGATGGGGTCGCCCGCTGAGTGGTGGGCAAAGGTCAACGCCTCGTAGCCCGCTAGCCCTTTCCACAGTTGGCGCGGGGTCTGGTAACGCTCATCGACCGAGGAAAGTAGAGGGCCTTGCGGTCCGAAGAACACCACGTGGCGATGGCCATGGATCCAACTGGTCCATTCATATCCTGGTAAAGTGATGAACTCCCCCGGGACGAACCAATCTTCGGCGACCTGCTCGAGAGCTTCCCAGAGGTCGGGGTGCGCGTCGATAAACTGCACTCCAAAATGGTCATGGTCGGTGAGGCAGGCGAAATCCAGGGCCGCCGTATGCCGGGCGTAATCAAACCACTCGTCCGGTTGGCCGGTACCGTCAGAGAGATTGGAGTGGCCATGCAGGTCACCCCAATAAATGGGCGCCGCTGTCGCACTGACCCATGTCGGGCCGGCTTGGGTTGTGACGGTTTGTTGATTGAGTTGAACGCGTGCGCCGAGCCGCAAGACTCCACTGGATTGGGCCTTGATCTCGATGCGCTTGCGGCCGCCGTCCTCCACAGTGAAAATTACCGACTCGGGAATACCCCAGTCTTCAGGCCGGTTGAACAACTCGACGGACCCTGTGAACTCGACCCCATCATTACCGTGATAATCGAGAAACGCGAGATTGAGGGTAAACGTCTCGCCAGGCCGGACGACGCTGGGCGTCTGGGCCACGAGGCGTGCGGCTGGTCCGGGCCAGATATCGACGGTGGGGGATTGGGCGATGAGGTCGCGTACACCGTCCCCGTCCCCATCCACATAAAACCAAAGGTGCGCGCCCCTCTCTGCGTGGCGGTCGACGGAGGCCCCCGAGTCGCCCACGCCATATTGAATGAGCACCCGTTCCCCCGCTGCGAGGGCTCGCCCCCCCACTTGAATCACAAGGTAGCCCGTCGTGGCTGTTCCCACTGAGAATCCGTTGAGCTCGACCTCCATCGCATCGGTTTGGACTCGGGTGAATCCAAGCCGATCTGGTCGATCCGTCTGCGGCGGCGACCAACCCCAGAACGGTTCCGGCATGAAGTGAATCTGGCCGCCGTTGGCAATCCCATCGGGCCCGACTTCAAAGACCAAATCAAACGACCTGCGCTGGCCGACGACTACGCGAGCAGGATCCTCTGTTCCCCACTCAATCCAAGCGCGCCCTCCCCCGTCCGAGCCGGATCGAACTGCAGCGAGGTCGGCACGAAACTCCTCTACCTTGCTCCAGAGGGCATGGGGAGGATTAGGGTCATCGGGAATTGGAGTTGGCGTGCTCGGCTCGGCCGGGCTCTCCGGTGCGCGAGCGCAGGCATTAGCGAGGACCACGGCGAGCGCAAGGGCAATGGCCCCGTGCCTGCTGGGCTTTCTCAATGTTGTAAGCACGGGGTCCATCTTACTGAACAGGATCCCTATCGTCCTCGACTCGACCCCTTCAAAACCGAACCCGCCCCAGCACGTGCCTGATGGCTCGACACTGGGGCGGGCTGCCTCGTGGCTCCCTTGGGGGGAAGCCGTGCTGGGAAATCTAGAGATTGGAGGCCACGAACTCCCAGTTGACGAGGCTCGAAAAGAACGTATCGAGGTACTTGGGCCGTGCGTTGCGGAAATCGACGTAGTATGCGTGTTCCCAAACGTCGCAGGTGAGGAGGGGGGTTTGGCCGTCCGTCATGGGGTTATCTGCATTGGCCGTGTCTACGATGCATAACTTGCCGTCGTTGTCTTTGACCAGCCAGGCCCATCCCGACCCGAACCGGCCCATGGCGGCGGCCTTGAATCGGACGACAAACTCATCGAATGAGCCAAACGCCTGGTTGATGGCAGTGGCGAGGTCGCCGCTGGGCTGGCCACCCCCATTGGCGCACATGCAGTTCCAGTAAAAAGTGTGGTTCCAGACTTGGGCGGCGTTGTTGAACACTCCTCCCGAAGTTGAGCCGATCAACTCTTCGAGGCTTTTTGAGGAGTCTCCACCGAGCAGCTCGTTCAGTTTGCCCACATAGGCCGCGTGGTGTTTGCCGTGGTGGTACTCGAGAGTTTCCGCACTGATGTGTGGGGCGAGGTCGTCGGGGCCAAAAGGAAGGGCGGGGAGCTCGTAGGACATGTGATTTGCTGTGATTCGATGGTTTAGGGAGAGGCCGTGGGCAAAGAGGATACGCGTGCCGCTCACAAACTCAAGCTAGGCGTGGCGAATCACGGGGGCAATCTAGGTGTCCCAATTCCGGAGCACGCCAGTTCAGTGTGTCGCTCAGATCTGGACAGGGTGTCGACGGAATGGAGTGTTCTCGAACCGCTGATTAGGTCGTATCCTGAGCGGCATGAATCAAGAGGCCTTGCAGCAGCACGTGGATCGAGTTTGGGATCAGGAAATCGTCCCGAGCTTGATCGAGTACATCGCCATTCCAAATAAGTCCCCTGACTTCGACGCTGACTGGAAGGCGCATGGGCATATGGATCGGGCGGCTTCGTTGATTGCTGAGTGGTGTAGGGCGCGCCCTATTCAGGGGCTGAGCGTGGATTTGATTGAGCTAGAGGGTCGCACTCCGCTGATCTTCATGGAGATTCCCGGTGATGAGGCCTCCACCTTGTTGATGTATGGCCACCTGGACAAGCAACCGGAAATGGTGGGCTGGAGCGAGGAAAGCGGGCCCTGGGAGCCCCGTCGGGAGGGGGATAAACTCTACGGGCGCGGCGGTGCCGATGACGGCTACTCCGCCTACGCATCGCTGACGGCCATCGAGGCCCTGCAGGCCCAAGGGATCGTCCATCCCCGCATCGTCATCTTGATTGAAGGCTGCGAGGAAAGTGGCAGTTATGACTTACCCCATTACATTGATCACCTCGGAGGGCGCATTGGAGAGCCAGACCTTGTGGTGTGCCTCGATAGTGGTGCGGGAGATTACGAGCGGCTTTGGTTGACTACCTCCCTGCGTGGCTACGCCATGGGGCGCCTGAGTGTCTCCACCTTGACCGAAGGCGTGCATTCTGGCGATGCCGGGGGGATCGTGCCCGAGACTTTTCGCCTCGTGCGCCAACTACTCGACCGGATCGAGGACAGCTGCACGGGGCAGGTGCGCTTGCCTGAATTACACGTGGAGATTCCCAAGGAGCGCCAAGAGCAGGCCCAGCGAGTGGCAGAGGTGCTCGGCGAGGATGTGCATCAGTGTTTCCCCTTCACCGAGGGCACAGGACCCGTAGATGGCGAGCTGTCCCAGTTGGTTCTCAACCGAACCTGGCGGCCGAACCTAGCCGTGACAGGAGCCAGTGGCTTGCCTCCGATGCCTGAGGCGGGGAATGTTCTGCGCCCGACCACAGAGGTGAAACTCTCCCTACGAATCCCTCCCACCTGTGATCCCGATCAGGCCGTGCAGGCTGTGGGGGATGCCCTTCTCAGTGACCCACCCCACGGGGCGCAAGTGAGTTTCTCTGAGACGGACGGGGCAGGGGGTTGGAATGCACCGGCGCTGTCGTCATGGCTGGAGCAGGCCGTGGACGAGTCCTCCCAGGCGTTTTTTGGGAAGGGGGCGGTCTTGATGGGGGAAGGGGGAACGATTCCGTTTATGGGTATGCTCGGGGAAAAATTCCCCGACGCTCAATTCGTCATTACGGGTGTTCTTGGGCCAGGGTCGAATGCTCACGGTCCCAACGAGTTCCTGCACATTCCCATGGGCAAGAAGCTCACAGCCTGTGTCGCCATGATTACGGCTCGGCTCCAGGAGCAGGCCTAAACCCAAGATCCTCTAGTGGCTGGGGGCTGTGATGTCTTCAACGATTGCGACGTGGTGAGCCGTGTGAAGCCTTGCAAACCGCAGCCAATGGGAGGCATTCAACGGCCCGAGGATCTGATGAGGAATGTGATTGGGAGCGTTTGCGATCACTTCGAGATCCGTGCAGAGCATGTCGAGACTGGCCAGATTGCCCTCCTGTTCCCGCTTGAGAAAGTCGTAACGGATCGTTTCGGATGGCCGCACCATGCGGGGGGACTCAGCAGCTCCTCGCTCAAAGGTCTCCTGCTGGAGGATCTTGAGTGTGCGCGGTGCGGTCTCCGCATCGGCTAGGATGAGCATGCCCTTTTCAGTGACAAGGCTCGTCACATTGGAGAGGGATAGATCACAGGCGAGGGCGATGTGGTAGAGATGTTGCTCAACCGACCAGCCTGAGACACGGTCGTCTTTGGCAGCACGCGCCTGCTCAGTCCGGCCGAGCTCTTCGCATCGGTTCAGGAGTGAACGGAGACCATCACATTCATTCTGTAGGTTCATGTTGGGCTGGAGGCGGTGGGTCGGTGGTTCTGGGATCGGGCTTCTGGGATGGGGCTTCTCTATGGCGGGGCGGATGGTAATGTATGGGCACTGGTGGGCCCTTAGCTCAGTTGGTTAGAGCTCCTGACTCATAATCGGTAGGTCGTTGGTTCGAGTCCAACAGGGCCCACCACTCCCCGCGGGGCGGGAGTGATTACTGGCGTGTGACAATGATGAGGCGGTCAACCCCGTCTAGCTCGACTTCTTCACTGGATCCCCCAGGCCATTCGACACTGAGCTTTCCAGTAGTCTCTGCACCCAAGCCGAAATGGGCACGCAGGGCACTGGCGCTGCAGTAACTGAAGGCGCTCTTGATCTCCCTGCGCTGGATGGCCCCAGAGCCCGATGTCCAAGTGAGAATTGCCCCAAGAACATCGCGCCCTTGGTGATCAACGGCACGTACATCCAACCAGTGACCACGCTCGGGAGCACAATTCATGAATAACTGTGCTGGGCCATCGCGATTGATCACCAAGACGTCAACACCTCCATCCCCGTTGATATCTCCAAAGGCTGCACCGCGGCTGGTGGCGTACAAGGGTTGGGCACAGCCTCCTTTTTCGTCTACATCTTCGAATCGCCCACCAGGAATCCCTCGCAGCAGGCTGTTGGGCTCTGCGTAGGGGTCACCGTCGGTCAGAGGTGCCATTTGAAGGTTGACACGTCCGTTGGCCACGTACAGGTCGAGCAGGGAGTCGTTGTTGAAATCCATGAATCCCACGCCGAAGCGTGTGCGTTGAATGGTGGCGAGACCCAGGCCTACTTGAACCGTGCGCTCTGTAAAGAACTTCCCCTGGTTGTAGAACAGGCCATCGTGTTCCCGGGCCATATGCACAACGAGTAGGTCGAGGGTTCCATTGGAGTCAAGGTCAGCCGTGTCGACCCCCATTCCTGCGCGAGCTGTTCCATTACGGTCCCGGGCGCACCCGGCCAGTTCTGCGCGGTCTACAAACTTCCCCTCGCCCTGATTGATCCAGAGTTGGTCCGGGGTTTGATCATTGGCGACAAACACATCGGGTCGACCGTCACCATTGAAATCTCCCGCGACCACTCCGAGACCATTTCCGAAAGACGATTGGATGCCAGATTCTTTGGAAATATCCCGAAACGTCCCGTTGCCGAGGTTTTCATAGAGCCCATCCGAGCGTGTAGCTGAGTAACTCGTGGGACCACAGTAGTCCGGCTGTCCGGTGGGGCCAAAGCAGGTGAGCTCTTTCTCGCGAGACCAATCCACGTAGTTCGTGACAAACAAATCCAAATCACCGTCAGCATCCATGTCGAAGAATGCGGCACTTGTTCCCCAGCCCTCATCACCCACGCCGCTGGCAGCCGTGATGTCTACAAATTGCCCTTGTCCCTGATTCTGTAGAAGTCTGTTTGCCCCGACTTGAGTCAGGTAGAGGTCCGTGTCCCCATCACCATCATAATCCCCCGTTGCAACGCCCATGCCGTAGCCCTCGACGGCGATGCCACTGTGTTCGGTGACATCCTCAAACTGTCCCTGGCCGTCATTGGCGTATAAACGATGGCCTGTGATTGTCCCCGCAGGCGCTATGAGGCTTCCACTTTGAACGCAAAAAGCATCGAGATCCCCATCGTTGTCCATGTCGAATAAGGCCGCCCCGCCCCCCATCAACTCTGGGAAGTAAAACGCCTCCGCATGACCTGATGTATGTGCAAAGCTCAGGCCCCTAGCAGCTGCTTGTTCTTGAAACCATGCGGGTGCTTGGGGGGCAGCAACCTCAGCGGGCTTGGAAACTTCTGAACTGCAAGCGCAGAAGACTGCGATCATGGAGATCCAGGCGAGTCGGGTACTGTGCGGTGGCATGTAAGTCATGGCAAGGGAGCCTAGGGCTGGGGTGAGTCGCCTAGGGCTTGAATCGCGGCCCGCAATTCGGCGAGTGCTTCGTGCTTGGGAGCGAGCTTTTCCACGCGACTCATGTAGGTCTGTGCCTGGGTTTTTCGTCCGAGTTGGACCTCGCTAAAAGCGGCCCCGATGAGGGCTTCGCTGTCCACCGGGGTACCGCTCGCTGCGCGCTCAAAATGGGCTAGGGCCTCAGCTGCCCGGCCGAGCTCCAATGCAGCCTTGCCCGCTAGAATCTCAATGGAATCATTCACCTGTCCAGAATCAACGGTGAATTGGAAGGCCGTCAGCAACTCCTTGAATTGGCCTAATCGGTGCTGTGCGGTCAAGAGGGCTTCGTGTGCTCCGGCATCCTGGGGATCTTGTGCTACGGCTTCCCGCGCGATGGGAAGGGCGGCTGGGTAATCACCGCCCATGATATAGGTCCAAGCCAGGCTCGCCTTGATCAGGGCATCGCCGGGCTCAAGCTGGACAACTTGGGCCATGACTGCAGCAGCGGCCTCCCAGTTCTGACTGGCCGCATGGGCGATTCCGAGTTTGCGCAATACGCGCGGATTCTGTGAGTCGCGCGTGCGAAGTTCCTCTAGGAGTTCCACGGCCTTCTTTGGACTCCCCCGTTCCATCAGCCTTGTGGCTCGCAAAAGGACTGCGCTTGTCCCTCTCTTGAAGGATGCGACCTCTCGTGACCACGGGTCATTGAGTACGAGCCGGGCGCCCTTGCCTCGCGCGAGTTCCCGGTTGGCTTCCGATTCACGTCCAAGCTGAAATAGAGCTTTTCCACGCAGGCGGGAGGCGAGTTGTGAGTTGGGGTCCCGGTGATTGGCAGCGGCGTCCAATTGAGCGAGTGCACTGGTTGGGTTTCCTTGCTGTAGTTCGATCTGTGCCAGGCCGATCTTACATGCGCTCAGGGTTGGGTCGATCTCCATGGCTTTTAGGAGCATCTCCCGCGCCTCATCGAGGCGTCCGAGTTCAAGTAACCCTAGGCCGTGCTTGCACCAGGCCGGGGCGTACAGCGGTGCCAGCGCATGAACGGAATCTAAGGACTCTAGCCCCGCCAGCAGTTCTCCTTGGTTGATCAGAGTCACCGCGAGCCGGTAGTGAATGCGTGCATTCTGTGGTCGGCATTCTAGGGCGGCCGCATAGGCGGGGGCGGCCCATTCCAGCATCAGGTGTGCTTCATACAAGGAGCCGAGTTCGAGCCAAGTTTGGTGCAGATCAGGTGCCTGTCGAACCGTCTCTACGGCGAGTTCGATCAACGCAGCTAGGGTGTCATCATACCCCTCTAGTGAGGGGGGTTGGGGGATGCTGGGGGCAGGTGCCGGTGCTGAGCCTTGGCCTGCGCATCCCAAGAGGAGTAGCGCGGTCAAATACCACGGGTGAGCGGGAGTTGGGAGCATTGGGATCATAGTGACTCGGGGTAAGTTCAGATTACCGCACTGTCCTTCCCCGGTGCCAGAACCTTGACTACACTTCCAGATCATGCGCGGCTTGTTTCCCATTATCATCTGTGGAGCCCTGTGGGGGTGTTCTGCAGAGGCCCCACTGCCGGGGTCTTGCGTACTGATCACCTTAGACACGACCAATCCCGCAGCTCTGGATGTTTACGAGACTCAGAGGGGCATTACGCCCAATCTGAGCAGCCTCGCGCGAGAAGGCATTGTGTTTGATGATGCCCGAGCAGTGGCGCCCATCACAATCATCTCACACGCATCAATGCTGACAGGGCTCTACCCTCCTCGGCATGGGGTGCGGGATAATGGCTATAAGTCTCTGCCCCTTTCCGCTGAGACAATCGCCGAGCGGGCACAGCGGGCCGGATGTCGGACAGGAGCTGTAGTAGCGGCCTCGGTCTTGCAGGCCAGCTATGGGCTCGCCCAGGGCTTTGATGACTACAACGATGCTCACCTTTCAACAGACAACCTGGGCGGCGTGGGAGATCGAACGGGCGAGGAAATCACAAAGGCCGCGCTTGAGTGGCTCGATGGTCGTGAAGAATTGCAGCCGTTTTTTCTTTGGGTTCATTACTTTGATCCGCACGCCCCATACGAGCCAAGCCAGGAGTTTCTGGCTCAAGCTGCTGGGAAACCCTACCTCGGTGAGGTGGCGGCGATGGATGCGGCTATCGGTCCCTTGCTCACGCGACTACGCGCTGAACCGGACTATGACGACCTGACGATTCTCGTTGTGGCAGACCACGGTGAGAGCGGTGGAAAGCATGGTGAATCCAGCCATGGTTTGCTGTGTTATGACTCGACCCTGCGTGTTCCACTGATCGTGCGGTTGCCCGGTGCGAAGCGAGCGGGCCAGCGCTCTTCAGAGCGTGTCAGCATTGTCGACGTGTATCCCACCATTCTCGATGCGATGGGGCTGGGTGCCCCGCCGAGCGATGGGTTGTCTTTGATCCGAGGCGATATTCCCAGAGAGCGCGGTGTGTACTTTGAGACCTACTATGGGTTTTTGAACTACGGCTGGGGCCACCTCGCCGGATGGGCTGGGCCTGAGGGCAAGTACATCCACGGTCCTTCCCCGGAGTTCTATGATGTCTCTCAAGACCCGGGGGAGTTGACCAATCTCGTATCACAATCGGGCATGGCTGTTTCCCGGGCCCGTGAAGCAATGACTCGCATTGCCCAAGCGGGAGCGTTAGAGCGGGCCAGCGGTGAAACTGCGGCCGTCAATCCCGAGGGAATGCAGGGCCTTGGATATGCCGGGGCGGCGAGTCTTGGCGCAGTCTTGCCTGCCCCAGCCAGCGTCAGCACGCTTCCCACTCCCTCTCAAAGCCTGCAGGAACACTACGCGGTTTGGTCTGCCCTGGCCCAGTCGGACATGGGCCGTAAGAAACTGGCCATACGCGAACTCAACAAGGTCATTGCCCAGAACCCACGCAATTCATTTGCCCACTCAATCTTGGGCGAGATTCTGATGGAGGCCAAGCAGTATCGCGAGGCGATTCGTGTGCTCTCGGCAATGGTCGACCTGGGACTCGATCGTCCCCGCCTGCGAGGCAACCTAGCCCTCGCCCACGCAAACCTTGGTGAGTATGAACAGGCGCTCACGCACACTCGGGCCTACCAGGCTTTCTGTCCGGGTGATCCAAAGGTGGCGAAGTTCAAGCGGGACATGGAAAAGCGCAAGGCTGCCGCACAGTCATCGCAGGGCGCGGACGATTAGGACGGCGGTGTCCCTTTTTCCTGGTAGGCGAGGCATGGCCGTGGGGTCCATGCCCCAAAGACACTTGCGTACCCTGCGATGGGTGGGCGTCTGGTAGGCTTTATCTTGTCATGCGTGCTTCCACCCTCCCCTTCGTACCCCTAGGTGAGTCATCCACACCTCCCTGGAGATTCCTGCTTCCTAGTTTTATTGCCGTCTTGTGCCTAGTGACACACGCTCGGGCTCAGGACGGTCTGTCTACTTCCGCAAAGCAGGGCAAGAGTCTGGAAGGTCTTGTTGTCTCCGTCTCCAACGCTTTGGAATTACACATTCCTTCGGTCCAGGCATCCAAGGTTACGCGCCTTGTACGCAAGGCCCTCGCAAACCAGCGTGCTGGTGTCGTGGCCAAGAACGTGCAGGCTCTCATTGAGAACCTAGTTGTGGAGGACATGGACTTAGGCCGCAAGGATAAGGAGCGGGTGCAGCGAGATGTTTGTGCCACGTTGGGTCTCCGTGTGCCAAAGCTGGCTCGTGAGCTTGTTCCCCTAGAGCCCGATGCAAACTCCAAAGGAGATTCAAAATACTGTATTGCCGACCTGGACACAGAGCACGCGGCGTGCCTGCGGCACAGCAAGTCTGTGCGTGCCGCGATCGCCAAACGCAACGGAGAACCTCTCGACACGGCCATCAAGAAGGGTATGCAGGAATTGGGGCGCTATTATGAGGGGGTCTTTACAAATGCATTCGGCATTGAGCGGGCACCCAAGGGATTTGATGATTTATTGACGGGGGCCCTGTCTACGCGCGATACCCGCCGGGCACGCCTAGCGACTGTTGCCAAGCTGCGTTTTCTCCTGAGACCTGGAATCTACGAGGAGACTAAGGCCAAGACCCTCGACATGAAGATCGACGCTGAAGTCATTGTTGAGGAACGCATCCGAGAAGTTCTTACAGGATCAGATCTTTGGAAGCAGTTGCGCGTGGATCACGCTGCCATGGTCAAGGACCCCAAGGACATGCGTCGCGAAATCAAGCAGCGAGGTTGAGCTTGGTTCGGCGTCCGGGCCGTAACCGCGACCGGCAGGGGCTAGATTGGGGCTAGATTGGGTTTTGTGCAGTGCCCCGGTAAAGGAATGACTGCACCTTGGGGCCGGGGGCGTACTCGGTATGCAGGGACTGAATCTCAAAGCCGGCCTCCTCGATCAAGGCGTCGATCGCGAGGTCGAGCTTACAGCCCCCAAAGCAGAATCCCTGCAGGGGGTTGAGTCTGCGCTGCCACCGGCGCACCGATTCATCCGGAGCGAGTCCATGCTCGATAAAGCTCAGTTGCCCGCCCGGCTTGAGCACTCTTCTCACTTCTTTGAAGGCTTGCTCCAAATGAGGGATGGTACACAGGGTCCAAGATGAGGTGACCGTATCCACAGCGTTGTTGGGTAGGGGGATCGATTCCCCCTTCAAATCAATCCACTGCATAGGAATGGGGCTCTGCGCAATGCGCTTGGCGGCGAGCCGCCGATTGACCCGCGCGGGTTCGAGGGCTAGGACCTCCTCCACTCGCTCGGGGTAGTGGGGCAGATTCAAGCCCGCTCCGAATCCAAGTTCCAATACCCGCCCCTCAACGCCTTGCAGGAACTGAGCTCGGCGTCGGGCAAAGTCCTTTGTGCCCATCCCTACGGCCAAAACTCGTGGAAGGACCTGGTTTGAGTAAAGGCCCACTGTGGTTCCTATGGCGTGTGAGCCGCTCGCGTGTGTGCTAGATGTGCGCCTTGTACTTGCGCCGGTGCTCGGCCTTGGCTGCCTTGGCCCAGCCATCGCGCTTGATTCGGGCAGCGTCGACGTTGGCCAATTCGGCCAGTTCCTCAATTCGCTGGGCAGTACTGAATTCAGCCAATTGGGCATAGGTGCGGATACCAGCTTTTTCCAAGTTGGCTGCATACCCTGGACCGATGCCGGCGATCACTTGCAGATCGTCGGTGGCATGCGTGGCCTGGTCACTGACCTTGAGGCGGTTCTTACCATTTGTGGAGCCAGATGCTCGCCCTTGTTTCTTGAGTAAGCGCTCTGCTTGGCGGCGTCTTTGGTCTGCATCTTTTGCACGCACGCTGGCAGCTTGTAAGCGGGTCTCGGATTCTTTGCAGCGAGCCGCAAGTGCATTGACTTTGACCTGCAGAGCACTGCGCTCGCGACCGGTGGTCGTTACCTGCCGACGGTACTGCGCGAGCTCTTGCTTGCCCTCCTTGAGCTTGGCGTCGAGGGTGTCGATGCGCGCATCACGGCTCTCGACTAGTTTGCGAGTCTTGCTAAGTGTACGCCGCATACTTGAAAGCTCTTTGCGGGTCTGAACTAGCTCAGTTGCGCGCTCCTCAAGAAACTCGATTCGCCCTAGGAGTTTGTTGTTCTCACGCTCCGTCGTTTCGTTGAGGTCGGCCAACTGGGCCTCTTTCTGTTCAAGCTGGACGGTTCGATCCGCAAGCTGGTTGGGCAGGGGCTGTAGGGCTTCCAACGCCAGCTTGAGCTCGCTGATTTCCTGGCCCTTAGCCTGGTCCACCTCCGCGAGCTTCCCTTCAGCCTTCACTGCAGCCCGTTCAGCCTTATTGACCTGGTCGGGCAGGGCAGCTAATCGACTCACCTGTTCACGCAAGATCGCGATCTCCCTTGCACTGGTTTCATTGAGGCGATCTTGTTCGGCACGAGCCTGAGCCAGTTGGGTCTCTCGCTCTACGAGGCGTTCTGGCAAGGGAGCCAACTCGGCGAGCCGCTCGGTGAGCTCAGCACGCTCGGATTGGGCATGACTCTGGAGGTCGGCGAACCGTTTTTCGAGAACCTTCAATTCGCCCTCACGCTCGGCGGACTGCAATTGTACCGGCTCTAATCTCGCGACTTTAGTCCTGAGATTAGAGATGACCTTCTCGGAATCCTCGCTCAGTTGCGTGAGACGATCCTCGGAGGCGCGGAGCTCTGCCTGGGAGCGCGCGAGATCGGCCGGAAGGGGTTCTAGGAGGCGGTTGCGCTCCTTCAATGCTGCGATTTCCTCTTTGGCCCGAGCGGAGTAATTGCGGTAGCGCTCCTCGGTCACCAGCAACACTTCCTTTTTCTTGCCGAGTTCTTGTTCGACTGGGTCGAGTTCGGCTAGGCGTGACCGCAGGGCGGCAATCTCCTCAGTGCTCGTCTGTTCAAGAGTCTGGATATTCTGCAACGCGGACTTGAGCTCCTCATCGCGTTCGGCGAGGAGGGCAGGAATTGGAGAGAGTTCATCGACCCGTTGGGTCAGGGTGGCGATTTCATCGTCACTCGACAATGTGAGTTCTTCGAGGCGCGCCTGGCTCAGGCGTAGTTGTTCCTCGCGAGCGTACAATTGCTCGGGAACACCCACTAGGCCATCAAGCTGGGCCTCGAGATCGGCAATTGAAGTTTTGCTTGTCTCTTGGAGTTCGGCCAACGTATTCCGCACCGATCCCAGCACCTCGTCGTTCATTTCGGTGCTTTGGGTGAGCTCCTCTACTTGGTCAGCTAAGTTGCGTGCACGGTCTTGGGTTTCGGCCAGTAGATCCTGAGTGGCTGTGAGTTCCTCACTCTTTTCAGCCAGGGTCTCGGGGAGCGGCTCTAGGATCTCCAACTGCTCCCGCAGCACCTGTAACTCCAGTCCCGACTCCGCGTCGAGGGATTGAAAGCGCTCTTTCCAAGTGTTGACTTGGGTTGTGGCTGCCTCGATTTGCTCCGGCAGCGGCGTGAGCTCGCTCAGGCGTTCTTCAAGTGTCTCGATGGCTCGATCCTTGCTCGCTTGAAGGCTCGCCACCTCACGCTTGAGGCCCGAGAGGACCTTCGAGTCTGCTGATTGCCTTTCTTCATAGGTGGAGAGCTGGGATTGAGTTTCGGAAAACTGGCCGCTGAGGCTCTCATGTTCGGCGGCGAGCTCGCTGTAGGCCTGGGCCTTTTGCGCAAATCGTTCGCGTGCTTGATGAAGTTCGCTCTCCAATTCCGCCACAGCAGATTGTTGGGCGTCCATGCTGGCCTCGATGAGGTCCGCGGCTTCAAGGCGCGATCCGGCCTTGCTCAAGCTTGCTTCAGCCCTTGCGCGAGCGGTCTGGGCTTCCTCGACCTTTGATTTTGCGAGATTGAGGGCCGCTACGGCAGACTCTCGATCGTTTTCTGCCAGCTTGAACTTGCGGTCCATGAGCTCTTGGTGGACTCGACGGTCACGCAGGCCCTGGCTGGCCTTGTATACCATGCCGATCACGAAGCCGATAAGTGAGCCGCCGGTGAGGAGAAGCAGAGTGGTGACGGGATCCATGTGATTGCGGTGAGCGTTCGGGCGCTGAGAGTGCGGATGGGGCGGATGCGGGAATCCTCCGGCAGAAATGCGGAGACTAGGCGTTTGGATCTGTGACTCCGAGTGGCCGTCACGCGGGTCTGATCGAGGCGCTGCGCAATCCTAGCGAATCCAGTCCTGACAATCCTCTGAAGAGTTGAGAGGATTGGTCTTTGTCCACTGCCGATCGGGCATGATTGTGACCTTCATGGATCTCCCCGAGGGAGCTCGGGTTGGGTACGGTAGTCCCATGTCCAAGCTCATCACCACCCCGACTGTAGCCCTCATTTCGATCACACTCCTCGCAGGCGCCTGCCAAGATCGACTACCCGAAGCCGTCCAGAGCGCACGAGAAAAAGGGAGCGAAGCCGAGCGGGTTCACCCTGCACCTGCAGAGGAGCCAGCACAGCCACCCGCGCCGGGACCTGCTGCCGGCCCTATCTCGGCCTCTGAGGCTCCCCCGCAGCCCGTCCCCACAGCCTCCACGACGAGCCCGGGCGGCTGGCAGGCCCTATTCGACGGGTCGAGCTTGGACGGGTGGACTCCCAAGATTCGCACCCATGCCGCTGGTGAGGATCCCTATGCCACTTTTAGGGTCGAAGAGGGCCTCCTCAAGGTTGCCTATGATCAGTATGGCGGCAAGTTTGATCGTCGATTCGGCCACCTTTTTTACGACGTTCCATTTTCCAATTACCTACTGAGGGTGGAATACCGTTTCGTGGGTGACCAACTGCCTGATGGACCCGGCTGGGCGCGCCGCAACAGCGGCCTCATGCTTCACGGCCAAGATCCCGCAAGTATGACTCTCGATCAGGAGTTTCCCGTCTCCATTGAAGTTCAGCTCCTTGGGGGGGACGGCCAGCACAAGCGACCGAATGCCAATCTGTGCACGCCGGGCACAAATGTGGCTATGGGGGGCAAGGTGATCGAGCGCCATTGCACGAACTCCAAGAGTGAGACTTGCCACGGTGAAGACTGGTACGAGGTGACCGTTGAAGTACGAGGGGGAAAGGTCATCCGCCACTTCCAAGGGGATGACCTCGTCTTGGAATACCAGGATCCCCAATTGGACCCCCGCGATGCGGATGCCCAGAGGCTGATTCAAGGGGAACACCTCATTCTGAAGCAAGGGACTATCTCCTTGCAGTCAGAGTCTCACCCTATTCACTTCCGGCGAGTGGAGATCAAGCTTCTCAAGCCCTAGGGGGCCTCGGAGAGGACGGCGCTCGCCTCGGCCAGGGACTTTGCAGCAAGCCATGCGCGGAATACCCCAAGATCGCTACCTGCGGAGCGCCCCATAATCGTGAGGTCGCTTGATCCGGTGCCAGGCCCGCCATTGGAAGTCAGGGTGGACTTGAGCCCAACGAGGTCTAAGACGTAACTCGTGTCTGCGCTTTCAACCCATACAGCGACGTTGAAGATCTCGCCATTGACGGCCTCATACTCTGTCGTGACCGTGTCGCCCCCTGATCCTGCGTAGGAAAAGAGGATGACCCCATTGGCATCCATGATGTGGATGCGCATCTCGGAGGTACCGTTGGAGGGAATGAGTTGTATGAAGACATCGGTGTTATCCGTGGCCGTCACTTGGAAAACGTCGTACTCCTCGAAGGCCGTGCTAATACTGCCTGTCGCCTGATAGGAGAGTGTCTCCTGGATGCCGCCGACAATGTCGGCTGTCTGCACGTCGTTGTTGGGCTCGGACTCGATGATGATCTGAGCATCCTCATCGGTAATGGTGAGGTCGTGGGTCACATTGTCGCCCAGTGTTCCTCCCATTGGAGTCATCAGGTTCAGAGTCAGGATTTCGTCTTTTTCTCCAAGGCTGTCTTCGAAGACCTGCACGAGAATCTTGGAGGCCACGACCCCTGGCGGTATCTGCAGTGGGGACGTGGTAATCACGTGGTAATCGGCGAACACCGTTGCATCTCCAGTTTCGTAGAAATCGACGATCACCAGGTTCTTGGCGGCCTTGTTCAAGACCAGGTCGACTTCGACGTAAGTCGCGTCTTCCTCGACAATCGTCGCCTGGGTTCCGAACTCCACTTCAATCCCTGGGGTTTGGCCACCACCGGAGCTTCCGCCAGAGTTTCCGTCACTCGAGCTGCATGAGGAGAGGAGTGCGATCAGGCTTGCGCCGACGAGAGTTTGCGTGCGTTGCTTCATGGGGGGTGTGGCTAGGGTGTCTAGTTGAACCCTACCCCACTGATTTGGCCGAGCCGGGGGATTATCCCCCTGGGTCGAGGAGCCGCTGTCCGGCAAGACCAAATCGAGACACCTCGCAGATTGTGATTCACTGAGGCAGCTACATTCGGTTCAACGCCACCGCCCCGCCAGGGATTCAGCCCGGGGAGTGCATCCTCGCCAAGAGGCTCGCAATCGACACCCCAAGGAAGCAGGATGCCACCGGCCTCCAACCGCCCGCTGCGGGCTTTCATTCCGTGCACTCCAAGCCCCTTATCATCGTCCTCGTGGCCCTTGCAGCCTGCTCGGTGCTCGGGCTGTCCATTGCCTCAAGGCAGGGGCCGGCTTCTGGCTTGGTGGACGGACGACTCCGGCCCTGCCCACCATCGCCCAACTGTGTTTCGAGCCAGGCCTCGGAACCCACTCAGCGGATTGAGCCGCTGGCTTTTTATGGCGAGCCTTACGGGGAGTTTGAACGCCTAGCGTCGATCGTACAGGGTCTCCCACGAACTCGGCTCCTGCACCTTGACAGCCATTACGCTCATTTTGAGATCACGAGTTCTATCTTCCGCTTCCGGCGTGATGTGGAGTTCCAGCTGCAACCCGACGCAGGTGTGATTCACCTTCGATCGGCGTCGCGAGTGGGTCACTCCGACTTTGGAAGCAACCGAGAGTTTGTTTCGCAGGTACGCGACTATTTTCGCGGACTGCCCGCTCCCTAAGAGCCTAAGAAAACTGCCGCCAAGGGAGTGCGCCCCTGTGGCCGGGGGTGGCCATCACCTTCCTTTCCAGTGCGACGGGCCTCGCGGGCCGCTTTGCGCTCGGCTCGCTTGCGAGCCTTTTCCTCGTAGGCCGCCCGAGCAGGGGCTGTCTTCTCAAGCAGACGTTTGTGAATCAACTCGGCGCTCCATGACACCGATGAGGCGATCCCGGGACGGGCGCGGCAGAGCTGGTCCAGGCTGAGAAGAAGAATACACTCGACCCCATGAGGCCTTGGGTGAAGTAGGTCGGCTTGCAGCATGGATTCTAATTCCTCGGCCGTCCAATGATTGCCGCGCAGCTTGATGGGGTTGCCTGAAAGAACGTCTTTGCGGTAGTCCGCGAGGGGGACGAGAGTCACGTTTTCGCGCTCCTCAGCCCATTGGGCGAGCCGAAGATTCATGGCTTGCCGTTTTTCTTCGGGAGGAATCATGTTTGCGTTCAGCATCGGCACGCCGAGTGGACCCTTGCCTTTGAGCGCCATTCGCATGTCGGGGATGTCCCCCACCAAGAGGGGGCACTCAAACTCGTCGAGGAGGTTGAGCCCGTGCTCAAAATACTCATGGCTTCTTCCTCCCCCGAAGTAGGTGCCGTAGCTGAACCAAAAAAGAAAATCGACCGCGACCACTAGGGATGGATTGTGTTCGACGGCCGCACGAATCTGGGACTCGCCTTTCGACTTTGGCGACCGAAACAGATAAAGGTCTCCGAGGTTGAGGGTGGGCTCACGGTCATGGGTCAGAGTGCAGTCGAGAATGTCACCTAGCGTGACGGTGGCCTTCAGGTCCAATTGCAGGCCATAGCCCCCAGACATGCTCGCCCCAATGATGGCAATTCGCTCAAAGATCGCCGGGCCAGCTCGTTGGATCTGCGAGGCTGAAGCGGTTTTCCCAGGGGAGTCTTGAGGGAAACCTTGAGGGGAGTGCCAAGGGCCGTGAGAAACGGGCCCATACAGTGCTGCACAGATCGTAAAGAGGATTGCACTGCCAAGGGGACGGAGAGCAGGAGCTTGCATGCAGAGTAGAGTACGTGCCGAAGAGGAGGCGAGGGCGCATTTTCGTGGGCCTTTGAATGGAGTTGGGGCAGGGCGGGTCTCGGATCAGGGTACAAACAACCCCGCCGGCAGCCCCAAACCACCGATCTGCGGGTGCTCAGTGGTTAGGGCTTGGATTCCCACAGGGGAGGGGTCAAGCGGCGCTTGCCATCGGCGCAAAGCTCGGAATCGTCCAATCCACTGACCGAGCGATCCCACAATTGGCAAGTGACCTCTTTGTGGCGTTGGTCTAGCGCCTCGCAGTAGTTGGTGTACTTGCAGCGTCGAACCTCATGGCCTTGCCCTGTGAGGATTTTCACCCACCAGTCGGGATCAGCCAACGATTGTCTCGCAGCGCCAACCAGGTCGCAGGCCTCGGATTGCAGGGCCTGCTCCGCGGCCTCAAAGGTGCCGATTCCACCGGCCGCCACGACAGGAATGGGATGTCCGTCAGCGTGAATGGACTCGCGGATCGAGGCTGCGAGGTGGAGGTTGCGGCCGAAGGGGCCTGGGGGAGAGATGAAGACTGTAGGCATGCACTCGTGCCCACTCGGGCCGGTATAGGGGTACATCGCTTGGCCGACCTTGGGTTGGGCTGCGTCGTCAAACTTGCCCCCTTTGGAAACGGAGATGAAATCCATGCCGGCACTAGCAAAGCACTGTGCGTAGTAACGGGCATCATCAATGCGCGAGCCACCTTCGATCACCTCGTCCCCGAGCATACGGCAACCCACCACATAATCTGGACCGACGCCTGCCCGCACAGCTTCTAGGACTTCAAGGGCTAGGCGGACACGCCCTTGGCGTGAGCCACCATACCCGTCAGGCCGTCCGTTGGTTCGTGAGAGAAAAGAAGCCATCGTATATGCGTGTGCATAGTGCAGCTCGATTCCATCAAACCCCGCCGCCTGGGCGCGCTGGGCTGCCTCGGCAAACAGGCTCGGCAGAGTCTGAGGAAGCTCCGCAATGGACTTGATGTGCATGTCGTCAACTCGCTCGCGAGCACCGTAGTGCAGGTCTTCGAGTTGGCGTGGCGAAAGCACACGGTCTAGATCGGGTGTGGGAAGGGCGGCGAGTGCGGTGCGAACCTCTTGCTCACTTGAGTTCTCAAGGCTCGGCACGCCGCTGACTGTGGCTAGCCGCGTGCGCAAAAGTGGGTCCACTTGCAGGAAGCGACTAAAGTAGTCCTCGCGCCCTGGCCTTCTGCGTAGCTGCAGAAAGTCGATCAATTGGATAAACACACGAGTCTTGCCCTGCGAGCGCTCTTTGATGTGGGCGGCGAGTGCGGCGAGGCCAGGTATGAATCGGTCGTGGCTTGCACGGAGGAGTGGACCGCTGGCAATATCGCGTATGCCCGTTGCTTCGACCACGATTGCCCCGGGTTGGCCGTCAGCAAAGCGAGCATACCAGTTGAGCAGCGCTGGCGTGACCTCGCCGTCGGGCGTCGCTCGCCAGGGCACCATGGCGGGAACCCAACCGCGATTCACAAGTTGGGTAGAGCCAATGGTGCACGGGCTGAACAACCGACTGTGCCGTGCTTGTTCTGCGCTCGGCCATTGGGTTTCAGGCAATGGGTGCTTGTGACGAGTCGCCATGGGGGTCGAGCCTAGCTCAGAGGGGCGTCCATTTCAGGTTTAGGGCTCGCAGGATTCTTGTTGAGCCAAGGGCAGCGCAGTACCGTGAACCCATGTGTTGTGTCTGCGCAGGAGCTGAGGGCCGTTTCAGAAAGCAGGATTGGGTTTGAGTCCGCGCCGCAGGCGGTGCCTCTTGGTGGGCATCGCTGTAATCAGCGTCCTGGTGGTGGATCAAAGTGTGCAATACTGGCTCTTGGCAGACGGGTACATTCGTGGGCGAAGGGTGGCTCCTTTTGACCCGCCCGTTTTTTGTCCGAGCCAGGTGCGGCTCCAGCAGCAGGTGAGCCGTCACGTGGAGACGGGCCGACCGGAGGCCAGAGAGTTGTCCTTTGATGTAGACCTTGGCTGGGCTCCTGAACCAGGCAATCAGACCAGTCGTATGAACTATGATTGGGCCGGCTGCCGCGTGGGCCCCACGCCCCTCGCGCGTGAGCGGAATAGAGGCCTCAAGCGGGTGGTTTGCGTGGGTTGCTCGTTTACCCAAGGCGAGGAGGTGGCTGATGAGGAGGCGTGGCCCTATCTTCTGGATGTGGGCTCGGAGTCCCACGAGGTTGCCAACCTAGCGATGGGAGCTTACGGACTCGACCAGGCGCTCATGCGGTATCGCCGCGATGGCCGTCCTCTCACGCCTGATGAACTCTGGGTTGGATGGTTGCCATCAGCTTCTCTGCGGTTGGTGACACAGTGGCGACCCGCTGAGCGTCATTGGGCCAAGCTCGCCCGTTTCAAACCTAGATTCCGGGTTGACCTTGATGGCGAGTTAGTTCCCGTCGCAAACCCCGCCCGGTCTGTGGCACACATGCATACGCTATTGAGTTCTCAGTCGGCTTTTCTTGCTGCCCTCCAGGGAGGCGATTTTTGGGTCGCGCGTTCGCCATTGGCCTATGCACCCGCGGGTACCAGCTGGCTACACCACACCGGGCTCGGACGCATGGCATTGACCCTACACGAGCACGGCGGGCGAGACGTGGACCGCTGGCTTGATGATGAGGAAGGGGAGATCTTCAAGCTGCTGATCGCTGTGGTCGCTGCTTTTCAGCAGGACGCGCGAGATGCGGGCATTAGATTGCGAGTACTGATACTCCCGGATAGACCAGGCCTGGTTTCAACTTCAGCCCGTGGGATAGCTCCCTGGTCGAAGGTGCAGGCGCGATGGGAAGCTCTTGGCGTCGAGGTTGTGGATCTAACCCTCGCACTGCAAGCGGCAGAGCAGCAGGGTACACACTCACTGTGGGCACCTGGCGGACACTACTCAAGGCGAGGGAATGAAGTGGTGGCCGAGGCCTTGGCTCCCTTGCTGAACTAATGTCATTTGGCTGGTAATCCCTGGGGATTCCAGGGCCGGTCAAAGGTCAACAGGTCGAGAGCGGATCTTCCTGCCGGATTCTCTTGCCGGTGCGCCTAGCCGTCGACACTTGAATGCAAGGCAATGCGATTGCCCTCACTGTCGAGAATCACGGCCCGAAACCCGTGGGGGCCGATGGCATGTGTGTCCTCCACGACGAGCCCCTTGTGCTCTATCGCCAACGCCACTGCTTCACGAATGCGCCCCTCCGCGTTGAGGTAGACGAGAAGGCCGTTGGTGGACGAAACCTGCTCGGGTTGGACGACGAGGCAGCCTCCGTTTCCATCCTTGTGCTCCAAGACTCCCATGCGGAACCCCTCAGCCTCAGCCTTGTGGACTTCGATGCTCAATACCGCAGAGTAGAAGGCGCAGGCCCGGTCGAGGTCTTGGACGGGAATGTCGAACCAGACGGCTCGATTGTGGGCGGAATTGAGGTCGGACATGACTGGAGCGGGGTAGGGGGGTGGCAGGACGGGTGCTTGATCGAAGCAGAGTATGCCATCCTGATCGTGAGCAGGGGGGGCGTTCTGCAGACCTTGGGGTGTGCTGTCCGGATCTGTGTTCGCTATGGTGTGCCCCATGGCGGAGCAACTGACAGCCCTTGTGACCGGTGGTGGCAGCGGGATTGGAGCCGCAACTTGCCACGCCCTCGCTCGGGCCGGTGCGCACATTCTTGTCGCCGGCCGAAATGTGGAGCGCCTTGAGAAGACCGCGGCAGACATCCGATCAGCAGGCGGTGAAGCCCATGCCCTTGTGATGGACGTGAGCGAGCCCGCGTCCATTCAGGGCGCTGTCCAGCAGGCAACTAGCCTGGCCGGCCCGGTCAAATGGCTTGTGGCTAATGCGGGTGTTGCTCTGAGCGCACCTTTGGATGCCGCCAATGCTGATGAGTTGGCGCAGCGTCAAATGGACGTGAATTTCCACGGAGCTCGGCGAGTGATCGAGGCATTCATAGGAGGCATGATTGGGGGGGGTGAGGGGCAAGTGGCCGTGGTCGCCTCGTCGGCAGCATTACAGGGCTATGCCTATGTGAGCGGCTATGCGGCATCCAAGCACGCCCTTTTGGGGTATGCGCGCTGTATGGCGCTCGAACTCAACCGCAAGAACGTTGGAGTTCATGCGGTGTGTCCTCACTATGTGGACACGCCCATGACTGCTGCCAGTATCGACCGCATCATGGAGAAAACCGGTCGCAGTTCCGAAGAGGCCCGTTGGCTTCTGTCGGAAATGAACCCCGGTGGCAAACTTGTTCAGCCAGATGAAGTTGGCAATGTGATCGTTGAATTGATGCAGGGCTCCCACACAGGAGAGGTCATTGAGCTGACCGGCTCGGAGCGCAGAGTGATTGAACCAGGGAGTCCTCTAGGTGCTGCTCCCCCTCAAGGAGAAACCAACCATGCGAATTGACGTGATTCAGCCCCCGGAATGGGCCAAGCCCAAGGGGTATTCCAATGGCATGCTCGTGAGTGGGCCAACGCGGCTACTCTTTGTGGCAGGTCAAGTGGCCTGGGATGAGCAGGAACAGATTGTGGGTGAAGGTGACTTTGCAGCTCAGTTCGAACAGGCTCTCAAGAACGTGGTTGCTGTGGTGACTGAAGCGGGGGGCCTGCCCGAGCACATTGTGCGAATGACAATCTATCTGACCGACTGCGATGCATACCTCGCTGCACAAAAAGCCATCGGCGCGGCGTACCGTTCCCTCATGGGCAAACACTTTCCAGTCATGTCGGCTGTGGGTGTGGCGGCATTGATTGAGCCCGGTGCCATGTTGGAAATCGAGGTCACCGCTGCTTTGCCCGATCCCCTAGGAGGACCTCAATGAATCCGCAGCACTTTGATTATGAGGAACGAGCGGGCGTTGCCACGATCCGGCTGAATCGGCCTGAACGGCTCAACGCCCTCACCTTTGATTCTTATGCTGAGTTGCGTGACACCTTCGTGGCGCTCCAAGATCGCGATAGCGTACGGAGTGTGGTGTTGACGGGGACTGGCCGGGCGTTTTGTTCGGGTGGAGATGTGAAAGACATCATTGGTCATCTGTTTGATGTGAGCGATGCTCAACTGCTTGAGTTTACGCGTATGACCTGTGATCTAATTCTCAACATGCGCCGACTGGAGAAACCTATTGTGGGCGCCCTGAATGGCACGACCTGCGGGGCGGGCGCGGTGATGGCGCTTGCTTGCGACGTTCGGGTTGCAGTGCCCGAAGCCAAAATCGCATTTTTGTTTACCCAGGTGGGGTTGTGCGGTGCGGACATGGGGGCTGCCTGGCTGCTTCCCCGAGTGGTGGGCCTCGGAGTGGCAAGTGAGCTCCTCATGGGAGGCCAGTTTATTAGTGCCGCGAGAGCCCACGAGGTGAGTCTGTATAACAGAGTCGTTGAGCCCGATTGTCTTGAAGTGGAGGCCTGCAATTGGGCCAGTGAGTTGGCAGCGGGGCCCAGCATGGGGCTTGCTATGACGAAGCGCATGCTCAATGCCGAGGCTCACATGAGTCTGGAGGAAGCCATGCAGACTGAGGGCTGGATCCAAGCAGAGTGCATGAAACACCCCGACTACCAGGAGTCATTCGCCGCATTCACTGAGAAGCGGCCTAAGGATTTTGTGCAAAACTGGCCGGGCCATGGACCCCAGACTCAAGCATGAGTGGGCTGCGTGAGCGGGTCCGCGAGTTTGCACGGGCCGCGGAGGCTCCCTTGCTCGAGACACAAGGAGAAGATGAGGCTGCGGCGCTAGCACTCAAGCTCCTAGCTGAGGGGGACTGGCTCGACTATGCCGTGGCAGCTGTAGATGAGGAACGGCTTAGCGTCGCTGATCTGAGCGATGTTCGCTATGAGTTGGCTCGTAGTTCGGGAATGCTCGATGTGATGTTCGCCATGCAGGGGCTGGGCACGTTTCCACTAGCCCTAGGGGGAAGTCATGCGCAACGTGAGCAGTGGTTACCCGGGGCGCGTGCGGGCGAGACGATTGCAGCATTTGTCTTGACCGAGCCGAATGCGGGCTCTGACCTGTCTGGGATTTCAACCCTGGCTCGCCGCACGGACTCAGGCTGGGTGCTCAACGGACACAAGACCTTTATCAGCAACGCTCCTCACGCGAATCTGTTCACCGTGCTCGCCCGCACTTCGGGGAGTCCCGGAGACAGGGAGGGCTTGTCCATGTTTGTGATGGGTGCTGAGCACGCAGGGCTGCGCGTGGAGGGTTTTGAGGTCATGGCGCCCCATCCCATTGGAGACGTGCACTTCGAGGATGTAGAGATCCCCACCGACGCACTCTTGGGGGCCGAGGGGGCTGGCCTAGAATTGGCCTTAGGAACTCTGGCGCAGTTTCGCACCTCCGTGGCAGCTGCGGCCTGCGGAATGGCACGTCGGGCCCTCGATGAGTCCCTACAACACCTGCTTCGGCGCGAGCAGTTCGGCAGGCCACTAGCGACCTTCCAGGGGCTGCGCATGGACATTGCGGAAATGGACACGCGCTTGCGCGCTGCGGAGTTACTCACTGGTGAAGCGGCAGCGGCTGTAGACGCTGGTGAAGATTCGGCGACGGCGGTGGCTCGCGCAAAGCTCTTCGCGACGGAGTGTGCCAGTTGGATCTGTGACCGTGCCGTTCAGCATCACGGCGGCCTCGGTGTTCGGCGGGGTCAAACCGTGGAACGTCTCTATCGAGAAGTGCGTGCGCTGCGTATCTACGAAGGTACGAGCGAAGTACAAAAGCTCATTCTTGCTAAGGCTGCCTTGGAACTTGCAAAGCCGGAAGGGACTAGACCCTTGCGGGATTCCTGAGTGGCGAGGACAATGGCTCCTCGCTGGGCAATCAAGCCCAGTGTCACCGCAACTTTTTCACCGCACACTCTCTCCCCCCAGGAGGTCTGCGAAGACGGCGATGGCCGCCTCCGCTTGGCCCGATGCCCCAGTTTCAGAGGCACATCTTCGTTTGTACTCACGAGCGCTCCCCCGGGAGAGATCGAGGGTGTTGCCATTCCAAGCACGGTCCCGAAGTAGTCAAGGCATTCAAGCGTGGACTCCATGCGGCCGGCTTGAAGCGCGTCATGCGCGCAAACAAGTCTGGCTGCCTTGACCAGTGTGCACGCGGCACGACCGTGGTCGTCTACCCTGAGGGCACTTGGTACGGGGGGGTGACGGCGGAGGACGTGGAGGAGATCATTCGCGAGCACATTGTCGGCGGTGAAATCGTAGATCGGCTCGTCATCCCTGATGATGAACTGACAGGAATTGACCCCATTTCGCAGGACCTCTCATGACGGCATTGGGAATCGAGACACCATCAACAGCCATTCTGCAGGCCCTTGTAGAGGGGCAAGCCTATCGGCAGCTCTTGGTGGGGAACATTCGCGGCCATGGAATTGGTCTGCTTCCGAATCTTGGGTGCAAGCAGCATATGTCGGCCAACCTGGAACGCAGTCTAGAGGTGATGACCGCCATTGAAGGTGTATACACAGACCTCGGTGGGAGCGATCTGGTGAGCACCATTCGTCCGCGCATTGACCGCGTGAGCGTTCCCCAGACGCGCCACGAGCTCAGCGTCTGCCTCGCGCTATTGGATAGGGCGGAGCGGGTGGCTTCGAGCTCCCTACTGAGCTGCTCGCATGCGGGGATTGTGGATAGTGCCGAGCAGGTTTTGGGTACATTGCGCGAGGAAGCGGAGGCCCAGGCCAAGCTGTTCATTGAGGCCTGCACCCATCCAGGGCAACGGGCGAGTGCTCAGACCTACTGGAGCCGGTGGTTTGCCGTGGCGCTGCGCTCGCTCGACCGGCTGGGCCTGCGACGTGAGAATCTAGCAGCGGAATTGGGGCTCTGCTCAGCCACGGCGGCGGCAGCGGTGCGGCGCTTTGTGATCGAAGTAGAGCCTATGCGCAGCGCTTGTGGTCTGAAAATGCCTAGCCTGGATCAAATCGGGATTGAGATGCCAGAGGACTTGCGCGGGCGGTTCACTTCGAGTGGATTGCATGCATGAGCCAGACTGAAATGGGCAATGAGTGGGCGCTCTCCTGGAGAGAGCGGTTTCCGATTCTGGGGGACACCACCTACTTGGTGAACCACAGTTTGGGTGCTATGCCGGCGGCTGTGCGCGAAAAACTGGAGGCCTTTGCTGACCAGTGGGCTACCCGAGGTGTGCGCTCATGGGGTGAGGGATGGTGGAGTGCGCCTTCGGATGTGGGGGATCTGCTCGCCAAGATCATGAATGCGCCCGCGGGTAGCGTGGTCATGCATCAAAACGTTTCTGTGATTGAGGGCATCGTGGCTTCAGCTCTCGATTTCACCGGCCAGCGCAATAAGGTCGTCTATACGGATCAGAATTTTCCGACCAACATGTATGTGTGGGAGGGCTTTCGCGACCTCGGCGCTCAGATTGACGTTGTTCCCAGTGATGAGGGGGGGGTCGTGCCGACCGAGCGCTTACTGGACGCCATCGATGAACGGACGCTGATCGTTCCCATCAGTCATGTGTGCTTCAGGAATTCATACCTGCAAGATGCCAAGGCTATTTGTGAACATGCCCGGTCGGTGGGGGCGCTGGTCTTGCTCGACACCTACCAGTCACTAGGGACCGTTCCGGTTGATGTGCAGGAGCTTGGTGTTGATATGGTCTGTGGTGGATCCGTGAAGTGGCTTTGTGGCGGCCCGGGCGCAGGCTATCTGTATGTGCGACCAAGACTGCACGAATCCCTGAAGCCGCGTATCACCGGTTGGATGGCCCATGCGGATCCGTTTGCATTTGAAACGGGTGCTCAGCGTTACACGCAAGATGCACGGCGCTTTCTTCATGGTTCCCCTGCTGTAGCGAGTCTCTTGCAGGCTTCAGCGGGTTACGAGATCGTGCTTGAGGCGGGCGTAGACAAGATCCGTGAGTGGTCGTTGCACCTCAATGAACAGTTGAGCCACGCCATGCGCGAGAGAGGATTCTCGATCCATGGGTGTGAGGACGCAAGCCGTCGGGGCGGCACGCTGACAATTGCTCTTCATGAGGACGAATCGGGTCCAGCGTACGTGAAGAGTTTAGAGAGGCGTGGGATTCTTGTGGATCATCGTCCGGGGGCGGGGATTCGCGTGAGCCCCCACTTCTACACTCTGGAGGATGAGCTGCTCCAGTTTGCCGAGGCCATGGCAGACTTGCGGCAGACAAGGGGTTGGGAGGCAGATGCGACTGCGGCAGGCGTTTACTAGTGTTGAGACGCGCATCGCGGCCACACTCCGAGTGGATTGGGAAGAGTGACTCACCATCGGGCGCTGGCGACGCGATTCCCTGTGGCTTGTTGACCTACTGAGCGGGGTAGGCGTTATCGTGGGCCTATGACTAGCACCAGCCTAAGCCTGTTTGACCTCCAGCCCGGCAACACCCTCCTAGGGCGCTTCCTGTTGAAAGCCCCGTTGCGCGAGAGCGGCATTGCCACCACGTTCGAAGCTGAAGACTCGGAATCGGGCCTGACGGGGGAGCTTCAGGTCTTTCCAGGGGGTTTATTCGAGGATGCTGAACAGGGTGCGGCATTTGCCAGTTGCATGCAGGCATGGGTGGGGACGGAAGAGTCGTGTATTCAACGGATTCACTCTGCTCAAGCTCTGGATGACGGTGCCGCCTTGGTGTTTGCTGAGATTCCTAGGGGGCAAGACTTGAGATCCATGCTCGAGGCTGAAGGCCCAGTGGAGTCTGCAAAGGTTGTGGACCTAGCTACTTCGCTTCTCAAGGGATTGTCCGCCTTGCACGGGGCAGGGCTTGTTCATGGGGACATCAAGCCGGCATCGATCTATGTGGGCGAAGAGGCTCTGCTGGTTGACGGTGGAATCACTCCAGCCATGTGGGCGGCCAAACACCTGGGAACTCGCACGGCCTTGATTGGGACGCCCTTTTATGCGCCCATTGAGCAGTTTACGGGGGACTCTCCCGATGAGCTTTCGGATCTATACAACCTGGCAACCGTCATGTATGAGCTCTTGACCGGGGTATTGCCGTGGTCGGGTAAGGGATACATCGAGGTGTTCCAGTCCAAGATGCAGGCAGTGCCGCCGAGCATGACGTTACGTGCCCCTGAGGTGGAGGTGTCGCGGGAGCTTGAGGAGGTGGTTTCTCAGGGGTTGTTTGCTTCCCGTCGTGAACGCCATCCATCCGCTGATGTGTTCTTGCGGCGGTTGACCTCTGCGGCGATTGAGTGAGGGGGCGAGCGGCTGGTGGGTTATCCGGGCTAGGTTTGATTAGGCACTGGGGTGGGGAGTGCAGTCGGTGGGCATAGGGATGAATCGGCCCTACTAGGTTTGGGGATCGGTGAGCACGGGAGGCCGTGCCCCAGAGAGGTCTGGCGGGCGGGGGAGTCGCAATGGGAAGATTTTTCGGGTACGGAGTGAAACCGGCGGGTGCCACGAGGGGTCTTTTGGGGTGTTTCCCCTAGGGTGGCCGGGGGCCCGTGGTGGGGAGGGGGAACGGGCTCAGACTGGGGCAGGGGGCCGGGCCAAGCCCGAGCAAGGCAGGGGCCTGTGCGAGACAAATGCGCCAGTGGGGGGGGCGGGCCGAGAGTCCAGCGGAGCCTAGGCTTGTCCGCCCCCAAAGCGGGATACCTTTCATCGTTGCACCTTGCGCTCAGGAAACACCGATGAACAACCCAATCCACCCTGCTGCCACCGTCGGCATTCTAATCGCCTTGGCCTCCTGTGGAATGGAGGACCCTGGCTCCCTGTCAGAACCCCCGCCGCCTATCATTGAGGTGGGATTCGGACTCACGACCTTCACCGAAGAAGAAAACGCCACCACGACTCAAGTGGAAGTTCTCCTTTCCCAAGCCTCTGGCGGGACTGTCAGCGTGGAGTTTTACGCGGGGGGCAACGCCGCTCCGACCGAGGACTACGTTATCCTAACTCCCTCGCCCTTAGTCTTTCCCCCGGGGGTGGTTGAGATGAACGTCCTTGTCCAATTGTTCGAGGACACACTGGGTGAACAGGACGAGGTGGTGGATCTGGCCCTGATGCTTCCGACCGGTGCAATCCTGGGGTCAACCGATTCGCATCAACTCATCATTGCTGATGAAGATGCTCAGCTGATCCTAGATGATGAGCCCAATAACAAGGTCTCGACAGCGAACACCGCCGGGCCTGTCCGTGCAGAAGAGGCGTACCAAGTCCAAGGCAACCTCAGCGCGAGTGCCCAAGAATTCGACATTTTTCAAATCAACACGCCCACGGACACGGACGTGTTCATTGAGCTTCGTGGGGTGATCCAAGTCTCGGAAATGGGTTTTTACATCCTCGATAGCACGGGGCAAATCATGTTTACCCACTCAGGTCCGGCCAATGCGTGGGTCTCGACGACCTACGAGTCTCAGGCGGGCGAGATCTTGTATGTAGCGGCCTGGGTAAAGGCCGCTGACACGGACTACGAACTCAACATTGTAGGTCTTCCCTCCACCCTCACGTCAAACGGGGGGCCAGGCACGGGGGCTGATCCAGGGTCGATCACCACTCGCAAGTATGGTCGGAATCTAGTCGAAGCCAAACTCGGTTCTTAGGGCCTAGGAGTGCGCCGTCTTTCGCGCACTTCCAGAGCAGGGCGGGGGATGACTGATCCGCAATTGCGTCGGGCGAGCACGAGGGAATGGCGCGTACTCCCAGCGTGCCCTACCCTGTGCGCGGCACCCCTCCCCCCCCCTAGCTATGAGTTCACTCGGATCCCCCTTTGGCCAAGGCTGGCCAGACAAATTCAATCTCTGTTCCTACTACCTTGACCACAACATCGAGGAAGGCCGCAAGGACAAGACGGCTCTCATTTGCGGAGCTGAGAAACGCACCTACGGCGAGTTGCTTGTGCGCGTTCAGCGCCTGACTGCCGCCTTGCGGGCCATGGGCTTGGGTGCAGAAGATCGCGTTCTACTCGTCCTCAGCGATCGTTTTGAATTCGCTGAAGCCTGGTTGGCCACCCTGCGCGCTGGGGGAGTCTTTGCCATGGTCAATCCACTGCTGAAGGCTGCTGACTTTGAGTACTACCTTGAGTACAGCAAGGCACGCATTCTCATTACAGAGTCTGCAGTCTTGCCCGAAATCGAAGTGGCTGCCAGTGGCTCACCGCACCTACGGGATGTGCTCGTGGTGGGTTCTCAGACTGGAGGCTTCACTCCCTATGAGGAGGCACTCGCGAGCCATGATCCCCAATCCAGTGCCGGAGATGTAGCACCCACCGGACCCGATGATCTGGCGGGCTGGCTGTTCACATCAGGGTCAACAGGCAAGCCCAAGGCCTGCGTACACATGCACCGGGACTTCGCATACTCCACCGAAACGTATGCTCTGCAGGTGGCGGGCTACCAAGAATCCGATGTGTGCCTGTCAGTTCCCAAACTGTTCTTCGGCTATGCGACGGGAACAAACCTAATGTTTCCTTTTCGCGTCGGCGCCACGGCCGTGCTTTTTCCTGAGCGCTCGACTGCAGACACACTCTATGACCTGATCGAAGCCCACTCTCCTACTTTCCTCACGTCAGTACCCACACTGATCAACAACATGTTGCGCTCCCCTCGCTGCGGGGAGGCTGATCTCTCCAGCTTGCGGATCTGCTTGTCAGCGGGCGAGGCATTGCCTGCCAATCTCTATGAAGAGTGGAAGGATCGCACGGGAGTTGAAATCCTCGATGGCATCGGTTCGGCAGAGATGTTTCACATTTACATCTCTAATCGCGTGGGGGATGTACGTCTTGGAAGCCTCGGCAAGCTCGTGCCCGGGTATGAGGCCGAGATTGTCGGCCCTGACGGTGAGGCTGTGGATCCCGGCGAACCAGGCTGCCTGCGCATCCGCGGCGGTTCGACGGCGCTATGCTACTGGGGTGACAAGGCCAAGTCCCACGAGACGTTCCAGGCGGATGCCTGTACGACAGCCGATGTGTTTTGTGTCGATGAGGAGGGCTACTTCACCTATGTGGGCCGGGATGATGACCTGCTCAAGGTCAGCGGCATATTCGTCTCACCCCTGGAGATTGAAAACGCGCTGCTAAGCCACGGGGCCGTGGATGAGGTTTGTGTGGTGGGTAAGGCTGATCCTGAGGGGCTCATCAAACCACTTGCTTTTGTGGTCCTTGCGGAGGGAGGCGAGCCTAGTGCTTCCATGGCTGCCGAGCTGAAGGCCCACGTGAAGTCGAGTCTGGCTCCCTACAAGTATCCGCGTTGGTTTGAGTGGCGCTCCAGCCTCCCTAAGAATGATCGTGGCAAGGTAAACCGCAAACTTCTCAAGGGGGATGTCTAGCTCCCAAACTGCCCCGTCAATCTGATTCACATCGAGAGCGGGGCGGGTAGACTTGGCCACTACCATGAACGAGCTCGCCCATACAACTTGGCCCGAAGCCGCTCGACTTCTTGGGCCCCAAACCGTGGCGATCATTCCGATTGGCAGTACCGAGCCTCACGGCCCGCACCTGCCTCTCGACACGGATGTTACGATCGCGCTCGCCCAATCGAGGGCAGCGGCAGCCATGCTCGCTGAACGCGGCGTACAAGCAGTCATCGTGCCCCCGGTGGCCTATGGGATCACCCACTGGACTGCAGGCTTCCCCGGGACCATTACCCTGCGTCCCGGCACCCTGTGGGCCCTGCTTGAAGACATCATCGAGAGCCTTGAGGAGGCTGGAGTGAGCCGTGTAGTCTTCTCGAATGGACATCTGGAACCGGCTCACATTCAGGTGTTACGCAACCTCCCCCTCGACTATCAAGAGAAGAAGAAGGGTTCCGCTCAGGTGATCTTTCCCGACAATACACGCAGGCGATGGGCCAGCACCCTAGGAGATGAATTCGCTGGAGGGGACTGTCACGCAGGACGATACGAGTCGAGCATCGTCTTAGAGGCTGACCCCGAGGGTGTGCGAACTGAGGAACTGGCGGCACTCGAACCCATTGAAATAGGGTTGGTGTCCAGAATCCAAGAGGGCGCTAAGAGTTTCAAGGAGTGTGGTGCAGATCAGGCCTACTGCGGAGCCCCTGCCGAGGCATCGGCGAAAGAGGGCCAGGATCTCATCGCTCAGCTGGCCGTGATGATTGTCACGAGCGTTGAAGAGGCGTGGCCTGAACTGTTTGAGACAACGGCATGAAAACCTACAACACTGTCCTTCAAGTGCGCTTTGGGCATGTGGACCCCGCTGGGATTGTCTATTTTCCACGGATCTACGACTATCTCCATGATGTGTTCGAGGAGCTCTGGGAAAAACACGTGGGGCAGCGGTATTACCACCTTGTCTTGGAGCGCAAGATCGGATTCCCACTCGTGCACTCGTCGGTAGATTTCAAGTCACCCTTACGCTTCGGAGACCGGCCTGTGGTTAGCGTCTCTTGTTTCAAGCTCGGCCATTCCTCTTTAGGCTTACGCTACGTTTTCAGGATGGGGGATCGTGTATGTCTAGTAGCGAAGCAAGTGACTGCCTGCGCTGAGCTTGACACGATGAAGACCATTCCCATTCCGCCGGACTTTCGGATGAGTTTTTCCGAGATTCTGGAGGATGGTGAGATTGGAGCGGAGGGGGGCAATTGAGAATCGCAGACCTGTACTCATCTAAGCGGCCGGTGTTTAGCTTTGAGTTCTTTCCACCCAAAACGGATGCCGGTGAATCCAAACTGATGGAGACCATGGCGGATCTAAAGTCTGCTGTGGAGCCTGACTATGTTTCTGTCACGTACGGAGCCGGGGGAGCGACCCGGGACCGCACCCATGGTGTGGTGACGCGCATCCAATCAGAACTGGGCATCACAGGCATGGCGCATCAGACTTGCGTAGCTGCGAGCCAATCAGAGGTTCTCGCGAGTGCCCAGGCCCTTGTGGCCGAAGGCGTCCAGAATATTCTTGCTCTACGCGGGGATGCCCCTGATGCAGGAGACGTTGCCGTGCCTAGGGAAGGAGGGTTCACCCATGCCACAGAGTTGCTGGAGTTTCTGAGAGCGGAGTTTGACCTCTCACTGGGCGCTGCCTGTTACCCAGAAATGCATCCCGAGTCTGCCACTCTGGATGAGGATCTGGCCTGGACGTGTGCAAAGGTAGAAAGCGGTGCACAGTTTCTAATCACCCAGCTGTTTTTTGATGCGGGGGTCTATCAACGCTTTGTGCGTCGAGCGCGTGAAGCAGGCATCGAAGTGCCCATCGTTCCGGGCATCATGCCGATCACCAACCTTGGACAGATCGAACGGTTCACCAAGATGTGCGGAGCTCAGTTGCCTGGAGAACTTCACGAGCGGCTCCAGCGCTGCGGGGATGATTCTGCGGCTGTCATGGCTACGGGTATCGAGCATGCAATCACCCAATGCCGCACTCTCTTGGATGCGGGTGCGCCGGGCCTGCACTTCTACACCCTGAACAAGAGCCACGCGACCCGGTCAATCCTGGCAGCCGTCCGAAAGGTCTAGGCCACGATTTCCTGGAGGGTTTTCAGGAAGTGTGTCATCTCTGCCTCGGGGGCCACTGTGACTCGGATGTAGTTGTTCAAGCGCTCATCATCAAAGCGTCGCACGGCGATCTTGCGCTTGAGCAACTCAGCTTGAATGGACGCGCCGCTGTGTGAGCGGTGTTGGGCAAGCACGCCTACTGAATTAGAGGGCTTGACTTGGAACCCGAGGGTTTCGAGACCCTGAATGAGTTTCGTGCGCTGGCGGATCAGTGTATCTCTAAGGGCGGCGAACTGATCTTGCCGACGAAGGGCTTCCCGGGCCATGACCTGGGCAAAGCTGTTGACATTGAACACGTCCTTTTGGGCCAGCATCTGGGCAATGAGTGAACTCTTTGCAATGCAATACCCGAGGCGCAGACCTGCCATGCCGTAGAACTTCGAGAAGCTTCTTACGCAGGCCATGTTTTCGGGCAGGGGTGTAGGGATCGAATCGTTGCCGTATTCCCCATACACATTGTCCCAGATGATGAAAGCACCGGGGTCGCTGGCGAGGGACATGATTTCGTCGGTAGGAACGCTACTTCCGCTAATCGCGTTAGGGGAGTCGATGACGGCGAGGCCTGTGAACCCTTCGGTATGAATGTGGCCGGTATTGAACGTGTCTCCAGGAAGAATGGCCTGTCGCCAGCCCATGCGTTCGGCGAGCAGGTCGTACACCTTGAAGCGCACATCGAGTACATGCAGGCAGTCATAGGATGCCTGAAGGACACCGAACAAATCGGATAGAACTTCATCCGCACCATTGCCCAAGAAAACGTTTTCCGGCTCGACTCCATGCAGGTCTGCGATGGCTAGGCGCAGCTCGTTGCAGTTGGCATCGGGGTACGAGGAAATGCACGCTTGGTCGACGAGCTCTCTGGCGGTATCCACCGCCCAATCGCTGCCCACGAGGAGGTTTTCATTGCGGTGCAGGCACAGGCACTCCTCCATGGAGACTTGCACACCCGGGTCGTAGGTGGATTTGAACTGGCTCACGATGGGTCGTTGGCGTTGTTGTTTGGGCTACTCGGCGTAGGGCGGCGGCTACGGCTTGACCGCGCGCGCAGTCCCTTCAGCTTGTTGGAAGATGAATCCCGGAGTGCTTGCGCTGCTAGTTTGTCGGCTTCTGCGTCCAGTTCCTGCAGTCCTCTCACCAGATCTTGCAGGGGGGCCATGGGGTTAGCTACGACGGCCTCTAGAAGGGCCCTGTAGCGACGTACGAAGCGCTCCATGGTGGCGCTTTCGTACAGGTCGCGGCTGTATTCGAGTGTCCCATGGATCCCCGCGGGCATGTCCCACAGGAAGATTGCGATGTCATAGCGGGCGTTGTCGAATTTTACCTCTACCGGGCTCATGGTTAGGCCGGGCAGTTCGATGGTCTCAATCTGCCCCATTTCAAGCCCGTAGCCGTAAACGGCAGGATTGCGGTCGGGGGTGAGCAGCGAGAACTGAATCTGGAACAGGGGGTTGCGACCGAGATCGCGGCCTGGCTGAACCTCGGCCAGAATCCGCGTGAGAGGCAAATCTTGGTGGGACCATGCCCCTAGCGTTGTGCTGCGCACGCGCTGCAAGAGTTCGCCAAAGGCGGGGTTTCCCGAGAGATCGGTGCGCAGAGCGAGCATGTTGACGAGGAATCCAATCAGACCCTCTAATTCACTTCGGTTGCGATGGGCTACCGCCGAACCGATGACCATGTCGGTTTGTCGGGTTCCCTCATGCAATAGCACAAGGAAGGCAGCCTTGAGGGTCATGAATAGGGTCACACCCTGATTGCGGGAAAGGGCGCGCAAGTCATCGCTCAAGGATGAATCGAGCCGAATGGGCGTGTGCTTTCCCTTGAAGGACTGAACAGGGGGGCGCGGGTGATCACCGGGAACCTCTGCACTCTTGAGGTCGCCCGAAAGTTTCTCTCGCCAATACGCTAGGTGCTCCTCCAGTTTGGATCCCTGGAGGTCTTGCCGTTGCCACGCGGCAAAGTCCGCCATTTGCACTGGCAGGGGCTTGAGGGGAGATGGCAGCCCGGCGTGAAAAGCTGAGTACAAGGCACGAAACTCATCGGTGAACACACCCATTGACCAGCCATCGGTGGCGATGTGATGGAAATTCAGGACGAGGATATGTTCCTGTGCGGCGAGTCGCATGAGAAACGTGCGGAAGAGAGGACCGCTCTCCAAATCGAAGGGCTTGTGGGCGTCCTCAGTGGCGAGACGGGTGGCCTCGGCTTGTGCCTTCTCCAGGCTGCGATCCGACAGGTCCAGCACGTGCAGTTTGAACCCGGGAGGGCCTTCGATTATCTGCTCGGGTTTGCCGTCGCGCGCCACGATTCCCATCCGCAAGGGCTCATGGCGAGCGATGATTTCGCCGAGGGTTCGCTCTAGGGCCGCTTTGTCCAGGTCCCCACTCAGGCGCACTGCGCCGGGTTGGTTACTGCGAGCTTCATTGGGCTCAAGTTGGTCCAGGAACCACAGGGCTTCCTGGGCAAAACTAAGGGGCGCCGGCCCGTGGGTGGTTCTGACCGGGATCTTGTCCTGCGTCGATGGAGTGGCCATGCCCTTCTTCTTGAGCATTCTGGCCAATAGGGCTTGGCGAGCAGGGGAAAGGCGCTTGCTGGGAGAGGGGTCGGAGTCGCTGGGTGGAGGCATGGTGTGTGCCTAGGTGGGGCGCCGGGGTGGGGCGCTGAACTGGAGGCGCTACAAGTCCGTGAAAGTGTACAGGTACGCCGACCCAGAGTCGGCACCCGCATCATCGTCGCGCCACGATCCTGTCACCAGAATGTTCCCACCCAGAGCAAGGTGGAACCCGAATGCGTCCTGAGGGGCCCCATCTGAGGGGATCACCTTGCGGATTGGGTTCCAAGATCCGCCTCGGTAGCGGTAGAGGTAGACAGCACCAGGCCCAAGAAACTCCGTCAAGCGCACGGGGGCTCCGACGGCCAAATTGTCCCCGTCCAATGCGATGGCAAACCCAAAGTAGTCGAAGGCCTGACCGGTTGCCGGCACGATCTTAGTTTCGTTGCCCCACTTGTGGCCATCATACCGCCAAACGTAGGCCGCACCCGATTGAGTGCCCTTGTCATCATCCGCATAGGCCCCCGCGGCGACAGTCTCTCCGTCTAGGTAGACGGCCCAGCCCAAGAAGTCACTTGCGCCACCGTCAGATGCATGCAGCGTTTGTTCGTGAACCCATTGCAGACCATCATGCCTAAACATGTGAACTGCACCCGAATCGGTAGCAGCTCCATCACCCTTCCACTCGCCGACAGCGATGACTCCGTTGCTGATGCTGACGTGTCGGCCAAAGCCGGCCGCAGCACTCGGAGTCGGAGCCATGAGTTTCTGTTCTTGGGTCCACTGCAGACCATTGAAGCGATAAACATAGGCCGCGCCCGCGTCATTGCCGCCCTGGTCTTCCTTCCATGCCCCTGCGACGATTCTGTTGCCCTCTACACTGACGGTGTTTCCGAGGCGATCATCGGCCTGGCCATCGCTTGCCAAGAGCTTTTGCTCTTCAATCCATGTTGAACCGTTATAGCGGAACGCATAGACCGATCCGCTGCGCGATCCCTTGTCGTCGTCCCAATGTGTTCCGACTACGGCAAGGTTTCCATCAAGCTCAAGTGACCTGCCAAAGTTGTCACCTTTTTGTCCGTCACTGGGCAGCAGTTTTTGCTCCTCTATCCAACGGCGACCATTGCAGCGGTACACAAATACTGCACCAGAGTCCTTTCCTTGGTCGTCATCCCATTCGGATGCCACGAGGGCCACGTTGCCATCCACAGCCATGGCCGCACCGTAGATGTCGTTGAGGGCCAGGTCGGCAGGCTGCACCTTACGCTCGCCGATCGCAGCACAGTGAGGATTGGAGCTCGGGGGTGTGGGTGTTTGTGGGGGAGCGATCTGTGCCCAAGCCGTCACAGAACTGAGACACAAGCAAGTGATAAGACGGGTTGAGAGCATGCGTGACTACCTTGTTGCAGAGTGCCGGGGGCTTCGGATGGAACTCTAGAGACCCGGCCCATTCTATATCATTACCCGAGAAGGGGTGGCCCGAGCCAGCCCGAGCCAACCTACATGTAGCCTAGGGCCTTGAGCCGCTCGACCATCTCCGCCGGGATTTCTATATCCCCCGCAGAAGAGCTAGGTAGTCGAACTACGTACAGGCCGGGGGGTTTGGGCGTCTTATCTTCAGACCCGGCGGGATTGCGTTCCTCCTCAGTGAATAGGTGTGCGAGCTCTTCAATGAGAATGTCGTCTGCATTGGCTTGGAGTTCGCACGGGGGAGAGGTCTGAGCACGCTGGGGCCCCCTGAAGATGGGCGTTTCAAACCCAGTGCCTATCCGGCTCTGTTCAATGGTCACGAGAGCATCGGGTGGTTCTACACGCACAGCGAAGGTGTCCGTATCTTGGAGTAGACCCCGGCGGAGCACCGTGTCTCTGCTGGGCTGCAAACTGCAGCGGGCGGTGAGGGTTCCCCCACCAGGCGTGAAATCAAATGTGTCCGTGGGTTCGAGGTCGATGGGTGTGACTTCGATGAACTGTCCGTCTGTACGCAGGGTAAGTTGCCAGTCTCCGTCTTCGCTGTTCTTGCTGCCGACCGCATGGAAGAGGAGCCCGGAAAGCTCAGACGATCGCTGCATTCGTAGCATGAGAGCGAGTTCACGGGTCTTATCAGGCTCGACGTCGACTAGATTGTTCTTTTCTTGGGGGTCGGTAGCAAGATTGAAGAGGAACTCGCGCGGTGCAGGGGCGCTCTCCTTGAAATACTTGTAATCCCCTAGCACGACTCCTTGCGAGACATACAGGGTTTGTTTGTGGCCAGCGACAAGATTGAGGTCGAGGAATACTGGGGCCTCGACAGGGGCCTCGACAGGGGCCTCACCTGGGGGTTCGCTGACTAAGCCCAATAGATTTCGTCCGGCGAGGTTTTCCGGTGCGTGCCGGTGCAGGATATCTAGTTGGGTGGGAAGAACATCGACGATCGAAACGGGGGTGTCGACTTCGGTTCCCGCATGCGCTTGCTGGGGCAACTTCATCAACAGGGGAACCTCCACGACCTCATTGAACAGCTGGGTACCATGCCCGCCTCGCCCGTGGTCGAGAAACTCCTCCCCATGATCGCTGACAAACCAAATGACAGTGTTGTCATAGAGGTCGCGTTTTTTCAGTTCCGCAATGAAGTCTCCGAGCTGGTCATCGGAATAGCGAATCTCGCTGTCGTATAGGTCGATGACATTGTTTACGCGGATTCGTTTGTGCCCCGGCTCAAGCAGGCTCGGTACTCCCGGTGGGTGTGGGTTCTTCCTGAATAGGGTGTCGTAGGGTGCGGGTGGTGTGTTGGGCCCGTGGGGGTCGATGGAGTGGAGGTACAGGAAGAATGGCTTGTCCGTAGGCCGCTGGTCGAGAACTTCAAGGGCCCGCGTTGTGACTGCCTTAGCCGGGATGGTCTGCCATGCAGTGGCCGACGTCCCCGCCGCTCCAAGATCCTCGTACACCTCGTATTCCCGATCGAATCCCCAGTGGGCAGCCACGAACGGGTTGGTGACGATGCCCGCACGATAATACCCAAGTGGACCGAGATGCTGGCTGAGGAGCTGAACATTGGGCGCAATTGGCGTATTGCGAGAGGTCGCGCCGTGTTGGCGAGGATGCATCCCCGAAAGGAGTGATGCGGTGGAGGCTTTTGTCCAGGCGCTGGTGGCGAAGGCCTGGTTGAACTTCACCGAATCCTTGGCCAGTGCATCGATATGGGGGCTTGTTTCACGCCCGTAGTCGTACGTGCCCAGGTGATCCTGCCGGAGGGTGTCGATCAGGTAGATGACGATGTTCGGGCGAGGCGCAACCTCTTCTTGGCTGCACCCTGAGAGCAGGGCTGCAGCGGTGACTACAATAAAACCAATACGTGTCATTCTGAGCAGCAAGAGTGGATGGGGCGGGGCACTCGTAGCCTACCTCAGTCTGGAGCCAATTCTAGCACTTGGGTGTCCATAAGCGGCTGTCGCTGAATCCATGCCTAGAATCGGACAGTTCTCGGAATCCAGTTCCAACTCTGGGCTTGAGCTAGGGCGGTGAGCTACTTTCTTACACGGACTTTTCTCCCCCCTCCCCTGAGACCACACGACGCATGGACTACTGGATTCAATCTCTCGCCGGCCGCCCCCCTGCCCTGGAGCTCCCCGGTGGCAGCAAGCGATCTGCGGTGAGTGGCTATTCCAGGGCTGAGCATCCTCTCACCGTTCCGGCGGAGGGGGGTGAGTACACGCTCGCCTGTACGGCGGCGCTTCTCAAAAGATTGTGTGGACAGGATGACCTCGTCATCGGAGTCGCCGGGAGCTCGGGAATCGTCCCGATTCGCTGCGATTTGTCAGGCCAACCCTCCCTGCAGAGTTTGCAGGCGGATCTGGAGGAGAGCGTTCGGGATGCCTGCGATCAGGCCGGCGCTGGCCTAGACGAGATTCTGTCGGCCCTCGGGGTGCAGCACGCTCAGGACTTATTTCAGGTCATGGTGGTGCTGGAGCCCGCGAATCTCAGGCAGGCGGAAGGCGCAAGCGTGGACATGGTCTTTGATGTGAGTTCTGACGTACCAAGGCTCATTTACAACGGCGCTATTTTCAGCCCCAGTTTTGCTGAGCGCATGGCCGGGCACTTCGCCACCCTGCAGGCTAGCATGCTGGCCCAGCCCCTCAGCGCGATTGCTGACTTAGACCTGCTGACTCCCGAAGAGCGCAGCCAGATTCTGGTCCAGTGGAATGACAAGGTCGTCGAATTCCCTGACGAGGCGACCCTGCACGGGCTTTTCGAGGGCAGCGCCCGTACCCACCCGGAGTCCGTCGCGGTGACCTTTCGTTCAAACAGTCTGAGCTACGGTGAGCTGGACCGTGCATCGAATCAACTTGCGCGACACTTGATCTCTCTTGGCGTTGGGCCGGAAGTCATGGTGGGAATCAGCGCTGAACGTTCGCTCGAACTGGTCATTGGCCTCGTGGCACTGGCCAAGGCGGGTGGAGCGTACATGCCTATGGACCCGGCCTATCCTCACGAACGTCTGCAGTACATGCTCGAGGACAGCGGTGTGGAGGTTGTGCTGACCCAGGCTCATCTTGTGGAGGGGCTGCCCAAGGGTGGGGCCCGCATTGTCTGCCTCGATGATGCCGCAGTTTACAATGCCCTCGATGAGAGTCCCGTGGAGGGCGGAGCGGACGCGCAGAGTCTGGCATACGTGATCTACACCTCTGGATCCACGGGTGCCCCTAAGGGGGTGATGCTGAACCATCAGGGTCGTGTGAACAATTTCTTGGACTTCAACCGGCGGTTTGACGTTGCGCCCGGGGATGCCTTGATCGCCCTCGCCTCTCTTTCCTTTGATATGTGTGCTTACGATGTCTTCGGCATCCTTGCAGCTGGCGCCACCGTTGTCATGCCCGACCCGAGCGGGTTGCAAGATCCTGGCCACTGGGCGAGCCAGATGAACGCACACAAGGTCAGTATCTGGCACACCGCACCTGCGATGTTGAAGATGCTCGTGGATTACTTGGAGGTCAACCCTGATCGGGCACCGGCTAGCCTTAGGCTGGTCTTGTTGGGTGGGGACTGGATTCCCGTCAGCCTTCCAGATCGGTTGCGGGCCCTCGTAAGCGGCGTGCGCGTCATCAGTATGGGCGGGGCCACCGAGTGTTCCATGGACAGCACGATTTTCGAGGTGCATGACGTAGACCCCGAATGGACCTCGATCCCATACGGCGAGCCCATGGCCAATCAACGTGCCTATGTGCTGGATGGAAACCTAGAGCCCCTTCCTATCGGAGCCCCTGGTGAGCTCTATCTTGGCGGAATCGGTGTCGGGCGCGGCTATTTCCAACGACCCGACCTGACCCGTGAGCGTTTCTTAGACGACCCGTTTCTGGAGGGGGATGAGCATCGCATGTATCGCACCGGTGACTTGGCACGCTGGATGGGGGATGGCAACCTTGAACTCATCGGGCGGGTGGATAACCAGGTCAAGATCCGCGGCTACCGCATCGAACTGGGCGAAATCGAGGCACGCATCAACGCACACCCTGCCGTTCGTGAGGGGGTTGTGGTGACTCGGGAAGACAGCACGGGTGAAAAAGTGCTCGTGGCTTACATGGTTCAAGATCCTGAATGGAGTGGGCCTGAAGAGGAGTCCAACGATCTGGGGGCGGAGCAGGTCGAGCAGTGGGAGGCCGTCTATGATCACGCCTACACTGCTCAGGCCAATGTCGAGCTTGAAGATCCAACGTTCAATATCATCAGCTGGGACTCGTCCTACACCGGCACGGCACTACCCCCCGAGCAGATGCGCAACTGGGTTGACCAGACCGTCGCTCGCATCCGGCGGCACAATCCTAGGCGCGTGTTGGAGATCGGCTGCGGAATGGGGCTCCTGCTCTTCCGCATCGCGCCCCACTGTGAGCGCTACGTGGGCACTGATTTCTCAAAGGTCGCGCTCGACTACGTGGCCCGCTATCGCGAGCCGCTAGGATTGCCCCAAGTGGAACTGGCCCGCCGCTGGGCGGATGATTTTGAAGGCGTGGAGCCCGGTAGCCTCGACTGCGTCGTCTTGAATTCAATCATCCTAGATTTCCCTAGTATGGACTACTTGATGGACGTCATTGCGGGGTCAATCGCGGCCCTAGCCTCCGGTGGAACACTCTTCCTAGGGGATGTGCGCGGCCTGCCCCTCTTGAATGCCTATCAGAGTTCCGTCCAGCTCTTCCAGGCCCCCGATGATCTCGGCCGTGAGCAGATTGAGGCGCGCGTGCGGCGACTGGTGCGCCACGAGGAAGAACTCGTGATCGACCCGACCTTTTTTGCCTGGCTCCAGACCCGCTTTCCTCAAATCACTAGAGTTCAGATTCAGCTGAAGCGCGGTGACTTCACCAACGAGCTCAACGCTTTTCGCTATGACGTGACACTGTATGTGGGCGAGGGTCGGGGGCAGGTATCTGGAGCGGGCCAAGACACGGCCCGTTGGGTCGACTGGCCCTCCTCGGGCTTAGACCTTGCAGGCCTGCGTCGTCAAATCGAAGAGGACCCTAGGCAGCTTCTTTGCCTGCGTGCGATTCCTAACGTGCGCGTGCTGGAGGCCCTGCGCTGCGCTCAGATGCTCGGCTCTTCAGAGGGACCTGCGGATGCCGGTTCCATGCGGGCGGCACTTGCCGAGGCACACGAGAATGCTCCTGGGTGGAACCCCGAGGATTTTTGGGCCTTGGGTGAAGAGCTCGGCATTGAGACAGACGTGCGCTTTTCCTCGGACCTTGCTTCCGGCCATTTTGATGTAGTCTTCGGCCCTGCTGGTCAAAGCGCGGTCTTCCCCGATGAAACGGGGCTTGAAGTGGACCCTGGCCGAGAGGCGCGCGATTTTGCGAACAACCCCATGCTGGGCAAACTGGCGCGCAAGATAGGACCCGCACTTCGGAGGACCCTAGCTGAGCAATTGCCAGAGTACATGGTCCCCCCCCTGTATGTTCCTCTTGACGAGCTTCCGCTTTCTCCCAACGGCAAGGTCGACCGCAAGCGGTTACCCGAGCCGGACACCTCGCGTCCGGAAGTCGAAACGGACTATGCCGCCCCACAGACCGCCTTGCAGCGTACCGTTGCGGGTATTTGGGTTGATGTTCTCTCTTTCGACCGCGTAGGCGTGCGGGACACCTTCTTTGACCTCGGCGGCCACTCCCTACTCGCCGTTCTGATTCAGACCCGCTTGAACGAGATTCTGCCCTTCACACTAACCCTTGGAGACATATTCCAATTCCCCACCGTGGAGCAATTGAGTGAGAGAATCACGTCTCTAGGGGTTGAAAACGGGGTTGATGCTGAAGAAGTTTGCATCATGCTAGAGTCCATAGGGGATTTGACCGACGAAGAGGTAGCGGCCTTGATGGAAGAGGACGCTGCCCCCTAGATCATCTCTGACTATGCCTGATTCTGCCCCCCAGTCCAATCTCGCACGCTTTGTTGGCGCTGCAGTCGAGCGCCTTGAAAGCACAGACCCCGAATTGGCGGCCATCCTCGACCACGAGTATCGGCGTCAAGCTCAAGTCTTGACCATGGTGGCCTCCTCGAGCATTGCTGATCCCTCTTCACTGATCTGCGAGGCGCTCACCCCCATGAACGTCACGGCCGAGGGTTATCCCGGCCGCCGCTTTCATGCCGGTTGCCGCCACATCGATGAGATCGAGCAATTGGCCATCGATCGAGTCTGTTCTGTCTTCGGGGCACAGTTTGCCAATGTTCAGCCCATGTCGGCGAGTGCAGCCAATGAGGTTGTCATGTTCAGCGCCATGAAGCCAGGGGACACCCTACTTGGAATGGACTTAGATTCCGGAGGACACCTCACGCACGGGAGCAAGGCGTCGATCTCGGGACAGGTTTTTAATGCGTTGGGTTATGGGCTCGACGCCGACGAGCGATTGAACTACGACCAAGCTCGCGAACTCGCCCTGCAGCACAAGCCCAAACTCATCATTTGCGGCACGACGGCCTATGCTCGGGAAATCGATTGGGCGCGCTTCCGGGCGATTGCCGATGAGGTGGGGGCCTACCTGCTGGCAGATATCACTCACATTGCCGGTCTCGTGGCTGCCGGTGTGCATTCGAGCCCAATTGATCATGCACACTTCACGACCACGTGCACCCACAAACAGTTGTTTGGTGGACGGGGCGGGTTGATCATGATGGGCAAGGATGCCAGAAGCCCTTCCCATGAAGATCCAGACAAGACCCTCGAGCAGGTGATTCAAAACCGGGTCTTCCCGTACTTTCAGGGTGCTCCCAACCAGAGTTCCATCGCTGCTAAAGCCCGCGGGATGGGCTTCGTGGGCAGTCCAGAGTTTGGCGAAGTCGCACGCCGCATTGTGTCCCTCTCCGGTGCCTTGGCCGAGGCCTTTGTGGCCAAAGGCTATCGTGTGATCACTGGAGGCACAGATAACCACATCGTGGTCGTGGACGTGATGGAGAAGGGCATCACCGGGGTCAATGCAGAGAAGGCCCTTGAAGACTGCGGGATCGTAGTGAATAAGAACCGAATCCCATTCGATACGAAATCACCCTTTATCACCAGCGGCATTCGGCTTGGCACAAACGGGCTGGCTATTCGCGAAATGGAGCCGGCTGACATGGCGGAGTGTGTCGAGACCATCCACGACGTGTTGATTCACCTCGACCAGAGTGGGGATAAGCAGTACCGCGTCGACCCGGGAGCGGCTGCGCGGGCAGAGGCTGAGGTGGCCCGCTTGTGTGCCTTGCGGCCGATTCGGACTTACCCGCCAGTCGTTTAGAGCGGTCAAAAACACTGTCGTTACGGCGTTTTTCGAAGTACGTCCCTCTGGAGGTGCGGCGTTCCTGCCGCCATTGCGCTGATGGGGGTCCACCCAGTGGATGGGCACCGGACTGCCATTGTGGTCACCCCCTAGACCCGTTGCTGGGCCCCAGGAAAACCTCTAAATCCAGACATTGCCCGCACGCCGGCAAGACTGCAAGAAACGCCGTCATTACAGCCAAATCGGGCAACCATTCCCCCTGATGAGCCGGTGGGGCCTAGATGGATCGGATCGGCATCCCCCAAATATCACCCTTCTCGGGCATAGTAAGGCCGATTCTGCATAGCTTGAGGCCGCAAACGGCCGATGAACCTACCCATGGTCAACGAAACCACACGTATTTTTAACGCTTCCATTGGGGCGTCCGCCATCACTGCGAGCTACGAGCTAGGGCTGTTGGATGAGATCAAGGCCAAGGGCGCGATCGACATCCCCAGTTTCTGTGAGGAAGCAGACCTGAGCGTTTGGTCGGTGACTTCCATTCTGCGGGTTCTTCACCGCTTCAACATCGTTGAGGTTTCCGTGGACGGCCAGCGGGCTACGCCAGCGAAAGAATTCGAGGACACCTTCGCCGACAAGGGGTATTTCCTGTGGCTCATTCGAGGTTATGGACACCTGCTCCACAACCTCGGCACAATCGTCAAGGAGCACAATTGCACCCCCGACGGAATTGGGCGTGATGGTAAGTACATCGCGATGTCTGGGCGTGATTACGGTGGCCGTTACGTGGATCCCCACTTCACCGAAGTCATGAATCAAGAGCCGTTTAGGGTGGCCGCAGACCTTGGCTGTGGTAGCGCAGAGCGGCTCATGGGGCTCGCTCGTGCGAACCCTGAGTTTCGCGGTGTTGGCGTAGAGGTCAACAAGGGTGCCGTTGACCTTGCCCGCCGCTCGATTCAAAAAGCTGGCCTCGAAGACCGCATCAAAGTTGTTCATTTCGATGTGAAAAACCTTGTCTACCAACCGGAGTTCGAGGACGTGGAGGTGCTGTTTTGCTTCTTCATGGGCCATGATCTTTGGCCACGTCCCAATTGCCTACAAGCCTTTCAGTCCATTCGCGAGTCATTCCCAAACCTCAAACGGTTCTTATTCAGCGATACGTACCGCTCGGATCTACCCATTCCGGGAGACACGCCCATATTCACACTTGGCTTCGAATTCACCCACGACCTGATGGGGCAATTCATCCCCAATATCGCGGAGTGGGAGGATCTGTTCGAGGAAGCTGGATGGGATTGTGAAGGACGGCATGACTTGACCATTGCCTACAGCGCCATCTTCGACTTGCGGCCCAGACCCTAGCCCACTTGTCCGGTTGCAGAGGACATCCCCACCTTTTTCCCCCGCCATGGAATCCCAAGGGTTCACAACGTCCGTTCAACAGCGCCGCCTTCTGGGGGGCGCTGAGGGTCTAAATGGACCCATCCCGATTGCAGCCTGCACCGTGCATTTGGCGGGTGCGGTTCAGTTGGGTGCCCTTGAGCAAGCTCTAGGGGACGTAGTCCACCAGCACGAAGTCTTGCGTACAGCTGTGCGGGTGGGTGAGGGCGGCGACCATGAGGTAGAGCTCTTTGAATCCGGAGGATTGAAGTTCGCTGAGTCTGAGCCGGGCAGTCTGGGCGAGGGAATTGGCTCCGAGTTGGATACGTCATTGGAGCGCCAGGGCTGGGGACTGCACGCCCAGCTGCTCACGCTCGGCCCGGACGAGCACCAGCTTTATCTGCGCTTACCGGCCACAAGTGCGGACACCACGAGTCTCACAAACCTCGCACAAGAACTTGCCACTGCCTATGAGGCGCGCATTCAGGGGCGTGCTCATGAAGGTGAGGCTATGCAGTACATTGACATCGCCGACTGGCAGGCCGAAAACATGGCCTCAGATGAATCTGCACCGGGTCGTGCGTATTGGCAAGAGCAAGTGCTCTCGGCGGGCCTCGCTGCAGAGCTGCCCTTTCAAGGAGGGGGAGCCTCCAAGAGCGGTGAGCTTGCGCATCACTCTGAAACCGTGGCGGGCGACTTGGCCAGGGCCCTGCTTGATTCCGATGGCCCGCCACCCAGTACACGACTGCTCGCGGCCTTGTTTAGCCTCATCCATCGCCTAAGTGGCAGCGAAGACTTGGTAGTCGGCCTGCGCGTCGCCGGCCGTGAGTTTGACGAGCTTCGGGATGCCATGGGCCCTCTGGCGCGTACCTTGCCCCTCGGGGTGAAGATTGATGGCACGCAACCCTTTGGGACATTCTTAGAACAAGTCGCATCGGTGCAGGAACAAGCTGCACTTTGGCAGGACTGTTTCGATGCGGAAGCTCTCAATCTACCGAGCGCATTGCCCTTCAGTCTTGAGTGGCAGGATGCGCCTCAACAATTCCGCGCCGCTGGTGTTGAGTTTAGCCCACTGGAAATCCTGACTCACAGTGAACCATTGGGGTGCCACCTTGCCGTGCAGGAGGGTGACGGTGGACTCTGCCTGACTTGGCACTATGACTCTGCCCGCTATTCACCTAGCTTCATCCAACGCCTCCATGGGCAGCTTACGACCCTCTTAGAGCACGCACTGGCCGCCCCCAGCACGGCCATTGATCAGCTAAGAGTGTTGAGTCCCAGCGAGTGGCAGGAACTCGTCGTAGACCTAAACGACTCGGCAGCGGAGTATCCCAAAGGCGTCTGCGCCCACCACTGGTTCGAGCAATTCGCCGCGAGTCAACCTGATGCGGTGGCTGTTCGCCAAGGCTCCCAGTGCTTGACCTACGAAGAGCTCGATCACCGCGCCAATCAGCTAGCCCACCACCTGCAGGCCAGGGGGGTCGAAGCTGACACACTCGTTGCCCTGTGCATTGACCGCTCCCTCGATATGGTCGTGTCCATCCTGGGTATTCTCAAGGCTGGCGGTGCATACGTGCCGGTGGACCCGACCTATCCCACGGACAGGATCGCGTTCATTGTGGAAGACACGGCGGCAACGGTTCTTGTTACCCAGTCCAGGCTGGCCTCGGACTTTGCAAACTCGGGAGCACAACTGGTTTGTATGGACACAGATCGCGCTGAAATCTCTGCGCATTCAACCGCGCCTCCGACGTGTCCCGCGGGACCGGGAAGCCTCGTCTATGTAATCTACACTTCGGGCTCCACGGGCAAGCCCAAGGGCGTGGTCATCACTCACGAGAAGCTCGTCATCTCGAACAACGCTCGCATGCAGGCCTTCGGCCACTGCCCAGAGTCGTTTCTACTGCTTTCATCCGTCGCCTTTGACAGTTCGGTGGTGGGAATCTTCTGGAGCCTATGCGGAGGAGGGTCGCTATTGCTCATGCCCGAGGGCTTGGAGAAAGAGATTGCATCCATCGGCGCCTATATCGCTGAGCACGGGGCCTCTCACCTTCTGACCCTGCCCTCGTTTTACCGGCACATTCTCGAACAATGTCAGAGTGACCAGCTCAGCGGTCTGCGAGCCGCCATCGTGGCCGGGGAAGCCTGTCCGCTCAAGCTCGTACAGCATCACAAGCGAGCTCTACCCTCTGTGGGCTTGTTCAGCGAATACGGTGCAACGGAAACGACAGTGTTCAGCTCAGTCTATGACTGTCTAGACCAGACCGCGCCCATCGCTCCACTCGGTGCACCGATCGATAACATGCAAATGTATGTGCTCGACCCGCACTTGAATCCTTGTCCCACGGGGGTGCCTGGTGAAGTGCACTTTGGCGGCCCGGCCCTAGCCGTGGAGTACTTGCACCGAGAGGAACTTACTGCTGAGCGATTTGTTTCCAATCCGTTCCGGGCGGGCGCGAACGAGCGTTTGTACAAGTCAGGCGATTTGGCACGCTTCTGCGAAAACGCAGATCTCGAATTTCTTGGACGGCTTGACAATCAGGTCAAAATTCGCGGATTCCGCATCGAGCTTGAAGAAATCGAAGTTGCGCTCTTGCGCCATGCCGCCATCAAGGAAGTGGCTGTATTGGCGCTCGCCGACTTGAGCGATGAGAAGCGACTCGTGGCTTATGCCTCCTTCGAGTCGGGCCAGTCAGCCACGGTGGCTGAGTTACGGGACTGTTTATTGCAGACCTTGCCTGAGTTCATGTTGCCGGCGGTCTTTGTCTTCCTCGACGACATGCCGCGCACGCCCAATGGAAAGGTCGATCGCAAGAATCTGCCCGCTCCCGGCGGCGATCGGCCCGACCTTGAAAGCAGCTACGAGGCTCCCAGCAGCCCCCTCGAAGAGCAACTAGCAGGGATCTGGTGTGAGGTCCTTGGCCTAGAGCAGGTGGGGGTCAACGATAACTTCTTTGAATTGGGTGGCGACTCCATCCTGAGTATTCAGGTTGTATCCCGCGCGAACCAGGCGGGCCTCAAGATCACTCCTCGCCAAGTATTTGAGAACCAGACGGTGGCTGAGCTTGTAGCGGTGTCTGCGGTGGATTCAGAACCTGCTCTCCAGGAAGATCAATCCTCCGTTGAGGGAAGTGTATGCCTCACCCCGGTGCAGCACTGGTACTTCGAACTCGGTCTGCCCGATCCGCAACACTGGAATATGCCAATCTTGCTCGACGTCCGCCGGGGCGTGGACCTCGATCAGTTGAACCTGGCTTTTGCAGCTATCGTGCAACACCACGATGCATTGCGTTCCCGGTTTGTCCGCGGGGACGATGGCTGGACACAGCGCATTGCGGCTTATGAGGAATGCCAATGGGTTGAGAGGAAAGACCTCTCCGACTTGAAAGATGAAGAGCAAGAGGTAGCTTTCCAGAAAGCGGCCGCCGACCTGCAGCGGGCTTTCAACCTAGAGCAGGGACCACTCTTGGCAGCACTCTTGATTCACCGTGGTAAGGAGCAGTGCGACCGGCTGTTTTGGAATGTACACCACTTGGTCATCGATGGGGTTTCGTGGCGAGTTCTGCTGGAAGACCTAGAACTGGCCATCGACCAATTGGAGCGGGGCGAGGCCGTAAGCTTGCCTCCCAAAACAACTTCCTTCCAGCGTTGGGCTAGCTGTTTACACGATTACGCCAGCAGTCCCGAGTTGACTGCAGAGGCGAAGTATTGGCAGGCCCTTGCCGGGCACACACCTGTGGATATCCCAATCGACCACCCGGACGGAGTGAACCTAGAGTCATCCTCCGCACGCGTGCGCACGAGTCTCGACCCCGAGCTCACCCGTTCCCTCCTGAGTGAGGTACCCAAGGCCTACAACACCCAGATCAACGACGTACTCCTCACGGCGTTGTCCTTTGCCATTGGGCGCTGGACATCCTCGAGCTCATGTCTGTTGACCCTAGAGGGCCACGGCCGCCAGGAGATTCCTGCTCACGTGGACCTCTCGCGCACAGTGGGTTGGTTCACGAGTGACTATTCCGTGTTGCTCAAAAACATCGGTCAGGAACTCGACCCGGGAAAGGCCCTAGTTTCCACCAAGGAACAGCTCGCTTCGATTCCCACCCAGGGCTTCAGTTTTGGCCTAGCTCGCTATCTCAGCAACAACCTAGAGCTACGCGAGACAATGGCTTCCCTTCCGGTGCCGGCCATTGGATTCAATTATCTCGGCCAATTCGATCAGCTCTTCAAAGAGGGCGCGCGTTTTGGATATTGTGATGAGCACGCCGGCCCATCGCTTGGACCCGACGGTAAGCGGATCTTCTTGCTGGAGGTCTATGGGCGCGTTGCTTCGGGTTGTCTTGAGTTTGATTTTGAATACAGCCATGACTTGCACGATCGAAACACGATCGAGCAACTCGCTGAGAGTTTTCAATCTGCACTTGAGCAAGTGATTCAACACTGCTTGAGCCTCGACACAGCACAGGTAGATGGCGGCGGGTTTGGTGACTTCGACTGGAGTGCTGACGACCTATCCAACATCATGGACGCGATCAACGATTCTCAAGAAACGGACGGGGGCGCAGCATGAGCACTCACCCAGACCAACGGGAATGGAGCGGTTTTGAGATTGCGATCATTGGAATGGCCGGACGCTTTCCAGGCGCTAGAGATGTGGAAACCCTGTGGGCCAATCTTCGTGCTGGCGTGGAGAGTATCAGTGTACTGACAGATGAGGAGCTGCTTGCTGCTGGTGAAGATCCTGCCCGGCTTGCAGATCCGGCTTATGTACGGTCCACGTCCCGGCTTGATGATATCGACCAATTCGATGCTGGTTTCTTTGGGATGACTCCCCGTGAGGCGGAGCTCATGGACCCTCAGCAGCGTTTGTTTCTGGAGCACGCTTGGGTGAGCCTTGAGCGTGCAGGCTACGACCCGGCCCGCTGCCCGGGGCCGGTTGGCGTGTTCGGTGGCGTGAGCCAGAATGGATACTTCATCCGAAACCTACTGACCAATGCCAAGGTTGAGGCCGCCTCGTTGCCGGTCCTCTTCGGCAACGGAAATGACTTCCTCGCGACGCGAGTCTCCTACAAGCTGGGTCTCAAGGGACCCGCGCTTGATGTTCAGACCAGTTGCAGCTCATCCTTGGTTGCTGTCCACCTTGCCTGCCAATCACTTTTGGCAGGAGAGTGTGACATGGCTCTGGCAGGGGGAGTGGGCATCGTCATTCCCCAAGGTCGCGGCTACATCCACCAGGAGCAGGGAATCTACTCTCCCGATGGTCACTGCCGCGCATTTTCAGCACGGGCCCAGGGCACAGTGGGCGGTAGCGGAGTGGCCATGGTCACCCTGCGTCGCCTAGACGAGGCCATGGCTGCGGGGGATAACATCCTTGCCGTCATCAAGGGATCTGCGATCAACAACGATGGTGCTGACAAGGTGGGCTATGCGGCCCCGAGTGTGGATGGCCAGGCTGAAGTCATCCGCAGTGCCCTGGCCATGGCGGACGTTCCGGCTGACAGCATTGGCTACATAGAGAGCCACGGTACGGGCACGTCCTTGGGTGATCCCATCGAAGTGGCTGCGCTTACTAGCGCGTTTAGAGATCAAACCCAGGCCACGGATTTCTGCCGCATCGGTTCAATCAAGACCAATCTGGGCCATCTGGATTCTGCTGCAGGTGTGACGGGCCTGATCAAGGCTGCGCTTGCCGTGAATCATGCCGAGCTCCCGCCGAGTCTGCACTGCGAGAACCCTGATCCGAAAATCGATTTTCCAAGCACGCCATTTCGAGTTCAGACTGAGCTCGAAGACTGGGATTGCGAGGGGCCGCGTCGTGCGGGAGTGAGTTCATTTGGTATCGGTGGGACGAATGCCCACATCATCGTAGAGGAGCCTCCCTTAGCTGGGGGGACTCTCGTTGAAGAAGACCCGTGTGAGGGTTCCTCTGAGCTCTTTGTTCTTTCTGCTCGCACAAGCAAAGCGCTTGATGCAGCTTGCATTCAGCTGGCAGATGCAATGGCGGGGCAACCTGGGACTTGCTTGAAGGATGCCGCTTGGACCTTACAGGTTGGACGCAAGGACTTCCCCGTGCGCTGCAGCCTTGTGGCCAGCGATACTGAGGAGTTAGCAGCTAAGCTGAGGTCGGCAGGGGATCGACCCGCTTTTGTGGAGGAGGCCTCCTCACGGCCAGCGGTCTTCCTTTTTCCAGGACAGGGATCCCAGTACGTGAACATGGGACGCGATCTCTACAACGGTGGAGGCGTATTCAAGGAGTCGGTGGACAGGTGCTGCACCTTGGCTGAGCCTCACTTGGGGTTGGACTTGCGTAGCCTGCTCTATCCACCGGCGAATGGTGAAGCGGCGGCGACAGAACAACTCATGCAGACCTGGCTGACCCAGCCGGCCCTGTTTGTAATCGAGTATGCGCTGGCACAAACGTGGATCAGCTGGGGAGTGCAGCCAGAGGCCATGATTGGCCACAGTATTGGCGAGTACGTGGCAGCTGCCATTGCCGATGTCTTCTCGATTGAGGATGCCGTCGCCCTCGTGGCGGCTCGGGGACGTCTGATGAAAGATCTGCCTGCAGGTGACATGCTTGCGGTGTCGTTGACAGAAGATGAATTGCTGCCGAAGCTTGGGCCTGACATTTCCCTAGCAGCTGTCAATGAAGTGACCTCGTGTGTTGTCTCGGGCCCAACTGCAGCGATCGAGACGCTTGCGCAAACACTCAACGACGAGGGGGTTGCAGCTCGTGCACTGCACACTTCCCATGCCTTCCACTCAGCCATGATGGATCCCATCTTGGACGAGTTTACTGAGCGGGTGCGGGCAGCGAACCCTCAAGCCCCCCAACGAGCCTTCGTTTCAACCATGACAGGGGAGTGGATTACGCCTGAAGAGGCCACCGATCCATCTTATTGGGCCCGGCACCTGCGCCACGCAGTTCGGTTCGCTCAGGGTGTGCGCACCTTGCTCGCCAAACCCGAGCGTGTGTTCTTGGAGATGGGGCCCGGAACGACCCTCTCCACCCTGGCGACACGCGTGGCACGCGGTCTTGAGTCAGAGGCCAGCGCACCGAGCCAAGGGGTCTTTCAGGCTTCCATGCGCCACCCGCGCACGTCTGCCGATGACCGGCAAGTCTTGCTCACGGCCCTCGGTAGAGCTTGGGCGGCGCGCGTGGAGGTCAACTGGTCAGCTTTCCATGGAGAGGGCCAGCGCCGACGGCTGGCACTGCCCGGCTATGCTTTCCAACGGGAGCGGTACTGGATTGAGCCTGGTGAAGGGGGTACCGCGCAGGGTGCAGCCAAGAAGAACAGTGACGTGGGGGAATGGTTCTACGAGGCTTCTTGGCGCCGGCGCACGGGAGCCTTGGCACGACCCAGTGTGGCTGCTCCGACTGAAGTTCTGATACTGACCGACGGGACGGAACTGGCTGTGAAACTGGCGGAGTCCCTTCGGTCGGCGGGGGCCGGGGTCAGCTGCGTGAGAATGGGCGAGGGTTTCGAAGTGCTCGGTGAAGACGACTATTCAGTCAGCCCCGGAGCCCGGGCCGATTATGAAGCCCTAGTGGGTGCGCTCATGGACCGGCAGCGCATGCCCTCGAGCGTGTACCACCTATGGAGCCACTCGGAATCCGAATGTGATTCAGCGACCGCATTGGAGCGTGGCTTCTTGAGCGTCCTTTCACTAGTTCAGGTGCTGGGTGCAGAGCGCGAGCTTGACCTGCGCATTCTGACTCAGGGTACAGCGGATGTTCTCGGGGACGAAGACTTGCGCCCCGAACAGGCGACTCTCGTGGGCCTTGCTCGGGCAATCACCCAGGAGTGTCCAGCTCTGACTTGTCAGGTGCTTGATTGGGCGCAACCGGATGACGCCGTCTCCTTGATGGCCGAATTGGCTCTGCCGATCCATGAAGGTTGGGTGGTGTGTCGCGGGCACCATCGATGGGAACGCTGGTATGAACCCGTTTCTGTGCCTGCTGCGAACACCGCTAGCCTGCGGGACGGGGCCCACACTCTGATTGTGGGTGGGCTAGGGTCGGTGGGCCTAGAGGTGGCGCGCTGTATTGCCACGGGCGAGAGCGCACGGTTGACCCTAGTGGGTCGAAGTGAGTTTCCTCCAAAGCACGCTTGGGATCAGTGGCTTGAAGATCATGATCCTGAGGATGAAAACGCTCACTGCATCGTCATTCTCCGAGAGCTTGAGAAGGCGGGTAGTGAGGTCAATGTACTCCGCGCCGATGTGACGGATCAGTTGGCCCTAGCGCAAGCAGTTGTGATTGCGGAAGCTCAGTTTGGACCCTTGACGGGTGCGGTTCATGCGGCGGGGGCGGCGAAGGACATGGCTTTGCTGCAGGAGACGACTCGCGGGGACATCGAAGACCAGTTGAGGCCCAAGGTTGAGGGCCTTCAGGTTTTTGAGGCGGTGCTCGGAGATCGTGAACTGGACTTTTGCCTGATTCAATCTTCTCTCGCATCCTGTATGGGTGTGTACGGGATGGTGGGTTATGTGGCTGCTCATGATTACGTGGATGCATTTGTTGCTCGCCACAACCGTGAGCATTCCTGCCTCTGGATGAGTGTGAATTGGGACCATTGGCTCACCTGGAAGGAGCCGGAATTCCTCCACGATCAGGGGGGGCAGGCCTATTATATGAGCCGCGATGAGGGCTTTGAAGCTGTGCGTCGAGTGATGGCACTACCCGGCGGCACCCAATTGGTCGTTTCCACGGCCGATCTCAATGCGCGTATCCATGACGCGCTTGAAGGGGGCGCAATGCGCCTCGAAGTGGACACCGAAGATCTACATGCTCGACCCGACCTCGCCTCCGAGTACTCTGCTCCTAGTTCTGAGGCGGAGCAGGTCCTCGTGGCGGCCTGGGGGAAAGTGCTGGGTATCGCAGAGATCGGGGTCAACGACAATTTCTTTGAGCTGGGTGGTGATTCCGTCATCGGTCTGCAGGTGGTTTCGCTGGTGGCCCAGCAGGGCTTCAAGATTGTGCCCGCTCAAATCTTTGAACACCCAACGATTGCAGGCTTAGCGGGGGTGGCCCAGGCCGTCGAGTCCAAGGCGGTCGATCAACGAGCGATAACAGGGCCCATCAAGCTATTGCCCATCCAGCAGTGGCTCTTTGAACAGGACATTCCGACCCCCAATCATTTCAACTTGCCCATGTTGTTCGAGCTGCCTGTTGGGTCAAGCCCCGCACATGTGCAGGACGCGATGGCTGCCGTGGTCACACACCATGACGGATTGCGGGTACGGTATTGCACAGAAGGCGGGAGCGTAACGGCCTGCCATGATGATGCCCCTGCCAGTTGCGAACTAGAGGTCGTAGATCTTGCGGCTCTGAACTCTCTGGACGCGGACAAGCTAGTGACTTCCCACGCCAAGGGGCTGCATACCAGTCTCGATCTTGAGCGGGGTCCAGTGATGAACGCTGCGCTGTTCTTGTTGGGGCCTGATCGTGCTCCCGAACTTCTGTGGGTCATGCACCATCTGGTTGTAGACGTTGTGTCCTGGCGGGTTCTCATGGAGGACTTTCAAACCGCACTCGCCCAACTGGGAAGGGGGGAACCCATTGAACTTCCAGTCAAGACAGCCTCGCTTCAGGCTTGGTCCAATGATCTCACTGAGTACGCCAATGGCCAGGCCCAGGAGCAAGAACTGGCCTATTGGCAGTCACTCGGCTCCTCGCAGACTGGCGTTCTAGGCGTTGACCATGACTCCGGACCGAACACCATGGCCTCCTCAAAGACGCTGAAGGCAACTCTGAGCAAGGACTTGACCCGCAGCTTGCTCAAGGAGGTGCCAGGAGTTTACGGCACACGCATCGAGGAGGTCCTCTTGGCTGGTCTTGCCTTGGGATTGAATCGAAGTCGGGGCTTAGAGGGATGGCTAGTGGACCTTGAGGGACACGGGAGAGAGGACGTTGTGGCTGGCACAGACCTCTCACGCACGGTGGGATGGCTGACGACCCTCTACCCTGCACTCCTCTGTATTCAAAGTGACGCCGAACTTGGGGAAACCCTCAAGCAAGTCAAGGAACAGGTCCGGACCATTCCCCATCACGGCATTGGCTTCGGTGCGCTGCGCTATCTAAGTGAAGATCCAGATGTGCGAGCAAGTTTGGCCGCCCTTCCTGAGCGGGAAATGAACTTTCTCTATCTCGGTCAGTTCACAGCGGCGGCAAGTGCAGACGACAGTACAAGCATGCGAATTCTAGAGGAGCGTAGTGGCATCCCTTGCAATCCACAGATGCTGAGAGCGCATCCCATTGAGACCGTGAGCTTTGTGGCTGAGGACCAACTGCAGATCGAACTCACCTACAGCGAGAACTTGCACACTGCAGCCTCCGCCCAGGGAATCCTCGATGGCTTTGTGGCTGCATTGGACGACTTGATCGAGCACTGCAAAGATCCGACGGCGGGGGGGCATACGCCTTCGGACTTCCCAGGCGCCCGGGTAAGTCAGGCAAGTCTCGATAAGCTGCTTTCCAAAATCGGTCAGAAAAAGAAGGGCGGGCAGGCCTGATCCTATGGTCGATTACCTCCCGCCAACGGAGTGGCCCCTGTGAAGCTGATCGGGTTCCTACTGAAGAGCAATGCGCCTCGCCTGCGCATGGCCATCTTGATGAGCATCATCAGCGGGGCGAGTTCCACGGGCTTGATCGCCATGGTGCACCACGTTTGGGATGGTGGGCTGTTTGGGTCCGCACTGTGGGCCTGTGCCTTTGTGCTGACCATGATTGTGTCAGTGGGTAGTGGGATCATGGCCCAGGTCATGGTGCTAGACCTCGCCTTCAAGGCCGTTGTTGATCTACGCATGGAGTTGAGTGGTCGGGTCCTCGCAACTCCCCTGCGCCGGATTGAGGAACTCGGCGCCCCAAAGCTCTATACGACTCTCATTGAAGATGTGAACACCCTTGCGCGGGTTCTACCAGCGATTCCTCGCGTTGTCATCGACGTGACCACCCTTGTGGCTGGCGTCCTGTACATGGCCTGGCTTTCAATGAAGGCATTCTTCATCGTGTTGCTCTTTGCCGCGCTGGGGACTTTGATCCACAAGGTCATACTCAGTCGTGCGCTTGGAAAGATGCGTGCTGGTCGCGATGCCCTCGATCGGGTATTTGCAAGCTTTCGTGCACTTCACGACGGTCTCAAGCAGCTCAAGCTCAATCATGAACGTCGAGCTAACTTCATGGGAGTTGAGCTCAAGGGCGGGCTCGAACAGCTCCGCAAAGCTGCTCTTGCCGGTCGCAAGCTCCTGATTGGGGCCGAGAGCTCAACCCGCCTGGTGTTTTTCGTGGTGCTAGGGGCACTGATTTTTGTTGTGCCGAATGTGTCCAACACAGCCGTGGCTGGCTTGACCGGATACATCGTGATGTCGATCTACCTCTACCGCCCCATGGGGACCCTCATGGCCGTCGTGCCAGAACTGGGGAACGCGATGGTGGCGCTGCAGAAAATCGAAGACATCGGCCTCGCCGAACAGGGACGCTCTGTGAAGAGCACCGCGCCTCCTTCCCTGCCAGAGTGGAAAACCCTTGAGCTGGTCGAAGGCAAGTTTAGCTTCACCCGTGGGGATGATGATCGAGTGTTCACGGTGGGGCCAGTCAACCTCACCTTTCAACCAGGTGAGATTCTCTTTGTGATCGGCGGGAACGGGAGTGGCAAAACAACTCTGGCGAAGGTTCTCACCAGCCTATACCCACTAGAGTCGGGCGAACTGCGCCTTGATGGCAAGCCCATTACGGAAACGGACAAGGACGCCTTCCGGGAGTTGTTCTCGGTCGTTTTCTTTGACTTCCATTTGTTCCCCGACCTCTTAGGTGTCGGGGACGAAGGGTTGGATGCCAAGGCCGCTGTCTATCTTGAAGAGCTGCAACTTTCCGAAAAGGTGCAAGTCACTGATGGGCGCTTGTCCACCCTCAACCTATCGCAGGGGCAGCGTCGAAGGCTTGCTCTGCTCAGTGCATACCTAGAAGATCGCCCGTTCTATGTGTTCGATGAGTGGGCGGCGGATCAGGATCCCGTCTTCCGCAATGTCTTTTACACCCAAGTCCTTCCCGATCTCAAAGCGCGCGGTAAGACCATCTTTGTGATTACTCACGATGACCGCTACTTGCAGTACTGCGATCGTTGTTTGACTCTCAATGACGGAAAGGTCACTCAGATTACGGTAACTGAGGAGGCGGCTCGTGACTGAATTGAAGTCGGACGACAGGCCTGCTGGACTTCCCAATCTGCAATTGCGCCAGAAGAACACCGCGGCGGTGCTGACGGGTTGTGCTGAAACGCGAGAGTTGGAGGATGGCTATGCCCTGCGCTACCCAGACAACTCTGAGTGGAATCAGAAACTGGATGTGTTTTGTGCTGCTTGGGCGGTCAGCAGCCCCAACATGAAACTGTGTCTCGTGCCCGAGGAGTCCACCGGGTCCGTGTGGCTCGAAATCCGAGGCCCGTCCGGAACGAAAGAGTTTGTGGAGGGAGCGCGCTATATGCTGACTTCACACATCAACCCCAAGGGATCTGCGGCATTCAAGCTGCGGCACGGGCTACGATTCCTTTCGAGTCCCCTGCGGGTGCGGCCCGACTTCATCGTGATCGGCGCCAAGAAATGCGGAACAACGGCTCTCTACGATTACATGACTCAGCACCCGGGGATTAGTCCGGCCCTGAAGAAGGAGATCTACTACTTCAATGCGTTTCATGGTCGCGGGCAGTATTGGTACCGCTCGTTCTTCCCAACCATCCTCGAACGGTGGAGAGCTCGACTGGGTGGACGACTCTGCCTGACGGGCGAGGCTACCCCCGATTACCTGTACAGGCCCGAGTGCCCTGCACGGATCAAAGAGCTGGTGCCCCAGGTACGTTTGATTGCCATCTTGCGTAACCCGATTGATCGGGCCTATTCGTTCTACAACCACAATCGTCGTGCGGGACTGGAGGCATTGTCATTCGAGGCAGCCATTGAAGCGGAAGAGTCGCGCATTGAGGAGGAACGCCAGAGCCAGCAGGGGCTTCAAGCCGGTCCGGGGTTTGCATTCATGAACTACTCGTATAAGGCACGCGGGGTTTATGTGGATCAATTGGGTCCTTGGATGGAGTCGTTTCCTCGCGAGCAGATCTTGGTGCTTCGAACTGAAGATCTCTACCACGATCCAGAGACAGTCCTACGCGAAGCGTTCTCTGCCCTTGATCTGCCCTACCACGCACCGAGTAAATTTCGCAAGATCAACACGGCCCCGTATGATCCCATGCCCAAGCACGTGCGAGCTCAGTTGGAGGAGTACTTCGAGCCTCACAATCAACGTTTGGCTGAGTTCTTAGGGACAGACACTTTTTGGTAGGCCAGCGACCGTAAGTCCACACCATGGAAAACGTTCAAGACATTTACGAACTGTCAGCCATGCAGCATGGCCTGCTGTATGACAGCGTGACGACTGGGAACTCTGGGATGTACATGATCCAACTTGACTACGTCATGCGTGGTCGTGTGGATCACGAAGCCTTGGAACGGGCCTGGCAGGAGACGCTTGATCGTCACGCTATTCTGAGGACGTCGTTTCACTGGGATGAGGTTAAGACTCCTCTCCAGATCGTTCATGCCAGTGTGCCCATTTCGATTACAACCCATGACTGGACGGGTGTTGCTGCTGACGAGCTAGAGCACAGACTGGATGTCATTCGAGATGAAGATCGGGTGAAGGGTTTTGACTTCGAGTGTCCCCCCCTCATGCGCTTGGACTTGTTTCATGTGGGCCCAGGTGTCTATCGACTCTTGTGGAGCTTCCATCATGTATTGATGGAGGGCTGGTCCGCAGCCCTTGTGCAGGCTGAGGTGCAACAACGCTACCTTTGCTCCTTTACTGGAGAGCCTCTGCAGTTAGCTCATCACCGACCCTACCGGGACTACATCACTTGGGTGCAGACACAAGATCCTGAAGTGGCCAAGGCCTACTGGCGAGGAGTCTTGGATGGCTTTGAGGGGGCACATCATCTGAGCGTGGATCAAAACCCCAGTGACTTGCATGTGCCGGTGGACCAATTTGATGGTCAGGTCTTGACCCTCTCACGAGATGAAACACAGCGGCTCAAGGAATTCGGGAAGCAGCACGAAGTCACAATGAACACCCTCGTGCAAGGTGCGTGGGCACTGATGTTGACTTCCTACAGCGGGCAGACAGATGCCGTTTTTGGATCCGTTGTTTCAGGACGGTCCGTGCCGATTGAGGGGGTTGAGTCTATAGTTGGGCTGTTCGTCAATCTGCTTCCTACGAGGGTCAAGGTGTTGCCAGACCAGAGCCTGACCCAGTGGTTGCGCGAGTTTCAGAAATCACAAGTAGAGCAGCGTGCGTTTGAGCACGTGGGGTTGGCCGAGGTGAAAGGCTGGAGTCGAATCCCCGCAGGCAAGACTATGTTTGAAACGGTTGTCGTTTTTCAAAACTGGACCGGCGACCTAACCAGTACACGCTGGAATGATGAGCTCACCGTTGAAGAGGTCAGGGGCCATCACGGTTCCCCTGGTTCGCCTGCTGCCGTGGTGGTCATTCCGGCAGATGAGCTCGTCCTGGGCATTTCATATGATTTGAACCGCTACAGTGCACCGGATGTCGAGCGCATGCTCGCCTGCCTACGGTCCCTGCTAGTAGCCATGGGGGTAGGAGAGAACGCTCGCCTGCGTGACCTTCCCCTGTTGGATGACGCTAAGCGCCAGCAGGTCCTAAGGGACTGGAATCCGCTACCCGTGGAGTCGGCGACCCCGTCTGTGGTAGAGGGGTTTGAACGTCAAGTGGATGCTCACCCCGATTCAATAGCGGTCGTCAGTGGAAGCCAGTCTTGGAGCTACGCCGAGCTCGATGCACAGGCCAACCAGGTGGCACAGGCCCTTATTGGGGAGGGGATAGGCTCCTCTCATAGAGTGGGCTTGTGCGTTGAGCGAGAACTGGGAATGGTGTCTGCGCTGCTCGGATGTCTAAAGGTGGGTTGCGCCTACGTGCCACTTGACCCCTCTCATCCGAGTGGACGCCTTTCGGAAATCGCTCGGGAAGCAGGGCTTGCACTACTCATCGTAGGGGATTCGGTGGAAGGTCACTGGCCGATTGAAGAGGGTGCTCCAGGGCGCCTGGTTCTCGGGAGTGATGCTTTCCAATCTGCAAGCCGTGAGCGACCTGAGTGTTTGGATGCTCCACAAGAGAGTGCCTATGTGATCTACACATCCGGCTCAACGGGCGCACCCAAAGGAGTCCAGATCAGTCGAGCCGCCATGGCGAACTTTGTCATGCACTGCATGGATGAGTTCGAGCTCACCCCAGCGGACCGAGTCTTGCAATTCGCGTCGGTGTGCTTTGATACGGCGGTGGAAGAAATATTCCCAACTCTGCTTAGCGGGGCGACCCTCGTTCTGCGCAATGACTCCATGCTCGGTTCGGTCGAGAGTTTTCTAGGCACCTGTGAAGAGTGGGGGATCACCTTGATTGACTTCCCCACGGCCTATTGGCACGTCATCGCTCAAGGCCTTGCCGAATCCCAAGTCCAACTCCCCAATTCAGTGCGCCTGGTCATTCTTGGTGGGGAACGTGCTCGCATCGAACACCTTGCTGAGTGGTACAAGGCCGTTCTTGATGGTCCCCGCATTCTCAACACTTACGGTCCGACCGAGGCAACGGTCGTGGCGACAAGCTATGAGGTTACTCGGGCGGATCTGGAGGCTGTGGACCTGCCTATTGGCAAGCCGATTCGTAACACTCGGGCCTACGTGCTCGATCCAAGGGGGCAACCCGTGCCCGAGGGCGTGACGGGTGAGTTGTTCCTTGCCGGAGACGGGCTGGCCATCGGGTACCTGGGTCAAGAGAGACAGACTGCAGAGCGATTTGTGGCTGATCCCTTCATAGACGATCCGCAAGCTCGCATGTACCGAAGTGGTGACCTTGCCCGTTATCGCAGCGACGGCAATCTCGAATACGCCGGGCGTGTGGATCAGCAAGTGAAGTTTAGGGGTTATCGGATCGAGCTCGAAGAGATCGAAAACGCTCTGCGACGCTGCGAAAGCGTGAACGATGCGGCGGTCGCTCTCCGCGAGGATACGCCGGGGCGTCCGCGCCTTGTGGCCTATGTGGTTGGAGATACGCATGGACTCAAAGACTTGTTGGCAAGCCAGTTACCGAGCTACATGGTGCCCTCGGTCTTTGCGGAGATTGCTGTATTGCCTCTCACCGCCCACGGCAAAGTGGACCGATCGGCCCTCCCTGATCCTGGATCCACTGCCAGTGAATCTGCCCAGCAGAGCAACGAGGCTATGACTGAGATTGAGGATCAACTCGCCGCGATATGGTCGGAAGTGCTTGAGATCGAGCCCATCGGTCTCAGGGATAACTTCTTTGATCTCGGGGGACACTCCCTTCTACTCATGCCCGTGCTCGCCGAGGTAAAAAAACAGATCGGTGTCGAGCTCGATCCAGGTGATCTCGTCCTACCGACACTGCGCCAACTTGCGTCCTTGGTGGAGGAGCGCATTAGGAATCCACCTGCTCCCAAGAGAAAGGGCTGGGTTCGGCGGGTCCTTGGCGGAATGAAGGGTGGTTCGGCGTGATCGAAAACGCCTTGCGCATTGCGGCCGGTGGCGGGCTAGTGGGTGTAACGTGCGACCCTGATTCGACCTGTCCTCAGTATTCAGGGGCAGCGGAGGTTGAAGACCCACCGACATTCGTCTTTCTGAACGCCGGCCTGACTCATCGCGTGGGGCCGAGTCGGCTCTATGTGCGCATGGCGCGGTCCTTGGCTGAAATGGGGATTCCATCCCTGCGTTTCGACTGGTCGGGCTTGGGCGATAGTGGTGCCCGGGACGACGACACGCCTGTGGGGGCGAGCATTATCGAGGAGACCCGCATGGCCATGGATCACCTGTCGCGGGAGCGGGGTGCGCAGCGCTTTGTCCTGATTGGACTGTGTTCAGGAGCGACGGTTTCACTTCTCACTGCCCAAGAGGATGATCGCGTGGTAGGGGCCGTTCTGATCAATGCTCAATCCCACTTACACGGCGAGGATGCTGCTATGGGGGAGGGCTTGCGGGCGAAGACCATGACCCGTCATTCATGGCGCATTGCACTGCGAAGTTCCTTCCGCAAAAAGAACTGGCGCAAGGCACTGACTGGGAAGGTGGCCTGGGGGGCGGTTCTCAAGGCCATGATTCGGACCCCCCTTGCCGCCGCTCTGTCTTTCAGCAAGTCCTCTCCACGTTCCGAAGGGTCCGATTTGGCACATCACGGCACTCCTAAAGCCGGGATTGTCAGTCCCGTCGAGCGCCTGCAGGCTTTGACCCGGCGTGGCGTCCGCCTCGTGCACATCTATTCCGAGGGTGACGAGGGCTTGGATTACTTCAACCTTGTCTTCGGCGGGAGGGCAGTCGAGTCCTGTGAGCGAGCCGGTGCCGAAACGGAGCTAATCGTCGGCGCTAATCATGTCTTCACCCTGCTCTGGAGCCAAGATAGGCTGGTAGAGTGCGTCAGAAACTGGGCTCGGCACTACTGTGCTCCGGGTTCGTCAGCCCCGGCGGGCTCTGTGCACTAGCCATCCATGCCCAATCCCAACGACAAATCCAAGTGGCTCAAGCGAATCCAGCCTAGCCCACACGCACGCGTGCAGCTGTATTGCCTGCCCTATGCCGGTGGCGGGGCGTCGATCTACAGACCTTGGGCCGAGGGACTCGCAGATGACATCGAGGTGAGTGCGATACAACTGCCGGGGCATGAGGAGCGACTCATGGAGCCGCCCTTTGAAAGCGCCAAGGAGGCAGCGGCTGCCCTCGCTCAAGAACTCCGAGCGGACCTGCGTGGTCCCTTTGCATTGTTCGGCTACAGCATGGGTGCACTCGTGGCTTTTGAAACGGCGCGTTGCATGAGTGAGCAGTATGGGCAGGGGCCAGTTCATCTGTTTGCCGCCGCAATGCGTGCACCGCAGGTTCCGCCCAAAGGGCCCTCCTTGCACTCGCTGCCCGAGAGTGAGTTCTTGGCTGAAGTGGGTCGGCGCTACGAGGCTGTACCGCCCGAGGTGGCTGCCGAGCCAGATCTAATGGCTCTGCTCCTGCCTCCACTACGAGCCGACATGGCCATTTGCGACACCTATCAGTTCACACCAGGCGCGCGGCTCGACTGTGCTGTCAGCGTCCTCGCCGGCACTGGCGATTCCAACATCTCAGCCGCCGACCTGGAGGGATGGAGCGAGTTGGGAGCCCGTCAGGCGAACGTGAACTGGTATGAAGGAGAGCACTTTTTCATGCGCACTCAGCTTCCGGCGGTCTTTCAAGCGGTAGCGCAGGGCCTAGAGGGAGTGGGCCGATGAAGCGAGTCTTTATCGTGGGTTGCCCGCGCAGCGGTTCCACATGGACCACGTTTATGCTTTCTCAGCATAGTCAGATCTCTACGTTTCAGCATGCCATGATTTTTGCGTACTTAGAGTCCATGCAGCGGTGGCATGCGAACAAAGCTGAGCGCAACTTCATTGTGAATCCAGGTGGGTCTACCGATGAGTCTGAAGACAACTATCTGAAGCTTGCGGATGCTGTTCCGCTTGGGGATCTCAATCAGCTCCTCGGGAAGGTGGCAGCCGGCATCATGGATCGAGTGGGTGCATTGCGTGAGGATACTCAAGTGGTGGTGGACAAGACTCCAGAGAACGCTAAGCAGGCTCAGTTCATTCTGGACGTATTGCCCGATGCACACTTCCTCCACATCGTCCGGGACCCTCGCAGTACCTTTTGCTCCCATAGGAGTGCCGCGCAATCGTGGGCCTCTTGGCAATTCCCCACTCACCCAATCGATGGCGCACGTTACTGGCGTGCGGATATTGAGGCTGCGCGCGCAATCGGAGAGTTGACGCCCAACTATCACGAGGTGCGCTACGAGGATCTGCGTTCGAATGGACCCGTGGAACTGGCACGGATCATGGATTGGCTGGGCCTCGAAGTGAGCCATGAATGGTGTGAGCAAGCGGTGGCCGGCAGCACCAAGGAAAAGTTGCGACCCAATCGATCCCTGCCAGCTGATTTTGTGCGCAAAACGGCACGTGGGGGATGGCGTGATGAACTTTCCAGGCGTGATGCTCAACTCATGGAGTTCATGCTCGCAGACATCATGGAGGCGCTTGGCTACGAGCCTTCCGAGCGTGCCTTGCGCTCGACGCCCCTGCGTTTGACTCTGCACGATGGAATCCGACGGGTTCTTTCGACTGTAGAACAGAGGGCTCGCCGCGTCACGCAGTTGGCCCATTGGCGCTGGGTTGGTCGGAAACTAGAGTGGGAAGAACCCTAGAAACATAATGGATGAGCGAACTTGTGGCCGGATATTCGTTGAGCAGACCCAAGCGTACCTAGGCGAGGTTTATCTACAGCGACTGAAAACGGCCTTGGATGTGCTGCCCATGGGCTTCCTCTGGCGACGTCCTCACAAAGGATCCATCAGTGTTGGCACGATCCTGCAACACCTCGAGGGTAACATTCGACAGTGGGTGCTCGCTGGGGTGGGCAGTCAGGACGATACCCGTCAGCGCAGTCGTGAATTCTCCAACGATGGTTCTGAGGAACGGCCTGGAGAACGCGAGGATCTGTTCGCAGCATTGGAATCTACGGCGCGGGAAGCCGCCGCGCAGATCGCAGACCTAGACGAGATGGGGCTTCAGCGCAGGCTCGTTATTCAGGGCTTTGAGGTCTCATGTCTCGAGGCGCTCTACCATGTGGTCGAACATTTTTCATGGCATGTGGGCCAGGTCGTCTGGATCGCAAAAGCGCGTGCAGGAGAAGGCCATGGCATTGCGTTCTACGACGACGATGCCTTGGAGAATGGCTCGGGTCCTAGCGTCGCCGACGATTCTTGAGTCTCGCAAGACGGCTCTTGCCGGCTTGCAGATCGCCTGCGGTGGGACCCGTGGGCCGCTTGCTTTCCTGCGAAGGGTCCGCCGCGCCCAGGTGGGCTGCCAGGGAACTCACCGTGGGAAACTGGAACATCTCCACCATGGGAATCTTGCGGCCAAGGTGTTTTTGAACGGCTGCGTGCACGCGGATCAAGGACAGGGAATGGCCCCCTAGATCGAAGAAGTTGTCGCTCACTCCCACGCGGTCAACTTTGAGCACATCCTGCCAGATGGCTGCAAGGGACTCCTCAAGCTCTCCTCGCGGCGGTGCATAGTGAGCCGTGCTCTCTGTGCTTGAACTCTCCGGGGCGGGAAGGGCGCTTCGATCTACCTTGCCGTTGGACGTGAGCGGCAGGGAATCCATGGCCACGAAATAGGAGGGCACCATGTAATCGGGTAGTTGAGAGCGTAAGGACTCGCGGAGAGCATCCGTTTCCAGATCGTGTCCCACGACATAGGCCACCAGGCGCTGATCGCCCGGAGTGTCTTCTCTCGCTGTGACGATGGCCTCCCTGACGGATGGTTCGCGGCACAGGACAGTTTCGATCTCTGCCAGTTCAATGCGATAGCCTCGCAGCTTGACTTGAGAGTCTCGGCGTCCGAAGAACTCAATCGTGCCGTTATCCAGGTAGCGAGCGCGGTCTCCGGTTTGATAAAGGCGAGCGCTCCCCTCGGGCTGAAAGGGGTCTGAAACAAATCGTGCTTGGGTGAGTTCTGGTTGGCGCAAGTACTCCCTGGCAAGTCCATCCCCGCCCGTATACAAATCCCCCTCAACCCCGATGGGCACGGGCTGCATGAATTCGTCGAGAATGTAAACCGTTGTGTTGGCGATCGGCCGCCCAATGGGGATGGTCTTCCCGAGGCCACCGGGATCTGTCATCGGGTGGCAGCATGTGAAGGTGGTGTTTTCTGTGGGGCCATAGCCATTGATTACGGTGCAGCCCTCCAGTTCGGTTAGAGCTTGCTTCACGTGGCTGACCGAGAGCACATCTCCTCCGGCAATCAGCTGCCGAAGACCGCGCAATTGTTCGGGAGCCTCATCGATCATCGAGTGAAAGAGCCCAGCCGTCAGCCAAAGGGTGGTGACCTCATGGCGCGCGATGACGTCTCCCAGCTCTTCAATTGAGGCGCGCAGGGACGGAAACAACACGAGCTGAGCTCCGTTCAGCAGACTGCCCCACAACTCCAAAGTCGAGGCATCGAAGGAGACCGTCGCGAATTGCAACATGACTTCGTCCGGGCCGAAGTGGGCAAAGTCGGTGTTTCGCACGAGCCGCACAACTGCACGGTGTGGAATCAACGTACCCTTGGGAAGCCCGGTCGATCCTGAGGTATAGATGACGTAGGCCAATTGTTCCGCGCGCTGCAGATCGTGTGGTGGATTGGCTTCCCGCTCCGCAGCGATGGACTCGACATCTTCATCCAGGCAAACAGTTAGGGCCTCCCGGTCGGGCAAACCGTCGCTGAGTTGGCGGGTGGTCAATAGAACGCTGGCCCGTGAGTCTTGCAGCATGTGCTGAAGGCGAGGGGCCGGGTAACTCGGATCGAGTGACATGTATGCCCCGCCTGCCTTCAACGTGGCCAATAAGCTCACGATCATGTCCGGCGTTCGGTTGAGGCACAGGCCCACGATCACTTCCGGGCCCACTCCTAGCCGTTTGAGGTGCCAGGCGAGCCGATTGGCGCGTGTGTTCAGTTCGGAATATGAAACAACCTCGTCCCGCCACAGAACGGCAGGTGCATCGGGGGTGTGCTCAGCCCGCTCTTCGAAGAGGTGGTGAATGCAAGCCTCACGCGGGTACTCCGTCCGAGTCTGATTCCAATCGATGATCAACTGTTGCCGTTCCCGTGCAGTGAGCATGGGGACGCTAGAAATCGCCTGTTCCGCATCCGCGACGATGCCTTCCAGCAGAGTTCGCCAATGCCCCAGCATTCGTTGAATGGTAGCTTGAGCGTAGCGATCCGTCTGGTAGATCAGGCGCAGCATGAAGTTCTCTCCGGGGATGGCCAACGCAGCCAGGGGAAAGTTGTGCCGCTCAAACCACTGCACGTCACCAATGCGTAACCCCTTGCACAACTCCTCAATCGGTGCGTCCTTCTTGTAATTCTCAAACAAGAAAATGCTCTCGAAGAGGGCGGATTCTCTGGGAACGTCGCTCCAACCCTGAATGTCGATGAGAGGGCTGTATTCGAATTCGCGCAACTCAGCTTGCTCGGCTTGTACCCGCTTCAGCCAGTCCAGAACGGGTTCTGCTCCGGGGGTCTGTACCCGCACGGGAAGCGTATTGATGAAGAGTCCCACCATCGATTCCACCCCTTCAAGGGTGGGCGGGCGACCAGAGACCACAGCTCCGAAGAGGACATCGTCTTCTCCGCTGTAGCGGCTGAGGAGCAGAGCCCAGGCGCCTTGGAGGAGCGTGTTGAGGGTGATGTGGTGCGTGCTGGCGAAGGACTGAAGAGCGCTTGACGTGTCCTCGTCCAAGTGAACGATTTCGGCGGCAAAGCCATCTTGGCCGTGCTCAATCCGGGCCGTGGCCGGATCATCGAGGAGTGGGGTGGGAGCACTAAAACCTGATAAGTTCTTGGACCAAAACGACTTCGCTGCCGGAACACTTTGCTGATTGAGCCAGACGATGTGGTCGCGATAGGGCCGGGATTCTCTTGGGGTATAGGAATCTCCAGCACACTGAGCATCGTAGGCTTTGAAGACTTGGGCGAGCACCTCGAACATGCTCCAACCATCCATCAGAATGTGGTGGAAGCTCCAAAAGAAGCAGTATTCCTGCTCGGCTAGCTGAATCATGCTGGCCCGCATGAGGGGCGCTTGGGAGAGCACGAACCCGCGCCTCAAATCTTCACGCCGCAGACTTGTCAGGCTTTGCTCTTGAGCAGCCGCATCCTGGTCTCGCCAATCCAAAAACTCGAGAGGCATCTGCGCTTGTTTGCGAACGACCTGAACAGGGCTGGGGACCCCTTCCCATACAAAAAACGTGCGCAGAATTGGATGCCTATCTACGGCTTGCTGCCATGCGCTACAAAAGGCCCCTGCATTCAACTTGCCCGACAGAGGCATTGCTGTTTGATTGAAATACATGCCCGAGTCAGGCTCGGACAAGCTGTGAAATAAGAGCCCCTGCTGCAGCGGGGAGAGTGGATAGATGCTCTCGACGTCAGCTTTGTTCATTGAGAGCAGGGGCTAGCGCAGGGCCTTGCGTGTCCACGACTGTGAATCGAGTGGGCCATTCATCGCGTCCAAAACGCTTGTCAAGAAACCGCGAGAAGTGAGTCGTCCGAGGCCGCCTTGCATACAGCTACGCTCACCGTAGGAATCGCACAGGTCGCGGCGGCCGCTGGGGGAATGAAGGAGAGCTGGCACTGGATCCCCTGTGTGGCGTCCCGAAAAACAATCCGTCGAATGGTCGGCGGTGACTGCAAGAACGGCATCCAAGTCTAGGAGGGGCCGGAGGGCGCCGTCAACTCGCTCCAAAAAATCTCTCTTGAGCTTGGGCTGGTGATCGTGGGCGCAGATATCGGGTGCTTTGATGTGCAAGAACACAAGGTCGCTTGCATCGAGGGCGTCCACAGTGGCGGCAATCTTCCCCTCGAGGTTGGTGTCCGCTAGGCCTGTAAATGAAGGGTCTGTGTGAAGTGGAAACCGAAAGAGACGAGCGAGCCCCCGCACGGTGCATTCAGCGGCAACTACACTGGCTCGTATCTCTAGGTCATGGAGTAGATTGGGTACTTGACTCACCTTCCCTGCTCCTCGAGTCAGGATGGCATTGGCGATTGGGAGACCCTGTCGCGCACGATCTTGGTTGACAGGATGCGTTTCGAGGAGCTCATGAGCCTGGGCAAGATACTCACTGAGGATCCGTGCTGTCTGCCGTCCACCGGGATGGTCGGCCTTGATGGACCGACACGGCTGCACCTGACAGCCAGGCTCCCAGTAACCTGGGTCGGTATCGGTAATGGATGCGGCTAGGCCAGGCCCAGAGAGGACGAGCACTGCCCGGTGTTGCGTGGCAGGCTTGAATCGGGCACTCCAGCCAGTGGGTAACTCAATTCGATTTAGGGCTTCGGCCAATCCCTCCCGGCCTGAGTCGATGCGCCCAGCCCGACGGTCGAGGATTTCCAGCTTGCCATCCGCTCGGTCTTGCACAGTCGCAAAGTTGCAACGCAAGGCCACATCAGAGGGCTGCAAGTCTAGCCCGACTCCGGCCGCCTCGATCATTCCCCGGTACAGGCTGCGAGCTGCCTTCGGAGCGAGCCCCATCAAAATGCCAGTTCCAACTGTAGTTTCAACTGGCAGACCCGGGGAGATTGGATCAACGAGGCCGCACATGGACCGGCCCGCGAGTTCATCGAAGTTGGGTGTGTGGGCGGCCTCCAGGGGCGTGGCTCCGTCCAATTCGGGAATGGGACGATCGCCGAGTCCATCGAGGATTATGAGAATCGCCTTGTGTTGGGTGCTCATGGGGAGGGAGTGAGCATGCGTTCCGGGGAGCCTTCGAAGTGTTGACCGAGCTCCTCAAGAATCAGCAGGATGACCTGTTGCACAGTGTCGTCGAGGTCTTCGTTGGAGACGATGGCCAGATTGGCATGATCCGCTTCGTCTAGCAGAAACGACTGCAATTGCCATAGCGAGTCGAACTTGGAGAGATAGCGGCCAGCCTTGCGCATGGGAGCATCGTAGCCCCGGCGTTCGATCTGTTTGCGCAAGTGCGCCGGCTTGAGGGATGCCAGCATGATGGGGACGACGACTGCATCTGTGCTTTCCTGTACCCGTTCAACCAGCGAGGGGTGAATGTGCACCCCCTCAAGGATGAGCGAGACATGTTCGCCTGCGGCACGCTGAACGGCTGCCTTGCATGCAACGGATACCAACTCCATTTGGTGTAAGTAGCCCTCGGCCAGCTGTTCACTGGTGAGAGGCTCTGAATTGTCTTGGCCCCGGTGCAGGGCTTCCCCTGCGCGGAAGCTGGAGCGGTGCAAGATTGGAAGCAGCCCCTCCGGCATGGTCATGCGCATCACTTCCCGCAGCATATCAGTGGACTGGGTGCGGATGATCTCGAGCAGGTGCGCCACACGTGAGGAGACCGTACTCTTCCCACTTCCGGCCACGCCGCCGATCATGATCAGTAGGGAGCGTCCACTGGATTGGAACTCGCGCCAAACGAGGTATCGATGGGCAGCCTCCTCGTCAAATTTCTTGCGGAGCAGGCCATGGGTAAGGCGCCGAAGGGACACTCGATCGATTGAGGTAACGCGCCGCAGGCGAAGGGAATCGTATGCGAGGGTGGCAATGCGGCTGGCTTCCTCTCCCGAAAGGCCCGAGGCACGCAAGCTCAATGCATAGCGCCCACGGGAGTATGGCTGGGTGTGCCCATCGGGATACTCCACCATGATTTCCTTTGGGGGAGGTGGAGCTTGGTAGCGCGTGAGTGCATCAGGAGCAATGCTGAGCAGGTGTCGGCTGACGATCTCCCGTAGGCCTTCACACGAAATCTCAACGGACTCTTCTTGAGCCTCAGAGAGTTCATCACGGACCTCCGAGGCCAATCGGTAGGCATCCTCAAACCCCAAACCTGATTTTTGAAGCGAACGCGTCAGAATCCCACGTAGAAACGGGACACTAGAACCTTCACTTGGATTGATGACGAGGATACGGGCCATGGAATGGGGGCCGCGGGTTCGGGCGGCGTTCGCATATTGTAGGGCGATGGACTCGCCAGACAACCGAACCCTTGCGTGAGCCTAGATGGCCCCCTGATTGGCCGCTCGTGCCATGGGGTTCAACCATATCGACCTTCGATGTAATCGGCGGTTTTCTGGTGTTTTGGAGAGACGAACATCCGATCGGTCCGCTCGTGTTCGAGAACCTCTCCCATCAGCATGAATACGCATTCATCGCTCGCACGCCGCGCTTGGGCCATGTTGTGGGTCACAATCAGCACCGAGTACTCCCCGCGCAACTCCCAGATCAACTCCTCGATGGCAGCCGTTGCTTTGGGGTCAAGTGCTGAGCAGGGCTCATCCATGAGCAAGACCTGTGGCTTGGTGGGTAGCAGACGCGCGATGCAGAGTTTTTGCTGTTCCTCAAGGGATAGGCTCGTGGCCTTGTGTTTGAGGCGATCCTTCACGGTGTCCCAGAGCAAGACCTGACGGAGAGCAGATTCAAGTGTAGCCTCCTCCTCTGAAGGTGATGCCTTGGTGCCGTCAAGGCGCTTGCCAAACAGGACGTTGTCTCTAATCGAAAGTGGCAGGGGATTGGGTCGCTGAAACACCATGCCGACCTGGCGGCGCACTTGCAGCACCTCGACATCCGCTGCCATCACATCATGATCCAGTACGCGAATCACACCGGTAGTCTTCACATACCCCAGCCGCTCATTGATCCGGTTGACGCTACGCAGAAGAGTCGACTTGCCACAGCCTGAAGGGCCGATCATTGAGGTGACAATGCCTTGCTTGATGGAAAGGTCCACGTCGAACAGGGCTTGGAAATCTCCATACCAAAGATTGAAGTTTTCGACTTCGATGGCCGTGGGGAGTGTTGATGTGCTAGCCAAAGCGACCCTCCAAGTAATCCTTCGTGCGTTCGTCTTTGGTCGGTTTCGTGAACAGGTCTTCGGTGACGCCCATTTCGACGAATTCTCCTCCAAGGAAAAAGGCAGTGCGGTCGGCGAGTCGCCGGGCCTGTTGGACCAGGTTGGTTACGAGGACGATGGTCATCTCCTCCCGAAGCTCCTTCAGCACATCCTCGATGCGCATGGTCGTGACCGGATCTACTGCGATAGAGAATTCATCAAGCAGCAAGAGTGAAGGGCGCTGGGAGAGAGCGCGGGCAATGGTGAGTCGTTGCTGCTGTCCTCCTGAGAGTAGGCTACCCAGTGAATCGAGCCGATCCTTGACTTCATCCCACAGGGCGGCCCGGGTGAGGCACTCCTCAACAAGAGCGTTGAGTTCGGCCTTTGAGCGGATCCCGTTGAGGCGTGGAGCTAGCGCCACGTTGTCATAGATTGAGAGGGGCAGGCCCACGGGTAGGGGGAAGACCACTCCAATTCGGCGGCGCAATGAGTAGACGTTCTGCCATTCACGAACGCTCTTGCCGCCGATGAACACCTCGCCCTGCACGTTCATGCCAGCCGTTTCTTCGTCCATCCGGTTGAGAGCCCGTAGAAACGATGTTTTTCCGCTACCCGCAGGGCCGATGATTCCGAAGATCTCGTGTTCCTTGATCGAGAACGACACGTCTCTCAGGGCACTTTCGCCATTGTAGTCGATACACACGTTGCGCAACTCAAGGGCGGTTGCAGCTGAGCCAGGCGTGGATGAATCTACCATTTCTTGTTCCCCCGTAGCCGGGCGCGGAACGCGATGGAAGCAGCATTCATGGCGAGGACCATCCCTACGAGCACAAGTGCGACTCCGTACGGGAGGTGCTCGGGTACGTCGGGAACTTGCGTGGCGACAACGTACAGGTGGAGTGACAGTGCCATGGTCTGGTCGTAAACGCTCTGGGGCAAGAACGGCAGGAAAAAGGCAGCCCCTGTGAACATGATGGGGGCCGTCTCACCGGCAGTACGAGAGACCTCAAGGATGACTCCAGTCAGGATTCCCGAGATGGAATTGGGAAGGACGATGCGGCGGATGGTCTGCCACCGGGTCGCACCCATGTTCCAGCATGCTTCGCGGAAAGCATGCGGCACGGCCTGAAGGGACTCACGGGTGGCCACGATCACCACGGGAAGGGTCATAACGGCTAGGGTGAGGCTCGCTGCCAGGATGCTCGTTCCGTACCCAAAGAAAATGACGAATGCGCCAACGCCGAAGAGGGCGTGCACGATGGACGGCACCCCCGCGAGATTGATGATGGCAAGATTGATAATGCGGGTCAGCCAGTTGTCAGGAGCGTACTCCGAAAGATAAATGGCCGCAGCTACACCCACGGGAACCGATGCGAGTAGCGCCACCACGACCAACCAGACGGTACCGACCAGTGCAGGGAGGATCCCCCCGGCCGTCATGCCATTGATCGGATCGCTGAATAAGAACTCCCAAGACAGGATCGGTGCGCCTTTGTAAACCAAGACGCTAAAGATGATGGCAACAGGCAAGACCAGCAACACCGTCATGGACCCGAACAGCAATCGGAACAGGCCCTGGGTCTTGGCATCCTTGTGGTTCTGTGTGCTGGCTTCGAACATTGTTTAGGACTTCTTACGGATCCCCGAGACGATGAGGTCGGCAGTCAGATTGACCACAAAGGTCACTGCGAACAGCAGAATCCCAAGAGTGAACAATGCTTGGTAGTGGGGGGACCCATGGGCGGTTTCCCCCAGCTCTGCGGCGATGGTTGCTGTCAGTGCTCGGACCGAGTCAAAGACACCATCGGGCAGATTGATTGAGTGCCCGCTAGCCATGAGGACTGCCATGGTCTCACCGAAGCCGCGACCCACGCCGAGCAGAACCGCAGCCACGAGACCGTGGCGCGCGGCGGGGAGCACGACTTTGAAGACCACTTGCCAGCGTGTTGCCCCTAGCGCTTCAGCGGCTTCACGATAACCGGCGGGCACTGCCTTGAGGGCGTCCTCGGCAATGGTGGTCATGATCGGTGCTGCCATCAGGCCAAGAATTACCCCGGCGTTTAGAACGGTCAGGCCGATGGGGACGTCGAACAGCTCAATGATGAGCGGGTTCATGATGGAGAGCCCGATGAATCCCCAGACGACCGATGGGATTGCGGCTAGCATCTCCACAAGGACCTTGAGGGTCTCACGGGTCTTGCCGGTTGCAAACTCTGCGATATAGATCGCCGTGCCGAGTGAGAAGGGGATCGCAATGAGCATGGCGAGGCCTGTGACGCTCGCTGTGCCGGCTAGGAGAGCTAGGATTCCGTAGGTTGGATTGTTGGATGTTGGGCGCCAGGCGGGAGATGTGAAAAACTCTCCCACATCCATAGGGCCAACGATAAACCCGACCCCTTGGATCGTGACGAATGCAAAGATGCCAAGGATGCAGACGATCGCAGAGATGCCGCCGCAAAAAATCAGCCACTGCATCACCTTGTCCACATACCACGCGGAGTCGCGGGTATCGATCCCTTTCCGAGGGAAGCCCTCCCCGGCGGGGGGCGGTGACTGGGCAGGCTGGGCCATGGTCGGTGGCTGGAATCTGTTAGGAGGCGTTCTGGCCGCGAAGCGTATGCATGAGGCCCTCAATCTGACTTGAGAGTGCTGCGTACATCGACTCCAGAGAGTGGTCTTCCTCTAGGGGCCACCGGATGAGGACGGTGTGGAAAGGCACGCCGCTCAGCGATTCATGGAGATTGCCTTCCAGATCGACAACAACGTGGTATGCGCCGATTCGGTCGAGGTCAGTCCCCACGGATTGAGGGGCTTCGCTGCCGGGGTTATGGCCGTGGTCATCTAAGAACTTTGCCAGTTCGGGCTGAATCTGCTCCGCGGGTTGAATGCCTGCACAGGCAAACTCCCCACTCTCCGGGAATGCCTTGCGGGCAATGCACTCGGCCATCTTGGCCGCGCGGGTGCCATCCTTGTCCACGAATAGCACGCGGTACACCTTGGGGTGCTTCGTTTCACCAGTGATGGCAAATACGGTTTCTTCACAGATGTTCTTCGCTTGATCGCCGATGCGCTCTAATCGATTGAGAACAACGAGAAGGGCCATGGCGTCCCGGATGGATACCTGTTTTGCATCGGCTGCCTGTGCGAGGTCCTCGAATACGTTCGACGAGCCCTTGCGAGTCTTGCCGGTGGTCCGAACAGAGTCGCGCGCAAGATCGAGGTCACCTTGGATGAACGAATCCATCGACAGTGAAAACGCCTTTTCCACCTGGGTACCGACCACTCGTATGTCATCGATGATTGTGTCGGGGGGTGTGGCATTGAGTTGCACCGTTTCCCGGCACACGGTGACAGCGTAGTCACCCACCCGCTCGGCGGCGACTAGGATTCGCATCACTGATGAGATGAAGCGTAGATGTCCTGCACTTGGAAGATGACGTGCAACGAATGCGTGGCAGCGCCGATCGAGATCGCGCGTGGCACGATTAATCGGGTGGTCCCCAAGGATCACTCTTGATGCAAGGTCTTGGTCGGCATGGAGCACGGCCTCGACGGCTTGGTTGATAGCGACATCAACACTCTTGCCGAGCTCGGCGAGGAGTGCGCGGATTCTGTCCAGGTCAGCCTGGAGGCGCTCTTCGTAGTGGGACATGGACTGGGTTCCCCCAGGTGCTGGAGCACCTGGGGGCAGGGGGGTTGCCGCCCGTTCAAGCAGCGGGTGGATTGAGAGATGCGGGGGTCAGTCAGCGGAAATCTGACGCACAGGAGCATACCCTTTCGCGAGGATGATCCGCTGCCCTTCATCACTAAGGATCCAGTCTAGGTATTCCTTCACGGCACCCGTAGGCTCCCCGTTGGTGTACATGAACAGGGGCCGGGCAATGGGGTAGGTCTTGTCGATGGCCGTCGCAGTGGAGGGCATTACACTCGGGCTGTTAGCGTCCTGTGCGATGGCTAGCATCTTGACTTCATGGTTTGCGTAGGCCAGTCCGCTGTAGCCCATGGCGCAGGGGGTCTTGGCCACGAGATCTACGACATCCTTGGATCCATGCAGGTCTAGCGAACCAAGCTTGTAGTCACCGTCTTTCCCTAGCACGGTGTCTTTGAAGTAGACGTAGGTGCCAGAATTGTTCTGACGACTGACCCGAGCGATTTCGCCACCGGAGCAATTGTCCATCTCAACTTTCAGATCAGCCCACGTGTTGCTGGGGCCGCCATCCCCGTAGATGTCGGCCAGCTGGCCGATCGTGATCGAGTCCATGGGGTTGCTCAGGTGCACATATACCGCAAGGGCATCGAAGCCCACGATGTACTCCTTGGGTTCGACTCCATTGGCACGTGCCGCTTCAAGTTCCTTGGCCTTCATCTTGCGGCTAGAGTTGGCGAGGTCGACCGTTCCATTCAGAAGTGCAGAGATGCCTGTACCCGAGCCTCCACCGCTGACGGCCACGACCAAATCTGGGTTGATATTCTTGTATTCTTCAGCCCAGGCCTGGGCCACGTTGACGAGGGTGTCGGATCCTTTGTTTTGGATCATTGCCCTGCCCGAGCCGGCGGCATCCGTGGGGCGGCCGCAGCCTACAATGGGCAGAGCCAAGGTAAGCAGGGCGAGTTGAGTCAGGCGGGTGCGCGCGGGCGCAGTAGTTTTGTTTTGAATCATCACAGTTCCTCTATATCGTCTTCTGTCAGTTTGTTTTCTTCAGTACGTCAACCATCAAGGGGCGCCGGTGCGCCTCAAGGGGGAGGGAGACTTGGCTCCGTCGGTCGCCGATGCTCGCACGACCCTCCCCTACGGAGGTGTTTTTTACTCATCGGGGGGCTGAAGGGAAGAGGAATCCGAGAAAATATTCTGGGGCTGAATTGGCATCCCCAGGCGGGATGTTCAGCCCCTTGATCGGCTCGCAACAGACCCGCCTGACTGGGGGGAAGAGGGGCTGGGTGAATGCGTGAGGAGGTACCGGTTGGCTAGAGTCGAGCCCTGATTAGCGCTCCAATCGAGCGTGGGGCGCGGGAAACACCCGTGCCGTGTCCACGAGGGCCCATGAGGCGCCTCTGAGCCGAATGGAGGGAGTGAAAACAGGTTGCCTAGGGCACCTAGCGGCCGTCGCCACCCTCCTCCTCGTCCCCTTGGGCAAGGGTCTCCAGTAATTCCTCGTACTCCAGCCAGGTGTTGTCAGGCTGGTTGGGGTCACTGTGGACTTCAAAAGTCTCAGTCAAGACGGTGTCACCCACTGTGAGGGTCGCAGTGTAGGTGCCGATGCCCATGCGGCTGCGTCGGCGCCCCCTGAAGCGGCTACGGGAAGTGCTGGCGGGTGCGTCCTTGGACTTGGCGACCATGCTCCAGTCTACACGATGGAAGCCTTTGTCACCTGAAGCTTCGAGTTCACGCACGATCTTCCCTGCGGCGTCATTGACGGTCAGAGAAACATCCTTGGTTCGACTTCCGAGGCTGTAGAACACCACGATTTCAGAGTTGGGGTTCTCACCTTCGAAGCGGCGGGTCCCACTGGAGCCGCGGGATGGACCTCGGCGCCAAACAGTCACATCATTTGGCTTGAACAGATGTGCATCACTCTCACGAGTCTTCTTTGTCATCTGTCGCAGCGGCGATACGTCGAGAATCCAGACGGACCTACCGTGGGTTCCGGCGATGAGTTCACCGCTGGTGGGGTGCTGGACAAAGTCGTGTACGGCTACGGTGGGTAGGTTCTTGCCGAGTTCGGTCCAGCTCTCTCCGCGATCGACGGAAACATATGCACGGTGCTCCGTACCGAGGTAGAGCACGTCGGGGTTTTCGATGTCTTCCTCGAGGTCGCGTACGGACCCTGCGGTGTCAGGGAGGTTTCCGCGCAACGATTCCCACGAATTGCCCTGGTCCTCGGAAACAAAGACGTATGGCCTAGTGTCATCCGAGCGGTGGGCGTCAAAGGTAACATAGACCCAATCTCGCTTATGAGCAGAGGGGGTGATGGAGCTGACGTAGAAGCGGTCAGGCAGGAGCTGATCGATGGTGTTCTTGATGAACTTCTTAGGCTCGGGCTTTTCTTCTGGCTCATCCACCTCGTCGGGCTCATCCACCTCCTCCGAAGCCGGGACGGTTTCGGTCTTGGGTTCCGGGTCAGCAGTAGGCTCAGTTTTGGGGTCTGCCTTGGAGTCTGCCGGCTTCTCGACCACGGTTTCCTTTGTGGGCGTGGGATCTGCCTTGGGTTCGGCCTTCGGTTGGGCAGGCGTATCTGTCCCACCCTCACGGCTACCCTTGAAGCTCACGGAGAAGGAGCCCGCAGCATTACTGAACGACCCTTTGAGAGTTCCCTTGTCCAGCTTGGCATTGAAGTGCAGCTCCACATCGCGAGGCTTGAACAGGAATGTCAGACTTTGACCCTCTTCATCCCAAACGGCTGAGGTGATTTCAGCGCTGCCGCTGGGGGCTTCCATAGAACCGGAGAGTTGGCCCTCTGCGTCCAATACGAGGGTCAACTGGAACTTGTTTTCCTTGATCTTAGAATCGCTCAGCGTGCACAGCCACAACCCGCTGATCTGGTCCGATTCAAGTTGAATGGGATGCGCTTGCCAAGAAACCTGGCGAGCCTTGGGGGCGGCTTCTTCGGATTCCTGCTGGATATGCTTGTCTGCATCCTCAGAGGGTTCTTCTTCCTCTTCCTCCACTTCGGCCTCTGGGGTTCCATTCAAAGCGAACAGGTCAATCCACTCACGACCGCCGTCCCGAGTCGTCCAAAGGGCGCCGTCGTCGGTACCCACATACAAGACATCTGGGTTGAGAGGCGATTCAGCTAGGGCCGTGGCGCTGCCCCGGTCGGTGTGGGTGATCTCCGGTGAAATCGACCGGCCCTTGCTGCCGCGATCTAACGAACGGAAGACTCGATTGCCTGCGCAATAAAAGATCCGTGAGTTGATGTGCGAGAGAATGAAGGGGGTGTTCCAGTTGAACCGGTTGCGCGATCCTTTAGGAGCGCTGGGGCGGTTAGACCCCCCCCGACCGGTGCGCAGATTCTGACGGCCCATGCCACCATTCTGGCTCTCGTAATAAATGAGGTCAGGATCTTCGGGGTCCACGCGGCAAACGAAGCCGTCGCCGCCGCCGACTCGGAACCAATCCGTGTTGAGCGTTCCATAGCCGGACGGACTTCGGCTGGGGCCACCCCAGGATCCGTTATCTTGCAATCCCCCGTAGACCTTGTAGTCGGCCGTGGTGTCACAGGTGATGTTGTAGAACTGACCGATGGCCACGTGGTTGTGGTGGTCCCAGTTGTCCATACGATCCCAGGTCACGTACAGCCCGCCATCATTTCCCAGCATGATGTGCTCCCCATCATCGGGATCGATCCACATGGCGTGATGGTCCACATGGACTTCTCCACGGGCACCATCGGAGGTGAAGGTCTTGCCCCCATCCTTCGAACGGTAGAGTGAAGTTCCTAGCACATAGAGGTGATCGCTATTGCTGGGGTCGACGCGAATTTCCGAATAGTACATAGGGCGCGGATTGACCGAGTTGATGCGCTTCCATGTCAATCCGGCATCGTTCGAGCGGTAGACCCCGCCGTGCTCGAAGCCATCCTCGCCCTGTTTGGCTTGGATGTTCTCCCGTTGACCACCGAGGCCGCCATGGTAGGGCCCGGCCTTGGGGTAGCCGAGAGAATCGGTGGCGTCCTCCTCTTCTGGCCGTTCCCCTAGGGTGAATTCAAAAGTGACCGGTTCGTTATCACGGATCACTTCGACTTCCACCGTTTCGCCTGCCTTGTGATCGAGCAGGGTTTCGACCAACTCATCCCAGCTCAGAACGGTCGCCCCGTTGAACCGGATCAGGAGATCGTCCTCTTTGAAACCAGCCTCGTCGGCCGGCCCTTCTTCGGTGACCTGGGTCAAGCGAGCTCCCACCTCCGCTCCGGCTTCTCCACGCAAGCCCATGAAGGGGGCATTGATGCGTTCCTGGGTAATGCGTTCAGACTCAACGACAGCGAACACAACATTGGAATCTCCTTGGTACCAGTCGAGGCCGATGCGCCCCAGTGTTACCGTGGGGAGCCCTTCTGTAATCTTCGTGAAGGTGGCACCTCCATCGGTGGTGCGGTAGACCCCGCTCCCTGGTCCCCATTTCTTGGCAGGGTCGTTCGTGCAAAAGAGGTCTCGCTCGCGCTCGTAAGTGGCCACGAGCAGGGTGAGCGGATCATCAGGTTTCATGCGGATGTCGATGACGCCTGTGAGTTCATCCACAAAGAGCATGCGTTCCCAGTTCTTACCGCCATCGACAGTCTTATACAGACCCCTCTCGTTGTTGGGTCCCCACAGTCGGCCGAGCGCACCCACGTAGACAATGTCGGGGTTTGTTGGGTGAATGATGATGGTGCTGATCTGAAATGAATCTCGTAGCCCCATCGAATGCCAGCTAGCACCGCCGTCGAATGACTTGTACACGCCATCACCCCAAGAGACTGAGTTGCGCGGATTGTTCTCTCCTGTTCCGACCCAGACTTGATCGGGGTGAGATGGGGAGACCGCGACAGCACCGATGGAGCTCGTGTTCTGATCGGTGAATTGGTGTTCGTAAGTAACACCGTGATTCGTAGTTTTTAGAAGGCCTCCGCCTGCAGTGCCGATCCAGTATGTGCTGGTGTTGTGTGGGTGCACGTCCATGCTGGTTATGCGGCCTCCCATGTTGGCCGGGCCAATCGATCGCCAGTGGAGTGTGTCGGACCACGAGAGGGGCAGCATGCCCTGAGTCCGCTTACGAGGTTTGGCCTTGGGCGGGGCGGGTGGGGTTTCTGGGGCCTCCTCTTCGACAACTGCTTGGGCGGGTGACTCTGTTGACTCACCTTGGACTGCATCGGTCTTTGCAGTTTCGTCTTGAAGTGCTGCAAACGATGGCGAGGCGGCCAGGCAGGGTAGGGCGATTTGGAAGAGCAGGCGGGACAGTGAGGTCATGGTCGGGCAGTTTCAGGGAGCTGGGGGGATTCAAGCCGGGCGTCAGCCTAGCTCAAGTCTACTGAGGCTTCCAAATCCCGCTCACCTTTGATGCAAGGGTTGCGTGAACCCGTCTCCATGTGGGCCGAGGGGCCTACAGTATTGCTCCTCCGGCGAGGAGGAAGGGGCAATGAACCTGGGGGTGAGTGAACTCCCGGACATGGGCTATGAACCCATGTACCCGGGATTGGGACCCATTATTCGAGGCCCTTGGAAGCTGAGCCCTGCAATGCGGACCCCTGCATTGCGGACTGGTGCTAGGTCGGGATTCAGTCCAGCACAGGTAGCGAGGCAAAGGAGCGCACCGCAATTCTCTGGGCAGCCTTCCCGGCCACCTCTTGGAATGCCCTTCCGAGGGGGGAGTCCGCACCGGACACCACGACCGGATCTCCATCATCGCCTCCAAGGCGCACGGCGGGATCGAGAGGGATGCTCCCGAGCATGGGGAAGCCATGCTTCTCGGCCAGCATCTTTGCGCCGCCATGGCCAAACATCTCGGCCACGGCCCGGAATCGTCCCTCGGAATCGACACTACACGAGAGTTCTTCAGTGGAGCCGAGACTGAGCCGCACTGGCGTGCCTTCGTCGACACCAGAGAGTAGGCCCTCAATCATCAAGCCCGACATGTTTTCAACAATGCCAAGTATCTCGGTGTTGACCTGCTTGAACATGGTGATGGCTTTCGTCACGTCAAACGTGGCCACGGCCTGGGGCGTCGTAACGATGATGGCACCGGTTAGGGGGACCAACTGAGCCAATGACAGCTGAGCATCGCCAGTTCCCGGAGGCATGTCGACAAGCAGGTAGTCAAGCTCACCCCATTCCACATCGGTAAGAAATTGCTCAATGAGCTTGTGCACCATGGGCCCGCGCCAGACGGCAGGCTTGTCGTCCTCAAGTAGGTATCCGACTGACATCGTCTTGACCCCAAAGCGCTCCTTGGGAACGAGCGCCGGCTTGTCGGGGCTGCCCCCCTGGTCTGGGTGGCCCTTCATCCCCATCATCATGGGGATGTCCGGCCCGTAGATGTCGCAGTCGAGCAGCCCGACCTTCGCACCCGTGGCGGCTAGGGCGCAGGCGAGGTTGACAGAAACCGTGCTCTTGCCCACACCACCCTTGCCACTGGAGACTGCGATGATGTGCTTGATGTTTTCGGCCAGTTTCTGGCCGGAGTTCTCCTGGTTTCGCATGACGGCTGTCATTTCTATATTGACCTCCTCGACACCGTCGAGGGCTGATACGCAGGCGTGAGCTTCATCGCGCAACTGGTCTTTCATCGGGCAGGCGGGTGTCGTCAGGTTGATGACGAGGTCCACACTGTTGCCGGTCACCTCGCAGCGCGTAACGAAGCCAAGGGTGACGATGTCTTGGTGAAGGTCGGGATCGATGACCTGACGCAGGGCGTCGAGAACTTGGTCTTGGGTGGGTTGAGGCACGATAGGATTTGCAGGGGCCAAGGAGGAGGGGGAGGGGGAGGCCGTAGGGCAGGCGTAAATTGGGCGACCATTCTAAGGGTTGCTTGGGGGGGCAACCAGTAGGGCCCTGTGAATTGAAGTCGCCGGGGGCCAGAGAAACAGGCGTGGGGGGGCCAGCCCGTGGCTGGTCTCAGTGAACGCCGATTAGGGACCGGGCGGTTAGTCCTCTAGGTAGCCACGCTCGACGAACATCTGGCGCGTTCGACTTGCAATCGGGCCCTGTTCTTCTGGATTCTCGAATCCTTCGGTGGAATAGCCGCCTTCTTTGAACCGTTCCATGAGATCTGCGAGGTCCTTCTTAGTCAAGTTGAAGGGTGTGACATCGTATCGATTGAGGTATGCGAGGAGTTCCCTGGTGAGGTCCGTGCATTCATCCTTGCGCTGAGGCCAAAGATTGTGCCGTTCGAGGGGGTCTGCTTTCAGATCGAAGAACTGCGGCTTCACGATCCCCTCGTACAACTTGTTCGGTGTTGGGAGGACGAGCTTGAGTTGGCGTTGTTCGTCTCGAACGGTGACGGATTGATCCACCCACGCATAGGTCAGGGTGCGCCATTGGTCGGGATCGGCCCGGCCGTTCATCAGGGGCGTCAGATCCACTCCGTGCAGATCATCTGGCCGGTCAAGCCCGCAGAGGCTGGCCAGAGTTGGAAACAGGTCTACATTCTCAACCGGTTCACTGAAGACGCCACCCTGCTTGACCCCAGGGCCCGAGAGGATGAATGGAGTTCGGAGTTCTTGCTCGTGCAGGGAATACCGGTGGGTTTGGAAGAAGAACCCGGCTGGAGCCATTTCTCGTAGGGTCTCTGGTTTGGCGAGGGTGACGTTCTCGAAGAGCTCCTCTCCATGGTCGGACAGGATGGCCACGATCAAATTGTCGCTGACCCCAAGGCTCTTGAGTCGTTCGAGGAGCCTGCCGAGAGCTTCGTCCGCAGTGCGCACCTCATGGTCGTAGTCATTGCGAATCTCCTGCATCTGGGAGAGAGCTTTCGACCAGTCAGGATCATCTGGGCGAGGTGTGGGACCCCGTTCCTTCAACTGTTCCAACTGCCAGCCTAGTGGCAAAATCGGAGGGACCGTGCTGACGGGTTGATCCGCTAGCATTCGCCGCTTGCCGTGGTAGGGAGTATGCGGGTCGCTCGGGTGGATGTAGAAGAACAGTGGCTTGCGGTTTCCGTTCTCATCTGTTCTTACTGCATCAATGAGGGCGGGCTCGATCCAGCTCGCCACCGCGTCAAAATGGCCGGGACTCTTACGCTGACCATTTGCACCCATGCGCGGAATATAAGTGTCGAACCCCCGCTCGAATCCTCCAACCCGTGTGCCCTGATTGTTGGGATCGTCCTGTTTTCCGGCTGGGAGGGGATCCAGCAGGCAATTGGCCACAACGCCGATGGTTGCGTAGCCAGCTTTTTGGAAGGTCTCGGCGAGAGTCGGCCGGCCAAGATCGGGGATCGGCTTCTGTCTCGTGGGGTATTGGCTGGACACGAGGGAGCACATGGAAGGCAGAGTCCATGCGGCCTGTGATGATGCCCGCAAGAACACACTCCCCTTAGCCGCTAGATCGTCCATGACAGGGGTCAGTCCCCGGTCGTATCCGTAGCACCCTAGACGATCCGCGCGCAGGGTATCGATGACCACAAGTAAGACATCGGGTTTGGACGCTTCCTGGCCAGCACATTGAACGAACAGCAGGCTAGCTAGGATTGAAGCGAGCGGGGCCGAGAAGGGGGAGTGACGCATGGATAGTATGCCAGGCCCATTGGATCGACTTGAATCGGCGCGGAGAGTAAGCGCGGCGCTGGATAGGGTGCGGGTTTCACCTTACACCGGGAGTTGGCACCTGTCGAGTGAGTGTCCACTCTCCTCCCGCCGTGAGCTGCTAACGATGGTACAGTGAACCAATGGATCGACTTGCCTGCTTAGGTTTTGGATTGGCCATACTGATTGTCAGTGGATACGGGCACTCTCCAACAGCCGACGAGGTCGCAGAGTGGGTCCTCTCGCCTGACCACTACGCCCAGGGACAGTTCAACCCCGCTGTCGGCCTGTGGCCCCTTGCCTGTAAGAACGCCGCCTTTGTAGAGGGCGATCAACAGTCCGCACTCTTGCGCCCCCTCGGGTCGGGGCCTCTTGTCTATCCCGAGAAGATTCTAGGGACTGCCCTGCCTAAGAAACACTGTTCGATTGAGGCCTGGGTGGCTGTAGATGAATACCAAGCGTGGGGAGGTTTTCTCTCCGCTCTAGAAGACAATGGCAGTGCCGAGACGGGCATCCTGTTGGGTTATCGCAACAATCGGTTCATCTTTGCCCTTGCAACTCACGGAGCAGATGATGGCAACGGTGTGCTTACGTATCTCGGCGCCGAGGACACGTTTGAGTTGGGGCGCTGGTATCACGTTGTTGGCACCTACGACGGCAAGACTCAATCGTTGTACGTGAACGGCCAGTTGCAAGCATCCTCCAAAGTCCAAAGCGGGGACATCCTCTATTCTCCCCACCACACCCTTGCCCTCGCGGGCTACAAGGACCAAAACGAATCCTATCCCCTCGTGGGAGCGATTCATTCGGTCACCTTGCACGCGGATACCCTGAGTAAGTCCTCGATTGCACGCAGCTTCCGCAACCTTAGAAGTAAGTTGCCCGCGGCCCAGGGGGAGCGATTCAATGTGCTGCCCAAGCCGGAGACGGTGACTCTGGCCAAGCTGCAACCTGCGATCAACGAGGCAATTGAGGGGGGCGTTCAGCAACTCTTGCGGGATCAAATGTGGGATGGTTCGTTTCCAGATCGACAAGGCGGTTATCGCAATGGAGCGACGGGGCTCGCGCTCTACACCCTCATAAAGTGCGGGCTCAGGCCCACCCATCCAGCCATTGTCCGTGGGCTTCAATTTCTACGAGCAGCTCCGCCCCGTAAGGTGTACTCGGCCGGATGCCAATTGCTGGCGCTGGGGGCGACCGGAGATCAGGATCACAAAGATTGGGCTCAGGAAATCGTGGACCTGCTCCTGGGATGGGAAAGCGACCACCACCCTGGGGCTTGGGCTTATCCCAGCGGCGCTAGCGACCTTTCCAATACACAGTTCGCGGCCCTTGGCTTTTGGGGCGCGTCTCAGTTAGGGATCCATGTTCCCACTGACGTGTGGCAACGCATGGTGGACAGCGCCATGCGCTGCCAGCCATTTGTGAACGAGGTTCCTTGGGAAGGGCCGGGCGCCAGTTCACGCTCCGGCAAGCGCCGTATCGCGGGCTTCACCTATTTCGAGGGTGGCGTCACCTGGCCGGAAACAGGAACGATGACAACGGCGGGCCTGTGCACCCTGGCCATTCCCAAGATGCTTGTGGGTCGCAAACTAGGCAACGGGACCGGCCGCCAGATCGAAGCGGGGACGCTACTGGGCCTTGGTTGGCTGGAACACCATTACCCTGCCCAGAGCGGACTCAAAGTAGGCGATAACTTGTATTACTACCTCTATGGGCTTGAGCGCGTTGGGGCGTTCTTGGGATTGGAAAAGATCGGGCCGCATCCTTGGTATCTCGACGGAGCTGAGATCCTAGTCAAGAAGCAGGCCGACGGAGGAGACTGGGGTAGCAACAGCAATACCTGTTTCGCACTGCTCTTCTTGCGACGTGCATCCGCTGCGAGCCAAAGCGGGCAGGGGGTTGCCCGGGGGCAACATGCCTATTCTACATCCGGAGGTAGCGTGGACCTGCGCGCGACAGGAACGGGCATGATGACCCTTTGGGTAGAGGGGTTTAGCGATGACCTCTTGTCCAAATTCCAAGGAGACGACCGTTCGTGGGAGGGTCTGCGAGTACAGAAAGTGGTATACCTCGCAGATGGCCAGGAAGTGGCCACGGTGACGGGGAGCCCCGATGCCCCCTGGTCAGGTGAGCGATTCGCCGTACGCCATGGATTCCGCCGGCCGGGTGAACATTCTGTCCAGGTGCGTGTGCATTGTGTCCCCGCAGACGGGGATCCGCTCACCAGCACGAAGCTGGAGCTCGTGTCTTCTGGTGAAATCACCCTAACGGTACGGGATTCCCCCGAGTGTTGGCTTGAGGGGCATTTAGCTGCCGACCGCACCAATCTCCTCGCGGGTCAAGAGGTTTCGGGCAGTGCCACTTCTGAGTGGGCAGGGGGGGGTTACCCAGCGCAATCTGCCCTCGATGGCCGGGCGTTTACCTCCTGGTGTGCAGGCAAGGACGACGCCAATCCGGTCTATCGAATCGACCTGCGTCGAAGGGTACGTGCCAACACCCTCGTGTTGCGCCAGGGGCCTGCGAGCCTCAGTCGGCGGAACTCCTATGCGGGCATCCAATCCCTCGAACTCAGCTTGAACGGCAAACCCCCTCAGTCAATCGTGGTGGATGTGGACGTAACAGAGCCCATCGTGATCGATCTTGGCTCCAGTCTGGGCCTGAGAAAACTAGAACTGAGCATCACGGGATTCTCGCCCGATTCCAAACCGGTTGGAATCTCGGAGATTGAACTGCAGGAGCGCTAGCAGCGGTTCGGTCGATAGGAGGCCCCCTCTGTCAGGGATTGGCCGAGCCAAAGTTGTTTTGATCAACACTCTCGATTCTGGAATGAGAGTCTCCTCCATTCCCGGACCCTGTCGGCATGGCAGGGGGGCTGATTGATAAGCTGGACTTGCTGGGGACGACACTCATTTACGCCGTGTGGTAAAATGTTCGTAGTGAGGTAAGCATCCCCTTGGTCCAATCCTTCATAGAGCTATCCCCCGAAGATCGCCGGTGCTTTGAAGAGAAGGGCTATCTAGTTCTGCCCGGCGTACTGTCTGCCGAGTTCTGTGCACGGGCTGAGAAGGTGATTGACAAGATCACACGCCCATTGGCGGATACGATCATCAACTCCTCGGACATCATGTTCGAGGATCCGCTTTTTCTGGAGTTCCTCGATCATCCCGAAGTTCTTCTGCGTGTGAGGAGCATTCTAGGATGGAATATCTGGGTGAATCAGTATCACCTGAATGTCACTCGATCCACCGCGGTGGACCAACCGCTTCACAAGGAAGGATACGTTTGGCACCGGGATTCAGCCCGGATCTATGATGATCTTGGGCCAGACTCTCCGCGGGTTTCGATCAAGGTGGGCTTTTATCTCACTGACCTCATGCAGGAGGGGGGCGGCCAAACCTATTTGATTCCCACCCGGGTGGGTGCTGGCTCGGTGATTCCCGAACCCAGAGAGATGCCGGATGACGCCGTGCCCCTGTGCGTACCGCCGGGATCGATTGTCTTTTTTGACAATCAGATGATCCACTCGGCAGTTTCCCCCAATACTTCTTCGATCGAGCGAAGAGTCTTCTTTGTGCAGTATGCCTACCGCTGGATTTGCCCAGTGAATCGGCCCCCAACGGATGTGCATGACTAGGGAATGAGCCAACTCCGAAAACAACTGTTGGGGCTGAGTGTAGGATCCCATGTGGTTGGCAAGGTCGCTCAGGGCCGCTCAGGTCGCGTGTTTCCACGTGAGTATGAAACCCCTTTGCGCTACCTTGTCGCCGACGGCTCCTATACCAATTCGGGCTGGCTTCGCAGGATTGGTTATGCCATCAATATCCTACGAGGGCGCTGAAGGCTGAATCTTCAGAGCCACCCCTTGGAGTCCGGGATAGTATTCAATTGTCTGGTTGAACCATGTCCCGAATGCGTCCAAAACACTCCCCGCTAGCGTTCCTGCAGAGTTTGGCAGACTCGTCAGAGGGCTCCGCTCAGTACGAGACACCCTTTGGGAGGGTGCGTTATTTCAATACGCCCGCCAGTGTGTGGGAGATTCTGAACAACTCCGACCTCCTGAGGACCGACCTGGTCAAGAGCGTCCTCGGGGAAGGCCTCTTGTCGAGTGAAGGACAGCGCTGGAAAGAACACCGCAGGCTCATGCAGCCCGAGTTTGCCAAGCAAAGGGGGGCAGGTTTTGCGGCCACCGCAGTTCGATCGACTCAAAGTGCTCTCATTCGCTGGCGGCAGGAAACTGCCTCATCGGAAGAGATTGACCTGGCTCCCGAGCTGACCCGCCTGACTTTGGAGGTCATCGTTGAGGTGTTCTTTGGTCAAGAATTGGGCCCTGGTGGCGCGAGTCTCGTCGAGGCGATCACCCAACTGATGGAGGGATTGGGGGAGCAGGCCAATATGACCTTCAATATTCCCATGACGATCACGCCAAGGGGCAAGCGGGATTTCGACTCGGCCCTAGGGGAGGTGGATGCTTTCTGCCAGGGGCTCATTGATCGTCGACGCCAGCAAATGAATGCAGGAGGTGCAGTGCCTAAAGACCTGCTCAATGACCTCATGGGGTCAATGACACCTCGCCTGGATGATCGCGCCTTGCGTGATGAGGTTGTGACACTGCTTATTTCGGGTCACGAAACAACGGCCCTCATCTTGACCTGGAGTTTCATCCTCTTGGCTCAGTCGCCGGAGGTGGAGGCTAATCTCCAACGGGAGGTCGACCGCGTACTTGCGGGCAGGCCGCCGGCTCTGGGGGACTTGCCTAAACTGGATCTAACCACACGAGTCCTTCAAGAATCCATGCGCCTTTACCCCCCTGTCTGGTACATGGTTCGGCGGGCGAGCGTGCCAGTGGAGATCGAGGGAACAAGCGTCCATCCTGGAGACAACCTGCTCGTTAGTCCCTACACCATGCACCGCGCGTCCCCATGGTGGTCGAATCCGACCGCATTCGACCCAGATCGATTCGCAGCAGGACAGGGAGTTCCCCCCCGCGGAGCTTACATCCCCTTTGGGGCAGGTCGACATACCTGCCTCGGCCAACACCTAGCCATGATCGAGGGCGTAATGGTGCTGGCGACCATGGCTCAAGCCGTGCGTGTGCGGCCCGTATCGGATGGGCTGCCTTCAATGGATACGACGATCACGCTCCGTCCAGAGGGAGGCCTGCGTGCCAATCTTGAGTGGCGCTCTGAGTCACTGGGACAACAAGCTAACTGAGCAGCGCAAGGTTTCATATGTCTGTCCCCCTCGACCGCTGCACTCACCTCGTTGACCATCTCATGGCGCGAGCCGATCAAACGCCTGATGCTCCTGCTCTAACTTTCTTGGAACAGGGCGAACGACCGACCGAGCAGCTCAGCTATGCCGCACTGGATCACCGGGCCCGAGTGATTGCGGCTGCCCTTCAAGCTCGTGGGGCGCAAGGCCAGAGGGTGCTGCTCTTTTATCCAACGGGAGTCGAGTTCATCTCTGCATTCCTCGGCTGCCTTTACGCCGGCAGCGTGGCTGTTCCCACGTCTCCACCGCTGCCGGGCCGCGCCCCTGCTCGACTCCTATCAGTTCATCGCGACTCGACTCCGACCGTAGCCTTGTGTAGCGATTCTCTGCTTGAACCCTTGCAGGGCATCCTGGCAAACTCGCCCGTGGCTACTCAGTGTCTTGCGACAGACGCGCTGGGGCCTTCACTTGCGAGTGAATGGCGTCCCAGTGATTTGAATGCCGACTCTCTAGCCTTCTTGCAATACACCTCGGGCTCAACCTCCGCCCCTAAGGGTGTGATGGTCAGTCATGGGAATCTCTTGGAGAACACCAAGGTCATCCAGACTGCATTCGAGCAACCCGATGCCTGCACGATTGTCAGTTGGCTACCGCTCTTCCACGACATGGGTCTCATTGGCACGGCACTCGATGCTCTGACGATGGGCGCGCACTGCGTTCTCATGGACCCCCAGTCCTTCATCATGAAGCCCGTTCGTTGGCTGCGCGCCATTTCGAACTACAAGGCCCACACCAGCGGCGGCCCGGACTTTGGTTATCAACTGTGTACCCGCAAGATTACAGACGGTCAGTTGGAGGGAATCGACCTGTCGGGCTGGCGCGTGGCCTTCAACGGATCCGAGCGGGTTCGGCCTGCGACGGCACGCGAGTTTGCGGCCCGTTTTGCCGGAGTGGGCGTGACCCCCGAAACCATGTACCCCTGCTATGGCTTGGCAGAGAGCACGCTGTTTGCCTCGGGTGGCCAGGCCACCGAGCCGACGGTGGTGAACTCGTTCGATGCGGCAGCGCTAGAGGCTGGCCTTGCGCAACCGGCTGGTGGAGAAACCAAACGCAGGATCGATCTAGTGAGCTGCGGCATAGGCTGGCGCGGACACAGTATCGAGATCGTGGACCCAGAGGAGCAGGAGTTCTTGCCGCAGGGCCGGGTGGGCGAGCTTTGGCTCGCCGGCCGTAGCATTGCGAAAGGCTATTTCAACCGGCCTGATGAAACGCAAGAGACCTTTCAGGCTAGCACGGGATCTGGGAGGGGGCCATTCCTGCGCACTGGCGATCTAGGCTTTGTGCTCGACGGGCAGGTGTACCTCACCGGTCGTTTGAAGGATCTCATCATCATTGCGGGTCGGAATCATCATCCTGAGGACATCGAGCAAACCGTCGAGGCTTGCCATCCTGTCATTCGTGAAGGAGGGCTCGCTGCCTTCGGCGTGGAACGATCCGGCGACGAGTGCCTGTGCGTGGTGGCGGAGCTGGCAGCCAAGAACCTCAGACGGCTGGCGCAGGATGGATTGTCCCAATCGGAGATTCGCAACGAGATTATGATGGCGGCTCGTGAGGCCGTTGCTGCGCAGCACGGGGTTCGGCTTGACGTTTTGCAACTGGTGCGTGCGGGTACGGTTCCCAAGACGACTAGTGGCAAGGTACAACGAGGGCGTTGTAAGGCTGCTCACCTCTTAGGCGAGTACGATTCCGTGGAGTTCCCAGCATGAAGCCCCTAGACCTCGATACTACTGCGGTGACATCCACCGCCCAACCGGACTTGCACGCGTGGCTCGTCTCTAAGGTTGCCTGTGCCGCAGATCTTCCCGAGGCGGACGTGGGCCTGGAGTGTAGCTTTGAGAGTCTTGGGCTCGATTCGGTGGATCACTACACGATCGCTGGAGAGTTGGCTGAATACCTTGACCGTGACATACCCAGCAGCCTCTTGTTTGATTGCAAGTCGATTGCCGCGACTGCAGCTGCCTTGCAGGACACTGATCTCTCCGTCCCAAACTGTTGCGTTGAGTTGGGCTCCGGTGAGCCGGGTGATCACATGCTCTTTATGGTTCATTCCATCGCGGGGGACCTGGGAGATCTCCAAGAGCTTGCCCAGGCCGTGGACGGCTTTCGGGTCATCGGTATTCAGCAGTCCTTTGATGGGCGTAACTCCGATGGGGATGTGACCCTTGAAGAGCTAGCCGAGCGATACGTCGCCGCTCTTATTCAGCTCCAGCCAGATGGCGCCTTCAACCTGGTGGGTCACTCCTACGGCTCTCGCTTGGCCTTTGAAGTGGCATGTCAACTTCAGCGCAATGGGCGCCAGATTGCGTGCTTAGCCATTCTCGATGGCTGGCCAGTTCCGCGTCGCCGGGCCACCACGATCGAGGCCCTGCGTGCTGTACCGGCATTCTTGAGAAACCTTCCCCGCTGGGTGCGCGATGACCTATTGGCTGGCGAACAGGGCCGGTTAGGCGACCGCCTCATTCGCAAGGTCCGTGCGCGTGTCAAGGGGAATGAACATTTGGATCTTTCTGACCATTTCAAGACTGAGTCTCTGACGGAGAAGGTCCACCGGCGCAAGGAGGGCAACCTGCGCTCTTGGGCCCGCTATCGGCCGGGCATCCTGGAAGGTGACCTGCACCTCTACCGGGCACGCACCCGCCCGTTATGTCACAGCCTTCTCAACAGAAGCGGGGACTGGGAAAGTTACGTTCAAGGCCAAGTTCACGTTCACGATGCTCAGGGTCACCACACCAACATGATCCGCGGGCAAAGGGCAAAGCAGCTTGCCGCCCAACTCGCTAGCCAGATCGGGCTCGGTCGGTAGAACTGCTAGGTTTCGTGTCACGATGCACGGGGTAGGATGTCCTCCCTCATGGTTTCACTTGCGCTGGTTGCATTCTCTTTCATTCCGCCCGCAGATAAAGCTTGTGATGACTTGGTGAGCGACCTTCGCCGCCAAGTTGGAACTGAATTGTGGTTGGAGCTAGAGTCCCGCGTCGGCTGGGCGGAGTTCTTTCGTCGGCTGGGCGGCCACGAAACTTGGTTGCGCGAGCTCCTTGATTCGGGCCCGGTAAAACGTCCTAGGGATGTGTTGGAGTGTTTGCATGACTTTTGGATGGTGGATGGAGAGCTTCATGAGCGGCCAGTCGATCGGTCAATGGCCACGGCCTTTGCACTGACCGCTGGTGATCTCGACAAGGGCAGCGAGACCCTGCGACCTCGTTATGAGTTCTACCGGGATAGTTATGCGAGGGGGCTCCTGCACGCATCCTATTCAGGATTAGTGACTTGGGAACGACGATTCTTGGCAAGGGGGACCCAATGGGGAGGAGCATCGGCTGTTGAGTCCCTCGTCTATCTGCGCGACACGATCACCTGGCCGCGGCCCCGCTACGTAAAGGCCTGCTGGCAGGCACCCTACCGACTGCACAATTGCCTCGGAGATAGCGTGCACGGTGCGGATTACTACCTTCCCTTCCAAGGGTCCTTTTCCTGCCTGCCGGAAATGACGATCAAGGTGGGCGGCGTGTGCGGCGCACTCTCGAACCTTGGCGCGAGTGCAGCCATGGCCAATGGAATTCCTGCCGCAACCATGGGGGAGCCGGGGCACTGTGCATACACGGTCAAAATCGACGGGCAGACTTGGCAGCCGGCCTATTCCCTGTCCTGGAAACGCTCGCTGCATACGAAATTCCACTCGGCATCGTGGCCAGCCTTGATGCTCACCGAGGCTTGTTACTCTGATGCAACAGCAGTTTCAAAGTCCAGTGACCTTGCACGGCGTGCCTATGCGGAGGAGTCCAAGGAAAAGCCAGACATAGCGAATGGGCTCTGGGCCCAGGCTCTCAAGGCCCATCCCCTGCACTTCGAATTGTGGTTGCAGTGGGCGGCTTTTGGAGAACGCCACGCATGGGAAGTGGCGGATTGGCGTGCCTACCACGACGCGCTCCTTGCAGGCCTCGGTAGCTTTGAAGAAGCCGTGTGGAGCGTGTTGTCCAGCCGGGTCTATCCCAAGCTTCTCGATGGTCAATCACCAGTGGATCAACGTGCCTTGATCCTCGAGTGGATTGCAACCCTGTCCCAGTGGGGAGGCGGCCGCTGGAATGTGGAAGGTGCCCTCGACTGGTTGATCAAGAGATTCGAGCCCACCGAGCAGATCGATTTGGTGCGCGAGATGGGCCAGCAACTTTTGACTTCTCCCGACTTCGCCTCGCCCTATGTGAGTTGGCTGCTCACCCGGTACCAGCCAGACTCGCCCGAGTGGGGGGATGTTCTTGCGGATGTCCTGCAGGCTTCGAGTTCCCAGGGGGGGGAGGCTTCCCTGCGACAGCTAGCACGCAAGGCATTGCCCGATGCTGCGGAACGGGGGGACGTGGAGACATTCCAGGTGATCGGCAAGGCGGCTTCCCGTCTGAGTGAGCCGAAGAGCATGGAGGGTCTCAATCCTTTCGAGGGTGAGTTGCTATCCGCAGGGGGCCTGCTCCAGGTCTCCGGCAGGGGGAATCGTTGGGATTCGCCCGAACACCACTGGGGTGTCCTCGGTGAACATGGTGGTGCTTGCCACACGAATACGGGCGCGTCTTTCATCGCCGTGCAACTTGAGCACCACGCGCTGCTGACTGGCATTGTGATTCAAAACCGCGCTGGCGGATTCCAGTGGCGAGCTGGCGGCTCCCGGATTGAAATCAGTTCAGATGGGACCGAATGGAAGTCTGTTGGAGTCCTTGAAGGATCCAAGGGTATTTATCGACTCGATCTCAGGGGCAAGGAACATGAGTGCCGCTGGGTTCGCATGATCAAGGACACGAACTGTCTGCACTTGCAACGCTTCTTGGTGTATGGGGAGAGGAGGAGCTAAGCCATGACACTGTCTTTCTGGGGCCGTTTACATCACTCAGTCTGGGCCTGTCCGCTGGCCCTAGGATTGGTTCCTTCATTGCATGCCTCCGCCGCTAGCGACCCGGCGTGTTCTGCTGACGCTTCAGCAGACTGGGCATTCAAACGCGACGATGGGTCCTCGAAGCCCAGACCTGAATCCGCCCCACCGGCTGAACGGCTTTCATTCAAAGACGGTCAGGCCCGGGCTGCGAGCGAAAACCGGGTCCTGCTCGTCCTGGTGCATGGGTCTGATTGGAATCTGCGGGGAGAGGCGTTCATGGATGGGTTCTGGACGACTGCAGAATTCGTCCACGCTACAGGTTGCGTAGTGGCTGATGTGGACGTTTTGGAAACGGAGGGTTCGCCCGCTGCAGAATCGAACGCTATCCGCAACGTGGGCTGGATTGAAAAGGAAAGCGGTCTCAAGACGTTTCCCGCAGTCTTGGCGTTTGGGCCTAAGGGGACACTCTTGGGGACACGCCAGGGGCAAGAACTGCCCGCTGATTTGGAAGGCGCACGACTTGCATCCCTCAAGCTCGCTCAGGCCTGCCACACGGCGATGCAACTGGATGGCGAGTTGGCCGTGGCCCGTGAACAGGGCGACCCGGTGCGCGAATTGGCCCTTGTGATCGAGCGTGATGCCCTGCCCCTGATCCGCAAGTCGGACTTGCAGGAAAGCCTCAAGCGGCTTGACCCTGAAGATTCCCAAGGCCATCAAGTTCGTCTGACCCTTCCTTCCTGGGTGAGCCTCGTACAAGCAGCAACCCAAGAGGCCCAATCGGGCAAGCCGCAGGAAGCGGAACACCGGCTCTTGGGCCTCCTATCCAATCCCGCCTACACGCCTGACCAGAGAGCTTCATTGCACCTGGCGCTGGGCAGTGTCTACCGGCGCTGGGAGGGCCATGGGGCGCCGGCGAGTGAGCAGTTTCTTGCCGCTTGGCGCTGTTCGCCAGCCAGCGTCTGTGGTCGCGCGGGCCGTCGCTTGCACCTTCGTCATTACTCGGGCCCGTCACTTACCTTAGGTTGGGTCGAACGTCACACAGCTTCCAGCGGCGAGTGGACAGTGGAGGATTTGCCTGTTGAGCTTGAACCTGGCGAATATACCCTCGCTTTCCGTTGCACCCGTGGCCGGGGTCCGGCCCTTTCTGCGGCTAGTCTGCGCAGCTCGTCGGGTGAGATCATTGAAGCTTGGGTCCCCGAGGCCTCGCAGGGAGACTCGCAGGGAGACTCAAAGGGAGGGGAGTTTCGTTTCCAAGTCGATCAACCCATCCACGCGGCCTCTCTTCACATTCAGTGCACCTCTGGAAAGGGCTCACGGGGGGAGCTTACTTTTTCTCGCGTACGCTAGGTTGTGGCGACGAATCAGGTGATCGCTTGACTCGGCGGTAGAGGCTCATACCTTCGCCCTGCCAATCGAGAGGCCAATCTGAGGGTCGTAGTTCTGCGACCCGTTCGTAATGGAACTTACGTTTCTGGCCGAGCAGCACATCCTCGTAGAACTTGAAGTCCCTCTCTTTGAGTCGCATCAACCGGCGCTTGCCAGGGGTGGTGCTGAACAACCGGGCTGATTCCTCGGGACCGACTTGGTTGAGGAGGTCCTCCCTCACCTGGTTTGGATCCAGCAGGACTCTCAGGGCGTGTTCATTACGCCGGTCAAAGAGGACGATCCACTCCGGCTGACTGTGGACGCTCACATACTCGTAGCCTTCGGGCACGTTGGCGCCACCACGTCGGGGAGTGGTGCGCGGGCCCTCGCCCACAGGCCCGGGGGGCACATGCTTCTCAAGCCAGCCCGCAAATCGGTAGTGGGTCTCGTGGGTATAGCGTCCGGCGACGACGCGGCCTGAGTGCAAATGGACTGCAACCACTATGAAGAGGATCACGCCTCGCCTCCAAGGGGCACACAGACGTGCTTGCAGCATTCCACTCAACCAGCTGAGTCCCAACCCACCCAATCCAGCCACAAATGGGAAAAACACAACGGCGTAGTCAGGCCGATAGGAGCGTGCAGAGAGTAGCGCGTGAAGGACCAACCCCCCGAGAGTGGCGGGTAGCCACCAAGAGATCGTACGCGGCCGTCTCAAAAACCCAATGGCCGCCAATCCCATCATCCAATAGGGGTAATTCATGCGGAGGGCTTCGGCGACGTTCGCTGGGGAGAATCGTGCGGAGACCATCTTGCTCTTGAACTCGTACTGCAACGAGTCGACGAAGGCTTGGGTGTCGATGAGAATCCCCGGCACGAAGAGCACAAAGGTCGCGATGATGACGGCCAGTGCGAACAGCGCTGCGTGTGCCGCATCTCGGCGGTTGATGCGCTCTTCCCGCAGGCCCTGGAGTAGGGCTGCAAGGAGGGGCAGCAAGACGATACCCGCGGTGTACTTGGTGGCGATGGCGGCCCCACTGGCAGCAGCGGCCAGGAGGAACGTACTCTTGGCCCGGCTCTTCTCCCACTGCATGAGCAAGACGAGCGTGAGGACAATCCACACCGTAGACGGCACATCCGTCTGCACGAGGCAGGCGGAGGTCAAGGGCAGACCCATGCCGTTCATCAAGAGCAGGGCACCCAAGCCTGCTCGCGCGCCCCAGAGGCGTCGCGCGAAAAGCCAAGTCAGCCACATGCCGCCCAGCCCGTAGACGAGGACGGTCAGGACGCGCCCGAAGAGCAGGGCTGACTCATAGCTCGGTTCACCTGGTTGGCTTGCAGCCCCTTCGCGCAGTCCAAGACCTTCACCCACAACCCACCAGAGCGCCCCAAAGGTAAACGGGAGGAGGGTGGGGTAGCGGTAGTCGTGTTGGGTGAGGATAGACTCGGGAAAATCATCGAGTACCCGCACCAGCTTGGGCTCGTCTGGGTGAAACCCGTGATTCGCCGTGTCGTAATATGTAGATCCCCAGAGCACAGGGATGAGGCGTAAGACCAAACCTGCAAGGAGTAGGCCCGCCACCCAACGCCGTTCGTGGGGCATGGCTGACGGGCTCGTTGCACCACCAGTGTGACCGGGGCTGTGTGCGGAGGCGGGGGTCATGGTCAGTGGCAGCAGTCTACTCTCTTGGAGGTGCAGGTCTGAGTGTGCAATCTCAATGGAGTTGCGAGGCTGTCCAGCCCTAGGAACTGCTTGTTAGCATGGCGCTCGTGCAGCCACGTACTAAATCAACGAGCCTCGTTATTCGTATCGGCCTAGTGGCGGCTTCCCTCACTCTGACCCTCACGGTTATCGAGGTTGGCTTGCGCATTGCCGGCGTCGACCCGGTCCTAGACTTACGGGAGCGCGTGTTGCCTTCCACAGACTTCGCCTTGGAGCCCTCACCGGACGCAGACCAGGTGTATTCCCTCGTCCCGGGGGCGCAGGGGCAGGGAGAGGGGTACTCCATCTCGATCAACTCAGCCGGGATGCGCGATGTCGAGCGCACCCCGGTCAAACCCAAGGGGGTGCGCCGCATCCTGATTATTGGCGATTCTGTCACCTTTGGCGTGCAGATCGAAGCTGAGGACGCGTTCCCCGCCCTGATTGAGAAGGAGTGTGAGGCCAGCGGGCTATCCGTCGAAGTCTTCAATATGGGGGTCATGGGTTACGACACGGGTCAGGCCCTCGCGTTCTTGAAACGGACGGGTGTGAACTTCAATCCGGATGTCGTCGTGCTGGCCCACTGTATGAACGATCTTGCCGAGGTACGTGTCGACTTGGAACTCCTTCAAGCACTCCAAAAATCTTCGAGTGTATTTGGGCGACTGCGAATCGTGGAATACCTACGCCTACGCAGGTTACGAGGAGGAACCCAGTCGCGTGAAACCGTCCCCCAATCCAATCCTCCTCAAGGCCTCGACGATGCCACTCAGGCAAACGTCGATCTCATCCAAGCGGGGATCGAAGCCCAGCCCGATGCCAAACCGGCCCTGCTCAATCTATACACCGAACCTTGGCGTATCCTGAATCTTCGCGAGGATTTGGCTGCATTCGCCAGCATTGCTGAGATCCACGGATTCGTCCCCCTCGTAGCAGTGCTCCCCGTTCTCAAGGAGTCACCCTTCTTGGATGAGTGGGGGCTGGCCTACAAGATTGTGTTGGCGCAAGCGCAGGCTGAGGGCTTGACTGCTGTGTCTCTCGCCAAGCAGATGGCCCGGTCGGACCGGCGTTCCATGCGCCTAGAGGCAACGGATCCGGTGCATTTCAACCGCAAGGGCCATCAAGTCGCCGCACAGGCGTTGTTTAGGTACTGCTTGGATTGCGGACTGCTCACCGAATAGGTCGCAGACTATTTGGCGTATCCAAGGGCACGGAGTTCCTCAAGCAGCTTGGGGTCGATCCGTTCTTCATCGAGTTCGGCTCCCCCGGACAGGGACTCGCCCCAGATCACGATGGAGCCTGGCGGAACCCGATCGGGAAAGAACCCAGTCCGCAAGTCGGCGATGATGCGACCATCGGGGGGGTAAGGGAACAGGAGCCCTAGCTCATCGGCGGCGACTGAGCGGCCGTCGAGCACAACGTCTTTGGATGCGGGCCAGCGACCGTCAAAGCGGTAAAGCCCGTAGGTGTCTTGGAAATGCTCACTGGAGAGGCTGGCCCAGACGGGCTCAGTGGTCTGGCTGCTCATCAATTGCAGAGTGCTGCGTTTTTCGAGGACAGGCGGCCAGCCTCCGGCATCGCGGACAGCGAGTCCCTCCCATGCTGCCATGCTCATGCAACGAAACTCTGCACGCAGGCTCTGAGCTCCGCGTGGGGTCATTTGGAAACGCCACAATCCCTCCCTAGCGCCTGTCCACAGCTCGAGTTGGGGTGATGTGGGTACTGGGCCTTCCTTGGGTTCCCAGAGGGGTAAGACGGTCGTCCTGCACACAGGATTCTTGCCAATCCAAATGGTCTGACTCAGGTCTTCACAGCCCGCACGGCGAATCTGCCAGATATCTTGGGTCGGTTGGGGGGAGCGCGTGAGGGTCAACATCAACGCCTCGTCGTCGATGGTCCCTTTCCAATGCAGCCGCTTGCCTTGTTCGGAGAGGCAACTGGCAGGCAGGCCACTCATGGAACTGAATCCCGTACCGCTTGTAGTGAGCTCCAGTTCTAGGGAAAAGGGTTCCTGATCGGGAAGCACGGCAAGGTGGAGAAGGGCCTTGGGTCGATACTCGGCTGCGGCCTGTTCAAGGGCTTGCCGTGCGGCGGAACGATGCCCGGCGGCGAGGTTGTCCCACTCTTCTGGATCGCTGTTGAGGTTGTAGAGGCGATCCTTGCCCTGTTGACCCGACGAGATGAATTTGAGGTCTTGCGCCCTTACAGCGAGAGCCTCTTGGCCAGAAGACTCTATATACACCTGCTCGTTGAGCTGTGCGGTAGGATCGTCGAGCAGGGCGACTAGGCTCTGGCCTTCGACAGGAGGCTGGTTGGGAAGGTCGAGCAGTTCGAGAATGGTGGGCAAGATGTCAATGTTCTGCGTCAGGCCCTCACTGCGGGCTGGCTGCATTTGACCGGGGAGCTTGATGATGAGGGGAGTGTGTGCCACCGCTTCGTACAACTCGCTGTGGGTGAAGGCGAGTTGTTCGCGGTGATCGCGCGGCCCTTCCATGTTCTCTCCATGGTCGGCGCAGACGATCACTAGGGCCTCTTCGGCAATCCCCATAGAATCGAGGCGCTGCATGAGGGCGTTGAACGCTTGGTCGCAGGCAAGAATCTCCGCGTCATACATGGCGCGCCCATTGGCCAGTCGCAGCCGACCCCAGAGGGCGCGATCCTTCTTCTTGAATTCGCGCCCCATCCAGTCCCGCCGCTCTTGGGTGTCCCTGCTACGCAACTCAGCACTATAGGATTGCAAGTCAAGGGCAGCGAGGTGGTGATCGAGGAAGGTATCCCGTAAGTCCGCTGGCGGATCGTAGGTGAGTCCCCGGAAGTCGGTGTGTGGATCAAAGTAGTGCACCCACAGCATCAAGGCCTTGCCGGATTCGCTTTGCTCGTACTCGTCCAGGGCGGCAAAGACCCGTTCGTTTGTGTATGACCCGCGCGCGAGCTTGCTGCGTTCAATGGGGGGCAAGCCAGAGGGGATCACAGAGAAGTGATCCCATCCATCAAACAGCAACGCGTCGCGATCCATGGAAGCCCAGCTGGGGTGACTCGTCACCGCAATGCAGTGGTAGTCTGCCGCCTTCATGCGGTGCGCTAGGTTCGTATCGGCTACGCCCTGCCCCGCACTGTCGCCCACAGGAACGGCAAGGTAGTTACCGTGGGTCTTCGGGTACAGCCCAGTTAGGATGGATGTAATCGCGGGTACGGTGGAGTTGTACTGGGTCGTGTTCGCCATGAACTGGTGTCCTTCAGCGGCGAATTGGTCGAGGTGCGGGCTTGTGGGCAACTCGTATCCATAACAGGAAAGGTGGTCAGCCCGCAGAGTGTCAATAATGACGAGGACGACAGGCGTGCCTTCAGGTAGGCGTGCGGGATCTGTCGGCGGCGTGCAACTGCCCAATTGCAGGCCAAGGAGGACTGCTGCAAACCACTGGACTCCCCCGTTCCCTGCGGGCGAGAGGCCTCCACCCGGTGGCTTGCACGGGCGCAGCCTACTCAAGGACATTTACGGCGAGCGTGCGACGCGTGGTCGTGCCGCTCGACCCTGTGACCACTAGCTCGATGCGCATGGACCCGGGTGCGGTGGGGTAAAGGCACAGGGTGCCGTCCTTGCTGCGCTCCACGTAGCCCCGGCCTGGACCATGAAGGATCCAACGCAGGTGGGGCGTTCCGTCCTCTGGGTCGCGAACCCGTACCTTCAATGCCAGGGACTCGCCTGCACGCACCTTGGAATCTGCACTCGACAGCTCTGCGATCGTTGGTTGGGGAATGACTACCCCAGCGGGGACAATCTTGCGGCGCAAGAGGGACTTGTCGATGCCCCGAGCGATACTGACTAGGTCGAGGTCGGGATCTTGTCTCGCGTCGTAGGCCAAGATGCGGACTGCTACGTTCCCTCGAACCATGGCAATCCACGCAATCGCGTTGGGACCGGCCCCTGAACGGCTGAAATAGCCCACGTCGGCAAGGGCTGGATCTAGTTCAGATAAGGCGGGGCGTTTGGCCGGAGACTGCAATCCGCCTAGCCACATGAGGAGCTCCGAATGAGCTTGACGGGGCGTAGAGGCTACATAGGACTCAATCAGGAAGGACGGGTTCGTCGAGCGCGGCTTCGTGCGGGTAAACCGGCGCGTGAGCCGACCGTCAATGGCCTGCAGGTCGGTCTGCTCCCAACCATCGAGCTGCAACTGATTGTCCATCCCCGTGCGTGCCGGGCCGCGGGTCCAATCCTGTGCCTGGTAGAGCTTTGCGATGGCCGCCCTATGTTTCTGGGCAACATCAATATCGGGTTGGGGAGCCTGGCCATGGGCCGGGGTGCATAACAGGGCAAGCACCACCCCTATCAGGCTGGCTGTGAATCGTCGCAAGGGTTGCAGGGTCGACATGGCGGGTAGGCGTCCGGCCTATTGAATGCCAGGCAGGGCCTGGACGGTTTTCTTGGGGCTGTTGAAGCAGGAAAGAAAGTTGTAGCCGGTACTCGGGTCCTTCCAATTGCGGTGGTTATTCCAACCTGGGAATCCGGGCACCTCGTTGGGATTGCCATCCTCGTCGAGCTGCATGCAGGTGTCCGAAACGCTGAGTCCGTTCTTGTCGGTCACGATGTGGTGGTAGCTAAACCCGTGGTTCCCACTACCCCAAAGATCAGTTGTGTACTCAGGGGCACCGATACCCCAGATGGCCTTGAGGGACATGGAGCCCAACTGCACGGGTTGCATGTTCGTGCACCCCATCATGCTGAGCATGGTTGTAGTGGCGCCCATGTTGTCGGTGCAGTTGACGAAGATACCGTTGGCATGATCGTTCAGAAGCCGCGAAAGGTGCATGTCCCACGGGCCAGTGTTGAAGTAATGGGTGGCTCCGCCATCCCCGCCAAGGGATGGACAGTCGTAGAGGACCCCTTCGATGGCGGTTTCCAAGCCCCCGTTTTGGCCAAAGAAACCCTTCACGAAAACATCCGTGAGTTTGCGTTGGCTGTGGGTGGGCATGGCGAGGGTGCTCTTCCAATGGCTAATGAAATCGGCCACCTCGACCCATGGACCCGCGTATCGGGTTGTATTGGGAGCCCCAGCCTTCCAGACGGGGGGGCCGAGCAGTGTGTAGAATCGCAAGGCAATCGGGTGCTGGCCGGGGATGTCTTGCCAGTCCGAGGTTCCCGTGGGGGCTGCTTGCCAACGCACTGAAGCGATCCAATCGGTTCGGCAGACTTCGGGGGGCAGGCTCGGCAGGCTAAGAGACGATGTGCCGCCAGGGGTGATGACTGTGCTCACGATCTCTGTGCCGTTCACGGTGAGGACAGACCGTAGATCGTGGCTGGCGGTGGGATAGCCGGCGGCCATGGGTGCACCGTTGGCATCGGTCCCCGTGCTTCCCCAGGTTAGCTCAAGGGTTGGCGAGGACCCCATCACATAGGCGAGGGGATAGTTGTAGGTCGTCGTTGCATAGTTATTGCCATCGAGTACGGGTGCATCCGTGGCGGTGTGCAATGGGACGGGTGGCCTCGGCTCCCCTGAGTTGTAGTCTAGATCTGACACTTCGCCAGCGGCGGCGAGATTGGCGTACTCATGGATTTGCGGTGTGGCGAAGAACTCGTAGTTTGAACTTTTGCGGAAGTAAACCATGGGGAATTCGTCGTTTCCCATGCTGCTCGCCTGGGCTTCAATCTCCGTCACACCGAGGCGAACGAGATCGAGGGGCAGGTTGACGTTGTGTTGGCCGGGTGCTGAAAAACGCACCGTATAGGTACCCGTGGAACAGCGGAGTCCGAGATTGTCGCGACCGTCCCAGGAGACAAGGCGGACACTGTCGTCTGTCAGAACACCGCTCCAGGGCTGTGCGATGATCGAGCTTCCCTGGAGCACCTCGCAGGAAACCAGAGTCGATGCGCGCCCGGATTCAAGGTGCACAGCGTATTGGGCTGCACCTCCGGGCAGCTTGGGGTCGGCGACTCGAGTCACGTGGTCTAGGCGCAGCCAGGTGGAATCTGGTTGGGCCGGAAGGGCGGCGCTCCCTAGCAATAGGGCAGCGCCGAGGATTGTTACCCGAGAAAGGCTGGTGGTGATCATCTAGAGTGCTGGGGCGTGAGAGGGCCGGGTCAGGCCAAGAATCCGCAGGGATTCGGTCAAGGACAAAGCTAACTCAAAGGGTGTTTGCACGGGAGTGAATTCCCTCCAGGCCCTCATCCGCACGGCGTTGGGCCGAGCTCCGGTGCCCTAGAACGTGCTCGGCCGGATCCAGCGGACTCCCACCAGTAGACTCGGGGTACCAGAGTGGGACGCCGGCGGGTCACCTGATGGGGAGGGCGGACGGCCTAGCCCCATTCAAGGGGGTAAGCTTGCCTTAGGTTCACATCATGTGAGGCTTCGATCCGAACTTTCGCTGCGCCATCGCCATTCAAGCCACCTATGCTGATTTGCCTGCCACGTTTTTCCAGCGGCCTTGCAAGATGCGGGCTGCTTCTCGCCTTTTGCTCGCCCAGCCTCGGTCAAACCGAGGACTTCAAGTTTGTTGGATCTGGATCTCAACCCACCGATGCCAACGGTCATGCGGTGGATATGGACAGCGACTATATAGTGATCGGTGCCCGCGACGCGGTGACTGGCGGCGTGGACATTGGCGCAGCCTATGTTCTTGATCGCGCCACCGGTCTGGAGCTGTACAAGCTCGTACCAAGTGACGGAGTCTCCTACGACAAATTCGGTTACAGCGTCGCCGTGGAAAATGGCATAGCCCTAATTGGTTCGCCGCACCACAGCGTCGGCAGTTCTCCCAAAGTAGGTGTGGTGTACATCTACGACCTCAGTTCAGGCTTGGAGATTGGGCGTCTGCTTCCGGCCACCATGGACTACAACGGTCACTTTGGGATTGGTGTTGCCTTAGAAGGCAGCCTTGCTGCGGTAGGCGGCCACACGCGAGATACGGCAGCCGTCGATTCGGGAGAAGTCGGTGTGTTCGATTGGGTGACGGGCACTCAATTGCACTCGCTCGTCGCCGTGGACGCCACCCAAGGTGATCGCTTGGGGTGGACCGTTGCAATGGATGGTGGCTTGGTGCTCGCCGGAGCAAACTATGATGACCAGGCGGGGCCGGATGCCGGGTCGGCCTATGTGTTCGACGCCAATACGGGCGTTCAGGTTCACAAGCTCCTCCCCGCGAGTGTTGTGTCAGGGGACTTGTTTGGGTGGAAGGTCGCCATGGAAAACGGCTTGGCGGTCATCGGAGCACACCAACAAGACCTGATTGGGGCCAACAACTGTGGGGCAATCTATCTGTTTGATGCCATCAATGGCACGGAACTCATGCACCTCCATGCTCCCGATGGTGAGGCGAATGACCACTTTGGATTCTCAGTCAATCTCAATGGGGGTTACGTTGTTGTGGGGGCAGAGGCGAGTGACACTGCAGGCAAGGACGCCGGTGCGGTGTATGTGCTGGACGTGCTTAGTGGGGCCCAACAATTCAAGGTCATGGCCAGTGATGCGAGTAGGAACGATCTGTTTGGTTCGGCCGTTTGCGTGGACGGCACGACCCTCTTGGTCGGTGGTACGGGCGTGGATGATGGTGGTAATAATGCTGGAGCGGCGTATCAATACGACTTGAGCAGTTGCGGGGTGCGCTATTGCGGGGCCTCGACCGGCTCGCCGCTCAACAAGGCCAACCTCAACGCAAACAGTTGCCAACTCACGAACCCCATCAACCTCATCCTGAGTAATGCCCCCCAAGGGCAATTCACGTATCTACTCATTGGATCGGGCAACTCCACGGTGAACAATCCCGCAGGTGCATTGGGGGATCTGTGCGTGGTAGGTGGGTTTCTTAGTCGCTACCGCCTGGATCTGGGCGCCATTTCCACGGCGGGTACGTTCAGTACGGATATTTCAGATTCAAACTCAGGTGGGTCGGGCTTTGGAATCCCTTCATCGGGCGGCGCTGCCATCCAGGCGGGGCAGACGTGGCACTTCCAGTATTGGCACCGTATGCCAGGCGGTGCCCCGTCGAGTTTTAGCGAGGCCCTAGCGATTACGTTTCAATAATCGAGTTCACGGGACATCTCCCGAGCATCTCCTAGTCAATTCAGATTTGCATCAAGGGGCGGCCCCTTGGGGGTGCCTTGCGCTGCACCGCCGACCAGCTTGGGGTCGGCGACTCGAGTCACGTGGTCTAGGCTCAGCCAGGTGGAAACTGGTTGGGCCGGAATGGCGGCGCTCCCTAGGAATAGGGCAGCGCCGAGGATTGTCACCCGAGTAAGGCTGGTGGTGACCATCTAGAGTGCTGGGGCGTGACAGGGCCGGGTAAGGCCAAGGATCCGCAGGGATTCGGTCAAGGACAAAGCTCACTCAAAGTGTGTGTGCACGGGAGTGAATTCCCTCCACGCCGTGGTGTCCAGAAACTCAGCCGCGTCATTTCGCCCCTGATTGCGGTGTTTGCCGAGCAGGTATTCTGGAGGGATGGCGAGTGATCTCCTCCCATCTCCAAGTTCTCCTGCTCACGTTCTCCGGCTTCCTGAAGCGGCATCAAGCCGACGTCGTCGCCTAGCTCGTCGAAGAAATCCGCGTCCTCAAGGAGCAGATGAATGGACGGCGTCTGCGGTTCACGGACCACCAGCGCAGACGGCTTGCAGCGAAGGGGAAGCGTATGGGCAGAGGCAGGCCCTCAAGCGCGTCGCAACCATCTTCACACCAGACACGATCATGCGCTGGCACGGGCGCCTGATCGCGGCCAAGTGGACCTACAAGACCAAGGGTGTAGGACGGCCGGGGCTGATGAAGAGGATCAAGTCCCTGAGCGTTCGGATGGCCAGCGACCACCCGACCTGGGGCTACTGCCGCATCCAGGGCGGGCTCAAGTCCGTAGGGCATCGAGTGGCAAGCACGGCGTTCGTCAATGTGCTGAAAGACAACGGGATCCAGCCAGCACCAGAGGGTCCGTCTTCCTGGCGGTCCTTCCTCAAGGTCCAGAGGGGGCAGCTTGCTGCCACGGACTTCTTCTCCGTCGAGGATTGGACGCCGAGGGGGCTGCAGACCTACTACGCACTGTTTGTCATCAATCTCAAGAGTCGGCGTGTTCATGTGGCAGGGCTCACGACGACACCCAGCGAGGCCTTCATGGAACAGGTCGCACGCAACTGGACCGCTTGCGTGGCTGGTTTCCTGCGGGATCATCGCACCCGGATCTGTGACTGAGACACGAAGTTCACGGTGCGGTTTCGAGCGACGTTCGTGCGCTAAAACCTCTGACTCCTGAGGATCTCAGTTGGTGGGGACTCCGTGGAAGATGATGAAGATGGATGTAGTACCATTGCGGTGGTTTACGCGTCTGGCCCAGACCAGCCCACTTTCGCTCTCGCTGGTGTAGGTGACACCGAAGTGGAGCAATTTATCGGGGTCGCGCCCGATGTGTTCCCTGTCGGCTTGGGCCCCGGTCTTTGCGAACATGATCGTCAGCCGGTCGTGTAGATCCGACAAGCGATCGGCCAGCTCTGCTTCAGTCACATCAGAGAGGGGAAATTCGTATTCCCAAGTTATGAAATGGCCCCTCTCGTTACCTACGCCACCATGGCCGACGGCGATACTGTCAATCAAGGCGTCACCCCACGCCGCGTCCACACACTCGGTGATGTGGTCGTGGAGGGTCACGTACTCAATGGATGCCACGGTGCGAGTGCCGCAGCTGGAAAGGAGGGTAAGGGCGAGCAGTAGGGCTAGGCTTTTCACGGGAGTGTCCTTGTCGAAAGGGGTGGTGCGTCCCGGGCGGATGGGGAGGATCCCTATCTGCGCCGTATCCTGCAGATCATAGGTGGGAGCTGTCGTCTAGGCAATCTGCACAAGGGTTGGAGAATCCAACCCTCCGCCCAGTCGGAGTGTCTCGAGCGCATGATCTTCTTCGGCGAGGGATCGCGGCGCCGTGCGATTGCCGAGTACGTCGGGCACTCCAACGCCGATCGTCCGCATCAGGGGGCCGTAATGAACGGCTCCAGCCCACACGGCCCAGCGCTTATGGACTTGGACGGCGATGGCGATGCGCATGTGTTGTCCGCGTCCAACTCGGATAACAAGATCGCATGGTACGAGAACCAAGGCGGCGGGGTGTTTGGGTCGCAGCAGGTGATCACCCTGTCCGCAAAGGCGGCAACCTCGGTCTATTTCGCGGACCTAGACGGCGACGGCATCCTCGACGAGTGCTTCGGTCCTCTTTATTGCACGGCCAACCT
>CAYXZD010000015.1:0-53146 GCA_964469565.1 uncultured Planctomycetaceae bacterium
GAATCACACGCGGGAATCACACGCGGGAATCACACGCGGGAATCACACGCGGGAAGATCCGATGCGAGCGACCCACCCCGGTACAGCCATGCTGGCCCGCGGCTGCCGCTTGGGTCAGGGCTCGATCTGCTCCTTGAGAAGTGCAGCTGAGAACCGCCGTGCGATTTGAGTGCCCCGGGACGGGGTTTGGACGGGGTATCCAGCGTGCTTTCAATTGGAAACGCAGGAGTGACTTGTCTACTCTGGTGTTGATTGGACCCAAACTCATCGGAGGGGCGTGATGGAAGGGGAGGTGGGCGCCGTTGGGGGGCCTCCAAACGACCCCCCCTAGGAAGCGGGTCGTCGATGCATGACTACCTCAAGATCGCGCACCCTCTACCACACCTTTTTGGTGGCCTTGGCTTTTCTGGCCCTGCGCCCTGTGGGGCCTCTCAACGGCTTGTTGGGGGCACTGCTGACGCCTGCGGAGTTGTTGGTGCACCTAGCATCGCCCCTCACATGGATTGAGGGTCGGCCTGCCCTTGCCAGCACAGGCAGCCACTCAGATGTGGGTACAGGGGCGTGGTTGGACGCAGCTCAACAGGCCTTGGAAGACGCGGTCTTGTCCTCGGCTGAGCCCCAACAGGAACGGCTGCGAAGTCAACCGGGACGCCCTTGGCGCGGCGAAGTGATCGGGCGCATGCGCAATAACCGCGATCGAATCTGGATACAGACGAATGCTGTTGCCAACTTCCGGACAGGAGACCCGGTGGTCAGTGGGGATTCATTTGTGGGCATCGTTGACATGGAGGCCACGCGACTCGGGGCTAGGGGGCCGGGAGTGGTGCAGGTCCACCTGGTGACCGGGCCGGCCTTTCGGGTGGGAGGTGAGATTCTGCCGGATGACGCAGCGGCCGCAGGCTTAGCTCCCCGTTCTCGTCGCATGGTGGTGGGTGGATTGAGCCCACACCCTGATCGAATCCTGCTGGACGTACACAACCCCGAGCAGACGAGTGGTGCAGGTGCACACGTCGTGGTCAGGGAGAGCGAGCGCATCGACCGACGCACACACCTGGCCAATGGATTTATCTTAGGCCGATTGGAATTCGGTGTTCCCGAATCCTGGGCGCAGCGAGGAGGGCGCCTGGCGACGGATGCAGTCTTGGGGATTTCATCGACACTCGACTTTGACCATGGCCTGCATCAAGTGCTCATCTTGACTTCGGGTGGCGCAAGCCCTGGGGACACCCTTGGAGATCGCCAACCGATTCGCGGAGTATCCTCTGTCCAATCCCAAGAGGCGTGGGTGCCCGCGCGGAGATTGCTAGGCGGAGACAGTTCAATCTTGCGTCAAAGTGGAAAGCTGGATTGTGGCCAGTTGGATGGAGTCAAGCTGGGAGCCGCGGTGGCGCAGGACATGCGTTTTCTCGGTCGTGTGACCCGAGCGGGCATCTTCGGTTCAGATTTGGCCTTGCTCGCTGACCGGGGACTGCGTGTGTCTGCTATCGCGTATGTGGATCCCCAAGATGCACCCCTCGGCAAGCCGCACACCCACGTACTGGGAGAACTCGTGAGCCTAGGGCCGGACCCTACAGAGTCCCGATCCGGGGAATCTGAGCCGACCGTGCTCCTGCATTGGTCGGCAACCTTGCCGCTCGGTGCACAACAGTTGCGTGCTGGAGAACCCGCATTGCCCGTGACGCTCTGGACGGGATCAGGGGAGGAGGGGGTTCCGAGAGGGCTCTTGCTGGGAGAAACGGACTTGCCCTTAGGGCCTGGACCCCACGTCCTGCGCGTGCGACCCGTGCCCGGGGTTCATGACTCGGGACCCTTGCATGTCTGGGTGGGCCTCGACAGTCAAGGGCGAAACGAGCCAATTCCCGTAACCGAAGGGCAACAGCCATGAGGCGCGGTCGTTCGCTCGCTTGGCTCATGCTGCTCGTCTGGGGCACGTGGCTTTCCGCATTGCAGGCCGCATTGATCACCCATGGGTTCCTAGGGCCCTGGGTGCCGGATCTGGTGTTGATTCTACTCGTGGCCCTCGCCTGCCAACTTCACCGACGGGATGTGGCCCCTGCTGCATTGATGCTGGCCTTGACCCGAACGGCAACAAGTGTGGATTCAGCGGCAGCGATTCTAGCTGCGTTTGGTTTGCTCGCTGCTCTCTTGCAGGGCTTGCGCCGATTGGCTGAATCCAATCGGCTCTCCGTGCGGTTCGTCCTGGTGGGCGGTACAGCCCTGATCTGGTCGAGTTGGCTCGCTGTCGTCCGTTGCGCTCAGTTGGCGGAGAGTGCATCGGTGCAATCTGTCAGTGAACAAATGGCCCCCTTGCTTCCGGGTGTGCTCGCATCGGCCTGTGCAGGAGTGGTGCTCTTCAATGCACTTCTTCGCCTGCCGGGTATGACTCCCCTCCGCAGGAGTTCACGCCTGTGGTAACTCTGCGTCGATGCGGGCCGCTCCTCGGCACAATGATCATGGTCGGTGCCATTCTTGTGGCCCGTCTCTATGAGGTGCAGGTGCAAGAACACGACATTTGGGCGCGGGAAGCGGTCAACTTGATGCGCTCCTGGGAGGTGATGCCCTATCAACGTGGTGACATCCTCGATGCTAAGGGCCGCAGTATGGTCACCGATGAACGCGTGTTCGAGCTGGAGTTCGTGTGGCGCGAGTTCCGGCGTGGTCACGCCCTGGGCCAAGTGGCCCAGTTGCGGTCAGTGGTCGCAATGGAATACGTCCCATTGCAAGAGGCCCAAGTCGACCTGGCCGATTGGGCCTTGGGTTTCTTGAGCTTGTCTCCTGCAGAGATCGATTCCTTCGGGACAGGCGGAGCCCTGAGTGTTGGATCGGTGGACATTCCACGGCTTGAAGTGGAGGGGCGCCGGGCGCGTACGGCCGCTGCCCGTTACGAGCGCCGGCGCCCCCGAGCATCGGAGCTACATTTCTATACCAAGGCCCTGTTGGGCCTCGGACGCGGTGCCACGCGGGACCTGGAGCGGGCTCAGCGCGAGTCGCCTGAACTCTCATACCTGCACCTCGCGGCGGGTGTACTCGGATTAGAACCCGAGCAGCAAGCCCAAGCCGTGCGGAGCCAATTGAACTCCTCGCTCAGTGAGCTCGAGGGCTTGGCAGACCGGATTGATTGGGCTCTTCTCACTTCCAAGCTTGGCGAGCGCGCCAATCCTTGGGATCGGGGCAGCCTGTCCGAACGGTTGCTTGCGCTTGTGGAAACCAAACGCAGTGAAGTTCAGTTTGCCACAGCGGACGCACTATTTCGCCGCGCAGCCGGATTCGATCCTTCGCGCTTGGACGTGGCCAATCTTGCGAGGGTGGATCTCGACTGGTTGCGGCGTGCCCTGTATTGGGATGGAGCGCGGCTGAATCAATGGCGCGAGGACCGTGGAGGAGCCTGGCCCCAGGCAGTGGAGTCCCACTTAGCCGGGTACACCATCGTTCGCTCCAAGCTCGACGCGAGTCTGGCCCCTCCGGGGCAGCGGGTCCTATCGGCTCTGGCCATGGCGTTCTGTGCTGATGAGACTCGTACCGTCGCAGGACGTGCTGCCCCCAAGCCGTGGTGGCAAGTCGAGCGGATCGTGGGCTTGAGTCACCTCATTGAGCGTTGCGAGCAGCCAGAGGCGCTCGACATGGGACAGAACCAGGCCGTTCTGCCTTGCCAAGACGAGGGTGTGCGTGCCCTCGATGATTTGGGGCGGTTGCGCGCAAGCTTGCCAGCTCCCCGATCGGGTCAAGTGGACCGAGCCGCTGAAGTGATGATGGCGGTGGCGGAGCATTCATCGCCGACTTGGGGGCCCTCCGATGAGCCCCGGTTTGAACGAGCGTTGCTGCATTGGGATGGGTTCTTGCAAGAGCGAATCGATGAGATGCTGAGTTCACTCGACGGTCCCTTGCGCCTCGCACCTGAATGGGTTGACTCTGCTTTGGAGCGCCGTGAGTATTTCGTGCGGGACTGGGGGGCGCGACCCATCTTGCTAGACCCTGATCCGAGCTACGAGCTGGTGCACCTAGTCACGCGCGACCCCGCAGCCCATGCGGGTTTCAAGGTGCGCGCAACGACCCGGCGCAAGCGCCTTGCGGTGGACGACTCTGGGAACGGGGAGTCTATTCCTGTGGCCGCACCCTTGGTGGGGCGCGTGCGCTCCCCCTATCTGCTGCGCCTCCTTGAGCAGCGTCCGCGTGAAAGTGACCTGCGGCAACTTCGGCGCAAGCGCGACTTGGGGGATCACGACCTCTCTTCGATTCAAGACCTTGTGAGCAGTACCGTGCAGGCGGGAGAGGTGATGGGTGGTAGCGGGCTAGAGGGCTACTTCGAGGAGGCTCTCAAGGGGAGGAGCGGGTTCCATGTGAGCCGGGGGCTGCAGGACCGGGTCGTCGGGAGCACTGAGGCTTCCTTCCAGCCAGCAGTGGATGGTATGGATTTGCATCTCACGTTGGATCTAGATCTACAGCGAGCAGCCCAAGCAGTGATCGATGCTCCAGACCCTCCACCTGAGTCAGAGGAACGCCCCGACCGAGTCTGGCACAACCATCCGGTTGGAGCGATTGTCATGCTCTCGCCAAGAGGCGATGTGCTGGCGGCGGCTTCGGGCCCCTCCATCCTTGGCCGGCTTCCTGGGGCGCAGCAAGATGGACAGGCCCGCTTTGCCTATGATCGAACCCTGCGCCAGCACACCTTTCAGCCACCCGGTTCTGTGTTCAAGCCTTTCGTGGCAGCGTGGGCCCTAGACCAGGATTGGATCGACCCAGTGCAGACCCATGTGAGTTGCGCTCCCATGCCGGGGGAAGAAGGTGGGTTGCACAGGCCCGGTGCAAGCGTGCATTGCCATAGCACTTGGGGGCACGGTGACTTGACCCTGCACCGCGCGCTCTTGAAATCCTGCAATGCCTATTTCGCCATGGTCGGTGAGGACTATTTCGATGGGGCGAGCGTTCGCCGGATGGCCCGCACCTTTGGGTTTGATGAACCCACTGGCGTACGCAGTCTCGATCGTGATGGGCAGCGGGGCGTGGGCCTGCTGGAGGATGCACGCTCCAATGGATTCTTCCAGAGCGAGCGCCCCGCGACCGAGCCCACACTGCAACGCCTGGGCAACGGCCTGACGGCCATCTCAGCCACGGTCATGCAGGTGGCGCGGGCCTATGTCGGTCTGGCCACCGGTGCGATGCCGAAGGTGCGCCTCGTCAAAGCCATGGGCGACGTCGAGATTCCGCAACAATCTGAGGCCTTGCCCCTGTCCGCGGAGAGCCTAGAGACCGTACGTCACTCCCTAAGGGCTGTGCCTATTGAAGGAACCGCGGCGGGCACCGGGCTCGATCCGGATTCCCTTGGCTTCAGCTTTGCCTGCAAGACCGGTAGCGCTGATTATCAGAAAGGCAAGGTCCCCGATGGTATGGGTGGGTTCGAACCAGGAATGCGCAAGCACGGATGGGTGGCCGGCTGGTTCCCAGCTGAGAACCCTGTGGCGATTGTGGTGGTCTATGTTCATGACACGTCGACCACCTCTTCTCACGTCGCGACTCACGTGGCGCGCCAGTTTCTAGAGACTCCCGCGGTGCGCGGGTTCGTCGAGGAGGCGCGATGAGACGCAGGGGTATGCTGGGTAATGTCTTGAGCGCACGCCACCTGCGCAATGCGGATGTGGACTGGCATGTCCTCGTGATTGCCTTCGCATTACTGGTGATAGGCATCTTGTTTGTGCATGGCCTAGCTCACGGTGCAGCTGGGGAACTCAGCGGGGACGTTGCCTATGGTGCCCACCGGCAAAAGGTGATTCTGACGGCTCCAGCCTTGTTGATTGGATTGCTTCTTCGCCGAGACTGGCTACGCAGGAATGCGGGCTGGATCTATGCATTGAGTCTGGCCCTACTGGTGGCTGTGTATATCGTCGGTGAGGAACGCAACAACGCCCAGCGCTGGATTCAGTTGCCGCGCTTTGATTTGCAGCCCTCCGAGCTCGCCAAGGTGGCCATGATTGTGGCCCTCGGTAGGGTCCTGGCTTCCAATCGGCTGAGCCGTCCGGGGCAGTGGATCCTGCCCCTGGCCGTTGCGGGTGTACCCCTAGTCTTAGTTGCTGGCCAGCCCGATCTCGGGACTGCCATGACATTGGTGCCCGTTGCCATGGGAATGTTTTACTTGGCTGGTGCACGTGCCCGCGTGCTCGGAGGGCTTTGTGTCTTGGGCTTGACCCTAGGGTGGGTGGGCCGAGAGATGGAGTGGGTCCGTGACTATCAAATGGAACGAATCAACACTTGGGTGGAGACCTACACACCCGATGAGTTGATCGCGAGCCGTGACGGCGCTGCGTTCCACCTGTATCACGCCCGTGTGGTGGCGGGCAACGGTGGTTTGCTCGGGCGTGGGCTGGGACGGGGGGTGGCCACGGAGACGGGGCTTCTACCGGAGCGGGACAGCGACTCGATTTTTATGGTCGTGGCCGAGGAAGGGGGCTTCGTGGGGGCTGTGGGGGTCATGGGACTCTACGTTCTTATGAGCGCCCTGTTTCTATTCAGTGCCGGTGGCCTGCGAGACCGTTTTGCTCGGCTCATCGTGGGGGGGGTGGGACTGTATTTCGCGGCACACCTGTTCATCAATGTCTCAGTCAATGTGGGCCTGCTCCCCATGACCGGGTTGACCTTGCCGCTGTTCTCGACAGGGGGCTCTTCGCTGCTCGCTACGTTCCTCTCCCTCGGCTTGGGCGTGGGCCTCGCAGCCCACAAAGACTCGAGTCTAGATCAGGACGCTTTCCGTTCGTACTAGTCCCGCTGGTTGACGGGGGGCGGCTTTGTGTAGGGTTCATCCATGCGATGCGTCTCACCTTGGGTCTTGATGTTCTTGGCTGCCTGCTCTTCACCGGGCGCGAGGCCGGCAGGGGACGGCCCCCCTCAGCAGTGGCACTACGCCGGTTCTTCAACCGTGGGTACGTTCATGCTGGCTGCAGACCGGGCCTACCCCAGTGCGAGTTTTGTTCTCGATACGGCTGCCGAATCGGACGGAGGAGAGGCGGCTATCCTGGAGAGTGCCTGTGACCTAGCGGGTGTGGCTAGGGAACCCAGCCAAAGCCTGGAGTCCAGCGGTGTGCGCGCCACACTCATTGGCCGCGATGCCATCGCAGTCATTGTTCATCAGGGCGTGGGGATTGATGGACTGAGCTCAATTGACCTAGGGAGGGTGTTCCGCGGAGAGGTTCAATCGTGGAGTGAATTAGGCGGTGCGGATCTACCCGTCCGACCCTTCGTTGTGGCGGAGGGATCGGCCACTCGATGCGTCTTGCGTGAGCAACTCCTCAATGGGGAGGACGTGCAGAGTTGCGAGGAGGTCCGCCCCGATGGTGCCCTCGTCGAGCGCGTGGCTCAGACCCCCGGTGCCATCGGTGCTATTTCCTTCGCATTTCTCGGGCCCCATGAGACGGTCAAAGCATTGGCCCTCGATGGACAACACCCCGCAGTGGCTAATTTCGATTACGCGCTTGCACGACCTCTTTACTTGCTCTGGCGTCCCGAGAATCGTGCCATCGCAGCCTTTGTCTCGTGGGCTCTCGGCGATCGAGGGCAGCGCGTCGTGATGGAATCTTTTGTGGGGCGGGATGTACGCGGATCGGTGCAGGCGCAAGAGGAGTTGGTTCATGTCGGGACTCTCGTTGTACACACCGAGACCCTGGAAACCCTCGATGGGGGAGTGTTGTATTACCCCCATCGGCCCTACGAATTACTCACTCGACACGGCGAGTTCATCCGCAAGGTCCGCAACCATCGGGGTGTCAACGATGAGGCACCCACGCGTGTACCGCTGACGCCCGGGATCTACCTCATTCGCACCCAAACACGGGACGCCGGTGATGTCGAATTCTTCGCGACCGTAACCGCTGGCAGGACAACCCAATTGAATGTGCTAGAAAGACTGGGCAAGGACGCACCATGAGGATCTTCACGAGGATCTGGGTGGTTTTGGCTGCGCTTCCAGGGCTGGGCTCAGCCCAGGACGTGCCACTGGAAGGCCCGCGAGTCCTTTCCACTCCCCAGGATGAGTCCACCGAGACTGGGTCCACCGGGATTGGGTCCACTGAGACTGGCCCCACCAAGGGTGAGGTCGCGCGCATTGTGGATGAATACCTCAGTGCGCGGGCGGCTGCGGAGCCTAACCCCTTTGAGAAGCTGTCACTGTACGGGGATTTGCGCCTACGCCAGGAGGAGACCTTTTCAGTCGCGGGCCTACCCAATCGGCACCGATCACGACTGCGGCTCAGGGTGGGGGCCGCCTATTCTCCGCTCGATGCTGTGGAAGTCGGGGCGCGAATGGTGACTGGCTCGCGCAGCGATCCACGGTCTCCCCATGTGACTCTAGGCGACGGACTCGAGGGTCTCGAGATTAGCTTGGATCGGGCCTACATCACATGGCGTCCACAAGCACCCTCTGCGCTCTGGCCCGAGGCTTGGGGGAGTGCGGGGAAGATCTCCCACCCCATGCGCCGCAACCCCGTGTATGGAGAACTCGTGTGGGATGCGGACATTCAGCCCGAGGGCGTTGTGGTGGGGGGGCGGCTCGGCGTGGGAGCGCAGAGTCGGGAGCTCACGTGGAGCCTAGGACAGTTCCTCCTGCTCGAGCAAAGCCTGGCTCAGGATGCCAGCTGTTCATTTGGTCAGCTATCTGTGACCCAGCCCTTGTCTTCTAATGCGAGGGCGCGAATGAGTGCTGCCATGACTTGGTTGCATGATCCCGCACCGGGCGGTACCTCGTTCTTCAGTGATCGCGACCGGGGTAATACGCTTGTAGCGGGTGCGTTTGCGGAAGACTTTGGCGTGCTCGATGTGATTGGGGATGTGGATTTCCCCGTAGCGGACAGGCCCTTGGTGGTGAGCGCGGAGTGGATTGATAATGTGCGCGCAGACGAGCCTGCCCGGGGCTGGGCCCTAGGAGCCGCTTGGGGCCGTGCGGCACAAGCCGGAGACTGGCGAGCCTACTATCAGTATCAGGACGTCGAATCGGACGCGGTTTTTTCCGTGCTGGCACAGGATGACTTCTTGAGCGCTACAGGTTTCCGCGGTCATGTTCTTGGCGGCAACCACCAACTCGCCAGGGGTGTGGGTCTGCATCTATGGGGGCTTATTTCGGAGGCGTCCACAGGGGACGGAGGCGCGGATTGGCGTGTGAGGATAGACCTCAACGTCAAGTTCTGATGAACTGCGCTACGGTTCGCTAGCCCCATCGCTTTGTCCCCATGAGTTATCGACGTTCCTCGATCACATTCGTTTGCTGGGTCCTAGCGGGTGCCTGTTCGGGCTCGCCTCCGCAGGCCATGCCTGGGGTACCCGGGCAGGTCCTATCCCTTGCAGACCGCGCTTCTGCCGAGCTCGGTACAATCCATCAGGGCGGCGACTTTCCAGGGGCTACGATGAGCTTGTGCTTCGGGGACGGTCGCCGAGTGGACCTAGCGGTGGGCACCCATGCGGACAGCGAGGCTGCACTTGATCCAGAGGCTCGCATGCTCTTGGGTAGTGTGGGCAAGACTTTTGTGTCTGCCCTGATGGTGCAGTTGTTTGAGGAGGGTCGTCTTCATGAGGATGATCGTGCCTGTGATTGGTTCGAGGAGGATGCCTGGTATGGGGAGGTGGCCAATGGCGATCGTCTCACCCTCGGTCAATTGCTACAGCATCGCACGGGCTTGGAACGCCATGAATTCAAACCAGCCTTTTGGAACTCGGTCATTGCTGACCCTGACCGGCATTGGGAGCCCCATGAGTTGCTCGCGTTTGTGCTAGGAGACGACCCTCTTTTTGCGCCTGGGCAGGGTTGGGCCTACTCAGACTCCAATTACATTCTGCTGGGAATGATTCTTGAACGACTGACCGCGCAGCCCTTTTACGAGCTCGTGCAGACTCGGTTCTTGGATCCGCTAGCCCTGGGTGACACCCTGCCCAGCGATCGGAGAGAGCTTCCTCGCATCGCTGCGGGTGCCGTGATCGTTGGGCGAGGGATGGGAGTGGCCCCCTCGACCCTTGCGGACGGGCGCTTTACCTACAATGTGCAGTTCGAATGGTGTGGAGGCGGGTTCGTCTCGACGGCAAGTGACTTGGCGAGCTGGGCCCTGGCCTTGTACGGGGGGGATGTACTCGGCGAGGGCGGGTTGGCGCGTCTTTTGACCTGTGTCCCTGCGACGGAACTTGGCCCAACCTGCGAATACGGTTTGGGAGTGATGGTGCGCCAAACACGCCTAGGGCCGTTTCAGGGTCATGACGGATTCATGCCAGGCTACATCACATGTATGGGCTACTTTCCCCAACACGATGTGGCGGCAGCGATACAGGTCAATTGCGACGATGAGCGCGCGTTGAAAATGCCGATGCACGAGGTTCTCGTGCGTGTGGTCGAGGCTGCTCAAGCCAGCCCGACTACTTCGCACTAACTCGCTGCGGACTGGGGCTTGAAGTAACGACTCCAGGGCCAATAGACCAGCACCCCCAAGGCGAGCACGCCGAGGCCTAAGCCCGTGGTGGTTCGTGGACTTGTGTAGAGATTGCCGACAACAACACCGAGGGCGCACAGGGAATAGGCGACTGGGGCGAGTGGGTAGAGGGGGCTCTTGAAGGGCCGTGGAAGATCGGGCCGTGCCCTTCGTAGGCGCAACAGGGCCAAGCCCGTGAGACCGTGGAAGATCCACTCGGCGAACACCACCGAGTCGCCCAGCTGTCCGATGACGTCCTCGTTGAGCCACAGGTAGACCAAGCATGCGCACGCTTGCATTGCAAGGGCGGGGCGGGGGGCACCGCTGCCAGGGTGGATTCTCCCCGCGGCACGAATGAACAGGTGGGCCCGCGCCATGGCCACGTAAATGCCTGGCGTGGTCAAGAGCGTTGCGACGAGAAACCCGAAGGCGCTGAATCCCATTGCACCCGTCAGGAAGGCCTCGCCACCCTTGCCAAGGGTGAGCTGCGCCAAATCCCGTGGAGCATTCGAGCTTGCGGCAATTCCTCCGATGCCTAGTACGCGCACGTAGGATGCGTTGAGTGCGAGGTAGACAACCAGAACTCCTGACACGCCCATGACGATGGCCTTGGGAACGTTCCGTGGGGCGTCCTTCACATGGGGCGCGATGAGGGTGACGAGTTGCCAGCCTCCTAGGGTGAACAGAACCGGGAGGGTGGCCTGCACCATGCGTGAGGGCAGTGGGGACTTCGGGGGCAGGGTGGGCAAAACCTGTTGGGCGGGTTCGCCGAACAGGAGCAGGCCGGCAATGATGAATACGCCGAGGGCAACGAGCTTGAACACCATGCATACGTTTTGAAGCACAATTCCGGCGTGCATGCCACGCCAGGCACAGGCGGTAATGCCAATGACGATGGCGGTGGCGAGTCCCCGCCTGTGGGCAAACGTAGGCTCTAGATCGGGTAGGAGCAGGGCGATCCACTGCTGTGCGCAGAAATCAGCGACGGCGGCGCAAGCTCCTGCGGCGATGACCCACAGGACGATCCAAGCGAAGAGGAAGGCCGCCAGGGAGCCAAAGCCCTCGTGGAGAAACACGAACCAGCCACCCGACCTGGGAAAGGTGCCCGCAAGTTCTGCAAAGGTGAGCGCTCCTGCAAGCGCTGCAAGTCCGCCGAGACCCCACGCCAGGAAGTAGGGGCCTGGCTCTGGCAGTAGGGCGGCGACTCCCATGGGCTTGAAGAAGATGCCCACGCCGATGATGCCGCCCATCACAAGAAGGGTGGCGTCGAGGAGTGAGAGTTGCCTGGGTTGGGTTGGCATGGGGCTAGGCTAGGCCAAGGGGCGAGCGGGGTGGTAAGGATTCTCTTGCCCGGGCCCGATCGGACCCGATTCCGAATCCACGGCGGGGGCCTCCTTCGGCGTACTTCAAGTCGACCCTCGCGTGTGCGTACGCTAATCTCCACCCTCTCGACCGCCTCCCATCCCAACGACTTCAATCTCGATGACTCCCCGCAAGCGACGGCTATTGATCGGACTCGCTCTCTTCGCCGCCTGCGTATACTTGGGGAGTGGAGCCCTCATCGATTGGTTGGCGGGACACAGTGAACGTGGGGCTGTGCAGAAGCGCACCTTGAGTCCGGCTGCTGCCCAACTGCTCGACGAGTGCCTTGCTGACCTGCCCGAGGGGCCCCTCGTAGACGTCCATGCCCACCTCGCAGGGCGCGGCCCGCACTCGGGATGTTGGGTCAACCCGCGCCTGTTATCGCTCCTCCATCCCCGGGATTGGATTCGCATGCGATCCTATCTGTCCGCAGCCGGGCTGGGTCTCGATGCACCCGACAGGCAATGGGTGGACGGCTTCATCGACTTGGCCAGGGCTAGGCCGCGGGCCGGGTTGCACTACATGCTCGCCTTTGACTACCGCTTTGATGAGGGCGGGCGCCGCGACCTGGATCATAGTGAGTTCTTCGTGCCCAACGAATACGCCCACTCAGTCGCCCTGCAGCATCCAGACCTGTTGCGTTGTGCCGCTTCGGTGCACCCCTATCGGCCCCAAGCGGTACAAGAACTCAACTATTGGGCTGAGCGGGGGGTGCGGCTGGTCAAGTGGCTGCCAGGAGCCCAGGGCATGGATCCAGCGAGCCGCCTTTGTGACGAATTCTATGCAGCGCTGGTCGAACTGGACATGGTTCTGCTTGTGCATTGCGGAGAAGAGCAGGCCGTGGACGCGGAGGCGGATCAGGAATTGGGCAATCCCCTGCGCCTGCGCAGAGCCTTGGCGGCCGGTGTTCAGATTGTGGTGGCCCATTGTGCATCTTCTGGGTTTTCTCTCGACCTTGATGTGGAAGGTGCGAGTGCAGACCTGGGGCCTTGGGTGCCCTCGTTTGATCTGTTCATGCGACTGATGGGGGAGGATGACTGGGAGGGTCAACTGTGGGGGGAGATCTCGACAGTGACTCAGGTGAATCGATTCGGGGAGGCCCTCGCCCAATTGCTCGCTCGGGAGGACCTGCACGCAAGGCTCGTCAACGGTAGTGATTGGCCCTTGCCGGCGCTGAATGTGCTGTACCAGACTCGCGCCCTCGAAAAAGGCGGATTCTTGACGGTTCAGGATCGGGAACTCCTCAACGAGCTGTACCATCACAATCCGCTCAGCTTTGACTTTGCATTGAAGCGCCGGGTGAAGAACCCTCAGGGGGGCGAGAGGTTCGCACCCGGGGTTTTCACGAGCTTGGGACCACTGGAGTAGGGACTTCGGCGTCAAGCGGGCTTCAATTGGCCCACAAGTTCACTGTAAATGCAGTCTATATGGGTTTATGGGCCACTAGGGTGGCAATAAATGGGTGTCAACTTGACGTTATGTGGCTGTTGGGTCAAAAACCGGGTCGCTTTCAGGCTTTGTTCTTGGAGTCCAAGGAAGGCCCTCACTAAACTGGGCGGCATTCCCAGCTAGCGTGGCGGGGAATTCCTATCGGGCGGGCCTAGGGGCCGCGTTTTTCCCGAGTCAAGAGAACAGGTAATTCAGGAAAGGACAATCCATGAAGGCTACAGCACTGGGCATGGTTGAGACCAAGGGGTTGGTTGGAGCGATTGAGGCGGCAGATGCCATGGTCAAGGCCGCCCTGGTCGAACTCTCGGGCACCGAGCGGGTTACCGCTGGGTACGTCACCTTCTTTGTTTCGGGTGAGGTCGGCGCAGTGAAGGCCGCTACGGACGCGGGGGCTGCAGCGGCCCGCCGTGTGGGTGAACTTGTGAGCGTTCACGTGATTCCCCGCCCCCACGAGCAACTCTCCAAGGTCCTCCCGGCCATGACTGCTAGCGGCGAATAGACCCCGTCATTCAGTCGTTGTCATGAAGGGTATTGACCCCGATCTCCGTGCTCTCCAGGAGGTGCGAGACCATGTGTCCCGTGCCAAGGCTGCTGTACAGAAGGCCTTGCGCTTTGATCAGGAAACAACGGACCGGCTCTGCCAAAGTATGGCCGAGGCGGGGGCCAAGGCGGCACTCGACCTAGCCCGCCTGGCCGTGGACGAGACTGGGATCGGTCGCGTGCATTACAAGATCCTCAAGAACCTCTTTGGAAGTGAGGGCACCTGGGAGTCGGTGGCCTCTGAGCGCACGGTGGGGTTCGTTTCGCGCGATGAGCGCACGGGTGTTCACGAGGTGGCCACGCCGGTGGGTGTAGTGGCGGGTGTGATTCCGACCACCAACCCGACGTCGACGGCCCTGTTCAAAGCCATCATCGCGGTCAAGGGGCGCAACGCCATCGTGATCAGCCCCCACCCTCGTTCCAGGCGCTGCATCCTTGAAACGGTCGAGGTCTTGCGGCGAGCCATCGAGCGCGCGGGCGGACCGCCGGACCTTGTTCAATGCCTGTCGAATCCCACCATCGAATCCACGGGTGCGTTGATGAAGCACCGCGACGTGGCAGTCATCCTGGCCACGGGAGGTGGGGGACTTGTGCGGGCGGCCTATTCTTCTGGGAAGCCAGCCTACGGCGTGGGGCCCGGAAACGTCCCCGCTTACATTGATCGATCAGCCGACGTACGGGCGGCGGCGAAGGCGATCGTGGCCAGCCAGAGTTTTGACAACGCCACTCTGTGTTGTTCCGAGCAGGCACTCGTGCTGGACGAGCCCATTGCGCAAGCCATGTTAGGCGAGCTCACTAGCCGAGGCGCACACCTGTGTACCGATGCAGAGCGCAGGATGCTTGAGGCCTATTGCAACAGTGGTGGGCACATGAATCCCGACATCGTCGGTTTGGATCCTTGGCGTGTGGCGGAGGGGGCAGGGTTCCACGTGCCGCGCACGACGACGATTCTCTTAGCCCACCAAGAGGGGGTCGGTCGCGACCACCCGCTCTCGATTGAAATCCTGTGTCCTCTTCTGTCGGTACACGTTGTCGATGGGTGGCAAGAGGGTTGCAGTACCTCAACCAGGATCCTCAAGTACGGCGGCCTAGGGCACACCTTGAGCGTTCACGCCCGCGAGCAGGCGGTCTTGGATGCGTTCTTCTTGGAGAAGCCCGCCAGTCGCATCATCGTCAATGGACCCTCCTCTGCCGGGGCGGTCGGGTTCAGCACCCACCTAGCCACTTCGTTTAGTTTGGGTTGCGGACCCCAGGCGGGCAACATCACCTCCGACAACATCACGGCGAAGCATCTAGTCAACATCAAACGTGCTGCCTATCCGCGCCGCGATTGGGATGAAGTGGAACGCAGTGCCCACGAGCGAGCCGCGGCCATGACAGGGGCGGGCATGCCGCGAGGGAGTGGAATGAGCGGAGACCCTAGCTTGGACTCCCAAGCAGGAGCCGTGCTGCACCCTCGGGGTTCGGCCCCTGTAGGCGGGGATTCCCCGGCTCCCCGGCCAGCAGGTCACGCGTCCACACAGGCCAGTGCTTCCAAGAGCGGCGCCAAAACCGTGGCCCATTCGCAGGGTTCTGCTCCCGTGTTCACGCGCCCTGCTGCGCCGGCATCGGCCAGGAGCGAAGGGGCCGCGCCCAGCCGCCCCGCCGCCCAGTTTGCCCCGGGCAGTTCCATCGGCGATCAGCGCCTCGTCGTGGAAGGTGCGGTGACTACCTTGCCCCAGGTAACCCTCCCAGGGGGGGCAGCCGGCACCTCGGGGGCGCCCCCGGCAAGGTCGGGTCCCCATGCGGGTGCGGCCCTCAGCGCACTCGAGATCCAATCCATTGTTGAGCAGGCTGGCAGTGGCTGTCCCATGGCGCCGTGCCAAGGTTGCTCTCTCAGTAATGTCCGCACAGGAGCTTGCGAGGCTTGATCCATTGAGCCTGACGAGCTTTTCCCCTCACGAATTCTAAGTCCCCTTGACCCTCGGCGTGTGCGCTCAACCGGCCCATGTCGCTTGCACCGGAAACGAAAACGATGACTGAAACGAATATCGCCCTTGGATTGATTGAAACGCGCGGCCTCGTCGGCGCTGTGGAAGCGGCGGATGCCATGGTGAAAGCTGCCAAGGTAACCCTTCTCGGTAAGGAGAAGTCAGGTGCAGGCCTTGTCACCGTCATGGTTCGCGGTGAGGTCGGAGCGGTCAAGGCAGCGGTGGATGCGGGCGGCGCAGCTGCCAAGCGTGTGGGAGAGCTGGCCTCGACCCACGTGATTCCGCGGCCATCGGGTGATCTAGAAGGCTACCTGCCCGTGGACCCCGAGGCTAACTAGAGCCGAGTCGGTTGCGCCTGGTGACTTGAATCCACTGACGCGCGATGACCCCGTGATCCCTCACTTTCCATGAGACCCTCCCAGCCGGAAATCGAACTGCGCGGCGCCCTGCACATTGATCAGATGCAGCCCCAGTTCGCCGCCACATGCGCGGCCAATTCCGACGGCTACTTTCCGGTGGCCGGGGAAAGTGCATTCTGGTTGGAAGTCAGGCCCGGCATTGTTGTGAATCGGTTGTTGGATCGAGCGTTGAAGACTTGTGAGGTCACGCCAGGCGCGCTGATCACCGAGCGTCACTTCGGCACCCTCGAAGTGCATGGTCCTGACCAGGGGCAAGTCTTGTACGCAGGGGAAGTCATCCTGGATGAGGCCGGAGCCAAGCTCTCTGATCGGCTAGCTCCCCAGATCCTGACGGACGAGGTTATTCGAAAGGTCTCACCTCACCAGGCGATGCTCCTCAATCGAACGCGGGCGGGCATGCTGGTCTTGGGTGACGACGCACTCTACACACTGGAGGTGAGCCCTGCGGTCTACGTGACCCTGGCGGCGAACGAAGCTGAGAAGGCCTCCCCCGTGAGACTTGTTGGCCTTGGGGCGGACGGGGCAGTGGGACGCCTGCGCCTAGCGGGAACGGATGCTGAGATTGATGCAGCCGTGGCTGCCGTGCGCCATGCGCTTGCGGGTGTCGAGGGACGCACTCCAGCCCTGTCGGTGAGTGCTGAGGGAGGAGTCTAGGTCATGTTCTTGGGGCGTGTAATCGGGCAGGTGTGGGCCACTCGCAAGACGGCTGACTTGGAGGGAAAGCGCCTCTTGGTGGTGGAACCCCTTGACGAGCGGCGCACTCCGAGCGCTCCCAAGGTCACGCCGGTGGTTGCCGCAGACCCCATGGGTGCGGACGTGGGCGAGCATGTGCTTGTGGCCTTCGGCAAGGCGGCGCGGGTGGCCTGTGGAGGTGACGGTGATTTCGCCCTTGAGGCGGCGGTTGTGGGCATCGTGGATGACTTTGATGTTCCGAGCGCTCCGCAGCACTGGAAGGGAGAGTCACCGCAGCACGACCAGACATCGCTTGTGAGTCCAGATTCGACTCCTCAGTCCAATGTGGGGGGGCAGGGCTAATGCACGTGGGCACCGTAGTGGGCAAGGTCTGGTCGACCCAGAAGAACAGCACCCTTGAGGGCTTGCGCTTGCTGGTGATTCAGCCCCTCGATGCAGGCGGGGATGAGACAGCAGAGACCTACGTGGCGGCCGATCCGATCGGGGCGGGTATGGGGGATCGGGTCTTGGTGGTGCACGGAAGAGCAGCGCGCCATGTCATCGGGCGTGGGCATGACATCGGCTTTCAAACGGCCATTGCCGGAATAATCGATCGCTTGGAGCTCGCCACTGGGCGAGCTCTAGGAACTACTCAGGAAGAGGACCAGCCCGCCCGCTAGGGCGATGGACACACTATGAACCGGAACGACAAGAATCCAAAAATCCGTGATGACGCCCAGATGCAGGATGCCCTCGCAGTGCTTGAGGTGGGCTCGGTGGCTCGCGGCATTGAAGTGGCGGATGGAATCCTGTGGCAAGCCGACATTGATTTGCTCGTGGCCACTCATGTGCAGCCGGGAAAGTACGTTTTGCTGTTTAGCGGCAGCGTGCACGATTTGACGAGCGCCTTGGAGCGCGGCGTGGAATTGGCGGGTTGCGAACTTGTCGATCAGTTGTTGATTCCCCAAGTTCACCCGCGCGCGCTGGATGCCCTGCGTAGGGAGGATTCCACGATTTCAGGTACCCTTGATGCGGTGGGCGTTGTGGAGACACGCACAGTCGCAGCGTGTATTCAGGCGGCGGATCAGGCCCTGAAACATGCGACCGTCGACTTGCTTGAACTTCGAATCGCCAATGGGTTGGGCGGCAAGAGTTATGTTTCCATGACCGGTGAGGTCAGTGATGTCCGTTCATCCGTCGCAGCGGCGGCGGGTGGAGCTGAGAAGGCCGGCCAATTGGTGCGACAGGTCGTCATCCCCCGTCCGCATGCCGAGCTGGCGGCGTTTCTCTAGGGCTGCGTAGGAGGGCTAGCCGATGGGACGACGATTTGTGACATCCGATGACGTGCGCCGCGCGGTTGGCGGGGTCTTCGTGGTGGATGAGGGTGCGGTTGTGACTCCCCAAGCCCTTGAGACGGCGCAAAGGGATGGCATCGAACTGCGCGGCGCCGGGGGGGCGGCCTATGCCGAACCGACTCCTGACCGCGGCCCCGATGCCCAGCGGGCAGCCCAGCATTTGCCCCACATGCCCGAGCCGGAGGGACCCGAGACGGGGGTGGTGGTCACCGCTGTGGGCAAGAACAGGCCCGGGATACTGGCTGAAATCACCATGGCACTTGGCCAAGCCGGTGCGGACGTGCGCGAGATATCCCAGCACACCATCGAGGGTTATTTCCACATGGCCCTGACGGTGGACCTTTCTGATTCGACGGGCTTTCCGGCCTTCAAAGAGCGGATGGACTCTCTGGGAGGGCCTCAGGATTATGTGGTGCGCGTTATGCATGAGCGCGTCTTCCGGTTCATGCACAGGATCTAGACGACGACCCCTCACCCAACTGATTCCAGCCCACCGCATGGCTCCGGCGTGCTTGCTGAACCCCTACCGTGTCATTCACCGATCAAGAAATCCTAGAGACCGTGCGTATGGTCGAGCTGGAGACGCTCGATATTCGCACGACGACCCTAGGGATTTGTTTGCTGGACTGCGCTGATCCCGATTTGGAAAGCGCATGCGAAAAGGTGTACACCAAGGTATTGCACCATGCGCGTAATCTTGTGGAGACGGCGGAGGGCATTGCCGCTGACTACGGCGTGCCGATTGTGAATAAGCGCATCGCAGTGACTCCCATTGCTTTGGTGGCTGCGGCCAGTGGTGCAGAGGATCTCACTCCGCTGGCACGCGCTTTGGACGCGGCCGCGAAAGAAGTCGGCGTTGATTTCATCGGGGGCTTCAGTGCTTATGTGCACAAGGGTTTCACACAAGCCGACCAGGCCCTGTTTGATTCAATCCCCAATGCTTTGGCTGAGACTGATCACGTGTGTGCGTCGGTGAGTTTGGCGACAACCCGTGCGGGCATCAATATGGATGCCGTGGCCAAGTTCAGTCAGGTTGTGCTGGATACAGCGTCCCTGACCAAGGAGACCGGCGGCCTGGGCTGTGCAAAGCTGGTGTGTTTTTCCAATCCCGTTGAGGATAATCCCTTCGTGGCAGGGGCGCACATCGGCATTGGCGAGGCGGAAACTGTGTTGAGCGTGGGAGTCTCAGGGCCGGGGGTGGTGCGGTCGGCCTTGGATCGTCTGGGGCCAGGGGCGGACCTGTTGGCCGTCTCTGAAACAGTGAAGCGTACGGCCTTCAAGGTCACGCGTATGGGCGAACTGGTGGGGCGCGAAGCCGCGCGGCGACTGGGCACGACATTTGGTATTGTCGATGTGTCCCTAGCTCCCACCCCAGCCGTCGGAGATTCGGTGGCGGACATTCTGGAGCTCATTGGGGTAGAGCGCACGGGCGCACCGGGAACGACTGCGGCCTTGGCTCTGCTGACGGATGCGGTCAAGAAGGGCGGGGCCATGGCATCGTCCAGTGTCGGTGGACTCTCGGGGGCTTTCATCCCCGTTTCCGAGGACGAGGGAATGATTGCAGCGGTTGAGCTTGGGGCCTTGTCCCTGGCCAAGCTGGAGGCCATGACCACCGTTTGTTCGGTGGGTTTGGACATGGTTGCCGTACCTGGGGATACTACGGCCGCCACCCTGACAGGAATCGTTGCGGATGAGATGGCCATCGGAATGGTCAATTCCAAGACTACGGCTGTGAGAATCATTCCTGTACCGGGCAAGGGACCGGGTGAAAAGGTCGAGTGGGGGGGGCTGTTAGGGACGGCGATTGTTCAGGATCCCGGCAACTTTTCGTGCCCAGTCCTGCACGCTCGGGGCGGGCGCATTCCGGCACCGATTCAGTCTTACCGAAACTGAGAATCCAGCGTGGGGTCTGCAGACCCTGCCGCTGCTAATCCTCCTTTCTTGTGTATGGCCGTCTCACTGTGCTCCACTTGAACGCACTTGCCAATCTGGCCTCGCCATTCGGGAGCCACCGATAGAATCTCGGGGTGCGGGGTCTGGTGAGGTAAAACGTCCCCCTTGGGCAGCTCTTGAGACAGTCGCTGCCCCTTCCATGGGCCGCTCGGAGATGGCCTCAAGAGATCCATCCGATTGTCCCTGTTCGTCGCCAATCCCTAGGAATCCCAATCGAATCGGTCTGCCCATTGCTTCCGGTCGGGAGCCATTTTGGAACAGTTTCGCTCCTTGTTCGGAGTTATGAACGGATATTTTTCATAGCAAATGCTGCTAAAGTACCGGATCATTAGAATACCCAAATATAGGGTCCGTCTTCGCTTGGGCCCACGGGTCGCGAACTCCCAAGGCCTCCGATCGCTTGCAACCCCATTTGACCGCCATTTCCGAGACATCCCCCGAGTCTTCCCCTAACCGCTTATTCCCATGACGATTTCCTTGCTTTGCTCATCACTCGTAACCTTTGCACTCGCAGGGTCCCTTCCAGGGGACCCGACCTTCACCGCAGGCGGCGACATTCAGTGTTTCGAGGATGCTGGAATCGTAGATCTGCCGGGCTGGGCCAGTGACATCGACTTCGGCGGCGGTACCAATCCCTCCTTCGTGATCAACGTGGATCAGCCGTCGTTGTTTACGGCCGCACCCACTTTGGATGTGAACAGCGGAAACCTGAGTTTTCAGACGAGCGATGATGCGAATGGGGTGGCCAATCTCACCGTTCAATTGGTGACTGATCAGGGCCAGTCGGCTCAAGCTTCGATCGTATTCCGTTTAGATCCCGTGAACGATGAGCCGAGTTTCGTCTGCGGAGGACCCGTTGGCGTGCATGAGGATAGTGGGCTGTGCGTCGAGCGAGGGTGGGCCACGGGGATGAGTGCCGGGCCCGTGGACGAAGACGGACAGCGCTTGAACTTCACAGTTCTGTGCGACAACCCGGGCTTGTTTGCAATCCAGCCTAGTCTAGACGCACAGTCCGGAGATCTGTCGTTTGCAGTCGCAGACGAACAGAACGGCGTAGCCAACTTGACGGTGATCCTCAGCGATGGTGGGGGCTCCGCCAATGGGGGCGATCCATTCAGCCAGCCGGGCCAGGGCATCGTGAGTGTTCTGGCCGTGAACGACCCACCGTTGGCCGGCCTGTCGGCGGGGTGGATGATGGACAGTTTGGGTTTGTTCAACTTGTATGGGAGCGGAATGGATGACTTGGACACCCGTGAGGGAGATTCAGGTTCATCTCAGAACATGATCATGGAGGCCACCCTGAGCTGTAACTCGGGAACACTCTCTTTGCCTGATGCAGTCGGGGTCGTGAACTTCCTTGTGGGAGATGGATACAACGATGCCCTCATGGTGATGGAGGGCACTCAGGCCGGATTGAACCAGGCGCTTGGGCACTTGGTTTACGCCCAAGATCCAAGCTTTGGTGGCGAAGTGATCGTCACTGTGAGCATCGATGACCGAGGAAACTTCGGAGTGGGTGGGCCGATGGTTGCAGGGGATAACAGTTCGCTGAGTGTCAATCCTGCCCTCGGAGTGGCATCGCCCTATGACATCTTCAGTCTGGGCTCGACGAACATCTTCTATAGCCAGGTGCACGGACGCGTTGCGGGTGGGGGGCCGGTGTTTCTGCACCAGTTCTCTGTGGCGACCGATTCTGATCTTCAGTCCCGCCGCAAAGTAGTGGTGTCAGGGGGCGATTTGCGCATGCAAGCGGGCATCGTGGGCCATGGCAACGCGGTGTATTGCGATCGCCGGAGGATCGATCAGTCGGTGACCTTCCTTGATTCCTCTCGAAAGCCCTTCAAGAAATGTCACATCGACTTCGCCCAGGCAGAGGTCGACCTATCGAATATGTCGGCTGGTTGGGGGCTCTTGCCACCCAATGGAACGAATCGCTTCGACAACGGTGTGCTCAGACTCACCGGGAGCGATCCAGACCTCAATGTGTTTACTGTCAGTCGCTCACTCATTGAGCAGGCCCGACTGATCGTGATCTGGACCCCACCAGGTTCCTACGGGTTGGTCAATGTCACGGGCGGCAGCTTGCTGGCCACCGAATGGGGCATGAACATCAATCGAGGCACCCGCCGCGGCGTCCTTTTCAATGTTTTCCAGGCCTCTCGACTGCACCTTGAGAATACAAACTTTGACGCGAGCCTCCTCGCTCCCGATGCAGATGTCTCCTTGAGTCAGATGCACATGGCGGGCAACGTTGTGGCCGAACTCGTGCGTTTCGTGAATATCAGCACTGGCGGGGAACGACTAGCCGGCGAGCCCTTCACCAATCCCCCCCAAGCCTCCTGGGATGGTGACAGTTCTGGTGTGGATGCCTACGCATATACTCTCACTTGGACCCCGGATTCCCCGACCGAACAGATTGTCGTGAGTCGGCCAAGCCCCGAGGTATTGGAAATCCACGTGGACGGCCAGCGGGTCTGTCGTCAGCGTTATGAGGGTCTCTCACGATTGGTATTCGTGGGTCGCAGCGATTATTCCAACCTGACGATTGCACCAGAGGTGGACTTGCCGGTGGAGCTCTCCGGCCTAGCACCCGTAGGGTATGACGATACGATCGAACTCGCTGCGGGGAGTGGCGTGGGTGGGATCGATGTCTTGAGCAACGACCTCGCCGGACCCGCTGCTCTCGATCCCAGCTCGGTCGTCCTTGTGGACTTGCCCAGCCGCGGAACCGCGAGTGTTGATCCCTCGACTGGATTGATTACCTACCAGACCGACCCACTGATGGCCGGCCATGCGGACTTCGTGGATGTATTCTCCTATCGAGCTGCAGATGTGGCGGCGAATCAAACATCCCTGCGGCGCATCCTTGTCCGATCCGGGGGCAGCTCTGAACTCGACCAGCATTGATGGCGGAGGGGTCCGAGGACCCGCCCCATCGAGTTTGAGAGTCCCCTCTCTGAGTCCGCCCCAGGTTTCCTGGCAGAATCCCTGGCAGAATCCCTGGCAGAATCCCTGGCAGAATCCCCGAGTGGGTCACTTTCGTCTGGGCTGGATCTTGGAGTTGGAAAAGGGATCCCTACGGACCCTTGCGGGCGCAGGGTGGTCATCTCCTGAGAATGTGGCTGGAGTGAGAGAGCGGGGGGCTCTGGCGGGCCCCAGGGGCGGCATTCTAGAACTCAGTGCTTTCAGGGACCCCAAACCGGCCCTGGTGCGTCGAAGAAAGGCCCCTCCCAAGGCCACACTTGGGTTTTGCAAGGCCCGTGTTGCGATTCGTGAGGCATACTTACTCATGAGAATCTCGGCGGGTCTGAACGGGCAGGCCCCCTTGGGATTCGGCCCAGACTCTGAATTCAACTGACCCTCTGCGAGTCACCATGAACCACTTTCATTCACATCCATTGCCCTCGCGGCGGACCCTGCTCGGCATGATGGCCGGCGGGCTCGGTTTGACGGCCACGGCCACGGCCAATCGGGCTCTGCTTACTTCAGGCCGCTCAGGGCTCAATTCCCCAGGGCTTCCGGCGACTTGGTCCCTCGATGCCGTCAACTCGGCGACCAGTTTCGGCGACGGTTCAACGGTTCCTTATTTTGAATTGATGTCCGTGGGTGGGGGGCAGACTCGCGGATTGCTGCCCTATGCTGAGGCGACAGAAGGCGACAGCATGACGGTGACCGTCAAGAACTCCCTCAATGTCTCCCTCCGGCCGGCCGTTGTGGGCGTGGCCGAAGGGCCGTGGATACGTCCAGGGCAAACCGATTCGTTCACCTTCACGATGCCCCATGCTGGAACCTGGTTGCTCGCCATGGATCAGGGGTCGGGAGGAAACCGTATCGGTGCACGTGGTGCGCAGATTGTGACCCGTCCGGCCACGGGGCTAGGGGGAACGCTTGTGTCTCGCCCCAAGAGTGGCAACCAGGTCTTGTACGACGGTGGTCCCAGTTATGATCGCGAGTATGTCTTGCTCTTTGACGACGCCGATGATCGCTGGAATGCGATGCAAGACGATCCTCGGGCAAGACCTCAAGGACCCTATGAGGCCAACTACTTTAGGGTCAACGGGCTAGCCTTCCCCGACACCTTTGGTGATCAGGACACGGTGATCGCTGCCAATCTTGGTGAGCGTGTGTTGATTCGACTGGGCAATCTCGGGGAAACTCGTCAGGCGCTGCACATGCACGGGTACCACAGTGACGTGGCGACCCGCAACAACGTGGTCGAGCAGTTTCTAGGCCCCAAGGACACGATTCCCGTTCCGAGGCGGACGACAACTGACATTATCACTACGGTGAATCAGACGGGGATGTTCCCCTTCCACCCTCATAACGTACAAGCGGTTACGGCCAACGGCCTTTACCCATTCGGCCAGCTCGTGCTGGTTGCCGTAAGCTAGAGAGGTATTATCCATGGCTGGACTTGGCGGAAACGTAAACACAAATCTGTACCTGCGTGCCCAGATGGCGGGCTCCCAGGAAGTGGCTGGGCAGTCGGTTGTGCCTTGGTTTTTTACCGACAGTTCCATGGGCATGGGCAAGGGCTTTGGAGGAGACCGATACTTCCCTGGCGCAGTCATCGAGCCCATTGAGGGCAAGGCGATCAGCCTGACCTTTGACAACATGAGCCCCATGGATCACACGATTCACTTGCATGGGTTGGATGTGGACATGGCGAACGACGGCGTGCCCCTCACATCATTTCCCGTGGGAGCCATGCAGAGCTTCACTTACCTGTTCAATGCACCCCACGCAGGTACTTACATGTATCACTGCCACGTGGACACGGTGCTACACTTGGCGCGCGGGATGCACGGGACTGTCATTGTGCGTCCCCCTGATGGATCGACGAACAAGGCATGGGACGGCGGCCCCACCTTTGACGAAGAAGTGCTCTGGCACCTCTCCACGTACGATACAAACTGGGCTAGTTTGACCAATTCTGGCCCGGATACGGCGCGAATGAAGCCCGATGCATTCCTACTCAACGGATTGGAGACGAAGGATGCCCGCACGGACTGGTGCAGCCGGGTTGAATTCGGTGTCGGCCAGACGGCCTATCTACGGGTCACCAACACTTCCTACCAGTGGGCCCGGGTGCGCCTGGGCGGCCAGCAATTCCAAGTGGTGGCTTCCGACGGCTACCCGCTTGCCCAAGCCTTTACGACTCGCGAAATCGAGCTAGGGCCGGGTGAACGCTACGACCTGCTCCTGACCGGCTTCGCTGCCGGAGACTACCCCGGACGCGTGGACTACCTCGATGACTATGGAAACGTGATCGGAACAGTCAAGACGCGCATCGTCGTGGCGTAGACGGGACCCAGTAAAGTTCTCCTAGAGGACAATCCTTGAGGGACGTAATCGTTCATGCGGTCGAAGTCCTCGTGTTCGTTCTGGGACCTGGGCTTCAGATGCCTGGTCGCCAATAATCTCTTGTGTGACAGTGATCTGTGCCATACTGTCCATCGTGGCTGATGCCCTAGACCCCCCTGACCCCCTGACGGCTGCTCTGAGTACATATGTAATCCAAATCGAAAGGGGAGAGTTCAATGGCGACCGAAGTGTACGGGTTCGGATTTGGGCTCGCTCGCCTCTTGTTTGTGCTCGGATTTATGGTCTGCGCTTTTTCCATTGTCGGATTCTTGCACATCCTCATTGAATACGATGTCTGGTTCCGCTGGTCCTCGATTTGGGTGGGCGGGCTTCTAATTATCGGCCTCTTGTTGATGGCCTTTGGCGAGGTCATGTGTGCAGTTTTCAATGGTGCGCATGAACTGAAAAAGTTCAATTCCTCCAGAGCAAACACTTCCAACTGAAACCGGGAGCAAAAAAAGAGAACACCGATGTCATGGAGACGGCCTAGACAGCCACAGCCATTTGGTGGATGGGCTTGCCTGAACAGATGTTCGGCTTGAGGTTGGGTCCGCTTACTCCAGGGCCCTACCGAGAGAATCTGTGGAGGAATACGATGGCTACTCTCGGGTTGGGGTAGTTGCCACTGAGAATAATACGGTGCGGAGGGCAACACATTATCAGCGCTCCACCAAGGGAACTAGACAATGACTGGGCACGGATGAGCCATCCTTGATACCATGGCCTCCGGCATGCATCCTAGCTGGCTGCACACTTGGATTAGCGCTTTCTTACCCATGATCTAATGTCCGAACCCGATTCGACTGCAACCGAAGCGCAACTCCGCCGGTTCTTGTCTGGGGATGATGCTCAAGGAAACGAATTGTTTCTCAAGCTCTGGACCTACCTTGTTCGGATTGCCCGGAACCACCGCCTTTGGCCCTCCCTGAGGAGGTCCTTCGAGCCTGAGGATGTTGCAGGGTCTTTGTGGGAGACCCTTTTTCGCAAGGGAAACCTAGGTCAGTTTATTGACCGAGGGGCCGGATCCCTTCGGGCTTACTTGTGCGTTTGTATTGACAGCCATTTGCACGATCTCCTGCGGAGCGTATGTGCTCAAAAGCGCGGGGGCGGGAGTATCACCTATTCTCTCAACGCGGGGGAGCGGGAGGGACGCGATGCTCTAGCGGTGCCGCATTTGGATCCGGGCGTGTCAACCTTGATCGATTACGCGCAATGGGAGCGAAACGTCCACGCTGCGTTGACTGATCGAGAGCGTGAGGTTTGGGACCTGCGCGTAGGTTCAGGTCTGGGGTTCTCTAGGGTAGGGGATGAACTGTCTACAACCGAAGCAGCCACCCGTGCCTTATTTGGACGAGCCCGCACCCGCCTCATCGACAAGGGGCTCTTGCCGTCCGAATTCTAGACGGATGCACTCCAACCAACAGGAACTGGACAAGGAGGAATCCTCGACGCGGCCGATGTATTACGTACCCCTCGGAGTGCACCGCCAGAGTTATTGTGTGATTCTCCGCTTACTGAGCGCATTGGCCAGTTTTCGCCCAATAGTTCGATCGGTTTCTTTATGGGTTACGATCCCTGTGGAGATTGTCCCTCACTTTCATGGCTTCTTCACCATTTACCGAACCTCCCTCGCCTGCTGAGAGTGCCTTCGCCGAGTTTCTCAGGCGAGGCAAGCCTGAGGATTGGGAGTCTGTACTGAAGCGTCACCCCCAAGAGGCTAATGAACTCCAGGTGATGCACCAGGCGTGGATCTTGTTTCAGGAGGGGACCTCCGCCCCCAGTGCTTGCGCCGAGGAGTCCGCGCATCTTCTAGAGGTACTCGATGGAATTCGAGGAGGTGATCCCCGCTATGAGGTTGGTCCGGACATCGGGCGAGGAGGGATGGGATGGGTCTCGCGGGTGCGGGATAGGGCGCTCAGTCGAGATCTCGCTATGAAAGTAGCGGGGCAAGTCGCAGGTCGAACCGGGGGCAACACCGGGAAGAATCCTCAAGCATCGCAGACACCTACCCATTCTCGCGTTGCTCGCTTCCTCGATGAGGCCCGCCTCACCGGAAGCCTCGACCATCCAGGCATCGTCCCCGTTCACGATCTGGGCATCGATGCGGATGGACGCGCGTTCTTTACAATGCGTCTTATTGAGGGGCAGACACTCAAGAAACACCTTCAAGATCGCCAAGATGCCGGATCTGGTCGGTCGCTTAGTCGAGTTCTGGGGATGTTGCTCCGGGTCAGCGAAGCCGTGGCCTTTGCACATTCCAAGTGCGTGATCCATCTAGACCTCAAGCCCTCGAATGTCATGATTGGGATATTCGGTGAGGTCTATGTTGTGGATTGGGGTTTGGCACGCGTCGATGCAGAGCGAGCAGCCGAGGTCGATGTGAATGCCGAGATAGGACGGGATCAGAGCAGCTGCCCTCCATTACCCGCGGCTGCACCCCCTCGCATTGGGGACGTGATGGGAACACCGTCGTACATGTCGCCCGAGCAGGCCCTGGGTCATGTGGGGGATCTAGACTCAAGGGCAGATGTCTACAGTTTGGGAGCCATTCTCTATGAAATGCTCACTGGAACGGCACCCTATCAAGACGGCGACCAAGGCCGTGCCGGCCCGCTCGTCGTCGCCGCGGTGCGCCGCGGGCGACCCACACCCGTGTCGGCGTTAGCACCCGCCGTCTCCCCCGAACTTGTTTCCATCTGCGAGCGGGCCATGGCGCGTCGCGCGTCAGATCGCTATTGCAGTGCATCGCAGTTCGCGGATGACCTGCGGGCTTTTCTTGAGGACGATCTCGTGTGCGCTCACCCAACAGGTAGCGTCCTACGCCTAAGGAAATGGGCCCGACGTCACCCACGCGAGTCCGTCACGGTGGCATTGGGAACCTTAGGCCTAGTGGCTGCCGCTCTGCTGTCGGTTTTTACCTGGCTGGGGATCGTTGGCCGAACAAGAGAAGCTGTCGATCAGGGGGATCTTGTTTCCCTTGGCGCTCTCTCAGGGTCATTTCACGGGCGTGGCCTAGGCTCAGTTTTCGGTCGAGCCATGCTGGACGAGGGGAGTACCTCGATTGTCGACGCTCTAAGTCCCGGTTGCGCGTCGCCCTGCGCAAAGACGCTAGCGCAGGTACGACTTGGGGAGAGAGCAGGAGCACTTGAAGCGGCGGGGTGGCTAAGAGTGGATCGTATGGGGCCGCAGTCCTTGAAGCTTCTTGAGTGGACTGTGGACGATCTTGCTGATCCGCACTTGGGTCTGGCCCGCGAGCACAGCGGCGGGCAACTAGACCCTGCTCAGCGCGCGTTCTTGTGGCGTTTCCTATGCCGAGAGGATTCCAATCTCGATTTGGCAGCCCGAGTTCTCGTGGAATCGCCCTCGGGGCGGTTGGACTTAGTCGACCACCTTCCCCCTCAAGTGGCAAGCAGGCTCCTTCACGAAGTTGGGGGAAGCACGCCCAACTCTCGAAGCCCCAAGTGGGACCTCGTTGCCCAAGGTGCGGGAGGGAGCCTCGTTCGGCTTGTAGAGGGGTACCGCCCCAGAGCCCAATGGAGTGACGATTGGCACTTGCAGTACAGTAGCGCGTTGTCGACGGCCATATTGCGCCAGGCGGGGCTGGGGCGTCGTATTCCCGATGACATCGTGGAGGCTTTGATCGGATTCTGCACGGAAGGGGGCGGGCGTTCATCCTTGGGCCCAACGAGGGCGCTCTTGTTGTATGACGTGTTTGGTGAGTACCCGCTTCCTGCGCAAGCACGAACCCGTCTTGAGGGTGCTGCCGGTGAAGAGCCGTTTTGGCGGTATTCTACCGCCCGTGCCACTGGTGACTACTCGGCTTTCGACGAGTCCATGAGATTGTGGGCAGCTTCCGTCAGCCGGGACGAAGCTTCAGGGATAAGCGCCTCCCCGGAGCCGTGGGGTATTCTCTATTCCCGAGGCGTGCCCGAAGTCGGGGCGGTTGAACTCCCGGCTGATTGGGGGCTGACCCCACACCAGCGCGGGCGATTCATCGATGGGCTTTGGATTGGGTGGCTGATTGCATCTGATGAGATCCCTGCGGAAACCGGTGGGGCAACCGATCCGCGCAGCAATCTTTGGCCGCAGCTTGGTTTTCCTGAGTCGTTGGGCTGGGTCGCGTGGGAAAGCGTCAAGGGGGCCCTTCCTAGGGATGTCCCAGGGGTTCAGGCCCAGTGGTGCTTGCGACAGCTTCCCGTCGCCTTGGCGGGCGGTGCATGTGGGATCCAAGGGCGATTTGTGGACCAGGCCGGGACGATACACACACGCATGAGCCATCACTCTCTCATGCGAGAGGGGCTCTCCGAAATGACTTTTGAGTTCCGTTTGCCGACTCCCGAGCTCACCGATTACCGGCGCTTATCCTTGGCTCTCAGCCATTGCAGTGCGAGTCGCAATGCACTTCCCGACCGTGGTGAAGCGAGGATTCAGATTCAACTTGACGGTCGCTTCATTGCCGCTGTGCCCGTTACCGTCCATGGATTTGCCACCTTGCAGGTACCTTTGCCCGTACGGATCATTGCTGACGGCCAAGTCCACCAGATTTCACTGAAGCTCTTGGAAGCGAATACGAGCTATTGGATCGAGTGGGCGCGGCTTGTTCGAGCTGATTCCTGATTTCCTTGCGGGCGGGCGGTTGCCACGGTTGGAGCCCGGGTTCTCCGCACAACGCTGACGATTCAGCCCGTTCGCTGGGGGTGACCTGGGATCCGGTCTCGCCGTGCCGAAGGGAATCTGGGCTCGGGGCCCCGGGGGCCATGCTGGCGGGGGCACTCAAGAGCGGCAGGTGTCATGAGCAAAAAACTGGGGATTGCGCGATCGCAAGAGGAGCTGGCTGCGATTCCTCTGCTACCGGGTACCCCTACCTAGTGACGGCAGTGAGTCGCCAGTAGGTATTACCCAAGCCGTATTACCCAAGCCGTATTTCCCAAGCCGTATTCCCCAAGCCGTATTCCCCAAGCCGTATTCCCCAAGCCAGGGCCAAGCAAGCCACCCCCTCCCAGCCTTAGGTTCAAAACAGCCATGTCCCCAATCCGATCGTTTTTATTGAGGATGCTCACCATCCCGCTCCTCGTTGCTCCGGCGTGGACGCAGGAAGGTGGGACGCCCAAGTTGGATTCCGGACTCATCGTGATCGGTGGAAGAGACTGCTATCGGGCCAGTCTTCCCCCACGCCGACTGGAGCTTTGGGGTGCTGTGTCGCGGGACAGCCTGGCTAATTCTTACAGTGGTGTTGATGGGGCGGTCTATCCAAGAGAAGACGGAGAGCAGGCCCAGAGGGCCTTTGACGCCCATTATTTCTGGGGCGTAGGAGACCTTGGAGTCCGATTCAGCCACCGAACAGCGGCCATTGCCTCCACTCCAATCACGACGGATGTACTGGGGTTTGTCCTCTCATCTCTAGGATCTGAGGATTGGTCGGGGAGGTTCCTTGAGATTCACCTGGGTGTAGGCTCCATGACGACCCAAGGCCAAGACTCCAGCCCCGGCCTCGCTATTGGCCTTGCCGCAGGAACGACCCTGCCGGTATCTCGGAATCTCTCTCTCGGCCTCAAAGGGCAGGTCGGGTTGATTGTGAATGTTGGTGGTAATCACCAACGCATCATGTACGAAGGAGCATGGTATGATCTCGAGAACCGCACCGAAGCATCCCTCTTATTTGGATTACTATGGTCATTCTAACCCGTACTCTCGTTGCCCTTTCCTTGGGCATTGTCGCTCTGAGTGGATGTAAGTCTCCCCAGACGCAAACTGATTGTCCGATTCGGGTGTTTGAACTCACCTCACCCCTTTTCACACAAGTGGGGCAAACGGCTGCCCCAGCCACAATTCGGGTTACATCCCACCCCTCAGAGGTGGATGTGGTCTGTTGGGAAGTGGACAGTGGGATGGAGATGGGCAGATTGGAGGCCCCATCGACTATTACTATTGAGGAGCCGGGGGATCCAAGCCTCGAAAGGTGGGAGAACGTCATAGAGGTGTCGGCTTGTGGCGGCGATGGCTACTCTGTGGAGGAACTGGGGGAGCTTGCCATGAAGGTCATCAGGTGGCGTACCGACAGCATAGAATTCGGCCCCGATAAGGCCGGGCGCTGGCATCAACTCCCTCGCGATGGTCAGTCCATGCCACCCGCACCCGAAGACGCAACCCCCGAGCAACTCGCGGAATTGCGGGAGTTCTCCCCGCACGTAGAAGGCGAGGACCAATTCTTCTTTACCACGGCCTCCGGCCACCCCGGATTCCGGTTTCGATTTGTAGAAAGCCGGCGGGTGAATTCCGGGGATCCCCGGCCTGTTGCCTATCGGTTTAAGGCAACTCGAATCGGATTCCATGACCAAGAAAAAGTAATCGAGCTCCCCGGAGACGTGTCCCACATTCACTTCACCATGGAGGACGCACGTCCCGAATCCGTGGAGTTTGTTTCTGGCTTGACCTTTCATGTGGATCCACCCACGACATTGATTGGGGTTGTGGCTCCGGCCGTTCCTGTGAGTGCGCGCCCCCTCGACGGCACATGGTCCCAGCCAAGAATAGAGCAACCCTCTTGGATGCTTGACACTCAGGCCGTTGGCCCTCTCAACTCGAGCAAGAAAGAACAGGTCCGAACCACCGCGTGGGGACCGGAAGAGGGTATTTGGCCGCAGATTACCGACCAGGGCTTTCTCGTGCCTGTCGATGAGGGTATCCCTGATTACTATTCAAGTGACCCCCGCCAGTTCCATTGGCGTGTCATTCAAGACCGCGATGGAAGCCAGTTCTTGGGTTCAGAAGGCGGGTTTCCCGCTACCAGTGAGGTGCAATACTGGGCAAATGCACGCGGGTACTGGCCGCGACGCGGGAATGTGAGCCTTCCTCCGGGGGTGGACCCCGCCCAAACTAAGAAGGTCGTGGTCAAGCTCACCCCAATGACTCAGCGCCGAATTGCTGTAATGCCCTTGGTGTGGATTGATCCTTGGAAGCGGGAAAGTGCAGCAAACTATCTTGAGAATCTAGTAAGACAACGAGACTTGCTGGACCAGGTGTTCTTGCCTTCAGATCAGCAAGTACATGCATTGAGGCAGCTCATCAGTGTGCTAGGGCAGGAGAGTCTAGGTGACGGCCCTGGGAATCAACAACTACTGAGCTTCTGGGATGACACCATGACTCTACAGCGAGAGACACTTGAGCGTGTTGTGGTTCCCTTGGTTCAATCCGCTGCCGCTCGAGCAAAGGTTATCAAGAAAAGGGAACTACCCCATGAGGAATGGTACCCAGCAGAGCTTCTGACAGGGCTTCTGACGGGTGTGCCCTACTTCCAGGTGCTCGAACGACATCAGACGGATCATTTCTTCTCCGAGCGAGACCTCTCTGCTCAGGATATCTATGACCCCGCCCTTCGCCCAGAGTTCATGCAGTTGGGTGTTGAGTACTTACTGATGGGCAGCATTCTAGAGAAGTCCGATCAAGGCGTTGCTACGGAAGAGGATCAAGGATCAGCGGATTGGGCTGCGACACTTTCCATGCGGTTAGTGGAGGTTCGGTCGGGGGAGGTCCTGACATCGGTTCTCATGGAGGGGGCGGATCTTGAGGAGTTGCTTCGCAAAGCTGCAACCCAGCTGGTGAGTAAGACAAACCTCATCTTCAGGAACCAAGACAGCTAGCGGGCCTGGAGTTCGGGGCGGGCCTGCCTGCCGTTTGAGTGTGAAGGTCAGGCCTCCTCCGTCCAAATGCGGTGGGCGTTGTCGATGTCGTTGCGGCGTCCGCCTGAATCGGAAACGCGGCGCTCGACAATGGCCTTGGCAGTGCGCCCGGGGACGGAGCGAAGCGAGGATGACGGAGGGGCGCCTGGCACTGTATGTGCGGGAGGTCTAATTCGGGCTCCCGCTGGAATAGGTGGGGATTGTGGGTCTTGGTTGTGGCCTGAGGGGAGCAGGGGGCCCTGCCTAGGGGAGGGCCCAGTAGGGGGCCTGGCGCCCCGCTCTCGAGAGGATTGATTAGGCCGTCGAAGGAACCCCGATCGATTTGCGAGGGGTTTGCGATTATGCATTGGGCAGGTCTGCTCTCCCGATCTCGCCGTTTCTTGGTCCCCAGCTTCCTTTCTTCCGATATGACACACACCCTCCTCGCTTCGCGTCCGCGTCTTATCTCGTTGATTGGCCTGCTGATTGCCCTGGTGGTGGTCGTGTTGCAGGGGTGCCATAAGAGTGGGGGGGGTGGTGGCGGAGCCCCTCAAGACCAACTGGATACCAGTTTCCTCGATCTTGAGGCCCCCGGTTACTTCTCCGAGAGCATCACGTCTGGTCTTCAGGAGGGTGTCTATCAGGTGGGCGATGCCGAGGGGCCGGTCTATGACCCTATTGGGGGAATACTCACCTTTAATGCCCCCTCGGCAACCTACACGGTGGACGACATCGTGCTTACGCTGGATGGCGCCGATGGACAAGCGTTGAAGGTGGTTTCTGTTGTTGACGCAAGTAGTTACAACGTTATTCCTGCCCAGATAGCAGAGGTCCTTCTTCCTGGAGATTTAGACTTTCGGGTGGCACCGGATTTCGCATCGGCGCTCTATTCGGGTAGTGGGTCTGGTGACGGCCTGATAGACTTCAGCAACATCTCCTTGTGCAACCTTGTGTTCGATCAAGCGGGTAACGTCGATGCTGCACAGAGCACCTTGCTGGGCATGTCCTTTGCGGACAATGCAGACAGCGTCACTCGCATGGATAGTAGCGCCCTCGGCGGCGGATACTTGCGCGCCACCATTCTCAGTGGGGGCCTTGACCTTGTGCCGACGATCACCAACACGGGCAAAGTTCTCAGCGGTGGGCAGATAAGGATGGATGCGCACGTGCAGTATGACCTGCGGGTAAAGATTGATGTGAGTGGGCCGGCGGGTTTTGATTTCACCATGCCATTGCTGCCGCAGATAACCGTGACGCTCCCGACTTCCGTGCCTGGCATTTTTGTCGTAGCAACCCTCGACATTCCCTTCACCTTTGAGTTGGACACGAACTTAATGGGGGACTGCGAGATGAATTACGAGAGCGAGTATTCCTACAGTTTCACGATAGACTACGACTATAGCGGGGCGAGTTTTGGCGCGACGCGCGACTGGATCACAGACGATCGGGATGTAAACATGGCCTTGGCTGGTCACGCGACGGCGACGGCTTACTTACAGCCCACCTTGAAGGCCACCTTGATGGGAATCATTGGCCCATTGATCTGGCTCAAGCCCTATATCACCGCTGACTTGGAATTGCCGTGGGTTGCAGGTATGGATGAGCTCTACATGGGCATCGAGGGCGGGTGCGGGATTTCTGTTTTGAATAGGGACTTTCTTTCTGGTGATCTTTTGAATGTGCCCGAACTCTCTTGGGATCTGTTCGGCCCCGGTGGTGGTGGTGACAATTCGCCCCCTGTTTGTTTTGATAGCGGTCAGTCTGTTCCCGCAGGAGCGAGCCTGATTCAGCTCGACGCGACAGACCCCGATCAGGACCCAGTGTACTATGTTATCCTGACTCAGCCCGCCAACGGATCATTGGGCACCCTCAATAGTGTGACCGGGCGTGTAACTTACACACCAGACTGGGGGTTTACGGGCACGGACAGTTTTACATTCACTGCCCATGACGGAGTGCTGACCGGCAACACGGGCACGGTGACGTTATCTGTGGGTACTGGCAACTACCCGCCTGTGGCGGACTTCAGTTGGGCGTCTGTGGGGGCTTATTCGGTGGGCTTTGACGCAAGCCTGTCGACGGATTCCGAGGATCCGGCCTCTGCGTTGCTCGTGCGCTGGGATTACGAGAACGACGGGGTGTGGGATACGGGTTGGTCGAGCGTGAAGACTCAATCCCACACTTATCCCCAGACGGGCAGCGTTGTTGTGGCATTGCAGGTACAAGACTCGGGAGGGTTGGTGGACACTAAGACCAGAACGATCTCCGTCTTGGGTTCGGGCGGGATGAGCGGGATGGCCTATGTGCCGGGAGGGACGTTCTTGATGGGTGACCATGCGGGGATTTGGAACTCAGATGAACGGCCCGTGCACCCGGTGACGCTGAGCAGCTTTTATATGGATGTGACCGAGGTGACCCATCAGAGTTATGCAGCGTACTTGAACTCGGCTTTGGCGCAGGGGAGCGTGCAGGTGAGCGGGAACGTGGTCTACCAAGTGGGTGGCGCGGGGCAGGCGCTGTGTGACACGAAGGCGAGTAGTAGCTTGTCCAACATCACTTGGAGCGGCAGCAGTTTTGGGGTGACGGCTGGCTGGGAGCAGCATCCGGTGGTGCAGATGTCGTGGTATGCAGGCCCGCACTTTGCGAACTGGCGTAGTGGGGAGGATGGGTTTACGCCTTGCTATGACGAAAACGATTGGTCCTGTAACTATGCGGCCAATGGGTACCGGCTCCCGACGGAAGCGGAGTGGGAGTACGCGGCTAGGGGTGGTCAGTACACCCCCTATACCGTTTACCCGTGGGGCGACACGATCAACGGGTGGAACGCAAACTACTGGGGCTCGGGTGATCCTTGGGATGGGGGCAGCTTTCCACAGACAACTCCCGTGGCCTACTACGATGGTAATCAGAGCCCAGCGGGTGGCGATATGGCCAATGGGTATGGTCTGTACGACATGGCTGGCAATGTGTGGGAGTGGTGTGGGGATTGGTATGTGACCAACTACTACCAGACCTGCTATGACCAGGGGACGGTGGTCGACCCGACGGGGCCGGTTTCAGGCTCGCGCCGCGTGCTTCGCGGCGGGAGTTGGACCTACGGCTCGGCGCACCTGCGTTCGGCGCACCGGGTCTCCAACTTCCCCTGGAATCGCAACGGCACGGGCCTCGGCTTTCGGGTCCTTGCAGTTCGTCCCTAGTCGAGCTCAAGCCATGCAAGCCACGAAAGACAAGCCAGAGAGGCCAGACGTGAGCGTGGTGTGCGGAGCACACCCGAGCGGAGCGAAGAGCCACGGCGGGGCGAACGGCTGGCGAAACGCAATAGCAAGCAGCCACGCAAGGCAGGTGTGATTTCAAGTGCAGTACTCGATCCATCGAATTCCGGCGGGGACATACCGACATACCGCGTCCGACATACTGCGACATACTGCGTCAGGCACCCCTCCGCGCTTTCCCCGACACTTGGTGCCATAGACCCGGCGACTGGTAGGGTTTCACCGCACACTGCTGGCGAGCCAGGGCGAGGAAGCGACCTGTGTGGCGAAGGTGGGGCGAGAGGCTGATTGGCTTAGCGCGGGCCGGATGAAGCGCACGGATTGTCCCTCGTCTGGAATGAGATGTGGGGAGCCTGGTACTAGGCGGAGGGAAAAAGGTGCGAGGGGAGCCTGACGCCGTACGACGTGCACTCCAACGCTTCAGCAGCAAAGCGCTGACTGCTACCCCTCTCGATCTGTGTAGGGCCCCCTGAGCGCTGGTGCGCAGTGGCTCGTTGCTTGTGACACAGAACTTAGCCATCCTCGCCCAAGGAATACCACTGGGAAGCCAGCCAGTTCAGTAGGGCTCAATCTCATACTGCCAGCGAATTCGGGCGAGCATGCGATTCGCATGGTGAGGGCGGGGCAGGAGGCCATTGCGCTCAGGGCAGGCCGTATGCGGCGCAACGCCTGCCCTCAGTTTGAGGTGGGGAGTGGGGAGCCTGATACTGGGTGGAGGGAGATTGACGGAGGGGAGTGTGACGCTGAAGGTGTGTGAACCAGCATGTGAGGGGGGACTTCCTGGCACCCCTAGGTGCTCCTACTCCCCATGAACCCCAACTCTCATTGCCTCTGGTCGCGTTTGAGGGGGCATCCCATCAGCTCGGCCGGGACTCTGTTCCTGCAGATCCGTGCGCTCTGGGTACAATCTGACAACATTGGCATTACGTTTCGCAAGTGGATGCCAGCTTCCCACACTCACACTCCCTTTGTCTCGCAAGAGCCGTTTTCGCAGGCCATTGTTCGCCAATACGATCACCGTGACAGGGGCTTGGCGGCATCAAGACGTCGCCTACCTAGAGGTTTTCAATGACCACAGAGATTAAGTTCCATCGCTGGTGTAACGGCGACGATCAGGCTTTTGAGAGCATTGCCAGTCACTATCACCCGTTGCTTGTGATGCGCGTGCGCCGCTCCCCCTCTTGGCCCTTCCTAAGGACTCGTTGCACGGAGGAGGATATCGTTCAGGAAGTTTGGAGCAATGTTGTTGAGCGCTCGAGGGAGGCGTTTGAGTGCCGAGGCCCGGGCTCGTTCTGCGCCTACATCTGCAAGATTACCGATAACCGAATCAAGAGCCGTGTGACTCGCCATCTTGCTCAGAAGAGAGGCGGGGGTTCCAGAGTGGTGCCCTGCTCGGATCATGCCGAGCAGAATGCGGTGCAAAAACCAGGCACTCCCTATCCGTCAACAGCCAGCAGCGTAGCCCGCGTTTCCGAACTGCAGGGGCTTGCTGAGAAGCGGCTTCTCCCGGACGAATACCAAGCTTGGTACCTCGTGGACAACTTGGGCTACACCTCCCAAGAGGCTGCCTTTGCCATGGGAGAGGATCTAGAGGGTGGCGGACGCAGTGATTCAGGCGTGCGCGGGTTGCTTCTTCGGGCTCGGCTAAAGTTGATTCCTCTTGTCCAACTAGAGCCCTAGCAAGAGGGCGCCCGCGGGAAATATGCACTTAGCAGAACGCAGTCGCCACGGTTGGAGTTTTGATACTTGTACCCCGTTTTGTACTCCTTCGCATAGCCGTAGAGATGAACCCTTGCTGACAAGAACCTTGCACTCGGCTCGTTTGGATCATGTCCCTGCGCAGGTGGGCTTCTTGCCCCTGCCACTGCAGCGAGCATTCGCGAGCCCTGAGTCATTCCGAAGTGGTTTGACTTGGGTCTCCCACAGTCGACTGCCTGCCACTTGGGGGCCTTAGGGGTAGGGCCCTATGAATGATCCCGCCCAGCGCCCCCTTGCAGCCTCTCCGGCGGCCCTTGCTTCAGACGGCTTGGACCTATGCCCCCGAATCTTGGAGTACGTCCTCTTGCACTGGGATGAGGGTCCGAAGGTTCACAGGGCCGAGGTCCTAGACCAGTTTCCGGGTCAGGAGAGGCAGGTCGATGCCGTCCTCGCGGCCGTGTCCTCCTACACCTCGCGCCTCCACAAGGACGGTGGTGGGTCGAGTGGGGAGAGCGCCTCTGCCTTGCTGCATCCGGGGGACACTTTGGGTGAGTTCACGGTGGAAGCTATGATCGGTCAAGGGGGCATGGGGCAGGTCTACCGCGCCCGTCAAGAGTCCCTGGAAGGTCGCATCGTGGCCCTCAAGGTCTTGCCTCCAGCCCTCGTGGCCACCGATCAACGCTTTGTCGATCGCTTCCGCCGCGAAGCCTCCTGTGCAGCGGGCGTGCAACATGCGGGCCTCGCGCAGATCTACGGCTCGGGTGGAGAGAGGGGCCTGTTGTTTTTTGCCATGGCCCTCGTCGAGGGTTGGTCCTTGCGTAAGGTCATCGCGGACCGTTCTGCTAATCGCGCCCAGAGCCTGCAACCAGCCGAGGGTTGGGACCCTGCGCGGGTGCATGTCCGGCAGTCTGTGCGGGTAGCCCAACGCGTGGCGGCTGCCATGGGGGCGTTGCATGTCAAGGGGCTCGTGCACAGGGACATCAAGCCCGCGAACATCATTCTTGAGGGTGCGGGGTCCACTGGCAGTCCCCTCGAATGCCCACCCCTACTCATCGACTTTGGACTCTTGCGACCGGTGGGTACCTCCACCCTGACCGGTCACATGACGCGTATCGGCACTCCTGCTTTCGCATCGCCCGAAAGCCAACTCGGCCGCGATATCGACGCCCGCGCGGATGTCTTCTCTCTTGCGGCCGTGCTGCATGACCTTCTTACTTTGACCCCCGGCGGTGGACGCCCCCCAGCTTCGGCGGGCCTAGGTAACTTGCGTAGCCTGAATCCCGCGGTTGATGCCCGCCTAGCTGCCATTGTGGAAATGGCCCTCGAAGAGCGTCCAGCTTCGCGCTACGCCGACGGACAAGCCTTCGGGGAGGAGCTTGAGGCCTACCTCTCCGACGGCGCCATTCAAGCTTTGCCCACTACCCATCTGGGGCGACTGCGGCGCAGGGTGACTCGCAATCCTGCCCGTGCGCTGAGGCATGTGGGTTGGGCTTTCTTGGTGATGTTGCCCATTACACTTGTCCTCTCCTGGGTCGGGGCTTATGTCGTGCCGCTCTATGAATCGGCGGCTCAAGGCCGCCGCCTTCAAGCGGCCGGGCACCTAGAGCGCGCTTCACTTGCTTTCCGTGGAGTTACCGCCCAGCCTACACTTACGAATTGGCTACCCGGCTTAGGAGATGCATATTCGAGAGGGCAGAGTTACTGGACTCAGGACCTAGCATTTTCACTGCCGCCTATGGGTGTCATCCTGACGGGATTCGACAATGCGCAGGGGGGTTCCTTGCAGGCGATCCATGAGCACATGCGCGTCTACCTCACCTCCAGTTCTCAGTCTCATTGGCGCACTCCGCTCTTGCAGTGCTTGCGCTCACAAATCCAAATCGACATGCCCCTTGCCCGGCGGGAATTGGCCATGGAGACATTGGCTGTCTATTACGGCCTCACGCATCTGCGTGAGGATGCACAGGAACCTGAGGAGAGCGTCCGCCTCGCCTTGGAGGATGACTTGGTTGCGATTCTCACGGCTTCGGCGGCTCCAGAAGCTTCCAAAGGCTTGATTAGCTCGGCGGCGGCTGCCTTGAGTGGCATGCCTAATCAGCGCGTATTCGAAGTGCTCAGCGAATGGCTTGCTGGCTTCGATCCAAGTGAGATGCAAGTGGATACTTGCCGCAGTGTTCTGTTTTGCCTAGAGCGCATATGGTGGAGTCTGCACGATGCCGATCGGCTAGATGAACTCACTCTGGAAAACCTGGGCAAGTGGGTCGAGGGCGGTGTGGGCCTGATGGCAAGCGCTATCAAGGAGTCCAGGTTTTTGCCTGAATGTGTGAACTCCATTATTGCCCTGACAGCCATGACTTGCCGTGAACGTCGATTGCCGGGCTCGGGTAGTGTTCCCAGGTTTGGAGGCTTGGGAGACGAGGCCCTCGCTCATCTCAACGCCTGGAGCCGGCTCATTGCCATGGCCAGTGGCGATGCATCCCAAAACGACAGCCAAGGTCCAATTCACCCGGCTTATACGGGCCCTGAGTCGAGCAAGACTTTTGGACCTGAGCAGAGCCGCATAGAACGAGTTACGTGGATCAAGAACTGGTACTCGCGTAGCAAAAGCCCCTTCAGTACTTACCTAGACATCTGGAGCCCGCCCATGCCCTTGAGCAAGGGGCATGGGAAGGCCAGTGCTCCCACCAAGTCCACGGGAGACTCTGCCTTCGTATCCAAGACCCGCTTTGAACTCTCGAATGACAAGAAAGAGGTGGTTGCATTAGGGGAGAATGTGGACTTTCAGTGGAGTGGTGTCAGCCTTGTCGCAGAAGGCACGAACATGTTCTTCCAATTCGAAGCCATCGGCGCCGATGGCTTGGCCTTGACGGCCCCGATCCCGCCCGCGAGCCTCGGGCTACCCCATTGCCGCATAACATTGGCCCACGAGCGCGCTGCCCGCTGGTACATGCCCTCCGCCGGCCGTGCTCGCATCCGCATTACCCTAGGCGAGCAGATCTTCGAGTTGGATGCTCCCCGTGATAAGTACTCTCTCATATTCCTCTCATCAAAGTCAGCTCATGCCGGCAAGGAGACCATCACATTGTCCATTGAGCTTATCGGCGGCACGACCACCTATCGCCTCCACGACGTCAGATTTGAGTGGGTTGCTTCGAGTTATGACTGAATTGTTGTCGCTTTTTCATGTGCACCGGAATTGTGTGTGGGCGCTAGCGCATGGATTCAATCAATGTTACCCACGCGGGAGCAGGCAGAATTCGCTGCCTTGGGCATGGTGGCGAGGCGATTGCTGAAGCTCCGACGAGTCAGAAACCAAATGCTCACCGCGCCCAGCTGACTACTCTGGAACCCTGAGGCCGACCGTACTTTCGGGTACGAGGCTTCCACGATGTAACTGAGTATCAGGTCAACAAGGCCACGCAACTAGAGGCCCGCGCCTCCAGTCCGCGGGCGTGCGTCTTGCAGGCGGACGAGGGAGTCGTCGCGTCCGCAGGCAAGTGCAATCCCGGCGAGCACCTGAGGCCCTGTCTTGGACGATGAACTCTATTTGGTGCATCGCATGAGGATAACTCTCAAGCACCCAGCAATTCTCTTGGGAATAGCCGAACGACCCCCTGACTGTTCGAGTTCATCCAGAGTAAGTACCACTTGCATGCTCTCAAGGAAGTCAATCCGTTACATCTTGTTCTTTTTCACAGGAGTTCCCTATGCCCTCAACAAGTATTCTCCTTGCACCGATCATCCTAGGCGCCCTCGCTATCACAAGTGGATGGCATAATGAGCCTGTCAGTCTTGAGGGGAGGGAGGGGGGGGGCTCCAGTGTCGCTCGAAAAGCAGTCGAGACGCCTAGCCACCCTATCAATACCGCGACTCTGCCGACAGCCAATATAGGCCTGCAGTTTGACAAAACGGAGATGGAATGGACTTTTAGTGGTGGGATGGGCCGGGCGGAATTCTACTTTAACAATCCAGACCCTGACCCCGTCAAATTCAAGGAATACCATGTATCCTGCGGTTGCTTCTCAACGTGGGTGGAGTTATTTGCAGATGGGTCTGCAGAGATTCCATACTGGGAGGGCGTTCCTTCTGAGGGGTTGGTCATCAGACCTGGCACATGGGCCCGCCTCGTGATTCTAATCGAGGAGGATAAGGCTGGACCCGGAAGTAGTCAAACCGTAAGAATTGTTGATACGGACAGGAGGGTTGCGTTTCTTCGCATTTCTAGTACACTCCGAGAGGGAGGGATGCCTCGCATTCCTACGCCTAGAGTGGAAACCTCAGATGTTGGCGAGCCACTAACGGCGGCAGCTTTGACGATAGCGGAGATTCCTGCGCCGGGGGGCGACCTGCCCCTAGGATTCACATCTGATCAGAGTCCAGATGCGATGGTATCGCAATTGCTGTTGAATGGAGCGCATGAACTTCCATCCCTGCGAACTATTACTTCAAGGACGTTTGCAATGCCTGACGGTTCCCGGGTTGCCTTTATATCAGGCGCTCCTGTCCATTATTTTGACACTTTGTCAGACCGTTTTGAGTCACTCAACATGACTCCTACGCGAAATAAGAGGAACCAATGGGAGGTGAATCGCTCACCTATCAGGTTTGCATTCGGTGATGAAACGGGAGCTGACGTCGTGTCAGCAAGGACCGAGCATGTGGATGTCAGAATGACTTGTCAGAGCGTCGGCATCGGCAAGGCAGACGGTGGTCTTCCCAATCTGAACGGAGGACGAGTCGGTGACTTTCAACTGCAAGATGGTGGATTAGTGTTTATTCCACGACAATCACATTCTCCCGGTAGTCAGTACATTCTCAAGAATGGTACGTGCAAGCAAAGCATCGTTCTAGATGAGATCCCGGACGGAATTGAGGTGGAGCAAAGTTACTATGTGCAGTGGCGGATTACTCTTGGCCCTGGGACCCGATGTGTTCCCCAGGGTGGTCCAACGCAGGATGGTCGATATACTGGTATCAAGCTAGTGGCAGACAACGGTGGGGATGATTTCATCGATGTATCAGATTTCATGGTCTATGATGAGAGCGTTGACGAACGGCTAGAACCCGGTATACGCATCTATTATGGGCCAGGGGGACAATTGTCACTCTTCTTGGAAGTGCCTGGTACCTGGTTGCTTTCGGAGAAGCGCCATTATCCAGTTGTAATTGATCCGACGTGGGTGAGTTGGTCTGCTAATTGCCTCTCGCACTTAGAGTATAAGAGCGCCGGGCCCATATGCCATGGATCGGATTCATACATTAAAGACTGCGTTGCTTGGGGTTGGACCCACAGGATGGACACAAAGGGGTCATCCACGCGTAGCCCCATAATAGATTTCGACATAACATCACTCCCGTCATGCATCAGTATTGCATCAGCAATAGTAGGTACGCATGTTACCCCGTCTTCAACTTGGAACGATTCAGGTGACGAAGACTGGTATCGATATCTGCCAAGTTCGTGCTGCTCTACGGCCTACGGGGATTGTATCAGCAATGGTAATTGTGTAGACCTTGGGCTGGGCCCGAATCGCCAATCGTACAATAACAAAACGTGTGGATATTCCAACCATGGGGGTTCTGGCTGGTTTCCATCTGCCTTGGTCAGGGCAATGAACAGTGGGAAGAACCGTTTAGGCTTTCTTGTTCACCCCGTTTCCTGGCAAGCACTCGAATTAGGATATAATGAGGATCCTTTACTGTACACTCTAATTGTAGCCTACAATCCTTATTCGTGTAATTATGATTGTGATGTAGATACAGCGACTCTCAGTTTTCCTGACACATGTATAGGTGGTTCATACACCAAGACCTTTGTTGTTACGAATGCCTCGCAAAATGCATGCGGGGATACGTCTCCTTGCACTGATGTCACATATACCATCGGGGACTGTTCGCCGGAGTTTCTGGCGAGCCCGACATCCTTTACTCTCGCCGCGGGCAGCTCCAGAGTTGTTAGTGTGAGATTTGAGCCCAAGTCCTGGGGGAACAAGACATGCTCCATCACTGTGAATGGAAACGGTTGCAATGAGACTGTGACAGCCACAGGTAAGGGCTGGTCCGGTTCGTGCACGTATAGTTGCTCAGTGCCACCGACCCATGATGGTGGGACTATTTGTGTTGGGCAGTCGTGGGGCACTTCCTTCGATGTGGTGAATAACTCAACAGAGAGCTGCACAGGGGGATCGGCGTGCAATTCAGTTAGCTACACGGTGAGCGAGAATTGCTCGGAGTGGCAGGTGTCCCCCAGCTCCTTTACCCTTGCTCCGGGTTCTAAACAGAAGGTCAATGTGATTTTTACACCTGCAGCTACCGGCACAAGAACTTGCAATATCTCCGTTACTGGGAACGGGTGCAGCAAGACGGTTCAGGCGTCGGGCACTGGAGATTCTGGATCATGCACGTATAGCTGTGCAGTGCCATCTACTCATGGTGGTGGAACTACTTGTGTAGGACAGTCCATAATCACAGAGTTCGAGGTGTGCAATGATTCTACGGAGAGTTGCACTGGAGGGTCGGCGTGCAATTCGGTTAGCTACACGGTGAGCGAGAATTGCTCGGAGTGGCAGGTATCCCCCAGTTCTTTTACCCTTGCACCAGGTGATTGCGAGACAGTTTATGTCACTTTTACGCCCAGTGCCGCCGGGACTAGTACCTGCAATATCTCCGTCAATGGGAACGGGTGTAGCAAGACGGTCGCGGCGTCCGGGACTGGGAGTGGAGGCTGTACTTATAGTTGTTCCGTGCCATCGACCCATGATGGTGGGAATGCCTGTGTAGGGCAGCCCAGTATTACCCAGCTTGTAGTAACAAACACCTCCACTGATCCATGCAATGGGCCGTCTGGATGCAACTCTGCTACATATACGGTCAGTGAAAATTGCTCGGAGTGGTCGGTCTCTCCCAGTACTTTCACCCTTGCCCCAGGTGCGAGCCAGGCGATCAATGTCACCTTTACGCCCAGCACTACCGGTACTAGAACCTGCAACATTTCCGTCAATGGAAACGGGTGCAGCAAGACGGTTCAGGCGTCGGGGACAGGCACGAATTCAGGTTGCACCTATGACTGCGATGTTCAACCAACAAACCTAGTATTTAGCCAGACGTGTGTGGGTCAAAGTTTGGCGAGGCAATTCACTGTAACGAATACTTCCACGGAGAACTGTGCTGGGGGATCCAGTTGCTCCTCTGTGGCCTACTCGGTGGCAGAGACTTGCGCGGAGTGGTCAGTGAGTCCCAAGACGTTTACCTTGGCGCCAGGAAAGAGCCAAGTGGTTACCGCGACTTTCCGACCTCAGTCAGCAGGTGGAGGAAAGAGCTGTACGATGGTCGTGAGTGGAAACGGTTGTTCGGTGGCCGTCACAGCTTCTGGGACAGGCATTGATGATGGAACTTGCTGCTCTTATGATTGCGATGTATCTGTGGGCAGTATGGCCTTTGGGGGAGTAAAAGTAGGTGGTTCCAGGCAAATCGGATTTAGAATCACTAATACAACGCAAGGGACGGGGAACTGTTCATCATCCTATATGCTGTATGAGTCCTGCTCGGAGTTTTCCGTTAGCCCATCTTCGTTCAGCTTGCCTGAAGGTGGGCAACAGTTGGTGGTTGTTACTTTTTCCCCGGCCAGCAAGGGGAATAAGAACTGTCAACTCAGCATCACAGGGGCCGGGTGCTTAAAGACTGTAGCACTCTCTGGTACGGGGAATAGGAACGGCGGGGGATGCCTGTTGGTGCTTCCTCGTGGGGATGGGCCGGCTGATTGGTTGGGGCCAGCCTTGGCCTGTATCGCTTGGGCCATCATTGCAGCCATGGCGCTTAGATTGGGCCGGCGTGGGCGGTTGGCAGAGCCCGCCTTCTAGGATGCATGGGCGTTCTTACCCGATCATCAAGTTAGTCACGTTCTTGGCCCCCAATGACACTGCACTGCGATCGTACCTTTCTCCCGCCGACTCTACAGTATAGGCGGGGGAAAGCGCGAGGGAGAGTATTGTTGTTGGTGGCCTGTGGGGGTGAGTGCAAACCAGGTCATGTTGCTTGTTTGCGTTGCCGAGGTGTGTGATGACAGGAACTGCAATATACTTCATATTCTTGTGCCTGGCATTCGGGTGTGGAAGCACATGGTTCGTCCGACGGGGTATAGCCCAAGGCCTCGGCCGTATGGTTCTCTTGGAATTGTGTTTTGTTGCAGCCTTTGGTGGGGTTCTCGGCGCGAGGCTTATGCATGTGGCCGTGGAGCCCTTGGCTGACAGCCCACTCGATTCTTACGAAGTTGATCGAGCGCTCAGTCTCATTGATTGCCTAGTGGATGATCCACTGCAAGAGCGGCTAAGAACGGCCTTTTCTGCGCAACGGGTGTCCTCTGTCTGGGCATTCATTGTAAGGATGCCACCTGGAACTCCCCGCCTGCTGGCGATCGAGCAAGCAGAGCATGATCCTAGTGTAGTTCCTGCGTCCCTCTGGTACCGATCTCGGCCGCTAGAAGTTTTTGCAGTTTGGCGTGGTGGGTTGGCCTATTTCGGCGGTCTTGTCTTTGCGGTTGTGTTTGGGCTACTGTTGGCTAGGAACAGTCAATTACCACTGGGGCAGATTCTTGATCTTGCTGCACCTGCCCTAATGCTAGGTCTCTCAATCGGACGTATCGGGTGTTTCCTAGGGGGGTGTTGTTATGGCAAGATTTGTGGAGAGCATTGGTGGGCTCACTCTTCCAGCTGGGTGGGAGTGGGTGATTCGAGTGATCCTCGTTATCCGACCGCATTGTTCTCGGTACTGAACGCGGCCATGTTGTTCTTTCTGTTGCGTTGGTTTCTCGGTTGTAAGAAGGTCGCTGGTGAGGTATGGCTAGCACTCTTTGTGCTCTATTCTCCGGGCCGATTCCTTATTGAATCAGTCCGGGACGATCCAAGGGGGGGGGGCGCAGGTTTTTCGGCGACACAAATCTGCATACTTCTCACTGGGCCTGTGGCGCTCATCGGTTGGATTCATCTTCGCCTGCGTGCACGCAAGCCCCAAGCGTCATTGCATTCGTAGAGTGAACCTCATCTGGCGGAATGTACTGCATCTGAACGTGCGATATATCGCGTCCGACATACACATACCGCGTCACGCACATACCGCGCGCACATACCGCGCGCACATACCGCGCGCACATACCGCGCGCACATACCGCGACAGGCACCCCTCCGCGCTTTCCCCGACACTTGGTGCCATAGACCCGGCGACTGGTAGGGTTTCACCGCACACTGCTGGCGAGCCAGGGCGAGGAAGCGACCTGTGTGGCGAAGGTGGGGCGAGAGGCTGATTGGCTTAGCGCGGGCCGGATGAAGCGCACGGATTGTCCCTCGTCTGGAATGAGATGTGGGGAGCCTGGTACTAGGTGGAGGGAAAAGGTGCGAGGGGAGCCTGACGCCGTATGTGGTGTATGCCGGTCAGATGTCAGGATTCTTCATCCCAGATGCGGCGGGCGTTGTCGATGTCTTGGCGGCGGCCGCCTAGGTCGGATCCGCGGCGCTTGACCATGGCCTTGGCGACGCGGCGCACGGCGGGTTCCTGTTCGGTGCCAGTGGCGACTTGTTCTCGGATGAGGGCGCGCATGAGGGACATGTAGTCACGCTCCTCGGCGAGGGCGGCTAGGATGGCCTCTTGTCCAACGAGAATGTCCTGGTGGGCTGGAATCACGCGTTCGATGCCCTCCTCTTGGGTCCAGGTGGTTAGGGTCTCGATGGCGACTTCAAAGTCCTTGGCTTGCCAGCGGCAGTAGGGCATGCCGGGGGTCACGAGGTAGTCGGCGCTCACGAGGGTCTTGAGGGCGGGGATCCAGACCACGGATGTGCAGTTGGAATGACCAGGCAAGAATCGCATCTGAACATCGAGCGCACCCACGCGCAGGTCGAGCACGTCATCAAATACAAGCGTAGCTCGCGGCCACTCAAAGCCTGTGCAGGGATCATCAAAGTGATCGTCGAGTTTGCGCTTAGCGGCTAGGATGCGAGAGCGTGCGACTTCTCCCTTTTCCGCAGCCACACGGGGAAAGACCACCTCGCTACCGGGGAAGGCCATCCAGCCGCGCATGTGATCATGGTGGGCGTGGGTCAAGATCACATGGCTCACTTCGCGCTCATGTTCGCCCGCTCTTTCGGGTGCATGGCGGGCGCGCTCCTTGAGACGTAGCACCTCGCTGGCCGTGAGGCCCGGATCAATCACACAGGCTTGTTGCCCATCAAACAGGGCCACCGCATTGAAGCCCCAGTAGGCCGAGCGCTGGACGATGAGGGGGTCCGCAGCACTGCCCTCTAACAAGAAGCGGGAGCGCCTGCTCATGACGAATGTGCCCCAGTCTGCGAGGAGCCGGCAGCTTCTGTGTCCTCCTCCTCGGGCCATACCCAAGTGGCACGCACCGCGTCGACGATGCATGATTTCAACGTTGTCATGGGAAGAGAACTGTGCGCCAACCAGGGTCCGGCGAACTCGGTGAAGGCGGGCATGTCGGGCTTGCCGAACCACAGTTCCGGCGAGCCGCCCTGGGGGTCCATCCAACGCCAAGCAAGCGCATCGCTGGCCTGAGTGCCCTCTTGTGAGTTCAGCTCGTGGGCTAGGGCGCCGAGATCGGGCCGCGGTTGGGCCCGGCCTGTGGCCAACTCGAAGAAGGACCGTGTGCCGATCAGCAATCGGCAGGTGCAACCCAGGGGACCCGGGCCGAGCACCAATTGCCGGTCCGCCTTGTGATGGCCCCAAAGAGCGTGCCGGCCGGGGTCAAACAGGTCAGGGGCTTCCTGGCGAGTTGAATGGAATCCATGCGGGGCACAGCGCACGACGTAATCTAGATGAACGAGGTCGTCGAGGTCGCACTGTTCGAGGTCGCGCTGGTCGGCGTGCAATGCATCGAGCGGGCCTCGCCACAGGGATTCGAACGGACCATTGCCGTGGGTCAGGATCCCCGGCAATGCCTCGAGTGCATGTTCCGTGGCCAACTGGCGCCGCTCCAAGTCATTCAAGCCTGCGTGAAGTTGTGCGTGCGGTGAGCGCTCCGGGTCGCCGAAGGCCGTCAGGATCGAGTCCAAGATGAAGGCTTCTTCACTATGCAAGTAGTAGAAATCGCCCGCGTAGGCCGTGTCGAGTAACAGGCCATGGTGCTTCAGGGCTAGCTGCGGCTCCAATAGGGTGAACATGGACAGCACCCCATCGCTGTCATAGTGATTGTTCACGATGGCGGTGCAGTCGGCACTGAGCCGTTCCTGTTCGGGCTTAGGCAGTTGCACGAAGTTGAACACGATACCGAGGGAGAGATCGTGTTTGAGTTGGGGGGGCGTTGAATTGCCCGGCCAGTGGGAGAGATTGAGCCCGGGAGCATCGAACGCACCATCGACACTCAGGACGGGCTCGCTGGGCGCCTCTTCAAGAATGCGCGGAGGCAGATTCATGCTTGCTGCCCTAGAGCGTCTGGCCGCCCTTGTCGTCGCCAAGTTTGCGCTTGAGCTTCTTGATGTTGTCCTGGCTGTCGCGCTTAGCTGTTTGGGTATAGAGCAAAGTCTCTTCGTCTAGCCCGCCGGCCTCGAGCTGGCGGGTGGCCAGGTCGAGGGCGCGTTCATAGAGAGACATGGCCTTGTCATAGTCGCGCTCAAGATAGTAGTGAAGGAGGACAGCTTGATCGTTGTAGAGGTGCGCCTTGTCCGGGGCGAGGACGATGGCAAAGGCGTATGCTTCAAACGAGCGCTCGAAGAGGCGCGTGGCTTCTTCTGAGTCCCCCTTTTCATCCCGCTGCTGTAGGTAGGCACCGCCGTCCCGCGAAAACAACCCGAGGTCGTTCCAGTATTTCCAGTTGCTGGCATCGGCCGCGCACAGCACCTCGCCGATGAAGGCCGCATCGAGATTGCGAGCTGGTTTGCCCTTGAGCATCCGCTGACCTAATTCCGCACACTTTCCCTGAACGTACTCAAAGACCTTGAGGTAGAGCTCAGGAGATGCGTTTACGTTGGCGACAAGGTCTTCCTTGGCCCGCGCCCAGTGCTCACGCCAAGCCTCAACGGCTCCGAAGTAGTCCGCTTGATGGTAGCGGCACATCCCCACATAGAAAAAGCTATTCGCGTAGGCGGGCCACTTCTTGACTGCGCTTGCGAAGTGGGACTCGGCACCTTGGTAGTTCTTTCCACTGTATTCAGCAAAGCCTAGCCACCAAAGCAAAGTTGCATCCGACGCCGTTTGGGTGCCCCAATGCTCAACGAACTGCTTGGCTCCTGCTGCGAGCGCTTTCGTGAAGGACTCCTGGCCGAGTGATCCCCAATAATCACCAAAGGCGAAGCCCGCCGGGTTCCAACCGATACTTGCGGCATAAGCAGTTTCGGCCCCCGCGATGTCCTCGCCCCACTGCAGGGCGATTCCTAGGTTCTTGTACATGTCGGCCAGGCGCACGGCCTCTTCCTTGGAAGGCTTGACTCCGGCGATGGCCTGCCGGAAGGCGGCGGTGGCTTGGGTTAGCTTCGCAGTCGCATCGTCCTTGCGCTTGGCATCTGTAGCTAGGATTTGATAGCGCGAAAACAAGATGCGGGCCTGTAGGTACAGGGTCGTGGGGCTGGAGTCCCGTTCAACAGCATGCTCAGCCGCGGCCTCCGCAGCGGTCGGGTCTTGATTGAGCCAGGCAGCCTCTGCTAGTGGCAACCAAGCATCGTAATACTTCTCCGGGTTGGCCTCTAAGGCACGGCTCAAGAACGTCTGGGCGTCCTGAAGTGCAAAGCCTGTCGTCTTGTTAGGAACTCCTTGGGTGATGTAGGTCTTGGCCTTGAGGAAAGACCCCATACCATAGAGGTAGTCGAGGTCGGGTCCCTTGTGTTTTGCTCCGAGGGCATCCGTCTGATCAAAAGCGTCGTTGATGCGGCCTGTGGCAAACCACACGCGCAGCACCCACATCCGCGTGGCCAGAGATCCCTGCGTCTCAGCGTCCGCCTGCTCGAACAATTCGAGCGCTCCCTCGAGCTCACCCTTGTCGAGCAGTTTGCGCCCTCGAGCAATGAGGTCTGCCACCCGTGGCTCCTGCGCGGGCTGGATGCCCACGCTGCCCATGCGGGCAGCACTGGGGTCAAGGGGGGTCGAAGGGCAGGCTGGGGCCGGCGCGAGAAGGGGTATGAGTAGGGCAATCATAGGGGGAGGGGCTGGAGCTCTGATCTAATGGACGGGGTACTCAAACCAGACCATTCGTCCGGCTAGGGTCTGTGCAATGTCAACGGATTCCCCTGCGAGGATACGATCACAGTCCTCAAGTAGGGGGCGTAACTGTTGGCGGGAGGCGGGTCCTATTTCAAGACTCTTGGCGAGCCACTCCCGCGCAGCGGAAGGGTTCCCGCGCAGGGTCAGTTCAAGGATGGCCATATTCTGGTGGGCATCGCCGTAGGCCTCTTCGAGTTGGGCCTGCTCATCGGGGGGCAGGTTGCCTGCGGGGACTTGGATGTCCCCCTGGCGGATAGACGCCAAGAGCAGGCGTTCGGCGGCCTCGGGGTCATCGCGTAGGTAATAGGTCATGACGAGCCCAGCGTCGTTGACCACACGCACATCCTCGGGAAGGCGCTTGGCTGCGACTTGGTAGGCGGCCCAACTGCGCTGCATGATTTCGTGCGCTTGAGCAGCCATGGCCTGGGATTGTTCCAACAGCGCTAGGGCCTCTGGCCCGCTAGTGGATCGAGACTTCGCTGCGGTAGCCACAGAGACATGCATCAGCAACACACCTGCATCTCGGTTCACAAAGCCTGCATCGTTGGCCATGTTGCCGTCGTCGGGGCGATAGGCGTGCAAGTAGTCGGTGATCTCCGCTGCTCGAATCAGGTCTTGCAGGGCTCGGGGGTTATTGGGTTCTCGTGTCAGGGCCGCCACCACAAACCCTAGGCCGCTGAGCCCGTCGGGCAGGCGCCCGGCCAGGCTCCATGCTAGGCCACCCTCGAAGAGTGTCTCCATGGAGAGAAACGCTTCTTGTGCGGACTCGTAATCCCCTGCGTTGTAATGGCACCAGCCCTTGGCATTGCGCACGATGGCCTGGTAGCCGAGGCAATCTGAGGCGAGAGCCGGGTCTTGGCCATTGTTGGTGATGCCCGCTTGGATCAAGGTCTCTTCGGCCTCATCGAATGCGCCCGCGTCGCTGTTGCCGGCCTCGAACCCCTCAAGGGCTGCGTAGAACGAGATCACGCCAAGATTGCGCAGGACGACTGGATCGGGGCGTGCGGCTGCGAAGGTGTGGTAGAAACTGAGCAACTGCCCGTAGCCTTCGATGGGGAGGGCGAGTTCCTGCATGCGGTTGTGCAATCCCTGGGCGAGGGGCGCAAACTCCAAGGCCAGGCGCACTTGTTCGAGCGCACGGGGCATGTCACCGGCCCACTGGTACAGATTCGTGAGTTGCAGGCGGGCCCAATTATCGTTGGGGGCACCTCCGAGCACCCGTGTCAGGACATCTTCGGCTTCGCGAAACAACTCTTCTGCACTCTCATTGTTGCGCCGCTTAGCGATGTAGGCATCGAAGGCCGCCTCGGCCCAGATGCGCTCGGGGCTTGGGTCCATGCCGAGGGCAGGGCTGGCAGCGGGGTCTGCTTCTTGTTTTTCAGCGAGAAACTCCATCCCTCGGCGAGCGAGGATCAAGGCGCGCTCTGGGTCGGGAATCCGCCTAGCCGCACGGCTGGCTTCGAAGAAGGTGGGGAACTTGTCACCTGCTCGGATGGCCTGGGTCAGGTGCTCGGTTGCATCCTCGTACAAGAACTGGGGAGCTGAACTGGTCGGTGCGGCTGCGAAGGCAGCGAGGCCCCGCTCCCTCAGGAGGGCCGCACTGCGACCTCCTAAAACAAGGGCTTCGTCGAGGGGCACGAGGGCGTCGATGGCGCGGCCCTCCGCAATGCAGCGGCGGGCATGGCTCGTAAGCTCGAGGGCCTCGGCTTGGGCAAGGTGAGCCCTAGCTCTTGCATATTCACCACGTTCCAAGGCGGCCTTGGCCTCGGTGATTGCTTCGGTGAGTGCTGGGGTGAGTGCTGGG
>CAYXZD010000015.1:53246-65019 GCA_964469565.1 uncultured Planctomycetaceae bacterium
GGTGAGTGCTGGGGTGAGTGCTGGGCTGAGTGCTGAGGTGAGTGCTGAGCCGAGTGGGTCCACGTCCTCAGCGGGTTCGGCGGGGAGTGGCTCCTGGGCGAGGGAGTGAGCTGAGTCTAGGTCTGGGCTCGGGGTCTGGCACGCTAAGCACAGGATGGGTGCGAAAGGGAACAGAATGCGCGTGTTCATGGGGGGGGACTGGCCCGAGGTGGGGCTTGCAAGGGCCGCGGTAAGTACGACGGAGGGGTAGGGGGGCGGGTAGTCTAAGGGCACTGGGGACTGGACACCACGTGCACCGAGGGCTGAACCCGTCCAAACAGGGCTGGCCGCTGTGTGGAGGGGTACTGCGGGCGGGGTACTGTGGGCGGGGTACTTCACTCTGGGTGAGGAGTGGCGCACGACCCGCTCGACCGGTTCCGGGTTGAGCAGAGGATAATTCGTGGGGTAGGCCGCTGGGGTGCCCGCGTTACGTGTTTTCTGGGCTCTAGGGTGCGCAGCGTATGAATGCTGGTCTCCTGCCGTATAAACTTAAGTCCTGACTTGGGGAAGAGGCGGCCATCCCGAGCGTCTTGAAAGCGACCGTCCGAGCCCCCTGGGTGTCCCCGCCGTCCTCATACTCCATGATCCCACCCTCAAAGTTCTCGAAGCGAATCAGCGCCTCCTCTCCGGTCCGGGGCCTCATCCTCGTCCTGTTGGCTGGATTGCCCGCGTGCGATAATCCGGCCTGCCTCTACGCCCCCAATGGGTGCCGGGATGCGGGTGACGGCGGCGGAGGAGTGGGGTCGCTCGCTGCTTCCATTCCCGACGATGGTAATTGGATCCTCCCGACCGACCCCGTCTTGGATGACGTGTTTCCCATGGGGAATGACGCACACCCCGGTACCCCAGTGGCCCTGTTCTTCTCAGAGAGCTTGAATCCCGACACGCTGGTGGGGGCTCTGGAACTCGTGGATAGCTCCTTGGGCAATCCTGTTCCCACCGTTCAGCCCCCCCCCTTGGTGGGGGATGGTTGCGTTGTGTTGCTCGCCCCGGCCATTCCCTTGACGGAGGGGAGTTCCTACACCGTACGCCTAACCCAGGGAGCAGCGATTGCAGATGTAACGGGGCAGGCGTTGCAACCCGGGGCGTCCACAACCTTGGGGCAGTTTACGGTCAGCACGAATCCCGATCCCGTGCCGAGCGTCCTGGTGACCTGGCCGCTGGACCGGGCCAACGATCAGAGCGACATCGGCGAAATCGTGACCGTGTTCGACCGGCCGATGGATCCGAACACTTTCGACACGAATTCGTTTGATGTGGATGTGAACGGTGTCGACCCCGCTAACAATCCAAGCCCCAAGCCGGTCACCATTCAAACCGGACCTGTGACAGTAGCTATCAATGCGGTTTGGACCTGGATCAGTGAAGATGCGAATGGTTGGCGTCCGAGCCTCGGCGCAGGCAGCGCAGTGCAGGTCAATTACTCGCAGCCCCCGTTCAAGTTGCTCGACGAGGACGGCGGTGAGCTGCCGGCTACGATCCTGGACTATGACATCTCGGATGCGTCGGCTCCAAAGTCGATCACGAAGGCCGTACTCTCCGATCCGGACGACGCGATTGGACGACCCAACCTGGAAGATGTCGTGCCTGTGTTGCAGGTGGAAGTCTGGGATGCGTTGAGTCCCGGTGATCTTGTCGAGCTCTATCTCTTCGGTGCCAATACCGGTGCTTCCAAGTCCCTACGTGCCCTGCAGCGCACACACACCGTGACCGACAATACTTTTTTGGCGGATGTGTTGCCTGGCGAGCTTGACCTGCTCATCGGTGGCCTGGGTTCGCCGGGGGAATTTGCCTCGGGTGACCTAGAAGTCGCAGTCCTCGTCAAGAAAGCAGGTGACCGCAGCGCTGTGCGCATGGTCGATGTGGATCTCACCCTAGCGGGTGTCCAACCGCTTTACTTTGATGTGACGGCTCCCCAACTTGTGGGGCTGGGGACGAGCGGGTCGAACACGACGAGTCTCAGCACGGACGTGCGTGACCTGGTGGTTGTCGGGCGTGCTGACGAACACATTCGCGCCGTGGCGGTTTCCACGGATACGGGCTTTGACAATGCGGGCTTTACCGAGGTCACCATGGGGGAGACCGTTGGTATCGTTGCGCCTGGGGGCGGGCCGACGGATCCTGGCGAATTCTTGTTTGTGGCCTCACCTGTTCCTGTGGGCGCGCTCGATCCGCGTGCGGCGCCGACAGGGTTCACGATGACCTTGTACGACCGGGCGCTCAATCCATCGAGTGTGAATTACACGGGGACAGTGCGTCAGGCCTCCGGCCAGGGGCCTGGGGGGGCCGTTCCAGTCTCAGATACAATCGATGTGTTCGTCAGCGATGGCGATGGCCTGGCGCCCATCGCGGGAGCCCTCGTCATGTCCCATCAAGTACTGGGTGGTGTGACCACGTGGGTTTCCAGTGTCCTCACGGATGCAAACGGCCATGCGCCCGTGACCTCTGGGCCAGCGGGGAGTGAGACCTTGATCACCGTGGACATGAATGGCTACGACCTGTTCTCCCTACAGGGTGTGAGTCGGGATGTTCTTGGGGTGCAATTGCGTTCGGTCGGATGGGGGGAGGCCACATCGTCGGGCAATGTGACGAGCCCCTTTCCCGCCGTCGATCTTTCGGCGATGGTCAATCAGGTCGGCGATAACCGTCGCTCCGATGAGCGCACGCGACTGATCCCGGTGGATCCCTGCTCTCCCCAGTCGGGCGCGGGCATCTATACCTGCCCGTTCGGACCAGCGAATACACTGCCGAATGTTCTCGGCGGATCGACTTTGCTGTCAGCAGATTTCACGGTCAGTCAAGCGACTTTCAATCCGGTCGTGTTCCTGCGCGCCATTGGCCTCGACTTTCCCCTGCGCCCTTTGGGGAACTCCGCTACCGAGACAGGGCGCACCCTCTACGTGGAACACCTCCTGTTGACCCAGGATGTGGAGCAGCATCCCATCGGAATTGGGTCCATCGGGCTTCTCGATGATCAGCTCCTCGACATGGGACCGTTGAACAGTGATCCGCTTGTGGGCATCGAGGGGCTCTCGCCTGGTCTGCACGGGGGGCTGACCGTGGGGGTCGGTATTCCCTTTGACGTAGGCTCAGGTGATTATGATGTGCGCGGTGCCTATGCAGGGATTGCAGATGGCATTGACGATGGGTCGGGCGATCAGCTCGGCGAGCTTGTGGTGGACAGGACTGTGCAGCCGGACCTATTCCTGCGGGTGGAGTTTGATGGCACGGGGGGCCGTAGTGGGCTGAGGCCTCGGCTGTCCAGCCTCGCAGGGCTGGGGAATATGCTCGTCCCACCCAACGTGCCCCTCATGGTGAGCCCCGCACCCGGGGCCAATACAGGCGGCCCGGCCTTTGAACTCATCGCCTGCGATCGATTGCCGGATGCCGAGGGGCTTGGCGGGATGCATCGCTTTGTGCTGACAGACCAGACTGGGCGGCGCTGGGTGCTCTGGAGGGAGGACGCGAGTGGTGGCAGTTCGGTGGATTGCGGTGCGGCCAATCAGGTCAGCGTGCAGGTTCCCGATATTGCGGCCTCTGGGGGGACCCCACTTGCAAGCGGTCCCTTGACCTGTCGCCTCTCGACCCTCGCTTGGAGTTCTTTTGACGTTTCCCAGGGGGTGCTCTGGAGTGACATCGACAGGGAACAGGAGTTCTTCACCCATTCGAACCCGGTCCCCTTGATCCTGCCTTAGGGTTTCAGGGGTGTGGGTGGGCGCTCCCCGGGGGGGGCTTTGTAGCAACTCGTGTGGGCCCCCGTCGGTTGAGGCGCTGCAATCCAACTTCCAAGGGGACCCCGATGATCGAAGGCCGGAATCGATCCTTGTCTTGGGTACCTTGCATTGTCCATAATCCCTTGAGTCTCAGGTCCCCGTTCATGGGGCTTGACCTTCTTTTTGGTTGCTACGCGAAATCCCCATGCTGAATTCCATGCGCTTCAAAAACCCCACCGCCGCCCTCTTGATGACATGCGTAGCCGGGCTCAGCGCCTGCGCCATGCCGGGTTCTCTGCCCGAGCGGCGGGGCAGTGAGGTGACCGTGCTGGCCGGTGCGGGCCTCTCTCAACTGAATCCGGGGGATGTGGCTGTGGCGCCGGTGGTCATGCAGATGCCCGACGCAACCCAACGGGTGCTGGACAGCGTGCCGGATGTGGGGCTGCGAGCGGCCATGCAACGAGCCTTGGTCCGGCGGCGCTACAGTCCCCTATCGATCGACTTCGTGGATTCTCGCTTGGTGAATGCCTCTTACCGCCCCGGTGCTGTGGGGGAAGAAGCCGTCTGCGAGATCGTCGTGCATTCGTGGGAAACTCGTTTCTGGGAAACAGATCACGCCCTCGTGGTGGACGTGGAAGTGCGCATGGTGGATCCCACGGCTCCGGAGGGCAGTACGCCCCTGTGGGCAGCACGTATGGACGGCCGCGTAGAGGCCAACACTGTGCAGCACTACACCTCCGATGCAGACATGCAGGCGTCAGTTCTTGACGAAATCGCTCTTGATTTGATGGCGCGCATGCCTGCCAGGGATACTTCCCCTGCTCGACGCTAGATTCCTGAGAGGATGATTGAGGGCCTTACTACGCCCTATCTAGAGGTCTTGGGGCTCTAGGCCCTATTTAGGCCCTGTTGGGTTCAGCGCCCCTTGAGGGTGGATGAGGGCTTGGTATTGGACGGGGACCAGATCGATGGCCTCCCCTAGGGGCGCTAGGGGGCTTGCTCCCCGGAGGTGGGGCGTTAGACTCTTCGCCTCAATTACCCGCTGGGTCCATTCGGGCTCTGGCGATATTCACCCTCGCAACGGGGCTCCATGGAAGTGGAGTAGCGAGCTGCCCTTGGGCGGCTTCCCTGGGCGAACGGCAAGTCCTACGCAGAAGAAAAAGAGATTCAATTATGGCCATCGAACCGGCCCGCAAGGCTGAACTGATTGGCGAGTACGCGACAGAAGCTGGAGACACTGGATCCTCCGAAGTCCAGATTGCGCTGCTCACCGAAAACATCCGCAACTTGACCGAACACCTCAAGGTCCACAAGAAAGATTACGCCACCCAACTGGGGCTGGTGAAAATGGTGGGCCGTCGCAGCAAGCTGCTGCGCTATCTGCGCTCGAAGAGCCCAGAACGATACCAGACCATTCTTGGTCGCCTGGGCTTACGCCGCTAGGTGACCTATGGAACGCGGGAACAAGGAGCTACTCACAGGAGTCCGCCTTCCTTTCCGTGTTCAAGTGTCCCTTCGGCTTCTCAAGAAGTCGGCACTGGACGGATCGCCGCGCTCGCGGCCGAGCCCTTCCCGTGCGGGTTCCGCACTCCCCATGTAAGTGGGCCGCAAGCGTAGTGGTGCGGAGCCGGGAAACCGGGACTCCAATAGCAGAAAACTACGAAGAGACGATTAGAGATCAACTAACAAGAAACCCTTAAGAGAGAAGTTCCATGACGAACGGACATGTACGCGTTGAACGCGAAATAGCCGGAGTGAGCATTGCAATGGAAACGGGCCAGGTGGCCCGTCAGGCAGGCGGCTCCGTGATTCTTACCCTTGGCGATTCCAAGGTGTTTGCAGCAGTGACTGGAGGAAAGGCGCGGGAGGACATTGATTTCTTCCCCCTCCTCTGTGACTACCGTGAGAAAAACGAAGCGGGGGGCAAGATTCCCGGAGGATTCTTCAAGCGTGAAGCCCGTCCCACGACCAAAGAGATTCTGACCATGCGCCTGATCGACCGCTCGATCCGCCCCATGTTCCCTGAAGGGTACAAAGAAGAGGTGCAGGTACTGACTCACGCCCTGCAGTACGACGGGGAGAACAACACGGATGTGGCCGCCATGATCGCGGCCTTCGCAGCGGTCCGTATCAGCGGGCTTCCCTTTGATGCAACCCTTGGCGCTGTGCGCGTGGGGCGCGTGAACGATGAGTTCGTGCCCTTCCCCAGTGATCCCGCCCGTCGTGAGGACTCGACCCTTGACCTTGTGGTCTCTGGCCACAAAGACGGCATCGCCATGGTGGAGTCCTCTGCCAAGCAACTCCCCGAGGATGTGATGGTGGACGCTCTTGAGTGTGCCCACAACGTCATCCTAGAGGTCGTCGAGCTGATCGACGAACTGACCGAGAAGGTGGGCAAGCAGGCCGAGACTTTTGAGGCTCCCGCCGTGGATGAGGCCCTCAAGGCGCAGGTCTTTGAGCGGGCCGAGGCCATGACCACCGCCGTGCGCACCCAGGGGAAGGCCGAGCGCCATGCGGCTCTCGATGGAGTCAAGCAGGAGATACTCGGCGCACTCTCGGGTGATGCAGAGGGTGATGCTCTCAAGGCTCGTACGAAAGAGCTCAAGAACATGATCCACGACCTGCAGCAGCACGTGGAGCGCGAGTGCATCCTATCGGGCGTGCGCGTAGACGGCCGAAGCCATGACGAGATTCGAGAGATCACCGTGGTCCCGAACTTCATCAAGCGCCAGCACGGATCTGCCCTGTTCACCCGTGGACAGACCCAGGCCCTCGTGAGCGTGACCCTTGGCACCCCTGATGACGAGCAGGTCATTGATGGCATCGAGCCTGAGTACAAGAAGAACTTCTACTTGCACTACAACTTCCCGCCCTACTCGGTAGGTGAGACTCGACGCATCATGGGGCCGGGCCGTCGTGAGATCGGCCACGGCATGTTGGCCGAACGTGCTCTGATGGCTGTCATGCCCACCCGGGATGGCTTCCCTTACACCATCCGCATCGTGTCCGACATCATGGAGTCCAACGGCTCTTCATCGATGGCCAGTGTCTGTGGCGGTTGCCTAGCCATGATGTGCGCGGGCGTCCCCGTCTCACAGCCGGTGGCTGGTATTGCTATGGGACTCGTCAAGGACGGTGATCGTCAGGCGATTCTCTCCGACATTTTGGGTTCCGAGGATCACAACGGTGACATGGACTTCAAGGTCGCCGGATCGGGTGTGGGGATTACCGCTTTGCAGATGGATATCAAGATCAAGGGCGTGTCCCGCGATCTCCTTTCCACCGCTCTCGAGCAGGCCCGCGCTGGCCGAATTCACATTCTACGCGAAATGCTCAAGGCCGTTCCCGGCCCCGCCACTGAGGTTTCGGACTACGCGCCTCGCATGGAAACTCTCAAGATTCCTGCGGACAAGATTGGGTTCCTGATCGGGCCCGGTGGAAAAAACATCAAGGCCATGCAGGCTCAATACAATGTGCGCATCGCCATCCTTGATGATGACGGCAACGTACAGGTGTTTGGCACAGACTCATTGAAGGTGAAGGCCTGCCGTGATGCCATCGAGGCATCGACCCAGACACCTGAAGTGGGTACTCGGTACACGGGAACCGTGCGCAGCGTGCGCGATTTCGGTGCGTTCATCGAGATTCTCCCCGGCGTGGAAGGGTTGTGTCACATCTCAGAATTGGCTGCCGGCTTCGTGGGTCAAGTGACTGACGTGGTCAATGTGGGCGATGAAATCGAAGTGGAGATCATCAACGTGGACGACCGCGGCAAGGTCAAGGTGAGCCATAAGGTGACCCTGCCCGGCGGCGGTGAGTCCTCCGAGGGCGACTCGGGTGGTGATCGCGACCATGATCGAAATCGCAACCGAGGGCGCGGCCGAGGCCGTGATGGTGGCCGCGATGGTGGCCGCCGCCGTGAGCGTTCAGGCTCTCGCGACTAAAGCTCCCGCAAACCAAACTTAGCAGTCTGCTCGGTGATGAATCCGAGTGGGCTGTTCTAGGGCCCAAGGCTCCCTGACCACCGGGTTGGGGGGCCTTGTGCGTAGTGAAGACTCTGGGGCGGCCATTCCCATGTTTGGGCTACGTGAAAAGGCCCTAGGATGGGGCTGGGGGCGGTGTCGGTTCGGGTTGCGTATTCTGGCCCCTTGGGCCGTGCATGATCGGGCCCGGAAGTGGTATACAGGGGCCCTATCGAACCAGAGCTGATCGACGAGAGTTGCCGGGGGTGGCTGCTCGAGGCGCCCTGCATGCAATCCTCTGTGTGGGCAGGCGTTTCCCTTTTGGGGGTTGAGGCCAACTGGCTGAGGACCCAATTCTTCGATTCCCCGCCGAATTGCAAGACTTGGAAAGACAAGGAAGACAATCATGAAGGTATCCAACACTGCCGGCTCGATCCGGATCCTCATCACCCTAGCCCTCGCTGTATTGCTGGGAGGCGGGGGGGGGCTGGCGCCCCATGCCCAGGCCAGTCAGCCCACTGGGTTCAGCCCGATCGCTCTCGCCCCGGCCCCCGGCTCGGTGGGGGCGGCCTTGACCCTCCCCCTGGACGATGGACGGGGCACACCGTTTATCTTCGAGAAGGTCGACAGTATCTGCGGCAATAATTCGGCCAATGGGATTACGCGGCCATGCACGGTGGATTACGACGCTCTAATGGACGCCACCAAGGAAGTGCGTGAGATCAAGAAGCGGAAAATCGATCCGAATGGCGCTAAGGGGCGGACCCTGATGACTGCGGCTCGCAACAAGGTGCGCAAAGCCTGCGAAGATGCCTACAAGGCCGGTGGGCACTGCGGTGTTTGGAAGCGGATCGAGCGTCGCGATGGAAAGCCCATTGTGGATATCACGGCGCAGGTCAAAGCCAAGCTGGCTGGAAAGTGATCTGATTCAATCGTGGGGTCCCCTCCAACTAGATGGGCCTGGGGCCTCGTGTTCAGTCTTTGTGCACTTGGAGCTTGCCGCGGGCCTGAACAAGGTCATGGATTGGGCAGCGAGTCGGGTGCAGAAGCACTCGATACTCTCCACGGTGCACTAGCCCAAGCGCGCACAGACGGTTCAGCTTCGTCGGATCTGGGTCAAGACGCCCCATCGGATGAGTACATGGCCGAATTGGAAGAGGCCTATCTTACGAGCGAGGCTGCAGTAGAAGGTCCCGGCAATCAGGATCCCACTGGGGTCGACGTTGGACCATTGCCTGGGGTAGACGAGGTGGAAGCTCTGACCGATGAAGTTCCAGAAATCGATCTCGATGAGTTGCTGCTGAGTGCGGCGGCTCCCGACGATGGGGGTGAACAAATCAACCCCTACGATGAGTTTGGGGAACGCATTGTCTGGTACCGGGACTCGGGTCTAATCATGAAGACCTTTACCTTCCCCCTTGGAGTGGCGGCTCAGGTTCAGCAGCTGATGCAGACTCATCTGGGGTTGCCCATTCATGCGGCTCCGGTGGATGCCACTGGCATGCCCGAGGGCGAGCAACCACCCGGATCGGTCGTCTTGCACGTGTTGACAGGACTTGAACAAGAAGCCTACTCGGCACCTAGGACGGCGGGAGTGACCAGCCCGCGCCCAATTCCCTTGGGTGATTGGCTCGTGGTGACGGCTGCCCCAGCGGAGATGCGCTCTATCCAGCGCTTCATTCGAGCCTTCGTGACCAGCACCCGCCAGATTCAAGTGGAGGCCAAGATCGTGGAACTGACCACCAGTAAGACCTCTGACTACGGCATCCGGCCGGTGGACGGGGTGACGCCCATCTTTGGGCTCCCCAATGCGGGTTCGCTGATCCACAGTGTGGACTTTTCCTTTGGAAACACGGTCGACGTGGGTGAGGCGATCTTCGGGGTGTCGGCAGTCTTCGATGGCGTTCAGTTCAACGCCCTCTTGGAGATGATCGCCACAAATGAATCTGCGTCAATCGTCTCTCAACCCAAGGTGGCTGTGCGCGAGGGGGCACGCGCAGAGCTTGTGGAGTTGGAGCAGGAACCTGTCATGAAGCTGAGTGCAATCAATGCTTCGGGACAGTTCAGCTGGAATGTCACATTCAAAGATGTGGGGGTTCAACTCTATGTTGTGCCGCATGTAATCGGAACGAACACGATAGTCTTGAATGTGGACACGGAGGTGTCCCAGATCACCGGCACGGCAGCGACCTTCATTCTGACCGACAGCACCGGTGCGACTTCGACCGTGGGCATCCCCGAGGTGGCACGCCGCAAAGCGACGACCACTGTGCGTCTCGATCAGGGCCAGGGGCTGGTGATTGGAGGATTGATTACTGAGCGAGTTCTCGACCGTGAGAAGAAGGTGCCCTTACTCGGGGACATGCCCCTGATTGGCAACATCTTCAAGAGCCACTATCAGATCCAAGAACGTACGGATGTGCTCTTTTTCATCTACCCGCGTATCCTGCAGGGCATGGACCTCAATACCGAACTGTGATCGTCCAATCATGCTGATGCTCCTGCCTCGCCTACGCAATCACACCCCGGCGTGCCTCCAGAGTCTGGGGAGTGTGCGGCTCGTTGTTTGCCTCGTTGCCCTCGTGCATTTGGGCAGCTGCCGCATGCTGGGGAATGGAGAGCCCACGCGACGTGAGCGCAGCGAGGAGATCAACTCGACCTGGGAGGCCATCCTCCTGGGGGGTGATGTACTCACTCCTGTGGATGACTTTGATGAGACCAGTTACTTCACCGAACTCGAAGCGCTCTATGCGGAAGGAGTTCATGAACCCAATGCAGTGGATGGCGTAGGGCCTGAGGGACTGCCGTCCGCGCTTGGTGATTCTGAATTGCCCGAGATCGTGCAGGACGAGCACTCTGGGGCGGACCCCGTAAGCCCTTATATTCTGTTCGGAGACCGGATTTGGGTGGACCCGCTGAGGGGTTTTGTCACCAAGCCCTATACATTCCCCGCGGGTCTAGGGGCCCGTGCGCTCACACTCCTAACCATCTACGGAGATTTCGCAATTCCGGCGGTGGGTGGGGCCGTGACGAACGGAGTCGGGCTCAAGGCGGTGGGGGAACAGACGGTTGAGGAGGCGGTCTTCGACTTCCGACCCGGCTTCGATGGGGAGCCCTATTCCCCGGCATCGGGCAAGGCCCTTGCGTCCAGCAAGCAGGTGCCCCTCTCGGATTGGATCTTCGTGCGTGCCCAACCCGATGTGTTGCTCAAGGTGGAGCGATTCATCGATTTGTTCATTGCTCGCGCACGTCAAATCGAGGTCGAGGCGCGCATTATTGAGGTTTCCACTTCTGACTCCCTGGATTATGGCATCCGGCCCATCGATGCGAATACTCCCATCTTTGGCTTGCCCAATGATGGAGCCTTTGCCAATAGCCTCGATTTTTCCTTAGGCAATACGGTGGACTCAGGGGATGCCATCTTCGGTGTATCAGCCATCTTTGATGGTGTTCAATTCGACGCTCTGCTCGATATTGTCTCCAACCATGAGAATGTGGCGGTGACTTCGCGCCCCAAAATTGCTGTGCGGGAGGGCGCGCGAGCTGAGTTTATCAATACCGAAGAAATCCCTTACTACACGATCGGTGCGTTGAACGTGAATGGAACGTTCACAACCACGCTTTCCTTCAAGCCTGTGGGTGTGCAGATGTACGTGGTTCCCACTGTGATCGGTGAAGAGACGATTCTACTCAACATCGACATTCGGGCTTCGCAGGTGTCGGGGACCGCACTGAGCTTGAGCCAGGGTGGTGACGATGCCCAGGGCTTCGTCTCGATCCCCTCAATCTCAGCTCGCAGGGCTGCGACCACTGTCAGGCTCGAGCCAGGTCAAGCCGTTGTGCTGGGTGGTTTGATTTCAGAGCACACCCTCGAGCGTGAGCGCAAGGTGCCCCTCCTTGGGGACATTCCCGTGCTGGGCAACCTGTTCCGCAATTACTACGAGGTTTCCGAGCAGACAAATATCTTGTTTTATATTCGGCCGCGCATCCTGCAAGGAATCGACCTGACGGGAGACTTCTAGGCGGCTGTCCCTCCGGAGCCCGGAGCCCGGAGCCCGG
>CAYXZD010000015.1:65119-68424 GCA_964469565.1 uncultured Planctomycetaceae bacterium
GCCCGGAGCAGTGGGCAGTGGGCGTGGATTCTGTAGTTCGGGCGAGTTCGAACTGTCTATGGCAACTGTCTATGGGAGGTGTCTATGGGAGGTGTCTATGGCTCGTGCGTGTCGATGTTCTTAGGATGGGCGGAAGACGCGAGGGTTGCATACGTCTAGTCTGCCCCAGCGGCCTGCCGCAACACGCTCCATGAAGCTCCTCTCCCACCACCAGCCCCAATCCCCCCACGGCCGGCGGGGGGCTGTGCTGCTGCTTTCTTTCTTGGTTCTGATGGTGATTATCGCCATCGTCTATCAGCTCAACCGGGTGACTGCCACTGACCAACAGGTGGCTAATCGAGACCTCACCAGCACGAGCATGGACCTGGCCATTGAATCTGCCATGTTGGAGGTCTTTGAACAGTTGCGGGCAGACGGGGAATTGCGCATGGGGGCCGGTGATGACGCAGGGGGCGGCGCCCCTCCGGGCGGGGTAGATCCAAGTGGTGGGGCCGGTGAGGACAGCGGCGCAGGTGAAGCCACCGATTCATTCATGGATGAATGGGCACAGCAGGCCGCGACGTCGATCAACGAACTAGACCTGCGAATACTCATTGTGGACGAGGACCGCAAGTACAACATCCTCAACATGCTCAACGAGGATCCCGATGAAGCGCAGGCCGCTTTTGACCGGGTTGTGCGCATCCTCGATCTGTGCCGCGAAGAGACGGAGTTTGACGTGCACGAGTCGGATGCTCACGACATGGCCATGGTCATGCGTGAGCACATGAGCGATCGGGACAATTCCTACCTTCCGCGGCCAGGTGAACTGCTCTCTTTCAATGAGGAAAACCGTTCACTGGGTATGCCCCTGTCCATGCGCGAGTTTGTGGTTCTTGAGCCCTTTCATGAAGGCCTGTTCAAAGACACGATCGACCGCAATGGCAAGCGAGTGCACGCGATTGATGCCTTTCTTACCATGTACACTTCCCCGGTGACGGGCGAAGACGAGACTGCGGGAATGGTTACAAGTGAGGGCGGCTACTCGGTCAATGTCAATACAGCCCCGCGCGCAGTCCTAACGGGTCTCATGGACTACTCGGATCTCAATCCTTCCTTTTGGGAAGATGTCGTGGAGTACCGAAATCTTGAAGAGGAGAGCGAGGATTATGAGGATGATTCGGAGCCTATGCTCGATGAATTCGGGGAGGAAATCCTCGTCACTCAGATATTCGACACCCTCGACGAGCTTGAGGAAATCAACGGTTACGACATGATCGAGCCTGAGAGCGCAGAGCGCTTGAAAGGTCTACTGCGCACGGACAGTGATGTGTTCTCTATTACGATCACGGCGCGGCACGTCACGCTTGCAGAGCGCCATCAGGTGCAGGAATTCAGCACGCGCGAAGAGCAGGAAGCCTATGAGCGATCGGGAGCTCACCTGACGCGCACCGTGCGCTGCGTGGTTTGGCGTCGCATGGGCGAGGACGATGTGGAGCTCATTCCTCTGCAGCGCTGGGAGGTCTTGGACCAGGCCCCCTTGCCCATCCTCGACTTTCCCGAAGGCAGTCCTTGGTAAGTCCACCCACCCGCACCTGGCGATGGGCGAGTAGGCTGGTGTTCGCTTCTGTCCCCTGCTCCCCGATCCTATGATGCCCAAACGCCCCTTGCCGAAATCACCCCGAGCGGCTGAAGGGGCGGACCCCCTGAGGCTCGAGGTTTTTCAGCACCTCTTCGCGGCGGCGTCCGAGGAGATGGGGGCGGCTCTGATGCGGTCCGCTTTCTCGGCCAACATCAAAGAACGGCGAGATTTCTCCTGCGCCTTGTTCGATGGAGAAGGAAACATGGTGGCTCAAGCCGCACACCTGCCGGTGCACTTGGGGGCCGCACCGATGTCCCTCTCGGCGGCAGTCCATGCGGTCAACCTAGATCCGGGTGATGTGGTGATTCTCAATGATCCCTACTCGGGCGGTTCACACCTACCCGACATTTCGCTCGTGTCGGGGATCTTCTTGGACGGGGCGCAGCGGCCCCAGTTCTATTGCCTAAATCGTGCGCATCATGCTGATGTGGGCGGGGCACACCCCGGCTCCATGGCTCCCGTGGCTGACGTGCACGCCGAGGGCTTGCGCATCCCGCCCATGAGATTGGTGGAATCGGGCTCGGTGCGTGAAGATGTGCTGGAGCTTGTCCTGGCAAACATGCGGGTTCCCTCTGAGCGTCGTGGGGATCTTCTGGCCCAGTGGGCGGCCAATCGGGTGGGTGAGCAGCGGGTTCAGGCCATGGCGGCGGAGCACGGAACAGCGACAGTCGTGGCCCAGGCCAATGCGTTGCGTCATTGGACCGATGCACTGGTGGGGAAGCTCTTGGAAGAGACTCCACACGGAGAGTGGTCCGCAGAGGACGAGCTGGAGTGGCCTGCGGACGAGACGGCGAATGTGCGCCTTCGGTTGAGACTTGAGATTGGGCGCGGGGGCATGCATTTTGATTTCTCTGATAGCGATGATCAGGGCAAGGGGCCGATCAATACAGTGCGGGCAGTAGCCGTTTCGGCAGTCTTCTATGTGATTCGCTGTCTGTTGCCGAGCGGAACCCCAACCAATGAAGGCGTGCTGCGTCGAGTGACCGTGACTACGCGGCCCGGTAGCCTGTGCCATGCGACCTATCCAGCACCCGTAGCCGCAGGCAATGTGGAAACCAGCCAACGGTTGGTGGATCTCGTCTTGGCTGCCTTGGCGCAAGTACTGCCTGAGCGAATCCCTGCGGCCAGCGCGGGGACCATGAGCAATCTGACCTTCGGGGATGCGCAGGGGGGCTATGCGTATTATGAGACCCTAGGCGGTGGCGCTGGGGCGGGCCCGGGAGGGGCGGGAGCCCATGCCCTTCAGACACACATGACGAACACCCGCAACACTCCGGTGGAGGTCATGGAAAACGAATTGCCGGTGCGTGTGCTGAAGACGACCGTGCGCCGTGGGAGCGGCGGATCGGGTCAATTCGCGGGGGGGGATGGTCTGGTGCGCAGGTTGTTTTTCCTGCGTTCAACTCAGGTGGGATGGGTGGCAGAACGCCAACAGTCGGGTCCATGGGGGCTCGCAGGGGGCGGTCGAGGGCAGCACGGTTCGGCTCGATTGCGCAAGCCCGGAGGGCGCTCCGACCGAGTACTGCCCGGCAAGATTGCTCTCACGGTTGAGGCGGGCAGCGAGGTGGAGATCCGCACCCCGGGGGGCGGGGGCCACGGCCGGGGCTGAGAGGCTGGGGCTGGGAGACTGGTGCTGCGAGACTGGGGCTGCGAGACCGGGGCTGGGCGACCGGGGCTGGGCGAC
>CAYXZD010000015.1:68524-112653 GCA_964469565.1 uncultured Planctomycetaceae bacterium
GGGGCTGGGCGACCGGGGCTGGGCGACTGGGGCTGAGCGACTGGCGCTGGGCGGCCGGGGTGGCGGTCCTAGGGGATCAGAGCCCGCAAGGCCTCCAGCCTAGCGAGCAACTCGGGGTGCGCTGTGCTGATCTCGATGGGGACCTCCCCTGGCATCGAGAAAAAGCTCTCCTCCTTTTGAAAGTCAATAATGAGCTTGTACTCAGCATCGCGGATGGCGTGCATGCGCCGTCCAGTCTTCTGTTCGTAGAAAAGGCACGAGTAGTTCCAAGTCCGGGCTCCAGGTTGCCCCCTCAACACAGGCAGGAAGCTGATGGAGTCCTCGCTCTGGGTCGGTTTGCCATACAGTTCTGCAATCGTAGCGAACAGATCGGCACCATTGATCAGAGCTTGGGATTCTGAGCCTTCAGCCACCCCTGGCCCACGCACAATCATGGGAGTGTTGATGCCACTCTCCAGCATGGAACCTTTACCTCCGCCGATGAGGGAGGTCGTGCCGTTGTCGCACAGGAAAAACACCCAGGCTTGGGGGTGTTCTGCGAGGAGTCGACCGATTTCATGGTCCACTGCTTCAGTCATTGCAATGACTTGGGTGCCTTGGGTTCCGTCGAGAACGGTGTCGGGGTGTAGGTGGGCGGGAGGGTCGTGAAAGGGGGTGTGGACTGCGTGGTAGGCCACCCACTTGAATGAGCTGTCGTGGGCGAGCGCTTCGTCGGTGACATCGCTGGTGGCATAACGGGTCTCTTGGCTTTCTACGCCATCGACGACCTTGGGCCAGGCTGTGTAGCTCTTGCCATTGAGGTTTCCCAGGCTGCCCGCGTAATGACCAAAGCCCGTTTCATTGGGATGTGTGGGTGAGGTTCCTAGGTGCCACTTCCCATAGGCGGCCGTCCTGTGCGTGCCAATGACTTCGGGCAGGGTGAGCTCCTCTAGACCCATGGAACGATTCTTGTGCCGTTTCGCAATCTCTCCGTTCCCGATGCGGAAATGGAAGCGGCCCGTCAGCATGGTGGCCCGTGTCGGACCACACTTTGGCGTTACCCACAGGTTTCTAAAGGTCATCCCCGAGGCGGCGAGAGCATCGATGTGTGGGGTAGGTGCTTGAGCTAGGGTCTCCCAGCCAAGGTCATCCACGAGGATGACGAGGACCTCGGCTTCGTCGATTTCGCTCGGCGGAACCTGCTCGGGAGTGGGGGCATGGACGAATTGTTTGCGCAGCGCGGCCAGGGACTGGGTCAATTCGATCTGGCGGGAGGACGAACTCAGCCACGCTCCCAAGCGCGCGAGGGGATTGGGGCCAGGGTGGCGCACGTCGGACCATTCGAGCTGCAGCTGGTCTCCTTGCACTTTGTAGAGGATGGCCGCCTTGCGGGGGACGGCATCGGCCACGTCAAACCAGATCCCGCGCTCGGGAAGAAACGCCGTTTCGCGGAGTCCTCCAGCGGCCTGGGATGGGGTCCAGGTACACCAGGGCGCGCCGCTCGGAAGCCGCCGCAACTCTGACAGAAGCTGCTCGGGCGTGGCGTTGATCGCGATGCTAGCACGGACCTCTGATTGCTGGGGCAGTAGGTAGCCCCCCAATAGGAAGGCTAGGGCTAGGCCGAGGAGGGACAGGAGCAGGCGGCGCTTCATGGGTAGACCGAGCATAGCATTCTACTGGTGGGATTCTGCCTCGGACTTGGCACAGAGCTTGTTTGCTGGGAGCGGTGCTTGTGGCGTGGCGTTCACCCTGCGAGAATCCCCCCCGGCGCCGTCTGGACGGCTCCGATGGGCTTGTCCCGTTCTGGCCTCGTGGCCTTTATCCCCCCCCTGACTCTCCACCCCGATTGATTAGCTGACGTATGCCTTCACTAAGTGTCTTTGGTGCCCAATGGGGCGATGAGGGAAAGGGCAAGCTCATTGATTTTCTTGCGGAGGATCAAGACTACGTCGTCCGTTATCAGGGCGGGGCTAATGCTGGTCACACCGTAGTTGTCGATGACGAAAAATACGTCCTGCACTTGATTCCATCCGGCATCTTGCATCCCCACAAGATCAACTTGATTGGTCCGGGCGTGGCCGTCGATCCCATCAAACTACTTGAAGAGGTGGATGGATTGATAGGGCGTGGAGTCCACGTTGGTGGGGATAACTTGCGACTTGCAGCCGGGGCCCATGTGATTTTCGCCCATCACAAGCGCATGGACGGATTGACGGAGGCGTCGCGAGGCGAATCACGCATCGGCACGACGGGACGCGGCATCGGCCCCTGCTATGCGGACAAGGCTTCACGGATTGGCCTGCGAGTGGCCGATTTGCTCGATCCCGATCATGCACGGGAGCGGTTGGGGGCTGTACTCAAACTCAAGAACGAGCAGATTGAGAAGGTCCACGGGGAGGAGCCATTTGACCTTGAGGAGCAACTCAGTCTGTACATCTCCCTAGGCGATCGGCTGCGACCGTTTGTGGCTGATGTGGGAGCTGAGGTGCGCAAGGCTTATCGCGCAGGAAAGAACATCCTCTTTGAAGGAGCCCAGGGGATCCTGCTCGACCTCGACCATGGCACCTATCCCTACGTGACTTCCTCGAGCACCGGAGTGGGCGGAATCTCAGGCGGGGCAGCCTTTCCCCCCCAGCACATTGATCGAGCCTGGGGCATTGCGAAGGCGTACTGCACCCGAGTAGGGGAGGGACCTTTCCCCAGTGAAGCATCAGGGGCAGAGGCCGAGGCCATCCGCGCTGCTGGCAATGAATTCGGCGCCACGACTGGGCGGCCACGCCGAGCCGGTTGGTTCGATGCGGTGGCGGCGCGTTACGCCTTCGATCTAGCCGGAGCGAGCGGCTGGATCATGACCAAACTCGATGTGCTGTCTGGATTCGAGGAAATCCCGTTCGGAGTGGCCTACACCTGTGGTGAGGAGCGTTGGGAGGAATACCCGGCCCACCTGCCTAGCCTCGATGCCGTTGAGGTCGAGTATGACACGATGCCTGGTTGGTCCGAGGATATCACGGGCGTGCGCGCCTTCGCCGATCTCCCAGCGGCCGCCCGTGCGTACGTTGAACGCATTGAGGCGCTAACCGGTGTCGAGATTGTCATGATCAGCGTGGGGCCTGGACGTGACGCCGTGATCCCACGTAGGTCATAAGGATTCACGGCTGCTCATGGCTCCTCCCCAAGTGGAACGGCCCGATCTCGGCGGCCCATTCCCCGAGCACATCGCCATCATCATGGATGGCAATGGGCGCTGGGCGACAGAGCGCGGCAAGGCGCGTGTCTTGGGGCATCGCGAGGGGGTTCGCTCGGTGCGAGAAGTCACTACGGCGTGTGCGCGCATGGGCGTGGGAAGTCTGACCCTGTACGCATTCTCTGAAGAAAACTGGAAGCGTCCGGGATCGGAAGTTTCCTATCTCATGCGATTGCTGCGCGTCTTCTTGCGCCGTGAGCGAACGACGTTGATGGACAACGATGTGCGACTCAAGTGTATCGGTCGCCTCGATCGTCTACCGCAACCAGCCCTGAGGGCCCTGCGCAAGACTGAGGCCATGACTGCGGACAACACAGGCATGGTGCTGCGCCTCGCCCTCTCCTATGGAAGTCGGGCTGAGTTGTCTGATGCTGTCAGCGCCATTGCGCAGGATGTGGTTGACGGCAAACTCCTGCCGGGTGATGTGGATGAGGAGACCTTGCGAGCTTATCTCTATGATCCACACACGCCCGATCCAGACTTGATGGTGCGCACCGCTGGGGAGCTGCGTGTTTCGAATTTCTTGCTCTGGCAAATGAGCTATTCGGAGTTCTATGCGACGGAGGCTTGTTGGCCGGACTTCCGTGAAGAGGAACTCATGCGGGCCTTGCGCGCCTACGCCGGCCGCAAGCGCAAATACGGAGGGCTCCTAAAGCCCGAAGCCCCGGGTGTGGGGGGAGGGACCGCATGAGCTCGGCCGGTTCAAGTTCCGCGTCGCCAACCCGTGCATCCAAGGTGTGGCACCGTACGCGCGTCGGGGGCAGTTTGGCCCTCGCCGTCGGCTTACTCTTGTATGGGGCGACCTATCCGTTTGGACCGTACCTCGTCTTAGTCAGTTGCACCCTCATGGGGTTGGGGGCCATCGTGGAGGCCGAGCACATGCGGCTTCTCGGGACGCAAGCCCAGGGCCAGCGCGGGGGGCTGTGGTTTGGCAGCCTCGCGGTTGTGGGTGTTGCATTGGCTCTGCTGTGGCAGTTGGACTTGTCGCGAGGTACGGGGATGCAGACTCTCGACATCCAGGGGTATTGCCGCGCAGTGCTGGTTTCGATAGCCGCCGTCGCGGCGCCGGCCCTCGTGGGAATGGCCTCGGGCGCATTGGATCGTCGCTCGCCCATGCGCCTGCTTGCCAATTATCTTTGGGTCGCGTTGCCTTTGCCTAGCTTGATTCTGGTGCTCGCCCAGTGGGGTGTCGCTGGGCTCGGTGCATTGCTCCTGCTTTCCAAGGTTGGAGATATTGCCGGGTATTACGTTGGCAACGGACTGGGCAGCCGCTTTCCTCACCACCCCTTTCCCAAACTAAGCCCGGGCAAGACGACTGTAGGCTGTTTGGGGTCTCTCCTCGTCGGAAGCCTAGCGGGCCCCCTCGTGACCGAACTGGGGTGGCTACCGGCGACTCGCTGGGGAGTCTGGGGCGCGCTCTTTGCGGCAGCCGTCGTCAATCTCGCGGCCCAAGCCGGCGACCTCTTGGAGTCGGGGGCGAAGCGTCGTGCTGGGGTAAAGGACTCGGGCACCTTGTTCGGGCCCTCTGGTGGATTCCTTGACTTGGTCGACAGCCTCCTATTGACAGTGCCTGCTGCTCTAATCTTGTGGCCACTTTTCGTACTCGTCCCATGAGTCGAGGTCTCAGGATTGCGTTCGGAGACTGCGCGACCCGCTTTAGGAGAATCCCACACCCGCTCAAGCACTGGCGGCCCTAGTCGGTGATTGACAGGACAGCGTACTTGCCGCCATTCTGACCCCGGAGACCTCATTGACTGAAATCACCATCCCCCTTCGCTCCCACGACGAGGCCATGCTCGTTCTGGGCCCCTATGATCGCTTCGCCAAACTGCTCCGGCAGTCTTTGGACATCGAGATTTTTGCTAAGAACGGCAATCTCAAACTGCACGGACCGGGAGAGCAGGTATCCGCGGCGCAGGCACGCATCGAGCATGTCTTGGGGAAGTCCCGCAAGGGCCGTGCACTCGATCTAGAGGCTGTGGAAAAAATACTCGTGGGGGATGGGGGAACTGCAACACTGCAGTCCAACGTGCGAGATGTGGCAGCCGTGCGCCACGGGGGGCCGACGGTTCCGGGCCGTAGAGTCGGTGCCTTCAAGCCATCCCGCCTAAAGCTGCGTCCGGTTGAAGCGCGTAATGAGAGCCAGGCTCACTACCTCGAACAGATTAAGGACAATCCCCTCGCGTTTGGTGTCGGTCCTGCGGGCACGGGCAAGACGTATTTGGCTGTGGCCTCGGCGGTGCGCATGTTGAGGCAGGGAATCGTGCGGCGTATCGTCATCACCCGTCCGGTCGTAGAGGCAGGAGAACATCTGGGATTCCTGCCGGGTAGCCTGCAAGAGAAGCTCAATCCCTACATGCGGCCCATTTATGATGCGCTGTATGACCTGATGGATGCAGAGACTTTCGAACGTCTAGAGGAAGCGGGAGTGATTGAGATTGCCCCCCTAGCGTTCATGCGCGGCCGAACACTCGCGGGCTCCTTCGTCATTCTTGACGAAGCTCAAAACACGTCGGTCTCGCAGATGAAGATGTTCCTGACCCGCATGGGCGAGGGGTCTCACATGTGCGTGACAGGTGACCCTTCCCAAAACGACTTGCCCCCAGGGACACGCAGCGGTTTGCTGGATGCAGTCGGGCGGTTGCGCGGATTCGATATGGTGGGGGTGACCGAATTCAGTACAGACGATGTGGTTCGTCACCCCCTCGTCGCGCGCGTGATTCGGGCTTATCAATCGCCGGCGCGTGAGGAGAGGGACGATGGCCAGGGAGCCCATGCGTGAGTTGGTTTGAGGGATTGCGCGCTCGGCTGCGTGGGGGGCATCACCTGCGTCGGGTGTCTCCAGAAAAGGCCCGCCCGTTGCAGCGCGCCTTGGATCGCCCCACCCTTGACCAGGTTGGGGAAAAGGTATTCGTGGCCACCTGCGCCACGCTGCTTGCCCTGCTCCTCCTCGGTCTGGGGAATCTCAAGGCCCCTAGGGAGTGGCTGGCACTTGCCGCGCTATTGACGTTGGGCTGCATTGGCTTTGCGGCCTATTTGCGTGACTTTCGACCACAGTCCCTGCGCTCGATTCCGCGCGTTGTGGGGCTCTCAACTGCCATTCTCCTGCCCCTGGTTACCCTCCTTGTGCTGGATCAGGCTCTGGGGGGTGCCAATCTTGCTTGGATGCCCCTGTCGTTTGTGAGCCTGATACTGGCCTTGGCTTGGGGGCGTGCTCTTGCCCTTGAAGGCACCCTGGTAGCGGGACTCTTGCTTGCGATTGCTCTGGTCTTGCAGGGACGATTCGCGGGTGCGGAGTTGGGCGGCCTGGTCGTGGCCGTGGGAGGGGGGGTAACGGCAGCCTTGGCAGCCAAGAATGTCAAGCGCCGCTCGGATCTGTTCCGCATGGGAGTTTGGATTGGTTGTGTTCAAGCCGCCCTAGCCGCTGGCCTGGCCATGATGATGCCCACGCCCCTGGATGTGGGGGTGCTCCTAGATCTGTTGCGCATCCTCGCTGTAGGCACCGTCGTCGGCCTGCTGGTTTCAGGCCTGCTACCCATGGTCGAGGCGTTCCTGGATGTGACCACGGATATCAGTCTATTGGAATTGGGGAACACACACTCCTCACCCCTGCTGCGCAAGTTGTTGATCGAGGCACCGGGATCTTTCCATCACTCCTATGTTGTCGGACTCTTAGCGGAGGGCGCAGCAGAGGCCATTGGCGGGGATGCATTGCTCGCCCGTGTCGGGGCCCTCTACCACGACGTGGGCAAGCTCAACAAGCCCGAGTATTTTGCAGAGAACTCTCCCGAAGCTCGCAACCGTCATCACAACCTCGCCCCAGAGATGAGCATGCTCATCATCTCGGCCCACACCCGCGATGGAGTGGAGCTCGGCCGATACTATGGGCTCCCCAAGGCGATTTTGGATTTTATGGTCGAACACCATGGCACTTGCTGCATCGAGTATTTCTATCAGCAAGCTGTGGCCCTGCGTGGCGAGGATCAAGTCAGTGAGGGTAGTTTCCGTTATGCGGGGCGGCGCCCCCAGTCTAGGGAAACAGCGATCGTCATGATTGCCGATGCTGCGGAGGCCATCGCCCGCCAGATGAATGATCCGAGCATCGGTCGCTTGCAAGAGATGGTGCATCGCGTGGCGATGAAGCGACTGATGGATGGGCAGTTCTCTGAGTGTGCCCTCACCCTAGCCGAATTAGATCGGATCGAGCGTGCCATTGTGCAGGTCCTCTCAGCCATCCATCACACGCGCCCTACCTTTTCCAAGGGGAAGCCGAATCCGCTCGACCTGTCCCAGTCCCCGCCGTTGGAGGGGCAGGCTGAGAAGGGGGAGGCGGGCCAGACCTTTGAGGCGGGGGCTGGGTCTGACAAGGCTTCTGGTCCCAAGGGCGGCGACAACCACCCTGTTTCCAAGGTCAGTAAGGGCCAGCTGTGACTGTCAGCGTAGATTGGACCGTGGATGCTCGTCCCCTTCGCGATGCAGAGGTGTGTGCCGCCGCGCAGGCAGCGGCAGCCCATGGGGGGCAGCCCGATCTAGCCTTGTCGATCGTCCTCGTGGATGAGCCTTACCTAACGGACTTGCATTCCCGCTTCTTGCAAGACCCCACTCCCACTGACGTGATTAGCTTCGATCTTGGACCAGGGCCTGGGCCGCAGGGTGAAGTGTATGTCAGCGTGGACCGTGCCCAGGAAGTTGTCCAAGCGCGCGGCGGGAGCGTGCAAGCAGAAATCGCCTTGTACGTGGTACACGGCGTCTTGCACTTGTGTGGATTTGATGATCGCAACGGAGAGGATCGTAAGGCCATGCGTGCTGCGGAGCGCTCTGTCTTGAGCGGTCTAGGCTATACGCAGGGAACGGACGGCGAGCGCGGTTGGCCTTCAGTGCACACGAATTGAAAAAAACTCGACTGGAAATGGTGAGTTAGAGTGCGCGTTGATGTGGGCACCTGAATCCCCGTTTGCAGACTTGTGAGGGGGACGATTCCCATTCTTGCACCTTGGAATAACCTAGGATCTGCCGAGCTGGGCGTGCGTTATTCATAAGAATGTTGATCCCACCCTGCTCGAACTTGTATTCAACAGGTCTACAAAGGAGTTCACCGCAAGCACGCTGCGCCAACGCCGGGTCGGCACTGCGCATTGTGCCGGGGAATGGGAGACCTCTTGGAAAGTACGACTCAGACACACACATCAACGCCTGCCCTGTCAGTGCCGCCTCCAGTGAGCGGCGTGGCCCCTTCGAATCCTGCGAGCACCACGCTGCGCGAGGCTCGACTTGAACAGTTGTGGGAGGCCTACCGGGCCGATCCGGGCCATATCACGCGCAACAGCCTCGTGGAGGCCTATCAGAGTGTGGTGGTCAATTCCGTCCGGCGCATGGCTGCACGACTGCCGCGCATGGTGGATCAAGCGGATTTGCTCACGGCGGCTAATCTGGGGCTCATGTCGGCCATAGGGCGGTTCGACCCCGAGCGAGGCGTGCGCTTTGAGTCCTACTGCGAACAGCGGGTCACGGGTGCCATCCGCGATGAATTGCGTGCTCAAGATTGGTTTCCCCGCCCCGTCCGCCAGCGAGTGGAAAAGCAAAAGCGGGTGATCGAACAACTCCGCTCAGAGCTCGCTCGGCAACCCAGTGATGATGAAATCGCTAAGGAAATGGGCATGGAATTGCCCGAGTACCAAGAGGTCTTCGGCCGCGCCCTGCCGCTTGCACCGAAGGGAGCCATGGCGAGTGATGAGGGCGATGACGATTTGAGCCAAGTGCTTGAAGTTGTGCCGGATCGGGGCTCTGCAGCGCCCGATGAAAGGCTCGCTCGCATTGAGCATCTGCGCCTCGTGACTGGGCGACTCAGTGAGCAGGAGTGCCGAATTGTGTACCTCAAATACTGGGAGGAACTACCCATGCGTGAGATAGGCGTTCTGACCGGATTGTCTGAATCGCGTGTCTGCAAGATCCACGCCCGGTTGATCGACAGGTTGCGCGATCGTTTTCGGGTGGATCAAGACGAAGAGTAGCCCCGTGCTTGCGCCCCGAGGGGGCGATGGGTTTCAAACTGGAAGGCCCATGCACCTTCGATGGTCCGTCGTCGCGATTGGATCACGGTAGACGCCTGGCGTTTCGATTGGCCTAAGAGAGAAGCCCGAGGGCTAGGCCCTCGGGCTTCGATTCCCGCTTGGATGGCTCACGCAGGCTAGGCTTCCATGGTGAGTTCAGGAAACCTGAACCCTCCCCCGAATGGATGACTGGCCTCTCGCGTGGGCGATAAAGCGGGCGGCAGGGGGTAAGGATTGTCCCCACAATCCAAGGCCCCTACGGCTCCTCCAAAATGGGCCTGGGCGCTTCGTCCCCACGAAGTGCTTTCAGCCCCCTCCTCCTTCAGCAGCACTTCGGGGTCCCCACTCCGAAATGCTGTGTTCTGTTGACGGACAACCAGTGACTGAGCGCCGTTCCAAGCCGACTCGCCGGTGGCGAGGTGCGTTGAATTGCGACGGGCGTAGAATGCGCTAGGGGGGTACATGGTTGATCGTGGGGTAGCACTCGGTGGCCAGACTCTGAGGACCTCAACGTCCGGCCAGCGCAAGTGCGGGGAGAATACCTAGGAAATCGCATTGAGGCGGACGAAAGTCTGTGCAAGAACCCGGCTCATGGCAGCCAGGGGTCCTAAGTCGCGACCATGCAATGACTTATGTCAGCAAAAACCAGATGAGGCTCGATCTAGAGGTGACTGGGGAACTGGAATCTGTTTCCGGATTGGGGCCTAGGCTGTGGTTGCGGTATCCCCTTTGTTGTCGCTTGGACAGACCTGGTTTCCTGTGGATCTGCACGGCTGGACTTTCCTGTATTGTGCCGGGCAGGGAAGCTAATGGGATGAGTCACCCGTCTCATGAGTCGCTCTCAGGTCCTGCGCGGCTCATGTGAGCGCCCAGGTGAGCCTATGATTGGAGTTCCAGCCAATCTCGTCGGCAAAAAAACAGCTGGGAAGCAGCTCAGTTCATTGACCTGTGACACTCTGGCCTCAGTATCATCACGCCCCCGATCAACCCTTACCCTGCCGGCCCTCCATCTGAATCCACTGGGGAAGCTTGGCACGCCTCCGAACTCAGTGGGTGATTGCCACTCCTATGATGCTGCTCTGCCTGTTTTTGCTCATTGGCCCAGCCCTTGGCGCCCTGAGCACCGCTCAGAATCCTCCTCCCGCGGAGACCCAACCCGAACCAAAACTCGTGGTGCTCGTAGTCGTGGACCAGTTGATTCCCGAGCAACTCGACCGTCTCCAGCCCCTGCTGACTGGAGGTCTCGGCCGTTTTTGGCGAGAGGGCCGCACCTGGCCCCAAGCACGATTGCCTTACGCCCGCACTGAGACTGGACCCGGGCACGCCACACTATCCACGGGTTGCCTACCCAGCACCCACGGCGTGGTGGGGAATACATTTTTCAACCGAGCGACGTCCAAGACTGCCTATTGCGTTGGGGATGGGACGACCCAAGCCGTCCTGAGTTCGGGAGAGGCACGGGAGGGGAGCTCGGTTTCTCCTAGGCGACTCAGGGCGACCACGTTGGCCGAGGCCTTATTGGCCGCACATCAAGGGAGCCAAGTTCTCTCCATCTCCATGAAGGATCGCTCGGCGGTTTGCTTGGCAGGGCCAGCGCCGTCTATCGCCCTGTGGTGGGACCGCACCGCTGGCGGATTCATGAGTTCCACGCACTATGGCGACGAGCTTCCCGCTTTCGCTAATACATGGAATCAAACTTGGCGTTCCCAATCCGAGGGCTACAAGTGGGAGTGGAGTTGGCAACAGGATTTGTCCCAGTACGGCACGGCGCTGGATGATCGTTTGGGTGAGACCCCTTTCGAGTCCTGCGGGGTGACGTTTCCCTATGTCCTGTCCCGGGTCGATGAGGGCGCAGACGATGAGAGCCGGGCGAATCAAATCAAGTCGATCGCATCTTCGGTTCTGCGCTTTCCCCTTGGGGACGAGTTCTGCATTCAATTGGCGAGGGCGGGTCTCAGGACTCTGGGCCTGGGCCGAGGTGATGGGGTGGATCTGCTGGCTGTCTCCTTGTCCGGATGTGATGTCCTAGGTCACTGCGCAGGCCCGTATAGTTGTGAGGTGACAGACATTATTCTGAGGGCGGACCGTGGCTTGGGACAACTCCTCGATGATCTGGACGAGCAGGTGGGAGAGGGCCGCTGGCTGGGTGCCCTGACTTCCGACCACGGGATCATGGAACTCCCCGAGTGGTTGCAGGCTCGCGGGATTGGCGCACGGCGGATTACCAAGGTGGAACATGCGGCCTTTGTGGCCCTCATGACTCGACACCTTGATGACACTTTTGGTCATAAGCTGACCTTGCTGGCGAGTGGCGGAGGGTTTGGGCTCGACTCCGCGCAACTGCAAGAGCTCAATCTCGACCCCCGCGTGGTGCGGCGCGCGATCGCCGATGAAGCGGTGAAAAGCCACTTCGTCGCGGCTGCCTACACCCTAGAACAACTCCTGGGCACCGACCCCGTGACTGCTCCGGGCGAGCAAGCATGGCTCTCAAGCGTGCAAGCCAGCACGTTCCCGGGCCGCAATCCCGACGTGTACCTGCGCCTCGAGCCCTGGGTCGTTGTCGGGATTGGAAAGGGCACGAGCCACGGTAGTCCGTATCCCTATGATCAGCGGCTGCCCCTTGCCTTTCTGGGGGCACCCTTCCCCGCAGGACGCGACGGGTCTCCGGCCAGCTCCATGGATGTGGTCCCCACCTTACTCAGAGTTCTAGGGATCCCTCAGCCCAAGCCAATGGATGGGCGTGACTTGCTCGCGCCTGCCGGCGACTAGAGGGCCGCATGAATCGCTAAGACGCCGTCGAGCACGGGCTCGAATTCGTCCAAGTGGAGCATGTTGGGCCCGTCGGAGGGCGAGCGATCGGGGTCGGGATGCACCTCGAAAAACAGGCCGTGCACATGGCCTGTGGCAACGGCGGCCCTTGCAAGCCCGGGCACCTTGGTGCGATCACCCCCGGTGGAAGTGCCGTGGGCGCCGGGCTCCTGAACGGCGTGGGTCGCATCGAAAATGACGGGGTGCCCGCTGGCGGCGAGGTGCTCGAAGCCGGTCATGTCGACGACAAGCCGCCCGTAGCCAAAGCTGGAGCCACGCTCGGTCAGGAGCACGTTGGGGTTGCCGCTCTCCGTCACCTTCAAGGCGGCGTGGGCGAGGTCCCAGGGCGCGAGGAACTGGCCTTTCTTGATATTCACCGCGCGACCGGTGGCGGCGGCCGCCTGCAAGAGATCCGTTTGCCGACAAAGAAACGCGGGGATCTGCAACACGTCGGCGACTTCAGCAGCAGCAGCGCATTGCTCGGGCAGGTGGACATCGGTCACGATGGGAATGTCGAGTTCCTTGCCGATGGCGCCCAACCAGTCGAGGCCCTGATCCATCCCCACGCCGCGACCGCCTCCGAGACTGGATCGATTGGCCTTGTCGAAGCTGGCCTTGAACACAAAGGGTAAGTCTCGAGCGGCAAACAGGTCGCGCAGGCGACCCGCGATCTCGAAGGCCAGTTCGCGTTCTTCCAGTACGCACGGCCCAGCTAGGAAGAACAGGGTGTTGGTGCCGAGGGTGCGGCCGCGGACTTGCGTTGGGTACTGGGGGAGGCTCATGGGATGATCAGTTGGTGCCGACCGGGGCGCACCTTGAATTCGAGCGGCGTATGTCCGGCAAAGTCACCGTCGATTTGGACCGGTGCCGGGGCGCTGGAGTCCACCTGTACGTGGCTGGCCTGCACCATTCTGCACGATCCGCCTGGGATGCGTCCAATCAATGCCAGGAGAGCGTACTTCATGAGGGCGAAGGGCCCTGCTTTAGGAAAGAGCACGATCTCAAACAGGCCATCATCCATGCGTGAAGCGCACCGCAGGGTGAGGACGCTGCCATAGCCTCGGGTGTTGGTGATCAACGCCCAGGCCCAGGTGCCTGGAATGAGCTTGCCGTCGGCTTGTACGCTCAATTGGGCTGGGCGGCAGCGTCGGAGTGCGTGCAGGACAGCACCCACATAGGTGAGTTTTGTAATCGGGCCCGTGCGGCGGCGCTCCACATCCTGGACCACGGCACCGTCGAAACCGATGCCGGTGACTAGGAAGCTGACTCGTTCGTTGGGCTCACCAGCGGGGGATTCCGCCCACTGGACCCAACCGCTGTCTAGGCCCATGGTCTGGCCTGCACAGATGAGCGGCACAAGTTGTGAAGCTTCGCGGGGCAGTTTGCATTCGAGGCCAAGAACATTGGCCGTCCCCATGGGAAGCATGGCCACGGGAATGGGGTGGGGGAGGGTCTCAAGAATCTCCGCAAGGGTGCCATCACCTCCGATCGAGACGACCACATCGATGTCTCCCTCAAGGGCGGCCACCCGCTGTCTTGCATCACCGCGCGCTTTTGTGGCGTAACGCGTGACTTGGATTCCGGCGGCTTGCAGCCCCGCTTCAAGGGTATTCGCTGCGGCCAGGCTCTTGCCCCGACCTGCAATGGGGTTGATCACCAGCAGGGCGTGTCGAAAGCGGGGGGGCGGCTCTGAGCGGGCAGTCATGGGCGCATGGTAGCGCAAGATCCAAGTGCGGCGCGCTAGGCGCGCTCAATTTGCCGCCACGGCCTGCGGGCACTGGGTGCGGGCGCCGATCTTCCGTATCCTGCGCGCATGACTACCGTGCCCCGCGTTCGCATTGCCCCCAGCCCTACGGGAGCCGTCCACCTTGGACTCGCCCGCACGGCCCTCTTCAACTATGCCTTTGCCCGAGCCCAAGGCGGAAAGTTCATCCTGCGCCTTGAGGACACCGATCGTGAACGTTCCACCCAAGAGTCTGAAGATGCCATCCTTGAGGGACTCGCATGGCTGGGGCTGGAGTGGGACGAGGGCCCCAAGTGTGGGGGAGAGTTTGGGCCTTACCGCCAGAGCGAACGGCTTGAACGGCACCAAGATATGGCGGGCCACCTACTGGGAAGCGGCCATGCTTACCCCTGTTTTTGCTCCTCCGCACGCCTGAGTGAATTACGCGAGAGTCAGCAGGCTGCGAAGCAAACGCCACGCTACGACGGGCATTGCCGCGACCTGGATCCAGCAGAGGCCCAAGCCCGAGCTGAGGCGGGGGATCCATTTGCAGTGCGCTTCAAAGTACCGGCGGGTGAGACGACTTTTGTTGACCTTGTACGTGGGGAAGTGACCTTTCAAAACGAGGAGGTCGACGACTGGGTCATGGTTCGGCAGAGCGGGGGGCCGACCTACAACTTTGTCGTCGTTTGCGATGACGCCGACATGGAGATTAGCCATGTCCTGCGCGGCGAGGAACACCTGGTGAATACCCCCAAGCAGATTCTCCTGTACCAAGCATTCGGCTTAGAGGCTCCGCAGTTCGCGCACCTGCCGCTACTCCTGGGTGCAGGGCGAAAGAAACTCTCCAAGCGTGATGGGAGCGTCTCCCTGAGTGACTACCGAGCGCAGGGATACCCTAAGTCCGCCATACTCAATTTCTTGTGCATGCAGGGTTGGGCGCTCGATGGTGAGACGGACATCTTCGACGTGTCGACCTTTGTTCAACACTTTGCCCTGAAAGATGTAAGCAAGGGTGGCGCGGTGTTTGATTTTGCCAAGTTCCTTTGGATCGCTGGGGAACACCTGCATGCTGAGTCGGACGAAGAACTCGCAGAGCACTGCGTTCCATTTGTGGTCCAATCCGGGCTGTTGCAAGAGGATGAGATCCGCGAGCGCTGGTCATGGTTTCTGCGCGTCATCGCCATGGAAAAAGACCGAATCCGCCTGTACAGCGAATTGCCTGCACGCATGGCCTACACCCTCGCTGCCGATGATCAGGTGCCCTACGACCCGAAGGCAGAGAAGGGCGCGCGCAAGCACGCGGGGGCATCCCAGACCTTGACGGATTACGGTGATTGGCTTGAGCGTCAGCCTGATCAGGAGGCGGCTTCCCTCGCAGCGGCGAGCAAGGCTTGGGCTGCTGATCGGGGGCTCAAGATCCCTCAGCTATTCCAGCCCCTGCGTTGCGCCCTGACGGGCCTCCCCGGAGGGCCTGACTTGTTCGAGATTATGGAGTTGCTGGGTCGTGAATCGAGTGGCGTGCGCCTCCGCCAGGGGAGCCATCGGCTTTCCTGATTCCTTGCATGAAGAACTCGGAGCCCTCACTTGGACTTGAGCCCCCCTGCGGGGCCCAGGACGCGGCCGACACTCACAAGTTCGGTCGCCGTGTGGGCGTGCCGGCCCGCCGCCACGGTGGCCTAAGGATGACGGTGTCTGGGCTCGTAGAGAATGTGTGCAAAGGGCTGGGGGGGCGCGCATTCTACCGTCGCCGATACTTGCGTTCGGGCCGGTTCATCGAACGCACCGAGCACCTGTACATCGCAGGGCTGGCCCCGGAGTTGGAGGGTTTTACGATAGCCCAGATCTCTGACCTCCATGCGGGTCCTTTTCTGAGGGAAGGCGACCTTCGTCAGGTGACCGAAGCCGTGGCCCGGCGCTGCCCGGATGTGGTGGTGTACACCGGGGATATGATCTCCCATCACTGGAGCGATGCGCTGGCAGTGCTTCCTGACTTGGCAGAACTGCGCCCCCCCATGGGTTCGTTTGGTGTGTTCGGCAACCATGACTACCGGGGAAGGCAGGAGGACAAGATCGCTTCGGCCTACGGGGATGTGGGCATTCGCTTCTTGCGCAATGAATGTGCGCGAGTGAGTGTGGGTGGGGGAACCGTCGGACTCGTGGGTCTGGAGGATCTAGAAGAGGCCCGCAGGGTCGACCTGGAGGGTGCACGCGCAGGTCTAAGAGAGGGCGATGTGGAAATCGTCTTGTGCCATAACCCGCGCGGGGCCTGTGCGATCGCACGGCCGCGTTGCCGGGCCATTCTGTCCGGGCACACCCACGGCACCCAAGTGGACTTGCCCGTGTTGCGGCGGCTCGGACCCCAGCACCCTGGCTTGCGCCTGGAGCTGGATCGCACGACGCTCATCGTCTCCCGGGGCCTCGGCGTGGTGGCCCTACCCCTGCGCATAGGGGTGCCCGCCGAAGTCGTCTACATCCGATTGAGCGGACGCTTCGAGGGCTGAGTTGTGTACGGCAGTCTCACCCATCACGACGGTGTCGTCTACGTTGGGCGGCAGGCCAAGACGGCGTGGGTGTCGAGTTTTGATCTGGATGGTCGACCCCTGCAGACTTGCTTTTCATTCCGTGACGAGGCGTCGGGCCGTTCGAGTGCAGCGGGGTTAGCCATCGATGATGACCACAGACTCTGGGTCGCGGACCAGCCGGCGGGTGTGGTGCGGGGGTTCACCCTCTTCGGCAAGGAGGTCGTTTGTATGCGGGACCCTGATGGAGATGAAAACGCCCTGGGAGGGGAGAGTCTCGACCGGCGTGGATTCCTCGGTCAGCCTGTGGATGTTCTGACCACAGGAAGGGATGAAGAATTCGTGCTGGCTGTGGCCAGCGGAGGCAGGCGCCGCCACGGGTTGCAGTGGTTCCATGCGAGTACGGGGCGGGTGCGTTCCCTGCGTCCCCTCGGCGACCCACGGGGTCAGTTTCAGGACCTCGCGGGATTGGCGGGCTGGGCCGGACCGGAATGCGACGGCGGCGGAACTGGGGACCTGCTGGCGGTCGAACGGGGGGCTGGACGCATCCAGGTGTTCCGAGAGGGCGAGTTCCATTACGCCATTGACGTGTTCAGTGCCTTGGGTGAGCGTGCTGAGCCGGTGGCGGCGGACGGACTCGACTCGAACAGTCTCGTCGTGGCCGTGGCGGAACCGGAGCATGCCCTTCTCTTAGTGAGTCACACATCTCGGGTGCTGCGAGTCCTGGCGAGGGAGGGCACGCGGGCGGGACAGGTGACTGCGGTGGAGGATCTCGCCGTGGTGGCCCCCTCGGAGCGGCCAGGAGCGGCGGGCCGTGCTCAAATACTTGTTCTTGACCAGGATGGTACACGCGTACAGGTGTTCACACCCCAGGGACAGTGCTACGGTTGTTTCCCTTCTCTTGCGGGCGTGTAGCGCCCGCGCATGATCATGAGTTCCGCCACCCAACGACTTTCACTCATCGCCTTTGTGTTAGTTCTCGGCGTTGGTGCGGCCCTCTGGTTCAATCAAGCGAACGACTTGGTTGTGCAGACTCCGCCCGGGTTCGAGCAGAACCTTCCAGCGCTCGATGAGCGGCCCACCTCTCAGCTGTCTGGCCCCGGCGGCTCGGGAGTCCCCTCCGAGTCGTACGCCCAAGATCCACTCATTCAGCGCACCGAGGCCGAGCTGGCACCTGAGCTGGGGCGCAGGGTCTATGGCCGCGTCGAGCAGGCGGGGACGGCCCTTCCCCTGGAGGGGGTGGTGGTTCGGGTTGGACAGGGCAGCCACACGACGGAGACCCTCACGGATGGGTTGGGCCGCTTCGAGGTGAGTGCTGCGGACGATAAGGAGATTGCCCTCTCGGTGACCCATCCAGACCACGTTCCCTTGGTGCGGTCGACCCTGCCCGATGACCCTAGTCTCGAAGACAACGAGTGGATTGTCACCCTCCGTCCCGCCGGGACGATTATCGGGCACGTGGTTGGGGCCGGCGCAGACCTGCCGGGACTGGCTCGGGTGCACTTGTGGCGTTGGATGGCGGGCGCGCTCCCCGATGACCCCATCGCTGAGCTCGAGGTGGACGAGGGCGGCCGCTTCTCATTCAAGCAGCTAGCCTCTGGGAGCTACGCACTCACCGTGGGAAAGGAGGGGGCCGCACGGTCCTTTGAAACGAGCATCGCTGTGCTGGAGGGGCAGCCCACGGAGGTGTTCATCCAACTTGAGCGTGGAGTTGAGTATTCAGTGTTCGTGCATTCGCGGCCTGACGGCGCACCCATTGAGGGTGTGCAGGTCGATATGCAGAGTACCCTGATGAGTTTTGACAACCCTGCTCAAGGGCTGGAGTGCCCCTTACTTGTGACCGGGACGGATGGCAGGGTGCGCTTTGCTGGCTTGACGCCTGGGAACTATCGGTATTGGGTCAAGACACCCTGGGGGGCTGGCACGAGCGGATTCTTGGATGTCGTTCCCGGAGCTCCCAACAACGAGGAGCGCGTGGGTATCCACCGGCCGGGCCAGGTGTCTGGACGGGTCATTGGGGATGGAGGTGAGCCTGTGGCCAACATTCGAGTCGATTGCCGCATCCTCCCACCCAAGGACCTGAAGTATGGAGGCCGGAGAAGCGGCCGGGCGCCTCCCCAGAGGGCCCGCTATGGAACCGGCACAATTGCCGCCTCATCGGCCACGGACAGCCAAGGGCGGTTTGTGTTCAGGGAGCTGCCCGTGGGTGTCAGTTTCGTGGTGCTCGCGCTCGAAACGCCCGATTCGAATTCAACGCAAGCTCGGGTTATAGGCCGCTCTGGTCACGTGAATCTGTCTGCAGGTGAAGTGCGATCAGATCTGATTGTGAGCATTCCAAAGGGATTCACACTCTCGGGTAGGATTCTCGATGACCAAGGCGGAGGGATCCCGGGAGCCCAACTGTCCCTTGCCTTGCGCTACCGAAAGTCCGACATCGCGGACTTGGAAGGTCGCAGCGCGGCAGACGGGTCCTTCAAGTTCCAAGGGATTCCACAGGGAGCCTGTCGATTGGATGTGCAGCATCCCTCTTACCGAGATCGTCGCGTGTCTCTCCAAGTGGAGGGGGACCAATCGGATCTACAGGTCACCCTTGCCCCGGCTCATCCGTTGGAGGGACAGGTGTTGGACCCCGAGGGATGGGGCATTCCTGGGGCAAAGGTGCGCGCGCAGTTACGGGAGCCTGTTTCCAAGACACACACCTTGCTGACAGATGAATGGGGCCGCTTCACGATCGAGGGGGTTCACCCTGGGACGTGGACATTGACTGCCAGGGCCGCGGGATTCTTGGCTGAGGAAGAAGATGAGGTTGACTGTCTGGTTCCGCAAGCGGCACCGGTAGTCTTGACTCTCAACCCCGTGGAAGAGCAGGCACCCTGTCACCTCATCGGTGAGATTGTCATGCGTGGCAGCGGTGAGGGCCCTCAAGGCCTCAGGTTTTACGGTTATCGTTCTCGAACCGTGCAAGTTTCCGGATCACACTTTGAGCTTACCGGGGGCCCAGTGACCCGTGGAAAGCTGAGCATCAGCTCCGACAACGCTGATACCATCGTCGTGGCGATTCCCGAATTGGTTCCTGGAGCGCGAGTGAACTTGGGCCGCCTGGAAACCCGGCGTACCGTGGAGGTTTCCGTGAAAGTCACCAATGCCCTCGGTGCGAGGCTCAGCGATGCTGAGGTCAAGCTGGAGCGAATCAAGGACCAGAATCTTCCAGAGCACATCACCCTGCCCAAGAGCATCAGGCTGATCGAATCGGGAAAGGACGTGGGACGCTATGCTCGTTCGAGAGTCGGTATGTACAAGTGGCGACTGGTGGTGCGGCACAAGAAGTGGGACTCGTTTTCTAAGGAAGTGAAGATCACCGGTGCGGCACGTGAGTTCAATGTGAGGCTGGAGAAGGACCGGCGCAAGGGTGGGGGCGGGCAGTGAGCGCGGCAGGGCCCGCGGTGGCTGCCATCGATCTGGGTACGAATACGGCCTTGTTGCTGGTGGCACGCACGAAAGGTGATGGGGACCTTGAAGTCCTTGCGCAGGCCTGTGAAGCCGTGCGCCTCGGCCAAGCTGACCCGAGGGGTAATGCAGGATTCCCCGGCTCGCCCGTGTGCCTCTACCCCCCTGCTGTAGAACGCACGTTGGATGTCCTTGGGGCGTTCAAGCAGGAGGCCCTGTCCCTGGGCGTACATCCCGGGCAGATAAGAGTTGTCGCAACGGCAGTCCTGCGCCGCGTGAGTGACGCGGATGTGTTCGTCAGGCACTGTGCAGCCGAACTGGGTTTGGCAGTGGACATCCTATCGGGGGAAGAAGAGGCCCGGCTTGGGCGTGTTGGCCTGGGGGGCTTGTGTAGTAGCGTGACGATCGATGTGGGGGGCGGCTCCACAGAGGTGAGCTTTCCGGACGGGCGAGTGGGGATTTCCGCGCCCCTCGGAGCCTTGCTGCTCACCCAGTCCTATCTGGGGCTGGGCGGGCTTCCGCCAGCTCATCCTGGGGGAGTGCAGGCCCTTGAGGGGGAATTGCGCAGAGCATTTGAAGTGTTTCCCTCGGATTCCACGGTGGCCGATGCGTGGTTGCTGGGTGGCACGGCTGCAAATCTTGCGTGCTTGGAGTTGGGTCTTCCGGACTTTGATCCTGCCCGTGCCGATGGCGTAACCCTGCCCAGTGCCCGCGTCCGCAAGCATGCACAACACCTCCTCAGCATGGAGGTTGACCAACGCAAGGAGCTCCCTATTGAAGCGAACAGGGCAGAGATTCTCCCCGCTGGTCTGCTTTGTATCGCCGCTTGCCTCGAACGAATGGGTGTCGTGGAAGCGCGAGTGAGTGGACGCGGGCTTCGTCATGGCGTGGCCCTCGACCTGCTCAGAGGCGTCTCGAATGGAGATTCGAATTCCCCTTGTTCGGGCGGGCCTGTGGACTGAAGTGAATCCGAGGGCGCCGCCGTGCCGATGGGGGAGCAGGACTTCCCCATGAATCATCACAATTCCCTGACCAGCGGTCAGCACCGGCAGCGCGGCCAGCGTGTACTGACTGCGGCACTCTTGGCCTGTGCCAGCCTTTTCCTCGATGTTGGCGTGGGGCGTGCGCTGGCTCAGAGCCAGCAATCGGCCTTTTCATGGAGCATGCAGAACGACGACCACGGTCGTTTGCCCCGGCAGAGCGCACCCTTGGGTCACGATTGGGAATCGGTGGAAGGTGGGGGGATACGTTTTAGGGAGGTACCCAGTTGGACGGGGGATCCCACCTACCAGGTGTACTTTCATCCGTACTTTTCTGGCAGTCCAGACCTAGCTGAGCGCATTCTGTTGCAGGTGCCCAAGGACTGGGCAAGCCAACCCCTAGGTGAGCGAGCCCTGGTCGTAGGCTTTCACGGATTCTCCGTGAGTGAGAAGGACGTCTTCCTCAACAGTGACCTGCCTTTTGAGTGTTCGCGTCGTGGTTGGATGTTGATGGCTCCCTACGGTCTCACCGATTTGTCGTTTGGAAACGCGCCATCCCAGACCGCACTCGACCAAGTGCTGCGTACGATTCACCGTCACCTGCAATTCAACCATCGCCGCATTTACACAGTCGGGTTTTCGATGGGGGGAGTCGGTGCCCTCAGCTACGCCATGCGCCACCAGGACCCCCTCGGGCCACGGGTGGCCGGGGTGGTGTTCCATACGGGCCCTCTGGATCTGCTGCAAACACACCGCGAAGGAACTCTCAAGACCCGCATGATCCTCGAACACCCTCTCGTGTTTGACGGCAGTCCGCGCGAGAATCCATTTGCCTATACTCGCATCAGCCCTGCACTCATGACCCTACAGGGGCAGGTGGATGCCAGTCACACCCCAGTCTTGCACCTCAAGCAGGTGCCCGTCTACTTGCATGCTAATCTGGCCGATCCCTCAGCGAGCCTTGTGAATGGTGTGTTAGAGCTCGATCGCTTTCTGTCGGAGCAGGGTGCCAGCGTGACCACGAGTCTCATTCATGATGTGGACGGGGGGCATCGTTGGACGACCATGGACATGTCTGCGGCCCTCGATCAGGTCGGCGCTTCATCGCTTGGGGGAGTTCCAGATTCGTTGGAAGTGGTGGCCGATCGAGTTGCGTCGTACGGACCCGTGGGGGTTCATGCGCTGCCCTATGAGACCCACGCACAATTCGAATGGACACGGTTGGGGGCGGGACGTGATTTCGATTGCGCCATCGACGACTGCCTGAACTTAGAGCACTTGCGCGTGGACACGGCCCTGGCGGGTCTCGATCCCCGTGAGGTCCTCACCCTGCGTTGGTCGAGCGTGGACGGGACTTCAGATACGCTCACTCTGAGTGGATACGACACGCAGCCCTCCGCAATCTATGTGGACGGTGAACGCTTGGACGGTCGCGGGTTTCGCTTCAACCGGCTGAGCAATGAACTGACCCTGTACATGGCCGGCAGTGACCGTGGCGGTCCACTCATGCGGTCGGTGCGCGTCGAGCCCTAGCCGGGGCGGCCAAGTTCCGTAGAAACGGAATGAGAAATGGAATGGCAGTGAAGCCCAGCCCTGGGACTTAGAACACTGGGTGGACCGTAAGTCCATGTGTGCTCAGGTCGTTCCAGGACGGCAAAAAGAGGCAAAAAAAGAGGGCCGACGAGGGGGAAACCTCATCGGCCCGAGGGAGAGGAGTACTCAATGAGCTTCCCTGACTCCAGGCCGCTCGCAAGACCCGGTGTCTCTCAAAGAGACTCTCCACTGTAATCGTAACCCCGTTCCATCGATCGTGGCTACTTTAGTTCGTCAAAAACTGTGGAATTTGGGGGATTCTGGGGACTTGCGCCCCCGGCACTTCCTTCCCGTGGGTTGGCTGCCCTAGGATGCGGTCATGAAAGCGCCTACCCCTCAGAATGGCCCACCCGGTGGTAATCCGAGCGTCTACGCAAGTGTAGCGAACGGCCCTATGACAGCATGGGTTCCCTTGGAAGGGGCCAGTCCGCGGCCAGCCGAAGGGGTCGAGTGGCGAGAGACCCACTACGAGGGCGTGGAGTGGCTACCGCTGAGCCCCCTTGGGGAAAACGAGGGGGGAGGCGTGACGGCGCTCATTCGCATGGCTCCCGGTTGTGGCTATCCGGCCCATCGCCATCTGGACCATGAGGATGTATGGATCCTAGAGGGGGGCTACCGGGACGAATTCGGGGAGTACTCGGCCGGGACCTACTTGCGTTATCCCCCGGGCTCGGTTCATGGACCCCACGCCCTAGGGCGGGCATCGGAACCCACCGGGCCGGAGAATCCAGCTTGTCTCCTTTTTGCCGTGGCAAGGGGTGGGGTGGAGTTGATCGGCCCACCCCAGGCCAAGCGAACAGGCTCCGATTGACTGGGTCAGATTGATTGGGCCCGATTGACTGGAAATGCCGGCAGGGTTCACCACCCCGGGCCCAGCCCCGCCCGCGTGTAGCACACCTCGTTTGCAGACCAGGGGGGCTGCGTGGAAGTCAAACAAGGGGAACCCAGGGGGGTGGAGACACCCCTGCAGGCAAGGGTGCCTCCGTTCTCTAAGGACTTCCCCTCCTGCTGTCCTTGCGGGAACCGTCCTAGGCTAGGGGCCACTGGGAGGGTGGCTCCAGCTGAAGGACGGGGACAGGGGCGAGCAGCGGGGCCCCGCAACCTGCACGGAGCCCACCGAATAGGGGTCATCAAACGGCACTCAGGGGCGGGCCCTGTGTGCCGACTCTCATAGGGAAGAAGCGCAGGAACGCGGAATCTGGGACAGGGAATCGGGGATTTATTTGTCCCTGATGCTCGTCTCGGCCTCCACCGCATCCCGGAGAGCTTGCCCTCAGGGGGCCGCTTGGCTAAAGTCCGCCCGCGCAATCGGCGGTGTAGCTCAGTTGGTTAGAGCACAGGCTTCATAAGCCTGGGGTCACTGGTTCAAGTCCAGTCACCGCTACCATTTGCCCCGGGGGCTGAGCGGCTGATCCATCCCTAGGGAGGTTGGTCTTGGGGAAACTGAATTGTCCCCCGGATAGGGGCTGCTTGCGGCACGGACGACCACCGGCCCCCGAGGATCCGTTAGGAATCCCCAAGAGGCCGGCTCTTAGGTGCGACGAGGGTTCTGAGTCCCTAATGGATGAACAGCATCTCGCGATACTTGGGCAAGGGCCAGTGCTCGTCGCTCACGAGCCGCTCCAAGAGGTCACCGTGCTCGCGCACCTGTGCCATGGCGGGCAAGACCCGATCACGGTAGGCGTGGGCCATGGGGATCTCCTCAAGGTTGGCCTGCTCCAGTTCTTCTTGAATGCCAAGCAACTCGTCAATCGAGCGCTTGAGCTTCGCAATGGCACTCGTGGTCATGTGCAAGATCTCACGCTGAGCTTCGAGGTCGGGTGAATCCATCACGGATGCGGTCGCCGCGATCGATTCGGCCAGCGCGCGCTGGTGCGCAGAGGCCGCGGGCAGAATCATCGTCATCGCAATGTCCCGGGTAGCGATGGCTTCAACGTTCACCTTATTCGCATAGGTTTCCATCTGCACATTGAGGCGCGAGAGGGCCTCGTTGCGCGAGAACACACCGTAACGCTCGTAAAGGGCAAGGTTTGTTTCGCTGCCCCAGTCCGCGAGTGCTTCGGGGGTTCCCGGGCGGTTGTGCAGTCCCCGCCGTGCGGCCTCGTCACGCCATTCGTCGGAGTAGTTATCTCCAGAGAACAAGATGCGCTGGTGGCTGGTTAGGGTCTCGCGCACGACTGCCTGGATGTTCTCAGTGGAGGGGCCGCCTTTGGCCTCGATTTGATCACTGATGTAGTCCATGGCTTCGGCCACGATGAGGTTGATGAAAGAAGCGGGGTAGGCGACCGACTGGCTCGATGCCACCGCGCGGAACTCAAACTTGTTACTGGTGAACGCAAAGGGCGAAGTGCGGTTGCGATCGCAACTGTCGCGGGGAATGTCGGGGAGGGCCGTGACGCCCAGCTCGATGGTGCGATCTTGACCGCTGTCGGTGGGTGCGGTGCCGTCAATGATCGACTGCACGATGCCTTCGAGTTCCTTGCCGATAAAGATGGAAATGATGGCGGGCGGCGCCTCATTAGCCCCGAGCCGGTGGTCATTGCCTTCGGAGGCGATCGATGCGCGCAACAGATCTTGGTGCAGATCCACCCCGCGGATGATGGCCGTCAAGGTCAGCATGAAACGCAGGTTCTCGTGGGGGGTGCTGCCTGGGCTGAGCAGGTTCTTGCCCATGTTGTCCCCCAGGGACCAGTTCAGGTGCTTACCACTGCCGTTGAGGCGTGCAAACGGCTTCTCGTGCAAGAGAGCCTTGAGGCCGTGGCGCTCGGCGACCTCTTTGATCACGTCCATGGTCAGCATGTTCTGGTCCGTGGCGACCGAAACGCTCGAATAGACCGGGGCCAGCTCGAACTGGGAGGGGGCCACCTCATTGTGGCGCGTCTTGGCGGGGACCCCGAGCTGCCAAAGCTCGTTTTCCATGTCCTGCATGAAGCGCAAAACCCGCTGGCTGATTTTACCGAAATAGTGGTCGTCGAATTCCTGCCCCTTGAAGGGGCGTGCTCCAAACAGAGTCCGTCCACAGGCGACGAGGTCAGGGCGCATGCGATAGAACTGACGATCGATCAGGAAATACTCTTGCTCGGTGCCTGCACTGGGCATCACTCGTGTGACATAGTCCTCGCCGATGAGGTTGAGCATGCGAACAGCCGCACCGGAGAGTGCCTCACATGATCGCAGCAGGGGAGTTTTCTTGTCGAGTGCCTCACCTGTCCACGAGCAGAACGCCGTTGGAATGGTGAGGGTAGCACCCGCACTAGTCTTGCGCAGGAAAGCCGGTGAGGTGGGGTCCCAAGCGGTGTAGCCCCGCGCCTCGAAGGTGGCTCGCAGTCCGCCGCTTGGAAATGAACTTGCATCGGGCTCTCCTTGGGAAAGCTCACGTCCGGTAAACGAAAGGATCGCACCACCGCCCTCGGTGGGATTGAGGAAGGAGTCGTGCTTCTCCGCCATCGAGCCCGTCATGGGCTGGAACCAGTGGGTGTAGTGTGTGGCGCCGTGTTCCACGGCCCAGTCCTTCATGGCCGCAGCGACGGCATCGGCTACTTCGGGATCTAGGGGAGCGCCGGTCTCGATGGTCTTGCGCAGAGCGGTGTAGACGCCCTGGGGGAGTCGCTGCTTTTGCACCTGGTCATTGAACACATAGCAGCCGAAGATCTTGGGGAGATCTTGTTGCGTGTCCGTGGCCTCGCCATCGAAGTCCCAAAGAAACTCAGAAGAGATGTTGCGAATTGCGTCTTGCCGGGTGGTTGCCATCATGGTCGCGTTCATACCCCCAGGAATTGAGAGAATCTGAGCAGGCTCGATCAGCAGACCGTGGTGGGGGGGGCCAGGGTGCCGGTCACATTGAATGTAGCTAGAACTCGCTGACGGATGAAGTCTGGCATGGAAAATCCCATCGCCCATCCTGCCGGGCAGTTATCCTTGGATTGCCAATGCCCCGAGCGGACACGGGGGGCTAGCCTCACACCCGACGGTGCTTGGACGCGGGCCTCTGGTCGCATAGGGGAGCCCCGGGTACCCACCTAGGTCGGCCACGGGCTACGCCCTGCCGTCCCATCACCCTCCTCCATCAGAATGCCCAAGCGCAAAACCCCTGCACACACCTTCCCAATCGGTCGGCCGAGTCCGGCAATGTTGCGCGCGCTCGCTAAGCGTGACCCCATTCTCGGCCGGGCCATGGGGCAGGTCTTGCCCTATCCAGATTTCCCCGTGCGGGGGGATGCGGATTCCCATTTCCACTCGTTGGCCAAGGCCATTATCCACCAACAACTGGCCCTCAAGGCGGCGCAAACGATTCATGGGCGCGTCCGGGCCTTGAGCCTGGGCCGGCGGTTCCCGACCCCGCCTGAACTCCTCGCCCTAGACCCCCAAAAATTGCGGGCAGCGGGGCTCTCCAAGTCCAAAACAAAGGCAGTGAGGGACCTGGCTGAAAAGACCCTGGATGGCAGCTTGGGCCTGCGCTGCATCAGCCGTCGGAACGATGAGGACGTGATCAAGACATTGACGAGTGTCTATGGCATTGGTGTTTGGTCGGCACAGATGTTCCTGCTCTTCCGCCTTGGGCGGCAGGATGTGATGGCTCCCGGAGACTTAGCCCTGCAGGAGGGGATGCGCATCCTCGACGGGCTCGATCAACGGCCCAGTCCTGCCCAACTGAACGACCGGGCTGAGGTCTGGGCGCCCCTACGCTCGGTGGCGAGTTGGGTTCTCTGGCGGCTGGTTTCACCGGCCCGCTGATTGGCCCGCTGATTGGGCGGACTTGATGATTTCCTCGGTGGCCTTTCCCAGACTGACCTGTTCCTCGTAACCGAGATCACGGCGCAGGGCTGCGATGTCGTAGGAATGGGACGTGGCCAGTTGTTGGGCCACGAAGCGCGTCATGGGAGGTTCCCCTTTCAGGGGCAAGAGGGTCCAAGCAGCCTCGCAAAGGGCCCCAAGCCCGTTGGCCAGGCCAAGGGGGATGCGGCGTGTGATCGGGGGCTGGCCCAGTTCCTTGAGCAAGTGGTTGATCCAGTCCCACAGGATGACGGGCTCGGCATTGGCTACGAAGTAGGCCTGCCCTGCGCAGGGGGCCCCGGGGTGAAGCGCGCGTGCTGCGCACAAATGGGCGTGGGCGGCGTTCCCTACGTGGGTCAAACTGACCTCGTTGCGTCCGTCACCGATGATGGCGAGGCGCCCTTGGCTGGCCCGTTCTAAGAGGCGTGGAACCAGGTGTGGATCTCGCGGGCCCACGATGAGGTGGGGGCGCAGGATGACGGTTGCGAGGGTTGGCCCGTTTGCGGATTGGACAAGCGCCTCGGCCTGGGCTTTGCTTCTTGGATAAGCTGCGAGGAAACGTTCGGCCCTAGGGAGGTCATGGCTCGCGCGCAGGTGATCGTGGCCATCGAAGCACACGCTGGGAGAAGACGTGTGGATGAGGCGGTCGATTCCATGTTCCGCGCAGGCTGCAAGCACGTTTTGGGTTCCCTCGACATTCGCTCTGTGGTAGTCGGCGCGCGGCCCCCAGACCCCCGCAAGGGCCGCCACGTGAAAGAGCACATCGGTCCCAGCTAAGCTGCGCAAGGCGTCGTCACGGCGGCTAAGATCGGCCTGTCGGCAAGTGACCCCAAGGGTTTCAAGCTCGGGATAGTGTCCCCGTGAAACCGAAACAACCTCGTGTCCCTCCGCGAGTAACTGTTCGACGATGTATCGCCCGAGGAAGCCCCCACCACCCGTGACGGTCGCCCTCATGGGAGCTGCTCGCTCGCCCACTGTTGCAACGCTTCCCGCTCGATCTTGGCGTTGTGGCGTGGATCTACGGGAAACTCGGGGTGGAACAGGAATGTGTCCACGTCCTTTGAGCAGACGTGCTTGCGCCCAATGTCCTTGAGTTGGGTTGTGAACCCATGGGTCATGGCCTTGCCCTTGGGCATGGATCTGGCATAGGGCTGCACACAAAGTACCGGCGTCTGATTGCCCGCGGGACCCACCCCGACGAGGGCCGTTCGCAGGACTCGGGGGTGGGTGTTGAACACGTTTTCGGTGGGCACGGTCGGACGGGGCCCGGCATCGGTTTGTAGGCGGTGGCTCTTGCGGCCGCAGAACCAAAGGCGACCCTCTGAATCGCTGTAGGCCAGATCTCCCATGCGATGCCAGTGTCCCTGATCTCTGGCGGGAATCTTGGCGAGGGCATCCTGTTCGGGCTGCTCGGCGTAATGGGCCGTTACCACCGGTCCGCGCACGACCACTTCGCCCAATTCCCCCTGTGGGACCTCTAGGGACTCGTCCCAGGCTTCGATGGGCTCGTCGCAGATGTCGATCAGGCGCAGGTCGATGCCCGGAGCGACTTGACCCACACACGTGCCGCGCCCCGATTGAATCCTGTCCTCAAGGAATGGCACCACGCTGCGCCCAGCGATCGAGGCCACGGGCAGACACTCGGTGGCCCCATAAGGCGTGAACACATCTCCGTCGAGGGGCAGGATTGCGTGCAGGGCTCGAATCAAGTCCGTGCCGACGGGAGCGCCTGCAATGAGCACCCGTTTGAGGGGGCCGAGTCGTTCGCCTTGATCGCTACACCAAGGCGCGAGCCGCTTCCAAATCGCTGGGGATCCGAAGGCTGTCGTCGTGCTGTAGAGCTGAGCTGCGTGAGCCAATTTGGCCGGGTCACAGGTTGCGGGCTGGGACACGTCCATGTCGGGAAACACGCTTGTGATTCCGAAGGCTACATCAAACAGGGCGAAGAGCGGGAAACAGGCAAGGTCCACTTCGCCGGGTTGGAAGTCGTAGAGATTCTTGAGGGCAAGCACCTGAGCATGGAACATGCCGTGGGTGTACACCACACCCTTGGGAGGGCCCGTGCTGCCCGAAGTAAACAGGATGGCGGCTTCATCGTCGCGGCGGGTGTCGACGATGAGCCCGCGCTCTTGGGCGGGCACCGCACGGCCCGAACGCTCCACGGCATTCAGGGTGAGGCCTCCCCAAAAAAGCCGCGTGCCGACGGTTACATGAATCTCCACACTCTTGAATGCAGCGGGGAACAGGCAGCGAGCGGCATGGGCCTTGGGGATTCCAATCATCACCCGTGGTTGTATGCGTTGCACGCATTCGAGCAGGCGCTTGCGTCCCATTCCAGGGTCGGCCAAGACAGGGACGGCACCTAGCTTGAACAGGGCAAAGGTCAGGGCAATGAGCTCGACTCCTGCCCCCACGAACAAGCAGACTCGGTCCCCAAAGTTGACGCCCTCAGCGTTCAGTCCCGCCGCGATTAGATTCGAGCGTTCCTCGAGCTGAGCGAAACTCATGCGCTCGTCGCTGCGGGCCACGATGACGGCGTCTGTATCTGGCCAGCGCTTGGCTGCAACCGGTAGAAACTGAGCGGTGTTGACCCGTGCGGGTAAGGGGCCCAGTTGCTTGAAGGGGTCGGCGCAGTTCACGGGGTCGAGGGCGCGGTCAGGTTGAGGAAGGCACGCAGTTCTCGATCGATGTCCTGCGGTGCATCCTCAAACAGGTAATGGCCTGCGTAGGGTAACGAGACGCTGTGAATGTCGGGTAGTCGTCTCCGCCACTCGGCTTGGAACGCCGGGGTGAAGCACCAATCGCGCATACCCCAAAGGAGCAAGCTTGGCCGGTCTTGGAAAGTGGGTATGCCGGCGGCGATGGCGCTTAGGGTCTTCCAGCTTGGATGTGCTGGATTCATGGGGATGTCGTCCACGAAATGCCACGTGGCGCGAGCCGAACGAGGGTGTGCGTAGGGTTGCACAAACGCACGCCTGACCGGGGAAGTCATAGGCCGTTCGACGGCCATCCGTGTGGCACCCCGGGCAAAAGCGTTGAACCCCTGTACGGCCATGCGGCCCAAAATGGGAATGCGGCATAGTCCGATGCGTGTGGGCATCAGGTTGGCTGGAAAGGCTGCTGTGTTGGTAATGATCAGGCGCGCAATGCGTTCGGGGTGCTTCAGTGCGGCGCCGAGTCCGATGGCTCCGCCCCAATCGTGTACGAGCAAAGTGATGTTGCGCAGGTCGAGGTGTTCGATCAGGCGAGCGAGGTTTTGCACATGGTCACCCAAACGGTACGACCATTGCTCGGGTTGATCGGAGAGTCCGCAACCCATGTGGTCGGGTGCGATTACTCGCATAGCTCCCGCATAATCACGCACCTGTCGCCGGAATAGAAACGACCAGGATGGATTGCCGTGTACACACAATAGAGGCGTGGCGTCCTGGGGGCCTTCGTCCACATAATGCATGCGGCCACCATCCACTTCTAGGAAGTGTTGCTTGCTGGGAGCCTTGGTGGGGGAGTCAGACATCGGAGGGGGAGGGCCGCCTAAGATAGCCTCCTCAGGAGGCGGGAGGATCCAGTGCAGCCCATCTTCCGTAAAGCTCTCTTGTAGGGCGAGTCCATGTGCCTGCCACCTATCTGGAAGGCCGGCTTGGAATCACCCTCTAGGGTCATCTGGAGCGGACCTGCGGGGGGCTCTCCTGCTGGGGCCAGCTTCTCGGCCAGCTTTTTCGACGGAGGGCAGGTAAGGCGGCAGTGGGTCAGGCGTGTGAGGCCAACCCCTGCCTCTTTGAGCAGGGCCTCCTTGCCTGTCCAGAGGCGAGTGAATGCGAGTGCGTCGATATGGCTGAGCAGGACCTCGTCGGAGGGATCGATCACCGCCTCCCGCTGGGACGTACGCCGCGGCACAACGCCCTCGAAGTCGACACCCAGGGGCTAGGGTGCGATGGCGACGAGCACCCAAGTGTCAGCGTGGGGAACGGACCCATGCCAGCCTTGATCAGGCTGGGGCACATCGTCCCGTTTGCCCGAAGCTCATGCCCGGGCCTCCCGCGGCGTTTGTCCCGAGTTGCGGGGCGCGTCGGGCTGATCGAGGTCGGTGTGCAACTCGCCCTCCGGCAGGCACGGTCCGATCTTGCCAGAGGGTGGGCGGAAGTGCGCGGAATGCAGCGCAAATGCATCTCGCAATTTCCTGGTCTAGCCACTCGAAAGTGCACGGTACCCGACCGTTGCACTTTTGATAGGGTCGATTGCATGGCACCCAATCCAGCCTCTGTACTGTCGACGGTGTTCTTGCCTCTGCTGACCATCCTTGGCGGGCCCGCTTCCCCGACTTTGGAAGAGGAGCCCCCCCACTGGGCCTTCGCGGCCCCCCAAGAGCAGCCATTGCCGCAGGTGGCAGACTCGAACTGGGTAGGCGATGACCTAGACCGCTTTGTCCTCGCCCACCTTGAACAACGCGGCTTGTTGCCCAGCCAACCTGCACCGGCAAGCACTTGGCTGCGGCGCGTGTCCTTCGTTTTGACGGGCTTGCCGCCCAGCCCCGAGGAAGCGGCTGCCTTCCTCGGGGATTCGCTAGAGGGTGCCCGTGAGCGGGTCGTCGATCGATTGCTTGGTAGCGAGCGTTTCGGTGAGCATATGGCCAGTGCTTGGCTCGACCTTGCACGCTACGCAGACACCTATGGCTACCAAAGCGATGTGGCCCGAGAGGTTTGGCCCTGGCGGGATTGGGTCATTGGTGCATTCAACGAAAACCTGCCCTATGACCAGTTCGTCCAGTGGCAATTGGCGGGCGATCTCTTGCCCGATCCCAGCCTAGACCAACGTTTGGCGACGGCCTTCAATCGCTTGCACCGCCAGACGAATGAGGGCGGGTCGACCGAGGAGGAGTTTCGTATTGAATACGTGGCCGACCGCGTCAATACCTTCGGAACCGCTTTCATGGGCTTGAGCCTAGAGTGTGCGCGCTGCCACGATCACAAATCCGATCCCATCTCCCAGGAGGATTACTACGCTCTGTGTGGATTCTTTGCTTCCATCGACGAGAGCGGATTGTACTCACACTTCACCCACTCGGTGCCGACGCCGACCTTGCACCTTCCCACGGCCCAGCAAACCACTGCAGCCCAGCTCGCCCAAGACCAGGTGCTCGCGTTAGAGCAGCAGGATCCCCCACCCCTAGAGGTCGACGCGACTGAGTTTCGCGCGAGCTTTGATCGCACAGCACCGTTGTCCGATCTTCAGGGTCACTACGTCATGGACGAGGCATCGGGCACAGCATTGGTGAATCAAGTGGCGGAGGGTAAACCCGGTACCCTCCACGGAGCTAATGCTCGCTGCGAAGACCGCCACGGCTGTGCGACTGGTGCGGTGCAACTCACGGGAGATGACCCGGTTAGCTTTCCTGCGGTAGGGCATTTTCGCCGCTATCAGGCCTTCAGCCTCGCCCTGTGGGTGCACTTGCCGAAAACCTACGAACGCGCGGTGATTCTGCACCGCTCCCGCGCGTGGCACGATGCAGGCAGCCGCGGGTATCAGTGGCTTGTGGAGGATGGCTGTTTTTCAGCGTCCCTGATTCACTTCTGGCCAGGCGACGCCATGCGCGTGCGTACGCGGGAGCCCTTGCCTGCCGGCGAATGGGTGCACCTTGCGATGAGCTACGACGGATCCACGCGCGCGGACGGCATTCACCTGTTCGTCAATGGTGCGGCCGTTCAGACCGAGGTGGTGCGTGACAATCTGAAGCGATCCATCGTCGGCGGCGGTGAGGGCAACCTCACCATCGGAGAGCGTTTTCGAGATCGCGGTTTGTCTGGGGGGCGTGTGGACGAACTCGTCGTGGTGGCACGCGAGCTCGCGCCCCTAGAGGTGGCGTTCTTGTACGAGCCCGAAAGCGGCCAGGGCACGGATGCCCAGTGGCTGGAACTGCAGCGCCTCGCGAGTGATGAACCCACGCGTGCCCATGCAGAGGAGTTATACAAACAGCGCGGGGCGGTGTCTTACCACGTGGATCGCATGCGCCAAATCATGACCATGAGGGAAATGGAGACGGTGCGGCCGGTGCACCGCTTAGAACGGGGGCGTTATGACATGCCGCGCGAAGTGGTCGACCGTGGCGTCCCCAAGGTCTTAGGCTCGCTGCCGAAGGGTCAAAGGGTGGATCGACTGGCCCTGGCTCGTTGGTTGACCAGTGGTGAGCATCCCCTCACCGCCCGCGTGGCCGTCAATCGCCTCTGGCAAGCGTGTTTTGGGATCGGGCTTGTTTCAACGCCGGAGGACTTTGGCGCTGAGGGAGCCGCACCCAGCCACCCGGCTCTGCTCGATACCCTCGCGGTGCAGTTCGTCGAATCGGGCTGGGACACGAAGGCCCTGATGCGGCGCATCGTGCTTTCTTCTACGTTTGCTCAGTCATCGAGTGCGATCCCAGCGAGCCTGGCGTCCGACCCGGATGGGGCTGCGCTCTCCCGCTATCCGAGCCGCCGTATGAGTGCCGAAACCATGCGTGATACGGCTTTGAGTGTGTCGGAATTGTTGGTGGAAAAGATGGGCGGGCCTAGCGTCAAGCCCTATCAGCCGGCGGGATTGTGGAAGGAGAAATCGGGCAAGGTCTATGCCGCCGACAAGGGCGAGGGACTCTACCGCCGTAGCTTGTACACCTTCTGGAAGCGCACCTCGCCGCCGCCCTACATGATGATCATGGACGCGGGCGCCCGTGCTGTGTGCGTGGCCAAGCGCCAGCCAACGAATACACCCTTGCAGGCCTTGGTGATGCTCAATGATCCGCAGCGCATCGAGGCGGCGCGCGTCCTAGCTGAACGCATTTTGTTGCAGGACGAGCAGGATGGCGACCGAATGGAGCGGCTCTTCGCCTTGCTCTTGACGCGACCAGCGCGCCCGGAGGAATCCGAGTTGCTGACTGAGTTCCTCGGGGAGATGCGTACGCATTATCAGGCAGATGGAACTGCGGCGTCTGCTCTCCTAGCCGTGGGCGCGAGCCCTGCTGGAGTGGATGCCGATCCCGCCGAGTTGGCGGCTTGGAGCCTGGTGGCGAGTACCTTGATGGGTTTTGACGAGGCGGTGACGATTCGATGAGTTCTCCTGTGTTACCGCGTCGTCATCTCTTGCGTGCTGCCGGGCTTGGCCTAGCAGCCCGAGCCTTAGGGCAGGACTTGAAGCCGGGTGCCTTGCAAGACACCCTCTTGGATTCTGCGGTGGCTATGCCTCCGGGTCGTCTTGCGACGTTGCACCATGCCCCGCGTGCTCGCCGTATCGTCTTCCTGTTTCAAAGCGGAGGTCCGAGTAGTCTGGACCTGTTCGACCCCAAGCCGGAACTCAAGCGGCGCAATGGGGAAGAGCTTCCCCCGAGTGTGCGTAAGGGGCAACGCCTGACGGCCATGAGTGGCAATCAATCGAGCCTACCGCTGGCCGGATCTCAATTCAGTTTTGCCCAATACGGCCAAAGCGGTGCGTGGATGAGCTCCTTGCTGCCGCACACCTCCAAGATTGTGGATGATCTGACTTTCTTGAAGGCGATGCACACTGAGGCTATCAATCACGACCCGGCCGTTACGTTTGTGCAGACGGGTTCTGAGTTGGCGGGCCGGCCGTCTCTTCCTGCATGGCTCTCTTATGGTCTGGGCAGCCCCAATAAGGACTTGCCCGCTGCCTGCATCTTGGTGACCAAGAACAAGGGGGGGCAGCCCCTGTATGCGCGCCTTTGGGGTTCTGGTTTCTTGCCGTCCCAGCACCAAGGAGTGCAGTTTCGCAGCGGCGAAGATCCCGTGCTCTATTTGAGTAACCCTGAGGGGGTGGACCGTGCGACGCGCCGTCGCATGTTGGATGTGCTAGGTCAGTTGCACAATTGGCAATCGCAGCGCGAGCGCGACGCCGAAATCAGCGCGCGCATGGCGCAGTTTGAATTGTCCTATGCCATGCAAGCTTCGGTGCCCGAGGTGACAGATGTTTCCGGGGAACCCGAGGAGGTGTTTGAGCTGTACGGCGAGGATGCTCGGAATCCTGGTACCTATGCTGCGAACTGTCTTCTCGCGCGGCGGCTGCTGGAGCGTGATGTGCGTTGTGTGCAGTTATTTCATCAAGGTTGGGACCAGCACGGGGACTTGCCCAATAAACTGCGTACCCAATGCAAGGAGACCGACCAGGCTTCCGCCGCACTTGTCACTGATTTGAAGCGCCGCGGATTGCTTGAGGATACGCTAGTTGTTTGGGGCGGTGAGTTCGGTCGCACCTGTTATACGCAAGGAAAGCTGACCTCGACTAACTACGGCCGCGACCATCACCCACGCTGTTACACCATGTGGATGGCCGGTGGGGGCATGCGGCCGGGCTTCTCTTTTGGCGAGAGTGACGAGCTTGGCTACAACATCGCGGCCGATGGTGTGCATGTCCATGACTTCCAAGCATTGATCATGCATTTGATGGGCGTGGATCATGAGCGTTTGGTGTTCAAGCACCAAGGCCGCATGTTCCGCCTGACCGATGTGCACGGCAAGGTGCCCCAGCAGGTCCTAGGGTAGCCTACGGATCCACACACAAGCTCGCCGCATTCCGGCAAGGTTGTACCCTGTGGCTGATCGCCATTGAGCCAGCACGCAATCATCGGCACTCCTAGAACAGGCCTGCGGTGTGCATCGGGGTACTCTGGTTCACAGGAGGAGTGAGGTCAACGCTGGGGGATGATCCTCCATCTTCGCATTGAACGAATTGGCCTTGGTTGTGGTGGCATTGGGAGCGTTGGCGGTTACGGTACGCGCATCATGACATCAGCCTATCCTGAAGACTTGCTAGAGATGGACCTCACTGGTGGCGAGGACGATTGGTCGCCCACTCCCCATGGTCGTTTGCTCGCTGGAGCACTGGCCGAGAACAACCTCGTGCGTGGAAAGAGTGTCTTGGAGCTCGGTGCCGGTGTCGGTAATCACACCATTGTCATGTTGCGCCAAGGTGCAGCTTCTCTCGTGGCGACCGAGATTACAGAGGAGCGCCTAGAGACCGCGCGCCGCAACGTGGAGCGCAATACTCGATCCCCTTGGCCCGAGCCCTGCATTGAATACCGCTTAGCGGATTGGCTCTCGACGCCAGGGAAGTTTGACCTGCTTGTGACCAATCCGCCGTTCATGATGAGCGGCAAGCAAAACCGGCGCTATTTCATCGATGCACTGATTCTAGAGGGGCACAAGTGCTTGAACCCCGGTGGCTCTCTGGTGTTTGTGCAGTCTTCGATGGCTGACGTTGCAAAGAGTACACGCCGCCTGGAGGAAAACGGTTTTGACGTGCGCGTCCTGGCAGAAAGTAGCGGCCCCTTTAGGGACTACTACTCCGAGGACCCCACCTTCCTGCAGGAGATTGAGTCCGTGCCTAACGGCTACTGGATCGAGGACGGTATACGTTTCGAACAGCTCGTTGTACTGGCTGCCGAACTGCAGCCCTTTGAGCCTCCGGCCTGTGCCCACTGATAGCAGGTGAGACGGTAGCTGAGGTAGCTACCGTCTCACGAGTCGATTGTCGAAGTAGTTGACACCCATGCCCGCATCCACGACGAGGCCCTGGGCGTTGATCCCGCTCGACAAAGGGGAGAGCAGGAACAAGGCGGTATCGGAGACCTCACGGGTTTCTAGTCCGCGCCCGCGCAGCGTGGCCTGCTCGCCGTGCAGGTAGGAGTCGGCGTAGCCGGGAATCCCCGCTGATGAGGAGGTCTTCAAAAGTCCAGCACGCACACCATTGAAGCGCACATTGGAAAAGGCCGCGAAGGACTTCGCTAGGAACACGACCATGGAATCCAAGGCCGCCTTGGCTGGTGCCATAAACCCATAGTTTTCCGCAGCCATGCTCGTCGTCGAGATCGAAATCGTCACCACAGACGCATCGGCTGCAAACAAATCTTTGAGCGCGTTGGACAGGTTTACCAAGGAGAACGCCGACACATCCACCGCTTCAAGAAAGGCCTCTTTCGGCGACTCATGGAATGGCTTCCAGCCATCGGAATAGTCAGCAAAAGCAATGGAATGCACGAGACCATCGAGCCGCGGGTGGTCGGCGGCTAGTGTCGTTGCGAGGGCGTCGACTTGGTCTTGGTGGCGTACATCACAGACGTAGATATCGTGATCGCCGAGCAGTTTCGCTACCGAATCCCGGCGTTCTGGGGTGCGTACCACATAGATGGGGGTCGCGCCCGCTGCTTCCAAGCCGCGGCCGATATGCATGCCGACGCTTTTCTTGTTGGCGATGCCCGTGACGAGCACCTGCTTGCCTTGCAATTGAAGTCCAGCCAGCGCGCTCACGAGTTTGACTCCTCAGCAAGGGCTAAGACGAAGCGCAACCGGGCCACCTTGCCGTCCTCGCTGGTTACGCTGGCCGTGAACCAACTCGCGTTGGCGAGGGCGTCTGTTTGCTGCACCTTCGTGCGCAGAGTCTGGCCTGGCCGCACCATGCGGCGAAAGCGCGCATCCTCGATACGCGTCAACACAGGCACGGTTTGCGCCATGCCCTTGGCATCTCCAGCACCCACCAGCAGGGCGGCGCTTTGGAAACAGTGCTCACTAATCAAAACCCCCGGCAGCACCGGGTTGCCAGGGTAATGCCCGCGGAACACATCCATGCCCTCGTCCACATGCCACGAGGTCTCAATCCAATCGGTCCCGCGCTCCACGATGGCATCGACCAACAGAAAGGGGTCACGGTGGGGCAGCAGTGCCTCGACTTCGCTCCGTGCAGCCTTACAGTCCACCGCTGACCTCCAGCACGCTACCGGTCACGTAGGAGGCACCCTTTGACGCAAGGTAAAGGACTGCGTCAGCCACTTCTTGGGGCTGACCAAAACGCTTCATGGGCACGCTCTTCTTGTGCGCCGCCACCAGATCCTCCGGCAAATCGTCAATCAACTCAGTCGCAATGAAACCGGGCGAAACACAGTTGACAGTGATCTTGCGCTTGGCGACTTCCTTGCACAAAGAGCGCATGAGACCCACTTGCCCGGCTTTCGATGCACCGTAGTTGCCTTGGCCCTCAAAGCCAAAGCGCCCCGCAGGCGATGTCGTAAAGACGATGCGTCCGTACCGCTGACGCATCATGTTTAGGACGGCAAACTTGGACATGTTGAAGCTGCCCGTCAGGTTTGTATCGATGACGGCGCTCCAGGTCGTTGAACTCATCGTGGCCACAATGCCATCGCGGCGGATGCCCGAGTTTGCCACCAGCACTGCAATGGGCGTGTCGTCGAGAGTGGACCAGAAGGTCTGACAGGCATCGTGGTCGGCCACGTCGAATTTGGCAAGGTGCAGGCGCTCGGCGGCGGGGCCGGCGGCCTCGCGCAGGGATTCGGCGGCGGCGTCGTTGCCAAAGTAGGTGGCGTGAACCACGGCGCCTTCATTCAAAAAGGCAAGGGTCATGGCACGGCCAAGGCCGCGTGTGCCGCCGGTCACGACGGCGTGTTGGTTTTCGAATCTCATGGCTGCGGAGAAGCTAGGGTAGAGCTAGGAAAGGCTGGCTGCGGATGCAGCACAGGACAGGTTGCGTGCAGCGATGCGCGCGTCGACTTTGTTGGCGGTGATGGCGCCGTAGTTGGCGGCTCCAAGCCAGCCAGACATGATGATGCCCACCGAACCCGAGTGGAACAGGCCCTCGATTTGCTCGTGCAGTTCCATGGAGTATTGCAGGCCTTCGAACTTGGTGCCGAAGGAGGCACCCTTGCTGTGCTGGGTGTAGAAGGCAAAGCTGCGCGGCGTTGCCGATTCCACGTGCGTGAGCTTGGCGCGAATGTCGGGTACGTGCACCTCAAGGGCGAGGAGGGTGTCCTCTTCGAGCTTGGCTTTGGCGGCCGCATAATCCTCGTCGGACATGGCAGCCCAGTCGTCCCAATTGGCGTTCATAGAACTGACCACGGTTTGGCGGCCTGTTTCGGGGCGAACTTTGGGGTAGTAGAAGCTGAAGGTGCGGCTTTGGCCGTGCAAGTCGCTCAGGCTAGAGGAGTCAAACTCGGGGCGTGTGCTGGTGAAGAGCAAATCGGCGATAGGCGGCAGGTTCTGGCCGGGCGCGAGGCCCATGTAGACCTGCGTAGATGAGCAGTTCAAGCGCGTCGCGCGGGCGGCGCTGAGCCAGTCTGCCTCGAAGTGGCTCGCATCCACGAGGCGTTCGATGGTGGGCAGCAAGCCCGCGTTCGAAATGACCGTGTGGGCGCGCAGTTCGCGCTCGCCCACGCGCACTCCGCGCACGGCGCCGTTCTCGACGCTGATCTCATCCACCTGACAGCGGCCAAAGACATCCACGCCATTGGCGGCGAGGATCTTGCGCATCTCGCCGATCAACAGGTCGGTCCCGCCGGTAAATGTATACACGCCCTTGGACATGAAGTTCGAGAAGACGATGCCGTAGGTGATGGCCGGTTCCTGCAAGGTCGAGCCGTTGGCATAGCTGATGGGCTCCATCAGCAGGCGGTGCACATCATTGCGGCCTGGGAAGAACTCCTCGAACAACTCGGCCGTGGTGCGGCCATCGTCGTCGTAGTAGTTCATGGCGCGCAGGGTCTCGTAGAAGGACTCGACGACTTGGGGCTCGCAGCCGAAGACACTGACGAGCTTGTGCGTGAAGTCCTCGCGCGTGAAGCTCGTGTTGAATTGAAACTGCGGGTTGTCGAAGCGCACGCTGTCGAGCGGCTCGATGCGATCAGAAACCGAATTGCCCCAATACTTGCGGCATGTTTTCTTCATGCCAACCGGGAAGCCGTGCAATGAAATGTCAAAGATATGGCCCCCGCGGCGCTTGAACCAGGTGGCCATGCCTCCGAAGTTGTAGTGCTGTTCGAGAATACAGACCTTGTGACCCGCACGGCCCAGGATGTTGGCCGCCGTCATGCCTGCGAGGCCTGAGCCGACGACAATGACATCGTAGGCTCTTGCCGCGCCCTTCAAGGGGTCGCTCGTGAGGGGGCGCTTGCCGTCACGGCTGCCTGTGTAGTACTTGGTTTCGCGTGGAGAACTCATGGGGTCATGCGGGCATGAGAGCGTGGCGGTTGGCCATGGCGACCCCCGAGAGCATGGCACCGACGATGCCGAGGTAGCCCTGGTCGGTGCCACACAGGAACAAGCCTTCCAAGGGTGTTGTGCCGCTGCGGTCTTTGTCCGGGCAGCCGTACACAGCCCCGAACAGGTGGCCTGTGAAGCGCTCGATGGTTGCAGGCGTGAAGATGTCCTTTTGAGTGACGTGCGCGCTTAGATCGGGGCCGTAGGAGGCGAGGGTTTGCATGCCGCGTTGCCAAGCTTGTTCCTTGGCGGCGGCGTACTCATCAGGTGTGTAACCCTGCCAGTGGGTCGCGTTGGCCATCAGCGTCAGGCGCACGACGCCGCCCTCGTCGGGCTCTTGATCGGCGTAATTCTCGGGGCAACAGATGACGCCGCTTTCGTAGGACACAGCCTCGTGGGGCTGGGAGTAGACCAAGGAATCACCACGGTTGAAGAACACAATCGTGTCGGTGTGCCCTAAGTCGGGGGCGGGCCGGTCAAGCAAAGTGGTGCTTTCCACGAAGGTCATGCGGCCGGCCTGATCGGGGCCGCATTGGGCGCTGAGTTCGGCGCCGCACAGAGCGTGGGTTTCCACGCGGCCTGCCGAGGAGATCACGCGTGAGGCGAGCATCTCGGTGCCATCATCAAGGCGCACACCCAGCACGCGGCCGTCCTCGTGCAAAATGGAACTCACGCCTGTCTTCATGCGCAATTCACCACCGAGTTCAAGGTAGCGCGCGCGCAGAGCATCGAGCAACGGGCGAATACCGCCGGCTGGACGAGCGAAGCCCTCTTCGTACAGGCTTTTCCAGAGCACAACGAACGAGCGGAACTCAATGTCGTCAGGCGTGGGGGAGCCGTAGTACAAAATGGGCAAGAGCAGCAGGTCCACCAGGCGCTCTTCGCGCAGATGGCGCAGCATGTAGGCACGCGCGCTCTCACTGCGTTCGGGCACGTCGAAGGGCATCTGTTCGAGTTCTGTCACCATGGCGTCGAAGGCCGGGGCTGCCGAAGGGAAGCGCTCGTGGACTTCACTGCGCAACAGATCGAAGTCATTGGAGAAACGCACCTGTGCGTCGCCTACGACGCTGCGTGAGCCGAGTTGCTCGCCAAGGCAAAGGGAGTCGTAGGGGATGCGCAACTGCCGCAGGATGCGCGTCAGGGGCCTCCCGCGCGTGCCCTTGGGCACGAAGTTGGTCAGCGCGTGCAACCCCACGTCAAAGCGCCGGCCTTTGCGCTTGTAGTAGGAGTTGAGCCCACCCCACAGGTAGTGCCGATCGAGGATCAGCACCCGTTGATCAAACTGGGCTAAGCGAATCCCCGCCGCGAGGCCACTCATGCCCGCGCCGATCAGGATCGTGTCGTAGGGCGTGGATGCGCTCATCGGGGGGGATTGCGGGGCTCCTTGGGAGCATACCGGGAATCTTGGAATGGCCTCTGGGCGGGGCTTCCGAGGGGTGCGCCTATGCGCTGGTGACCAACTCGTGATCGGCGAGCAGGGGAGCGAGATAATCCGCACAGCTTTGCAGGCTGGCTAGCTCCTTGTAGTCCTCCTCGGGCACTTGCACCCCATAGCGCTTGCGCAGTTCCATGACGATGTCGAGGAAATCCATCGAGTCGAGTTCGATTTGATCGCGCAAGGCGTCGGTCATGTTGAGATCGGCGACATCCTCGTCGGGAGCAATGGTTGTGATGATGTCCTTGACGGCCTGGACGATTTCTTCGTGTGTCATAGTTTCAATGGCACGGAGCGTGCCGAAGGATGCGCCAAGGGGGCGCAATGCGGGTCGAGGGGGTGAGAATCTAACGGTTGTCCATGCCCTGAATGAGCACGGCTGAATTGATGCCCAACATGCCGAACGAGAGGTTCAAGAGGGTGTTGGTGCGCTTGGTTTGACGGGGCTCGCCTAAGACGAGTCCTCGCAACTCACAAGCGGGGTCGAGGTTGTCCACGTTAATGGAGGGGTGCACGATGCCGTCTGCGAGGGAAGGCAGATTTCCCGCCAGCTCAAGGGCGCCGGCGGCTCCCATGGTGTGTCCGATGTAGCTCTTTGTGTTGTTGACGAGCGTGGTTGCGGAGTCACTAAAGACCTCGCGCACGGCTTCGCACTCTTGCACGTCGCCGAGTGGGGTTGAGGTGGCGTGGGTGTTGACGAGATCTACCTGGCCCGGTTCGAGCCCGGCCTTGGCGATGGCGGCGCGCATGCACTCGTTTTGGCGCTCGGGCAGGGGTAAGACGAAGTCGGCCGCATCCGAGTTCACATGGTGGCCCACAACCTCGCCCCAGATGCGGGCCCCACGGCGCTTGGCATCTTCCAGGCGTTCGAGGGTGAACAGGCACCCGCCCTCGCTCACCACAATGCCATTTCGGTCACGGTCGAAGGGGCGCGACACTCTTGTCGGGTCGGGGTGGGAACCCAGGGCGCCCTGTGCGCTAAAGCTGGCGAAGATCCCGAAGGTGTGGATGCTCTCCGAAACTCCTCCGGCGATGGCCTGGTCCACCTCGCCAAGCTGAAGCATCTGCATGCCCTGGATGAGTCCGAGGTTGCCTCCTGCGCAGGCTCCACCCACGCAGTAATGCGGTCCGGTAATGCCTAGGTTGAGCGTGACTTCCCCAGCGGGGTTATTGGCCACCGTGCGCGGATTGTGGTGGTGGGACCAGTAGCTCAGATCGAACTCGTACTGGGACACTTCGTGGATTTGTTGTTCTGTTTCCACATTGCCGTGTTCGGTTGTCCCCACGTAAACGCCTACCCGTGAGCGATCCAGGTGGTCCAATTCAATCCCCGCATTGGCCAGGGATTCACTGGCACAGTAGACAGCAATGGCCCCGGCCCGCGTGCCGCGCCGGGCTGCCTTGCGACTCATGTGCCGTGTGGTGTCAAAGTGGCAAACTCCCGCAACAGTCTTCCCCACGTGGCGAATCTCGTAGGCTTCCACGCCTGAGACGCCGTTGAGTAGGCTCTTGCGATACTCGTCAAGGGAGTCGCCGTTGGGACTGGTCAGCCCTACGCCAGTGATGACGACGCGCGGCAGACTACTCATGGGGTTCGCCCTCTAGGTCGTCGAAGTCTTCGAGTTCGTCTGAAGCGGAGTTTTTGTTGGACAAAATTTTTGCGGGAACTGCCATTCCCGCTCGGAGGGCACGACCCACGGCTTTTGAGAGCAGACTGGCTTCGTCTCCTAGGGCGGTGCCCACGGCGTTCAGAATCAACTGCATCATGGCCTCACCGATCTCGCAGGACGAGATGATGGAGCGCAGGGTCAATACGCGGGGGTCGGCCTTGCCGTACTTGCCTTCCACGTGCACCAGGATGCGTTCAGCGCCCGCCTTGAATTGCTCAAAGACGACTTGCTCACGGCGACGCAGGACCGTGGCAACGATGCTCATGGTGTTTCCCACCGGGCGGTGCAAGTGACAGTGCCTCTCGGTATCGAAGGCCGAAGTGATCGCACCCCATTCAGCGAGCTCGTTGACCGCGGTGCTGGTCGCGCCGCTAGAAATGCCAAGCTCTGCGGCGATTTCCTTACTGCTCAGTGAGCGCCCGGAAAGGACGAGCAATCCCCAGACTCGGCCTAGGATGCGCCGGAATCCGAAGGTCTTGAAGAAAACCTCGAAGGTGGGTAATTCCGCTGTCAGTTCCCCATCGAGGATGGGCTTGCGCATTGCGAGAGCCGCAGAGTCCGAGCTTGCGGGAGCGGAACTGGCCCCTTTAGAGGGTATTGCACCGTCCGCCGGGGTAGCGGTTGTGGTGGTCTTAGGGCTCATGGCGGTGGGGGTAGAAGGGGGGGGCGCTCGGGATGCCACGAATTTCAGGTTTTCCTGAAAAACACGAAGGGTGTTATAGGGGCGTTCGAGAGGCAGGTGCAAGGCCCGTGAATGAAATACTGGCCAGAAATCCGAGAAGGCCTAGGCGTTGGGCTCACGATACCGGCAAATGAGGACAGCCAGCGTGAGCAAACGGAGTCGCACACCCATTCGCCGCTTCTCGGACACCAGGTACCCGGT
>CAYXZD010000016.1:0-81550 GCA_964469565.1 uncultured Planctomycetaceae bacterium
GGCTGTCCTAGGCGGGAGACAGGCGCCCCTGCATCGGGTCCCAGCGCGACCCGGCCCTGGAGGGAGGCGGCCACCAGCAAGGGCAGCCGAGCCTGATCTTGGCCCGGCGCGGATATGTCGATCTGCGTGTCTTCTTCCATCAGGCCCCGGCGGCGACACAAGCGGAGGACTCGGGAGCGTACGGTGAACAGTAACTTGGCCACATCTGCGTTGGTGATGTGACCCGTCCGACGAAAGTGCTGCACACCTCGCGTCGACCAGTGATGGTGCTTCACCTGAAGAACACCCAACTGGAGGAGATGTACAATGCGGCCGTAAGTCGTTCGGACGTTCCAATCATCTTTGAGGCTCTCCCCACCGGTACCTATCTGCTGGAGGCCAGGGTTGCTGCCAGATCGCTGGCGTCATGGGAGGAGGGCCAGGAAGTGCACGTCGGAGTTCCCCCGAGCCGGTTCTCGCTCGATGTGTCCCGGCTCGGCTACTTGAAGGTGCACATTCTCAAGCCCGACGGTTCCGAGTACACAGGGCCCGCCCATCTACGATTACTCACGCAGAACGGACGGAGCGTGTACCGAGATGATGCTTTCGATGCAGCGCCTTACCGCATCGCCGTGCTCGATCCCGGTTCGTACCAGGTTCAGATCGGCTCCAATCCCAGATTCCCGTCCGGAGACAAGTTGATCGGTCAGGCCGTTATCGAGGCCGGCCTCGTCGCCGAGTTGACCCTCAGGTAGCCTTGGTGCGGAATGCCTATCGCACACGCCCAGACCCAAACAGGTCCGGCACATCCAGCCAAGTGCGTGGGGACAACAAGCTCGGAGGATAAGGGGTTCAAAGGGTCTCCGCCCGGCGGGGTAGGCCTGGGCGGAGCCTGATTCTTCCTCCTTCTTCCCCTCAGGCAGGTGGTTTGGGCCTTTTCAGGCTGGCCTTGGGGCTCCGTGGCCGGTTTAGATGCCCGCGGTTGGCCTCCCGCCCACGAAACGCACAGACCTTTCGCCGCACGCCACTCTGTAGCGAGCTACGCCTGCCCTTTCAGTACGCCAGTTCAGCCTGGGGCGGTGGGCGGGCAGGCATGGGAACCCGCACGGCGCACTCCAGCTTCAAGTGCGCGAGGATCCTGGCGATCACGTCGGCATCGGTGATCGCTGCAATCCACTTGAGCCGCGAGCGACACTTGCCGCAACGCAGGACCTCGACGTCGAACACCCGGGCCATCAACTTCGGCCAGGAGTAGCGCTTGCAGGGACGGGTTGGTGGTGAGGGGGGTGCGCTCGACCCGGCTGGCTTTGGTGCGGTTGGCGGCTGGCTGCCCGGGGCGATCTCGCTGCGACGGTAAGCCGCCGGGGCCAGCACACCGTGGTAGGTGAGCTGATGCATGCGTGGGGGTGGAACCAGCCACCGGGCGCATACCGATGAACACCAGCGGGTCGAAAACGGAGTGGGTGGTGCCGTCTTTGAAGGGGGCGCGCAACTCACGCACGACCTTGCCCTGCTCGCTGAGAGACAGCCGCAGGGATGAGAGGTGCGGGCGTTGCAGAGACATCCATCCCTATCGGTGGGGAGTGGAATCTGGTTCGGTATCCCTTCATCGGGCGGCGCTGCCATTCAGGCGGGGCAGACGTGGCACTTCCAGTATTGGCACCGTATGCCAGGCGGCGCCCCGTCGAGTCTTGGCGAGGCCCTCGCGATTACGATTCAATCATCGAGTCCACGGGACATCTCCCGAGCATCTCCTAGTCAATTCAGATCTGCATCAAGGGGCGGCCCCTTGGGGGCGTCTTGCGCTGCACCATCGCCATGGATTGGCGATCCACGCCCAAGAAATGACCTAAAAGGCAGCGACGTACCCGACAGTACCGTACTTGCTAGCCGGAATCCTTGCGGGAGGAATCGACTCTTGCGCACGTTGGGCACCTTCGATGTTCAATCCGAATTGCGCCAACTAGGCAGGTGGACCGGTTTCCGGGGAGACCCTCAGGACGCCCACACGAGATGCTGAAGCCCCGCTAGTGAACCGCTTCCGGTCGTTCTTGGGAAACCAACATTTCCTCACTTGCAGGATCTGATTCCAGTATGTACTTATGTATCAGCTCGCAGCGCAGAAGGAAGATTCGAAAAGTCGGTGCCTGGACGTTCACCGACAGGGCGTGGCGGGTTAGCCATCGCATCACCTCGTACGCCTTCTTGAAGGACATCTCGCATGAAACTTGCCATCCTCGCATCGATTCTCTTCCTATCCGCCGTGCCGCTGCACGGGCAAGTTGATAGCCTGACAATTGACAACCCCAGAATGGTGTGGCCTGATTCCACCGTCAGCATTGACCCTAATCAAACCTTCACCCTCGGGCAGCCAGGCATGTTCAAGGCGGACCTGCTCTTCACGGGTCACGACATCGACCCAAACACCGGTGACTACATCGCCCCTGAACTCGACGCTCTGTGGTCGATCAAGGATGGGAAAGCGATGGCCATGGGAGGGGCCGAGTGGCATGGTGGAGATCAACTACTGGGAGTAATTCCCATCCTCTCCTGGAATCGAACCACTGGTGCGGGCGTTGCAGAGATATCTATCCCTATCGGTGGGGAGTGGAATCTGACGCGGTATCCCTTCTTTGGCAGCGGGACCTGCGATTTGAGGATTGACCTCGGCCAGACGGGGATGATCGGGTTGGACTCAAGTGGACAGCCCGTTGGCGAAGAGTGGGCAGGCCAGCTCATCTTTGCCACGGACCTGCCGCCAAAGCTAGCCTTGGTCGAAGAGAAGAGCTATGAGCGTGGAGACAGCGCATTATTCCTACTATTCTTCGATTCAGTATCAACCGCAAGCCAAGTGATTACGGTCGAGACGATTGGTCGGCCCGTCTTGACCCCAGCCGGAATGAGCCCCGGAGGACCATGGCAATTCACAGTGCCGCAGGGCATGCGTCAGATGGGCATAACCATGTGGATTGACGGAAACAGTCCTGCTGGGACGTTCAAAGTTCGCGCCACCCTTCCTAACGGGAGCACCCATGATTCGCAGCTCACCTTAGTGCTTGATGACTATCCTGTTGCCCCCGACTACGACGGTACCACCTACCTTGAATCACCGGCTGGTGGAGGATCCCCCGAAGATCCGACCCAGACGCTGCAGGAGGACAAGCGCTGCCGCTTAGCCAAATCCGCGGCACCGAATGGGGACAAGATGTTGAACTGCACCCGCCCCTTTGTGGAGCTTGTCGAACCTCCGATCAACCCAAACTGCGGGACAACCGTCAAGAGCTATTTCTACCCCACCCAATGCAAGAAGAAGAGGGCAAAGACTTGCCTGTTTGGGCCTGATGCCCCTGTCACAGTCACCGAGCTCGTATATGCCGGCACAGAGGATCGAGAGGTTGGTGAACTTGAGGTTTCCATGGGCGTTTCCGCGGATGGGGAACTTGGATTCTGGCTCATTGGCGAGTTGGAGCTGGGCGTCACAGCAGAGGGAAGGGTGATGTCAAAGGTTGTGCGCCGGTGTTGCAAGTTCCAGTTCAACGGCCAAAGTCATGAAATCAACCAACCGACGTGTCAGTAGCCCCGTGGGTGAGGAAGCTCTTCTGCCGTATGATCCTGGCTGCTATCGCCCAGAGCCTGAGGAGCCCTAAACTGCGGCGAACAGGCTGGCACCATGCCGTACCCGCCATCCTGACCGCTGTACTGACGTGCACAGGAGGCATGGTGATGGGTGGAGGCGCTCGGGATGTGCTCGACGACTCACTGGTCTTCCCCAAAGAGGCTCTGGCTCATGTGTCCATCCATCAGCACCGCCGCCTAGTTGCGTCGAGAGACATTGAAGCAGCGGAACGACACTATTTGGAGGCTAGGCAGTATTGTCCTGGGCGCGCAACGAACAAGCACGGGGTGAACATCCGTTACACATCCCCGGACGCTGTGTGTGTGGTTAATGCTGGCATCCCCTCTGGAGAAATGGGGCATGAGGAGAGGATTGCTGTGGACTGGCCAGCACTATCCGTAACATCCTACGGCGCGTGGGCCGGGAACCCTGCCCTGAAATCAGGGGTTACGGGAAGGCTCATCTTCGGAGAGAGCGGGCTCGTCCACTGGAATCCAGGTAGGTCGGGGCCGGTTGAGTACTTGAGGGAGTCCAGGCCGAGTTTCGATGCCGCCCTGACAGGCGTGCTCCTGGTTCACAATCGGCGCCTGGCTCAGATCCAGCGGATCTTAGTATTGGCAGAAGAACAGGGAGCGATACAGGAGGAGGCAACGCACCTGAGGGCACTAGCGGATCTCTCCAGTCCAGAGGCGCTTGGAAGATTCGATGGAGTAAGCCTCCCGAACGGATTCATGGACACTCCGGGCTACGCAGAGATTCGTTTTGAATTGGTGGACAACCAGCGCATACTTCGGGTGGATGGGCGGGACTGCTTGGACGCCCTGGTGTTCCGTTACCAAGTGACCTGGGGGCCGGAAAGCATGCTCCCCTCAAGGTCACAGGAAACGAGGTATATGGTGGGGACCGAAGCCATACTTTCGGATGGAGTAGTCCATTTTGCGGAACTCTCCAAGGACAGACTAGGGGAAGAGCTTAAATGGACCCCGGGCCGCGGGGAGGTTGTTTTTGATAGCCGATTTGGGCCGGAACTCGAGTACGAGATTCAGAGTGACGGGACCGTCCCCACTGACCGTGATCTGCTGGCTATGGCAGATGAGCTTGAGTCCGTGACTGATCTGCGTATTCCATCAGGGATTGAGGAGACCGTTTTTGATGCGACCAATGATCACGGTGGCATGCATGTTTCTTCCGAGCCTCGCCAAACAGCTGCTCAGGAAGAATCGCCGCTGCCAGACGAGCAGGCCCCGCCGACAACAGCCACGCGGATCGGGACGGCGGCCCTGGCATCTATGGCCTTGCTCCTCGCTATCGGAGGCCTAGGACTCATGGCACAGCGTCGAAAGGCCGCCTCCAAATGAGCCGCCGCTCTTATATCAGTCTAGGACTCGTTCTGGCCGCGTGCTCCGGGTGTGGGCAGAATGTACCCGATGACTTCAGGGCTGAGCAGGGACTCTCCGAGGCGGGCCAGAGCTTTCAGACAGTCTCAATCAGGTTCCTGAATGAGCGGCCGGGTTTGGGAATACCCGTGGGAACTCGCGCTCGGGGTGTCTTGCGCGTTACGAATAACGGGACATCAGGCGTCTTGCTTGGAACGGCAGCCTTGTCCTGCGAGATCGTTGACTACAGAGCAGCCAAAGGCTGGATCGCTGCTGGGGAGAGCATAGAGAACATAGTGGAACTTGAAGTCACCGACAGTGGGGAGAATCTCTTTTGGGTGGAATTCCCCTACAGGGAAGTACAATCCCATCCACAAGAACACGAGGATTGGGATGGGCCCGCGAGAGTTGAGTTTGCTCTTGACGGAGTGACTGGAGAGTCTGTGCAACCTCTGATTCAAACAGTCCGCCCTGCCCCCAACGGCTTCGAGGAAGCTCATCTCATCATTCGGCCCCCCGGACCGGCAACGAAGGAGAACCTCACCATTCGGAATCTGGGGGTGCCGAGGAATGCGATTGTCTGGTCAAAGGAAGACGCTCCTGACGGTACAATCAGCTTTCGCGGGGCTGTTCAGGCCGGTCAACTTGGGGCTTGGCTGGGTACTGTTGCTGTACCGGTGAGAATCGAGCATGACGAGGGTTGGCTTGCTAACGCGTTGATTATCGTCCAGACAGAGGGGGATGCAGAGAACCGCACCGATGCGGTTCTCATCAGTGGGCACTCCGAGAATGAAGGCCTTGCTCTTAGTATCGATGATTCGCTTGGGCCAGGCACGGCCCATCGGCTCTGGCCGGCTGGGAGCAGCGAGGAGGGCCCGCCGTTCACTTGGGAACTCGCGCCGGGCGATGGTGGGCAGGTCTTGTCCTTGGAACTGTCGGAGCAAAGGCGTGACCAGCCCCCCCGCGAGTTCTGGAGCATTGTATTCCCAGAAGCCCGGCCACCAATCTCCATCCTTGTGGGCGTGGCCTATCCTTCTCCACGCGGGGCGACCGTTAGTGGTGGTTGACGATTCCAAGGTTTGGATGATGTCTGGCTGTCCATGAACTCGACCGCGCCTGAAGTCCAATGCAGGCCGCAGACTCGGGCCCGTGCTGTCCCAATACTGAGCCGCGCATGAAAGCAAGCCTAGGACGGGACTTGCGGCATGCAAAGGCCTCAAGTCTCGGCCGACAATCATGCACGCGGTTCGCGGCTTTGCGGGACAGCTATAGGTCTCACACCTAGTCCCACTCTTCCTCGCCCCGGTTCCCTACTCAACCAGCCACCGGGCGCATACCGATGAACACCAGCGGGTCGAAAACGGAGTGGGTGGTGCCGTCTTTGAAGGGGGCGCGCAACTCACGCACGACCTTGCCCTGCTCGCTGAGAGACAGCCGCAGGGATGAGAGGTGCGGGCGTTGCAGAGACATCCATCCCTATCGGTGGGGAGTGGAATCTGGTTCGGTATCCCTTCATCGGGCGGCGCTGCCATTCAGGCGGGGCAGACGTGGCACTTCCAGTATTGGCACCGTATGCCAGGCGGCGCCCCGTCGAGTCTTGGCGAGGCCCTCGCGATTACGATTCAATCATCGAGTCCACGGGACATCTCCCGAGCATCTCCTAGTCAATTCAGACTTGCATCAAGGGGCGGCCCCTTGGGGGCGCCCCTTGAACCCAGATCTACTTAGTGTCCAATTGGCTGGCGATAAACTGGCCGTCCACGACCTCTCCGGCCACATCGGCTGCTACGGGCCCCTTGGTGGCGCACCATTCCATGACTCCAAGGCCAAGCTCTTTAGAGTTGCCAATGGGGATGTAGGCCGAGTCCACTTCCACATAGTTGCCGCAGCGACCGATGGATTTGATGCTGCACCCACACTGCACGTGAGTTGCAAACGAGGCGGGCTTGGCTTTGGGCGCCGGCTCTTCGGGCGTTGGTGTTTCAGGTGCCGGCGTTTTAGGTGCCTGCGTTTTAGGTGCCTGTGCGGGTTCTTTGCTGGCCTCCGCCGTGCAGGCGGCCAAGGGGAGGGTGAGAAGCAGAAGGGTTGAAAGTTTCATGGTTTAGAATGAAGGAATGCGGGTGCGGGGAAAGTTGTGATCATCATAGCGCGGCCGTGCCGAGAACATGAACATAAGTTGTTCCCTAGGATCGGCTTGTGGCGTGCCAGCGGTTCATGTTCGCAGCAGGGGGGGTGCTAGGCGGAAACACGAAGAGTTGGCTGGGGCTCATCAGGACACGACGATGCGCGTCTTGACTGTCCCGATCACGTTTCCTCGATCGTCCAAATACTCGACGAGACCGGGGTAGTTCCCAGCTTGGAACCCTGTGAGTAAGAGGTCATAGCGTTCTCCGGGGCCCAACTCGATCTCGTGCGCACTGTAGGCGTTCGCCAGAGGGTGGCCATCGGAGGCCACTACTTGGAAGGCCTGCCCACCAAGGCTAACACGGGCCCACTGGTAGGAAGTATTTGTGAGTCGCAGGTAGGCGGTTTGGCCTACACCAAACTCCACACGACTAATCCAGTCCTGGCGCGCATCCTTGGTCTCTAGGCCGTTGAGCAAGAAAGCATTCGGGCGCATGCGAGCGGTGGCTGTACCCGATGCCGTCAAGTTGGCCCAGTTTGTGTCGTATGTCGACAAGTGCCAGAGCACCTCTTCATCAAACGTCGGGCCTCCCACCCAAGCTGTGTTGGTTGACCCATCGGGTGGGCGCACGATCACAGTGCCATGCATGCCCCGGGCCATGTGGAGTACGGTGTCCACGTGACAGTGATACATGTATGTTCCCGCGTGTGGAGCAGTAAACGTGTAGGTGTAACTCTGCATCGGACCCACCTCGAACGATGTGGTCGGAACCCCATCATTGGGCATATCCACATCCAATCCGTGTAAGTGGATGGTGTGGTTCATGGGGCTCATGTTTGTGAAGTCTAGGGTGCAGGCTTTGCCCTCAATGAACTCGACGACGGCTCCGGGAAAGGAGCGATCCCCGCCAAACCCCGTACCGACCCCGGAACTAGAGTCTGTAAAAAACCACGGGACGACCGATTGGCCCGCAACTTCTTGCGATCCCATCATCCGAGCGCGCAGGTACAGATTTGTGTTTACGTTTCCGCCTAAACCAGCCATATCAGTCTCCTCGTTAGCTAACTGTGATCAGAACAAGCTGACCGAAGGGGTAGAGGCCATTGGCCGTAACCGCTTGCACATTATGGGGGTGGAAGGGGAACATCCCCGTCTGATTCACCGTGGCGATAATGTCGGTCGTCGATCGATGGGCGACCTGAATGGTGTCTTTGCGACCCAAGAAGTGTTCGGGCGCACCGTCGCGTGTGGCTACATCAAAGTGATAGCCGTGCATGTGGATGGACTGACGCGTCATCCCCAGATTGCCAAGGCGAAGCAGTACCCGCTCACCGAGGTTGGCTGCGACTACCGTGTCTGCATCGGCGAACGTGTCCGGGAAGGCCAGACCGTTGACCCGGAAGTAATTGGCTTCGTAGGGGGTAAGCGGCAAGGCTCGTGGGTCGTTCTGTACGGCGCTCCAGCGATCGTCTGCATCATCGAAAAGGAGCACGTATTCACGATCGAAACTGGGGCCTCCGTCATAGAGTACTTGGTTCCCGCTGGCAGGCCGTGAGACCAGGGTGCCGCCTAGTCCTGTCGCGGGCCGGGTAGCCGCCTGAGCGCCATGGCCGGCCGTATGAGTTCCAGTCGGGCCCTGATCTGTGGAGAGCAGGTAGGTTCCCGCCGGGGGCATGGTGAAGGAGAATGAACCGCTCTTACCCGGTCGAATCCAGGGGCCGCGTGCGACTCCAAGGATAGTGGGCCGGATCGTCACCTTGAGGGAGTTGGAAACGGACACGGTCATGGTGTCACCCTCAGTCGCCTCAGCATAAGGATGCAGGCCCCGGGTTTGTCCGCCTCCGATCGACATGAACTCGAAGAATGGAATCGTTGCACCGTCTCCGAAACTGACGGCGGTGTTGACGGCGTCTAGAGCCCAGGATGCGGGCAATGAATTCGTCGAGCGGGCCGAGGCTCTTGATGCCTTCAAGGCTCGTTCGGCCGTGGCTGTGGCCGTTAGGCCGAGCCCGCCTGCCAGCATGCCTAGAAGTGAGCGGCGTGAGGGGAAGGGTGAGGGGTGGTTCATGGCTTGTTCGCACCGGTGGGGGTGGGGCATCGCTTCCGAAGAAGGGTTCGCGGGCCGTCACCTGCTTTGAGTTTGGGATTCTGTACCTGTGAAGCGTCGCTCCTAAACCTTGCGATGATCTGAAGTCAGGTCGGTTTTTTTCTGAATTCGGAGAACGCGGAAATGCTCCTGATGCCCATTCCGGGCCGTTGTGCGCGGACTTCCCTTCGCTTTCCTCCTAGCTTCAGGTTTGCGCAAGCTTTGCGTGTGTCGATAGGATTCACGCTTAGCCGTTCCAGGCCTCTTTGATCCGTGACCGACTCACTCCACATTCGCATCTTGCTTGTCGAAGACGACGAGAAGCTCGGGCACCAGGTTTGCAAGTACTTGCAGGCGGGTGGGTTTGAGGTTTCATGGATCCAACACGGTCATGAAGCGCTCGTTGCGGATCCGAGCCAGTTCCAGCTACTCGTCTTGGACATCATGCTGCCCGGTACAAGTGGTCTGGATCTTCTCAAACACTATCGCAGTCAGGGCTGCAACGTGCCCGTGCTGATGCTGTCCGCGAGGGACTCCGCAGCCATCAAGGTGCGCGCCCTTGATTTGGGTGCTGATGACTATCTCACTAAGCCGTTCTGGCCCGAGGAACTGCTTGCGCGGGTGCATGCACGATTGCGCCGGCCCTTGGCCCAGGAGGATGGAGTCATCGAATTGGGCACGCTCAAGGTGGAGCCAGGCGCACGCAGGGCATCGGTGGCTGACGAGGACCTGGACCTGACCCGAGCGGAGTTTGATCTGCTCTTGGCCCTAGCCCTACGCCCGGGCACAGCCATTGAAAGGGGATGGTTGGCGGAGCACGTCCTCAACCCAGAGAACGAGGGAACGGGGCGCACTCTCGATGTGCATGTTTCGCGATTACGCAAGAAACTTGGATCACTGTCTGGCAGCCTCGAAACTGTTTGGGGTGTCGGGTATCGGTTGGAGGTCTCTGCGTGAAACTGCGACCTCGATTGGCATTGACTGTGATGTTGGTGACCCTTCCGTTGATCGCAGGCCTCGCTTGGGCGCGCTCCTCAATGGCGCACACGGGAGCTGTGGATGCTCTTACTCGCCTTACAGTGCAGCGCATGTTGAATGGCGGGCGCGAGGACTGTGAGCGTTGGCCGACCACTTGGCCCATGCCCTCGCCCATGTCAGGATTCATGGGGGGAGGGAAGGGACCGAGCGGTGACGAAGCTGGCGAGGCACATGGTGCGGGGCGGGGCTTCGGCCTTGGCGGGGAAAACGCTTCCCGCAGGATGCAAATGCCGACCTTTGAAGAGCGCCAGGAACGGATGCAGGCCATGATGCGAGGTGAGTCTCCGGGTCAAAAGGCACATATGCGCATGGGCCCAGCGGTTGAGTTTTTCGCTTATGGGTCTGATTTTCAGAGCCAGAACTCGAACGCTCCTGTACTCGCTGCTGAACTCATCACGGGCCTGCAGGCTGGCGCAACTGTGGTGAACCAGGTGCAATCTGAAGCTGCACAAGAAGCCCTTGAAGTGGTGGTTCGAATGGAATGGTCTGACGATCCGGACAGCCCATGTGCGTTCGTGCTGGCTCGCCAACTGGGACCATTGAATCCAGGCATGGATCAAGAGTTGTTGCTCGGCGGGCTCTTACTCATTGCAGTCATGCTCATGACATTGACCTTGAGTGCCGGCACTGTTGTTGCAAGGGCTCGCCGCCTGACACGGGGTGTGCAGGAGGCGGCCATTTCACATTACTCCGAACCCATTTTGGTGGAAGGCCATGATGAGATCAGCGAGCTTGCTGTTGCCTTCAATGCGGCTGGAGGCCACTGCAGGGCGCACATGGATCTGTTGGAACAGCGTGAACGCAGTTTGCGCGAATTCGTAGAGGGCACGACTCACGATGTAATGTTGCCATTGACTGTCTTGCAAGGATACCTAGCGGGGCTCGCTCAGAATGCCTCGATCGATCAGGCAGATGTGATTCGTTCTGCCATGGAAGAGGCTCAATACACGACCTCCCTCATCAAGAATCTATCGACGGCTGCGACCCTAGAAGCTGAGGGGGTTGCAATTCGACAAGATGCAGTTGATTGCGTAGACCTTTGTGAGCGGGTGATCGCTCGCCATCTTCCAGTGGCCCATGCGAAGGGTGTTGACTTGGAGGCTGTCCTTCCTGGCGAACCTGTCAGGGTGTTAGGGGACATGACATTACTTGAGCAGGCCCTCGGTAATCTGGTTCACAACGCTGTGCGCTATGTAGACGCGCCGGGTCGGGTTGCACTCACGTTGTCAGTCCAAAGCCCGGGTTTTGTTCTGAGTGTCCTCGATGATGGTCCCGGCATCCCTGAGGCCGAGTTGAAGCACCTCACTGAGCGCCGCTGGCGAGCGGACTCCGCACGCACTCGTCACCCTGCTGGAGGCGGGCTTGGGCTCTCTATCGCCAATGAGATCATCTTGCGGCACGGCATGCAGTTGACCCTGGGCAGAGCGCCTGAGTTTGGAGGCCTCGCAGCAAGCATCCGTGGCCAACTGGCTCCCGACCGAGTCGAAGTTGAGCGCTGAACGGACGGGGTCTGTACCTCGGGTACGAACAACGGCTGATCAGATTCGAGTTCTTGTCCGATCTACGCTACAGCGCTAAACCAGCTCGCGGTCCATCATTTGCGGAGGGCCGACCGCAGTGCGGCCCGCTACAGCCGCTGGCTGGGGGCTGGCGGTGGTGTTTGTTGACGGTGTAGGGGTGAGCCCTTAGTCTTTGGTGTGTGCTCGCCGCTCCTCGCGGGGATGAATGATTGCGCTGCCTGCTCGTGGCGGCGTGGGTTGATCTTGCATGAGATTCAAGCAGGTCCTTTCTTCCCCATGCAAGGGCCCGGGCTCTCCATCGCATTCTCCGTTCCTAGGTCTGATTGGCCTAGGCTCTACTCGCAAAGAAGGATTGAATTCCCATGCAACTCGCGTTCCGTTCGTGTCTGGCTCGACGTGTTTTTCCGTCATCCATGCTCTCAATTAGGTGGGAGTCCCTTCGTGTTGGTCTAGGGATTCTGGTGGCTCTTTCATTCAGCACCCATGCATGGCCTGCGGGCCACCCGCGGGCCTGGGGTGTTTCCAACTCCGGCAGGGGGGCCTCTGCAACGGCCTTTGACTTTTACTATCAAGGCAAGAAAAGGACCCTCTCCGATTTACCCGTAGAGCTGGCATCCGCTGTGGGCAAGAGCGTGGATTCCTGCGGGGCATGGGCGGAGAGTCAGGGCTATAGCCTGACTCTCGACCCCAGTGGCAGGGTTCTCCTTGCCAGTGAGCGAGGTGGGAAGAAGGTCAAGAAGGAGCTGGGCCTCGTCAAGGAGACTCTGGAATTGGTGGACTCTTGGATCCCAGAACCTGTGGAGTTTCCCAAGTTATGGCAGAAGGAAAATGGGGCACAAGAATCCCAGGAGTGGGGGTGGTTGGGCGATCCCCTAAGGGAGGCAATTCCGATTGTCTTCATTCTAAAAAAAGGTGCGCACCTCGAATCACTCTTGGGATCTCTCGCGCAGACAGCGCCCGCCATTCAGCCTATGTTGAGAGGTGCCGGCGCACTCTCGGGCTTCACTTTGCCGACTCCCTTGGTGACCGCTTATCTAGAAAGCGGTGCCATTCTGGAAGAGTACAGCACGCAGCATGAACTGGTTCACCGCCTGACCCACTTGTTGATGCTTCAGCGAGCCGGGAGAATCCCTCAGTGGCTCTTGTCTGGCCTCTGTTGGGAGGCCGAGTGGGGCTTGGGTGATGGAATTTGGTGTTTTCCTTGGCGAGATGAGTTTGTGTTCACAGTCGAGCATGTGGCATGGCCCCGCCTCGCGAGGGATCACGCCAAGGCTGTGGGGCGCAAGGGCATTCTGGGCGCAGAAGATCTATTCGCCTTGCAACGCAGGAGATTCGTGCGCAAGGATGCTGTCTTGGCGTTCGGCGCTGCGTCTTTTCTGGCACGCAAGCACACCGAGCATTTGAGCACCTTTCTGCGTGAATTGGCGGCTGACCGGGCTCGTGGCACCTATCAAGACTTGGGTGAGTATTGGAATCTCGATCCCAGTTATACGACCAGTACCGAACGGCAATTGGAGATCCTCCAAGGATTGGTGGGAGAAGACGTTCTCAAAGAGGTCACTGCCTATTTATGCAAGTTGCGCTGATTCCGATTGCCCGTTGAGGGGTGAATCGCAGCAAGATGACGTTGATTGCAGCTGGGGCCAATGAGCCCCAACACTGGCCTTGCGTTGAGCGAGCAGCTAGGGGTGGTCTTGGGCAGTTTTGATGCGCGCTCACCTTATTCTCCCTGAACGGCCATTTGAGTCTTGGTGAGGGTGATCTGGAGCCCAATCACTGTGTCTCACCTGCACTCCCGAGCAGGGCCGGGGGCAGTGGTGTTGAATCGGGATCAGTGCAGGGCGCAGGCTACATGCCTGCAGATTCCCATCCTGTTGAGGGAGTGTTCGTGACGGTCTCTCGCCCTTGGGGAGGATCGGGGGTACCCTGTGCCCGTGACCCTCCCCGACTACTCAGCGATTCGCTTTGAAGACCTGCCGCACGGGTCGGAGGCGGGGATTGTGAGGACCGGTGGGTCTGGGACCGCAACGCCCGAGGGGGTTCACCTCGATCCCATCTACGGCCCTGAACAAGACTCTCTTGAACACCTGGGAAGCCTGCCAGGTGCAGCACCCTTTGTGAGGGGCCCCTACCCGAGCATGTATGCAGGGCGGCCATGGACCGTGCGGCAATACGCGGGTTTTTCCACGGCCGAGCAGTCCAATGAGTTCTATCGACGCAACCTCGCCGCCGGACAAAAGGGTCTCTCAGTGGCCTTTGACCTGGCCACCCATCGGGGGTACGACTCGGATCATGAACGGGTCAGCGGGGACGTGGGCATGGCCGGCGTGGCCATCGACTCCATTGCCGACATGCGCATTCTGTTCGAGGGCATCCCACTCGACTCGATGAGTGTGTCCATGACAATGAATGGCGCCGTGTTGCCCATCATGGCCCTCTACATTGTCGCCGCCGAAGAGCAGGGCGTTTCTCCCGAGCAGCTCAGCGGAACCATTCAAAACGACATTCTCAAGGAGTTCATGGTTCGCAACACCTACATCTACCCCCCAGAGGGGTCGATGCGAATCGTTCGGGACATCTTTGAATACACGTCCAAGACCATGCCGCGGTTCAACTCGATTTCTATTTCGGGTTATCACATGCAGGAGGCTGGTGCGACCGCGGACTTGGAACTGGCTTACACCCTGAGCGACGGCATCGAGTACGTGCGTGCGGGCTTGGAAGCCGGTCTTGCTGTGGATGAATTCGCGCCGCGCTTGTCGTTTTTCTTCGGAATTGGCATGGACTATTTCATGGAGGTGGCGAAGTTGCGCGCCGCGCGCCTCCTGTGGGCTAGACGGATGAAGTCTCTCGGAGCGAAGTCGGCTAAGTCTCTGATGTTGCGGACCCACTGCCAGACCTCTGGATGGTCGCTCACGGCCCAAGACCCGCACAACAACATCGTGCGCACCTCCATCGAGGCCCTGGCTGCGGTGCACGGGGGCACTCAATCGCTGCACACGAATTCTCTGGATGAAGCGCTTGCCTTACCCACAGATGAGTCCGCTCGAATTGCGCGAAACACTCAACTGCAATTGCAGCTCGAGTCCGGTACCTGTGATGTGATCGACCCTTGGGGCGGGAGTTGGTTCGTCGAGCGGCTGACCCATGACCTTTGCCAACGAGCAGAAGAGCACATGGACGAGATCGAAGCATTGGGAGGCATGACTCGGGCCATCGAAGCCGGGCGTCCGAAACTGCGCATTGAGGAAGCTGCTGCTCGCGCCCAAGCCCGCATTGACTCTGGGCGCCAGGCGATTGTTGGTGTGAATTGTTTTGCCAGCCAGGAGGCCGAGGCCTTGGAAGTACGCAGCGTGGAGCTTGGCGAGGTACGTGAGACTCAGGTGCGGCGACTGGAAGTGCTCCGGCGGAACCGTGACTCCGGGGCGACCGAGGCTGCTTTGGAAGCCCTCACCCGATGTGCGCTCGCCACGGGGCCTAGTGCAGAGCGGGGCAATCTGCTTGAGCTAGCTGTGTGTGCCGTGCGGGCCTGTGCGACCGTCGGAGAGATATCATTCGCACTCGAAAAGGCTTGGGGTCGACACCAAGCTCAAACCCGCACCCAGGCCGGGGTATACTCAGGGGAGATGGGTGAATCGAATGAAACTGTGCGAGCCGTACGCCTGCGCGTGGAGGAGTTCCTAGAAGCGACGGGCCGCCGTCCGCGCATCTTGCTCGCCAAGATGGGCCAGGATGGGCACGACCGCGGACAAAAGGTGATCGCAACGGCATTCAGTGATCTCGGTTTTGATGTGGATATTGGTTCCCTCTTTCAGACTCCCGCTGAGACAGCGCGTAGTGCCGTGGAAAACGACGTGCACGTGGTGGGCGTGTCTAGCCTGGCGGCGGGGCATAAGACTCTTGTGCCCGCACTCAAATCAGAACTGGCCGCCGCTGGACGTGAGGATGTCCTTGTCGTTGTGGGCGGTGTAGTCCCGCCCCAAGATGTGCCGGATCTAATCGAAGCCGGGGCCAAGGCTGTGTTTGGCCCGGGGACTGTCATCTGCGATGCTGCGGATGAACTGCTCGATGCTCTCGAAGAGGGTGGCAGGGGCGCGAAACCGTGACAGATTCTGCGGTCCTAGACACGCTCGAAGCGGGCGTCCTCGCGGGAGACCGTATGCTTCTGGCCAAGGCTATTACGATGGTGGAAAGCGGTCGTGCGAATGATCGCATGATGAGCCGTGAGCTGCTTGTGCGGCTCGCAAGCAAAGCCCACACCGCACAGCGCATCGGAATCAGTGGTGTTCCGGGCGTCGGAAAATCGACTTTGATCGAGGCCTTGGGAATGCTCCTGATCGAGCGGGGAATGACCGTTGCCGTCCTCGCAGTCGATCCTTCCAGCACACTGTCCGGGGGATCGATCCTTGGGGACAAGTCCCGCATGGGAGCCTTGGCCCAAGCTCAAGGGGCGTTTGTTCGGCCGTCCCCCTCCGCAGCGACCCTCGGGGGCGTTGCTCTGCGCACGCGTGAGGCCGCCCAATTGTGTGAGGCGGCCGGCTTTGACGTGATACTTGTGGAGACCGTGGGGGTGGGGCAGTCCGAGACTGCGGTTGCCAACATGGTTGATCTGTTCTTGGTTCTCACCCTGCCGGGTGCAGGGGATGAGCTGCAGGGCATCAAGAAGGGCATCTTGGAGCATGCCGATATCATTGCGGTCAACAAGGCGGATGGTGATCGGGTGGAGCTTGCTCGTTCTTCGGTGGCTGACCATGCAGCGGCATTGCATTACACGCGACCAGAGGGCGGACCATGGCGACCGAGGGCGCTGGCTGTCAGTGCCAAGACTGGTTCTGGGCTGGAAGAACTGTGGGACTTGATCCAGGAGCACCATCAAGCACTGCAGGCTGCAGGGCTGCTTGACGAACGCAGGCAATTGCAGCGTAGCTCGTGGATGTGGGCTGCAATCGAGGAGCGATTGGTAGAGTCGTTTCGCTCCCAGCCGGGGATGGTGCAACGACTCCAGGCAGCGGAAGCACGGGTTCGTTCAGGTGAGCAATCCCCTGAGGAGGCGGCAGACGATCTAACACAGAATCGTCCGGACCCTCACTCCCCGCCCAACTAGTGTGACTCGCGGCCACTGACTCTTTGGCGGCACCCCAATTCAAAGGACACCCGCTTTGAATGCCCGTCTACAGATTCACCCGTGCTCGGCCGTGGGCCACGACCTCGACCCGCTGGGATCGTACGGGCTGGCCCTCGATGGCCCACTCGACGAATAGCTGTCCAGGGGGGGCGGGGATTTCTGCCAGGGCACCGCAACTGAGGCTACCGCTTCCAACGATGACATCGCCGAGAAGGACCTGGTAGTGAGCGCCGTGGGCGTTGCCCAAGTGTTCGAGGAGGAGCCATGCGACAGGTTGCATGGGTGCATGTCCGCGTGCGGGCCCTTGATGGATTGACGGGGCTAGGTGCTTCACAATTCCCACCTGCCCATCTGCTGAGTACAGGGCTACTGCGTACGGACCCGGTTGCAACTCGCTGAGTTCAACCCGACCTTCCGTGAGGGCAGGGAGGGAGGCTGTGGAGCCCGGTGTTGGGTCGTTCGAGCTGAGAATGGACGGGGCTCGCAGGTCACGCTCCAAGAGTGGAGCCGGCTCAAGTCGGGTGATGAGTGCGCGTGTGAGACGCGGGGGTGGGCCCCCCAGGGGTGCTAAGGCCTGGACCTGCAACCACGCACCCTTGTGAACGGTGAGTTCGATAGGGGCAGGTGCGCTAGGTTGAACGAACACCGTGCGAGCAACGCTGCCTCCGTGTCCTGCCCCAGAGTCGGCGGGCACCCACAACTCGTAGAGACCGGGCAGAATGGGCCCAGCATCGAATTGCCCCTGCGCGTCGCACTGTGTTGTTAGGTGCGTCTTGGCGAGTGTTGCCCTGTAGTGAAGTGTGGCATGGGGCACAGGTTCCCCAGAGGCATTGTGAACGATGCCCCGCATGGATGCGCCGGCCTGCAAGGTGAGGTCCAATTCGAGGTGGTCCAGGTCCGAAGGCAGGTGAACCCACCGGCTCACTGGCGGATGCGCTACAGCAGAGGCGTCGGTGAAGATCCCAGGGGCAGGACCCACCCACCAATCACCGACTTTAGGCTCGTGGAATGTGTAGCGGCCGCCCGCATCGGTCTTGGAGGTGGCGGCGGGCCGTGTCTCGCCCAGCCTAAACACCTTGGGCGAGCGAGTTTCGGCACGGACTAGCCAAACCTCCACCCCGCTCACAGGTTTGCCGTTTCCATCGCGCAGGACCCCGCTCACCCTGCGGTCTTGGTCCCCAGAGAGGTTCAGGATGTGGTGTTCGGAGGGATCAAGCTCGATAGGGCTTTCACTGCGAAACACCTCCACGTCTTCCCGTGTCACGCTGATGATCAGGGGAGTCCGGCTGGGAAGCCCGAGGACCCTTGCCCGTGAGCTCTGGCCATTCTTGGCGACCCACTCCAGTGGTCCGGCCCACAGGGGGTGTGCCCGGTCGGGATCTGTCGCCTGCCCAGAGGATTGAATCCTAAGAACGAGATCCCCGGGTTCCGTCCGCCCGCTGACTTGTACTTCAAAGAGTGCGCTGGGTACCAACTCGATGGGCGTTCGGCTCTGTCCGAGCACGGCGAGCTCTTCGACCCCAAGAAAGAGGGGGCCGTATCCAATGGCGTGCATCTGCACGTAGGCGACCTGTCCTGCGGGCCATTGCAATTGGAAATGCCCCTCTGCGTTACTCCATGCACCCGGGCGAGCCGAGCGATCCAGTCGTTGTAGGGGGCTGCGCCCGCCCTTTTGGGAGAACAAGCGCAGCTCGACTCCCGGCACGGGTTTGCCATGGACGCCATCGACGATCTGCCCCCGCAATGAGCGCTCAGGTGGCTGTCCTACGTCGAGGGTGATGTTGCGTCGCTCCCCTGGGGCAAACGCATCGAGGTCTACCGTTGCGTTTTCTCTGCCTTGTTCGCTCCCCCGTACGGAGAGCCGAAGGGCGCGTTCGGCGGGGAGGTTGAAACTTGCACGGCCATCGGTGTGCGTCGTTTGCGTCCATCTTTGCGGTGCGCTGTTCGTCGCCGTCGAGCCCCGAGGGTCGTACACGACAACGCGCACTCCTCCCAGGGGAACCTGACCCTCCTCGGTCTTGAGGGTCAGCGCAAGATACCCGCCGCGACCCGTTCCACCAAAATCTAGGCTCGCCATCCCTTGCTCCCTGGGCGGTGAGGAGTCATCTACTGAGTCGCTGTCGGTCGAAGGGTTGACCGCGGGATGAGTGGGGTGGGTATCTCCCCGCTCACTCGGCCGGTGCATACGTGCCTTGTTCCAAGTTGCCCGAGGGGCGAACTCCCCGCTTGGGTGTGGAGGATGCACATCACCCCGCCCGCCAGAAGACAGGGCCCAAAGTAAGCCAAGAGCGAGTATGGCCAAAAGGGGAAGAACGGGGACTTTCATCGGCGCAGGGAAGGCCCACTTTCTCGATCTAAGTCTCCTTTCTCAAGCATTAGTTTGGGCGGATCCTAGGGGGCTCACCGGTGATCGCGCCATCTAAGGGGTATGCGTCGGCATCCTTGGCCGGGGTCATGCCCCGCAGAGTGGGCCGGCGCCCATCCTCCCGCGCTGGAATGCGCGCCTAGGGCAGCGGTCACGTTTGAGGGCAGACGGGCTCGATAGTAGTCGAGCATTCGGCCCTGGGGAGCTATTGTGAGTGGATGCCGCATTCTCTGATCTACCGTACCCTCCTGCTGGGAATCCTCTGGGGATTCTCCTCGGCTTGTGTCGCTGTCAACGATCCGAGCCGTGCGGATCTGGCTCCCCTCGACCTCTTGCGCGAGGCTGATGCAGCCTTTGATGCACGCCAGTACGAACAAGCCCTAGAGACTTATCGCTTGGCGGCGGCCGGCGCCCAAACTCGCGGGGCAGAAGACCTGTTTGTACAGGCTGCGGCACAGGTGGCCCATGTCCATCTCCTTCTTGATCAACCTGAGGACGGACGGGTTTGGTTGGAAAACGCTGTCGAGCGAAGCCATACAGACTCTCCCCACGGGCATGTTCGCGTCCTGCTTGCCCAAGCTGCCTATCAGGCGGCGGGCGGGGAAATGAATACGGCACTGACTACATGCAAACAAGCCCATGCGTTAGCGCGATCAATCGACGCCCATGTTCGGGCTGTGCAGGTGGCCCACTATGCCGCCGTCATTAGCGAGGGTGACGAGCAGCTCGCCTGGTGTAGAGATGCCCTTCAGGATGCCCGGAAGCTGGGGGACGGGGGGCTCTCTGCAGCTCTTTGGCGACAGCTGGGTTGGCTCTTGGAGGAGCGGGGACACTTTCTTCAGTCCTTGGAGGCCTTTGTGCAGTGCAGGGAGGAACTGAGTGACAGCAAAGACTCTCATGATCGCATGGTGGCGGATTGGCAGGTAGGCCACTCCCTGCGGTTGGTCGGGCGGTTGGGAGAGGCGCGTCAACTGATGGATGAAATCGCCCGTCGAACGCAGCAGATCTATCAAGCCCAGCGTGGCCCCAACCAGGCCGAATGGGTGGGCCAAGCCTTGCGTGAGTTGGCAGAACTCGACCTCGCCGAGGGAAAGGTAGAACGGGGCCTCACTCGCTTGCGTCAAGCTAGAGAATATTTTGTTCTAGCAGGTGCGGCGGACCTTGCCCCTGCTCTCCTCCACAGTATTGATCGGCGCATGGCCCAGATCCGCTGACGTCGAACGTCTCCCATCCCTACTGAACTGACCTGCTTCCCTATGGTTTCCCTCAAAATGGGGACTGCTAAGTTCAATGTGATAAACGGCTTAGCCACTAGGCCTAGGCAGCCAAGGGGCCCCACAGGGTTTCGGAGGGGCAGGAAACAGGCAGGTTGTCAGCAGGCCCGGTGAGGAGCAGGAACACGCAGAGGAAGAAACCACAGGGAAGCAGGTCAGTTCACATCTCTTCCGCCTCAGCGCCACAGTATCGTCATGGGGGAGGAAGTGTTGGAACCCCATCCAAGCTCCCGGAACCAGGTTTGGAAGTGCCACGTTTCGCCAGGTTGGAAGACGACTCCGCCGGGGATGACACCTTGCCCCAGACCTACGCTGAAGTTGACGAAGGTCTGGAGGGGAATGTTCGCCGCTCTAAGCCGTACGATGTTACCGGAAAGATTGTGTTCCTGGTGACCCCATAGCTTCATAGCTTCGTCCAGAGACGAGCAATGCGACTGCCAAGATGGGCCGTCTGTGTCTAGGCTAGTTCCCTTGCATGTCGAGCGCTAATCAATCCAGGGTGGCTCGGGACCGGGGATGAGTTGAATGCTCAGGATCCCAGGTTCGGGTTGCATACGTTGGGGGGATAGTTTGCGCACTTCGATTGTGCGCTCTGGCCAACGGAGCTCGCACCAAGCTTGTAGGCTATAGTCGAAGGTGGCGAACAAGCTGCGCACACCATGCCCATGCGCTGCGGGTTCCAACATGGGGTGCCAAGGGTTTAGGTGCACCGCTTCACCTTCTCGGTGCCGGGAAACGACTTCTTCAAGGCGTCGCAGGTCTTGCCGGGAAAGCTCACTGATTGCATCGAGTCTGGGGGTGGGTTGGAGCGGCCAGCTTTGGATCACCCAGGTTCCTGCTAAAGCAGGACAAACGAGCAACAGGATTCTACCTGCGAGTGGCCTGCGCTGATTCAGGGACAAACATCCGCCCGCGACGAGCAAGCAGATTGGGGCGAGCAGCAAGAGGGCGTACCAATCGCGCATCTGTTCAGCCATCAAGGTGAGGGCGAAGCCGGCTGCAATCCACAGCGCAAAAAAAGCGAGCGTGGGTTCATCCCAAGGCGAGGCTGGGATTGGATTCCGGGCGCTCTGTTGGCTTGCAAGGAATAGCCCTGCAGCTAGGCAGATGGACAGGCCACCGGCCCATAGACCTATGCTGAGATCAGGCAGGAGCCCGAACGGGCTTCCAGAGAGGCCCCAAGGTAGAAGGGAACGACTCGCCAAGGAAGTGACGAGTGCGGCGGTATCCATGGGCTCCGGCCCGAGGGAGGAGGGTCCACCGATGCCGCCTAGGATGATCCACCGAAGGACAAAGAACAGGCACACACCGATGAACACAGGCAAGGACTGGGTCCAAGCTAATCGAATCCTAGGTCCCCAAGTGCCCTGGGTACCTGCGAGGCAAAGATGCCAGCTCAATACAATGGGAAGGACTATGGCTCCGGTTTCTTTCGAGCCGATGGCGAGGAAGGCCACTAACCCGGATGCGACCCTGCGAGCTACGGATTGCCCTGGGGCTTGGCTCTTCCGATATTGCAGCAGTAGGCAAGTGAGTGTGAAAAAGAGCGCCAGCGTGTCGGCTCTGCGGGGTGGCGCGGGGAGCAACTCGAGTTGCAATGGGTGCAATGCAAAGAGCGCTCCAGCTAGGAGCGCCATGAGCCCTCGTTGGACTTGGCTTGAGATTCCTCGGCAGAACAGTTGGGCCAACCTGGCGATCAAGAGTGTGTTGGCAAGGAGGATGGCAAGGTCCGTGACGTGGTAAGCGGTGCTCTCCAGGCCGCCTATGGCGTAGTTGAGGGCGAAGGTGAGATTCGTGATGGGCCGGTAGTATTCTCCGTGGGGATAACGCCCATCCATCAAGGATTCACTTATGCAGCCAATGAATCCTGACCAACTCTCAACTCGGGCCGTGAGAATCATGGGCCATGTGTCCCATCCGAGCAGGGCTAGGTCGAAGAGGGGCCAGTACACACCGAACACGATGGCAGTGAGAATCGCGGCCACCCAAGCCGTTTCATTCCTGCTGGGTGTTGCGGGATCCGGGGCCTGTGTCATTCTTCATCACCCTCTGCATAACCGAGCGCCTTGAGTTGCTCGAGTTGAGCCTCGCGCTGTTCGTCGGTGAGTTCAATCCACGCTTCGCTAGCGGGTCGCAGGGTGGCATCGTCGCCGCGGGGCATGCTTCGAACAGCCCGTTCCTCACGCAGAAGCTCTGAATGCGCTCGCCCGCTCATTTCATCAAACAGTGGTTGGTCCAAGAGGTGCAATGCTGTGGGAGTTAGATCAAAGACGCTCCAATGGTGGCGTTTGGGACTTGGCTGAATACTAGGTCCCGCCGCGGCAAAGATTCCCTGCAGGCGATGATTGGGTCTGGGCTGGGAGTGTTCAGTGAGGGCCGCCCCCTGGGCCGTGGCGACAACCTGCCAATCGGCGCGTGTTTCGAATACCAAGTCAGGCACGCAAGCGTTCGCTGGTCCCGGATAGAGTTCGCTTCCCCGCCAGACTGAGGTGACTAGGGGTTCTCCCGCTACTATGATTGCGCGCAGTGCCTTTTCTAGGTCGTTGAGGAGTGCTTCGGCATCTTCAGGCTGGACGCAGCCCGTGGGTTCCCGGCCGACGAGGTTGAGGCGCAAGCTGCCGAAATTGCCCTCGCACTCGGTGTTGCTTGCCAGTACACGGGTTCGCTTTAGGTCGAGCCGCTCGAGACGGTGACTCTCTGACTGGGCCTCGTAGACCACCAAGGGCGCAAACCCGGGAGCTTGGGAGGGATTCTCTCCTTGCTCGCTCGCGAACCCGGCCTGCACCAACCAAGGATAGAGATTCAGGGTATAGGGAAACGAACCAAAACCGTGGTCGCTCATCACGATGACATCTGTGTCGGGGCCCGCTGCCGTGATCATCTCGCCCAGCAATGTATCGAGACGTACAAGCAGGTCAGCAATCACTCCATCGTGCTTGCCGTCGTAGCGTTGGTGGGAGAGTACGTCGAGGCTTTTAAACACGATCATGGAATAATCCCAATCGGGTTCTCGAATCAAATCGAGGCTTACCTCTGCTTTGATTGCAAGTTGCTCATGGATGCGCTCGAGCATCTCATCCGGGGCAAGGCTGCGGACCTTTGTCCATACGCCGACATCAGGTAAGAGTCCCTTGTCCCGTAGAGTGTCGGTGTACTCGGCCGGGAATGCCCAGGTCTCTGCGGGGGGAGCCAGCATCCCCGAGGCGAGCCGGCCATTGACGGGCTCGGGGGGCCAGGTGATGGGCACTCCGAGGATGTTCACCCTGCGGCCCCGCCCGCTCAGGATGCGCCAGATGGGTGGGCAGAGGTTGCTACGGGCATCAATCACCTCGACTTCGTAGCTGTCGGGCTGACGTTCAAAAAAATCATAGACCCCCGTCTCGCCAGGATGTTGGCCTGTGCACGCGCCGACCCATGCCGCTGATGAGATTGGGACGCGGGACGATTCCAACCAAGCACTCTGGCCCCGCTCGATTAGGCTGCCAAGCACGGGCATGCGGCCTGCACTGATGAGCGGGTCAATCAGGTCGAAGGTCGCACCGTCCCAGCCAATCACGAGCAGCCGACGGATGGCGGGGTCGGAGGGAGCAGGGGTACCGCAACTCAAGCCAAGGAACAGCAGGCCCAAAGCACATCCCCTCCGGAATGGGTGGCAGGACTTCGGATTGTTGAGTGAGGCGTGCACGGGGTAGTTGGGAATCACAAGGAGGCTACGCAGCCAAGGGACACGGGTTGGCGAGTTAGCATGGCAGATCGGCGGCCTGGGCCCAACGCAGTACTGCAAAGCTGCGTACGCTACACTTGCCCACCATGAGATCGATCCTTCTTCTCACCATTTTGGCCGCTTGTTCCCCCGGGGATGGAGCACCGCCCAATGTCCTGATTCTGTGCATGGACACCCTGCGGGCTGACCGCTTGGGGTGCTACGGGGGCCAAGGGGATTTGACCCCCAACCTGGATCAACTGGCCAGTGAGGCAACTCGCTGGGAGAACTTCTCGGCCAGCTCGCCGTGGACCGTTCCCAGCCATGCGTCCATGTTCACCGGAAAGAACCCGAGCCAACACGGGGCCTATTCCTTTGAGGTCGATGATATGCAGGTGGACAACTGTTTCATTCTTGAAGAGGATCAATGGACCCTTGCCGAAGCCTTGCGTGAGGAGGGCTATGCGACGGGAGGGATCGTCTCAAACGCGGTGTACCTCAAATCGGAATTTGGCCTCAACCAAGGATTCGATCGTTGGCGCATCAGCCGGGAGCGCGCCCCGCGTCTGTGCAAGCAGGCCCTAGAGTGGATCGATGAACAGGAGGCGGCCCGGCCCTGGACTCTCTTCGTGAACTTCATGGACACGCATCGGCCCTATAACGTCGAGCCACTCCCTGGGGAAGATGTGTTCGATCAAGCCAGCGCCTACTCATCGGACCTCCTCAACCAGCTATACCAACAGGTGATCGTAAGGGGCGAGGAGCCGGGGGAATTGGCCGTTGCAGTGGAAGCCCAGTACAACCGTTCCGTGCGGAACCTGGACCTAGCCCTCGGTCCGCTCTTTGCCGGTCTCCGGGAACGCAAGGTATGGGATGATTTACTCTTGGTCGTTGTTTCCGACCATGGGGAATACTTCGGCGAGCACGGATTGGTAGAGCACTCCAAAGACGTGTATGAACAGGCCCTTGCGGTCCCCCTCGTGATCAAATACCCCGGACAGGTGGTGGGTGAGGTGCGGGAAGAGCGCGCGTTGAGTTCGCACCTGCCGGCACTCATTCTCGACGGGATGTCCACCGACTTGAATGCTCGCCTGGGGCAGGACTTTCCATTACGGCCGGGACAAGGGCTCGCCCTCGCAGAGAATCACTACTCACGATTGCCTGACATTCTGCACCCTGACGTGGGTGCGCGATTCCGGCGGGTTCGAACTGTGTTCTATGAGGGGCCGTACAAGCTCATTGTCTCATCCGATGGTAAGCACGAGCTTTACAACTTAGACAAGGATCCTGCTGAGCAAGTCCTCTGTAACAGGAGCGACTTCTTCCAAATGCATAGAATGTTGGCCTCGGTCCGCGAAGCTCTGGAGGGTACGCAGTCTGCGAGGGAGCGACCGACCGTGCAGATGGATGGAGAACGCTATCAAGAGCTCAAGGCCATGGGCTATGCGGGGGTCCCGGAAGGGGACTAGGAGCCACAAAGGTTGCCCTCCGTGCCTCGCGGGCACGATTCATCGTAATTGGAGGGAACCCGTCACGCCCTCGAACCTTCTAATCTAGGGTACTCGTTAGGTCGGGCCCTGGCCTGTGCGGCATTTGTGCCGCGACCTTTCTATCTCACATCTCTCAACGTCCACACGGTCGAACGGACTCCCATGAACTCTCTTTGTCTTCCCACTGCCGCGCTAGTTACGGCATGCGTTTTTTCTACATCGGCTTGGTCTCAAGAACGCCAATCGGCACCCGAGTTTGTCGAGCATGTCGGCAGCATGGAGTTCACCGGGCACATGATTGCGCGCCCCCTCCAGGCGAGCAAGGCCATGGAGTATTCCATGAGTCGCCAAGAGGTACGCCGGCGTGCGCGTGAAGCTGATGCGGCCCTGCAAGCTTACCCCTTGGTGGATTATTCAGAGTTCACCGATGAGTACATCATCGATGTGGGCTTGGGTGCGGAGAACGCCGTAGCCCAGGAGCTCATGGCCTCCGGGAATTTCGAATACGTCGAGCCTGACTGGCGCGTCTTCCCCATCGGATGCCCCAATGATTCCAATTTTGGAAGTCAGTGGCACCACAATGCCAACCGCATGAACTCTTGTGCAGGTTGGGACCTTGAGACCGGTGATACATCGGTCGTGGTGGCGATTTGCGACACGGGAGTGTTGCTCAATCACGTTGACCTAAAAGTCCACCGGGTGGAGGGATACAACGCAGTCGACAAGAAGTGGGAATCTGCTGGGGGCCAAGTCAACGACATCAACGGACATGGCACCATGACGACCGGCTGTGCTGCAGCGAAAGGCAACAATAATAAGGGCGTGGTCGGCACGGGCTGGCGCCTTTCACCTCGCATGATGCGAGTGTCCAATTCGAGTGGCGGCAGTAGCTCGATTTCGACCCTAACCCACGCCGCCACCGTGGCCGCCAATACCGGGGATCGCGTGGCCAGCGTGAGCTACAGCGGCGGGACTTCGTCGTCGGTGAGCACCACAGGTGACTATCTACGAACCCAAGGTGCGCTCTTGATCTGGGCGGCAGACAATAACAGCAACAATTACAGCGGAAACCGTGACGATGGCGCCATCATGGTCGGTTCCACAGACAGTGGTGACAATCGATCCAGCTTCTCCAGCTACGGCAATTATATCGACCTGTTCGCCCCAGGCAGCAGCATCTACAGCACTACATTCACCGGGGGCTACGGTTCTGCTTCTGGGACGAGTTTTGCAACGCCTCTTGTAGCCGGGCTCGTGGGGCTGATTTTTTCAGCTGACCCGACACTGACTCCCGATGAGGCCGAGTACATCCTGCGCTATGGCTGCGATGACATTGGAGCCACCGGTGAGGACAGCACCTTCGGGTATGGACGCATCGATGTCGAGCGAACGATGCAACTGATCTACACCTACCAGACCCTCTTCGAAGATGATTTTGAGAGTGGAAATTTTTCGGCAGGTGGATGGACGACCCAGCGCGCCAAGATCAAGACAAAGGCCGGCGATACGGGAAACTTCGGGGCGCGTGTGCGACGCGATGGTCACATCCAGCGCGCCGTGAGTACGGCCAATTACAAACAGGTGGCACTGTTGGTTAGCCACCGTTCCAAAAACTACGACTCAGGCGAGAGTCTGGAGGTGGAGTGGTTTGACGGAAGCTCGTGGAATTCAGTGGAGAGCGTCACCGCCAAGAAATGGAATGGCCGCTTCATTGAGCTTCCCGCCGGGGCAGACAACAACTCTGCTTTCCAGGTTCGTTTCCGCTCCGTGGGCAGTCAGGGCAAAGAGCGCGGCGATGTGGATGACATCAAGCTGATCGGCATCAAGATCTGATGCCCTGATTCCTTTGGGTGGGAGCTCTGGGTTCGAGTTTTGAATCGACTCAGGCTTGCCCTCAGCCTTCGCCCCCTCGGTGATTCGTCGCCGGGGGGGCGACGACATTTCAGGAGGCGAGGAGTGCCCATCCTTGGAATCTGCTTCACTTCGGTGCGATTGCATACCATCCTGCACCCATGAAGTTCACCCTGAGCGAGACCCTCACGCCCGCCCTTGAGGATTCCCTGTGGCGTCTGTACCAGAGTGAGCCTTGGTCTCGGGGGTGTTCCCTCGATGAGGTTCAGCGAATGTTGGCGGGGAGTGCGCTCAATCTGGTGCTCGTCGATGAGGAGGGAATCCTCGCAGGCTTCGCCCGGGTGTTATCCGATGGCGCTTTCACGGCAGTCTTGATGGACGTCGTCGTAGCTCCCAGTTGGCGTGGCTCTGGACTGGGAAGACGACTCATGGATGCCGCCCTTGGACATCCAGACCTCAAGGAGATCCGCCGCTTTCAACTCCAGTGCCCGTCTGATCTTGTTCCGTTTTACGAACAGTGGGGTTTCACGGCGGATCTTGGAGACTTGAGCTTCATGCGCCGTGCGTGAACTCCTGCGGCCGGAGGTGCCTGCCGAATCGGAATTATGGGGAAGTCAATCCCGCTACGCCTTGGGCCCGAGGACGCGCGTGTGGTCGTGGCTTGGGCCCCGCAGGGATACAAAGACCAGCATGCTGAAGGCGACAATGGCAAGGGCGATGCCTAGGCCGCACCAGATCCCCCGCAGGCCCATGCCTCGATCGAATGCCATGTGATGGGCTAGCGGTAGTGCGAGAACCCAGTAACCCACGAGGTTCATGCCCGCGGCGGGAAGTGTCCGCCCCATTCCACGCAGGATCCCGCTACCCACAACCTGAGTCCCATCAAAGAGCTGGAATGCTGCGGCGATGGGTAGAATGGTCGCGCAGATCGCGATGACCTCTTCCTGATTGGTGTAAAGCTGCGGCAAGCTGTCTCTCAGGACAAACATGGTGCCACCGCACAGGGCCATTACCGTCGCTCCCATACCCAATGCAACCCACGCAGCCGTTTGGGCCCGAGGCCGCTGTCCAGCTCCGATCAAATTGCCGACGCGGGTCACTGCTGCGGCTGAAATGCCCAGGGGAATCATGAACGTGAGGCTTGCCATATTCATGACGATGGAGTGACTGGCTGTAGCGAGTGACCCGAGTTTGCCCGCCATGAGAGTCGCGTAGCTGAAGGCCCAGATTTCCAAGGACAGGTGCAAGCTAACCGCAAGGCCGTGCCGCAGGGTGTCAGCCCATGAATCAGGATGGAAGGACTGCAAGCCCCAGGGAACCCATGCACCCCTGTGTAGTTGCTTCCGCAAGACGATTGCGAGTAGCAAGAACAGCATCATGCCGCGGGTGAGTCCGCTGGCGAGACCGGCACCCTGAAGGCCGAGGGCCGGCGATCCGAGGTGTCCAAAGATGAGGGCCCAATTGAGTACGACGTTGAGGAGGTTGGCGATGGCGGTGACCCACAACGCCGGGGCCAGGATACTGCGGCCCTGCAGGAACTGGCGCAGGGCCGTGAAGATGAGAAACAGGGGTGCAGAGAAGGTCTGCACGCGCGTGTAGTCCGATGCCATGCGAACGAGATCGGGCGCTTGTCCAAACATCAGCAGCACGCTTTCGGTACGTGTCCACAGGAACGAGATCACGGAGCCCAGGATGATTGCTAGCAATACGCCCCCCTGCAGTGCACGTCCCGCGCGTTCTCCTCGGCCCGCACCGTGGGCCTGCGTGACCACAGGGTCGAGGCCAAACATGACTCCCATGCCGACTAAAATCGTCCCTGAGATCCAGACGTTGCCTAGTGCGGCTGCCGCGAGGGTGGGGGCGTCATCGAGGTGACCGACCATCGCCGTGTCCACTGTGCCCATCAGCATCGACCCTAGGTGGGTCAATGACAGGGGAATGGCTAGCCGCACCAGTGTGGACAGTTCTTGACGGCGAATCGACATGGCGGGCAATCTGGGTGAGCAAGATAGCCTTCTGTTCCTTGCGTGTCAGATTCTAGCCCAGAATCTGCTCAATCATTGGATTGAGCGAACGGGATGAGGCTTGATGGTTTTGGATTCGGCCCGGCGGGAGGGTTCTGAATGCTAACTCCGGACAGTGCACATTTCCCTTCGGGTCGGATGGCCGTATCCTTGGAAGCATGTCCCCCTCCGCATCCCACCCCGCTCAGTTGGCGTTAGTCGTTTTCTTCGGGACGTGTATTACGGTGCTGCTGGGGTTTCTTGTGGTGCGCGGAGGCGGACCGGTTGGGGCAGCGGGAGCAGATGAAGTCTTGCGGGCCAAACTGTTTCAGCGCGCTTCACAGTCGGTCGTGCACGTGCGGTGGGCCGGGCAAGAAGTCTCACCAATGCGCAAGGCCCCCGAGGATGGAGTCAGTGCTTCGGGATCAGGCTCGGGAGTGGTGTGGAACAAGCGTGGCGTCATCGTCACAAATATGCACGTGGTCGATACCCACGCAGGGGCAGCTGTGACCCTTGCGGATGGGTCAGTGTGGGAGGCCATCCTCGTGGGCTTTGAGCCGAGCCTCGACTTAGCAGTCTTGGCGATTGCAGCACCGCCTGAGGATCTCGTTCCCATTCCATTGGGTCACTCTGAACAGGTGGTGGTGGGCCAGGATGCCTTCGCCATAGGCTCGCCCTTCGGGTTGGAGTGGACCCTGACCGCGGGGGTGATCAGCGGCCTCGGTCGCCGCATCCGGGGATACGACGATGTCGTCTTGGAGGGCATGATCCAAACGGATGCTGCGATCAACCCTGGCAACTCCGGCGGGGCACTGCTCAATTCCAACGGTGATCTCGTTGGCCTGATCACGGCGATCCATGGTTCCTCGCAGACGAATGCGGGCGTGGGGTTCGCCATCCCCTCTGATCAGGTGGCCGAGCGGGTTCCGCGAATCCTTGAATGGGGGTTTGAATTGTGGCCGGAGGTTGGACTTGTCTTAGGGTCCGATGAATTCAGCGCAAATAGCTTTGAGCGCATCGGCGAAGGCGCACCCAAAGCGGGAGTTGTCATTGTCGAAGTGAGCGTGGGCGGTCCGGCGGACAAGGCTGGATTGCAGCACGCTACGGTCAAGCCTGGATGGGTCGGAATCGGGGATGTGATTGTGGGGGTTGATGGGCAGCCGGTGATGGGCCGAGCTGACTTACAGGCCGTGTTTGAAAGCAAGCTCCCCGGAGATACGGTGCGATTGAAAGTGCAGATGCGCGATGATGTGCGCGAGGTTGAATTGACCTTCGGCCTGCGCCGGTAGGGGACCGACCACTGGGTCGGACCCTCGCAGCCCGGTTGGAGCTCCGGGTAGGACGTCTGGGAGACGCTGCTCCGCACGGACCGGGCCGGTTGTGTCCTAGGGAGCTCAACAGGTGCCTTCGGTCCCGAATCTGGGCCTGTGCTGGGCCTGTACTGGGGGTTGGGGGGGTGGCATTGAGCTTTATACCCCAGTCAGGGCGTAGCCAAGACGATACAGGGAGAGGCCGATAGGGCCCCAGTGCCCCGCCCACGATCCAATGCACCGATCTACTGCCCAAACCCGCCCCCATGCGCCCGCGCTGACAGCCCTTGCCCTCGTCCTGGCCTGCATAGCCTTCCCCGGAAAACCTGGCCCACAATTGGAGTCTTGCCTCGTGAGCTATCCCTCCAACCAAAGTTGGCAGGGGGAAAACAATGGAGACCCTTCTCCCAGGTTTGAGGGCACCGTGGGCCGTTACGACAGTGGGGTTCGTGCAGCCGAAGGGCGTTGGACCTTCTACTACTCCAATGGGCAGACCCAAGCCCGGGGATCGTACGCTCGCGGCGCTCTTCCACAATCCGATCAACTGCTGGAGGACTCTACGCGCATCCCGGCTTCGGGCCGTACGGGGCGCTGGACCCACTGGCGGCCCGACGGCACAACGGAAAGCGTCGGGCATTTCATGGGAGGCCGCCGTACGGGTCAGTGGACCTTTTGGCATGTGAATGGACAGCCCAGCCAGCGGGGGCGCTTCCAAGAGGGGCGTGAGGAGGGAGATCACCGCACTTGGCATGGGAATGGCCAGCTGGCCCACCGGGGCGAATTCAGTCGAGGTTTGCGGGTTGGGTGTCACCGCACGTGGAACCCAGAGGGCGTGCTTTTGAGCGAGGAGTACTTCGAGCAGGGTCTCGCCCAGGGGCCCCAACGACTATGGGATGAAAACGGGGTTCTGCGTGAGGAGAACCACCAGCAGGCCGGCGCCCTTGAAGGGCTACGCCGCCGGTGGGACGAACAAGGCCAGCTTTTCAGTGAGGGGCTCTACGCTAGTGGGCGCCAAGAGGGGCTTCAGGTTCTTTACCACCCGTCAGGGCGCGTGCGTCAACAGGGTCAGTATCGTCGCGGCAAGCTAGAGGGAACCCTCAAAGCTTGGGACCGGGAGGGCAATCCCAGTTGGGAATTGGACTTCATGGGCGGCGAACCTGTGGGATCCCGTCGGCTCGTACCCCTCATGTCCGAGCCCGAGAAGCGTGGATTCTAGGGACGGGGCTCCGTATGGTGGCCCGGTCACTTGTCCCTTTTTGCCGAACCCCCTCGCCCTGAGTTCATGGTCACCCCGCCCGATCCAATCTTCTGCTGGTTTGATACTGAATTCACTTCCCTCGAGCTAGACAGTGCCAGCCTCCTGCAAGTGGCCTTGGTGGTCACCGGCCCTGATCTTGTGCCCATGAAGCCGACCGGAGCTTGTGACTTGCCCGCAGGCATTCTGCGCACGAATGGGATCAGCGCGTACATCGCACCGCCGGAGGGTTGGGTGCCCGGTGCATTCATCGCCGAGAATATGCCCGCCGTTGTGGAGAGCTGTCGGGCGAGTTCCTATTCGGTGGCCGATGCGGACGGTTTTCTGATGACCTACTTGGCGGCGGTGGTGGGTGAACCCGCGGGAAACATCAAGGAACGCCCCATCATGGCAGGGAATTCGATTCACGCAGACTGGTTCTTCGTGCGTCGCGACCTCCCCCAGTTTTCAAGTCAACTGCATTACCGCCTTCTGGATGTGAGTTCGATCAAGACCGAATGGCGCGCACGCCGCGGGGGGGCCGGAGCCGAGCTGGATAAGGGTAAGGCTCCGGAGCTTCGGGCGGTTTTCCCGGAAGCTGACTTAGCAGGATCTTCCGCCCATGACGCGTACTATGACGCCCAGGCGTCACTCGCTGAGCTGGCCTGGTACCGCGCCAACGCCTGAGCTCCGTAGGTACACGTCGCGCTTGGGGAAGGGGATTTCAATCCCTGCCTGGCGGAAGCCTAGGAGGATGGCCGTGTTGAGCGTGTCGAGGGTGCGCCCACGTTGGCTGGGGTCGCGCACCCAGACGAGCAATTCAAAGTCCAGTCCATCGGCCCCAAAGCGCCGGAATCGGACTCGCGGGGCGGGAGTTTCACACACGCCCCCCTCGTCGGCAGCGATACCATTGAGGATTCGGCGCACTTGGTCAATGTCGCTGTCGTATCCCACCGAGACCTTGACCCGCACGCGCATGCGCGTTGAGCCTCCTCCGCTTTGATTGGTGATTTGCGAACCGCCGATGACTGAGTTTGGGATTGTGATTTCCACATCATCACGGGTAAGGACACGTGTGCTCCTGAGGCCGATGTTGATCACCTGGCCGCGGGTGCTGCCGTCCAGCACGATATAATCGCCAATGCGGTAGGGGGCATCCGCCACGATAAACACGCCGGCAAAAAGATTGGAGAGTGTGTCCTTGGCTGCAAAGCCGATGGCCACGCCAGCGATGCCCGCGCTGGTCAACCAGCCGGTCATGTCGATGCTCCAGATCTGGAGCAGGAAGTAGACTCCACCACCGACGATAAATATGCGCAGGCAGTTTTCAAGCAGGGGGAAGGTGCGCGATTCGACTAGCTTGTAGCGCTCGGGGTTGGCGCTGGCGTGCTGGAGTAATAGCCGGGAGAGCCCAAGCAAGAACCCGAACCACACGAGTGTGGTCAATGTCTGCAGGATGTGGCTCGTGGTGTCCCGGGAATCTGGCGCGAGCTGCAGGAGCAGGGAGGCGATGTGGAGGCCGTAGATGAGCACCGAGAGCACGATCGGCGGCTGCAGCTTGGCGACGACTGCATCATCAAGGGTCGTCTGCGTCCGCTTCGTCCAAGCGTGGAGGGTGATGCTGATGACAAAGTGGATCACTTTGCCCGCCACGAGGGATGCGATCACCACGAGGCCCGCATTGAGTGGACTCGGTTCTAGGCCCGCGTTGGACTGCAGCCAGTCGACAAGCGCGTGTTGCGACTGCGTGGGAAGCGGTGGCATGCCCCGAGCCTAGCGGGTTAGGCCCCTCGCGCTCCAGCATGGAAAGGCCAGTAATTACTCTCGGCTTCCTGCCGTGGTGGTGCGGGAGGGGGGACTTGAACCCCCACGACCGAAGCCACAGGATCCTAAATCCTGCGCGTCTACCAATTCCGCCACTCCCGCTCGTGGGGGGATCCTACCCTGTCCTCGCGGGTGAGGATAGCCCGCGCCACGGGGCCTAACAGTGCTCTTGGTAGGCGGCTTTGAGGGAGTCGCTCACGCTGTGGGCGTCGTTGCCTTCGATGTCTTGGCGCTGAAACATCTTGACCAACTGGCCGTCCTTCATGAGGGCAATCTGTGGGCTGCTGGGGCGGTAGGGAGCGAAGTACTCGCGAGCCCGGTTCGTGGCGTCTTTTTCCATGCCGGCAAACACGGTGACCACATGGTCTGGCTTGGACTCGCCATCGAGGGACATACGCAGCCCGGGGCGAGCGCTGCCTGCGGCACAGCCGCACACGGAATTGACGAACACCAGCGTTGTCCCAGGCTTTCGCAGGGCGTCATCCACATCGGTGGGAGTCAGGAGTTCAGCGACTCCCAGAGAGGTGACTTCGTCGCGAAAGGGCTGGACAAGGGCGGGGTCGTACATGATTGGAGGGTGACAGGGTGGCTGAGACAGGGTGTCCCGCGAAAAGGGGCGCTAGAATCTACCGTAAACGTGAGGGTCGCGAAACCCCACTGGGGGTAATCAGGGGGCACTTGGGGGCCTAGCGGCTAGCTCCATCCTTGAGTCGCCTGAGTTCTTCGTTATAGGCAGTGCCGATGGAGTTGCGTTCGAGCAATGCGAGTACGCGTCGGCGGTCCTCGGTGTCCACGACAGGGATGGCATTGACTCCCCGACGCGTCATGAGACGCTGCACGTCGTGCAGGCTGTCCTCAAGGGTGACGGTTACCACCTGGTCGATCATGAAGTCTCGCACGATGACGAAATCACCCACGGCTTCCTCGAGGAAAATACGGCGTAAGTCGGTCAGGGAAAAAATCCCCACCAGTGCATCCTCATCATCTACGACTGGGAAATGGGTCTCGTGGGAATCGGCCACAATCTTCATGGCTCCGCGCAGGGTCACATCTTCATGAATGAGTCGGGGAGGGCGCACGTCCTTGAGAACATCGCTGACCTTCATGCTCTGGAGCACATCGATCACAAATTCGCCGACATGTGCAGGAGAATCGATTTGGCGTGTGACCTGTGCTCGGTACATGGTCCAGCCCCTAGAGAGCATCAGGTGCACCACCGCGACGAGCATCAGCGGGGCGAGGAGGTCGTAACCGCCAGTCATTTCCGAGACCATCACGACTGAGGCAATCGGGACCTTGGCCACCCCCGCAAAGAATCCACCCATGCCCACGAGTGCAAAGGCTGCGGGGTGCTGAACCAGGGTGGGAAACAGTTCGTGGGCGAACTGTCCGACCGCAGCCCCGAGCAGGGCGCCGATGGCGAGGGCTGGAGCAAACACGCCGCCTGATCCGCCGCTGGAAATCGTGAATGATGTTGCGAGAATCTTGGCGAGGGCTAGGACGAGCAATGCAGAGAGGGCTAGTTCGCCTGAGATGGCCGAGCCAATCAGCCCATAGCCGCCAAAGAAAACGCCCTCGCCTTGGGCGAACGGTGCCACAGCGAGTGCCGTCACTCCAAGAAGCAGACCCCCGAGTGCCGGCTTCAGTGCCTTGGGAATGGCCTTGACTTGTCCAGCGGCCTGTTCGATTCCGTAGAAGACCTTGGTGTAGAGCCAGCCGGCGAAGGTGCAGACTACGCCGAGGAGCAAGTAGACCAGCAGTTCACGCGGCTCTTGGAAGCGCAGCTGGCTAAAGACCTCGTCTGGGATCTCGACCACGCGGTGGACACCGGAAATGGCGGTGAATGTTGCGTAGGCAAAAATGGAGGACATGATGCAGGGTACGAGTGCATCACCTTCTAAGTCGTCGCGTCGGTAGAGTACCTCGGGAGCGAAAAGGGCACCGCCGAGAGGTGAGCAGAACATGGCACCCACGCCGGCTGAAGCTCCCGATAGCAGGAAGAGGCGGCGGTCACGGTCTGAGAGGCCAAAAGCATTTGAGATGCTGGAGCCAATGCCCGCGCCTACCTGGGCCACTGGGCCTTCTTGACCGGCCGATCCTCCGGTGCCGATGGTCAACGCTGCCGTAATTGCCTTGAGTGCGATGACGCGCTTGCGGACCACACCTTTCATGCGGTGGTAGGCGCGAATCACAGAGTCGGTCCCGTGCCCCTCCGCTTCGGGAGCGTAGGATTGAATGAGCCAGCCAACGAGGGCGCCACCCGCTGCGGGCACAAGTAAGACCCAGAGCCAATGGGGGCCGGCCGTAGCGAGGCCTTCGCCTTGGACGCCGGTCAAGCGCACAAAAAGGTGCTCCTTGGCCAGCTCGGTCATCGATTTGAATACGACGGCTGCTAGGCCTCCGAGCACGCCGATGAGTGCAGAGAGGCTCACCCACTTGCCAAAATGGCTGAGCTTGCCTGGGCTCGGGCGGGTGTGGGCGGTGGCGGTGGCCATGGTGGGGCGGAGTGTACGCTTGAGCTTCCCTAGAGGAGCGGGTCGGAGTCTGAATCTGGCCAGAGCTTGTCCCGTTCCTCGCGCATTTGCTTCAAGAGAGCCTGCAGGTGGGACTCCTCATCGAGCATGAATATGGCGTCGAGGTTGAGTTGGCACACGGCACAGACGGGCCGGTGGCCGAGGTAGCTCATGATGTTGGACTCCTCTAGGACAACATCCTCGATGCCGTATTCCCGGGCCTGGGTGGGGTGGCCGTCTTCCTCGAACCCAAAGAAGGCTTTGACTTCAGCAGATGCCCGCCGACACAGATAGCAGCGGTCCTGCCCTCCGGCGCTGTCGACTGATTGGAAGTACTGTTCAAACTCCCGGTCGAGTCCGCTCATATCAGTTCACCTTCTGGCACGCGTTCAACTTCAAGCGGTCGGTCGGCACGCCCTGTGATGCCGTAGATCAGTTTCAAGGGGGGGGCTCCAAAGACGACTTGGAGCTCATCGAGTTCCTTCTGGAGCTCTCCATCAGCGGCATCCGGTGCGTTCCCCCCTTCGGGGAGGATGATTCCTGCGACGGTCTGGCCGGTGCTCGTTCTCCCGACCACGCGCACGAATTGGCCGTGAAACCTTCCGGCCTCGACGATTTCCTCACCGATGGTTTCGGCTGCTTCTCTGCGTAGGTGCGCAAGGGCGAACTCCACTTGGGCTTCGTCGAAAATACGAGGCAAGTCGGGAGCGATGAACTCGTCAAAGACTCGTTCACCTCGCCCTGCATGGATGAGAGAAACGTTGGGCTGGAGGTGTCGGAAATGGAATGTGAGGAAGCGGTCGGCGATGGTGTATCGCCCGCGCCTCGACCGTAGAGGGTTGGGGTCGGTGATGGGGACGTTGCGCGAGACGAGGCGAAGCTCTCGCAGAACATGCAGGTACTTGTTGGCCGTGGTTGAGTCGACTCCCACGCTGAGCGCGATGTCTCCCACCTTTTCCTCCCCATTGGCAACGGCGGCCAGGATGGAGTTGTAGGTGGCCGGGCTCGTCAGCTCGGCCCGCAGCAGGAACGAGACCTCGTCAAAGAGATACCCTTCCGGGCGCAGAATCTCACGCATGATGTTGGTGCGCAGGTCGAGGGTGGAATCGAAGCGCTGCAGGTAGGCCGGCATGCCGCCGAGGATTCCGTACGCCAGCAATCGGGTGTGGACATCCCAATCAGGGAAGAAGGCCAGGGTGTCTTTGGGTTGCAGGGGTTCGAGGCGGCGCTGACCCGTTCGTCGGCCGAAGAGAGGTGAGCGTTCGGCCAGTACTTCGTTCTCCATGAATGAAACCTGGCTTCCGCAGAGAACGAGCATCAATTGGCTCTTCTTGCCAATCGTGTCCCAAAACCTCTGGATCTGCGAGGTGAGCCCTTTGCTGGATTCACACAGGTATGGGAATTCGTCGAGTACGACCACCAGCCGTTCGTCGCCTGCACGTTGTGCAGCGAACCCCAGCGCGCTGGACCAGTCAGGGAACTCGATTCCTTCGACGAGGGGGTCGCCCCCTAGGCCGTCCTTGAGCGCATCACGGAAAGCTCTCAGGTTGTCTCGCTCGCGTACCTGCGCCGCCAGGAAATACACGGCTCGGCCCCCTTCGCACAGTTGCTGCAGCAGCTCGGTCTTACCGACCCGCCGTCGCCCGTAGAGCACAAACAACTCGGGACGTCCCGAGGACCGCAACTCTTCCAGCACTTCCAACTCACTCGACCTTCCTATGAACATGGGGGTAGGGTAGCTTTCCAGGGGTATACGTGCGAGTAGTATACGGTGTCGTATGCACTCTGCGGGGGCGCGGGTGAGCCTAGAACCCCGGAGCGGGGACTCTTTTGAACTTGCCCGTATTATACGACACCGTATAATCAACGGGGTGCGCTGGCACTCCAACTGCCCCCGGATCTGGCTCCATGCATGATAATCCGCTTCATGCGACCCTTGATGCGATTCCCCGTGGCCTTGCTGACTGCTGGCCTCCTCTGCCTTTCAGGTCTAGCACAATCTGACCGTCATGCAGCCCTTGCCGAACGGGTCGATCGTGCAGCCTGCGCTCAGGCACTGGCCCAGGATTTGGTGGGGCTGGCCTGGGGGATAGTCGTTCCCGGGCAGCCCATCCACGCCAACGGGTACGGGTATGAAAACCGGAAAGCGGGCGTGTTGGTTTCGAGCCGAACTCTCTTTCGCTGGGCTTCCATCAGCAAACCACTGACCGCGGTGGCGGCCATGCAACTCGTGGAGTCCAAGAAGCTCGATCTCGATCAAGATGCACGCGTACTCGTTCCGGAGTTTCCCCAGAAGCCGCATGAGGTTCACGCTCGCCATCTGCTCGCGCACCAAGGGGGCATCGTTCACTACTCGAACGGTCCCGTCTTGCGCAGCGAAGTGGACTACAAAGACCCCTGGCCTTTCACCGATGTGGTCGTAGCCCTCGACACGTTCAAACGTTCGCCACTGCTGTTTCAACCGGGAACGCGATACGCCTACACGACCCATGGGTACATTCTGCTCGGCGCACTTGTGCAGCGCGCCGGCGAGCAATCCTATTGGGCGCAGGTACGTGAGCGTATCGCTAAACCCCTGGGGATGGAGAGTCTGCAGCCCGACTATCCATTTGAAGAGTTGGCGCACCGTGCCTGTGGCTACCGACGCAGTCAGGGGGTAATCGTCGAATCACTGGATCGGGACGTGTCGTGGAAACTACCCGGTGGGGGGTTCGTCTCCAACATCGAAGACCTTGCTCGGTTTGCCCAGGGGCTTCTCGGGGATACTCTGATCAAGCCTTCAACCAAGTCAATTATGTGGACACGTCAGCCTCTTCCAAATGACAAGCGAAGCTCCTACGGGCTCGGGTTTTTCGTTGGAACGGCGTACGGCCAAGAGCTTATCTCCCATAGCGGTGCACAGGAAAAAACCCGTACCCTCATGCGGCTACTCCCTGAAAGTGATCTCGGCATCGTGCTGATGACCAATTGTGAATACGCCTCTTTGCGTCCGATCGCTCAAGCGATCGAATCCGTTTTGCTCTCGGAGGACGAAACGCCCTGATCCCCTAGGGGATCTGCGTGATGAGGCTAGTGCATGACCACCTGCACTCGCCCCGCAGTCCTTTCTTCGAGCTCTTTGCAAACCTCTGCCGCCCCATCGCGCGGAACCTCGATCCAAAAGCTGACCCGCGCACCGAACTCGGCTTCTTGGGCTTGCAGCTCCCACTGATGCAGGACCGCTTGAACGGCACTGGTGCACTCGTAGTCGTGAACCACATCGATGCGCGTGAACACGATGACCTCCTCCAGCGCCGCTCGATCAAGGCACTTGCCCGCGGTTCCGCCATAGGCGCGCATGAGCCCACCCACCCCCAACTTGACCCCACCGAAATAGCGTACGACTGCGAGGGCGCAATCTGTCACGGAATGGCCTTCAAGCTGATTCAGGATGGGCCGGCCGGCCGACCCGGAGGGCTCTCCGTCATCACTGGACCGCGTGGTGTCGCCCTCGACCCCCAGCCGCCAGGCCCAGCAAACATGACGTGCATCCCCGAATCGAAGGCGCGTTTCGGCCATGGCAGCCTGTGCTTGATTCACGTCTGCCACCGGGAATAGGCAAGCGATGAAGCGCGACTGTTTGATCTTGTCACCCTCGAATTGCGAGGGGCAGGATGGGCGCAGGACGGGCAAGGTCATGGCTCAGTAGAATACGGTACTTCGCCGCCCTTGCCGTGAGCTCCTCCTCGATGTCCCCGCCTCCCGGGGATCGGGGGGGGCGGGGACTGAAGCTGAACCGCTAGCCTGCGAGGGGCAAGGCGCTCGGCTTCTCTTCGCCTGAGATCTCAAACCCCGAGTCCTCGGACCAGTCCACCTGGGCTTGCTTGCCCGGGGTGATTTGACCAGCCAGAATCGCCTCGGCGATGGGATCCTGAACCCGTCGCTGGATGGCTCGCTTTAGCGGACGGGCTCCAAACTGGGGGTCGTAGCCTTCTTCCGCTAGGCGGTCCTTGGCGGAATCGCTGACCTCAAGCCCCATGTCTTGGGTGCTTAGGTGCCGTTCGAGGCGTTCGAGTTGCACGTCCACGATCGAGCGGATCTGACTCCGATCGAGAGCGTCGAAGGTCAGCACTTCATCCAATCGGTTCAGGAACTCTGGCCTGAAGAACTCATTGACCTGGGCATCGCTGCGCAGGTTGCTGGTCATCAAGACCAGGGCTTGTGTGAAGTCCACCGTGCGCCCCTGTCCATCGGTGAGCCGACCATCATCGAGGAGTTGCAGGAGAACATTGAACACATCGGGGTGGGCCTTCTCGACTTCATCGAGGAGCAAGACACAGTGAGGTGAACGACGCACGGCCTCCGTCAGGCGGCCGCCCTCCTCATATCCCACGTATCCTGGGGGCGCACCGATGAGGCGTGCGACAGAGTGCTTCTCCATAAACTCACTCATGTCCACACGGACCATTTTACGTTCGTCATCGAACAAGAACTCTGAGAGGGCTCGTGCCACTTCGGTCTTCCCGACGCCGGTCGGGCCGAGGAGCAAGAACGATCCTAGGGGTCGTGAAGTTTCCTGCACACCTGCCCGAGCCCGTCGGACGGCCTTGGAGATTGCACTCACGGCGGCCTCTTGGCCAATGACGCGGGTGGCGACCTGTGCTTCCATGGTGAGCAGCTTCTCGCGCTCTGTTTCCAGCAACTTCGCAGCGGGGATGCCGGTCCAACGCGAGACAACCCGCGCGATCAACTCGTCGTCGACGGCCTCGGGGAGTAGAGCTCCATTCGATTGGGCCTGAACGAGCCGCTCCGTTGCCTCTTCCAGCGTCTTCTCCGCCTCCGGCAATTCGCTGAATCGGATGGTGCCCACCCGCTCCAGTTCTCCGGTTCGTTCGGCCTGCTCGGCTTCGGCCTTGAGGGCCTCGATGAGAGTCTTGCCGGCTCGGATGGAGGTGATGAGTTCCTTCTCACGATCCCAGCGTGCACGCAAGGAACTGGCCTGCTCCGCAAGCCCAGCGAGTTCGGCAGCGATCTGGGCTTGGCGCTCTTTGGATTCGGTGCGCTCATCGCTTTCTAGTGCGCCCCGCTCGATTTCCAATTGTCGCAGACGCCTCTCGATCCCGTCCAATTCAGGCGGCATGGAGTCGATGGCCGTTCGAAGTTGTGCGGCGGCTTCGTCCATGCAGTCAATGGCCTTGTCGGGCATGAAGCGATCGTGGATATGCCTGTCGGCAAGGCGTGCCGCAGCTACGAGGGCCCTATCCTCAATACGCACCCCGTGATGGACTTCATAGCGATCCTTGAGCCCACGCAGGATGGCAACGGTGTCCTCAATGGAGGGCTCCCCCGTCAGAACCGGCAGGAACCGTCTCTCTAAGGCTGCGTCCTTTTCAATGTACTTCTTGTACTCGTCAAGGGTTGTCGCACCGATGCAGTGCAATTCCCCCCGGGCCAGGGCTGGCTTGAGCATATTGGCTGCATCCACAGCTCCCTCTGCCCCGCCTGCGCCCACGAGTGTATGCAGTTCATCAATAAACAAGATGACCTCACCCGCGGCGGCGGCAATCTCCTCAAGGACTGCCTTGAGGCGTTCTTCAAACTCGCCGCGGTACTTGGCGCCTGCAAGCAGTGAGCCCATGTCGATCGCCATGATGCGTTTGTTCACAATCCCGTCGGGCACATCGCCTGCGACAATTCTGTTGGCGAGGCCCTCGACGATGGCGGTCTTGCCGACACCGGGATCGCCGATGAGAACCGGGTTGTTCTTGCGACGCCGTGACAAGACTTGAATCACGCGGCGAATCTCCTCGTCACGCCCGATGACTGGGTCGAGTTTTCCATCTCGCGCCGCCGCCGTCAGATCGGTGGCGTATTTCTCAAGGGCCTCAAATGTGCTCTCGGGCTGTGCGCTGGTAACGCGGCGCCCGCCGCGGACCTCTTCCAAGGCAGCTTGCACACGCTCTTGGGTGATGCCACGAGCGTTGAATGGCCCGACGGTCTCAGCATCTCCCGATTGAATCAAGGCCAGCAGCATGTGCTCGGTGGACACGAATTCATCGTCCATGCCCTTGGCTAGCTGGGTGGCCGCGCTCAAGACCGTGTGAAAGGCTTGGCTCAGACCTAGCTGGGGCCCAGCGGTGCCTGCGGACTGGGCGGAGGCTCGCTGAGAGAGCACACCTTGTAATTCAGCAGCCAATGCCATGGGCTCGGCTCCGACCTTGTTGAGTAGAGCGCCCATCACTCCATCGGTTTCCTGCAAGAGTGCAACGGCGAGGTGAGCCGGGACCATCTCAGCGTGCCCGGCCGTTTGGGCCAGGGCCTGAGCGGCCTGCAATGCAGCTTGTGAACGGTCTGTATAGGGCATGGTCATGGGTGGATTCTCCGTGGTGGTGGGTGACGGACACCCGCTTCAATGCAAGTGGCATGCCATCTGCAAAAACGGCCTTTTCAAGTGCTTCCTAGCCCATAGACTCCCGGAATTCTGCCTATACGGCAGTCCATAATGCCGCTTTGGCAGTCCAAAAACCGAACGCAGGTCGGTGGATCTCCGTCCTAGGTTGAGACCTTGGATGGCCGCAATCCCACGACCTCGCGGGCTGCGTGGAGTGCTGCTTGGACCTCGGCTCGGGAGTCAGCCTCTAGGTCGGCGAGGGGTGCGCGCACGCAGGCCTTGGCATTTCCAAGCATGGCAAGGGCCGCCTTGACGGGCACTGGATTGGTCTCGACAAACATGGCTTGCACAAGGCCAGCCAGCCCCTGTTCGAGGGTGCGGGCTTGTTGAGGATTGCCGCCACGCGCACAGGCGGCAATCAAGCGGGCCATGGCCGTGGGCGCGATGTTTCCCGTCACATTGACGGCAGCCACGGCACCTGCCCCCATGAATGCTCTGATCGCGGAATCTTCACCGCAAAAGAGTGCTAGGTGCTGATCTGCGCGCAACTCACCCAGGCGATCCCTGCCCGTTACGGTTTCTTTAATCGCCACGATGTTCCTGTGACGTGCTGCAAGGGCCCGGGCCTGTGTGGGGCATAGGTCAACTCCTGTGCGGTTGGGCACATTGTAGAGCACGATAGGCAAGTCAACGGATTCGGCCACCGCACCGAAATGCAGGTCGAGGCCGGCTCTTGAGGGTCGCGAGTAGTAAGGCGTGACCACCAACAGTCCGCACACACCCCGGTCAGCGGCACGCATGGCGCTGACGGCCCTCGCTCGATTCACCGTGGCCTGGGTATCGTTCGAACCCACCCCGACCATCACATTCATTCCCCCCGCGTGGGTAAGGACTTCGGCAATGATCGCATCCTGTTCGGCCAATGAAAGCGTTGCGGTTTCACCCGTGGTCCCACAAGCCAACACTGCATGGGTCCCTGCCCGTTTCTGCTCACGTACCCAGCGTCCCAGTGTGGGTAGGTCAATACGACCCCCCACAAAGGGCGTGGGTAGGGCGACGATGCTCCCATGAAACGGTTGTTGCATGGGTGCAGGGTAGCGAGCCCCGCTCGGCTCCCCCAAGCAGCCTTCATTGGTTTTTCGGGCTCCCGACTCCCGCCGAGCGCAGTGCTGGCCCAGCGAGGATGGCCATCCAGACTCAGGCCCGCCCACCGTTACGCTATGGGATCAAGCGGGTGCCTGCTTGGCTGGCGTGTGCAATCTGGGGGCTTCGTTGGCGCTGCCCGAGAGGTGGATGTTTCATGGGCTTGTACGCATCCAGCGGCGGGAATGCCGGCTAATTCACGGTCCACAACTCCTCACTGGTCCAATCATCGACCGAACCGGAGCCGGTGGCCCACCAGGCAGTGGATTGCAGCCAGGGCAGGGTCTGCTTGCCGAAATGGACGGTGTCGAGAATGAGGTCGGCATCGGTGTGTTGGACGAAGAAGTCACCCGGATCGTTGCCGAAAAACTTGAGACCGGGCCGCCCGTCGTCGTAGAGCACGGCGCTGGCCAGATCCACGGGAACCCATCCCAAGCCCTTGCACCAAAACTCGGCCTCGGCGTGGGTTTCACTGTAGGCAACCCCAAACCACTCCTTGCCTTGTTGAGAGGAGCGCAGCCAACGCCCCACAAGAACGCGGGCTGGAATGTCATTGGCCCGCATGAGTGCCGTGAACAGAATCGAAAGGCCCCCGCAGTCACCCTCCCTGTCTTCGCACAACACCTGGGGCGTGCGCGACATGGTGTTGGCGTAGGAGTACTCGAAACTGTTCTTGATGGCGAGGAAACAGCGACGTCCGTAGTCGAGGTCACTCTCATCCTCACCACGCTTTAGTTCATTTTGTTTCAACCAAGTCTGAACGGCCGGTGAGTCGAGGGAATACCGGCCGCGAGTGATGAGGGTCTGGCGGCGCTCGTCTCGCTCTAGATTGGGCACCCGCGGGGGGCGGCCTTCGTACACGTCCCTGCTGACAAGGCGGCGAGACCGGATCACCGCAGAATAATGGAGCTGCACACGGCAGTTCTTGGTGGGAAGCCCCCTTCCGACCTGGTGGCGCGCACGCAGCACGGGCCTGCTGAGCTCACTGGATTCTGTCGTCTCCTTTCCCGAGGGGTCGAGCGCAGTCTTGACTTCTGTCTGTCCGCTCAAGGTTGGGGCGATGGGCGCGATCAGCACCCATTCGGATGCATTCAGTTTGGGAGCGTGGATGGTCTGGTCGAGGACGGCCTCGATGCGACGAATCGGGCGAATGTCGAGAACGTACTCTTGAAGAGTTCCTGCGGCATGAACTGGACTGATCGCCAGCGTGACGAGGAGCAGGCTGAGGGGGCGCATCATGGCCCTAGCCTAGCACGCAGCAGAGGATTAGTCGGACTTGCCCTGCGGGCTACCCGGATGGCGAATGGGAATTGTGATCCTTTGGGTCAGGAATTGGCAAGCTCCTTGCTCGCGATCACACACCGGGTAAAACGCCTGTACGCGCAGGGTGGCGGGCAGGCTGGATGTGGGTGGGCCTTGGAGATCTGGCTGGGGTGGACGGATTTCAAATTCGGCCAGCCAGGGGCCTGATCGCTCCTGGGACCCCTCGATGGGGCCGACTCGAGGAGCCCGAGCTTCAATCAGTTTGCGCGGAGTCACCCAGCCCTCAGGCAGGTCAATCCACAGTTTGACCGGGCCGCCCAGAGGGTCGATATGAGCCGGAGCGAGTGCTTGAAGAGAGAGGTGTACCCTTGCGCTTCCAGCGGGTTCGCGCACGCGCTTGGAACTGACTCCTGTGTGAAGAGCTACGCTGGAGGTGACGCGCACCAAACCAGCAGTGTCCAGGGGAACTTCACTTTTCGGGTCGGGGTGTGGGGCTTCGCCTTGGGGTGATGGGATACTGCGAGTACCCTTGGCAATCTCGGCACCCGAGAGCTGGACCTGCAAGGATTTGGGCACCTCACCCCGCGCGCGTATCTCCTCGGTAGCGGTGCCGACCCAGTCGTAAAAGGGATAGGGCTTGTCCAGCCGTGGACCCCATTGCTGCAATCGTCTGCGCCAAATGTACTGGGAGGGCTGACGCATCAGTGCATCCATCCACCAGTCAAGGGCCGCTTGGAAATCACATGGGTCCGCATGGGAGCTGTCAAAGCGCATGCGCAAGGCCGTGCCGTACTGGAATGCGGCAGCGGGCGGCGCCTGGTCTGCGTTGGCGGCTGCACGGAGCGTGGCGAGGTGTCTTGCCCAAGTGTCCGACTCGAATGGGGCTTGGCTGTCGGATCGTTGGGCGAGGAGGGCATGGATGGCCCCCATGGCGGGGGTGGGTCTTGAGCTAGCGCGCTTGTCTCTTTCTTGTTGAGGGGGGGCGGGCTTGGACATGAAGCCCGCCACAAACTGTTCGTCGAAACGCCTTACGTCGAATGGCTCGTCTTGCACGATGCCTGCTTCATCAACGGCGTTCACGACGGGTACTGCCGTGACGCTTGTAAGGTTGAACGGGTCCCACAGGATGGGCCACTCTATTTCCTTCCACTGGGCGAACAGTTCACAGCGCTGGGGGTGTTGTTCTTGGGTGATCCCGATAACGAGCAGGTCCCCGGATCCTCGCAAGGCTCGTGTTTTTTCGTGCCAGACTGGCACGTGCGATCGGCAGCCTGCTCACCAGGAGGCGAACTGGATGAGGAGAACTTTTTGACCTCGCAGTGCTGCTAGGTCTATCCAGCCGCTGCCGTCGATCTTTGGGAGCATGATCCGGGGCAGGGGTTGCCCGGGCTGAATCGGATTGGCCCCTCCAGGTGCGTCATCCGCGAGAGGGGTGGCAGTTCGAGAATGGGGGCTGTGATCGGCCGCAGTCGTAGAGCCCAGAACAGCCAGGGAGATGAACCCAACCAGTAAGCGCATCGAGCTCATGGTTTCATCAACCTTAGCATCGAGGCGACGGATTCGGTGACCCCCGTGGTCAGTGCCCGCGCCACGAGGGCGAACCCAATATTGAGCTCTTCGACTCCTGGCAGGCGAGCGATGGGGGCCACGTTGTCGTGATCGAGGCCGTGTCCTGCATTCACTCGGAGGCCGATGGAGAGGGCGTATTCGCAGGCGCGCTGGAGCCGTTCCAGTTCCTCCTCTCGCGCCCCGGCCTGGGCGTTGGCGTAAGGGCCGGTGTGCAATTCGACAAAGGGTGCGCCCACGGACTTGGCTGCATCGAGTTGTTTGAAGTCCGGGTCGATAAACAGACTCACAAGGCCGCCGGTTTCGCTCAGGGCTGGGACGGCCTCCAGTAGACGTGCTCGTTCACCTGCGACATCGAGGCCTCCTTCTGTCGTGATTTCAGCGCGGTTTTCAGGTACGAGGCAAAACGCCCCAGCTCCGCTGGCGAGGGCAATCCCGATCATCTCCTGATCTAGGCTGCACTCAAGATTGACGAGTGCGTCGGTGGCCTGGATGGCCCGGGTTACATCGTCGTCTTGGATGTGCCGGCGGTCCTTGCGCAGGTGCAAGGTGAGTCCGTGTGCTCCTGCCTCTAGGCACTGCAGGCCCCATGAAATGGGATCGGGGAAGGCGGCTCGGCGGGCCTGGCGCACCGTGGCGATGTGATCGATATTGACGTGGAGGCGCTGCATGATCAGGGCAGTATAGAGTGCTTGGCTGGGTCCGTCTGCCTCGGGCTCAGCAGCTAGGTTTGGGAGGCATTTGGCGGCCTGTCCGCAGTGGCTTCGCACCACTCAGGCGGTTAGTTTCCGATGGGTTGATGAGGGAGGGAGGTCAGCCCTCTCGGCGGACAGGAGAGTCGGGTAAGCTCATGCCCATGCGTATCATCGCTGGAGAGTTTCGAGGGCGCACACTGCTGGGGCCCCCGGATCGGGCGACACGGCCCATGTTGAACCGCGTGCGGGAGGCGCTGTTCTCGACCCTTGGGGATTGCGTGCAGGAGGCCCGGGTCTTGGACCTGTTCGCAGGCACGGGCAGCTTGGGCCTTGAGGCCTTGAGCCGAGGTGCCCAGGCCGTGCACTTCCTGGAGCGGGACCGCCGCGCGGTCCAGCGGGGTCTCGAGAACGTGGGCACCCTCAAAGTCCAAGACCGTGTGCAGTGGACGAAAGGTGATGCCCTCGCGAGCATTCATTGGCAGGTGATGCAGGATCAACCGGATCTAGTCTTCATGGACCCGCCCTACCCGTTCATCCGCACTCGACAAGGCCGAGCACAACTCCTGGAATGCGTGAAGTCCTTGCTCGCAGAGCACATGCACAGTGATGGCATTCTCGTGCTCCACACCCACCCCCGGGACCTTCGCGGTGAAGAGCTATTGATGCTCTGCGGGGGCACCGCTCCCGAGCCGCGAGTTTACGGAAACACTGCCCTTTGGTACTTGCACGCGGGCTGCGATTCCTAGGGACTCAATCCGGATCACCCCATCGCTTTGACTGCACAAGGGGGTTCAGGCTAGGGGGCCCAGGCTAGGGGACCCAGACGAGGGGACCCAGACGAGGGGACCCAGTCTCAAAGATAGAATGATGAGAACGGGGCAAGGATGCCCCAAGCTCGATTGCCGCTGGTCGGGGTACCTTTGGGGATGTTGGGCAGGGTCTTTGAAGCAGTTGGGGTCAGCTGCGCGTCGATGAGTTGGCCCATGGAAGCGACGGCCCCGACCTGCAGTGAACCCCGGTGAAGATCCGAATCGACACTGGATTAGGGGCGTTGCGGCACGCGGCTGACCGAGTCGGTGTTCGAACACTCCTGCACTTGGTGGCGCTCACGGCGATGTACTTCCTCATTGCCGCCAATGTGCAAGACTTACGAGGGGCCTTCCACAGTGGCATGGGTGCCCACAATGATGAGCCGGCTCATGTAGTCACGGGTGTGATGGCAAGCGAGTACCTAGCGAATCACGCATTTACCCACCCCCTGCGCTTCGCCGAGGATTACTACTTGCATTACCCCAAGGTGGTGATGGGGCACTACCCGCCGGTATTTTACGGTATTCAGGCGCTTTGGATGAACGTCTTCGGTATCTCAGGAGGGTCTCTGATCATGCTCATGAGCCTCATGATGGCCCTCGTGGCCACCATGATTGCGTTCAGCCTGCTTGAGGAATGCGGAGGTGTCGGCGCGGGCATCATGGGGCTGTTGTTTGTCGTCATGCCCATGGTTCAGGAGTACGGCGGCATGGTCATGACAGAAGTGCCCCTTGCGTTCTTCTGCACGTTGGCACTCATCCAGTTTGGGCGCTTCCTTGATTCGGAGTCCAGGGGCGATGCTGTCCTCTTCGGCCTTTGGGCGAGTGTGGCGATCATGACGAGGGGCAGCGCCCTTGCTTTGGGTCTCGTTCCACCGATCGCCCTGTGTTTGGCGAACCGTGTTCGCGTACTGCTGCGTCCCGCGATTTGGTACGCCGCAGGAACGGTGGCCGTTGTGTGTGCCCCGTGGTATTGGGTGACCTTGGGCATTGCCACCCGAACGTGGGCCGGTGGGCCGTCTCCGAGTTGGGAGTACGCCATGGTCGGCCTTCCGCATCACTTGAATTCAATGCTGAAACTGGGAGGAGTGAGTGCACTGGTTATGGCAAGTTTGGGGGTCGTGAGTTTGTATGCGCGACCGACTCTGCAGGGAAAGTGGTTTGCGCTGATGGCCTTCCCTCCGAGCCTCGTGGCAATGCACTGCATCATTCCCGCCAATACGGACGAGCGATACATGATCCCCGCTGCCCCCGCGCTCATCATGTTGGTGGCCGTGGGTGCGGCTGCGGTGACTAAGTCGAGGGCCCTGGGACCTAGCCGCCTGGCCAAGGCTGCTCCTTGGTTGCTCTTCGTCGGGTTGTTCTTGGCGGAGACATTCGAACTGCCGCGCAAACAGGTGCAGGGGTTTGCCTCGGGCGTGCATGCGGTAATGAGCATACCTGCATTGGATGATTCGGTTGTTCTGATTGCTTCGGATGGGCTGGGTGAGGGCGCATTCGTTGCTGCAGCGGCCTTGGCTGAGCCCGATCCCAAGCGGATTATCCTGCGCGCGAGCAATGTGCTTTGCCACGACGATTTCTATGGTGGAAACTACCAGGCGCTCTATCCTACCCGTCCGGAATTAGAGCAACGCCTGCGCGAGATTCCCGTGGGAGTGATTGCATTAGACTCAAGCATGCGAAGTGAGAACCGGGCTCCACACCATGCGCATTTGAGGGAAGTGATTGACGCTCGACCAGAGCTTTGGAATCTCGTCGTGACCGTTGATATTGTCCGCAACGGAACCCTGTTCCCTGATGCGCTGAGTGTCTACCGGCAAGTCGGCCATCAGAGGCTTCCCCGGCTGGATCTCCGGCTCACTGACGTGCAAGGTCAATGACCTGTTGGAGTCAGACTGACCCGTTCAGCGTCGCCGGCGGCCTCGGGCGGATCCGCGCGAAGCTCCCCGTGAGGATCCCCGAACTGATCGCCGAGATGATCCCCTTGCCGATCGGCGAGAAGACCTCGATGAACTACGCCGGGAAGGTCCGGATTCGTGCTGCAAGTCGAACGTAGACTCTGACTCGGACTTTGGCCCAGCGCTCGTCCGCATACGTTGGCGACGGCGGGCAGCCTTGGTCTTAGGATTCTTGGGTGTGCGATCTTCGCCCCGATGAGAGTCGATTCCTGCACCAAAACCAGACTGGGGGTGTTGGGACCTTGGCACTCCACCAAAACCGCGACTCGGCTTGGGTTGACTGGCCCGGGCTTGACCGCGCTTAGCCTGACCACGCTTGGGCTTGTCATAGGAGCGGGGGGCGCGGTAGCCGCGGCGACCAGAAATGTCGGCTGCGCCGGGGCCAGAGAATTCGTTCAACTCCACTCGTGGAATCTGCATCTTCAGCTTGCGCTCAATGGCTCGCACGGCGCTGTAATCTTCGCCCGTGACAAAGGTGCAGGCTTGACCGCTTTTTTCTGAGCGGCCCGTGCGCCCGATGCGGTGGGTATATGCGTCCGGCGTATTGGGCACATCGTAATTGATGACGTGGCTGACTCCCGCTACGTCGATCCCGCGCGCGGCAATGTCCGTGGCGACTAGGACGTCATATTGCCCTTTGCGAAAGCCCTGCATGGCCTGCTGGCGCTTGCTCTGGCTCATGTTGCCTTGGAGTGCAACCGCCCTCATCCCGGTTCGCTCCAGGTCGCGGGCGAGGCGTTTTGTGCGGTGCTTGGTGCGCAGGAAAACGATGGCTGAAGTGAAGTCTGGCTGATTGAGAAGGTGCTGCAAGAGGGCCGTCTTACGGCTTTGATCCACGGGGTACAGGGCGTGATCGATGGTCTCGGCAGGTGCGCTGATGGCAAGCTCAACCACTTGGGGGTTGTGCAGAAGGTCGTCGGTAAGCTTGCGGATTTCCCGGGGCATGGTGGCCGAGAACAGCAGGTTTTGCCGCGGGGTGGGAAGGCGTTTGAGAATGCGACGAATGTCAGGCAAGAAGCCCATGTCGAGCATGTGGTCGGCCTCATCGAGGACAAGAACCTCCAGCCCATCGAAGCGTGCATCGCCGCTGCCCATCAGGTCGAGAAGCCGGCCGGGGCAGGCGACGACGATGTCGGGGTGGGCCTTGAGCCCCCGTTTTTGGGGAACAGCACTCACGCCGCCGAAGACCGTTATCGCGCGCACATTGGTGTACTTGGCGAGACTCTCGATGTCGCCGTGAATCTGGATCGCCAGTTCGCGGGTGGGGGCGAGAATGAGGGCGCGCGGGTTTTTGCCTTTGGATGCAACGAGGCGCTCGATGATCGGCAGGGCGAAGGCCGCCGTCTTGCCTGTGCCGGTTTGAGCTAGGCCCAAGACGTCGCGGCCCTTCAGGGCGGCTGGGATGGCTTTGGCCTGAATGGGGCGAGGCTGGGTGAAACCAGCGTCGGTGATGGCCCTCAGCGTGTTCTTGCTGAGTCCAAAGGATGTGAATCCTCCCTTGCGGGAGCTTGCTTGCAGTGCGCTCATACGGACGTGGAGTTCTAGTGCGGAAAGGGGCGCGATCTAGAGGAACGCGACCGCTCAGGCTTTCGTGGGGCCCGACCTATCCAGCAGGAAACAAGTCAGTTTGAGATAGCGCGGGTCGCATCCACTGGATTCGTTCGTCGAGAACTCGCACAGAGCCGAGTGGGGCTCCGAGGTGGAAGGATTCTGCTGCACGCCGTTTTGCCAAATGGCGGACGGCATTCTAGGACCCCTGGCGGTGACGGGGGAAGGCCTGCTGAGGGGAAAGCTCTCATTGGCCTGGGGGTTGTCCCAATCACGGCACTGATCGCCGGATTGGGCCGACGCACTCAGTTGTATGCGATGGCATGTGTGTACGGTTTGTCACCCGCTTATCCAGCCTCAGAGGGCTTGCGTGCGAAGAACCCCCCGAGCGCCTCGTGCGCACTGCTTGGCGAATGCTCTCGACTCACTCTTCTCATGGCGGATTGTGCAAGGCTCAGTCTGCGTGCAGGGTCTTGGCGCAGACGGGCCACCTGGTGCAATAGTTCGCTTGCATCAGCACCGATGACGACCCCCTGCTCTTGAGGACCACGGATTCCCCGTAGGGCGGCTTCGGTTCCCACGACGGGCACACCGCGCCCCATGGCTTCCAACACTTTTAGCTTGACCCCGCCAGCGAGGGAATAGGGGGCGAGCACACAGGCTGCCTTGGCATAAAACTCGTCCAGATCCTGAACGTAGCCAAGGACTTCCACGCCTGCAGCTCGCAGGCGGTCCCGTAGCCTCCGTCGGATTCCTCGGCCACCGATACACAGGCGCAGACCCGCTGGGGATTCGGATTGTTCTAGGGCACGGGCTAGATGGGCGAGGGCTAACTCGTTGGGAGCCCAAGTCCACACCCCAAGCATGACGGCGTCGAAGGGGAATTCCTGAACGTGGGTTGGCGGTGAAGGTTGGTGTACAAGGTGATGTAGCGCTGGCGGGACGGTAAGTACCGGACAGACACTCACCTGGCGAATCCAGTGAGTGTCTGCATCGCACAGGCTCAAGACACCATCGACAGATTGCCAAGCGAGTTCCTCGCGCTGTTTCAGTAGCCCCGCTTCGCGTTTCATCCAAGGGCGCAGGGGTGCGGCCACGAGGTCTTGGGCATCGCTCCACAGTTGATGTTCGATGTTGTGTGCATCGAGGTACACGCGCGTGTGGCGGCGTGCGTTGGCTACATACTGCAGCATGGGCAGGGTAGCGAGGATAGCCGTGGGTTGTAGATGGTCGAGCAGTGAGGCGACCGTTCGCGCCATCTGTGGGTTTTCGAACTTGACCTCAGAATAGGGCCGCACCGACAGGATCGAGTGTGCTGCGGCCTTGAAGAAAGCCAGGGGATGGCGGCGAATCCGTACCCGATGAGGCACGAGTGAAACATGGGAGGCGGGCAGGGGCGAGCCTGTCTGACCCTCTGCGAGGGTGTCCCCGTCGGGTGCTTCAAACGATGCTAAATGAACGTCACCGAGCTCACAGAGCGCCCGCACAAGCTGATCGTAACGGAGCTTGTGCCCGGCATTGGCGGGCCACGGGGATTCGTGTGTGAGGTAGAGGAACTGAATGGGACCTAGAATACCATCTGCCCAAAACACGATGGCTTCTTGCTTGGGGATTGCCGCTCGCGTGCGATCGCTGGAGGGGAAACTTTCCCTGGCTACGGGCGGAGCAACTCCTTAGCTTGCGTTGATGAAACTGCCCCTAATCTGTTGCGCTATGTTCGTCGCTTGCTCAACGCATGAAACCGTTTTTGTGACAGATCCCGGTGCCCTAGGACCCTATTCCGCAGCGGTGCAGATGGGTGACCTGGCCTTGATCTCCGGTAAACTGGGAGAGCGGGGTGGCAGCTTTGAACATGAAGTTCAAACGTGCCTTGATGCGGTCGAGCAGATCCTGGTGGGGATGGACATGAGTCTGGCTGATGTGATCGAAACGCGTGTGTACTTGACGGATATTGAGCAGTACGCAGCATTCAATGCGATCTATGCACAACGCATGACGGCCCCCTATCCCACCCGGACTTGTGTGGCTGTAGCGGCTCTGCCGGGTGGTGCCCGCGTGGAGGTGCAGGTGGCGGCTCGACGTTGATCCCTTGCTGGGACCCCTAAAGATCTCGGACTGAGTGCGAGTAGTGGACCCCACGCTCCGCAAGGGCAGCGTGTACCTCCTCGAGCAGGCCGGGCAACTGGCCAAGAACCTCGGGAGCGTGCACACCTGGCTGATGAATCCGGCCATCTAAGAGCATGGAAGCGACAATCGAGCAGGGCAGGGCTGTCGTGCGCGACATGCTTGAGGCTTGCTTGTCTTGGGAGTAAAAGTCGAGCAGTTCAAAGCGGTGCCGTTGGCGCTTTCCGTCCTGCACTCCGTCACACGTGACACGCATGACGGTGAGATCTTCCTCTCCATCTTCATAAGTCCACTTGGGAAACAGCAGTGCGCTGGTCACATCTAGGGGACGCACGCTGACCCCGTTCACTTCGATGGGCTCCTTGCTGAACAAGCCTGTCTCGCGAAAGATCCGCATGATCTCAATGTGGCCCGGATAACGCAGGGTGCGCTCAATCATGTCCGGTACGTCCAGCGTGTAGGCTAGGCTGCGCAGGCCATCGGTATTGAAAGCCTCCAAAGTTCCTACACCTTCAAACTCAAGGAGTTCGGGCTCGCTCAATGCAGGGCGAGTGACGAGTTGACCGTTCTCGACAATACGACTCTCTCGCGTGTATTCCTCAATCACGTCCGCCGGTGCGAAGCCCGCCTTATACTCATAGGGCCACTTACGCTTGCGCGGCAAGCCACCTACGAGGATCTCAATGCGCTCGCATGTGTCGAGAGCGTTGTATCCCCATCCTGCCTGCATGTTGCTCATGCCCGGCGCGACGCCGCAGTCGACGATGGCGGTGACCCCAGCATCCTTGGCCTTGCCGCTCAAGGCGAGGGCATCGTCAGCCATGAAGGAGATGTCGGCGTAGGGCTTGCCCGCGTCGATGACTGCGGCCAGTGCACCGAGGCCAAGATGACTGGCCAGGGCGCCACAGACGAGATCATGCTGCAGGGCGATTGATCGCACCGTTCCACTGACCGAAAGGTCTGCCTGCAAGAATTGAAGGTCAGGACACTGTGATTTCGCTTGCGCTAGGTTGGCTTGTGAATAGTCAACGAGTGTGACGGTAAGATCGCCACCTTCTGCAAGGTCTCGGGCTATTTCTCGGCCGACCATTCCGGCGCCGAGTACGACGGCTTTTTGCATGTATCTGGGCTCTCGGGGCGTCAATGGGGCTGCTTGGAGGGGGGGCAGATGCTAGCAGGGGGGGCTGCCCTTGCCTAGGAATCTGGAAACTCAAGCTTGTGGCTGGGAACGCCGAAAAATAAGTCATGTGCATCGCGTCTGTACAACTCTTGGGTGCCTTGAGCTCTGGCCTTGCTTCCCTCGTGTTGCTTGCCGTAGAAGCGCCCACGTGTGTTCGGACGGATTGGGAGCAGCTTGTAGGGGAGCAGGCCCGGGTAACGGACGAGCCCGTTTCTGTCGTGTTGCAGTTTCATTCATTGGTGGAGAATTGGGACGGTTACTGCACACCCTTCAGCGCACGCACGCACTTAGCCGTCCGAGCTTGGTCAGATACACAGCGACCCTGGCACCGAAGCGAATACGAGGCTCCTGCTGTTCAGGTGTATGTCAGGAGAGGCGGGCTCGCTGAGAAGAGACTTCTAGCCGCAGCCGCCCACGACCGCTTTGTGGTGACGGGGCACGTTCGCGCATTATTCCTGGGCCGGCCTTGGATCGAGGTGGTCTCAGCTTGTCCGACCCGGGAACAGGTGCCCCTCGGAAGCATCCTGCATGCGAGTCGGGCTCTGAAGTTGTTGGGCCGTGGAGCCCATGATCTGGCCCGGGAACAACTACATCGGGCCCTTGATGCTCCACTCCCTAGGCACGCGCGGCTGGCCCTGCAGAAAATACTGCAGAGGGTTTAAGTGTCGGTGTAATCGGTGCGTTGAAGCCGTGGGCTTGCTCGGCCCCCCACTTGGCGCACTTCGGCAAGATTCCATGAAATGATAGAGGCGGGCATCCCAATGAAAAGGGAAGCGCCATGCCTAAGCCCTTTTCCTCTCTCCTTCGGCCTCTGCCCCTGTTGGCAGTCGGACTCGCCGTCCTTTGTATTGCCCTCTTGGCTGGTGAAACCGTGGACCTAGTGGGGCAATCCCTCGGTAAGGGATCGCCGCTGCGGGAGGTGACTTTGATTGCGTTAGGGCTAGTGGCCGTCGGAGCCTTGTGGTTTCTGGCGGTGGAGGCAAGGCGTTGGATGCGCCTGCGGCGCGTCGAAAGGCTCAAGGAACAACTCGCAGGGGAGGGGCGCGCCAGTCCAGAGTTACGGGTCAGTGTGGCAGCCTGGTTGACGGATCTGGAACAGGCCCATGATGCGGAGCTCCAACCGGTTATCGCAAAGACTCGCAGTGCCCTAGCTCATTGCCGAAACGTGGCCGGTGTGCGGCAGTGCCTCGACAGTCATTTGATGGGGGAGCTCGATGAACGGGTTGAGCGTGAAATCCGTCGTAGCGCACTTCGCCTGGGGCTTGCCTCCAGCTTCCTTTCCATCCCCGTGCTTGATGGAGTGTTGACCTTAGTGTTCTCACTGCGCTTGGTGCGTCGTGTAGCCGCCCTCCATGGGGCCCGACCTGGCGTGACCGGTACGATGCACTTGTTGCGTGAGGTGGCGTTGGCCGTGGTGGCAGCTGACTTGAGTCAGCACGCAGCCGATGCGATTTCGACTCGAGTGGGGGGATTAGCTGCAGCTGCAGGTCAGAGTCTTGTGACGGCAACGCTAGTTGTACGCGTGGGCCTCTGGACGATGAGTGTTTGCCGCCCCCTACCCCTAGATCGACCGGGCTTGGGATCGTTCGTTGTGCGCGGTGCGGCGAGTGAACTGACGCACTGCGTTCGCGGTGGCGTGCAGCGCGCGATGGGTGCGTTACGTTCGTCGTGATTGGATCGGCGCTCTACAGTGGCTAATCCAAGAGCCGCGGATAGCGGTAATACACTTCAAGGCAAAGAACCATCATGGCCGTCGAGTACACGCGCCCGCCATAAGAACACCAAGGCCCAATGGGGTCCCAACTGCCTGCTTTGTCCCCCTTGCTATGTTGAGTCTTTATCAGTGCTGTCTTCATCGACTTGTTCCAGGCCTTCCAAGGGTCTCCGCCCAGCTGGAACATGGCTTGGGTGCCAAAATACACATAGTACATATCGACCATTGGATTCTCTGAATCCCACAGGGGCATGCGCTTGAGGAGCAACTCCGTTTGCTTTTCCCAAACCTGCGGGTCGGTCTTGCGACCCATGGTAAACGAGCGCACGGTCATGGCGATGGCGGTCATGGCTTCACCTGTTTCGGTGGGGAAGTCCGCATTGAGTCCGGGGATGCGTGCGCTAGGAGAGCCTTTGGCGTCATACCCCACACGACCACTGGCCTCATCGGTGACTTGCAAGAGCCATGTTTCCATTCCGTCGAATGCCGCATCATCAATTTCGATGCCGGCCTCTTGGGCGACGGCCAGGGCGAGGGCACACCAAGCACTGATGCACGTGTCGTTGTCGCCGACCGCAGGTACGTCGTAGCGCCAGGCGCCATACGTGTTGCGACCCAGCGCCACAAACTCGCAAGCCTTGGTGAGGGGTTCCACGAGTTCATCAGCACCGCTCAGTAGGTATGCCTCTCCTAGTGCAAGTGTTGCGACTGCGTGGTTGTACAAAAACGAGTGGTGGGTTTTCTTCCCAAACTGTCCGCTTGACTTGTTCTGTTGCTTGAGCAGCCAGGTGAGGGCCTTTTCGACTGTTGCTTGATGCTCACCCTGTATCGTGCTGTGCCCATCTGCTAGAAACGCCAATAGGGTCAGGCCTGTGAGCCCGACGTCATGCAGGCCCTTCGCTGTCGGCCACGTCCCGTCATCGGACTGTGCCCGAGCGAGCCAGGTAAGGGCAGCGGCGACATTCTTGTCGGTCTTCTTGCCCCCTTCCTTGCGAATCCGCTTGCCCTTGGCTCCCCCGACAACGCGGGCTTCCATCCAGTCACTGGCTGGCCTGAAGGTGTCTTGGACTCCGCACGGAGGCGGTGCGATTGAGAGGGCCAAGCATGCAAGGGATGTAATCATCTCGCCACTCTTGTCGTTGTATCCGAAAAGGGCAAGGAGGAAACCCAAATTGCCTCTCGCGCACTTCCAGAGGAGGGCGCATGAAGAGTTGCAATGGACCCGTCAAGCCCTAACCACAGGTGAGCGTGCGCCCCTCTATTGGAATTGAATGACGATGGCCTCGCTGAATCCGTAGCCCTTAGTCCCTCCAGCATCGCTGAACCAAACTTGAAAACGCCACGTTGAACCGGGGGTGATGAGGCCCTTTGAGCGCGGAGGGGAAGTCAGGTCGAGGGGGATGAGTGCGACCCCATCGGGTGCCACTTGCGCTGGTTTGCCGAGTCGGAGGTAGAAGCCTACCCAGCCGGGTGTGATGCACAGGGTGCCATCGCCTGCGGGAAGGCTGGCAGCATTGACTCCGTAGAACCCCATAGCGACACCTCCGGGAAGGTTACTGGCGAGGAGAGTCAGGTCGTTGCGACTGACATCGGGCGTGCCATGGGCAGCTAGGTAGACCGGTTCACCCCATGAGCTTGATGCGGAACTGCAGTAGACGCTGCCCACCGCGCCGCCCATCACCTGGACTTCGCTAAGGGAAAGCACTCCATTGTTGTCGTTGTTCTTGCCCAAGAGTTGGATCCGGACCCGATCCCCTTGTGTTCCCGGCGGCAGGACTACGACGTGCTTGTCGTGCTGGGCGACGTTGCCCGTGCCCGCGAAGTAGTCGGCCCCGAACACTTCCGCCCCTCGGGAGAAGACTGAAACCCGGAAGTTGGACAGGCGCGTCCAGCAGCAATCACCTCGGTTGTAAAGTAGGACCTCAGCCAGATCCCAAGTGGCTCCAAGGCTGACTTCCCACCAGGAATTAGTGTCATTGGGATCGGTGTGCGTGGTGGTTGAGTTCTGCCATTTTCCATTGATCCAGCCATCGATGGCGCGACTAGGGATGCCTCCATACCCTGTGCTCGATTGGGAGGCTGTGCCAAGCGGGGCAAGGTTGGCGAGGCCGGCGCTGGGGCCGAGCACTTCGACTTCTGCCAGGCTGAGAACATCATCTCCAGCGGAGTTTGGACCGAGTAGTGCGATCCGTACCCGGTCTCCGGCCATGGCGGGCGGCAGGTCGATGGGGAAGGACCCTCCTTGGGCAACCCCTCCACCGCTCATGAACCAATTGGATCCATGCACTTCGGTGGCACCGTCGAAGAGCGAGACTCTGAAATTGGAAAGGCGATCGCCGCAGCAATCCGATCGGTTGTGAAGAATGATTTCGAGGACATCCCTCCGAGCGCCAAGGTCAACCTCCCACCATGAGCCGGGTTGATTAGCGGTGTGGCTCACTGAGCCCTGAGTGTAGTCGCCTTCCGTGGAGCCATCGATGGCTCTGCTGGCAACCGCTCCTGCGTTTGTCGTGGACTGGTAAGCCGACCCATGGCGAGCGTGGTTGACTCGGGCTTGCGACCACACGGGCGAGGCTGTAACGCCACAGGCCATGACGATGCAAGCAATGGTGGGCCGGCGAGGGATGGCTGATGGTTGCATGGCGGGGCTCCTTGGCTTGTGAGTTGTGGGTCACTGAAGCAGGGACCCGTGCGAGTGGGCCCTTGAACCATCAGGAGTTTCTGCGATTCAAAGGACCCTTCTGAAACTAGCTGCAATGTCTGCATCTAGCCAGTAGTAATCCAAAGGCCCATTTCAAGGCCCGTTTCTCAGTGCTAGATGGGTCCCCTCCTGTGCGGCATGACGCTGGGCTGCACGGAAACGGGGGGCTGCGCCGGGGAATGAGTCCTTCGCTACTCCTTGCTCGCGTCGGCGGACTCCTCTTCCAGTCCAGCCTTCAAGCGAATAAGCCCTTGCACCTGCTTGACGAGTTTGCCGATCTCTTTCTTTGGGGTCGGGATGGTCTCAACCTTAGTGTTGAAGTCCGTCTGGTTGGAGAGCTCTTCTTGGAGTTCAAGGGACGGTGGGGTACCCATCAGTTCAGCAACGGATTCTAAGAGGGCCTTTGTTTTCTCCGCGTCGGACTTTAGGTAGTCGGCCAGTGTGTAGATCAACTCTACATCGAAGGGGTTTGTGCGCATGCCCCGGGAAAGCAGGGCGATGGCTTCGTCGGGGGAAGATTCCCGCAGAGCTCGTGCTTCGATGAGGGCGATGCGCCCGCTGTGGTAGCGATCTAATCCCAAGTTCATTGCAAAGGCCAAGCCCATGTGATGTTCCACACCGGTTCGTTTCCCTGTGCGCCAACCGCTATAGCCGGGGATCCACCAGTTTGCTGTGGACTGCGCGATGGGTTTGACGGACTGACCTAGGCGGGCGAGGAACGGGCTCTTGCCCGGTTGTCCCGAATACGAAAGTACCGCGCGGTGCCCGGGTTGGTACATGCCCATGGCGGGTCTGCCGAGTGCAACCCATGAGTACTGGGCGAGTGTTGACAAGCGTCCGCAAACTCCACCGTCCTCTATGACGCGTGGGATGGAACTGGGATGCCATTCACTCGACTTGAAGCGGATGTGAGGATTCTCATAGTCCCAGGTGTACTTGGCATAAGTCTTGACCTTGCCCGTATCCCGATAGCGTTGCAGCACATGGTCTGCCTCATTGGGGGGGACGAGTTGCTGGAGGGGCGCGAGCAATGGCCAGGGGGTATGTGCCATCGGGAAAATGGGCCAGGGGCCCGTATGCCCCTCCTGGGGGGATTCGTGCAGTGCAATCAGGCGCTTGATGGAAGCTAGGGTGTGCGTACGCTGACGATCGGGATAGGCCTGCAACATCGAAGCCGTCGCGGACCACAATTGGTTGCGGTGTTTCTTTTTTGTTGGAAGGGGAGTGCCTGCGCTCTCGTGTAGCGCGGCAGGGTCGGCGAGCGCCTCACCGAGAGTCTGCTCACTTTCCCGAATGTATCGGGCCAAGGATTGGGCCTCCTCCGAAGGCTCGATCGCTTTGTCCGGCTCGCCGGCGTCCCAAAGCGCCCGTTCACCTATCAGGTCCTTGGATTGCACGGCAACAGCGAGAAGGAGGTGTCCATACGTGTCTGCATGGAGGCCTCCCACTCCCCTGCGTAGGTATTCGAGATTCTGTGCATAAACAGGGGGCACGGGGGCTTCGATGGTCAGCAGGCCTGCGCGCAATTCCGGGTGTTTGCCGAGCCACTCCCAGAAGTCCGCAGGTAACTCCGATTGAGCGCGCAAGTCTTGCTCGGCTTGATTCAGGAATGGGCCTTGCTGGTCAGCACCCCAGGTGTCCATCGATGCAGGCTCCTGCACCGCACCCGCTTGGGGAGACAGCCATCCGAGCGATCCCGCACAACTCAAGACACCCACGCCAAGACAACGAATGAGGTTACGACTACCACGGATGAGAACTGTCATGGGGTTATCCTATCCGTTTGCTCTCAAGTTGAGGGGTAGCCTGCTTGGAGGGCGAGTAACGAATCGAACGCAGGGTCCCGAGTGGCCGTTTAGATCAGGTGCTGGACTTATGGCGGCCTGCAGTCAGAAGTGATTCGTTGCGCGTGCCCAATACGTCTCCAAGGTCCAAGGCCCGCAAGCAAAGTAGGTCGTCCCGCAACAGAACAATCTCTTGAACTAGTGTGTAGCAGTTCGGGCAAGAGACCCAGCTCTCCCCTAGGGTGGGGGCTCTCATGAAGGTGCTGGTCTTATCTTGGTGTTACCCCAATCACCAACAACCCCTCCTGGGTTCCTTTGTCCGGGAGCGAACCAAGGCGCTCGCCGAGCGTTGTGAGGTCAAGGTGGTGGCTCCTGCCCGTTGGTTTCCGTGGGGGGGCTTTTGGATGCCGAAGCAGCGGCCGGTGACTCGTGCCTGCGAAACCCTGGACGGCATCGAGATTCTGCACCCGCGTTTCTTCAGTTTCCCCATCGTGCTCAAGTCCCTTGAGGGGGTTTTCTACTTCCTGAGTACCTGGTGGACCCTTCGGGCATTGCGTAAACGCTGGGCTTTCGATGTGATCGATGCCCACTTTGTTTACCCCGACGGGGTCGCCGGCGTGCTCCTTGGGAAGGCCCTGAGAGTCCCCGTCACCATCACTCTGCGGGGCATGCTCCACTCACTGGTCCGCCGCCCTCTGCATCGAATGCAGATCAAGTACGCCCTGCGACATGCCCAGGGATTGATGGCGGTCAGTCAGTCCCTGGCCGATCACGCCGAGCGCCTTGGCGTGGCCCCCGGTTGTGTTCGCGTGGTGCAAAACGGGGTTGACCTGGAGCGATTTCAAATCCGTCCAAAGGCACAGGCTCGCGCCGAGCTTGGCATAGACTCTCAAAGTCGAGTACTGATTTCCGTGGGCCATGCCTTGCCGGGCAAGGGCTTCCAGCGAGTGATCAAGCTGATGCCACAGTTGCTCGAACGCTATCCTGATTTGGTGTACGTCATCGTTGGCGGTGAAACGTCCTATGCCAACTACCTCCCAACACTCCAGAGGATGATCGCAGCCCTCGGTCTGGCTGATCATGTTCGGATCACAGGACCCCAAGAACCGGACCGAGTCGTCCGTTATCTCAATGCAGCAGACGTGTTTTGCCTCCTGACTGAATCTGAGGGCTGGGCCAATGTATTCCTTGAAGCCATTGCGAGCGGCCTACCGGTAGTGACGACCCGGGTGGGCGGCAATGCAGAGGTGATCAGTGATGCATCACTCGGCACCCTCGTGGATTACGGCGATACTCCTGCCGCCCTCAACGCACTGGATGAGGCCCTTGGTGGGGTGTGGGACCGGAATCGAATGCGTGCCCACGCAGAGCGTCACACTTGGCAAGCGGTGGCCGGTCGGGCCGAGGCGGCGCTCGCTCAGACAGTGAATCCGGTGCAATCACAGTACGCTTGCGTACCCCTAATGCATCCGGAAGAGGCCTCGCCCGCGGGGAAGTGAGAGTATGCGGATGCTCGCATCCAGTCTGAGCTTGCGAGAGAGGCTCTTGGCGGGCTTGATTGACCTGTGTGGATCTGTGACTGCTTTCCCGCCAGGGCTTGCCGTCCCACCCTCGCCGTGCGGGGATGGCGGCTCATTCGGGTCAGTGCCGGGGTGTGCTCTGCCTTGGCCGGTCGGTATCATGGACGGTAGCCCCTTCCAGAGCCACGGTAGTCCATGACCACTGCAACCACCACCACACCTGCGCCCTATCAGCCCACGCACCCCGTGCGCCTCGTCACAGCGGCCTCGCTCTTTGATGGGCATGATGCTGCGATCAATGTGATGCGCCGTATTCTGCAGGCGTCAGGAGCTGAAGTGATTCACCTTGGGCACAATCGGTCCGTGGCCGAAATCGTCGAGTGTGCCATTCAGGAGGACGTCCAGGGCATTGCGATCACCTCCTATCAGGGCGGCCATGTGGAGTACTTCAAGTACATGGTGGACCTGCTCGCCGAGCGTGGGGCCAACATCAAGGTCTTTGGGGGTGGGGGAGGTACGATTCTGCCCTCGGAAATCGAGGAACTTCAGGGGCATGGGGTGGAACGCTTGTATTCACCCGATGACGGACGAGCCATGGGTCTGCAAGGCATGATCAATGATCTGCTTGAGCGCTGTGACTTTCCGGTTTCTGGGCAGGTAGACGCCTCGGCGGCGGTGAAACGTGAGCCGGGTTCTATCGGTCGAATGGTGACCCTCGCCGAGAACCAACCCGATCAACTCGAAGATTTGCGCGCGCTCCTGTCTAAGCAGTCAGAGGGGCAGAAGACAGCCGTCTTGGGGGTGACGGGTACGGGCGGGGCAGGAAAGTCGTCCCTCGTGGACGAACTAGTGCGTCGTTACCTGCGTGACTTTGCTGAGAAGACGGTGGCGGTCATCAGTGTTGATCCCAGTCGGCGCAAGAGTGGGGGGGCCTTGCTCGGCGATCGGATTCGCATGAATGCCATACATGACGAGCGGGTCTACATGCGTTCTCTGGCCACCCGACAATCCAATCTAGCCCTCTCTAAGCACGTGCAGGACGCGGCGGATATCTGCAAGGCTGCCGGCTATGACTTAGTGATTTTGGAGACCAGCGGGATCGGTCAATCGGACACTGAGATTGTCGAGCACTGTGATGTGTCCCTGTATGTCATGACTGCTGAGTACGGCGCGGCTACGCAGCTTGAAAAAATTGACATGCTCGACTACGCGGACTTCATTGCCATCAACAAGTTTGACAAACGAGGGTCGCTGGATGCGCGACGTGACGTGTGCAAGCAGGTGGCTCGTAATCGGGGTGCCTTCGAATCCGATCCTGAGTCTATGCCCGTCTACGGGACGATCGCTTCGCAGTTCAATGATGCCGGCGTCGATGAACTCTATCGCGCACTCATGGGGTCGCTCAGCGAAAAGAGTGCGGGTGATTTTGAGCTGCCGCCGAGCCGCGTTTCCGGCACTGAGGGCAAGGGCTCCATCATCCCCGCTGAACGCGTGCGGTACCTTGCTGAAATCGCTGGAAAGAGCGACGAGTACGCACAATTCATTCAGCGCCAAGCGAGTGTCGCCCGGCGCATGTTCCAACTGGCCGGATCCATAGAGTTGCTGCGCGGTGGTACGGCCACGGTGGCCACCGGTGCGGCAGGAACTATCGATGATCGCGGGGATGATGCGCCAGAGGTCTTGGTTCTCATCAAGCACTACCGTGAGTTACGCGAGCGGCTCGATGTGGACTGCCGTAAGGCACTCGAAGCATGGCCTGCAACCCAGGCGCGCTATCAGGCCGATCGTTACGAGTATCAGGTGCGAGGCAAGACCCTCGAAAAGAACCTCACCACGCGTTCTCTCGCAGGTCTGGCCATTCCAAAGGTCTGTCTGCCGAGTTACGAGGATTGGGGCGAGCTCTTGGCGTGGATCTTGAGTGAAAACCTCCCAGGCTATTTTCCCTTCGCCGCAGGCGTGTTTCCGCTCAAGCGTGAAGGTGAGGACCCGGCTCGTATGTTTGCAGGGGAAGGTGGTCCGGAGCGGACGAATCGCCGTTTCCACTATGTTTCACGTGGCTTGCCTGCCAAGCGTCTCTCGACGGCCTTTGATTCGGTCACGCTCTACGGTGAAGATCCCGCACCGCGCCCCGATATCTTCGGCAAGATCGGTAATGCCGGGGTTTCCATCTGTACGGTGGACGATGCCAAGAAGCTGTACTCAGGCTTCGACCTCGCTGCGCCGACGACATCGGTTTCCATGACGATCAACGGGCCTGCGCCGATGTTGCTTGCCTTTTTCATGAACGCTGCCATTGACCAAGGCTGTGAAAAATACATTCGCAAACATGGGCTCGTGGACGAAGTCGAGGAGGCCATCACTCGCATTTACCAAGGCTATGGTGTTGAGCGCCCCTGTTATCAGGGTGAATTGCCGCAGGGTAACGACGGTCTGGGTCTGCTCTTGTTGGGGGTTTCGGGTGACGAGGTGCTCCCCGCGGAGGTGTACGCTCGAATCCGCAAGGAGACCCTTGCCGCAGTCCGAGGGACGGTACAGGCCGATATTCTCAAGGAGGATCAAGCGCAGAATACCTGCATTTTCTCCACTGAGTTTGCCCTCCGCATGATGGGGGACGTGCAGCAGTCGTTCATCGAAAACGGTGTGCGTAATTTCTATTCCGTTTCGATCTCGGGTTATCACATTGCCGAGGCTGGGGCCAATCCAATCACGCAACTGGCCTTCACCCTGGCCAATGGCTTCACCTACGTGGAGTACTACCGTTCGCGCGGGATGGATGTGGACGCCTTTGCTCCAAACCTCTCTTTCTTCTTCTCAAACGGACTCGACCCTGAATACTCAGTGATTGGTCGCGTGGCTCGCCGTATCTGGGCGAAGGCGATGAAGCACGTCTACGGCGCCGGCGAGCGTAGCCAGAAGCTGAAGTATCACATCCAAACCAGCGGCCGATCGCTCCATGCGCAGGAGATCGCGTTCAACGACATTCGCACGACCCTCCAGGCTCTGTACGCCCTGTATGACAACTGCAATTCTCTGCATACAAACGCCTACGATGAGGCCATCACAACGCCTACTGAAGAAAGTGTTCGACGCGCCATGGCGATTCAGCTCATCATCAATCGCGAGCTTGGGCAGAATAAGAATGAAAACCCGCTGCAGGGTGCGTTTGTAATCGACGAACTGACGGAATTGGTTGAGCAGGCCGTGCTCGCGGAATTCCGCAGCCTCTCAGAGCGCGGCGGTGTGCTTGGGGCAATGGAGCGTATGTATCAACGGTCCAAGATTCAGGAAGAGTCCCTGCTCTACGAGACCCAAAAGCACTCAGGCGAACTACCCGTGGTGGGTGTCAATACCTTCCGCGACCCAGAGGGTTCACCCACGGTCATTCCTTCTGAAGTCATCCGCTCGACCGATGAGGAAAAGAACTACGCCGTGCGTGCGGTTGAAGCATTCCAGGCGCGCAATCGAGAGCTGGCGCCTAAGGCGTTGGAGACGATGCAACGCATTGCCCTAGAGGGTGGCAACGTTTTCGATGCCATGCTGGAGACGGCCAAGGTGGCTAGCCTCGGCCAACTCTCCAACGCCTTGTATTCAGTGGGCGGCCAGTACCGCCGGAACATGTGAGTGAGTCCATGGAGCCGGATGCCACACATGAGCAACGTGGAGCAGATTCTGATTCACCGGCCCAGGGTGGAGCTGTTCAGAAGTCCCACGACCATTGGCGCAGCTTTGCGGGTCCAGATACCCCGTCCGAGGCCCTTTCGACTGAGGCTGAGCGCCCGATTGGCGCGCCCCTTGGTCGGCGCCATGGCCGAGGTTGGTTGCGACTGGCACAGATCCCTCCCGCCCGGGATTCCCAAGCTCGCGTGCTCCAGGCTGGCTGTGATGGATTGGCTTTCGATGGCACAGGCTTGGGTATGCCAGCCGCGCTGGAGAGCCTCTCGGAGCTTGCGCCCACAACACCGGTTGTCTTTTATTCCAATCTAGCCGCGTCAGAACTAGGCAGGGCTATGCAGTCCCGGGGGGGCATCGTATACGGGGGTTACGATCCGCTCGGGTGTTTGGCTCGCGACGGCGTGGGCGACATAGGCCTTGACGATTCAATGGGGCAGCTTACCGAGGTCCTCCAGGTCGGTGCCCGGGACCATTCGAGCGGCCGCTCCCTGCGCATGGACAGCGGGCCGTGGCAAGAGGCTGGTGCGGATCTTGCGCTCGATCTTGCGGCAAGTGTGTCAGGGTTGTTGGAATACTTGCGAGTCGGCAAATCACAGGGCGTGCCCGTCGGCGAAGTCATGGCTCAAATGGTCATGGGCGTGAGTGTGGGCTCAAACATTCTCGATGAAATGGCACGCTTGCGGGCATTGCGAGTCTTGTGTGAGCGCGCCCTGCGTGCAGCGGGATTGGAGGAGCCAGCACCCATTTGGATTCATGCCAGCGGCTCGATCAGTACCCATTCCCGCCTCGATCCAATGACCAATGCCCTACGCTCAAGCACCCAGACGATTGCCGCCGCACTGGGGGGAGCCGATGCAGTAAGCGTGTGTGCATTCGACGCGCTGGCACCAGAGAAGAGCGTTCTAGGGGAGCAACTCGCGGCGACAACGATGAGCATCTTGGCCTTAGAGAGTGGGCTCGGAAGGGTCGCGGATCCCGCCGGCGGCAGTTATCACATCGAACGGCGCACGGGGGAACTTGCCCGAGCTGCTTGGGGGCATGTGCAAGCGATCGAGGCACGCGGTGGTGCGGCGGCCTGCTTGCAGGATGGTTGGTGGGAGGCGACTCTGGAAGCCGTCTGGGCCGAGACTCTAGGTCGATTTGAATCTGGGAAGGCCCATGTGCTCGGTGCCAGCGTGCATCGGGGAGAAGACAAACTCTATTCCAACCCCATGCTCGAATCAGCCCACGGGTTGGGCGCGCTGCCTAGACGTCGCCCTGCAAGTGTATTTGAGCCCTAACGGGATTCGGTATCAGAGGGGTCTTCGATTCTCAGGCCCTCATCGGGGGCTGTTGCGTTACGCTGAGACTCATGAAAGATCTGAGGACGTTCCGACACTTGCTGATCATGGCCATCGTGGTGTTCACCGTGCCAGGCATCGCAATGATCGTGGATGCAGAATGGATTCGAGGCGTTCAAATGCTTACTACGGTGGGCTTGTTGGGCTGCGCCTGGTCCCGCCTCCGGAGCGGGGGTGTGGGAGCACTTGGGATCGTGCAAACGCGAGCGTTTCGATTGGGGTTCGTCTTGACCGTGGTGGGAGTTGGCTTCCTACCGACCTTTGTGTCCATGTGGTCCCTAGGGTTCATACTCCTCGCGCGAGCAGTGTTTTGGGCCCCCGGGCGGGATGCAGGCGGCGTGGGCAGGCCGCCGAGCGAGGCAGGGGACTCGCCGGTTTCGTGATTGAGTGCCGTTCGGCATCAATGAACTCGAGCGAGGGGAAACCGTGAACCAGTCGCTACGGTGGATCGTCTTCCTCACAGGCCTCATGGGGCTGGCTCCGCACGCCTCCACTCAAACCTGGGGGCCGTGGCAGTTGATCGGGCCTTTTGAGCATTCTGCAGGCCCCTCGCAACTCGAAGAAGCCCACAGTCCTGAGCGACTACTCGGCTCCATGCGGCACGGCCGGTCGGGGCCCAACTTGACGGGAAGCCACCGGGGCAGCCTTTCCAAAGCGTTGACATGGCAGAGCGTCTCTGGGCAACAAGCCGGCTTGCTGGGGGGCAAGGTTGACATTCTCAAGGAAGTGGGCGCATGGGGCGGGGCGGGTGCGGCATCTGAAGATGCGGCGGCCTACCTGTACCGCGAAGTCACAAGTAGCCGTGACCGCAGCGTAACCGTGCATGTGGGCAGCGACGATGGCATGCGGCTGTGGCTCAATGGAGACCTGCAAGCAGAATCGGCCAAGGCGCGCGTGCTGGGCCCCCATGACGACACGCTTGAGCTCGCACTTCGAGAGGGTACGAACCACCTGCTTGTCAAGGTAGTCAATGGGAGAGGGGGATGGGCTTTCCAAATGAGCCAGCTACGCCAGGCCCCCAATGCGCAGATCAATGGGGCGATCCAAAAGGGTATGCAGTACCTCATCAACGAGCAGTTGCTGGATGGTTCCTGGGGCGACCTGATTCACCTACGACCCGGCCCAACAGCCTTTCGGGTGTATGCATTGCTGCGCTGTGGCTTGCGGGCGGGCCACCCTGCGATCCAACGAGGCCGTGCGATGATCCTCAGCCACGACAACGATGCAACCTATGTACTGAGCTGCAAGATTCTTGCGTTGTGCGCCATGAACCAGGAAGGAGACGACCGGCGCGTGGCCGATCTACTCAAACGCCTCACGGGGAACCAAGCCAAGAACGGCGTCTACGAGTACTCGATCGGGGGATACAACTCTCACCTAGAGGAGGACCTGTCGAACAGCCTCTTTGCCGCCCTTGCTATGCGTGCAGCGGCTTCCATTGGAGTGAGTGTGCCGCGCTCTGCGTGGGATGGACTGGCCCGCGGAGCGCTGAGTTGCCAAGAGCCTACGGATGGCAAGCCTCGGACGGGCTTGGTTGTCGAACCCCGTGGGTTTCGCTATCGCCCCGCTGAAGCTCCCACCAGTTCCATGACGGCTGCGGGCATTTCCATCCTCGAAATCTATCTGCGGAACGTAGGCGGTCGGGGGTCCAATCGAATTGCGGGTCCCGCGAGGCAGGGGGTGCGTTCGGGCTTGGAATGGCTGCGGCGCAACTTCGATTGGGACACAAACGCAGGACATCCCTCCGGGGCTCACCATCTCTTTAGCGTGTACGGGATGGAGCGTGTCGGAAGTCTGTTGGGGCGCACGGCTGTCGCCAACCGCGACTGGTATTGGGAAGGCTGTCAGAAACTCCTCGCATTGCAGGCTGATGAGGGCCATTGGGAGGGTGAGGGACGCGTGCAGACTTCCCTTGCCTTACTCTTCCTTGGCCGTGCCACCGCATATTCTCCAGAGGGCGAGCGGAGTGCCCAGGCCAAGGCGTGGAGCAGTACGGCGGAAGGGGCGGACTATCAACTGCGGGCCTCGGGGGATACGCCCTTGGCGATCTGGGTGGAACCCACGTATCCAGAACGGGTGGCCGACTTGGAGTGGCCCGGCCAAGCAGGCCAGGGGTTGCATGTGAGTTGCGTAGAGTACTACGCGCGCCGGGACCTCCCCAATTCGGAGGCAGTGTCGATTGGGGTTGTGCGGCATAACGCAAGCAAGCCTGCAGGGCTGACACGCTTCCCATTGCAGCACAGGTTTGAATCGAATGGGACATGGCTGGTGAGCAGCCGGATGACTGTTTTGAAACCGCCTCCCGGCGAGGGCCTGGAGCCCGAGGAGGCGTACTTGCACTCTGGAGAGCTGAGAGTGGACCTTGTGGATGTAGTCGCTCCGATACAGCTAGAGTGCCGCCAGCAGGCGCGCGACAATCTACTGCGCAAAGACCCACCAGCCGTGACAGCCTCTTCACAGATTCAAGGTGAGGAAGCGGTCAAAGCCGTCGACGGACGCTATTCAACTCGCTGGCACTGTCAGACCCATGATCGCACCCCTAGCATCACACTGACCTTCAAAAAAGCTGTGCGTGGCCGCCGAATCCTCCTCAGTCACGGCTGGCCCCGGTTGCGGTATCGCAATGCGCCCAGGCCTCTGCGAGTTGAGGTACTCCTCAACGGGTCCCCCTACAAGACTATCGAAATGAACCCCGATGCCGTTAGCAAGACGGTCATTGACCTGGAGCGGACGCGCGCGATTCGTTGGCTGGAGTTGCGAATCAAAGAATCCCACTTTGCTGAGGTCGGCCAAGCTGCCCTCGGGTTTTCCGAAATCGAAATCCTGCGCTAGTCGTTGATGAGGCTTGTGTCCGCATGCCGTGCATCATCGTCGCTTCGACTCAGTTGACGGGTTCGCTTTGCTTTCGCGGGGCTCTAGGATGGCGATCCCAAACTGCGAGCTGGTGAGTGGTACGGCCCCGTAGTTGGCGCGAACCGAATAATGTTCACGAATCCAACCCATGAGCTTCTGGCCGTAGTGTTGGCCGAAGCGAGGCAGACCGTATTCGCTGGTGTCCTTGTGCACAATGGCGACCACTCTGGGCGGGGAAGCTTGCCAAGATTGGAGGATCGGCTCCTCGCCGAATATGAGAAGTTCCGGCGGCATATAGTTGATGTGAGCCGAGGGCGCGGATCGACGGAGTAGGTAATTGAGCATGACACCTTCTGGCAGCACGAGCAGGTCGTCATCGGGGCCTAGGCGTTGATTCAGATCAGCGATGGCGGCGGCCATTTGTTCCCCTCGCCAGCGCACCTTCATGGCGTCTCCGTCTTGCCCGATTCGATACTCGGCATAGTCGGGCCACCCCCTCGGCGTGCCGTGATACCAGGCATGGGAGTGATTGAGGTAAAGGGCGCAAATCAAGGCGATCGACCCGATGGAGGCGAAACTCAAAAACTCTCCGTTTGCACGGCGCGCATTGAACCAGCCGGGCAGCACCCCGACGGCCCAGGCGATGCATAGGGCACTCGCGGGAAGGGCCAGCACGAAGCCGTAGTGCATGAGTTGGGGCCGCAGGATCATCTTGCCGAGGGCGACCAGGCTGAAAACGGCAAACGCTAGGGCATCTGATCTTGTCCGGTTCAGGTGCTGGGTCAACACTCCGTTGATGGATGGCAGTGCGAGCACAAGGATGATGACTAGGGCGAGGCCAGGTAGGGGTGTTCCAACGTGCTGCCAGCGGTTGTCTGTCATGAGTGCCGCAGTCCCGGCCGCACTGACCAGGGTGGCGAAAGCACGATGGGGAGCGCGGAAAGGGGTTCTCACGTGCCGGCTTGTGAGACCCACAAATGCGTACAACAGGATGACGCCCAGGGTCCAGCCTGCGATTCGCATCAGGCCCCCTGTGATGTCCTGGGAACCGAGAATCGCAGAGTAGAACGGGAGTGAGTGTAGGGCTTGATTGTCGATGTGCAGCCATGCGCCCATGAGTGCGTGCAGTGCTAACGCCTTTCCAAGAGCAAGGCTAAGAGTGAGCAGGCAGAGCACAAGGGAAGTGACGAAACCTGCTGTAAACCACCCGAATTGGCGTGCGTTCCTACAGAAGGTGAGCTTGACTGTGCACGCTGTAATTGCGGCGACCGCAATCTCTGCTTTCGTCAGGCAAGTGAGGCCCAGACAAACACCAGCGATGAGGGCCCAAAACTTCTGAACCCCTAGGGCACCTCGGGGTCCCGACCGTGCCAATGCAGAGAGGGCAGCAAATCCGAGGAGCAGGCCGTGTGTGAGTTCGTGGGAGTAGGGCGTGACAAAGTTGTAGTTGCCGATGGGGGCGTGGCGGCCGAAGGCAAACAGGCACAGGGTCGCTGCGACGGATGTGGCGGCGGCGCGGCACCCCGCCCAAGGAATGACCAGGCTGTGCAGGAGTTTGAGGGTGATCACAAGCAGGGCTAGGTTGACCCCAACGAGTGTGCCTAGGGAATCCCCGGCGATTCGAAACCACAGAGCGTTCCAATAGGCGGAGAGGGGACCATTGAACCAGGCAATATCGCTGTACAGTCGGTCACCTTGGTTGAGTCGCCAGGGGGCGTAGAGCTCGCGGCCAAAGTCCACTTGGATATCCGGCCAGCGGCGCCAGCTCCATGCAGCCAGCGCAATGAACAGCGCCACTAGGGCGATGTGGACGTGTCGATAGGATTCCCGTCTCTTCGACGGATCGGCGGTTACTGCGCGCGCATCCATGCGAGTACGCGCAGCCCGAGCGCATCGAGTGGGGCGGGGCCTGTGGACTCGATTAGGTCATGGAGACCACTCGGATCGTAGTCGGGCCCCCAACGCCTCCGGCAGCGGCTGAGCAAATCCTCAAAACTCTCAACCCCCACGGGGCCTGCGACGGCGCGGCCAGGATTGAGGTAGATGCGGCCCAGGGCCTGTTCGGCTCGGTCGAGGGATAGGCCAGTTGCTTCATGAAGAAAGGCCAGGGCATGGTCGTGGCGCCATCCTTCCTGGTGGATTCCCGTGTCGGTGACGGAGAGTGCATAGACCAGCAGCCGAAGAGTGAGGTTGTCTCGGGCTGCGGGGTGCTGACTCGCACGCGGGGCTTGAGGGGACTCAAGGCCATGGTGGGCCGAGCCGTAGAGTGCCCAACCATCAGACCAGGCGGGGAATGGGTCGCGGGGGCTGGTGGACTCTGGAGGCCAGGTGTGCTCCCCGCAGGGGTTGGGGTGTGCGCTGAGCCACCTACCCCAATCCTGCGAGGGGCTTGCTTGTGGATCGAGCCTGCGCAGATCGGCTTGGATGCGGACAAGGGTTTCCTTATGGGCGCGGTGCAGATACTCAGGAGTGAGCGGTTGGCCTACGGATTTTCCGAGTAGGTGGCGGTAGGCGAGCCGGTCCTTGGGCGTTCCAGACAGGTTTCCTCGTGGGCAGTTAGGGACGAGTTCCTCAAGCCTCGTGTGGAGGTCCTGCAGAGGTGTGCCCACGAATCCCTGTAGGGCCTGGCCTGCACGCGCTCGCCATTGGGCCCGCTCGATGTCATTCCAGCTGTCGCTTGCAGTAAGGCATGCACTAAAGTGAGCCAACTCTTGGGGAAGATCTGAGTTGAGCGCAGCATCCACCCGCCGTTGTGCGGTGAGAACCCCTGCCCTGGCGGGAAGTATTCCCACCGCAGTGCGGGCCTCAAGTTCTGCGGTGAGCCGGATACACCGCTCGCCAAGTTTTTCGAGTCCTGCCATCCAATCATCGATGGAGTCTTGATCATCGAGTGGACGTTTGGGGCGAGTCTGGCCGAGATCGTTCGATCCCCAGAGCCAATCTAACTGCTCTCCATTCTCCTCGGTGGGCCACAACAAACTGTAACCAAGACAATCAAGAGCTTCGAGTTCATGCTCCAGCCGGACAAGCAAGCGCTGGTAATCCAGTTGCTTGCCGGGGCTGAGATCGCTGCTTTGAAAGCGGTCTTGCAGCCGCTGCAGTTCGCCGCTGCGCTGGGCCCGCTCAAGTGCGACCCACTGGGGATCGGCACTCACCCAGTTGACTCTCGCACCCATGAGTGCACCGAATCGCTGGCCGAGTTCTGCTCGATCTTGTTCAGCTAAACGAGCTTCGGCCACGAATCCGAGCAACGCGGCATTGTCGCTTGGGAAGGCTCTCCCGGAGTAACTCGTAGGGTTGCGCAGGACACAGCCCGCTGAAGTCGCAAGTATTGCTGCAAGCAAGCCGGCTGCCCACACCCGATTCGAGTGACGCTTTGGATATTCGCGGGGGTGGGTATGTTCCAATGGGTGGGTGTCGAGAGATGTGCGGGTCATCTTGGCGGCCAGGGCTGTGGATTCCACTCGGACTTTGGCGTGACTTCGGTTATCCTACGGTCCATGGGACAATCCCCCAACTCCAACGAGGTGACCGCCGGCGTGCGGGTCGAGGCAGCGGGTCAATACGTACCGGAGCGCTCGGATCCTGACCGGCCGGTGCATTTTTACGCCTACCGAATCCGCATCACCAATGAGGGGGAGGAGACTGTGCAACTCCTGCGCCGCCGTTGGGAGATTCGCGATGCTTACAACAATGTCGAAACGGTGAGCGGTGATGGCGTCGTGGGCCATGAGCCGAGCCTCGCACCGGGAGGGTTTTTCGAGTACACATCGTTTTGTCCCCTCAAGACCCAGTGGGGGACCATGGAGGGCGCGTACACCTTTGCCGATGAGGCGGGGCATCACTTCGATGTGGCGATTGGGCGTTTCTTTCTTGTGGAGGCTGCCGACAACCGCAGCGTCTTCGGTCCCACCGTCATGGGGGCGATCTAGGGATCCTCGAACCGGCTCAGAATCTGCCCTAACTCGGAAAGCTAGCGCGGCACGCCTGCGATTCCAAAGAGTTCATCCTCAATGAGTCTTGCAGCGAGTGCATGCCCACGCACGTTGAGGTGCAAATCAACCGTCCAATACAGCTGCTCGCTGCTTGCGGCAAAAGCCGGACGCAAGTCTAGGGTTCGCACGCTTGCCTTCTTGAGTTGTCCGAGCAACCCATCGGCTAAGGACTCGCACAACTTCAGGCTCTTGGGGTCCGCGTTGATGGTCTTCATGGCATTCTTGAGCTTGGGAGCGAACCGTCTCGGTTGACCACATGAGGGGGGCGGCAGGTAGACCAGTAGAAACTTGGTTCCCCGTTCCCGTGCTTGCCGATCGAGCTCTATCCCGGTGGCCACTGAAATGCGTAGAGCGTCCTCCATAGCTTCAGGGTAAGTCATGAAGGTGAGTGCTTGGTGGATCTCTTGACCCAGCATCGCACTGCCGCTCACACCCAGCTTTCGCAGCGGTTGTAGGTATTCATCGGAAACGCTGGGCCCACCGGGTTGGCGGTAGATAAATCGCCATGCACCGAGCCCATCTCGGAAGTCGTTTCCGCCGTAGGTGACGAGGACTACATACTCGGGTTCGAGTTGGCCGTAGGCATCTAGGGTGCCGAGATAGTTGGCGTAGCCATATCCGCTGACTCCTGTATTCCAGACCTCTACACGTTGATCAGGGAGCCGAACTCGCAGGGAAGCTTCCAATTGATTGGCTGTGGACTCCGAGTTTGCGCACACGCCCTCCATGTGGGAATCGCCCATGAGGACAATCGACAGATCCACAGGTGCATCACTGGGGTTGTAGTCTTCGCGGATCCCCAGTCCATTGGTGCGTCGTACAAACTCTCCCTGTGGATGTTCCCGAAAGGTGCGAGGCCATTTGCGGTTTGCCAATAGGGAGTAGTGCACACCGGGGACCGGTGTGACGCGCTTCTTCTTGAGCTGCGGGAACAAGATGCGACGATCGTTTGGGCTGAGTTCCAGGGACAGGCGCCGTGCGAAATCCCACCCGAGTCGAGCTGGATCAGCGGGCGGGGGTGTTCCGTCTCCTGCTGCCACCCTAGCAGCGAGAATCTCATTCAGCCCTTCCCCGTCGTCGATGAACTCTACGATGCCCTCTTCTTCACGCCCGTACTCCCAATAGAGCCACGCCGCACCGAGGGCGAGCGCAGTGGAGCAGGTCGCGACGGCGAGGCGTTGAAGCAGCATGGGTCTAGTCTGGCACATCGGGGCCAGTGATGTGTGTGCTTGGGATTGTGAAATGGACTCGCCCTAAGGCAATTCTATGGAAGCGGCGCGCCGAGTAGGATTCTCTGCTTCTCTTTGCCCCATTCAGTACGGAGTCGTACCGGAGAGGGCATTTGAAGCTGCGCGGCCGGCGGGGGTGCCGGATTCGTTGTACCAGACCTGGAAGTACAGGCTGGCTCCAGGAGGCAAGTTGGCGGGGACGCTGACCGTTGTCTGCCATCGGCCTGCGCTGTCGGTCTGCAGGACTTGGGTTTGGTCAATAGCGGGGACCCGCAGACCGCCTGCGAGGGAGTGGCACTCGGCCCTCCAGCCGACAATGAGCGTAGTGCGGTGATTCGCGGGTGCCTGGTCGAGAGTGAGGCTCACCGTGGAGCCTGGGCTGATGGGGCCGGAACCTGCGAGTTGACTCTGCCCGCTAGAACCGGGGAGACCATAGGCGAGGTCGACCCAAAGCGGGCCCGGATCAGAGGTGACCCGCAGGGCCAAATAGGTTTGTGAAGAGTCTTGGCTCGCACTGACGACTGCAGCGCCTGTGCAAGGGTTAGGGTCTGAAAAGGAGAGTCCGCCCCTGACAATGAGCGGGCCATTGATGAGGGGGGCTGACATGGGTGATGCCCGCAGTTCATCCACTCGCGCGACAACGCGATAGCGCCGGCCCGCGGGCAGGAGCGTGCTGACAGGATAAGCGTTGCGGTGATTGCGTTGCTGGCGTTCCACGTTGAAGGTGCCGCCGGGAACGATGAACGGCTGGCTCGGGTCGCTCACATCCCAGAAGACGATCTCTGCCTTGCCCGATCCACAGGCCGGCGCGCCGGTGGCGATGCGCCCGTCGAGGAGCACCTCCTGGACTCGAACGGCGCCGGCTCCTAGGTCCGTGTCAAATGCCATACCCACATACCAGTCGGACCCGGGTGCAGTGGTGGGAGCGGCAAGCGGGATGGTATTGGTGGTCAACGCAAGGCCGTTCGTGCTCGTCACCAAGTCAGCCACCGCATTGGCCAGGGGTGGGAATTCACACCGGTCAATCACCACCAACCCACTTCGATAAACGGTGATTTCACGGTCTTCGAGATCTGCGAGGGGAATCCGTGCGAGGGCAGGATTGACGTGCCGGTCGATGCGCCGCAAGCCCGTCGCGGGGTTGGAGGGCAGGTCGACCCCGAGGCTAAAATACAGATCCTGGGCGGGGTCCGATGGGACGGGGTCAGCGGGCAAAGCGAAGTGCAGGCTGTATTCGTTTTGGTTGATGTAGCCGCCTGCGCTGGTGACAAGCTGCCTCCTGCGATGGCCGGTGCCATCCCCTTCAACCACGAGTTCCACCGTGGCCCCGTATTCGTTCTCTAACCCAAATGGGGCAATGGGGGAGTCCATCACGACCCGGACTCTCACGTAGCGGCGCTGATCGGGAGGCGTGAAAGCGTCATAGGTGTTGTTGTTGTACAGGTACCCGCGGGGAGAGCCGAAGGCCCCGATGCCCAGGTCTAAATCTCCGTCCCGGTCCCAGTCCGCCCAGGAAAAAAGGACGTTGCTGAGGTGATTGCTGGGGATGTTGTGGGTGGCCACGATGAACTTTCGCTGGCCTGTTTCGACGAACATGTTTCGGCGGAACACGCCTTGGGTGCTGATGTCAATATCCCCATCGTTGTCCCAGTCGGCGTGAGAGACCCCCAGGCAGAACTTGCCGCCATTCATCTCAATGGTCTTCGTCTTCGTTAGGAAGAACGTGCCATCTCCGTGGTTTTCAAGCACACGGATCATCAGATCAGCACACCAGGAAATCAGCAGGTCTAGATCGCCGTCGAGATCGTAGTCGAAAAAAAACACACCCTCATCGGTGGTCGAGCGGCTGGGGATTCCCGTGGCGGGTGTCCCCAGCGGCATGAAGAGAGGTGCACCTAGGGATGATCGGTTTTGATAGAGAGTGCCGTTGCTGTACAGGTCGAGGTCGCCATCCCCATCCACATCGTGAAACTCGGCTCCTTCGGGGCGGGAAGTGCCGGGGGGATTATCCAGGCCGACTTGCCGACTGAGTTCCAAAAACCGATGTTCCCCGGCAGGGCCCGTGGGACCCATGTTTTGCAAAAAGAAATTCCCCGGGCTTCCGATCATCGGAATCCAAGAGGGGTAGACGGGCACGAACAAATCGGGGTCGCTGTCGAAGTCGACGTCTGCCCATAGATTGGTCTCGCAGTTTCCCCATGGCACCTCATCCACGACTCCTGGGCGCATGACATCGGTGAAGTTCGGAAGGTTGCCGAGGTTCTTCAGAAGCTTGATGGGTTCAGGCAGGTGCCCGCGCGTTTCGGTGGCAATGTCAGGAAAGCCATCCATGTTGTAGTCCCCGATGGCACACCCGTAGCGGCCGGTGAGTGGAATCACATTGGCCCACAGCTCCCAGTCGACTCCGCCCTTGTTGTGCCACAGTTCGCCCGAGTTCGCTCCGAAGAAATCGACCCAGCCGTCTGCATCGAGATCGGAGAACGAAATGCCCCCTGAGCGGTCAATGTCGAGTCCATTGGGCCAATTGTGATTACGCCAAAGGGTTACATTCAGATCTTGTGCTTGGGTCGGCACCATCGAAGCGCATGCGAGAAGCGCACCCAAGTAACATCGTGAAGCCACCGAGCGCGGCCGGCCTGTGGGTCCGCAGTCCATGCTTCCAATGTACCGCACCGCCGGGAATCCGGGCGACCTCGTTGAGCGATAAGCCGCGGCGGTTGGCCCAATGCCACGCGAATGGGGCACCGGGTCCCTCTATCTGGCGAGTGAAACCCTTGGAGTTCTCGGAGTGGTCGGTCCCACGGGTCGGCCTCCGGCCCCGTGTTGTTCCTGCCCACAAGGATTCGAGTGTGTGCCGCGCGGCGATTCAGCTTGGCTCAGGGCGTGCCGATGACAAGGATGTCGTCGATTTCAGCGCGTTCCTTGACGCCCTTCGCATTGGTGACGAAGCGCAGGCGCAGATTGGGGTTGTTGGCGGCCCCGGACGGAAGAGTGAATGTGTATTTGGCCCAGGGGTGCTTCTCGACGGTGGCATAAGACTGCCAGGTCGAGCCGTTCCACCACTGGAAATCCAGGTACTCGCAGCTAAGGGTATTGTTGCGGAAGTGGGCGGCTAGGTCGATTTGGACGGATGAGTAGCCCACTGTGCTGAAGGACGGCGATTCGATCCAGGTGCTTTGTGTGCCGACAGTACAGGCGCCCGTGCCCACTCCGCCCTTCTTCAAGCGCCCGCCGTATTTGCCTCCATAGGCGGCCTTGGTCTTGACCTTGCAGCGCGAGCCGTTTGAAACGGTCCAGCCGCCCGCCGCAAAACTCCCACTTTCAAAATCCTCAGCGAGTAGGACTTGTTTCTCAGACCGGAAACTCGAAAAGGTGGGTGCTGCAGTGTTGATGCTGCGCGCATTGTCCGCTGAATTCGGATCAGGATGAGCGATGCCCATCACCCATCCGTTGAACGTGGCGAGTGGCGACGAAAAATACTTGATGCGGCTACCCGGGGAATACGCCATGACAGTGCGGTACTGGTTGTTCGATGTACGAAACCCGTACGAGTATTGGTAGGCCGCACTGCTCCCGTTGTCACGGTCATGGGTGCACCCCATGTTATGGCCAATCTCGTGCCCGAATGAATAGTATCCGGTAGCGCAGCTGTCCAAGGTGACACTGAAAGCGCTGCTCGCAAAACCCTGACTGACGTTTGTCATCAGGTATGCGATGCCGCAGTACTGTCCTGCGCTGGTAATCATGGCCACGAAGTCCGCTCCAACCAAGTCCCGGGCGGCATGAACTTCGTCGTACCAGCCATCGGTCTTGGATTTCATGCGGCTAAGCATTTGGCTCATGTCACTCGACTCGCTCTGCAGCGTTTCAAGGGCAAGGACTAACCGCATATCAGGCGTGGCCGTTGCGTTGTTATAGGCCTGGTTGGTCTCCAGCACCGCGAGGTTGATCAGCGACAAGATGCCGTTTTGACCCCCATTGGTAGCTCGAGCTTCGGGCGAGTAGGCTACCAAGACGTCTGCGTACAGCTGAGCCCCTGAAGAGGACTCTGTCATGCCTCCGGGTGTGCGAATCTCGTGGCTGTGATCGGTGCCACAGGGCAGGTAGTGATTCTCGTCGACGAGGGTGAGGCCATGCACACCATTGGATCCTGGGCCGATCCTCAAGAGCATCCCGGCGTGGCGAATGCTGGCAGCGACCTTGTCCCCGTGAACGGAAATACACACATCACCGTGGGGGTCGCCGATCACTTTACCCACCCAGTTGAGGCCTCCCTGGAGGGTACTGTTGGATGACTCGTATTGAACTTGAATGGCCGTATCCCCAAAGAGATTCATGAGCAGGACGCCATCTTGACCCTTGGCCGCTTCAAAGAGCAGGTCGATGCGTACTTCAACCGGGCGAGTCAGGCGAACCTCGGATTCCTGCCCAAAGTCGGCGGCCAGTGACTGGTGCGAAGCGAGGAGGAAATCCCTATCCATGCTCTGACGGGTCTGCGCCGCGGTCAGGGGCGCGAGGGAGGTGAGGAATGCGATGGCTAGTATGGACTTGAGCACGGGTGGAGTCTGAGGGAGGTGTTTGGGAGTAATAATGAGGGTGGCTGGCAATGGCGGTGCAGGCCTTCAGTTCTTTGACGCTTAGGAATAGGAGCCACCTAGGGCTAGTCTAGTTCCATTCAATGTTGACTTTTTCCAGGCGAACCAAGTGAAGCAATCCAGTTCCGGGTCGCAAATCGAGTCATACGGCGTTGGGGTGCCCCCTCAAACGAGACCAGGGCTTATGAGAATTGGGGTTCATGAGAAGTAGGAGCACCTAAGGGTGCAGAAAGGCCCCCGGACTGTGCGCCCGGAGACGGAGCGAAGCGGAGTCGCAGGGCGCTCTACGCCGTATCGGGGCCAAAGAAAACAGGCCGCCCTGTGCGTGTGCGCAGGACGGCCTGTTGTTGATTCCCTAGTGGGATCTTTGCAGTAGCGACTTGGCCTGCGACTAGTGCGCGTGGCCGCCGGCGGGCTCGGGGTCGGCTTTGCCGGGCATGTCGGAGACGAGGGCGTCCGTGGTGAGCAAGAGGCTCGCTACGGAAGCGGCGTTTTGAAGGCCGGAGCGCACGACCTTGGTGGGGTCGATGACACCGGACTTGGTGAGGTCCTCGTACTTGTCGGTGGCTGCGTTGTAGCCGTGGCCCTTGGCCTTGGACTGCAACACGTTTTGCACGACCACCGCGCCGTCCTGACCGGCGTTCTCGGCGATCTGACGCAAAGGAGCTTCGAGGGCACGGCGGATGATGAGGGCGCCTACGCGCTCGTCGTCACTGAGCTTGAGAGCCTCGACACACTTGATGCAGGAAAGCAAAGCCGTGCCGCCGCCAGGGACGATGCCCTCTTCGACAGCTGCGCGGGTGGCATGCAGGGCATCCTCCACACGGGCCTTCTTCTCTTTCATCTCGGCTTCAGTGGCTGCACCCACGTGCACCTGAGCCACGCCACCCGACAACTTGGCAAGGCGCTCTTGGAGCTTCTCGGCATCGTAGTCGGACTTGGTGTTTTCGATCTCGGCGCGAATCTGAGCGATGCGGCCCTTGATCTCGGACTTCTTACCCGAGCCCTCCACGATGGTCGTGTCGTCCTTGGTGACGATGACCTTCTTGGCGGAACCCA
>CAYXZD010000016.1:81650-85318 GCA_964469565.1 uncultured Planctomycetaceae bacterium
AGCGGGATGATCTCCTTGATGGAGGACAGCTTCTTTTCGTGTACCAAGATGGCGGGGTTGTCGAACTCCACCTGCATGGTCTCGGTGTTGGTGATGAAGTGCGGCGACAGGTAGCCCTTGTCGAACTGCATGCCTTCGACCCATTCCACATGCGTGTCGAGGGTGCTGCCCTCTTCCACGGTGATGACTCCATCCTTGCCCACGCGGTCCATGGCCTCGGCGATCATCGCACCGATTTCAGGGTCGTTGTTGGAAGCAATCGCGGCCACCTGGGCGGTGTCCTTGGTGCTCTTGATGGGGGTGGAGAGTTTATGCAAGTTCTTGATGCAGGCTTCCACGGCCTTGTCGATGCCGCGCTTGATGCCCACGGGGCTCGCACCAGCAGTGACGTTCTTGAGGCCTTCCTCGAAGATGGCCTCGGCCATGACCGTGGCGGTCGTGGTGCCATCTCCGGCAGCATCATTGGTCTTGGCAGCGACCTGCTTGACGAGTTGGGCGCCCATGTTCTCGTAGGCGTTTTCCAGCTCGATCTCTTTGGTCACGCTCACCCCGTCCTTCGTGACGGTGGGGCTGCCAAAGGCTTTCTCAATGATGACGTTGCGACCGCGGGGGCCGAGGGTGACTTTGACGGCTCGGGCGAGCTTGCGAACGCCAGCGCGGATGTGCTCGCGTGCGTCTGCGTCGTAACTGATTTGTTTGGCGGCCATGGGGCTGCTCCTTATTGTGATTGGCTAGGGGTAAGAGCGATCAGTCAATGATGGCGAGCAGGTCGTCTTCACGCATGATCATGTAGTCTTCACCCGCGTACTTGACGTCGGTGCCGGCGTAGGAGGTGAACAGCACGCGGTCGCCCACGCTGACGGAGAAGGTGCTCTTGGAGCCATCATCAAGGCAGCGGCCGTCACCGAGGGAGATGACGATGCCCTCCTTGGGCTTTTCCTTGGCACTTTCGGGAAGCAGGATGCCTCCGGCAGTCTTGTCTTCAGCTTGAATGCGCTGGACGAGGAGACGATCGCCCAGGGGGCGGATGGCGACTTTCTTGGACTTGGTCTTGGCGGCCATGGTGAGGTTTCTTTTGGGGTCAGGAGTCAGTAGGAGTGTCGCTAGGACAGATGAAAAACGGATTTGCCTTGAAGGGGCGCCGCTATCCACAGATAGCGGTGGAAGGGGGGAGCTGTCAGTTCACGCTGCCCCAGTGATCGTTGAGGACGCGCTGAACTTCGCCGCGCAGGAGGTCGGGGTGGACGGGCTTGCGGAGAAAGGCAGCAACGCCTGAACGCAATGCGACTTGTTCGTAGGCCTCACTGGCTTCCCCAGACCACAAAATACACGGCAGACTCGGCGCGTGTTTGCGCATGGCTGCAAAGAGATCCAGGCCGCCCAGGTCCACGCCGCCGTTCCCAGGCATGTGTACATCGAGCAGGGCCAGGTGTAGCTCGGGGCTGGAGCGGAAAACGCTCAAAGCCTCTTCGCCGCTTTCTGCCCTCACGACCTCGATTCCCATGGGGCTGAGTAATTCAGCAGCCCCGCGACACAGGTCTGTGTCGTCGTCGGCAATGAGGATGCGATGGTCGCGTGATGAATTGAAGGGCATGGGTCAGGGGCGGCGGCTAGGCGCCAGCGTGGGGGCCATGAAAGCAAAGAGTGTGCCGCTTCTGGGAACCAAGGCCGTGAGTGAGAGAACCAGCGTAAGTCCAGCCATGAGCAATATTTATGCCAGCTCATAATGCCCGCTCAGTTCGGCTTGCTCGGGACCGGGCTGCCACTCTGGCAGAGAGGCTGGGGCAAGCCCGCTACGACTGTCAGGATGACAGTCTTGTTCCGGCCCGATTTCAGCCCCGCAGGGACGAATCTGCAGGGCCCCCTCCTGAGGCCCTATTTCTTGGCATTGAAAAAGGGCCCCTCCGGTTCCCTGGCCCTGCGGCCGTGCCGTTTGGGCCCTGTACCGAGCAATCCCCTTGGATTGAACCCCGCCTGGATGCAGCCTTGGGCGAGTTCTATGGAACTCTGAGAGCCGAACGTCCAGGTGGAGCCGAATCCGCTTGCCGTCACTGAAAGGGGGAAAATGGAGCCATAAACATGGTCTGAGTTCCCCCCCCAACAACAAAAAAACTCAAGGCTCACAAGAAAGAAATGAGCGCATGCATTGGCTCAATTGATACCATGTCGTAGTTCTGCCGGTGTCGTTGTCTCGCGCCGACACGGGTTACTTTTGTTCGTTTTCCCTAGACGTGGAGTTCAGAATGATCTCGCAATTCAAGATCCCTTTTTACATGGCGCATGCAGTCGCTTTCTTGGGGGTGGTGGGCCTGTTTGTGCCCAAGTCTCCCGCAGCCGCTCCGAACGAGTGCGTGGCGAGTGTTACACTAGATCAAGTCGCTTCCTGCGGAACACTCACCTTGATTAGTTCTTGCACAAGTGTTCCGTGTCCGGCCTGTGTTGCACCGGGAGTTCGGTGTTCGGCAAGTGGGACGGTCATTGACAGTCAGGGAAACGTGACTCCCTTCTCGCTGCGAGCCAAGTGCCATTCAATTCGCGACAAGAGTGGTCATTGCTCAGGAGGAGGCACTTGGAAGGTTAGCCTGCACTGCTCTGACTGCGCGGGCATCAGAGTCACACCACTTCCGTTTGGCCAATAGGAGCACGATCATGCGTAATCAGTTACTCGTTGTTTGTGGATCGATCGCGTTCGGAATCGTGTTGGGTACAATGTTCTCTTCTCGAGGTGCCCCGCCGGTCAATCCGGCAGATCCGGCCGGCGCCCTAGGGGGACCCACGGCCATGGGCGGGTCGGGTATTCGAGTTCCCCTGGTTTCACCAAAAGCCGCAGAGCGTGCCCCCAGTTCAGGCCACATGCTGACTGGAGACGTACAAAGGTCGTCCGATTCTGGAGTGGTTGCAACAGACACGAATGGCGTGTACTCGGACTCGGCCATGGAGGAATCCTGGATGCAAAAGTATGACTATCTTTCAGGAGAAGACCGGGTTGCTGCCGTGGATGAAATGTACCGAGAAATGGCCCGTGTACATGCGGCGGAGATCCAACGGTATGTATCCTTGGGTTTGAGCACAGTCTTGCCACAAGACGAGGCTCAAATCCGCCCGGGCGATTCAACGAAGGACCGCTTGGCTGCAGTTCACTTCGATGGTGCTGAATACCACAAAGTCCTCGTGAACCGGGCCGGCTCTCCCGATGCGCTCGCCCTTAGGGATGAGTTCTTCTGGTTCTACCATAGCACCCACGGTGAGCCCCATCCGGACGCTGCTCAATCGGGCTGGTTCGGGGCTGAAGCCGTATACCACGGTTGGCTGCGGTAAGACCTCATTCGGCCCTAGGCCCCATGAATCGCAATCTGGAATCACCCAGCGCCAGTGCGCGCGCGCTGGGTGTGTCTTGAGGTCTGCATCGCTGTCCTTGGCTGATCGACCTGCGTGAACGAGTCCCAATGCCCTAATGCCGGAGGGTGCGTGCCCACTGTGGGGGAGGTCTGAACCTGTGCTGGTGAGTGGCGCACCCTCAATCCGAGCGGGCATTGGGTAAGGCAGTTGGCCAGGGCTGACGGGGTTGGGTTGACTGGGCTGGGTTGACTGGTCTGGGCTGACTGGGCAGGGCTGACTGGGCAGGGCTGACTGGGCAGGGCTGACGGGGCAGGGCTGACGGGGCAGGG
>CAYXZD010000016.1:85418-98542 GCA_964469565.1 uncultured Planctomycetaceae bacterium
TGACTGGGCAGGGCTGACTGGGCAGGGCTGACGGGGCAGGGCTGACGGGGCAGGGCTGACGGGGCAGGGCTGACGGGGCAGGGATTCGTAGTTGGGTGCGTGGGAGGGTCCATTACTTTAGGCGGGCCGACCCACACCCTGTTCTCGGGGCACCCGGTCGCTAAGGTGAACCGATGGGAATGCCGTCTGCCAGTATTAGCGTCTTTGACGCCCACGTGGATTCTCTCCAACGGGCCCTCGACTTAGGTCATGACCTGGGACAGCAGGGTCCCGGGCAGCTAGATTTAGTACGAGGACGAGCAGGCGGGTTGGGGACGGTCGTGTTGGTGGCTTGGGTGGACCCGAAATACCTGCAAGCAGGTCCGGGCGGGGGGCGATCTCGAACGGAAGCACTGCTCGATGCATTCGATCATCTTGTGGCAGCTCATCCTGAGGAGGTCCGTGCAGTCACGGATGGCGCCAGCTTGGATGCTGCCCACGAGGCAGGGTGTATTGCAGCCATTGCGGGGATCGAGGGCGGCCATTCCATTGAGGGGTCATTGGAAACCCTCGCCCACTTCGCTCGCCGCGGCGTGCGTATGATGACGTTGGTCTGGAACAACCATCTGCCCTGGATCCGATCTTGCCAGGGCGGCGCAGGCTCTGACATTCCCACGGGGCTTTCTGATTTTGGCCGCGAGGTTGTTCGTTGCATGAATCAAAACGGCATGGTGGTCGACGTGTCCCATGCGTCCAAGGAAGCTTTTTACGATGTGCTCGAGTGTTCGAGCGAGCCTATCGTTGCCAGTCACTCTGGTTGTGCATCCTTGAACGACCACCCGCGCAATCTTGACGATGATCAATTGCGCGCCCTCGCCGCCGCCGGTGGGGTTGTGGGAATCGTATTCTGCACGTCCTTTTTGAATGCTCGGGCGGGTCAGCTTGAGCACGCAGAGCGTCAAAGTCGTGCCTATCAAGCTTTGCAGCACACCCACGAAACGGGCCTATTTCACCTTCAAGCCGATCACTTGCAAGAGGTCCTACCGCCCCTCGTACTCGATCAAGTCGTGCAGCACATTCTCCACGCCATCGCTATCGCCGGCCCCGAGCACGTGGGCATCGGCTCTGACTTCGACGGCATTCAACGCCGTCCCGCGGGCCTTGAAGATGCCGCCTGCTACCCAAATCTTTGCGCAGCCCTTCTGCAGGCAGGCCTCCCCGAATCAAGCGTGCGCGCCGTTATGGGCGGGAACATGACGCGCGTTTTTCGGCAGTGTACAAAGAGATCCCCCGCCAGCCTCACGCGTTCGGACCTGTAGCCACGGGCACACCCTACATCCGACTCCGGACATCCGCGGGACTCGTGCGCCTTTGTATGCGGGCCTAACGGGAGAAGTGCGCGTGTGATAGATGGGACTCGGACACGAAGATAGAGTTGACGGGCACTGCGTTGGGGTCCTTGAACCCGGCACTCCACGGAATGATCAGCCAGGCATAGTAAGTGCCCGGCACGATGAAGTGGACCGTTTGGTTGGGAGGGACGAGGAGGTTGTGGTCGAATTGGCCGGCCTTTGGTTCGTCGCCCCAGATCAACGTGACATTGAACGGGCTGCCGGCAGGGTGGGTTGGAGTCTCGTCAATGGAGAAACGGATGCTACCGAACATGGTGGCATCTAAGACTGCCCTAGCGGGTTGTTCGCCAATGACCACCTGCGGGCCTTCCCCTTGGGGCAAGCGCACTTCTCCTCCTGCGGAGCTCAAGTAGACCTCGTAGGTGCCGTAGGGGATCGTGTCAAAGTGCATATTGCGCCGGATCTGTCGCGGGCAGCGGAGAGCAATGCGTTCCTTGCCCCGCGCTAGAAACAGCGCATATCTGGAGTAGGCATAGTCCTGCTCGATTCCCGGACCCGAGGGGGGCTCTTCATAGGCATCCGGCAAACCAAGAATCTCAAGTTCCATGCTGCCGAATCCCATCGCCGTTTGCTCCATAGCAAAGACCTGATCGGGCATGGGCCCCGAGCGTGGTTCCAATAAGAACCGCCCATGAAAAGGAGCGTAGCCAGGAACGGTGAAGGAAAAATCAACCTCTATCGGTTGGCGAATCGTGCCCGGGGGGGGGACATCAGTGATGAGGTACACATTGCGTCGGTCGGGATAACCTCCATAGGCTGATTGGGTACCGGCCCGGCGGAATGCTTGCACAGCCGCTGATCCGGTAACGTAAAAACCCGGCGGGGCATTCCAGACTAAGCCCGGCACATGACCGTCTGGGTCTAAAGACCCCCTATAGCCTTCATTGTGCGCATGCTGGATGGGTTCTCCCGCAGGCCCCGTGAATCGTAGGTGGGCCACCCAAACACTGCGCATGGTGAGTTCGACAAAGGCGGGATTCTCCGCCGAGCCCGGTCGGATTGGGGGGCTGGGCTGCTCGCCCCTAGGATGGGGTTCTGCAGTGACGCTCTTGCCATACGCCTTCATGCGGTAATCCCTGAGGGGGTCAAGGCCGGTGATGACGAACCGTCCCTCAGCGTCGGCCACAACCGCGGGTACCCCCGGATGTTGTAGTGCGATGCGTTCCCCCAAGCCGGACTCGCCCGGGGCTGTGAAGGTAAAGGCAGCGCAGGTGATTCGTTCATTCAAAGGGAACTCCTTTACGATCCCTTCGATGACGCCCCCTGCAGGTAGAGTCACGGTTACGGGCAGCTCGCCAGCTGCCTCGTTGGGTTCTAGCGCCTGCTCAATGGTCTGATAGTGGGGGTGACGTGCCAAGACTCCTAGCCAATTCACTGCACTACATGAAACCAGTCCGAGCTCGTCGCTAGTGCCGATTCTTTGCCATCGAGACCCCTGAAATCCAAAGACTTGAACGTCTGAAATTGGAGCCCCAAGGGAATCTTGAACTACAACCTGGAAGGCTCCGCCCTCAGCAACTGAAGTGGAAGCCTTCGGTTCTATTACGGACCTTGGTTGAGGTGGGGAGCCTACCGAGTCCTGGAGATCAGCTATTGATTCATCGGAATCGGCGGACCTTTGTGCACTAGCATCAGGAGAAAGTTGAGGGCTTAGCTCGGGAGATTTCCAGAAAAACCAGATGCCGCAAAGGAGTACGAGCAAAGCACCAAGTGAGAGCCTGCGAGTGCGAGTGGAGGAGGTCATGTGCTAGGTTATCGGGTTGAGTGACCCGTGGGTGATGCGTTGAGAGTATTCTGAACTGGAATGCTTCCCTGTGGTTTCTTATTTAGGCCTTCTTACCTTCCAGCGGATCGGCAGGTTGGCCCGGGGGCCCAAGCCGCCCGTCGTGGACCGCAGCTCCAGCCCTCTGTTGAGATAGTGGCTAAGTGGTTGTTCAAGCAGAACTTAGCCTATGCACGGCCGACAAAAAAACCACAGGGAAGCATACCAGTTCAAACGTGTTCAGATGCAGGCAGCCTTTGTACGTGGTGGAGCCCCCGGCGGGACAGGAATAGACACCTTCGTGCATGTAGAGTTTATTCCTCCATAGCAACTGGGGTTGTCGCCGCCGCATTGACCTTCGGCGTAGGAGCCTTCGAAGTAGGGAGTCTGACCTTCTTCATTCCAGACAACGACAAGACTGCAGCATGCGGGCACCGATGTTGCGCTGCAGTTACAGTAATACTGAACCATCAACGGGTCTAGGCTGCGAGTGCTAGAGTGGATTGTGCAGGTCACTTCGCAGTCTTTTTGCCTGCACCGCACCTGGTGTGTGGCAGTGTCCACTGGTGACCATTGGGTCGGACATGGTCCTCCAAAGGCCCCATCTGTTTCATCTGATGTGGACGATGGCCCTAAGGAAAATGCGAGGGTGGAGCATAGTACGAGTGAACTCAAGGCGAGGCTGAGCTTCGGTTTAGTTGTTATCATTGGAATACTCTACCCCCCCCCTCCTCCCCCGACAAGACCAAGCAAGCATTGCAAATAATGCGGCACGGTTGTCCCTCCTCAAGGTGCGTTGAACATGTACCACGCGTTGCACCCCCTAAATAATGAGGGCTCCCACGGGAACCGGCATTTGAGTCGCATTTGCCGTTGCACCCGGGGCAGCCATACCGGGCAATCACTTCGTTAGCGTTGGCCCAGGGCGGGGAGGAGCAGTGGGGGCAGGGGCCGTGTGGGCCAGCGGGATTCGCCCTTTGGAGCCGTGAAATCATCGCCTGCGTAACCGAGGGCATTGAGTTCGGCGGCGAAGATCTGTGAGACGTCTGTTGAGAGTTCGGCGGCGGGCGAGTGGGGCAGGCGATCTGCGAAATGGTGCAGGGATTCAAGCTCCAGATTCAGCGCGTCCCACGCGAGCTGAAGTCGGGCCCGATCGACGGGAGCTTGGTTGTTTTGTTCGTGGGGGTCAGCGGCTAAGTCAAAGTGCTCAAGGTCTTCTACGCGGGCGGGCAGGGCGCCGGAGGACAGACGTAGGCGGCGGATGAGCTTGGTGCCGGGGAGCCGGAAGGACTCAAGCAACAGGAGGGGGGCGTTTGAACCGTGGGTGGCTCCTAAGGCCAAACTGGAAATAACCATGCGCTCTTGGAACGCACGGCCCTCGATGCACGGACGCAGGGAACGGCCCCAGCAGGAGGGGGAAGGCGGGGCGCCGAGATAGTCAAGGACTGTGGGCAGCACATCAGATAGGGAAACCTGGCCTTTGAAGGAGAGGTTCGTCCTGGGCACTGTTGGGGAGGCTGCGGGGCCAGCGGTTTCAGGTGTGCCTCTGGTGGGAGGGACGATGAGCAGAGGCACGCGGATCACTTCGTCGTACAGGGTCTGACGGTGCCCACGGTTGCCGTGCTCGAAGAACTCCTCCCCGTGGTCGGACAGGACGACAATGAGCGTGTTGTCTAATCGACCCGACTCACGCAGGCTGTCGAGCAACTGTCCGATGGCAGCATCGCACCAGGCAATCTCGCCTTGATAGAGTGCTCGCAAGTGGTCTAGGTCTCGATCGGTCACCGTGCGTCCGGGGTCTTGATCTGGATCGTAAACGGCACGGTTATTCCAATAGTCGCTGCCCGTCATCGTGCCCGAGTAATGTGGGTCAAACTTGCGATCAAACGGTTCGGGTGGAATGAAATCGTGGTGAGGGTCAAAGAAATGCACGAACATCCCCAGGGGTGCAGTGCCGGGAGTTTCTCGGAGGGCTTTTTGGGCGAGTTGCAGGACCCGCTGGCTGCTGATGTCCCGATGGGAGGCGAAACTGCGTACGTCACCTGCCCAGAGCGCCGGCGTTCCGCCCTGGCTAATGGCCGCCGCTAACGCACGATCTGCGGCGTGCTCTTGGGACAGCGCACACCCATAGGATTCGAATCCGCGCTCGAAACCATAGGCCCCAGCGAGATACCAGCCGCTAAAAACTCCCGCAGTGTGTAAGCCATACTGGTTGAGATACTCACCGAGGGTAGGGTGGGCTGGGTCGATGCGACGGCCGTCATCGTGCACACCGTGCAAGATGGGCGGCAAGCCGGTGAACAGTTCGGCATGGCTGGGAAGGGTCCAACTGGAGCCTGCAATCGCCTGTTCGAAGATGACCCCGCGTTTGGCCAGAGCGAAGAGGTTGGGGCTGGCCTGCTCATCGAGGAAGGTCAGGGCGTCGGCGCGGACCGTGTCGATTGAGATGATGAGTACGTCACAGGCCGGGCTGGGAGCAGGGGCCTCCGCGCAGGCGGCACAGGCAAGGCACAAGGGGCCGAGAATGGACTGGGAGGGGCTTGGCTGTGGACCGGGGCGTCGTGGGATCATGGGGCTAGGCATTGTAGGCGGCAGGCCAATGCAATGCCTCCTAGACGACGGGCTGCCTGGCAGACTGAGCGGCTTCCCTGTTGTTTTTTGTTGGAGTGTTCGTGCACAAACTCGGGCGTGGTGGGGATCGGGAGGGCTCTGAGGGTACAGGATCGGGAGGGGGCCCAGCGTGGCCCTGGGTGCAGCCGGGCGGAGGCCGGTGCTCTGCACGGAGCACCGTGCCTTGGAAAAAAACAACAGGGAAGCCTGTCAGTCCAGTTGGACCGATCCGCAAGTGGGTCCAAGTGACCCTGAACAGTCCACTTGCAAGGACCGGACCCTTTACGCGGCAAGTTGATCCGAAGCTGAAACCCGTGCTGCCCCCGTACGTCATGGGGAGTGTGAGGATTGAGAACAACAACCAAGGAGCCCTTATGCAGACGGATTTTAGTGAGGTAAGCGACACGCGCTCATTCGTGGCAGTTCCAGCGGACACCTATAGCTGCCGTATCGTTGAAGTCCGAGCCGGGTACAGCCGCGGCGGTGATGAACGATGGAGCGTGCGCCTTGAGGTGACTCACGGGGACTACGCGGGTCGCACGGCCGCATGGGATTCCCTGACGTGGAGTGAGCGCGGACTTTGCCGGGTCAAACACGTCTTAGGGGTCCTCGGGTTTGATGTCACGGGCGTGCTCCACGTCGTCCCCGAGGATCTGGTGGGGTTGTGCGCCCAGGTGGAGGTCATCCCAGAGCAGTGGGAGGATCCAATCACCGGGACCTGCAAGGAGAGCATGACGGTCCCCTTCATGGGTTGGAGCGCCTCGGGACGTGTCAGTGAAGGTGAAGCTGGACTAGACGGGCTCCCAGGCAATTCAACTGCGAAGCCCACAGGGAGCTCCCCAGGCGGTCTCGCTGGTAGCGATTCAGGGGACGTCGTGTGCTGCCCCAGTCACACCCCCGGCGAGGACGGTTCAGAGGGTCAAGCAGGACTTGACCCATCGGCGTGCAGGGGCGAGGCTCTGGTCCATGATGCCAAGCCCCAAGCCGAGCCCAGGGACGAATCCTGGGATGAATCCCCCTTCTAGCGGGGCCAGCGATGGCGAGCCTCCCGCTCTGTTCACGGGCTTGCTGGATAGCTTGCCAGCAGAGGACAGACAATTGCTGGAGTCGGCACGTGCCATCTTGCCCCGGGCGCACTGTCCCTATTCCCGCTTTCGGGTGGGGGCTGCATTGCGAGCAGCCTCAGGAGAGGTCTTTTCGGGGGTAAACCTAGAGAGTGCAAGCTTTGGCTTGACGATCTGTGCTGAACGGTCGGCCTTGGCGGTTGCTGTGGCGGCGGGTGTGCGCGAAGTGGTGGCAGTGGCTGTGGCCACGGAAGGGCCTGGGCCTGTAACCCCGTGTGGTGCTTGCAGGCAGTTTCTCGCGGAATTTGGAAAAGACATGCGGGTGATTTCGGCGGGGGCGGGGGACCGGGTCATGGTCCACAGCATGGGCGAGTTGCTGCCACACCCGTTCTTGGACTGCCCGCCCGCCCGGGATTCCAATCCTGCGACCTGAATGATGGCCGATCCATTCCAGGCCCGCATGGCAGTGTTGGTCGAACAACTCAATGGGTACGCCCGTGCCTACTATGTCCGAGGTGAGAGTCCCGTCAGTGATGCTGAGTACGATGCTCTGTATCGGGAGTTGCAGGAACTTGAAAACGCACACCCCGAGGCCGTGTCCCCAGCGAGTCCCACCAGGCGCGTGGGATCACCCGTTCCAGAAGGGCAAGGGTTCGACAAGGTTGCCCATGAGGTGCCCATGCTTTCGATTGAGAGCCTGTTCAGTGAGGAAGAAGTGCGGTCATTCGAGGAAAAGATCGTTCGCTTCCTGGGCCGCGATGCGAGTGATGATCTACTGTGGTCCGTCGAACCCAAGTTTGATGGGGTGAGCGCGGCCTTGATTTATGAAAACGGCGTACTCGTGCGTTGCATCACGCGAGGGGATGGCGCTGTCGGTGAGGATGTGACGGCCAACCTGCGCACGATTCGCAACCTGCCGCTGGCTCTCGATACAACTGAGCGGACCGCGCCTGCTTTGCTTGAGGTGCGCGGGGAAGTGCTCATCGCCACGGCTCGTTTTGAAGAGTTCAACGAACAGCGCCAAGAGCGAGGCGAATCCCGATTGGCTAACCCGCGCAATGCGGCGGCTGGAGCGATTCGTCGCAATGATCCAGCCGAGGTCGTGCGCTATCCGCTTGAGTTTCACCCCTACTCGGCCGTGCGTATGGCGGGCCAGGAGTTCGCGAGCCACACCGAGCTGCTCGAGGCCCTGCAGCAGTGGGGCTTGCCCACTGCGGGCTACGCGCGGCAGGTACAGGGCCTGCAGGGTTGCCTCGACTACCATCGGGAGATGGAGGCGGGCCGCGACAAGTTGGCCTTTGAGGTGGATGGTGTCGTGTGCAAGCTGGATGACCTGGCGCTGCGCGAGCGGCTGGGAAGCACGGCTCGAGCTGCGCGCTGGCAGTATGCTCAAAAATTCAAAGCTGTTTCTGCAGTCAGTACCCTGCTGGCGATTGAAATCCAAGTGGGGGCCAATGGTCGTTTGACTCCCCGTGCACACGTTGATCCAGTCGAGGTTATGGGGGTGATGGTGCGGCATACCACGCTGCACAATGCCGACCACGTCCAGTCGCTGGGTTTACGAATTGGCGACCGCGTGTTCTTGAAACGGGCCGGCGATGTGATTCCACAGATCGAGGGCGTGGCGGAGGCAGCCAAGGGCAAGGCGCCTGCGGATTGGCACGAGTCGCTACCTGAGGAATTATTCGACGAGAAAAGGGAATTGCGAAGAGGTATCGAGGCCGGTTTCGCCGAGGCGCTTACGATGCCCTCTCAGTGCCCAGCATGCGGCAGCGACACCGTACAAACAGGCAAGTACTACCACTGCCCGAATGTGTATGCGTGCAAGCCGCAAATCGTTGGGCGCACGCTCTTGCTGACCGGGCGCGGGGGCTTTGAGATTGACTCGATCGGCGAAAAGATGATCTGGCAGTTGCTCGACGCGGGCCTGCTTTCTTCACCTGCTGACATCTTTCACCTCGACCCCGAGCAGCTCGTTCAGCTCGATCGATGGGGGCGCAAATCGGTGGATAACTTGATGGCCCAGGTGCGGGAGCGCCGCACGGTCCCCTTTGAGCGTTTGCTCGCTTCCCTGGCGATTCCGGACGTGGCCGCGGCCACTGCGAGGCTCTTGTCCCTAGCCTATCCCTCGCTCGAAGCCTTGCGAGCCGCCAGTAACGAAGAGCTACAGATGCTTGACGGCATCGGGCCAGAGGTCGCCCGCAAGATCACAGCGTGGTTCGCTGATGAGCGCAACGACGCTCTCATCCAGCGCCTGTTTGCGGGCGGTGTTGTGCCCCTTGCACCCGAGGCGCGCACCGGCACGGGAGTCTTCGCTGGCAGCACGCTCGTGTTCACAGGAACTCTCGAACACCTGACTCGCGCCGAGGCCAAGAAGCTCGCTGAAGACCACGAAGGTCGCGTCAGTAGCTCGGTCAGCGCGAAGACGGACTTCCTCGTGCAAGGCGGCAAGCCTGGATCCAAAGCCAAGAAGGCCGCCGCCCTTGGAGTCACCGTCTTACTTGAGGCGGAGTTCCTTCAGCGCCTCGGCCGTTGACCGGGCGTAGGCGCGTACGCAGTTGCACACCCGTTCAACGCTTTGCGGACATTAGGTACCCGGTGAACTGACCTGTGCTCTGGTCTGTTTTGTCAGTGTGGCGCTGGTTCGAAAAGCGAACTGGCGGTGGATGGCTGGGATCCTGAAGTGAAGCGTGGGCTTGACGCGCGACTCTTATTTGAGTCGCACGTGGACATGCACCCTTCTTGCCCGGGCTTGCCCTTCAGAAAGGGAATCCGGAGGGAGGTGCAGGTTGTTGCCCGCATCCCTCGCGCTGGAACCACGCATACGCCGTATGGATTCTTTGGCGGGTCTGGGAGTTGCCTCGCCAGGCAGTTTGGCGCCTCGGGGGTAAACGGTCAGGGCACTAGGTGACCCGCCTCGCATGCCTGAGAGTCGGGTTTAGCGCGTGCGACTCCGCATCTCCCGAAAGCAAATCTTGACGATACATATCGGATCTGTTAGAGAGGAAAGTGGCTTGCGGTCCTTGGCGCCGTTGCCCGGACCACTTCTCCCTGACCACTCCTAGCTACATCTAGATTCACACAAGTGTGCCTCCGTATCTCACTTTTTCTTGGCTTGGCCTTGTACTTGACTGGGCCCCTAGTTGCCCAGGGCCAGCTCCAACCCTTGCGGATCCCTGGGCCGGTCAAGGACGCAGGCGTGTTCCATGTGGGCACGGGGACCTGGACCCGCTCAGTGGGCAGCCAAGCGAATTTGGGCCCGGACGTAATCTTTCGATCCGACGTTCCCTCGGGTTATTTTGCTGTGGGATGGGAGGGCCAAGAGGGGGTGGACGAGGGGATCCTACCCGGTAAGGCCAACCCCAATGAAACCGGCAATCCCGGGCCACAAGACAGTTATCTCATCGATGGAATGCAGTTCGGTTACTGTTCCCAGTCAACTGCCCCTGTGAACTGGGATTTTGTTTTTTACGATAGCTACGTTCCCTGCGACATCCCGAGCGCCCCGGCCAACTGCATCAATTGCGCGGGAAGCCTGCCCACCTTGGCCCTGCCTGCGGGTGGATTCTGCTGGACGGCGCTCTTCGATTTGAGCCTGGGAGGGTACGAGGTGTGCCTGGAGGCGGATGGGGGCAACTGCGCTCCGGGTTACGACGGGGGGGGGCTGGGCTTGGATCACTTTGGCTGGGGCCACACTTGGAACACTGTGGACCAGGCATTTACCGGTCCCCTGCTCGCGGGACACGATGCAGCCTGGTTCCCCGAGGGGGAGGGCACGGTCTACCAGCCGGCCTTTACCAATGCCTGCAACCTGCCATTGGCCTCGGGCCTAGGCGCCGAAGATTATTTCGCAATCCATGGCCCGGGAGCATTGACCGCAGGTTGCTACTAGTTCGGAACTTGCTGGCCTGCCAATGCCTGTGCGGTGCCCAGCAATTCCACCTGCCTGCAATTCCACCTGCTGCTCTACACCGACGTATCCTCCGCCTGCAGCCCCAGCATCTGCTCCACCGTGTTTTGCGACACGGACCCCGGCAATGCGGCCGGAGCATCATTGAGTGGTTGCGACTGCTCGGCAGGTTCGATCCTGCTGACACTGGATACCCAAGGTCTGTTCGCGGGGCAGTTCGCCTACCCGCTGATTGGTCTGGGCACGACAGTGGTTCAGCCCACTGGAGTCTCTGATTTGTGCATCGCTGGCAACGCTATCGGGCGCTACGCAGCCGATGCCCAGGCCATCGGCACCACCGGCCTCGCCGTGGTGGATCTATTGAATGCCAATTCAGCCCCCCAGGGTGGGGTGCCCACCATCGGCGGGTCCCTGTGCAACGGAAACACCTGGCGCTTCCAGTGGTGGCATCGTGACGGGATGGCTCCCTCGCGCTTCTCGAAGGGCGTAGCGGGACAGCTTCGCTAAGACACCGAGCTAGCCACCCGTCACCACCCTTCCCACCAGAGAGTCCCAGGCACCCTGAAACCCGGGACTGGCGAGGCCGTCTCCCGTGCAGGCCTCTCCGACGCAGGAAAGAACAACTGTGCATACGCCGTATGGACCCGCCGTATAGACCCGCCGTATGGACCATTCTGATTCCGATGTAGCTCAGTGGGAAACCCGACGGGAATACCGTTCTTGCGAGGCAACCAGCTCTGAAGGAGTCCCATCAACGCGAAGTTTTCCGCTGAGGTTGGAGGTTGGTAGAATCTGATGATGAAGTTCCCCGCTGCCCTTGCCTGTCTGTTCTCATTTTTGTTTGTCGCATGCAGCTCGGACCTGGAATCCGCACAGGATGAGTTTGCGAGCGTGGCCCGCGGTTACGTGGAGGCCTGGTGCCGTGGCGATGGATCGGTGAAGCGAGAGCAGTTCCAGACCGAGGAACTCCCCGAGTTGTTCAGAAAATGGACGCAGACGATCCACACGCTTCCCACCAGCTCACCGGTGGAACACTTTGAGGTTGAGGACATTTCTGTCAGTGGTCCGGGCAAGGTGCCTGAGCTCCGTGAGTACGGATTCGATCTGAAAAAGGAAGCTGGATTAGGGTTCATATCTGAACAGGTCAACTGCATCACGATCGTGTTTCAGGTTCGCCTTGCCGACGGGAGTCAACATCGGGGTCAGGTGGCCATCCGTCCCGATGTGCCCTTCGTCAAAGGGGAGCATCACCAGGTCAAGAGAAGTGATCGCTGGCGTGCCATGCCCCTGCGACCGTAGCTTCTGGATTGAGCGTGGTCGCAAAGCCAGAGAAGGGATATCGCCCCGCCGATCGGAATAGAAAACCGATGCACATTCCAAACTGACCTGGCGCAAACCCCCAAGAATCAAGAACTTACGAAGGCATACGGGGTCAGGCTCCCCTACGCATTCCAGCAGATGCAGGGTGCCACAGGCGCTGAAGCATGGAGTTCTCCCCGGACGTCTTGAGAGTATGGCCAGATTACCGCGAACTGAAGAACCATGAGGGATGCCTTACGCCGTATCGCGACGCCGTATCGTCTCTGCCCCGCCTACGCCCGGTAGTTGACTCCAGGGTATTCTCTCTGGACTGGTCGTGATCTATCGCCTGACATGCGAATGAGGAGTACGGCAGCCGTGGCAGATGCCAGAAGCTGCCAATGGAGGCCCAACCCGTTTGCGGGCCAGTATCCATAGGAAAGAGAGGGGGCGCCTTTACTCCGAGTGAATACTGTGTCCCTATCAGAATCCAAGAACAGCTCGCCGCTAAACCAAGTGCTCTCCTCAAGAATCAAGTGTAGTTCGTGGTTCGAAGGATACCCACCAGCGGCCATCATACGTTCAAGTTCGTCCCCGGGCAGCCGAATGCGCCAGTACCCATTGCCCGTATCGGAATACTGCACCCTTTCTGCTGATATCTGGCCGCTGCCTAGGAGGATATTGGGCAGGGACTGGCGGCCAACCAGAGTAGCCTGGGATCGATAACCTAGGTGCGAGGTTTCTATTACATAGCTACCAGCATCATTGAAAGTCACGGTATAGACATCACCAAGAATGACTCAACCCTGGATCCAAAGCCAAGAAGGCCGCCGCCCTTGGAGTCACCGTCTTACTTGAGGCGGAGTTCCTCCAGCGCATCGGCGCTGAACCGGACGTACGGAGTTGCACACCCGTTTGGCGCTTTCCGGACACTAGGTACCCGGTAAAGTAACATTCGTTCTGATCTGCTTTGTCAATCTAGCTCTAGCCAAAAAAACAACGAGCTAGCGATGGGGCGACTGGGATCCCGAACTGAACCGTGCGATACCCCGACGAGCCTTGTTTGAGTCCCGCCAACATCCGCTTTT
>CAYXZD010000017.1:0-94149 GCA_964469565.1 uncultured Planctomycetaceae bacterium
CCACCAAGAGGAGCACCAGGTTGGCAAGGGAAAAGGTGAGGTGGTAGTGCCAGAGGGTCTGCCAGGCGGGGTTTCCCGGCTCCCTGCGCATGAGCTCGTCCACTTCACTGAATGCCAACTCCAGGGGCTCGGACTGGGCACGGTGATAGGTCAACGCAATGTCAGGAGTGATATCGATCCCCGTCAAGCGGTGTACAGCTTCCTCTGCCGCCGCATCCTCTGAAATCACTTGGCGACGCCCCTCAACCAAGACTAAATCCTCGTTGGACCACGTGGCGCTTTCGGCCCAGATGCTGGAGTAGGAATTCCCCTGGCGCTGCCGCACGTGCAAGCCCTCGACCCTCGCAGGCTGATCGCCGCTTGAATTAGGAATGAAGCGATCCAAGACAACGATGCTGCCTTGACCATCTCGCACCACGAGGTTGTCGATGACCTGTTCATGGCGACGCTCCTGCAGCCGATCCACGAGGCCGTCCCGCTGTTCGGCAATCCCAAAGCGTACCCCCTCACGCAGGCCAAACATCCCGAGGGCAATTCCAAGTCCCCCTATATAGACCGGCAAGAACAGGCGGTGGACTGAAACACCAGCCGACAGCATGGCCACAATCTCGTTCTTACGCAGGAGACGGTTGACTGTAAACATTCCAGCAATCAGCGTCACGAAGGGCGCGATTTGCAAAAACTGGTAGGGAACATTCATCACGCCGTACTGAATGACAGTCCACAATGAAACTGTGGTGCCATCTGGCCAGGGTTCAAAGTACTGGTCTACGTTTCCGGCGAGGTCGAGAATCGAGAACATCCCGACCATCAGACCGAAGGTGGCGCAGTAGCTCCCAAAAAAATGTGCCCCTACGTAGCGGTCGAGGCGAGAGGTTATGGCCAGGGGCCGTCTAGCAGTCATCGCTTGAGGGCTCGCTTCAAGAACGGTGCTGCGATCACCAGGCCGAGTATCGTCGGCACCCACGCGCCCAGCGCAGGAGGCAGTACCCCCCCCATTCCCAGTTCCTTGGCGAGCCGCATGTTGAGCAGGTAATGCAGCATGCCATAGCCCGAGGAAACGGCGAGGGCCCCCAATTGAGTCCCCTTGCGAAGAATCAAACCAGTGGAGATCCCCAACAACAAGAACAAAAAGTAGACGGCGGAAAGCACATATCGATAGTGCAATTCAAACTGGTAGCGGGTGCCCATTCCCTTGGGATACTCATGCTCGTCCAATCGACGCCGGATCTCACTGGAGGTCAGATAGCGTGGACGACTAGAAGCACCTGTTCCTTTTTGTTCTAGAGGATAATCAAAGCCGATCCATTCAAATTTTTCCGTGGCCCCCCCCTCCGGATCCACGGCCAGCAAGTCTGTCATTTCTACACTAAGCATTCCCTCGGTCATGGCCAACCTAGCCGTCTGTGCATGGTAGTCTCGCTTCGGCCGGCCCTCGCGCGCTGGCTCGCGCACATAAACATCGTGCAAGAGCCCGGTTTCCGGGTCGTGCCAAACCGCCTCCACTAGAACGTTGCCCAGCTTGAGGTGGGTATGCCCCGGGCCGAGATTCCCAATTGAAGACGTCACAGCAGCCACCTTGAGCTCACGCAGTCGATCTTTCATCTGAGGCAACTGCGTCGAGACCATCCAAAAAGTCCCGACTGCGAGGACACACGCCAATCCGAGCGCGGGGACGAGCATGCCCACAGGACGAAGCCCCGTCATTTGGATAGCCGTCCATTCCCTGTCTGCAGCTAACCTCCCGTATGTCGCCACGCACGCCAATAAGAAGCACATGGGAAGGGCGTAGGGCACGAGAGTCTGCAGGGTCAATGGAAGCAGGCGCATCAAGACTCCCAAGTCAGCATTGGGTAGCTTATGCACTGTGCTGACCGCGATACCCGGCAGCGCAACCACCAAGAGTCCTCCAACCGAGATGATGCAGGCCACTAGCAACTGGCGCAGAATGTAGTACTGAAGCTTCATGGGGATGTGGGGCCCTTCCAAGGTAATGGCTAGATTCAGGCAGCGTTACCACCCGCTGCGACCTTTCAACCACTCGCCCCCTGTGCCCCTGCACCCATCGACCCTCTGCCCCACCCAAACGGCCCACTCGTGTGCCCTAGGTGGATGCCGACTCGCAGAGCATGCCCGCTGGGCTCCATAGCGTGCTGCTGGGCCTTAGATGAGCTCCCGCAGGCCCTGCTTGCGCACCGGCCCAGCCACCGAAAGGCAACAACGCTCCGGGTAGAGATGGGTCTGAGCCACCCGCTGAATGTCCGCCGCTGTGACCCTCGCGATTTCTCGCGGGAGGGTCTCGAGCACATCGTCCGCGAGACCAAACAGCTCCGAGGCGACGAGGAATGAAGCCCGTCGACTCGCGCGCTCGAACCCGAGCGCAAAGGAACCCACTACAAAGTCACGGGCAACGGCCAGCTCTTCCGCTCCGACTCGTTCTTCCCGGATTCGGCGCATCTCTGTCAGAAAGCCATGCACCGCCGTGGGCAGGTGTTCAGGTGACGTTCCAATATAGGCGCGGAAGAGGCCCGGCAGCAGACCTGCACTTGAATGGATATCAGCACTCACCGAATAGGCGAGCCCCAGCTCATCCCTTAGTCGGCGTGTGATTCGATTGGTGAATCCAGGGCCGGTGCCCAGCACGTGGTCCATGACTGTGAGCGCTGCGTAGTCTGGGTCCGCTCGTCGGACGCCGAGGTGCCCAAGGAATACGTGCACTTGCTCTCGCTGGCGATGAAACGATGCCACACGCGTGGACCGTTTTGGCAGTTGCAGATTAGCCGTAGGCAGCGAGCGGCCTCGTTTCCAACCACTCAATAGTCTATCGAGATATCGGCGTACCTGGGTTGGATTCACGTCGCCACAGACAACGATCAAGGCGCGCTCCGGAACCCAGTGCTGCTTGCGGTGTCGGCGGAGGTCGGCGGAGGCAATCGCCTCAAGGCTCTCTGGAGTGCCCATCGCACTGCGCCCGAGCCAGTGCTTGCCATACACAAGACGCCTGAAATTGCGCCCAGCCTGCACCTGTGGATTGGCAGCATCTGATTCCATTCTGGCAAGCATGCGTTCCTTCTGCCGACGAACCAATGCAGCCGGATAGTTGGCCCCCTGCAAGAGTTCAGCCATCACCGTGAGCAGCAGTTTCCACGAATCACCTGCAATGCCACCCGAGAGGCCAGAGGCGTCACCCCGCACGCCCCCACCGGCCGGCTCCAAGAGTGTCGCGAGTTCCATTTCGCTGTGTAAGTCAGTGCCTTGGTCGGCTAGGGCCCCAGCCAGCAGGGCCGTCCCCTCCTTTCCTGGGGCGTCGAGTCGAATGCCTCCACGCATGTGCACCCGCACCGCGGTCACCGGCGCACCAGGCCGCGGCGACACAATCAACTGAGCCCCACAATTGAGCTCAAAACGACTACGCTCCATGCTGATCACAGGCAGGCTGCGCTGCGATGGAATAGAATCAATCGTGTTCGTCAAGCCTTCACCGCCATCTCCGGAACGCTCCAGCCAACGACTCGCCGGCGATCAACCAGCCAATCTCGGGTGACCTCGCGCACGGCTTGAGCATTGACCTTCTTGCGCCGCTCGGTGAGTTCGAGGGTTAGGAGCCAGTCACTGTCCATGGCATAACCACCAAGATGTTCAGCCAGGTCAGACACGGTCTCACCCTCACCCACCTGACCCGCCACCAAGACCGCCTTGGCGCGCTTCAATTCAGCGGCAGGGATGAGTTCACTGCGCAGGCGTCCGAGTTCTTCGTCCACAGCGGCTTCAAGCTGGGCAGGCTCAACCCCCGGAGCAGCCTCCGCGTAGAGCCAGAAGGCGCCGCCCTCCGCCCGTGCGTCATTACTGGTCGAAACGGAGGTCGCTATCCCCTGGTCTAGTACAAGGGATCGATACAAACGGGCAAGTCGCCCGCCGGTCAACAGAGTGCTCAGCACATCGAGCGCGAAGTCCACCGGGGTTCCAACCGGGGTTGTGGGCCAGGCCATGATCATGCGGGCGGTAGGATCATCCCAGCTCAGCTGCACACGGCGCTCACCAAGGGGTTCGGCGATGGCTGGCCTCCTCGGGGCTGCATCCGGATCGAATGAGCCACGCAGCGAGCCAAAATGTGTGCGGATTTTTTTCAAGGCGGGACCCGTTCGCACGTCACCACAGATGAGGACAGTAGCGTTGGCCGGCTGATAGAAGCGCCGGTAGAACTTTTCCATGAGTTCGGTGTCGGCCGCCTGCAACACATCCTCATATCCGATCACGGGCCTCGAATACGGATGACGTCCAAAAACAAGTTCTGCCACACTCCGTGCTAGGCGGCGCCAGGGGTCATCCAATCCCATGGCCAGCTCTTCAAGCACAACGGATTTTTCGGCCTCGAATTCCACTGAGTCTAAGAGCAACCCCTGCATGCGGTCTGCCTCGATTTCCAAAGCGTTCTCCCAGCGATCTGAGGCCAGCTCAAACCAGTATGCTGTGTAGTCGGGAGTGGTGAACGCGTTGTTCGAACCGCCTAGGGAAGTGGTAATGCGGTCCACTTCACCCTTGCCGTATCGTGCCGTGCCTTTGAACATCATGTGCTCGAGGAAGTGAGACAATCCGGCCTCTTCGGGGCGTTCATGGCGCGCCCCCACCCCATACCAGACCATTGCGGCGACAACGGGATCTAGGTGCCTCTCTGCGATGATGACACGCAGGCCATTGCGTAGGCGGTGTTCACTAATGTGTGCCCCGCAAAGCTCACCCATGCGGGGCTTGGGCCGAACAGGCGCCTTGAAGAGGCTGGGACTCATGACCCCCTACGACCTCCAAAGCCACGGCGACTGCCTCGGCGCATTCCACCGCCACCTCCCCGGCGAGATCGGCCTCCCACGGCTCCCCCACGTGGGGAACCTGAACCACCCCGGGCACCGCCTCGGGCACCACCTCGGGCACCACCTCGGGCACCGCCTCGGGCACCGCCTCGGGAACTACCCCGGGCACCGCCTCTGGTAGAACTACCCGAACGGGGGCCCCCCGACGAGAAACCTCCCCGACGCGGTCCACCCCGGCGACTGCCTGAACTACCCCGCCGAGGGCCTGTCCCTCGACGCACTCCATCGGGTCCATGGCTCGGCTCCACGTGCGAGGACTCGTCCCCATCCCGCATTTGCCCTCGTGGAGATCCACCCCGTGGCGGTCGCGGGCCCGTCCACTCGCGCTCTAGTTCCTCAGCGCTCTCTAGGCGAGCCACTTGCCTTTGCCGAGGTGTATCAAGGGGTTCGAGTGCCCGCTCTTCATCAGCCATATCAAGCAGGGCTTCGACTTCCTCGCGCGAAAGTGGGCGCCACTTGCCCGCCCTCAGACCGCGCGCACTCAATGGGCCGATGTCCACCCGAGCAAGCTTTGAGACCTTGAACCCCACATTGGCGAAAATACGCCTCACCTCCCGGTTACGACCCTCTCGTAGAGTCACCAGCAGCACAGATGCATTGCCCGTCCGGCGGCGCACAAGAATGCGCGCACCTGCCGTACGGCCATCGGAGAGAAAAACTCCCTCGCGCACCTTCTGGATTGAATCGTCGTCAATGCGGCCTGCTAGGGTTACGCGATACGTCTTGGGCACTCCATAACGGGGGTGGGCGATTCTCTGGGCGAACTCACCGTCATTGGTGAGTAGGATCAATCCGGTGCTCTCCTCATCGAGTCGGCCCACTGTATAGATCCGCCCCTTGTCTACATCAGTGATCAGATCGATAGCCCGGGGCCGGCTCTCACTCTTCTCGTTGGTACAGACCACACCCGAAGGCTTGTGCAACAGGTAGTATTTGCGAACCGTCCCCTCGGGGCGCAGGTGTACTCCATTCACCTCGATGGTCTGAGAATGGGGGTCAATCTTGGTCCCAAGTTCCGTAGCAGGCATTCCATCCACCACCACTTCACCGGCAATAATGAGGTCATCGCAGGCCCTCCGTGAGGCCAATCCATGGTCTGCCAGGTACTTGTTGAGTCGCACAAAGCCCTGTTCACCGGCGGATTCCCGGGCCGATGAGCTCATGGCAGCCGGCCGACGCGCCCCGACTTGCCGTGGCCGAGCGGGTCGCCCCCCGCCACCACGGCGGGCACCCGATCCACGCCGCCATTCCTCCCTGCCTCCCCTTCTTCGTCCACGCACAATAACCGTCTCCTGATTCTTAGGCGCGTGCCTCCACGCGCAAGAGCTCTAGCTCGCCATCGGAATGAATGATTGAATACTCGCCCACGTCGGCCGGGAGCAGCCACACTTGACCTTTCGTCATACGCTCGGTCTCCCCGCGCTTGCCATCATGCTCGCCCATGCAGAGGTCGCCGCTTCCCGCGAGCACAACATAGAGCCACGCACGTCCATCTGTTGAATGCGTGCAAGGCCCGAGCACCCGCATCCACTCTACAAAAAAGGGACCCGAATCCAAGAGCATCATGTGAGAGTTCGTGCGCTGCTCGCTCCCCGTGGAGCGCAGCAAGCCTTCAGAGTCACGTCCAAAGTGGGTGGCTTGGAGAGCCTCATCGCGGTGCAGTTCGCGAAGATTTCCGTCCAGTCCCGCCCGCTCCCAATCGTGCACTCGATAAGTGGTATCGGAGTTCTGTTGGATTTCAATGAGGGTCAAGCCAGCACCGATGGCGTGCAGCGTGCCCGCAGGCACATGAAAGAAATCACCGGGGCGTGGGGTGAAACACTGCAGCAGGTCAATGAAGTCCCCATTGCTCTTGGCCGCCGCAAAGGTCGCAGCATCCACGCCCTCCCTCAAGCCCAAATAGAGAACACTCTTGGGATCGGCCGCGATGACATACCAGCACTCATCTTTGGGTTCAGTCTTCAACCGGGCGGCCATGCCCTCATCGGGGTGGACCTGCAGGGACAGGATTTCGCTACTATCGAGATACTTCACCAAGAGGGGAAAGCCGCCCTCGGCCGAGCGAGCTGATGTCCCCAGGAGAGCGTCCTGCTCAGACATCATCAAACCCATGAGAGTTCGCCCCTCTAAGGGTCCAGCAGCCACCTCAGAAGCAGCCCCGGTGCGTGCGGACACGCTCCAGACTTCTCCAGTTTTCGAAGGACAGTCCAGATCCCCTTGGAGAAGATCGGCCAATCGGTTTCCACCCCAGACACGTTGCTGGGGGAGGGGCTTGAAGCGGAGGGGGTGACGGATAGGCATGGCGGGAGGTGGGAGCAAGCGGTGCGGCCCAACAGGGTAGCGTCCAGGGGCCATCCGAGGCCTCCATGGACTCCAATTCCAGCCCAAGGGTGACGCGCATAGGCCTCACAGCCCCAGCGGGGGGGCCTAGGGGGGCCTAGGGGGGGGTATGGGGGGGTGTGGAGGGCCGGCAGTGCGCCCTGGCGCCAACTTCTTCCCCCAGCAGGCACTCGATCAACAATGCGTAGAGTTCCAGCATGCCCTGATACTCCCCCCACGTCGCAGGTTTGGAAATGCCCGTGGGCACCGCTCGAACCTCGCCCACTGCGTCCACAAACAGGGTGAATGGATAAGCTCGGATCAGGTCGATCTCTTTGAGGGCTTGAGACAAATCCTCCTCGTCGGAATGAGACCCGAAGAGAATCGGCCAGTGGGATTGGGATTGGGGGCGGGGTGCAAACCCTAAGGGGCGCCTCACGCCCCCTCACCGGGGGAACCCGAGTCTACCCACCGTCTGCGACAGAGTGTGCTAGCCTTACTGTATGCGCTCCTGTTTCTGTTTGTTGCGCGCGATCGCTGCCTTTGGCGTGGGCCTCGGAGTTCTAGGTCCCACCCAGGCCCAGACCGTGGTACCTGGCATTACGGCCGCTGATCTCCGCTCCCAACTCCTGGCCTTGCCAGTGCCCGGAGTCGGAGCTCCCGAGTACTTCGTAGCACCCAGTGCCAATGAGTGCGGGTTGTTTCGTTTGGCGGTCAAGGCAGCCTGGGGTGGGGATGCCCTAGGCGCCCGGGGATATGCCGCTCTCGTGGGGTATGACTTGATCGAGCTTGCACTGCAGCCCATCGGTGAGACGATCTTGATCCTGAAAGAGCGCGCAGAACCGGGGGATGTGAGCTACCGCGGGCTGGGATTCTATGTGTTTCGACCCAGCGCAAAACGCCGCCTCATCCTTGAGGTGCCTCACCCACGCAATGACCTGTTTACTCGCAATGAGGGTATCGCAGGGTTTATCAACTTGGATTGCGCGGGACTGCTCATGGCCGGCCTTCACCGCAACAACTCATCGACGCCAAGCCCCTGCACTGACGGTACTTTTTTCGTTTCCGACGCAGCCCATTGGGATGGCCACTTTTTCCAAGCCGCCCATGAGGCTCTCGTACAGAAGGAACCGCAAGCCATCAGCGTCCAACTCCACGGCTACGCCAACCCAGGTACCGAAGACGTCATCCTTTCCGAAGGATTTGCGGCAGTGCCAGCACCCGGGTCATTTGTCAGGCGTCTAGAGTGGCACCTCGAACAAGATTGGGGGCTGCAAGCCGACATTTACCCCACTGAAACGAACCGGCTCGGGGGCACGTGGAATACCCAGGGGCGCTATTCAAATGGTGAGCAGCAAACACCGTGCTCCCAAGCCGCAACTCAATCGACGGGCACCTTCATCCATGTGGAGCAGACGTATACGATGCGGCTACGCCCTAAGCGCTTTCTGAAGTCCCTTGGTGCGGTGGCAGACGAGATCTGGCCCTAGCGCCTCCCCCACCGCGAAACCCCCGCCTGCCAACCATGAACAGTCAATCATCCATCCTGATCGATTCCCCCATCGATGATGTATTTACGGCCGCGAATGAGCACATGCCCCGTTGGAGTTTGACTTGTGTTTCTGATGAGGTCATCGAAGACAAGGGCGGGGTGGGTACAACATCGGCAGTGAAGACCTGCGATCGCGGCCGGGAAATGGACTTCATCTGTGAAGTCACCGGCTGGAATCCACCGTACCTCTCAGCTGTTCACCTGGCGGGGCCCCAATTCGACATCGATACCCGATTTGAGTTTGAAACCACCGACGGGGGTACGCGCATCACACAAGTGGCAGAGGTTCATCCGCGAGGAGCCTTCAAGGTGTTTTTCACCCTCTTCGGATGGCTTTTCAAGAAGTCGAGCTGCGACGCCCTCAATAAAGAACTCTCCAGTCTGAAGGCGTACTGCGAAACAGGCGCAACGGTTCGCTAGGGCCCATTCACCCTGGGCGCATGGTTGCCCCACCCCGCTCCCCTACGATCGAGGAAAGCCGATAGCAGACCGACAGACAAGGACCCGAGCGTGAATGACCCAGAAGACCGGTGACCCGTCGGCCGGTAGGTGCGGGGACTGAGCGAAGGAACTCAGAGCTACAGCAAGTGTATCGGCCTTCGACTCGGCAGATGAGCCCTAAAGATCCGTCGTCACAAGCCGGCCGCGCGTGCTCTCGCAAGTCTGCCCCCAAGCATTCTTGGCTGACTTCCACGCCCCCACAAGGATGGCATCCACCGCCACTCCGCGATCCCGTGTCGCGCGGTGAATCAAGCCCGGGAGTAGACCGAAGTGAAATCGAGTCCCCCCCGAGGGCGCACCATCTCCAAGGACCACGAGCGTGTCTACGTTCTTGTCTTCAAGGGCGAGTTCAAAGGCTTCCCAGAAATCGCCTGTACCCTGGTCCTTCCTCGACTCAAACCATTTGAGGGCGGCAGCCACATTGCGGGGAGTGGCGGGTTGCAGCTCACTCTTCCACGGAATCGGTTCAGACGTGTACGGAATGAGATTGAACTGGGTGGACTCGGGCAGAGTCTCAAGACACTCGCGCAGGCGCTCTTCCACAACCTTCTTGGGTGTGGTGCCGTTGTCACCCACCTTCCACATCGATCCAGAGAAATCGATCAGGAAGATCAAGCGGTCAGAGAGGATGGGCAGGCCCACGAAGGCGGCAGACTGTTCGTCGCGCGCCTTAGCCTCTGCAGTCGATGCTGATGCAGGTGTCCAATCTGAATCTAAGCCCTCACTCCAGCGACGCCAGGGCCGTGGATCGCGGCGGTGCGCTAAACCCGAGAGTGCTTGTAATCGTTCGACGATGCGCCACTGCAATCGCAGGCTTGACTCGCTCGCAAGTCCCTCGACGAGTGCAACACAGGCTGGGACGCTCTCCAGCCTTGCGAGGGCCTCGATCGCTGCCACCCGTACCGCCACGTCGTCGTCAGCGAGCGCACTCACAAGTGTTTCAAGACTGGCGCCCAGACCCATCGCCGCCGCCCGTGCGGGAACAATGCGCCCAGTCTGTGCAGCTTGGATGGCCCCGGCGCTGCCCTCGGGATCGAGCACCCGCCACGCACGCAATGCCGCTGCCCTGACCGATCCGTCACGAGCCTTGACGCTCACTTTTGCGATGACGGGCAGGATCTTCTTTTCAAGATCCCCCCCCAATTGCTCAGAGCGTCCCTTGGACTCAATGGCATGGAGACCGGCACAGGCCCAGGCCGGGTCCTTTTCCTTCAACAAGCGCAAGAGCAGCTCGCCGTCCACGACACCATCAATCCGCGCCAGGACCCCAGCAGCGCGCAGGCGCACCCAAGCGTCCCTTGAACTCAATCCTTGCTTGCCCTGCAAGGCCGCAATCACCGGGTCTTCGTCGCATTGGCCGAGGTACCACTCGGCCGTGTCCGCCACCTCACCCATGGGATCGCGCAGGGCACCCAACACCAATTGCCAAGCTTCTCCGCCCCCCAGTTTCGCGAGACCTTCCAAGGCTTTTTTTCGCTCCCACTTGTCCGCATCGGCGAGCTGCCTGGAGAGCGTCTCAAGTTCCTGACCCACAAGGGGTTCGCTTAGGGTGAACGGGAGCCAGCAGAGTAGTACAAGCAGTGTGGACTTCATACTGAACACAATACGCTCCCCCAAGCGTGTCGGATACGAAGATGTAGATCTAGCTAGGGTGTGATCGCGCGACCGTCTCCAGTTCCCGCTCAAGGGCCCCGAGCCAACTGTCCAAATCACGGTCAGCAACGCTCTCCCGCACCCTCGCTGGTTCGGGCGGATAATCCAATAGGCGCTCGATTCCCCGAGCCAGTTCCAGCTCGCAGGCCGGGTCCGACACTACGCTCCCCCCGGAGTCGCGCACGCAATCGGCTAGGCCCGATAGGGCCGTGGTGACCACCGCAGTTCCCGCGGCCAGTGCCTCCAAGGTGGCCAATGGACACGGATCGCGCCACGTCGGCTGCACTGACACATCCGCCGCCGCCGCGAGCCACTCACTCGGTAGGTCTGAAACAACTCGTACTGAATCTGGATCCAGTCCAATTCGCTTCGCCCGACGCAGCCACGCTCGCGGCCGCTTGGGTCCAGCCAACACCCAGCACCAAGGCCCCGGAACTTGGGTCAGCGCACCCATGAGGTGGGGCACACCTTTCAAGACAGGATTCCTCGCGGGCGTCACAAGAATCCTAGCGCTCTCGGAAATGCTGAGGTGTTCGGCGAGGGACTGGCGTGCATCCGCGCGCAGGCTAGGTTGGAAACGCTTGAGGTCAACTCCATTGGCGACCACCCGACAAGGTGTCACGCCATGAGGATGGTGCTTTTTGAGTTCTTGGCGCACCTGTTCCGAGGGACAAATCACCAAGCGCGCCCCTCCACAATCGGGGCCGGAAAGCGCACGCGCCTCGAATTGATCGAAGGCGCGATGGCGACCGCGCAATACCAGAGGATGCTTGGCAGCCTTCCCATCCCGAGCTGCTAGGCGGCGCGCCTCCATGGTCGCCCGGTGGACACCCCCGTGTAACCACAGCACATCCGGCTGTTCCACGTGGCGGGCTGCAACGATGACATCACAGCCGAGTCCACGGGCCGCCGCGACCATCCTACGACCGAGCCGCCTCTCACGGGCACCCCGAGAGAAGCCGAGGGCGCGCACTCGGTGGAAGGGGGCTGGCAGATTTCCCCTCGCAGATGTGGCCAAGATCTCCACCCCATGGCCGTGGTGCGTGAGATGTGCCGCCAACAGGTGCATGCAGGCTTCAGCACCCCCGCGCTGAGGATCCCAGCGGTCAATCAGCAAGCCAACCTTCATGGCACGCAAGTGTGCGTCAGACGAGTCGCTCGAAACCAGTTCTGAGTGCAGAAACCAATCGGTCGACTTCGGCCTGACCCATCACCGTCGAAAGCGTGGCCGAGCAGGTGTTGATCATGATGAGCCCCTCGTCAAAAAGATGATTGAGCATGAATGCGAGGGCACGGGACTCTTCGGCGGTCGGGTAGCCTTCACGATAGGATTGCGGAGGTGTTGCCCGCATATGGACCCGAAACATCGAGCCCCCCCCGGTGACGCAGGCCTTCGCGCCGGTGTCCACAATTGCAGCACGGATTCCCTCAATTGCGGACTGGGTCAAATCATTCAGTCGAGTCACCGCCGACTCATCGAACAGCCTCATGGCAGCCAGGCCTGCAGTCATCGTGATCGGGTTCGCCGAGAAGGTGCCCGAATGGGGAAAGCGCAGGTCACTAGAGAGTGGGTTCATCACATCCATCACCTCACCGCGGCCCGTGATCGCTCCTACAGGAAACCCTCCACCAATCGCCTTCCCTAACGAGGTCAAGTCTGGAACGGCTTCATACCAAGACTGCGCACCGCCGTATTCCGAGCGAAAAGTAATGACCTCATCAAAAATGAGCAGCACTCCATGAGCTCTTGTCCACGCGCGCATGGCATCGATAAACTCCGCACTGGCCGGACGCAAGCCGATTCGATGGGCCATCGGATCTATGAGTAGACAGGCGAGATCGTCCTTGTGTTGGTCGAGTATGGCCGTAGCTCGTTCAGTATCGTTATAGGGCAAGACGACGACATCGGACAGGACGTTCGGGGGAGTTCCCTGGGCGACAGGAACACTGGCGGGCCTGTCTGCTGGCCCCCAATTGTCGGGCGTCGCCGTTTGACTCACCTCGGCAAAATCGTATTGGCCGTGATAGGAACCCTCGCATTTGGCAATACGGGGTCTGCCCGTAAAGGCACGCGACGCCTTGATGGCTCCCATGACCGCTTCGGTGCCTGAATTCACGAAGCGCACCTTTTCGAAGCCCGAATTGCGCGAGCAAATGTGCTCTGCGAACTCGACCTCTACTTGGGTCGCAAGGGTACTGGCAGTGCCACGTTGGAGCTGAGCGTTGACCGCATCCAGCACTGCGGGGTGTCCATGCCCATGGATCAACGAGGCCATGTTGTTGGAAAAATCCAATCGTTCAACACCTTCAACATCCGTAACGACACACCCCTTTGCCGAAACCGCATAGGCGGGATGTGGATCACGGAGGACCGTGTTGCGGCTGACACCGCCAGGGAGAACTTTCTGGGCGCGTTCGTAGAGACGTGCGCTCTTGGTTGGCTCAGTCATGGGTTCGAAAGAGTCTAGGCATTGTCTATGGGAATCAACTCCGCCCCTGTCCGCTCCTGCACATCCGCAAACTCGACTCCCGGACTCAATTCGATCAATTGAAAGCCCCGGTGAGTTACGTCAATGACCGCAAGGTCGGTGTAGATGCGATCGACCACTCCCACGCCTGTCAGGGGGAAAGTGCAGGCTTCGATTAGCTTGGGTTCACCCTTCTTCGTGCAATGTTGCGTCACCACATACACCGACTTCACACCGGCCACGAGGTCCATGGCTCCACCTACTGCAGGGATCGCCCCGGGAGTCCCCGTGGACCAATTGGCCAGATCACCATTCTGAGCCACTTGCAGAGCCCCCAAGACACAGAGGTCTAGATGGCCTCCGCGGATCATGGCGAAGCTATCCGCATGGTGAAAATAGGCTGCCCCCTCAATGGCGGTGACTTGACGTTTACCTGCATTGATCAGCTCGGGTTCGCCCTCTCCTTCAGCGGGAGACGGCCCCATTCCTAACAGCCCGTTTTCGGTGTGATAGATAAACTCGCGACCCTCGGGAACAAAGGCAGCAATCCGCTCGGGAATGCCAATTCCCAAATTGACGTAGGCACCATTGGGGATGTCCATGGCCACTCGCTGGGCCATTTCATCGCGTGTGCGGCCCATCGGGGTGTTCGGTTCACTGGATGAGGTCATGGATATGTCACTCCGCTCCGAACTAGATCAGACTCGTGGGCGGGATCGCTCACTTTCACCACACGCTGTGTGAAGATCCCTGGCGTAATGACGGCCTCGGGGTCGAGGCCACCTGCAGGCAGTAGTTGCTCGACTTGAACTACGCAGACTTGTCCCGCCATAGCCATCAACGGACTAAAATTGCGCGCGGTCTTGTTGTAAACCAGATTGCCATAGCGATCGGCCGCCTTCGCTTTGATGAGTGCAAAGTCCGCCCGCAGACCATGCTCAAGGACATAATCCTTGCCGTCGAACGTGCGGGACTCCTTGCCTTCTTCGAGTGGAGTACCCACCGAAGCCGGAGTGTAGAACGCGGGAACACCCGCCCCTCCCGCTCGAATCCGTTCCGCTAGGGTTCCCTGGGGTACGAGTTCCAAGTCAATCTTGCCTTGGCGGTACAACTCAGGGAACACGGTGGAGTTCATGGAGCGCGGATACGAGCAGATCATCTTGGCCACGCGCCCGGCCTTGATCAGAGCGGCCAAACCTACCTCGCCGCTACCCGTGTTGTTGTTGATGACCGTCAAGTCCTTCGCCCCCAGATCAATGAGTCCATGAATCAACTCAATGGGACTTCCAGCTTCACCGAAGCCCCCGATCATCACGGTCGCTCCATCGCCTAGCCCCTGTAAGGCAATCGGAATTGTGAGCACTGTCTTGTCTATCATCTTAGGTCGGCTCGGTCAGGAACTGAAATCCAATCGGCAGAGCGGAGTACGACAGGTGTTCACCCCTGAGCAGCCGCAACCCGGGTGTAGTCAAACAAACCCGCATCATCGAGCACGACTCGATCCTCATAGCCATCAAACCAAATGGCCTCGGGGTTACGCCCTACAATACAGAGCTTTCCGCGGTCCTCGGCATCGGCCGCACTGCGCAGCAGTTTGAAAATCACGACGCCGTTCTCAGCACCGGGAACACCTGCGAGAGGGGTATCCGTGACGGCCACGACCTCAGTCTTGCCCTTATAGTGGGTGATCGACATACGCGCATGGGCTTCCACGCCAGAGAGGCCCTTTTGAGATTCATTGAGCAAGGACCAAGCAGTCTCAATGGGCACATTGAAGGCAGCATGAGCCACTATGTCACGGCCGCAAAAAAAGTAGTGGTTCTCTGCACCGACCTGCTTGATCGCACGCTGCATGACGCGCAGCGCCTCACTATCATCGTTGACCCCGCGAATGATGGGTGATTGATTCTCCACCCGAATCCAACCGCGAGAGACCACTTCTGTCATCGCTCGCAAGGTCTCTGGGTGCCACCTGAGGACCCCAGTCTCCTCGTGGATGTACTGGCCCCGATCGTCTTTGAGCAGGAACTCATCGGGATGATTGAAATGCACCATCATCCGCATACTCACATGCGGGTAGGTCTCGTGGAAGCGATCCAGCATGCTGAGGAAAGCACCGTCGAATCGCTGGGGAAAGAACGCCATCTCTTTGGTGCCTAGGCGAATGGCCTCGATTCCAGCCTCAGCTAGAGCTGCCAACCAGGTGGCGATTTTTGTGTTAGAGAGCACCATGGGATCTCCACCCGAGAGGAGGATTTCACGGAGCTTCTCGCGACCCGTCTGAGGATGGCGACCTCCATTCTCGGCTACCGCAGCATTGTGGGTGTGCACGTATTCGATGACCTCCCCCACTTGGGCCATGCCTTTCTTTGCCACGGTTCCGTCGAGGCGCTCAACTTCCTTGCGGCTGATGAGTTCCTCCCGGTAACAAAACCGACAGTGAGCCGAACACGTAGACACCACGTACATCAAGCCCATCTCGTATTTGTGCAGCAGCCCCTCCACTGGGCTGTAGTCCATCTGATGTCCGGGGTCCTCGCTCCCCATCAGGTTTTCTGTCTCGGCAGGGGACGCTTTGACAATGGCGCGCACGGCTTCGCTGGACTGGGCCAGTTCGAAGTAGTGCTGAGTTAGCTTGACGGGCATGCGCGACTCCACATCCCGCTCGGTGCCCTGCAACGCCCCCAGATCTTCCAATTCAGCCTGCGAGTAGAAATCCAGTGCATCTCCCTCCACGCGGCCCTCGAGGAACGGCTTGAGGCCATTGATGCTGGCGCGCTCGTAGCGCGGGTTCTCTACCCCGGCGACAAAGGCCTGTTCGCGTTCACTGGGGACGTACTTAGGGGGCTGACTCATGGTGTTGGCTAGGCAAGGGGGTGTGCGAGTTGGGGCAGGATCGATGGAAGGGAACCCACCCGATGGGGCTCACCCCCAACTCAATGTAACAATGTGAACATTTTTGTTTTCTATATTGTACCATTTCGTACGGAGGGGATCCCCCCCGGAAAGACCATGCCCACGATCTCCGATCGAATCGCCGCCAGCAGCGAACGCCTAACCCCCACCGAGAGGCGCATCGCCCAGGCCGTGCTCGATGACCCTACCTTGCTTGCCTTCGGCTCTGTCTCAGATCTAGCCGCCCTGATCGGTACATCGCGTCCCACGATCGTCCGCTTTGCCACGAAGTTGGGTTTTGGCGGATACGCGGACTTGCAAGACCAGGTGCGCTCGGGATTCTCACAAGAACTGCTACGCCCCAGCCAACGCATCCGCAAACCTGCCCCCGCTAAGGACCAGGCCGCCCTCGAGGGTGCACTCCATTCTGTGCTGCACGCCGCTACCGAAGAAAAACTCAACAGCCTCGCGGCGCCGATCGCCCAAGCCACACGCGTCTGGATCCTGTCGGGTGAGACTTCGAGGGCGGGTGCAGCTGCACTGCATAGCGGTCTCGCCATGGTACGTCCCGGAGTCAGTTTGATCGACTCTCACAGCAGCGGCAGCATCCTCTCAAGCGCAGGTCCAGAAGACGCGGCGATTGTCATCGACTTTGCCCGCTACCGAAGACATTGCATCGCAACCGCCCAAGTCCTCGCCGCCGATGGCGTAAACCTGATCGCAATCACGGACGGACCACTCTCACCCCTCGCCGCCCTGACTCCCTTATGGTGCGAGCTCAAGGTTCCGGCAGTGGGCCCGTTCGACAGTTCCGTGCCCTGCGTAGCCTTCGCGGAGCTCCTTGTGGCCCATGTCGCCCACCAGATGCACGCCGCAGCCCGGGAGCGCATCGACCGAACCGAAGCCCTGTGGGATGCCACGGGCACTTTTCTCTAAACCCATGGTGATGAAACTAGGCACATCGAGCTGGGGAGCCAAGGGTTGGCTAGGGACGTTTTACCCCAAGGGCACTCCGGCCATCAGCTTTCTAAAACACTACGCAACGCAGTTCGGAGCCGTTGAAGCAGATAACACCTACTACCGGGTGCCCACGGCCAAGTCCGTGCAGGGCTGGGAGCAGCGTGTCCCGGAGGGGTTTACCTTCTGTGCCAAGTTTCCCAGCACAATCGTCCACGGGGGAAAGGGGCCTACGCCTGATGCCCAGGCCATCCTCGATGGTCCCGAAGCTAAGTCCATCCGTGACCTGTTTCTCGAGCGCATGAGCCTCATGGGGAGCAAACTTGGCCCGCTGCTCATCCAATTCCCCTACTTCAACCGCAAGGCCTTTGCCGGCCCCGAGCCATTCCTCACCCGCCTCGATGCGTTCCTTGCAGAATTGCCAAAGTCGATGTCCTTTGCCGTTGAAGTACGCAACAGGCAATGGGTCGCCGAGCCGCTCTTGCAAGTCTTGCGGGCTCATTCCGTCGCTCTAGTCTGGGCAGACTTGCCCCACATGCCACGGCCCTGGCAAGTCGACGGCGACCTCGATCTGCAGACTGCTGGGTTCACCTATACCCGACTCATCGGGGACCGCCGCGCCACGGATGCCCTCACGACCACCTTTTCTGAACCCGTCCTCAACAAGGAAGCCGAGCTCTTGGAGTGGGCCCAGTTCTTGAGCCAGTTCAAGACGAGCCCGGAAACACATCTAGTCTTCGCGAATAACCACTATGCAGGGCACGGTCCAGCCACGGTGCGTCAACTAGGCGACATGCTCGATTTGAATCTCGAGCCCCCACAATCCTACCGGCAGGGGGAGCTCCCCCTCTAGTGTTCGTGGGACAGTCGGCCTTTGAGCGCTAAAGCAGGAGGTCCTCTGAGTGGCTCCTCCCGGACCCACACTGGATTCCCTAGTTTTGCAATGCAGTGCGGCCCAGTCCTGCAAGTCGTACCCTAGGAGCGTGCTACGCATTGGATTCGACACCTCCCCCTTAGGGCCGGACTACCCCATGGGCGTTCGACGCGTTACACACAAGTGCCTGCTGCACCTCGAACGACGCGGCCGCATGGATGTGGTACGACTCCATCCTCCTGCGGGAATGAACTCTCGGCGTTGGCGCCAGATCAGTCTGCCACAAGCTGTCAAGACAAAGGGCTTGGTTGGCATCCACTCCTTCGTGTCAGCCTTTGCCCTGCGCGGCGAGGGCAAGCGCGTGCAGACCTTGCACGAGGCCCCCTGGAAACACGGCGTGCGTGAGAATGCCGACCTGCCCCACCGGCTTTGGGCCAGCCTGGGTGCCCGCCGGGCCGATGCCATCGTCACACCGACCCAAGCAAGCGCGCGAGACCTCGGGCTCCATCGAGGATCGCGCGCCCAACGCCTGCACACGATTTCTTGGGGGGCAGATCCCCCCTTCGGACCCTTGCCGCCCGTGATTGCGGGTGACCATTCGCCAGGGTCGCTCACCGCAGGCAGTGACTTAAGAGGCGATCGAGAACAACTCCTCGCTAGGTACTACTTGCCAGATCGTCCCATGATCCTGTGCCCCGGCGCAGTACGGCGTAAAAAAAACCTGGCCGCTGTGATCACAGCCCTCGCCCACCTCAATCGCAAGTCATCTCCCCCCTTGCAACTCCTGGTCACCGGCCCCGACACCCCTGATCTGCGGCGTGATCTCGGACTAGCGCAGGGACTCGGCCTCGGAGGCTACATCTCCACTCTCGGCACACTGGACGACCGCGACCTCGCACATTTCATGGGGCAGTCTGCTGCGGTCATTATGCTGAGCAACAGTGAAGGATTCGGCTTGCCCGTCCTGGAAGCCAAACACTGTGGGACACCTGCAATCGTACCCCACGGGGCAGCCCTGCAAGAGGTGGCTGGTCCCCTCGCGATTACGGTCGACCCCAGTCAGCCTGAATCCGTCGCCGCAGGCATGCTACGCGCCCTGGCCACCTGCCGCGATTTGCGACCCCGGCTCATCGCCGAGGCCAGCCCATGGACTTGGGATCGTACGGCAGCGGCGATCGAAGTCATGTGGGAGTCCATCACGTGAGCGCACCACGGGTCTTGATTGCCGGGGCTGTTTTGAGTCAACCCATGGGCGGAGTGCGCCGCCACAACGCCGAGCTCCTCCCCCGACTCGCCAAGTTGTTGCGGTCAGAGGGAGGCAGCCTGGCAATCCTCGTCGGGCGCTCGGGCCTTGGGATTACCCTTTCCAGCGATGTGGAGGTTTTCACCTCAAGAGTCCCCTATCAGCCTGCACCCCTGCGTGCTTTGCATGAGGGCAGGGCGTTGAAAGCCGCCTGCAAGCAGGCACATACCGGGGGAACGCCTTTCGATCTGGTCCACACCGGACACCTTCCCACGCCCGGTGGATTGCCCTGCCCCTTCACGCTCACCCTTCATGACCTGCGTAAACTCGACCCACTCCAGACGTCCCTACCCCGGCGCCAAGTCGCCCACTGGATCGTGAAACGTGCCCTGAAAACTAGCCGGCACTTGATCACCGTTTCAGATGCCACTGCCTCAGAATTGAAGAGTCGCTGGCCAGAGGTAAGCTCAAAATTATCGGTCATTCCAAATGGAGGCGATCATCTGCCGATCCTGCCCCGCAACCCAGGTCCCGGCGCACCTCTCCTCCATGTGGGTCACCTCGAACGCCGCAAGAATCTCGAGGTTGTCGTACGGGCCCTCGCCGAAGATGAGCAGCTGCCCGACCTCCACCTAATCGGTGCTTCTAAGAAAGGAGAAGCCGAACGCCTCTCGGGTCTCGCCCGCACCCTTGGCCTGAGTGACCGTGTTCATATTCTAGGTCCCCGGCCGGATGAAGAATTGCCCAGTCTCCTCTCGACCTGTGCGGCACTTGTGTTGCCCTCCCGCCTGGAGGGTTTCGGCATCAGTGCATTGGAAGCTCAACGGGCGAGAGTGCCCCTCGCCATCTCGTCCATTCCGGCTTTGCAAGCCACAGCGGGTCTCACGACTCCCCGATTCAATCCCACTGACCCCACAGACTGCACTCGAGCCATTCGTCGGGCCCTGAATAGCACTCAATTGGACCTAGAAAACGCACAGGAACGCGCAGGCCAATTCACCTGGGACAGGGCTGCCAATGAGTACCTGCAGGCTTGGAAAGCAGCCGTCGCTCCCCGCAGGCCATAGACAGCAACTCAACCTACCCGGAGAATAAAGGGCATGTCCGCCCCCCCCGGAAACCGCTCCCAGCCCCCTGACGAGAATCGCGAGTTGTTTGAGCTTTTTGGGCAAGCCCTCGACTTGCCCGAGTCCGATCGGTCTGGCTTTTTGGACACGGCCTGCGAAGGAAAGCCAAGACTACGAGCGCAGGTAGAGGAGCTCTTGCGCCAGGACAAGGCTCTGGGGGGCAGTCAGGACACACAGGGAGATAGCGGGCCGCTTTACGAATCACGCACCATTCAGCGCACCAAGGGGGATCAGATTGGCGACTACATCCTCGATCGGCGCCTGGGCGTAGGCGGCATGGGTGAAGTCTGGAAAGCGGAACAGAAAAGTCTCTCTCGGCACGTCGCCCTCAAGTTGCTGCTCCCTGGTCGCGGCTCCGAGAGAGCAGTCGAGAAGTTCAAACGTGAGGGGCAAGCTCTTGCCCTCCTCAACCATCCGGGCATTGTAGCGGTCTACGACATGGATCAGGATGAGGAGGGCCAGCACTGGATCTCCATGGAGTACATCCCGGGGGGACGCACCCTGCGCGATGTCATTACAGCGGCACTCGGCGCTCCGGATTTAGGGACGAAACGCTTCCACGTCGCTGCGAAGATTGTATCCGATGTGGCCCATGCTCTGGCCTCCGCCCATGCACGCCAGGTCATCCATCGCGATCTCAAGCCAAGCAACATCCTCATCGATGAGTTGAACCGGCCTCGGGTAGTTGACTTTGGGCTGGCCCGCATGACAACCGAGGAACAGCTTACCGTGAGCGGGGAGATCGCAGGCACCTACGCCTATATGAGTCCCGAGCAGGTACGCGCTAGGCCGAGCTTGATCGGTGCGAAGACAGATATGTTCAGTCTCGGAATCATCCTCTACGAGATTCTCTGCCTACGGCGGCCCTTCGAGGGAGACACGGTCCACCAAGTGGCGCAGAAGATTCTCAGTGAGGACCCGCCAGATCCTCGGCGAGTCCTATCGCAGATCCCAAACGACCTCGTCACCATCACGGGCAAGGCGCTCGAAAAAAAACAGGACCGGCGCTATCCCTCCATGCAGGCCTTTGCTGACGACCTCGATCGATTTCTGAAGGGTGAGCTGATCCATGCCCGTCCGCCGACTCGCCTTCAGCGACTCACACGCTACATCCAGCTCCACCCTACTCGCAGCGCTGTCAGCGCTGTGGGAGTCACCAGCTTCTCAGTCATTTCCCTGCTGCTCATGCAGAACATGGCTACAAACACCGAACTGCGCACTGAACGCGGAAACCTCAAGCGTAGCAACGCCGACCTCATCGCCAAGACTGAGGAAGCAACCGAGAACGCTGAGGAGGCCCAACGCCGAGAACGAATCGCTTCTGAGGTGAACCGATTCCTCAATGAGGATCTGTTTAAGGCTGTGGCACCGTCCGTCGAAGCGGGCAAAGGCAAAGACATCACGATGCGTGAGGTCCTCGATGAAGCGTCCAAGCGAATCGAGGGACGGTTTCCCGATGAACCTTTAGTGGAGGCAGCCATTCGGCAAACCCTAGGAGAAACCTACCTCGCCCTCGGTGAGGCGGCACGAGCCCAAAGCCACCTCGCAGGCGCACAAACGGCCTACAGTTTCCACTTGGGTCCCGACAGTGTTGAGGTTGCTCTGGCAACAAACGCCACGGGTAGATCCCATGAGGAGCTCGGCGACTACACCGCCGCCCAGGCTGACTACGAGCGGGCCCTGGAGATCAGCCGTGCAGCGCTCGGCAACAACCATGAGACGAGTTTGGCAATCATGAGCAACCTTGGCCTCGTGCTCGATGCCCAGGGCGATGCCGAAGCCGCACGCCCCCTACTCGTGGAGTGCCTAGATCTAAGCCGCCGAATTCTTGGCCCTGACCATGCCGACACCATGTCATCCGCCAACAACCTAGGCTTCCACTATGTAGCCTGCGGCGAGATTGACCGAGCCTCGGAGTTTATCTACGAAGCTCTTGAGATTGCCGAGCGCACTCTTGGACGTGAACACCCCGATACACTCACAGCGCTGAATAACGTCGGGAGTCTACTTCAGAGACAAGGCCATGATGATGAGGCGCTAGAATACCTTCAAGACGCTCTGGTGATCGGGCGTCGAGTCATCGGGGACAAGCATCCCTTGACGATCGAGAGGCTCACCAACCTGGGCCTACTTCAGAAGGACTTAGGGCACCTAGACGTGGCCCGTGATCTTTGCAAAGAGGCTCTGGACGCAAGTGTAGAAGTATTAGGCGGCGAGCACCCCACCACCCTTGTTTGCATCAATAACCTCGGCGCCGTTGCCGCCGAGCGGGGTGAGAATGCCGAAGCCGAACGCCTGATGCGTTGGGCTCTAGACCACAGTCGCATGGCCCTCGGCAACGAGCATCCCGACACTTTGATCTCGATCTATAATGTGGGAGTCCTCCTCGAAAAGGCCGAAGACTATGAGCGATCAGCACCCCTGTTCGAAGAATGCTACCAGACAGCACTCAGAACCCGAGGAGAAGAGGATTACATCACCCAGGCAGCCCTGCGGCACCTGCTCGCCGTTCAGGAGAAGCTCTGATTAGCCAAGAGTTGGCTAGAGTCTAGTCCGACCGAGTCAGCTCTGCCCGCATCCACGCACGAGCCTGGCGCCACTTGCGCTTGACCGTGTGAGCTTTGAGATCCATCACGACTCCGACCTCCTCACACGACATCCGGCCATAAACGCGCAATTCAACAATCCTCGCATGTGTGGCATCCAAGCCCTCGAGCTTCTGTAATGTGTCTTCCACTTCGACAAGGTCAAGGCCTTCGCATCCACCGAGCATGAGGTCATCGCGTAAGGTGATCCGCACCGCGTCCCCAGAGACACGCTTTTGAGCCCGACGCTTACGCGCATGATCCACCAAGGTGTGGCGCATCGCCTGAGCAGTTAGATTGAGAAAGTGAGCCCGATCCCGCCAACCCTTGGCGTCACAGTCCATCAGGCGCATCCACGCCTCGTGTACGAGGGCCGTGTTTTGCAAGGTATGGCCGGGACCCTCTTTCTTCAGCTGACCTGCGGCAATGGACTTGATTTCTGCATAGAGCAACTCAAACAACTGCTCACATGCGTCTTCCTGTTCATCTCCAAAGCCCGAAAGGATGCGGCGGACCTCAATGGACTGCTCCGATTCGGGGTCATTCCGAACAGGCTCGGGCACCGGATCAGAACTAGCTTGATCCGAGAACTCAGGAGAGCCATCGGGGGAAGGGATGTCGGGATCAACAACCATATACGCAGTGTAAGTCTCAATCGAGGGAGTGCAACGCACAGTTTTTTTTTGGGGCAACCCAGCACCGCAGGCTGGATCGTGGCGGATTCACAGCCGGGTTTTTCAAACTGAAGGAAAGATTCCGCAGTACTCATCGTCTCAGGAAGCCTGCCCCAGTTGTTCCAGCATTCTTCAGACCATTGATCATTCATCATGCGACTTTCCTTGCTCATTCTTGCTACCGCCCTCAGCCTGTGTTCGAACCTCAGAGCCTCCGATTATTTGAGCTTCCCGTCAGCCACTGAGCCGGTTGAGCTCTTCGGGCCAGCTGGCGACCAGGAGCACACTCTGTCTGAGTTCATTGCCACCTATGCCCGCGCTACGGGCCAGCACTGTGTGATGGGCAGAGAAACCGAGTCCCAAGCAGAAAACGTTCTCCTCAAGAGCCTCTCGGGAATGTCTCTCTCCATCCCCCCTTCCCGTTTACAAATCACATTTGAATCCTACCTCGATGCCCACAGCTTTGTGCTGATTCCGCTGACCCTTGAGGGACCGCGGTTGTTCCAAATCGTGTCAACCAAGTCGAGCGAGGCGGGCAAGTTGCGCATTGCAGCCCTCTTCCTCCCGCAAGAGCACCTACACGAGGCTGCATCTCACCCGGCGGTTCTCTTTAGCACTGTGCTCGCCCTCCCCACCCTCGATGTGCGACAGACAACAACCAGCTTGCGTTCGTTGTTTCACGATTCCATCACGACTAGCCTGCTGCCCATGAACATGTCCGAAAGCGTACTCCTCACTGGCCAGGGCGACATGGTACTGACGGTCACAAACCTGCTGATGCAAGCCGAGCAGGCTGCCCAGGCAACTGAGCAGGCGCGCATTCAAGCCATTGAGCAAGCCCGCGCCCCCTCCAGCGCTGCCCCTTCAAAGGCGGAGGGCAATCAGAATGCTCAGGTGATGGCCACCACTAGGAAAACCACTTGCCGCCAGGCCTAGTCCAATGCGAGCCCCTGCAATACTGATCGCTTTGCTCTGCCTCGCAGGCTGCCAATCCTTCGGAGCAGGGGTGAGCAAGGTAACCCTCGCCCCTGAGAGTTCGTTCGAGGAAATCGTTCACCAGGTCAATCTGGGTGACCGCCACACTCGGGGCGAATACGTATGGCATGAAGACTGCGCGTCGCTGCAAACCTGCGCCGCAGGCCTTCACCGCCCTTTAGTCCTGCCCTCAGTCCAGCTCGAGCCAGTCCTTCACAAGCTCCTGCTCAGTGCGAATCTAGTTGTGGTCCAGACTCCCGAGTTCAACCAGATTCTCCGCATCGATCAGGCGGCGGACCAAGCGCCCATCCCCATTCCCCGTGAAGCTCTCATCCAGGGCCGCATCCCCGGAGCCTTGTGGGTCGTATGCACCTGCGACTTGCCTCACCTCAATGATGACTCAAGCTCTGCACGAGCCGTCACACACCTGTGGGGTCTGCAACTGATCGATTCCGAATGCATCGCGCTGGCCGGCCCAGCCGACAGGGTTGCACAAGCACTCCTCGCCCTAGAGTCGATTCCCACTCGGCGCAGCGGCCAACAAGACTCCCTATAGCCAATGATCCTTGGTGAGGATTCGGTACCGGAGTCCCGGCACCCAGCCTAGCTGCAGCCCTCGTCCAATCCTGGACGGGGGCTGCGCGTGTACTGTCCCCCTTCAGGTCTCGGTACACCGTCGATCCCGGCTATACCTGATCCAACGTCGCATCCGTACGGCGCACACTGGTCGTCAAGTGATACGCAGCCCAGACCATCCCCCCACAGGCACCCACCAATAGGATGTAGAGCAGCCAGCGGACAAGCAGTGGTTGCTGAGAGATGTCCGTGGACAAGAGCCCTCCTCGGTTTTCCCTCTTCTGATACTGCAGCACCTTGCCACCGGATGCCGTAGTTCCCGTGGGCCGGGAAGGCGTGCCGCCGAGGGCCTCCGCACGCTGCGCAGCGCGAGCACGCTGCGCCGTTCCTGCAGGGTCAACGCGATCAGCTGCATCCTGAGAGTCCACGGGTCTCTTGACAGGGTGACCATGAATCGGCCGATGGGAGATCACGGCTTGTTCATCCCATTCGCCCTCCAACTCAAACTCAGCAGATTCCCGGGAAGGGGCGGTCGTAAGCCTGACTCCTGTATTCCCAGGGGGACTAGGATCTTCAATGCGTCCAGACGCTGTTTCCTCGAAGCCTTCGGCTGAGGCGGTATCAATACCCCGCCCCACTTCCCCATCCGTCCTCAAGCGCAATTCCACCTCGCCTAGATAGAATACGTCCCCATCACGCAGTCCGTGTGCACCCTGAAGTCGGCGACCATCCACCCGGGTCCCATTGGAAGAGCCCAGATCCGAGAGAATCCAGCGGCCCCTGTCATCCCAATCCAAGCGCGCATGCAATCGACTCACCGAGGCTCCGCGCACTAGAAGACCAGCCTCCTTGCCGCGGCCGAGAGTCACCGGCCCATCGATGTCATAGGTCTGACCGAGTTGGTCACCGGAGAGAATAAAAATCCGTGCCATGGATGGGCAGAGTACCCTATCGGGGACTTAGTTCGACAGGGGTGAAGAGGCGTACACATCTAAGGTGATATGCCCCTCCTCCCAGCCTGTGGCCAGCCCCTCCAATAGAACCCGGCCCGGCTCAGGAACGTCACCTATTAGCTCGAAATCCTGGCCCGTTCCCGGCATCCGCAGAACGGGAACGTCTGAGTCGCAGCCCTCACAATGGGCGGTGAGCACATTGCCTGATGCCACAAACTGGTAAGCGGTAACCGTATACCCCGCACTGTCGGCTGTGTCCGCAATCAATGCCCAGTCAAGCACCGCTGATTGGGCAATCGCGAAGGTCGCATATCCTTGAGTCGCATCGATATCAAAGTGAGTAGCGCCAACCTGGCGCCGCAAGGCCTTCTCCAATCCGAAGGCCTTGTCGTTTCAGATTCACGAGTCAAACAGAAACGTCACCTCTGCGAAGGCTTCTCCCGGTGCGAGAGGGGCCTCAACGGGAAAGGGAGCCTGGCAGGCGAGTACCGCGAGGCTCAAGAGTGATTGGGAGAGTGTGCGTAGGGATCGAATGTTCATGCTGGAAGATGAGTGAAAAAACAATAGAGGTGAATGCTCAAAAGCGCACGCCAACAGCAAGAAACGTACGCAGGTCAAGCCCGAGCTGTTGGCCATCAAAGTCTTGAGAAAGGGGAGTGTCCACAGAGAGCGTGAGGTCGATCTGGGGAACTGGATGCCAACCCAAACCGATGCGGCCCAGCAATTCCCGGCCACCCGAGTTTTCCAAACGAGTCCCTCCCATACGCGAGGGTCCCGTCTCGCTCCACTGCAAGCCAACCTTGGCTGAGGCGCTTGGCCCCGGATACTTCTCATGCAGGTAACGGTAGGCCGCACTAGCTCCGATCACGAAGAAGTCCCCTCCTTCAAGATCCTGTTCACCTTCCCCGTTTGCCTTATACAAACCGAGGGCATCAAAACGGGCTCGACCCACACTGTACGTGCCGCCCACAGCTACGAACGGGCTGAAAGCCCCGGACCCAGGCTGAAGTGACGGGGCCAAGAGAACTCCGCCCACCCGTTCGTCCGTGCCGCCCGTGGGCAGCTCAGCTCCCCCGATCAGAGAAACATTGAAGGCCCCTTGTGGAAACTCCTCACGCAGGATGCGGTACTTGGCCAGCAGCGCCACATCCCCCAGCCCGCGCGTCTGCGTGTCCGCACTCCCTGCGGTCAAACTGCGGTCCACCACAGGAATCAGCGCGGAGAGTGTGAGGTCACGGTCTATACCGTGATCCACCCCAAGGACTAAGCGGTGCTCGTTCCATTCACTGCCCGATGGGTCAGCCACCTCTCGAGTTCCTCGCCGCAGAGTGCCTTTCGACTTGTAGATATGGCTCAGGGAAATGCGCGTCCCTTGTTCAAAGAGAGTTTCTCCGGCGAACACCTCAATTCCCCCCTGTTGTGCTGCAGCTTGTTCTGTCAGTGCGCTGCCCAAGGATGCAAGTGTGACGCCCACAAACACGAGACGGGAGTAATTCATGGATCGCAGCATACCCTGCCTTCAGCGACCCGCGATAGGCACAGCTGCCGAGGAGCAGCTGCCTTTGGCACCACAGGATGAGCAGTTGTAGACTCTATCCCATGCCTGTGTCCCATGACCGCCAGCCCACCGCCCTAGAAGTGAGGGGATTGAGGGCCGGATACCGCACGGGTTTGCTCATGCGCCCAAAGCAGGTCTTGCACGCTCTGAACCTAGATCTGTCACGCGGACAATGCCTAGGCCTCGTCGGACCCAACGGCTCTGGGAAATCCACTCTGCTACGAGTCCTCGCAGGCGTGCAAACTCCCCAAGGCGGCCAGGTCAGGGTCCTCGGCTACGACCCCACGTCGGCCCGCGCGCGCAATGGTCTCGCCTATCTTCCAGAAGACTCCCCCTTCCCGCCGGAGCTCTCGGCCCTCTCGACCCTCGACCTGCTGGGCTCACTCAGCGGCATGCAACGCGACAAGCTGAAGCAACGGGCGCACAAACTCCTCGAACGCGTCGGCTTGACCCAACAGGCAGGCGACCCACTCCGGACCTACTCACGTGGCATGTTGCGCCGCTTCGGTTTAGCTCAGGCCTTCCTGACAGATCCTGAACTCGTCCTCCTCGACGAGCCCACCGCTGGTCTGGACGCCCCCGGGTTTTCCATCCTCGCCAAGTTCCTCGCGGACGCACGTGCAGCCGGCACGAGTGTGGTCATCGCATCGCATATCCCATCAGACTTGCTGCGGCACTGTGACCAACTCGCCGTCCTCCTCGATGGCCATCTACGAGCCTTTGGCCCCCCCCAAGACTTACTCGCCGTGGAAGGGCGTCGGCAAATCGAGCTGCAGGGTCTTCGGGACGAGAACATGGCTCAATTGGAAGAGTGGGTACGCGAGGCGGGTGGATCAGTCATCACGAACACCCATGCAACACGTCCCCTGCTCGATTTGTACGTCGAGTCTCGCCCTCAAGGAGACTAGGGGTGAACTCCATTTCGAAGCGCGCCCGTTACGGGAGCCTTTTCAAACTAGCCATACGCCGCGGACTCGCTCCCGGAGGAGCAGTCATGCTCCTGGTAAGCCTGGGCATTCTTGGATGCGCAGACTGGTTGCCCAGTGCTCTCGGGCCAGACGGTGCAGGGACGCAAGACGTCGGCCGCGGCCTCGAGCGGCAAGCACTCTGGAGCTTCGGACTGTTCGCGCTCTACGGATGGACTGCTTGGCATGGGGCGAGCACCCTGCACCGCTGGCGGACTACCGATTGGGCGTGGCTCGGAGCGAGGCCGACCCACCCCTATCGAGCCTGGGTCACCGTGTGGGCTGGCGGCAGCTGCGGCCTGGGCGTATTGCTCGTCCTCATGGCCGGGGTCATTGAACTCTCAGCGGGCAAAGGTCAGTCAACTCTTGCACTCGCAAGCGATCACAACATTGAGTATGCGTTGCCCCCCGATGGCCTAATCCCACCCGGGAAGAAACTGCAGGTCACTTGGTCCCTGCCCCCACCAGGATCTGGCCAACTACGCCTGTTTCTGCGCAGCGCTCCCGGTGCCGACCCCACGACTGACGCCCAGCTTTCCGCGCACCGGGCCGGACCGGGCACGACGGTGATCCAGCGAATCGACGGCCGCCGCCCCCTCGAATTGAGTTGCCATGAAAACAGCTCCGGCCCCTTACATATCACAATCGCCAACATCGGCGGCGGCTACCTCGCCGTCGACCCTGACGATTCCCTGCAGTGGTGGAAGCCTGCTGGCATGGAAGGGCGAGTTTCGGTCGCAATGGTCTGGCGAGCCTTTTGGGGGCTGGCGGGACTCTTTGCACTGACCATGGGGTTCGGAGGGAGCCTCAGTCCGCTGGGGTCGGCGACCCTTGGACTTACCCTGATACTCGCGGCCTGTACATGGGGTTGTGAACTTCGCTATTTACCGTTGGTCGACTTGGCCCAAGTCCTCGACATCATGGCCGACCGCCGGCTACCGGCCCCCGCTCATCCTTGGTTGCCGTGGTTGAGCCTGGCTCTGGGCCTGACCAGTTGGGTCGGGATCCGGAGGGTGAACTAGTGGGTCGGCTCCAACGTGTCCTGCTTTGGGCGGTCGTCATCGTCTGCCTGTGGCCCTGGAATCCACAGCCACCCAGCCCCGCTCGCTCCCTGAGCCAGCGGCTTCTCGGGCCAATCGCAAGTCTCGTGGCCAGTGCTGAATGGGTCCGCTTTGACTGGTATGTGCAGCGTGGGCAATTCGCGCGGGCCTATGCTGCTTCCGACCGAGCCCTTGCCATGGATCCAAGCTCCACCCAAGGCTGGACCCACTTGGCTTCTCACATGGCGTTCTTCCGAGCGAGCTCTGAAGGCGAAACGCAAGCCTCTGTCCGCAGGCAGTGGATTCATGCTGGGCTCTCCGTCCTCAAGCGGGGGGAGGCCACGGCCAGCGCACCGGGAGACCTTGCCTACTTGCGAGGGCTCATACTCGCCTGGGTAGCTGATCTGGAGAGCCTTGGCGAGCCGGCCTCCCTGTCCTGGCCCGGTGGCGCCGAACAGGCCCGACTCGCCGGGGCCGACGCGTTCCACCAAGCCGGGCTCCTCGGCAACCTAGAGGGATACTTGGTGGAGGGTCTATTGCGTACGGGCAAGCGCCTTGAGCCGCCTGTCCGTGAGAATCAGTAGCACACCCCAGCCTCCCCCTTGAGTCGCTCAACAGGTAGCATACACCTATGTTAGTGGCCCTAATCGCTGAGAACCTCCTCAAGAGTTTCTTTGACCGCTTTGGATACCTTGCGCCGTTTTCTTTCTTGGTCGGCGCCGGGGCAGGTTTGCCGGTCCCCGAGGAGGTCACCATGGTCGGCTCGGGTTTTCTTTTGCACCGCGGGCTTGTCGACCCATTTCCCATCATTGCCACCTGCTATGTGGCCACCCTCCTCGGAGATTCCATCCCCTTTTGGCTAGGGCGCCACTTCGGAGTGAGCGTCGCCCAACGACCCTGGGCCCGACGCATCCTCCACCCCGAGCGCATGGTGCTCCTGCGCCAACGCTTTGATCAGCATGGGAATTGGGCCATTTTCACCTGTCGGTTCCTCCCTGGCGTGCGCATGCCCGGTTTTTTTACCGCTGGGACTGCTGGAGTGTCCTACGGCCGCTTCCTCCTCTTCGACGGCCTCGGCGCGCTGATCATGACACCCGTGTGGGTCCTCCTCGGACGGTCGTTCGGAGAGCGCATTGCAGACCTAGAAGACACGGTGACCGACCTGAATCAATACCTCGGGTTTTTTCTTGCCACGGCTTTGCTCATCCTCGCCCTGCGCGGCCTCGTGCGCAGGCGGGAGCGCCAGATCCAAGCCTTGACCCAAGAAAACGATCCCGACGAGTAGACCTGCTAGGAGGTCCTATTCCCGAGTTGCGCACACGGCTTCCCCCAAGGTCTCGTAAGGCCCAATTCAGCCTCGCCCAGAAAGCTCGACACCCCCCCGAATCGCTCACACAGGGGTCATGCTGACCCCATTATGGGCCGATAACATGCCCCGTATTCCCAAAGCGAGGCTTGGGCGGTTGACCCCCCAAACCGCCTCGCTATCCTCTTTGGCCCCGAATCACGGGATAAGCCGTCCATTTAGAGTCTTTTTGCGCGCTGATCGGTGCGCTGCACTCCTCCTCTGAGCCTGCCCTGCCCTGCCCTGCCCCTCCGGGAGCATCCCCACGCCATGAACGACAACATCTTCTATATCGCAGGAGGCGCAGCCGTCTTCGCCCTCGTCTTCGCCGTGTCCAAGTACTTCGCCATCATGAAGCGCGACACCGGCAATGACACGATGAGGGGTATCTCCCAGCAGGTTCAAGAGGGCGCGGCTGCTTTCCTAAAAGCCGAGTACAAATGGCTCTCCGTCTTCGTCGCCGTGGTGGGCGCAGCCATCTTCATGTCCGACGCCGATCAAGGCCTCGGACCCAAGACCGCTATTGCGTTCGTCTCCGGTGCCCTGGCCTCAGCCATTGCCGGATACTTCGGCATGCACACTGCAACGCGCGCCGCCTTGCGCACGACCCAGGCAGCCACCAACAGCCTTGCGGACGCGCTTTCGGTCTCCTTCGGGTCAGGCATCGTAATGGGCATGAGCGTGGTGGGCCTCGCACTCCTCGGCGTTACTGGATTCACGATGGCCTACGCCGCCGACCTCGGCGCAAGCGGCCTTGAATACGTTCTCGGATTCAGCTTTGGCGCCTCGTCCATCGCCTTGTTCTCACGCGTGGGTGGCGGAATCTTCACCAAAGCCGCCGACGTGGGCGCAGACCTCGTAGGCAAGGTCGAAGCCGGCATCCCCGAAGACGACCCGCGCAACCCCGGTACGATCGCCGACAACGTCGGCGACAACGTGGGTGATGTGGCCGGAATGGGTGCCGACCTCTTCGAATCCTATGTGGGATCGATCATCGCAGCCATGACTCTAGGCGCGTTTGCCTACGTGGGTGTTGAAAACGTGAACGGCATGGTGCTGCTACCCCTCGCCGTTGCCGGTGTGGGAATCATCGCTTCCATCCTTGGCACCTTCTTCGTAAAGGCCACCGATGAACACGCCCTGCACGCCGCCCTCTTCCGGGGTCTGATTGTGGCCTCCATCGCCGTTGTGGGTGCCACAGCGTGGTTGACCCTCGGTGGCGGCCTCGCCCTACCGGCGGAGCTGAAGGGTGTCGAACACAGCCTCTCCACTGGAATGGCCCTCTTGATCGCCGTTATCGCCGGTTTGTTGATTGGGGTACTGATCGGCAAGATCACCGAATACTACACCTCAACCGAGACACACCCCGTCCAGAACATTGCCAAGCAGTCCGAGACGGGTGCTGCCACGAACATCATCCACGGCCTAGCTACCGGCATGGAATCGGTCGCGCTGCCCGTATTGCTGATCTGCGTCGCCATCTTCCTCGCCAACTACATGGCGGGTGTCTACGGGGTCGCACTCGCCGCCGTCGGAATGCTCTCCACCCTTGGAATTTCCCTGGGAGTGGACGCCTACGGGCCCGTGGCCGACAACGCAGGTGGCCTCGCCGAGATGGCCGAGTTGCCCCCTGAGGTGCGCGAGCGCACGGATGCCCTCGACGCAGTGGGTAATACAACAGCGGCCATCGGTAAAGGCTTCGCCATTGGTTCGGCCGCACTGACGGCTCTTGCCCTGTTCAGCGCCTTCTGCAACCGGGCTGGCACCTTGGCTGGATCCGATGAGGCCCTTACCCTCAACATCAACTCAACCGAGGTCATCATCGGCCTGCTCCTCGGCGGCATCCTTCCCTTCCTGTTCAGCGCGCTCACCATGCGCGCCGTGGGAAACGCTGCCTTCGACATGGTTGAAGAGGTCCGCCGTCAATTCCGCGAGATTCCCGGCATCATGGAAGGCACGGGCAAGCCCGATGCGGCACGTTGCGTAAAAATCTCAACGGATGGTGCACTCCGTCAGATGATTCTGCCCGGCGTAATCGCAGTGGCAGCTCCCATCGCCGTGGGCTTTTGGAATGTCGAGGCCCTTGGAGGTCTGCTAGCCGGAGCCCTGGTAGCCGGTGTCATGATGGCAATCTTCATGTCGAATGCCGGTGGTGCTTGGGACAACGCCAAGAAATACATCGAGGGCGGCGCCCATGGTGGCAAGGGCTCTGAGCCCCACAAGGCCGCCGTAGTGGGCGACACCGTGGGTGACCCCTTCAAGGACACATCCGGCCCCTCCCTAAACATTTTGGTCAAGTTGATGACCGTGGTGGGCCTCGTGTTCCTGCCTTGGTTCTTCTAGGGACGAACGACCATCGACGCAAAGACTCTAGCCGTTGCGGCCGCCCACCTTCTTGATGAAAAGAAGGCGGGCGACATTCGCATCTATGACGTCGCTGATCAGATCAAGGTTGCTGACTACTTCGTTGTGGCAACTGCGAATGCTCGGCCCCACGTCAAAGCACTCTATAACGAGATCCACGTGCGGTTGAAAGCTGCGGGAGAATTGCACGCCAAGGCCGAAGGGTTAGATCTTTGCTGGTGGGTGCTGCTCGATTACCTCGATGTAGTGATCCACATTCAGCAAGCCGAATCCCGTGAGTATTACGGGCTGGATGAGCTGTATGGAGACTGTCCCCAGCTCGACTGGCAGGCGAGTGGGATGCCCGAATTACCCGACAATCGTGCCCTCGAAGGCACAGACGAACAGGGCGTCAGTGCATGAAAGCCAGCGCACTTCTGATCGGCTTGCTGATCGGAGTGGCGACCGTCAAAGCTGACGATCCACCGCCCAACCTCGTCGTATTCCTTGTCGACGATTTGGGCTGGCAGGACATTTCAGTTCCTTTGGGCCCCGAGAGCACCCCTTTCAATCGCCGTTACCGCACCCCCAACGTTGCTCGATTGGCCGAGGCCGGCATGCGATTCACCGATGCATATGCTTCTGCTCCGGTCTGCTCCCCCACGCGCACGAGTCTACTCACTGGGCGCAGTCCCGCCTCCACCGGCATTACATGGTGGCTAAGGGATAAGGACACTCACACTAGCAAGCGGCACGCACACCTCGATCCGCCGACCTGGACCGTCAATGGCCTGCAACCTGGCGAGGTGACCCTTCCGCGCCTGCTCAACGAGGCGGGATTCCACACGCTGCACGTGGGCAAGGCGCACTTAGGCGCAAGGGAAACTCCTGGGGCCAACCCGCTCTCCCTAGGCTTTGCGGTCAACGTAGGTGGCCAAGCCGCTGGATCGCCCGGAAGCTATTACGGGCTCCATGACTTTGGTGCCGAGAAGCGTTCTGGACGCAAGGGGTGGCAGGTTCCCGGTCTCGCAGAATACCACGGCAAGGACGTCTATCTGACCGATGCTCTGGCCGAACGCGCAGTCAAAGAGCTACGCCAGGCCGCCAAACAAGAGGGGCCCTTTTTTCTGCACTTCGCTCCCTACGGGGTGCATACACCGATCATGCCCAACCCTCGCCTCGTCGAATCCTATTCTGAATTGGATCCACGCGAAGCAGCTTACGCATCGATGATCGAGTCTGTGGACCAGGCTCTCGGTGCAGTGCTAGCGACGCTTGAGGAGCTCGACCTGCTCGACACCACCCTGATCGTGTTCACCTCAGACAACGGAGGCCTATCGGCCCATTCGCGCGGGGGTAAGAAGCACATCCACAATGCGCCCCTACGCAGTGGCAAGGGCTCGGCTTACGAGGGCGGGGTACGCGTGCCCCTGATCGTATCCTGGCCTAACATCACAGCACCTGGCAGCACTTGCAGTGAACCCGTCATCACTCACGATTTGTTTCCCACTCTGCTTGGCGCAGCGAGAGTCCGCCCTCCCGCCGACTACGGGAAAACGGTGGAGGGCAGAGACCTCAAACCCCTGCTCCAAGGGGAGGCAGCGCCCTTCGCGGGGCGTGCTCTCTATTGGCATTCCCCGCACCTGTGGGGTGCGGCCGGCCCTGGCGTGTGGCCCTTCAGCTCGATTCGTGCGGGTCGCTGGAAGCTGATCTACAACCACGATTCGGAGAACTACGAGTTGTACGACCTCCACAACGATCTAGGGGAGACGACCGAGTTGAGCGCCGAACACCCCAAGCGAGTCACTGAACTGGCTGGAGAACTCGGTGCGTATTTGAAAGGCGTCGGGGCCAAGATGTCAATCAGACGAGACACCGGCCAAGCAGTGCCCTTCCCCCACTAGTTCGAGAGACAGTAGGCCAATAGGTCGAGGATCGCCTCTTCAGTCAGGCAGTCGAGTAGCCCGGTCGGCATGCGGGACAGGGCACTGGGTTTCATTCCATCGATTTCATTGCGAGTGAACTCCATCAATGTCTCAAGGTTCGCGCCAGTTCTAAGCACTACGCTTTCAAGATCTTGATGTTCGATGCGCCCGACGAACACCTCACCATCACTGGTTACGAGTTGAATCTGCTGATACTGATCGGAGATCACAAGCGACGGCTGCATGATGGACTCCAGCAGATCCGCAGGACTGAACCGGCTACTTGCCCCAGTCAAGTCTGGCCCCGTACTGCCGCCCGCCCCTTCAAAGCGATGGCACTCTGCACAGGTCGCCCGCTCAAACCAGCGCTTTCCGCGGGCAAGATCTCGCGGTTCTGCGCCGAGCCGTGGAAGTAGGTGCATCAACTCGGATTGAGTCCATGCTCGCACGAACCGAGGAGCCGACGCTTCAATAGCCTGCTCGATCACCTTGGGGGGCTGCAACAATTCAGGCCAGTGGCGCAATTCAGCGGGCAAGCTCTCCACAGCCTGGGAGCGAATTTGGCCAAGATACTTCGTCAAGCTGTGACCGCCTGAGAGTGTCAGAGCCTCACCGTCTAGCCAAGCAAAGTAGCGCCGGCGAAGGGGTAGGGTCCAGCCGGCCTTGAGGTGGCTCAGGCACAGGGCGTAGTGAATACGAGTCGCATGATGTTCACTCGAATACAGCAGGTCCAGAGTCTTGGCTGCCATGGTGGGCGACTGCAAGTATGCGAGAAGTCGACAGAGCTCCTGGTCGAGCTCGGTGTGGCCCGAGGGGAACTGACGGGCGACCAGCGACTCAAGCGCAAGCGCCTCGGGCAGCACAGCATCGCCCGCACGGGCACACACGACACCCACTAAACGCAGCCAATCGATCCAATCCTCGGGCTGAGCGTCACCCATCGACAACTGAGGTGCTCGGGTAAGAATGGCTGCGCCGTGAGTCGGAGAGTCTCTATGGGCGAGCGCCAGCAAGGCACTCAAGGCGATGGAAAGGTCTTCTTCAGCGAGTGCCTTATCAGCCCAATACTCGGTGGGAGTCTGTTCGAGGGCTACGCGGGCGGCATTGACGATAAAGCGATCCCCGTGGCCTAACTCTGACCAGTAGGGGCTCAAGGCATCAAGGCCATGGTTACGTTCAATGCTGTGGCGAAGTGCTCGATCCCCTCCGGCGAGTGGCTGCAGAACCTGATCTTCAGGCTGTCCGCTGTCTGTACGAGTCGAGCGGATGCGATACAAGCCAGACTGTGTGCGGCGCCCCCCCGTGGTCACATACAACGCTCCGTCCGGCCCCGGAGCGAGGTCTGTCACTTGAAAGGGCTTGCCACTGACAAAAGTCTCGACTCGAGCGGTGTAGCTCGCCCCCTGCTCTTCCAAGTGAACCGCATGAATCGTCCCATAGGCCCAGTCTGCGGCGAATAGTGCGCGCCGATACGGGCCGTGAAATCGAGTCTGTGTTCCAAAGGCGAGGCCCGTAGGTGATCCGAGGCCCACGTCCACGACAGAGGGCAAGGTGTCGGGATAGTGGGCGGGCCATTTGCCAGAACCATGACGCCAGCCGTAGTCCGATCCGGAGACTAGATGCAAGATCCGCGTCGGCCGGTACCAGGGCAGGCCCACATCCCATTCCATGTCGGAGTCAAATGTGAAGAGCTCTCCGGCTGAGTTGAAGGCGATGTCGTAAGCGTTGCGCATCCCCATCGACACCAGCTCCCACTCTTGGCCATCAGGGCTGACCCGGCAAACCCAGCCGCCGGGGGCCAATCGTCCAACCGCATGACCATTGGGATCGCTCAGCCGCGGGAGAAGTTGATCCTCTGCCCATCCCTTGAAGGGCCGCGTGCGGGTGATGCGATCGGGCAGGTGCGTATGGTTGCCGCCCACCACGTAGAGTGCGTCACCTTCAGGCGCAAGCACAACCGCATGGGGTCCGTGCTCACCTGATCCATCGAGGGAAGTCAGAAACTCGACCGTGTCGAGTTCGTCATCACCATTCTCATCACCCACCCGATACAGACCTGTATTCTCAGCGTCCGCCACCACGACATATAGATACCCAAAGGCGTACAAGAGGCCGTGGGCACTTCCCAGCTCAACCCCCAGAGGCTCGATCGCAGCAGCTTGAATCGGCTCACCCCACTCAGGCAGGGAAACACGGTAGATGGCACCGTATTGATCGGAAACGCTCAGGCGCCCCGATGGGTCGAAGGCCATGGAGACCCATGAGCCCTGCGTTTCCTTAGGGACCGAATAAAGAAGTTGTGCCTCGAACCCCGGCGGGAGGTCCAAATCTTCTGCAGGTAATGCCCCCGATGCCGCCTCGACGGGTTGGAGTGAGGGCGTGCCCCAGGGATCACACCCCAGCTCGCCTTGACTCTGGGCGTACTGCCAGCCCGTTCGATCCCCGGACACAAGCATCCAATTCGGAGTGGCCTCGGCGCTCACGAGCCAGGAATCATCTGTGCAAAGGCGATCCTTGCGACCATCCTCGTACTCGACAATCAGTTCCAGCCATAAACCGGCTGGGCCTCCTTGGTTTGTGCACTCAGCGGCTAGGCTGTGAACACCGGCAGTCAACCTCTGGGCCAACGATGCCTCACTACGCCTTGACCATTCCCGACTCTCCAAGACCCATTCGCCGTCGAGGTACACCTTGGCTAGGTTGTCGCAGGATCCTGCAAGGCGGGCATGCGTGACATCAGCCTCGATCGTGAAGTCTTTTGCAACCCAAATGTTCACTGGCAACGACTCACCCTGAGCCCAAATCCAGTGGGGAGTCTGAGCCAATCCAGGCCCGGCGAGAAGTGAACTGAGGATGAAGAAGCGCAGGTGCATTCGATGCAAGGGCAAGGTGAGGGGACAATTCCTAGGGTACAGGACAGCAGATCCTAGGCTGTGCCCCATTGCGATACCCATTCTAGTAGGCTCTGAGGACCTATGACTGCCACCTTTTCAATCCGGCCTCACCTCAGATTCCCCAAAACCCACTGGGGACTGCTCTTGGGTTGCCTATGTGCCTGCCAGAGCCTCCCAGCCTCCAGCTCCCCCTTCCGGGTCGATGCGATCAGCGCTCCAACACGTAAGACCATCTGGCACGAGAGGAATCCAAAAAGTGTGAAGCTGCGTTTCGCCGACGAGGAATTCGCCACCCTCGAATTCGCCGGAACCCCCAGACCCTTTATCTACCCCCTCTACGCTCCCGGCAGCATCCCCGTCACGAGGAGTTGGCCCCAGGAAGAGCGCCCTGGTGAAGCCCACGATCACATCCACCACACATCTCTGTGGTTCGCACACGGCGACGTGAATGGCGTGGACTTTTGGCATCCGCAATCGGAGAACGGCGGAGTGATTGAATACACCGGGCGATTGAACGAGTTGCTCCCCCGAGGAAAACGCCTGCGCACTCGCCACAAGTATCAATGGAAAGACAAAGATGGAGAGGTATTACTCCTCGAGCGCCGCACTCACTTGTTTGGTGCGGAGCACGATTTGCGTTGGGTGGATCTCAAGATCGAACTGACCGCCGCTCAAGACAAAGTAGTCTTCGGCGACACGAAAGAAGGCACCATGGCCCTACGCTTGCACCCGGCTTTGCGGGTCAACGGCAAACTTGCCACGGGCTCTATCCTCAACTCTGAAGGAGACAAGAACGGAAAGGCTTGGGGCAAGCGAGCGCAGTGGATTCATTATTCGGGCACCATCGAGAGCCAGCCCGTTGGCGTTGCTGTATTCGACCATCCCGAGAATCTATCCCACCCCACGTGGTGGCATGCGCGCGAATATGGGTTGGTGGCCGCAAACCCTTTTGGCAGAAGAGCATTCACGAACGCAGAAGCGGAACCGGGCCAACACATCCTCGAGAACGAGGACACTCTCGTTCTGAGGTACCGCGTGTGGCTTCATAGCGACGAACGATCTGCGAAAGAGATTCAGCAGGCCTACGAAGCGTATCTCATCCAATCCAAGGAAATGTAGGCGAGGCGCGCTCCACCATGGCCACGATGAAACCGAGCAATGCCTTCTTTACGGGCTACCTCATCATTTTTGCCCTTTGTGCATTCTCACCCTATGACCGGGCGGTGTGGTGGGCAGAGAATGCTCCCATCTTGGGTCTTGTCGGGGTGATAGCTTGGGTAAGCAGGGTTCACGCGTTTAGTAACACGAGCTACGCCTTGATGTTTGTTTTGCTCGGACTTCACACAATCGGTGGACACTACACCTTTTCACGTGTGCCGTTCAGTTTTGTCACCGACACATTCAACTTTGAGCGAAACCACTTCGACCGCATCGCTCACTTCAGCGTGGGTTTCTACGCCTACCCGATCGCCGAGATCCTGCAGCGGCAGCGCCTGGTCAATAGCGCTTGGTTGCTCTATCTGTTCCCGCTTTTTTCAATCGTCAGCTTGGCTGCAGCCTACGAGGTCTTTGAATGGCGCTATGCCCTACTGGCCGAGCCAGACGCAGGCATCGCTGTGCTTGGCTCCCAAGGTGACATCTGGGACGCTCAGAAAGACATTGTTGCAGATACGCTTGGAGCCATCTTTGCCCTGGGCCTCTTTGCGGTGCGCAAAGAAAAGCGCCGAGCCTAATCACAACTTGGGACGGGCCCCGTGCTCAACGCCACACGGACAGTTCTCTGAGGCGGCCAGTATCATCAAAGGACCCGAACCCTATTCGGCCGGAGGGTAGAGTGGTGTCAACAACCTCATGGGTGAGCAGCCCGTCGAAGTACACCTGGATATGGCCTGCAGAACGGGTCAAACGGACTGTATGCCATGTACCACTCGGCCCCCAATCCACACCCTCACTCGGAACGGGGCAAAGCGGCTTGCGGGCTGCACCATCCACCAAGAACACATTATGAGCCCGCGGGTCCGGCGTCGTGGCTAGGTGGACGTAGTAATAGTGGCCAGGATCTTTGTATCCAAAAAAGAAGCAGAGGTCCCGGTGAGCGTAGTCACGACCCGTCTGGGCCACCTCAAACTCTACGATGAAGTCTGTCAACTCAAGATTCTTGACGATCGCCAGAGAGCGTGGCGATCGATGGGGTGGCTTGTAGTCGCTGTTTGAATGTAGCGACAGGTATGCGCGTGAATCCGAGGTGTTCCCATCTTGGGGGACCGGGTCACTGCCCGCTTCTGCAAGCCCGTGGCACCAAGCAGCCTCATCGCTAAACTGAAACATCGCGAGACTCGCCGGGGTGGCGAAATCCTGATGCAAGACGAGGGCTGGGCTTGATGCGCAGGCACCTAAGAAAACTACCTGTAGAGCAAAGATGAATCTCCGCATCAGACCGACTTCGGAACAATGAACGGCTCCCGATAGTTTCGAGTCAGCAGGCGGTTGGCTGCCTCATTGTCTACAAAACGCTCCGTTTCAGGGTTCAGCTCCAGAGCAGCTCCCAGGGTCAATGGATGCTCCTGCAGGTCGACGCCGTTGAGCTCAAGGTGCTTCACTAGGCGACTGAAAGCTGCTGCTTTCAGGTCATCTGAGGCCAGGTCCAAGCGAATCTCATCAGAACTCGAAGCTCGCCCAAGGGTGTAGGAGATGTTGGCCATGTGACACAGGCTACTCGAGATGTGGCCCTCAATAATGGGCGCATTCAACCGGTCACTTTCCCCATGCCTGATCGCATCAATCAGGTTGGCAAAATGGCTCGTTGAACCTTTCCATTCCTTGAGCTTCTTGCCGTCGTTTCCGAACGCTTGGGCCGAAGTGTACCCAGGGATCAACACGTATCCGCGTTCACACATGATCGTCACGCCAATCGAGCCGGATTGGATTCGATCCATGCTCCCGCCCCAGTTTTCCCCCTGGGCTTGTTTATCGCGGGGTAGTCCTCGCACCTCGAACAACAGCGGCGCAGGACCATAGTCAAAGAGTGTAACCATGGAATTGGGAGTGTCGCCGTCGTCGTCATAACCCACACGCCCGCCGATACTCTGCACTGACGGAGCAAGTGCATCTTCACCTAACGCCCAACGGCACAGGTCTACCTGATGGATGCCCTGATTGCCTAGGTCCCCATTGCCTGTTTGAAACTGCCAATGCCAGTCATAATGCAGTTGCTGCCTGTGCAGAGGATCAAGGGGCGCAGGTCCGCAATACAGATTCCAGTCCACGTGATCGGGAACGGTCTGCGGCTCTTCCAACTTGCCGATACTCTTGCGGGGTTTGAAACACGATCCGTGCGCATACCGGATCTCCCCGAGCTCCCCTGCGCGCAGGAATTCGACAGCCGATCGGATACCTGAACTCGACCTCGACTGCGTTCCCGTCTGAACGAAGCGCCCATATTTTTCCGAAGCGCGCACCATCTGGCGACCTTCAAAGATGTTGTGGCAAACGGGCTTTTCGACGTAGACATCCTTGCCCGCCTGACAGCTCCAGATCGTCTGAATAGCGTGCAGGTGGTTGGGCGTTGCGATCGAGACGATATCGATATCCTCGCGTTCGAGCAGAATGCGCAGGTCCGCATAGGTGTCCACCCTGTCCTCGCCCGCCCAACCCTTCTTTGACTTCTTGTTCTTGAGCAACTCGCCAGCCCGTTGCTTGAGAACCTTGGAATCCACATCGACAAGGGCAACCACATCCACACCCGGTAGGGATTGGAATCCTCCGATGTGAGCATTGCCTCGGCTGCGAACGCCCACAACGGCGACTTTGAGTGTGTCCTCAAGCCTAGGCTCGCGCGGAATCGGAGTCGCGCTGCAAGAGGGCAAGGCGGGAAGAACGGCAGCGGCAGAGGCAGCCTGGATGAGTGAGCGGCGGGTAAGTGGCGTCATCAAATTGAAGGAGATAGGGGTCCAGTACGCGGGGAGCCCTCAAGGGCGTGCTCGACACCTTAGAATGACCGGCGCCATCCGTGGCAGACATTTTCGGTCCCTACTCGCCCAGCAGACGGTCCATGCGCCCTCGCAGGTCTTCATAAACGCGCTGCAACTCGGGAGACAGACCCCCATTGCGGAGTAGGTTCCCCTTCTCAAGCGGGGAGCGCCCCAAGTCATACAGACGGTCCGTTTGCTCCAAAAGATTGCGGATCAGTTTGTAGTCTCCGACGCGCAGGGCTGCGTTGCGATGCTCATATTCGCCCGCTGGATAGTTTGGGACGAAGTGCTCGGCAAATAGGAAATCTCGCTGGGTGGGTCCTTCAGGCTCGGCCAAGAGTGGCTTGAAACTGATGGAGTCGTGCTGGTGGCCCTCGGGCAAGGTGCCGGCCACGTCCACGCCGCAGAGTTCCAAGGTGCTGGCCCACAGATCCGTTGTGTTGACCGGCGCACCGCACACTGTCCCCTGGGCACCCTCCGCCACGCCCGCCCCCGCTACGATCAGCGGAACATGGACGCCGCCCTCAAACAGAGTCCCCTTGCCCCTGCGCTTATCCCAGGGGGGTTCACTCGCAGTCCCTTGCGTACCGTTGTCCCCCACCACGATTACCGTCGTCCGAGTACGAACCTCGTGGCTCAATTGGCTTAGGAGCCAACCCAGTTCGTGATCCACAGCCTCGACCATAGCCTTATGAAACTCGGGTTCGTTGGTCTGCGCAGTCCCCGTCAAGCTTCGTGCAATCAACCCTTCCGGCGGCCGGTGAATGGGCGTGTGGGCTGCATGGAAGGCTAGGTACACAAACCAGGGCCGATCCCCCGCAGATTCAATGGCGCGCAGGGCATCGTGGCAAGTGTCGGTCGTCAGATAACCCTGCGCCTCACTCACCTTGCCGTCACGGACCTTCTTCCATTCAAAATAAGCCCTGCGGTCCTTGGGCGACCGCAGGTTGTTGGGACAACCAGAGTAGTGCTCAAACCCCATGCGCCTAGCATGGTCGATCGCCGCACCCGACCCGCCGAGGTGCCACTTTCCGATGGCCGCCGTGTAATAGGAATCCTCACTAGCCGCTCGTAGAGTTCGCGGCAGGCTCCACTCGTCAATGCTCAGCCCTTGTTCTCCCTCGCGCAGAGGCACGCCAATCCCCGTTCGAAATCCGTAGCGGCCAGTCATGATTGTCGCGCGGGTAGGCGAACAAAAGGGCGTAGACCAACACGAGGTAAAGCGCACACCCGAGCGCGCCAACCCATCCATGGTGGGTGTCAGCGGCGGATTGTTGATGGCCCCGTATGCCCCGACCCGATCGATGCCTGCGTCATCGAGCACGACGAGCAGAACATTCGAGGGGAGAGTTTGGGGTCCTTCCAGCGCATTCGCAGCCCCCTGACCCCACGAACTTTCAACCCAACACACCGAGAAGATGACCCACAGCATCCGTACGCCAAGATGCTGTGGCCTGAGCCTGCCCGGTTCACTTCGAGCCATGAGCACGCGCTAATCAATCACGGGTAGAGGCGTCAGGTCCAATCGCCGGAACGCCGCCGGAGCTCCCTCTGCCTGCAACGCAATGCGACCTCCGCTCGCTGTGCATTCAAAGCCTTGATTGACGAGGTCTCCATTGACCCACACGTCAATGCAGTCCCCCCGGCACTCGATGCGCATGTGGTTCCATTGTCCAGGCGGATTCTCGGAATCATCGGTCAGGTTCTTGATACGACGCGCTGCCCCCTCGGTCGTCCCCCATTTCTCCCGCAGTCCTCGGCGCTGAACCATATTCTCCACCTTGACGTCCTCGCAAATGCACCAGAAATCACCGGCATTCCCCCTGTGCATCTGAACTTCAATGGACGCGGGGAACATCTTGTAGAGGCAGCGTGGCGTGGAAGCGTGCACTAACACTCCACAGTTGCCCGGCTCATCCATCCAGCGGTACTCCACATCGAGACGATAGTTACTGTACTCCTTGTCCGTGATCAGGTGCCCCTGGGGCGAGCCGAGGCTGATCAAAAGACCGTCTTGGACAACAAAGGTCGGTTCGATCGTTGGCCGACCATCAGCTGCGGGGATATCCGTATGCCAACCCTGCAGATCCGAGCCATTGAATAGAGAAACCGTTCCCGCGCCTCCTTGGGTTGAGGCACAGGCTCCAAGGTAAAGGGTGAGGGCTGCCAAGAGAGTGTGCCGAGTCAGGTGGGTTTGCATGGACCCACCCTAGCATTCCACACTCAAGGTACGGGTACCTGTCTCGCGGTCCATCGCCTAATGGCTAGCGGCCGAGCCGACTAAAGAGTTCAGCGAGCTCCTCGGGGGTGTCTACAGCGAGGGGTTTAGGGGCTCCCTCAGCGTGGTAGAGAGCCTGCGCGCATTTCGGCACTGAGCCTAGCCAGTGCAGCGGAGTTGGACTGAGCAGGGCAGCAAACGAGCTCAACCCGCCCGTGCGCATGGCTCGCGGGAGCATGTTTTCGTGATCAATGCGATCGATCTGGTCAAAGTCCCATCCACCCTCGATAATCACCTGGGACAAAGGGGTGCTCGCAAGGGCCGCAGCTATCGTGATCACTGGGGCAGAGGGTCCAAGGCCCGCGAGAACAACCCTCAGGTTCGGATGTTCCTGCTCAAGGAAGGTCAGGGTGGTCAATACGTCTTGAACACGTTCGGCCACAAGTGTGCGGTTGTAGCCCCACGTGTACCCCACATAGGTTGAATGTCGCCGAGAGTCGACGGGCACCGCCCCCAGCGGCTGGATCAGGACCTTTGGCCCCGGCCAATGATCGAGCGCATCCCGCAGGCTCCCTTGGGGAGAATCGGAACCCACCATGACGAGAACATCTCCCTTGAGGGAATCGTTCGGTGCCGGCCAAGCCTTGACCTGCACACGATGCCCGGTGCCCCCGGGCGTGAGGATGAGATCACGGACAACGGGCCCAGCTGAGACTTCGGTGAACTGCACCCCGCCCTGGGTGAGATCGAGGGGTTGAATCATGACCTCCAAGGCCCCGCCAACCAGGCTACGGAACCGAACCGGATCAATGGCCGCTAGCTTTTGAAGTTCCTCCACCTCGCCTTTTGCATGGGCGAGAAGCGAAGCGCGCACACCAGCGAGGTCAGTGCTCGACTCAGGCTGGGGATGCTCAGGGGTAAAGACAGTCATCTCTTCGACAGTCAGGGGCACAATCGGCGGTTCGCTATTGGGAGTCCCCAAGCCAAGCTGCAAGTGATCATTCATCCAGGTGTACATATGCCCCCGTGAAACCCGGTTGAAATTGTGGGGAAACTCCGGGTAGCACCATGCCTGCACGAGATCAGGATCGGCCACCAAGGCGTACAGCTCGCGCAGCTGAGGTAGTCCATCTTCCAGAATCTGCAGCGTCCAGTCATTCGCTGCGGTCATCCCTAAGGGTCTCGGTGCCGCTAGGGCTGCAAACTCCACATTGCCACTCCCCACTCGCAGCCCTGAGGCATTCTCGCAAATACAGCCACCTTGCATACGAGTCGAGACCATCACCGCAGGGAAGAGCACCGCAGGCCTGTCGTCAATCGCTCCGAGAATAAAAGTCTGTGTCCCACCGCCGCTCGCACCCGTCACCCCCACCCGCTCAGGATCGACATCGGGTAACGACAATAAGAAATCCAGTGCACGCAAAGAGTCGAGGGTTTGTAATCCAAAGTGGCTCATGCCCCACAGCTCCGCTTGAACATCACCAAAGCCGTGCCGATGGTCCAACTGCTTGGAATCGGAATATCCGATCATGTCATAGTGGAAAACAATGCAACCCATGCGAGCCAGTTGGACGCAACGGGCTTGGTGTTTGCGACGTGCGTTGGGTAGATGCTCATCCTGACCTCGTTTGATTTTCTTGCGCCCATCCTCTTCGCTGTGCACGGTGAAGCGACCATTGATGTCGTGCCCATGAGGTGAGAGGACTGCGGGAAGGGGTCCCTTTCGAGGTGCGCTGGGTCGGTACAAACTCCCGGTCACATAGAATCCCGGAAGCGATTCCAAGCGCACACGTTCCACCGTATAGCCCGGCCGCTCAACCAAGCCGTGAACGAGTGGGCGGAGATTCCGTGCCGGCGGTGATGGCCACAGCCCTGCCGCAACAAGAATCTGACGCCGCACCCGGGCACTGCGTTTCTCCCAATCCTCAACGCTTGCAGGAGCGCTCCAAGGGTGGTGCGAGTCGAGCGTGACTAGGCTTGAACTGCGCACGTCCCCCTCGACAACCTGCGCGTCGGCAGCGTCCTGGCCAAGGGCAGCCTCCGGCTGAGCACAAAGCGCACAGGTGAGAAGGGCGGCCCCGGGCCATACTCTGGATGGAGAGGGTTTCACTCCCTGGATCGTAACGCCTGGCGCACTCCACCCTCTGCCTCAACTAGGGATTGGAGTCGAGCCTGCATGGCCAGCACCCGTTCGGGCTCCCGTTCGCTCAGGTCGTTTTCCTCGCCGACGTCCTCGGCGAGATTGAACAACTGCGGCGCTTTGCGCTTGCCGACGGGCGCAATGTATTTCCAATGCCCTTCCCGAAGGGCCAACCCGCGCGCCTCTTCGATCAATAGGGGTGTTCCCAATGGCTCCCGTCCGCACAGGGCAGGCCAGACGCTGCGCGAATCGATGCCCTGATCGGCCTCGAGTTCTTGATCGAGCAACTCTGCAAAGCTCGCAAGGAAGTCGATCTGGTTAATGGTCGCAGCCGAAACTCCAGGCTGAATCTGCCCGGGCCATCGAATGATGAGGGGAACTCGCGTACCTCCCTCGTAAATCTGGTACTTGCCCCCGCGGTACGGCCCCGATCCATCATGGCCGCGGTCGCTCTCCTTCGTGGAGGTGAGCACGGTTGTGCCATCTTCATAGCCATCATCATAGACCGGCCCATTGTCACTGGAAAAAATCACAATCGTGTTGTCACTCAGTCCGTGAGATTCGAGTGCCCGTAGAACCGCACCGGCGCTGTAGTCGAGCTGCACCATCGCATCTCCTCGATAGCTGAGCTTCGACCGGCCATGAAAGCGCGGGTGCGGAACACGTGGAACGTGAATATCCTGGGACGAAAAGAACAAGAAGAACGGTTGGTCCTTTTTCTGGCTGGCGATGTACTGGCAGGCTTGGGAAACAAAAACGTCTGCCATCGTCTCATCATTCCACAGGGCTGAGCGCCCGCCCCACATGGTCCCGATTCGGCCGATTCCATTGATGACCGAGTTGTTGTGTCCGTGAGAGCTGCCGTAGTAGCTCATGCTCGCCGGGTCCTCTTTTCCATTGGGATAGACTGTCCCGCTGAATCCCTCGGGTCGTTTTCCAACGAACAGTGGATCGGCGGGATCGAGGTTGACGACCGAGTGGTTTTCCACATAGACGCACGGCACGCGATCGTTGGTGGAAGGCAGGAGAAACGAGTAGTCAAAGCCCACTTCCAGCGGGCCCGGTGCCACCTTGCCGTTCCAATCCACCGCAGTCTTGCCATCGCCTATGCCGAGGTGCCACTTGCCGATCACCGCCGTGCGGTACCCGGCCTGGCCAAACAACTTGGGCAAGGTAAACATGTCAGGCTTGATCTTCATCGGTGCGTTGGGCGGCAACACCCGCACGCCATGTCGAAAGCCGTGGATTCCGGTCAGCATTGAGAACCTCGACGGCGTGCAAGTCGCAGCGGAACAGTGACCATCGGTGAATCGCAGACCCTCCGAAGCCAACCCGTCCAAGTGGGGAGTCGGGATCTGAGTCGCCCCATACACGCCGAGGTCTCCATAACCCACGTCATCACCGTAGATGATTACGACGTTGGGGCGGGACGAATCGAGAGGGGCGCCTGATCCTGCGAGGATCGCCAAGAGTAGGGGTGTTATGAACATGCCTGCACCCTAACCCATTGGGGCCAGCCTATGAGCCCTTGAGTCGTCACGCGCAACGCCCGATTCGCTGCGCTAACTGGGAACCCTTTTTTATTGCGCGCTCCGGGCCGTGAAGACCGGGAGCTACCGGGCCTCCACTCACGCCGCCCAACCTGCAGTTCACTCGAGTGTGCGGACCCGCATCCACCGTTCATAGGATTGCTCCCCCACGGTCAACACCACGCGGTACTCACCGGCACCTGTGCTCGCCACCGAACGCGACTGGGATCGCCGCCCTCCGCCGGCCCCCCTTCCGGACCAGAACACACGGTGAAACCCCGCTGCCCCTCCAGCTTCGGGAGAGCTCAAACGCTTGCCGCGCACATCGAAAACCTCCACTTTGACATCCTTGTCCTTGTGCTCGGTCGCCAATCGGTAGTCAATGGCTACGCCATTCGCGGGGTTGGTCCCCGCCCAGTGGCCGTCACCGCTCCAGGCGAAGTTCCCCTTGGAAGGCAGCCGCACGGAATCCTGTACTTCGAAGAGGTGCACGTCCGCTTCCAGGTTTTCCGGGGTCAGCTGGCGGTAGAGGCTCACGTCGAGAATCCAAAAGCCCCGACCGTGGGTTCCAGCGACGATCTCACCGTCACGCGGGTGCACAACGAGGTCATAGACTGCCAGCGTGGGAAGGCCTTGACCGAGGGGCTGCCAGTGATCCCCTCCATCAAGGGTGTAGAATCCACCCAGTTCAGTACCCAAATACAGCAATCCAGGCAGCTTCGGGTCCTCACGGATCACGTTGACCGGGGCCTGGTGCAGACCATCAACGATGAGTTCCCAGCTCGCTCCTCCATTCCTCGTGCGATAGACGAAGGGGCGAAAATCATCCTCGCGATACCCTGTAAAGACGGCCCAGGCTAGGTCCTGATCATGAGCGGAGAATTCCACCCGGTTGACCCACCATCCCGTTGGAACTCCGGGGAATCGACCTGCGAGGTTTGTAAACGTCAAGCACCCATCTTCACTCAGTTGTACCAACCCATCATCGGTGCCGACGAGAACCCGAAGGGGATCGAAAGGCGACTCAGCGATCGTAGTGATCGTGCAATGGGGCACATTTCCTTTGAGCTTCTCCGGGTCCTGAGTTGTCAGATCCTCACTACGGATCGGCCACTCATCACCGCGGTTGAATGACTTGAAGAGCCGGTTCCCACCAAAGTAGATGATCTCAGGGTTGTGGTGAGACACAACGATGGGCGAGTTCCAGTTGAAGCGATAGCGCTCCTGTTCCTGCTCTCCATCCTCACCCGAAGCCCGTTTGGGGGCACGTGGCCGTATGCTCTTGGACGACCCTGATTTCAAATCGCGGCGATACACCATGCCAAACTGCGATTCGCCATAGATCGTCGCCGGGTCACGCGGGTCGGGTACTGCGTAAAAGCCATCGCCGCCGCCCACCGAATACCACTCATGCTGTTCAATACCCCCACGCCGTGCAGAGCGTGAGGGGCCGCCCCACGTCCCGTTATCTTGTGTGCCCCCATACACGTTGTAGGGTTCGGCCATATCCACACCCACCGCGTAAAACTGTGCAAGAGGGAGGTTTTCGTAGTGGTACCAGGTTTTCCCCCTGTCATAACTCTGGTGCAGCCCGCCATCATTCCCAAGCAATAACCGCTGGGAATCCTTCGGGTCCACCACAAGGGCGTGATGGTCAACGTGAACACTGCGCGCGATATTGCCCGACCACGTGGCTCCCCCATCCTCCGAACGCGTCAGGGGAACCCCGAGCAGGTAAACCTGCTCGACATCATTGGGGTCCACGCGGATCTGACCATAGTAATAAGGCGGTGAGCCACCCGCGCTCTTCTCGTTGCGTTTCTCAAACGTCGCACCCCCATCCGTCGAGCGCCAAATCTCCCCACCCACCGTCTTAAAACGCTTGGCGTTCGGCTTGGCACGCATCAGATCCGACAGCTTGACCTCCAACTCCTTGCGCTCACCGTCTCGCTCGAAGATCACCGTCACCGCCACCTCGCCTTCGGCGGCCAGCGCGGGCTCCGCAGCCATCCCAAACACCTCTGCTGCCGCCCAGACATTATCGAGTGCAACATCCCCGAGCTGCAGGAGGACATCACCCTTCTCCAGTCCCGCCTGGGCAGCACCGCCCCCGGCCTGGACCTTGCGAACCTCCAAGCGCCCACCACGGAAAGTGGTCTCCAGTGACACCGGTTCCTCCTGGGGAACCTCTACCTCGTTCAGATTCGCCAAGGTCACGTAGAGGGTGCCGGGTGCCGCACCATGCAGGCTTAGGCCGATGCGCCCAATCTCCCCGGTGGGTAAGCCGCCCTCTAAGCGGTGCCAGTGATCACCACCATCTTCAGACTTGTAAATCGCTGACCCAGGCCCGGAACCATCAAAGTCCCACGCGCGCCTGCGCCGTTCATAGGTGGCTGCGTAAAGCGTCTCGGGATGCCCGGGATCGATCACAAGATCCACCGCCCCAACATCCTCGCCCGGCTGTAATACATGCTCCCAGTGTTGGCCCCCATCGAGGGTGCGATAGACGCCCCGCTCGGGATTCGGAGAGTAGAGGTTTCCCAGCACAGCCACATAGACGCGATCGGAGTCGCCGGGGTCCACGACAATCCGCCCGATGTGTTGGCTCTTCGGCAACCCCATGTTGTGCCAGGACTCGCCCCCATCGGTCGTCTTGTAAATGCCATCGCCCCAATAGGAGGATCGTTGATTGTTGGCTTCGCCAGTCCCTACCCAGATGACTTCCTCGTTCTTTGGGTCGAGAGCCACATCCCCAATCGAAATCGTGCCCTCTTCTTGGAAGATACAGCGCCAAGTCACACCGTTGTTCTCGGTGTACCACAGACCGCCGGAGGCTGAAGCGACCCAAATGGAGGACGGCTTGCCGGCCGCAATTTCAATGTCCACCACTCGGCCACCAAACACCGCGGGGCCAAGCTCACGCCAACGACCCTCAGGGAACGCAGCCTGCTCCCCTACCGCTTCATCCTCTGCCCTCGCCGTCTCGTTAGCCAATCCAGGCCCGCCGGCTGCAAGCGCCCAATTCAGTTGTCCAGCTTGGAGTACGAAGGCGATAATCAGGCCGAGGCGAACGGCGGTTTCGTTGGGGTGCATGGGTGCAGAGGCAGTGGGCAGTGGGTCGGTACACCCTCCAACGAGGGCAGCCCCATCATTGCACACTCCTAGCAATCCCACCCGCATGAGTCCATGCAATATATTTGTAGGCCGTGTACCGCCTGAGGCTCCCACGCCCACCTTGAGGCCATCCCCACGTCCCCGGCACACTAGCCGCCCGCCCAATCCCTCCCTCAACACCCTCATGGACAATCCGCCCCCCAGCCACGATGCCTATTGGCGTGCCAATCTTCGCATCCTCGGTCTGCTCCTCTCGCTTTGGTTCACCCTGTCGTTCGGCCTAGGCATCCTGCTCGCCGAGCCCCTCAATCAATTCCGCATTCCGGGTACCGGTTTCAAAGTGGGCTTTTGGTTTTCCCAACAGGGCTCCATCTATGGATTCGTCGCCATCATTTTTTACTACGTGCGTCGCATGAACCGCCTCGATCACGAGCACGGCGTGCAGGAGGACTGAAGGCACACCATGGATGTCACCTCTTGGACGTACACCATCGTCGCCGCCTCGTTCACCCTCTACATCGGCATCGCCATTTGGGCCAAGGCGCGCACCACCAAAGACTTCTATGTTGCAGGTACGGGTGTATCCCCGCTTGTCAACGGCATGGCCACCGCAGCGGACTGGATGAGCGCAGCGTCGTTCCTTGGCATGGCGGGGATCCTGTCTTTCGCCGGTTATGACGGCTCTGTCTACTTGATGGGTTGGACAGGCGGTTACGTACTCTTGGCCCTTCTGCTCGCTCCCTACCTGCGCAAGTTCGGAAAGTTCACAGTGCCGGACTTCATTGGAGACCGGTACTACTCGCAATCAGCCCGCATTGTGGCCGTGTTCTGCGCAATCTTCGTCTCCTTTACCTACGTGGCCGGTCAAATGCGGGGCGTGGGCATAGTCTTCAGTCGATTCCTTGAGGTGCCCGTCACCACGGGCGTCTTGATCGGCATGGCCATCGTCTTCTTTTACGCGGTCCTCGGCGGGATGAAGGGCATCACCTACACCCAGGTGGCGCAGTACTGTGTATTGATCTTTGCCTATCTAGTGCCAGCCATCTTCATCTCCATCATGATTACGGGGAATCCCATTCCCCAAATCGGATTCGGTGGCATGGAGTTGGCGAGCGGAGAGTGGCTGCTGGACAAACTGGACGGCCTTCACCAGGAACTGGGGTTTGCCGCCTACACAGAAGGCTCGAAAGCTATTCTCGATGTGTTTTGCATCACTGCCGCCTTGATGGTCGGCACAGCAGGCCTACCCCATGTGATCATTCGGTTTTACACCGTTCCCAAGGTGCGCGATGCCCGAGTATCCGTGGGCTGGGCCCTCGCCTTCATCGCCATCCTTTACACCACTGCTCCCGCAGTGGCTGTGTTCGCCCGCACGAACCTCATCCAGGCCGTCGAGGGACAAGCCTACGCGGCCCGGCCCGGATCGGCAGGCTCTCTACCCGAGTGGTTCAAGACCTGGGAAGACACCGACCTCATCGCCTGGCGCGACAAAAACGAAGACGGCCGGGTACAGTATCGTGCGGGGGCTCCCTTCGTAGGCAAACCCAAGTTTGGAGCAGGTCGGGGATCCAGCGGCGAGCGACTCGTCGCCAACCCTGCCACCGATAACGACAACGAACTGTATGTGGACCGTGACATCATGGTCCTCGCCAACCCCGAAATCGCCTCGTTGCCTGCCTGGGTCATCGGTCTCGTGGCCGCGGGTGGCTTGGCCGCCGCCCTCTCAACCGCCGCGGGCCTGCTCCTCGTCGTGTCTTCCGCGATCAGCCACGATCTGCTCAAGCGCGCGCTGCGCCCCTCTATCTCTGAAAAAGGTGAGCTCCTCGCCGCTAGGGTCAGCGCTGCGGTGGCCGTCGTGATCGCAGGCATCCTCGGCATCTACCCCCCCGACTATGTAGCTGCCGTTGTGGCCTTTGCATTTGGCTTGGCCGCCTCATCGTTCTTCCCAGCGATCATCATGGGCATCTTCTCCAGACGCATGAATCGCCAGGGTGCTGTGGCTGGCATGATTTGCGGCATCGCCTTCACGGCGAGCTACATCATTTACTTCAAGTTTATCGATTCAGAACCGGGTTCCCAGGAGCGATGGCTCTGGGGCATCTCTCCAGAGGGCATAGGCGCCGTGGGCATGGTCGTCAACTTCGCTGTCGCCCTGACACTCTCACGCTTCACACCCGAACCGCCCGACGAAGTGCAGCGCATGGTGGAGTCCATCCGCATCCCCAAGAAGTCGTAGTCCACCGGGCACCGGGAGTACACTTCCGATCTTCGCATCGAAGCACATCCCTTGACGGGAGCGCCCAGTACCGCCACCCTCCTAACCATGTCCGCCGCCAAGACCCACCGCAAGCTGCATCGCATCGGGGCCCTCATCGCCCTGCTGCCTGCGCTGGTTCTGTTCCCCACCGGCGTGCTACTGCAACTCAAAAAAGAGGTTTCATGGATCCAGCCAGCCACTGTCCAAGGCAGCCAGAGTGGGCTGAATATCGATTGGGACACAATCCTAGAAACCGTCAAAGGAGTCGAAGAAGCTCAAGTTCACTCGTGGGATGACATCGATCGCTTGGACGTACGCCCCGGCAAGGGCATGCTCAAGGTTCGTTGTAACAACCGCCACGAGGTTCAAATCGACGCCAACACCGGCACCGTATTGCAGTCCACCTACCGCCGTTCGGATCTGATCGAACAATTGCACGATGGGTCCTGGTTCCATGAGAACGTAAAGCTCTTCCTGTGGCTCCCAGCCGGAGTTGTGCTTTGCGGCCTTTGGATCACGGGGGTGTACCTCTGGATTCTGCCGTATCTCATCCGCCGGCGTCGCAAAGTGGCCCAGACCTGAATCCATGAGCTTTCGCCGTGTCCTAGTCTATCTCGGATCCAAACCAGGTGGACACCCAGACTACCTGCAGGCGGCCAGCGACTTAGGGCGCCAACTCGCCCAAGACGGCTGTGAGGTCGTTTATGGTGGAGCCAAGGTCGGCACAATGGGTGCATTGGCTGACGCCACCCTTGCTGCGGGTGGACGGATCACCGGCATTATTCCCCAGGGGCTCGTTGATATGGAAGTGGCCCACGAAGGCCTCACTGAGCGCTTGATCGTGCAGAGCATGCATGAGCGCAAGATGCGCATGATCGAACTGAGTGACGCCATCATCACGCTGCCGGGTGGTTATGGCTCCCACGACGAGTTGTTTGAAGCATTGGCCTGGTCCCAATTGGGTATCCACTCACTGCCAGTGGGACTCCTCAATGTACGCGGGTACTACGATGGTCTGCTCGCTCACCTTGAACATTCCGTCGAGGAGGGATTCCTCGCACCTGCCCATCTCGCCCTCCTGGTCAGCGATCCCTGTCCGTCACGGCTGTTGCAGCTGGTTCGCGACCTCCACACCGCAGGTGTTCGGAGAGCCTAGCCTGCTCTGGAGCCTCTACTTGGCGTGCTTCGCTTGCGCGTGCACCCCAATCTGACGCTCTCCTTCCCGGAGAAAATCTGCCGGAGTCAGCACTTGCCCCTCGGGCACCGTCATGCGGACAAACCGCTTGTCCGTGTTTGTGCATAGTTGCTTGAAGGCCGCATAGTCAGCTTGGGGCAAACGGTCGACCAAGAAGACGATGCGAATATCCGTGCGAGTCAACTCGGTCTGAAGCAATTCGCCCCAGCCGTCCACGTCCGATGAATCAATCCAGCGGACCACTGAGGCACCCAGGTCAGCAGCCCAGTCTGCACTCGTCGGCTTCAGGGTCTGAGGGCCTAGAATCAGCACACCTTCATTCGCCAGCACATGGGTGCTGTCCGATCGACCTGCGGGAGAGTCCTCTGACTCTTGCTGGCTCACATCCGCCCCGCCTTTCTTGGCGCGCATCTGGGCAGCCACGGTCTCAAGGCGCTCAAGGAGTTCATTGGCCTTGCTGCTATCTGCAGGATCATCCAGCCGCATGTGACGGTCGACGTAGACCCGGTGACGGGTGGTCTGGTCTTTGAGCCACAAGAATAGATCGCGCTGGTCGCTATCCCCGCGCAAATCACAATGGGCGAGAGCCGTGAGGAGTGAAGACTGTGCCTCGGCCAACAGAAACAGCAGGTCCGGCGAGGGGACTGGAGCCAACAGCCCCTCATCAGCAAGCTCGATGCACAACTCTGCAGCTCGCGCCACCACCTCGTAACACAAAGCTACCTCCTCTAGGAATCGATCCTTGGGCAGCGGTCTCGGAGAATCGAGCATCCATGCATAACAATCCTCGAGTGGCTCTCGCCTCGTTCGCAGCAGGTTCTCCTCAATGACTAACGCCTGTGAATCGTCATCAGAAGCCGCAGAGGAACTGCGCTTCAGAGCCATGCGGCAAGCATCAGCCTTCCACCGGGCACGTTCGACGATCATCTCAAGTGACACAGCACCCACCCCACTCAGGGGCGTCGCATCGGCCCCCTCGGCATCCCGACGCCGGGGCTGGGGTGTCAAAGTGCGCTGTGCCAATCCAGTGCCGACGCCCGCTTGACACAGCTCACCGTTGAGCACATCACGCAACCGGCTCAGTGCCGCGTGAACTTCGTCTCGCTCGCGACCCACCTCAAGCAAGGTGTTGAATAGCAAGTGAAGGTCGCTGGAAAAACTATCGGGCTGTTGGGGGTCCACGGGAGTGCGGGGGGCTCGGATGGAGTGCGGTGGTAGGGAAGACCCGTCTGGAGGTTCCCTCTGTCGGGGGCGAAAGTGTAGCAGGGGACCCCCCAGGCCGAACCCGTAGTGGATGGCTCCGATCCGCACTGAGGGCGCCCGGTCACCGCGAACCAGCGCAGTTGACAGTGCAATTGGCTGAATTCACGGGCTTTGATTCCAATTCCCGAAGCGATCCTCCGTGCCCGCAAGCGAGCCGCTTACCGACGAGAATGGACTGTTTGGATCCCCTGCCTTTCCCCACACAAGCCTAGCGCCCGCATTGTATTCGCAGCGCCGCTCCCGAGGCTGTCGATCCCGCAGGTAGCGTCCACTCGCCGGTGACCCGCTGACTCGCGTACGGATAAACGGCGGCGACTTCATATTCCCGCCCTCCTGACTGGGCAAACCACGGGGCACCCGTTGCCTCTTCGCTCTAGGCTGAGTGATCGATTGATTCGTGAACCTGACTCACCCATCAATCTCTGCGCTATAGGATTGTGTCCGGCATTCCACCGCACCCGAATGAAGAGACTAGGGCCCCACCTGACCTGAATAGAAATGACTACGACTCCAGGCCGGCGCCATGCCTTCGGGTTGACGGACTCCACGAACGAACGCGCCTTCGCCGCTATCGCCGCCGGGAACGCCAAGCACGGTGATTGGTTTGTAGCGGAGGAGCAAACAGCAGGCCGCGGCCGTCGCGGACGCCGGTGGCACAGCCCGAGCGGCGCAGGTCTCTACATCAGCCTCGTTTACAAGCCCAACCAACCGCTCCCCGCCGCCGGTCCCTCCATGGCTGCTGGCCTCGGTGTGCTGGACTGCGTTCATGCACTCGGTCTCAACCAATGCTATTTGAAGTGGCCCAATGATCTGCTCATCGAAGAGGCCAAGCTCGCGGGCATTCTCGTTGAAACGCGAGGCTGGGACCCACACCACCCCGCATATGTCATCGGCGTAGGCCTCAATCTTACGCCCGGTCTGTGGCCTCGCGAACTGCATGACGAGCGGGCGGTCACCTCTCTGGGTGGGCTTGGGGTCGACCAGGCAGCGGACGAAGTCGAAGCCACGCTTCTCCGGCACCTCTGGACTCGTCTGACCCAGGCCAGTGCGGGGCAAGAACGGGATCTTTGCCGGGATTACCTCCAAGGCCTAAGGATTCATGGCCGCCCCGTCCGGGCGCTCGCTGCGGGCTCCACCTTCGAAGGCCAGGTCACTGACCTTCAGTTGAGTACGGGAGTGACCCTCACCGCACCCGATGGGTCCAGTTCCGAGATTGCCCTTGAATTCTTAGAGCAGCTCGAGCCCATCTGCTGAGTCCCCCTCCCGGTCCTGTGGTCAGAGCGCCTGCGGATCACTAGAATGGTCGAGCCCAAATCCGGTTCAGACTAAGGAACGTTGAGGTGCGGGTGGATCAACGCTCCTCCACGCCTGCCAGCCCCATTAGACCGTTTTCGCACCCCATCATCGGCCTCTAGTACCCCTGAAGCCACCCGGGCCCCAAATATCCACTCCGGTTTCCCCCACTCCCATTCCACCCCATGACACGACACGACGGCCGCACCCCACAGGAAACGCGCGAAATCACATTTCAGCGCGGGTTCACGAACATGGCTCAGGGATCTGTGCTCGCCTCCTTCGGCGAAACGCGCGTCTTGTGTACCGCCACGGTGACGGACGGTGTGCCGCGCTTCCTCAAGGGCAAGGGCGGGGGCTGGCTCACAGCGGAGTACGCCATGCTGCCCTCGTCGACGAACACCCGCAAGACGCGCGACCGCGCTGGGAAGGTGGATGGACGCTCTGTTGAGATCCAACGCCTGATTGGACGTAGCCTGCGCGCTGTCATCGACCTCTCGCAAATGACCGAGCGCACAATCTGGCTGGACTGCGATGTGTTGCAAGCCGACGGGGGGACACGCACCGCTTCAATCAGCGGTGCCTACGTGGCACTCCACGACGCCCTCACTTGGATGGAGAGCAAGCGCGTACTGCGCGGCTGGCCTCTAACCTCCCAACTCGGTGCCATTTCGGTCGGCGTAGTCGACGGAATACCGGTGTGCGACTTGGACTACCCCGAGGACAGCAAGGCGGAAACGGACATGAATATCGTGATGACGGGTACGGGTGCCTTCGTGGAAGTCCAAGGCTCTGCCGAGGGTGCTCCCTTTGACCGGGAACAACTCGACACCATGCTCGAGCTCGGAGCCGGAGGCATCGAGCACATCTTTTCTATTCAACAGGCAGCCCTCGCCAAGTGATTCCTTGGAACGCCCCCTCGAAATCCTGATTGCTTCGGGCAATGCCAAGAAGGTCCTCGAAATCCGCGCCCTTCTTGAACCCCTCGACATCAATGTGCTCACCTCCGAGGAGGTGGGTGCTTTGCCTGATGTCCATGAAGACGGTGCCACCTTCGCAGATAACGCAGCCAAGAAGGCTCGCGAAACAGCGCTTGCCACCAGCCGCTGGTGCCTAGCTGACGACTCCGGCTTAGAAGTCGAGGCCCTAGATGGAGCCCCAGGGGTTCACTCGGCTCGCTTCGCAGGCACCCACGGTGATGATGCGGCCAACAACACCAAACTGCTCGGGCTCCTGGAAGGCCTTCCAAGTGAGAAGCGCGCCGCCCAGTTCATCTGCGCCCTCGCCCTAGCTCGGCCCACCGGCGAGGTTGTGGCCCAGTTCATGGGTTCCGCCAGGGGCTGCATTCTCGACGCCCCGCGAGGCGACGGCGATTTCGGGTATGACCCGCTTTTCTTGTTCACCGAACCAGGCCATGACCAAACGGGACGGGGTTTCGCTGAACTCGCGCCTTCCGCGAAGAGCACAATCAGCCACCGCGGTCGAGCCCTCGCCCAATTCATCGAATACCTCGCAGCCCCCGAATTGCCCTAGGGCCGGAGACACCGTGGACCCCAAGCACATCCGCAATTTTTCAATCATTGCCCACATCGACCACGGCAAGTCTACCTTGGCGGATCGCATGCTTGAGGTGACCGGTACGGTGGCCAAACGGGCCATGAAAGACCGCTTACTCGATGACATGGAGCTTGAGCGCGAGCGAGGAATCACGATTAAGGCCCGCTCCGTGACCGTCGAACACGAAAAAGATGGAGAGGTCTATCAACTCAACTTGATCGATACTCCGGGGCACGTGGACTTCAATTACGAGGTCGAAAAATCCATGCAGGCCTGTGAGGGTGCACTCCTGCTAGTCGATGCATCGCAGGGTGTGGAAGCCCAGACCGTTGCCAACACCTATCTCGCCATCGAGGCAGACTTGGCCGTTATTCCGGTGCTCAATAAGACCGACCTGCCACACGCTCGGCCCGATGAAATCTGCGAGGAAATCGAAAACAGCCTCGCCATCGAAGCCACGGACGCTGTCCGCATTTCCGCCAAGACTGGTGAGAATGTGGACCTTGTACTCGATCGGATTGTGGAAGAGGTTCCCGCACCCGACGGAGACCCCAATGCGCCTCTGCGGGCCCTCGTCTTTGACGCTGTGTACGACGAATACCGGGGAGTCATTGTGCATTTGCGGATTGTGGATGGCAGCCTCAAGAAGGGCGACAAGATCCGAATGTTGAGCGTGGGCAAGACCTACGAGACATTGGAAATCGGTCACTTCCTGCCCAAGATGACCCCCAGTGAGGAGTTGACCGTTGGAGAAGTGGGTTACTTCATCTCCAACATCAAGGCCCTCGGAGACGTGCGCGTGGGCGACACCGTAGCCATCACTAAGGGCCAAGAAGTCGAACCATTGCCAGGCTACCGCGAACCCCAACACATGGTCTTCGCAGATTTCTACCCCACCAATCCTGGCGACTACGAGGTCATGCGCGATGCCCTTGAAGCCCTCTGTCTTTCGGACTCGTCCTTGACCTTTGACGCAGTGTCGTCGGACGCACTTGGCTTTGGGTACCGCTGTGGATTCCTCGGCCTACTGCACATGGAGATCATCGAGCAGCGACTGGAACGGGAGTACGACCTCGACCTTATCCAAACGGCCCCCTCAGTGACGTACGAGATTCTGACAGCGGACGGTGAGACGGCACTGATCCATTCACCTGGCGCACTCCCTTCGCCGGACAAGTACGAAGAACTGCGCGAACCCATCGCTCGTGTCAGCATGCTGCTCCCCACCGAATACATTGGCCCGGTGATGCAGATTTCGACCGACCATCGTGGAACGTTCGTGCGTCAAGAGCACCTTTCTCCAACCCGTGTGCAGCTTGTTTTCGATATCCCCTTGGCTGAGATCATGTATGACTTCTACGACAAGTTGAAGTCGAGTACGCGAGGATTTGGCACATTGAATTACGAGGTGACGGGCTATCGTGCCGACCAACTCGTCAAGCTCAACATTCTTGTGGCCAGTAAGGAGGTCGATGCGCTCTCGTCCATCGTGCACACTTCCCGGGCCGATGCACGCGGAAGGGCGGTTCTCAAGAAACTGCGCAAGGAGATCCCACGGCATATGTTCGAAGTGCGTTTGCAAGCGGCCGTGGGTTCCAAGATTCTCGCGCGCGAGAGCATTGCTGCCCTCCGCAAGGATGTGACCGCCAAATGCTACGGCGGCGACATCTCGCGCAAGCGCAAGCTGCTAGAAAAGCAGAAGAAGGGCAAGCGTCGCATGCGACAGGTGGGTGCAGTCGATATCCCCCAAAAGGCGTTCCTGTCCGTCCTGGGCGGAGATGACAAGTAGGTTTGTGGGGCCCAAGGCCCTAGGATGAGTCCCTAGTGAGTACCCAGCAGCGCAACCCGAACAAGCAAACGACCCGCTCACGTCCATGGCGGGAGAACATCGAGGCCATCACGGTCTCGATCATCATCATCGTTCTCTTCAAGTACTTCATTTTGGAGGCCTACAAGATCCCCACCGGATCCATGCAGCCCACCTTGATGGGCTGGGAAGATGGCAAGGGGGGTGGCGTCTTCGACCGGGTATTGGTGGATAAGATGTCCTATCACTTTCGCGATCCTGACCGCTACGAGGTGGTGGTCTTTCGCTATCCGCTCGACCAGTCCAAGAATTTCATCAAGCGCGTCGTGGGCGTTGGGCCCGAAGCGCTAGAGATTCGGGACGGTGACCTGTACACCGCCCCGCTAGGCACACCAGAAGGCAGCGCTGCCTTCAAGATTCAACGCCGCTCCCGCGCCGTTCAACAATCCCAACTCAAGAGCCTCGACGTGGCAGGAGAATGGCGCTTGTCAGGGCAGGGCTGGAACGCCAAGGGCGACAGCATCCATGCTGGCGGCCCAGGCCGCGCGGTCTTTCCTCGCACATCGAACAATGTCCGGGACCATTACTCCGATGGTTATCCCGGCAAACTGGGCCCTCTTCAACACACGGCTGGCAAACGTTCGGGTGCCAACCCCGTTGGCGATGTACGCACCCGTGCGCGCGTGGAAGCCCACGCGGATTGCTCCCGGGTATTCGTTGAGCTGCGCGAGGGATCCATGCACTACCAGTTCTCCCTGCCGGGGCCTGCAGCGCAAGACCAGGCCAAACCCAGCATTCGCGTGCACGATTCCAACACCGGACTCGACACCCGGACGATGCATGCTGAGTCGGCCTGGAAACTGCGGGCCGGCAAGGCAGTGGAGTTGGCAGCGCAGAACCTCAACGACCTGCTCGAATTCGAGTTGGATGGTGAAGTGCTTTTGACCTTCCCGATCGACCCTGCCAAGGACCGCACCTGCACTGTCTCATGGGTGACCGAAGGGGGCGGAGCGGAGTTCACCGACATCGAGGTATTGCGAGATGTGCACTACACCAGCTTGGGTCAACGCTCGACCCACTGGCAGATTCCTGCCGACAATTACCTCATGTTGGGCGACAACACCCAGGATTCCTCCGACGGACGCGACTGGAATCTGACGAGTTTTGAAGTGCCCCAACCCGATGGCAGCGTCGAGGTCGTGCGGGGAAACAACCGCGGTACTGAGAATCCAATTATTGTGGCCGACGGGAATGGCACGGCCACGGTGTACATCCAAGATGAGTTCGGTGAACGCTGGGTTTTCCCCCGTAATGAAGCTCGCGCCTTGGGGCCGACGGGCATCCCGCTCGTGCCGCGCTCCCTCATACGCGGGCGGGCCGTGCTGGTCGTCTGGCCCATGGCTCCCAGCCTCGATGTCTACCGACTCAAATGGGTGCGTTAGCCGTTCTATGAACCACCCAGAATCCACACTCTTGAGCGTCGAAGGGCTCGTCAAGTCCTACAAGCGCCGCCGGGTAGTCGATGGGGTCTCATTCCACGTTCACCCCGGTGAGATCGTCGGTCTGCTAGGTCCCAATGGTGCGGGAAAGACCACAAGCTTCCGAATGACCGTCGGCATCATCTCCCCTGACGCAGGTAAAGTCTCCCTGCAGGGGCACGACTGTACGGGAATGCCGATGTACAAGCGCGCACGACTCGGAATGGGGTACTTGCCCCAAGAGACCAGCGTGTTTCGCCAGATGTCCGTGCAGGACAATCTCCTCGCCGTTCTGGAAGCCCTACCCTACTCGCGTTCCGAGCGCGCCAGTGAAGCCAGCCGTTTGCTCTCAGAACTCGAACTCAGCCATCTCGCCACCCATCGCGCCGACACCCTGTCGGGCGGTGAACGCCGACGCCTCGAACTCGCCCGCGCACTAGCTACCAAGCCTTCCATCCTTCTGCTCGACGAGCCCTTCGCAGGCGTAGACCCCATCAATGTCGAAGAGATTCAACAGCTCATTGCCCAGCTAAAATCCCAAGGAATCGGAGTTCTCATTACGGACCACAGCGTTCGCGAAACCCTCAGCAGCACAGACCGCGCCTACATCATTCACAAGGGTCAGATCCTGCGCGAGGGCACCTCCTCTGAACTGGTGCAAGACCCACGGGTTCGCGAGGTCTACCTAGGACAGAGTTTTCACGGCGTCGAGGGCTGATCCTCGGAACGGCCGGGTCCTGGCCCAAGCACCCGTTCCCCAGCACGGGTAAACCGCTGCCTTCGGCCTATTGCGTAGCCCTGCGCAGGCCCCTTCGACTTGCCCCCGGCGAGGTCGGCCGATATTCTCTTTGGCCCGAACCCATCCTAGGACGAGCCCCTCCCCCCATGAACATCATTGCCTGCGTAAAACGCGTTCCAACTACGGAGGCCGAAGTGCGCTTCCAGGCCGACAACAGCGGCCTCGACACGGACGGTCTTCCGTACATGATCTCGTTCTACGATGAGATCGCTCTTGAGCAGGCCGTGCTCACGAAGGAAGCCCTCGGTGGCGAGGTGACGGCCTTGACCCTCGGTGCCGCGAGCGGATCCAAGGAGGTCCGCGAGTGTCTCGCCAAGGGTGCCGACAAAGCCGTGATTCTGACCGATGACGAGTGGATGTCCGCTGACTGCCGCATGAGTGCGAAGAAACTCGCAGCCGCCATCACCGAGCTCAGTGGCGAAGTGGTCTTCATGGGCCGGGTCGCCACGGATCGTGACAACGCAGCGGTGGGTGCGATGACTGCCACCTATCTCGGCTGGGCCTGCGTGACGGGAGTCGTCGCTGTCGAATTGGCCGAAGGCGGCGGAACGGCCAAGGTCGAGACAGAAGAGGGCATCGAAACGGTCGAGTTCAGCCTGCCAGCCGTCATTACCTGCAACAAGGGTCTCAACGAGCCCCGCTACGCGGGACTCAAAGGAATCATGGCGGCCAAGAAAAAACCTCTGGAAGAGACGGCCCCCGTTGACGTGGATTCCCAAGTCTCCGTGATCGAGGTCAGCGCTCCAGCAGCGCGCCCCGAGGGACGCATCATCGGCGAAGGCGCCGAGGCGGTACCCGCTCTCATCGACGCCCTCCGCAACGAGGCCCAGGTCCTCTAGCCCCCCCTACCGCCATGACCACCCTCCTCGTATTTGTCGAACAAGCCGCCGGCGTTGCCCGTCGCGGATCCCTTGAGGCCCTCGGTGCAGCCCACGCCACGGGAGCCGAGTGCACCGCTGTCTTGTGCGGAGCCGACGCATCCCAAGCTGCCAACACCCTCGGCGCCCATGGAGCCACCAAGGCCGTTGTTCTCACCGGCCCCACCGAGTTCAGCGCCGACGCTGTTGCCAGTGCGATGGCTGAGGTCCTCAGCGCCCAAGGGGCTAACGGTTTCGTTGCCGCCAGTACCCACCACGGCCAGGACCTCGCAGCACGGGTCGCTGCACACCACGACTCTGTCCTGTTTAGTGACTGCACCGCGCTCACCGCAGACGGGGACAACCTCAACGTTCAACGCTCTTGGCTTGCCGGCAAGGCCATTGCCAAGCTGAGCACGAGCGCCCCGGTCTTTTGCTGTACCACGCGGCTCAATGTCTTTGAACCTGCCTGCAGCGACGGGAACGTAGAAGTCAGCGAGCACGCCATCAGTGCCGAATCCAAAGCACGTGTCACAAGCGTCGAAGCCAAGTCCGCTGCCCTTCTCGATGTGAAGGAAGCACGGGTCGTCGTCTCCGGTGGCCGCGGCATGAAAGATGCTGAGCAATTCGGGCTTGTGGAGGAACTCGCGAGTGCCTTCGGCGACGCAGCAGTGGGCGCTTCCCGCGCCGTGGTCGATGCAGGTTGGCGGCCTCACGGTGAGCAGGTAGGCCAGACGGGTAAGGTCGTTGCCCCACAGCTGTACATCGCCGCTGGAATCTCGGGTGCCATCCAGCACCTTGCGGGCATGCGTACATCCGGCACGATTGTCGCCATCAACAAGGATGCCGATGCCCCCATCTTCAAAGTGGCGGATTTCGGCATTGTGGGAGACGCCCTTGAGGTGCTCCCAGCACTGACGGCGGCCGTTAAAGCTGTGCAAGCCGAAGGCTAAGCCAACAAGGCTGGGGGCAATTCTCCTCCATGCAGTAGGGTGAGGGCATGAAGCCCACAATCCTGCCCTCTGCTGGCTCACTTTCCCCCCTTGCCGCGCTCCTTTGTGGGCTCGGTTCGTTCACCCTGTCGACTCCGGGTACGGCCCAAGAGGGGCAGCCAACAGTCACCCGCGTGCGCCTGTTCGACCACATGGCCGAGGCACGCTGGTCGGGGATTCCATCGGCTGATGAAGCGAACGACCCGCCAACGAAAACGGCAACTTGGGATTTCACCGACTCATCCCCGGACGGCCTCTGGTATGGACGCAACGAGGGTCGCAAGGTCAATTGGGAAACCGAGTTTGGGGGTATAGAACCCGAGGGTGGGCTCAGCGGCGGGCACTTGCGCCTAGGCCCCAATGTTCCCGAGGACAACTCACGCGCCGTCATCCTCGTCCCCAGTTCCGGCCTAACGCGAGTTCACATTCAAGGCCGGGTGCGCCTCGTCAACAATCCACTCGGAGATGACTCGACGCTCGTCGAGTGTATGCGGCTGGTTGAGCACCGCGGCCTCGTCAGCGACCCCACAGTGCGCCAGCGGTTCCGACGCAGTGGCTATCCCACACGCGTCTCCCGTCGTCACCACCCATCGGGTTGGGACACGTTTGAACACACGTTCATTACCTCCTCAACCACCAAGTGTCTCGAATTGCAGTTGTTGCACCGCAGTGGAGAGAGCGGGGACTCATTGACTCTGTTCGATGACATTCAAGTCGAACAAACGGCCCTCACCCAACGCGAAGTCATCGATCACATTTCAGACAACTACAAGCCGCGCGATGGCAACGAGCAGCAAACCCCTTGGCGCCTCCGAGTGGACCTGATGGGTGAGGTTCGTGATGCGGTCCTCATCCCTCCGCCAGCAAGCATCGCCATTCCAGTTCAGATTCCAGGCATCGAGAGTCAGCCACAACTACGCTTTCACTTTGGAATGACACGCGAAGCCCAGAGGGCAGAAGGGGACGGCGCACACCTTGAGATCGTGTTCTTCCACGAGAGCGGATCATCGACACCGCTGGGGCGCGTCAGCATTGACCCACGCGCCGAGCGAGATCACCGATCTTGGCTCCTGGGGAAGATCGATCTAACCGCTGTGGCTGGCCAGAGGGGTCACCTGCAGTTTCAATCCCAGGATATGGACGACGAGCCTGACCTTCTCGACACGCTCGTACTCGCCACTCCACGCATCGAACCCCAAGCACCCACGGCCGCGCCCTTCAACCTGCTGATGATCGGTGTGGACACGCTACGTGCTGACCACCTCTCGGCCTTTGGTTATGAACGGCCCACGACTCCCCATTTGGCGGCCCTCGCCGACGAGGGCGTGCGCTTCAGTCAGACCCGCGCACAAGCGCCTTGGACCCTGCCTTCATTCTCTTCCATCATGACCTCCCTGTACCCGTCCGTTCACGGTGCAGGCCGAGGAGGCCATGATGAGTGGACCCCCATCGACCCGACCTCGACGGCACTCGCAGAGATCCTGAGTCGCGTGGGCTATGAAACACAGGGCATCGTGGCCAATGGTCTGATCTCCCCCAAGTACGGGCTCGACCAGGGATTTGAAGGCTATCGATTCGGCTGGAACATGGAATCGGCCAAGTCCGATGAGCCCAAGGTGTCGGCCTTTGTTCGGGAGCACACGGCTACACCCTGGATGCTCTTTTGGCACATCATGGATCCACACCTGCCCTACACCACCGATGCCAGTTTTCGTGAAGCGTTCACAGATCCAGAGTACTCTGGACGGTTCAAGAATTCACGCGGGGCCTATGTCCCCTTCGAGGTCTTAGATCCCCGCCCTGGTCGGCGTTGGTTTGTGCATGAGGGCCCTCCTCCGCCGCCCGAGCTTGCCGAAGAAGATCGTGCCTTCGTGCATGATTACTACGACGCCGAACTAGCCGAAGTGGATGCGGCCATCGGTCGCGTGCTGGACGCCATCCGCGCCAGTGGCCAGTGGGATCGAACGATGATTGCCTTTGTGGCCGATCACGGCGAGGGCCTTGGCGATCACAATCACTATCACCACGGCTATACGCTGCACGATGATCAGGTTCACATCCCGATGATCTTGCGTATCCCTGGCAGTCACGAGGGCCGCACGGTTTCCCGCCCCGTCGCCGCCATTGATCTTGCGCCCACCATTCTGGGAGCCCTCGGTCTAGAGATTCCAGATTTCTTTCACGGTGTCGATCGCCTAGCTCCCGATGCGCCCAGCGAAGATGCCTATTTCATCGAGTACCCCACCTATGACTCATCAGCCCAGAAAGCGTGGATTCAAGGCCGATTCAAGTACTTGCACGATCCTGTGTTCCACACCCAGGCCCTCTACGACCTCCAGGCCGATCCAGGAGAGTTGACCGATATCGCTTCCGAGCATCCTCAGATCGTCGAACGGGCCAAGGCAGCCATGGATGCGTTCCGCTGGGAAAAACTTCAGCGTGGCCGGTATCACCTGCGGATCAGCGGAGCAGTAGGCCAACGCCTGCAGATTCAAGTCGATACCGATGACTTGTTCGATGCCAATTTCGCCGCCCGCCCCGCCCCGCCCGAAACGGATTTTTCCCTCGACCTCGACCGCAAGCATCTCAGGATGGACACCACACTGACTAAGGCGCGCATGGAGTTCGTCTTCTGGTGCCGGGGGGACAAGATCGACATCAATGTTTTGCTGGATGGCAAGCCATGCAAGGGAGGTCTATACCTGGGCAATGCCGAGGATCCCGAGCGGCTGCCCACCCAACTGCAACGCAAATCGCTTCCGATCGAAGTGGCTGACGAAACGATCGGTTGGCCGGCCGCCCAGGAAGTCATGCTGTGGCAAGAGCGCGGCGTGGACGAGGTTCTGCCCGTCCTGTTGACACCTGAGGAGTTGGAAACCATGCGAGCCCTAGGCTACGCCCGCTGAGCTGTGCAGCCCGAGCACCTTCCGCGGCTTCAAGCGAGGCTGTTCACTTGGGAGCAGGCTTCCGAGCGCATTCCCACCGAGCATACGCGAGCCGCCGTAGCCCTATGTCTAGCGCCGGGCGAGCACGGCCTCGATTTGCTTTTGATGCGTCGAGTGGAGCATCCCTGCGATCCCTGGTCGGGCCAGATCAGTCTTCCGGGTGGTCGTGAGGAGCCCGGAGATCTTTCCCTCTCCCACACGGCCCGCCGAGAAACCCAAGAGGAGGTCGGCCTAGACCTAAGTCCCCACGCCCCCTGTGCTCCCCAAGAACTCGGCCTCCTCGCACCCATCCAAGCCCGTTCGCGTGGAGGCCTGATGAGCACCACCGTGGTGCCCTTCGTGCACCTGCTCGCTGCCCGCCCCCCCACAACCCCTGGTCCCGAAGCCTCGTCCACCTTCTGGCTCCCCTTGCACGATGTACAGTCCGGCACGCTCAGTGCCAAGTTTCCCTACACCCACGCCGACGGCAAGGTGCACACCCTGCCCTGCTGGAACTACGCCGATCATCGCATTTGGGGCCTCACCTGGCGCATCGTGTCGGGGATGTTGGAGAGGTGTTAGTAGAGGCATGGGTCGACAATCTCAAGAAAAGTCCAAATGCCTGAGGGCCCTAGAATCATGTCGCGCGCCCAACCTAGACCTGCCGGCAGATGTGTGCGAGAAGGGGGTCATTCCCACGCTCCATCCTGCATCCGAACTCCATCACTGTCTCGAAGGCCCCCAGGAAAGAAACCCTCGCATTCACTTGCCGAGCATGGCAAGGAGTGTTTGGCGAAGGCTTTAAGCCCGCCGCTGCGTTCATGGAGCGTGAGTCACCTGCAAGTTGGAAGCAATCCAAATGTGGGCACTAAACAGTTTGAATCCTCCACGCAATTGCACGCCACTGAAGCCATGGCTCTAGCTGCCGGGTTCAACGAGCAGGTGAAAGCGCAACTGCCCAAGGCCGATGCTCGGCCCAATCTGAAGCGCCTTCGCTCGTGCCGTGCCGAAGCGCAGGACAAGGCCCTGCCGAAGAGTTACTTGAGCGATGCCGTGCATACTCTCAACCACTCAGCCTCTAACCGAACGGAAACGTCCAGGTTGTTGACAACAACCGCGCAGAGCGCCCGTTGAGGCCCTTTACAGAGGCACGAACAAACGATCCCGTCTTCCTGTCGCCCGCTGATTAGAAGACGGCGAGGATCCGTGATGAGCTTGATTCTAACCGCGGAGACTGACGCTAGGCACGTCGAAATATACATGCATGATGCCCTGCATCGCACCGCAACCAAATCCAACGCAACTACGCTATTGCTAACTGGCCAGCAGTGGCGACAAAGTTCCCATCGTTCTGGGGTGGCACTTGCAGAACAGGATGGGCATCACCGGGCTGTTGCAGCCCAACGGCATTTTTCGAACGATTGCGGTCCAGCATTCACTCATATAAGATCCGAACCGTGAGAGATCCAGCTCTGGTCGGCTAGGTGCATTACCGCCCATTCACGGTCGCTCTCTAGACGGTGTTTGCCTTAGCGGCAGCTGATTGACGCCAAACAGAACTGACCAAGTGCTACGACGAGATAAACATGGGGAGACGATTCCCGACGCGCAAACCAACGTGCCTGGGTCGCCACGCGCAACGGTGGCCATTTGTACGCGCAATCGACAAGAAAGCTTGTTGAGATGTCTCGCTAGCTTGCGCAAACAACAAGCAGATTTCATTTGGGAAATCCTCATTGTAGACAACGGCTCGACTGATGGCACTCACGAGGTCATCGCACATGCCCAATCCGTAAGCGATGTGGTGATTCGCACTGTCGTGGAGCAAAAGACCGGACTCACGCACGCGCGTAATCGAGCGTTGTCCGATGCACGCGGAGATGTAGTCGTCATGAGTGATGACGACATGACCTTCGATGAGGGGTGGCTGTGCTCCCACGTGAGTTCCTTCACGGATCACTCCACCGGGGTTACTGGCGGACGGACCCTACCAGAGTTTCCAGATGCCACCCCAGACTGGCTGCGTTCTGTAATGCAGAGTGCCGTCGGGGGTCCATGCGGGTACTATGATTTGGGACCGGCGCAAGTTGAACTGGTGTCTGGCGACCCACGGTTGCCGATGGGGGGCAACATGGCGATGCGAAGGTCTTGTGCTCTTGAACTTGGTGGCTTTTCTACCGCCCTTGGAATCGGAAACTCCCCTCTTTTGGGGGAGGATACAGACATGGCCATGCGAATTCGTTCGGCTGGGCGACGGATTCTCTACCTGCCCGGCGCAACTACACATCACCACTTAGAGCCTGATAAACTCTCTATGTCGGCCATCGCTATGTACTTTCGGGCCCTCGGCAGGACGGACGCGTTCATGCGGAAATCCTCCGGGAAGTGGAGCATGCAGTGGTACATCCGCAATTGTGTGAAGTACTTTGTGGCCTTGGCCCAGGTGAAAGTGAAAAAGAATCCTGCCAAGCGACTGCAGCACCGAATTAGGACATTCAAATGCCAGGGACGCCTAGGTATCAAGTCAGGTAAACATCAATGAGTGAGTCAGTCTCCATTGCGATTTGCACTAAGGACAGACCAGAAGATCTTGAACGGACTCTCCACGTTCTGATAACAACGCACCCAGCTAGTCCGTTTCTCAATGAGATTCTCATTGTGGACAACTCGGCAACCGGCACGGCCAAGAGTGTCGTTACCGCCGCGCGCAGGGGATGCACGCACCGCATCTCATATTACCACGCGGCCACTCCGGGGGTGTCTGCCGCTCGCACCAGGGCTCTACGGGAAGCTCAAGGCGATATTCTGATTTTTGTCGACGACGATATGGATGTATCCAGTGACTTTGTTGAAAGCCACACCCTAGCCCTTCGAGAGTATGACGTCGCCGTGTCTTTGGGCCGCATTATTCCTGACCTGGGAGCAATCGAACAGGATTGGCTCATAGCAGCCCATAGCGAAATGCTAGGAGGACCATCTGGGCGGCTAGACCTTGGGGCGACGGCAAGGCTCCTTCCTAATGGCCCTGCCGGATTCGGCGGAAACACAGCCATCCGAGTTGCTTGCGTACCACCGGGGCTCGTTTTCCCTGACGCTCTAGGCTGGAGTCGGAATGGAGACCGGTTGGGAAGCGAAGACACATACTTCTTCGGCAAACTGGCTCGCAAACACGGAAGCGTCTACACGCCCCAGGCTTCCGTCTTGCATCGTGTACCCGCCAGCCGATTAGGACCGGAGTATTTCCGTCTCTACAACATTGGTCATGGCAGGGCCAGCATCCGCCTCACTCTTCTCAAGACCCAGCGCTCCCGCGCCTGGCTTGTCCTTGTCATCATCACGCAGTCAATGAAGTGGTTTCGATACCTTTGGCCCGTGAAGTTTGTGTCTGCCACTAAGAGATGGGTCCGAATTAGCAAGCGCCAGTATGCACTTGGGAAAATCTTGGAGTCCTTTAGGTTGCTCCTGCACCCGAGACTGTCCGCGGAGATTCTTCAACAGTCTGGTGAAGCTGACGGCCCTCCATCCTTGAACCGATAGCACCGGAACTGGGGGTCACCAGAAGAGAACGCGCAACCGTGGCAACCGTCACGTGAATCCCCCCTCTAGGGTTTTCAATTGGGGGGTGAACTCAGCGGCCCTGGGGTGCCCCCTCAAACGAGACCAGGGCTAATGAAAGTTGGGGGGGAAATGAGGAGTAGGAACACCTCAAGATGCGCGAAAGCCCCCCCCGGGCTGCCCGCCCAGGGGTGGTCCGGTCTGCGGAGCCTGTGCCGCTTTCATTCGGGTTATCTCTGCCTCCCGTGGTGTAGGTCTTGGTTGGTGATGTCGTTACGGTTCCTATCGAAATAGTTCCGGGGCTGGCGCCAAGGAGCTATTCTGCGCGAGCTTTCAAGCGACGGTGTTGACGGCGCCAACTGCGCTTGCGACAGAGGTTTAGAACACGCCTAGTAAGCGAATGCCGATTCCATCCGAACAGTTTCACGAGGTCTTCGGGTGTGCGCTTATAACCAAGGCCGAGCTCATGTTCCGCCACCTCGCTTTGTTGATCACGCGATTCGGAACCTCGGATAAACATCGAAAACTCCCTCCTCTGCCAGGAGTCATACTCATCAGCGGTCAGCTCGCCATTGCCAGCAACCGACATCGCAGGGCCCCATAGAAAAAAAGGGCGATGCAGATAGGCTGCGTAAAATGAAACGGTCGCAATGCGGTTCGATGTCACGTGGGCGTGGTCCGCAATCTGCTGCACCTGTCGGACAAGGAAATCCGGGTTCGCATCACGATGACCATTTGTCGTCACATGCCACCCGCGGTCCTCAAACAAGGTACGAACGGCCTCCTCGGCATGCTCCTTCCAGTACAGGCAAACCGTAATGGGGCCGAATCCTTCGTTCTGCAGCTCAGAGATTGAGTCTGCGAGCGAGTCGAAACTCCCCAGCACCGATTGTTGTTCCCAACCGTGAAACGGGTAAACGAGCAAACTGCGCTTGCCCATCGATGGAGGACTTGCTCGTGCTCGGTCCAAGTCGCTTTGGTAGAGGAAGGGTGCACCAATAGCCTCCACGTCCATGAAGCCACGGTCCCGGCAGAACTTTAGGTTCTCTGATGACCAAACGAGTTTTGGCCAGGAGTACAGTTCATGAGCCCCAGGCCAGAAACCGTCCCCCCGTTGCCAGCCGTGCTGGATCCCAAAGGGAATGGGACGGGTGTCCTGCAGACCACAGTAATGGGCAAGGATTCGTGAGTGCCCGTAGTGGTGATTATCTCCGATCATGCCGTTCTCCTACTATGGGTGTGGCCCCATCCCCCCTATCAACCGAGGTGCTCGTCGGTCAGGAACTCATCTTCTTTCAGATCGACGGCAAGGGTACGCCCGAGTACCCTCGACAACTCGGAAGGGGCTAGACCAAATGCTGGGCGCTTCACCGCCAAGTCTTCGCGGTTAAAAATGTGACCAGCCTTGAGGTTTCGCACCGCCACGAGGGAGCGTCGGGCATTCTTGCGTGAGACCTCTTCGCCCGCGAGCACGCCAATCTCTTCAGATCCCGCCACCCGTTCCCACAAGCCAACACACTCGCGGAAGCGCCGCAAGTCTTCAGAATCCATGGCATGGTAGTGATCGTTCCCCGGGAGGGTCTTATCGTGGGTAAAGTGTTTTTCGATAATGACCGCACCTCTAACCCAGGCTTGCATGAGTACGGACATGCTAGAGTCGGGCCGAGTGTGATCTGAGTACCCAATCACATGTTCTGGAAACGCGGCCTTTAGCGTTTCAATACGCCTAAGGTTGGCGTCTTCGTATGGCGTTGGGTATTCGAGAACGCAATGAAGTAAGGCTAGTTGATCGGCGTCCACAAATCGACCGATAAACTCGGATGCGGCCCGGATCTCATCTAGAAGTGAAGCGCCGGTGCTGAGAATGATCGGCTTTCCTTTTTGCGCCACAGCCTCAATTAGCTCGAAGTTGGTGATGTCCGCAGAGGCAATCTTGAAGAAGGGCATCATCTCGGCAAGGTCCTCGACTGCATCTAGGTCGAAGGGGGTGGAAGCGAAGGAGACACCGTTGGCCATGGCTCGATCTGCCAATTGACAGTAGTCGTCCACCCCGAATGAGTCGTACTTGGAGAACAATTCGAACTGAGACGTGGTGGGTTCGCTCTCGAGGTCCCAGTACGAGGGCGAGTTGGTGGATGCGAGACGCCCGGCCTTGTACGTCTGGAATTTGACGCAGTCGGCCCCCCCTGCGGCTGCTTCATCAATCAAGCGGAAAGCAAGATCTAGATCGCCACCGTGGTTGACGCCAATCTCAGCAATCACATAGGGTCCACCAAAGCTCGGGGATTCGGTGGGAAGCGCATTTGATTGGAACTTCATGACAAGTGTGTTGCTGGGATACGCTCACCGAGGATTAGACGGATAACGCGGTCGCGCCCCAGAGAGAAATCGTGGGTCTCCATTCGCTGACGAAGTGACTCTCGTAAGAAGGACCCCTCGATCATTGAGCGGAAGGCCGCACGCAACTCACTGATGGCGACATCATCCCCCAGACCCAAGAAAAGGAATCCGTTCTCAATGGAAGCAAAGGTGTGTCTCAGCTCGATCGCGTTCTGGGCCATGACCAGCGTGGGTACATGCAGCGACGCCAGTTCGTACATCGTACGCCCAGCCGAGGATATGGCAATATCGGCAGACAACATAACCTCACTCATGAGCGGGACATCACGTAGGAGTTCCACCTCCATCCCCTCTGCCTGCATCTCGCCGAGTACCCCCTTCAGTTTGTTTGGTGTGCCATAGCCCGCACCGATTACAACGGTTATGGGAACCGAACAGTGGCCGCGCAGTGCATCCATGGTCTTTAGAGTAAGGCCTGCCGGATCGGTGCCTCCGAAGGTAACTAACACACGCTGAACACCTCCACGTCTATCTCGCTGGGGCGTACGCCGAAATTGCTCGCGTAGGCAGTAGACGTCCGGACCGTACCAGTGCCCTCGTTTGTGGTCAGACTTCTCAGCGGGATAGAGGGCGTTTATGACAGCGTGTGCGTGCTCGGGACCGGCGCCTCTGTCCTCGATGCAGACAACCCGGCGTCCGGCACTTTTTTCTGCCACGATCGCTTCCGGGTCCGTGTCAAGCTCGTCGTGTACGACGACATCGGGATTGAACGCGGCAACGGCTTCGGCCATGCCGCCGTAGGCCACCGCTTCCACAGATAGGTGGTGGCTGCGAAACAAGGTCAACGCCATGTCTTCGTCTTCGTGGCAGAAAATGCGAAACGGATGCCCGAGAAGACACTCGGCTAGCTGCTGCACACGCGTGCAATGCCCTAGCCCACTTGCCCTGTTGCCGATCGTAATGAACGCTATGCGCTTGCGGGTGAGAGCAGCATCGGCGCAGAGCCAGTCTTCCGTCGTGTCGATGTCTAGACCCTCTAAGGAATCCAATTCGACCAAAGCGGTGCGCGGCCCGATGCGGCCCCCCGCACTCACAAACTCCCGCCGGGTCCCAAGAATCCCCCCGGTCTCTCGCAGCTTACGCGGCAGTTCCTGACGGTTTAGCCGTTGTGCATAGTTAGGAACCGGCACTTCGCCCGACACATCCCACTCCAAATGGCTCGCATCAATCGCAGTCAAGACCGTGTCCACATCGCCAATGGAAAGGCGCTGCACGACTTCGGCCACGGTCGATGCGCGGAGCAATGGGCTTGTCGGTTGCACGGTGAGAACGATGTCGAAGGTCTGACCCATCCGTTCCAGATGTTCAACGGCGTGGTGAACCACAGGGTCCAAAGTGACACAATCCAGCGCAAGCTCCACGGGTCGTATAACCACTCCAACACCCAAGGATCGGGCTAGGCCTGCGATTTCCTCGCAGTCAGTAGATACGAGGACTTCATCCACTTCCGTGCAGCTTGATAGCATCTGCAGCACCCAATAGAGCAGCGGCTTGCCAGCTATGATACCCAGGTTTTTCCGAGGAACCCCTTTCGACCCGGACCGGGCAGGAACGACTGCCAATACATGGGGAGCGTCCGTCATGCTGTGTGCTCCCTGAGGTTGCGCAGAAAAGGAATCATCACATCACTATAGGTGGCATCGAGATAATCCGGAACATGGGCGAGGGATGACTGATCGCCTAACGCCATCTTGGAGAGTTCGCGGTCTAGACTCGGGAGCATAGTCGCGTCGCCAGCCACGAGGGTGGAGCAGTTCAAAGCGTGTGACATAGATCGCCCTCGGCCATCTTCGCTAATAAGAACGGAAGGTTGGCGGCGACTCAAAAAGTCTAGGTGCCCGTGCACTCGATAACCGATGTGGACGTCACAATCCCTATAAAACCCGATACGCGAGAGATCACTAGAGACATCCCGCGAGCGAGCACCAAGTAGACGCCCGAGGGTGGCCTGGGTTCGGTATGCACGGGCTTCTCCTGAACGCGTAAGGGCGTCTCGACCGATTCCGCGGTGGAAGCAGGAGTAAATCTGCGCAGTGGGAAAACGACGCCGTAACAGAGCAAGAACTCGCAGGCTCTCCATCCAGAGGTTCGGTGAAGCGGGGGGAGTATAGACAATGCGCTTCATTTTGGATGGCACTCTTAAGGGCATGCCAAGCGCATTTTCATCGAACCAAACTGGGCAACCGGTCATGGTTACATTCTTGATTCCTGCTCGCCCCAGAATCGCCTTTGTTATTGGGTCACGACAGGACGAACTTGGGATAGACTTGTGGATCTCAATCAGAAACTCCCTAGCTACTTCGGTGAATTCGAAGTCATCAGGAAACTTGGGCGTTCCGCACCAACCCAGACCGAAGGGTACCACAGGGACGGAGATACGATCCATGAATTCGAGGATCGGATAGATCCACGGGACAATGTTTGCGGTGTAGGCTGGTCCACCGCAGAGTACAAGTGCGCGAGACCGAGCCACTTCATCCAAATGAGGCTCGAAGGGCTGGAATCTGTTGATGACACAGACATTCTCGTCCCAATGCTTCCGGATTAGGCGCAACGCTCGTGAAACGATCAGAAAATCTCCGACGTTTTTCGTGGGTCCGACGAGGATGGTGATCATTGATGGCAGGTCCCGTCCGCGCGCCAGCGGGTAAGCAATAGTAACAACTCCCTGCATAGCTTGAGGTGTATTCCTGAGAACTATTACCGGTAGTTTCCAATCAGCCAACCAGGGACCACCACCTGGGGTTCGGCTGGAGTTCGCAACCCCTCCAGTAGGGTGGCCCTTCTCCTTGCGGATCTCGAGCCAGCTGCGCACCTCGGATACGAGATTGGGATGCACTCCCTAAACGAGTCCAGAGCTTATGAGAGTCCAACCGCCCGGTGACGTGCCCCCATCCTTCCGTCCTGCCGGGGATTAGGTACTGCTAGGGATTCACACCAGTCTGTGGGTGACAGTCTACCCAGGACTGCCCCCCGGGCCATGGGCATGCCGGAGGCACCCGGCCCAAGGAAGAATGCGGTCGCCCTCGGTTACAATCGATGCGCCACGCTTTGATCACTTTAGAAGCTTCTTCAAGACCTGCAAACCAATTCGTGTTCAGCCATTCATCTCGCAGGTTCCCAGTGAAGCTCTCCGGGGACGTCGTTCTCCACGGGCTTGCCAGATTGAATGAAGTCCAAACCAATCTCGCGGCCGTGGGCCCAGATATCGAAATGCATCGAGTGAAACTCCATCCCATTGTCCAGCGCCAAGGCTTGGGGCTTGGCCCCGCGGCGAGCAATCATCTTGTTCAAAGCATCTCCCACACGAGCGACCTTCATGTCAGAGGCAACTTCGATGCCCACGCACTCGAGGCTGAGCACATTAATCACCGTCGGTACCCGAGAGTGTGTTCGCCTTGTCAGTTGATCTGATACGAAACCCAATGCCCAGCGATCATAGCTCTTGCTCGGGTCCTCGTCGGGACCCCGGGCAAGTGAAACGAGCTTCCTTCGCCGCTTAGTGGGCACTTGCAGGCCTTCCTCTCGGCACAAGCGATGCACTCACATGTGATTGACCTGCTACTCTTCGCGCTACAAGAGTACGTGCAGGCGCCTGTAGCCGCAACGCGGCCTTGACTTGGCAAGTTTCGCGAAGCCTCCGGCGCAGGGCACTGTGGTCATTATGGACCGAGATGCATCGGCGCCCGCTCCTCCAACTCCACATGAAATAGCAGACCCGGCGCTCACTGACCTCATAGCGGGCCTGGTACTCATGCACCTATTCGCGCCGACGTCAGAGGTTTATTCGCATGGCGTCCTGCAGAATCTCGCTGCCCAACGTCAGGTTCGCCCAGATGGACTTGAGGCACGCATTCTCGCTCTCCAGCTTCTTGATACGGCGCACTTCGCTGAGCGCCATCTCCCCAAACGCAGCGCGCCAACAGTAGAAGGTCTGCTAGATGACGCAGTACTTGCGGTAACCTCGGCTAAGGGCACACTGGCTTCGGCTGGCTTGAGGACGTAGGCGCTTTGGTCCGATGTGAATCGGGATTTGCGGCCACGAGGAGGTTGCTTCCCGGCTAAGTGAGAGGATTCTCATCATGCATGGCACAAAGTTCGGGGAGCACATAAGCATCCTCAGACGCTCACAACCCTCAAGAACCCCAACTCGCATAACCCCTGGTCTCATTTGCAGGGGCACCCCAGAATGGCGGCTGGACATGACCACTAGCCTCCCCCCATCGGCAGGTCCAAGTGAGCTTCATGCTACGGTTACAATAGTCACGCCTGCGCGTCAAATACCCCATCCAGTTCCAACCCCTCCGCGCAACGCACGTTCTGCGCTTCCCTTTGCTCTGCCATGAGTGCAAGGGCTTCATTGGAGCGCTCGCGCTCAGGATGGTCTACGTGGTAGACAATGGCACGGTTGAGCAGTGGGTAAAATGTAACGCCAGCGCGCCTCAAGCGGAGCTCAAGGTCGAGGTCTTCTCGACCATAAAAGGCCCAGGCTTGGTCGTAGCCATTGACCTTGAAGAAAAGCCCGCGTGGGAGACTATAATTGACTCCCATAAGGTGGCGCGGTCGCGGGTGCAGAATCCGAGCAATCCCTTGGGGTACACGCAAGCCAAGACCTAGGCGTTTGGTATCGCCCCGCAAAGCACTCAAGAGCAGGCGTGTGCCAATGCCCTGGAATTCGCCGGCGAGGACTTGTCTTCGGTTCATGCCGCGAGAGAGTTGAGGTCCCAACTTGACACGCCGCCCGCACAAGACCCGGTCAAGAGTCCTAGCCTGCATATGATCTGCCACCCAATGGCGGTGCGGAAATGAATCGCCATCTAAAAACACGAGTTGGTCACCCGTGGACTGACGCACGGCTTCATTGACGATGCGTGCCTTGCGATAGCCCCTATCTGCCTGCCAGCAATGAATAAGTGGGCAGTCCATTTGGTCCCGCCAGCGCTCAATGAGCTGTCTTGTTTCAGACCCGGAACCATCGTCGGCGATGAGGATCTCGTCCGGAGGCTGTGTCTGAATAGAGAGGCCACACAATGCGAAATCCAACTCCCGCGGCGCTCGGTACGTACAAATAATGACCGAGCTAGACATGGGCAAAGTAGAGTTGAAGGACAAGGATCGCTAGGATCTGCGACACGGCGTCGCCGAGATAGAACACGAAGCGACATCTCCAAAGCACACAGATAGGGTGCTGGCAATTCTACGACATCCGAGAGTCCTGAAAAAGTGGTCGGAGCGAAACCAATGCGTGAACCCCACCTGCACCTGCTGTGGGCATGGGCAGGGTAGTGGTCATCCCTCGACACGATTCTGTACCCGGTGTAGGCATTGGATTGAACACCCCCATCGAAGAGATCCCCACCAGGCAAGAGTATGCCGAGCACAGCCAAGTCCAAGCTCATGTCATGGTAACCGACAAACTCGCGAACTGAAGCGATTGGCATAGGACCCCAAGTCAACATCAGGCTTCACGGAGCCCCTCAAGCCGGACCCTGTGCAGCCAAAAACCTCTCAATTCCCAATCAAACTGTGGCGAACATACCCGTCACATGAAGTCCCCACACCCAGGACCATCCAGAGAGGGTTTGGGCCTCACGCGTCGGTGACAAGACCAATGCTGCCCCCGAGGGCCGGGAAAAATGTCATCAAGAACTTGATGGCTCACGTCCCCAACTTGCCCGAGCGGCTTGTGCAGAATGCAACTGGACCTTCAAACGCAGGGAGCTGGTCGAGCAATCACTTATTGAACGTTGAACGGTACCAGTGAGCCGCGCGCTCACCGAACCGCAGCCTGCGTTTGGGAATCAGGCGACGCTGATACTCCTCCAGAAAGGGGCCAAGGCTCGGGTCTAGGGTCATGAGGTTCTTGTCGATTCCCGATTAATCGAGTCGCGATTGGCATCGGCCTTACAGGCGCCGCCCAGAGGGCCTACGGACTACCGGAATAGGATCACCAAGGGCCTAGAGCTACAAATCACTTAGTGCCCCCCCCGGTGTTCACTGAAGGCCTTTAACCAGGGAAGTGTGCCGGTGGGTAGGTTTACGGCCCACCCTTGTTGATCTCCAGCGGGTAGAGCCTCTGGAGTAGTAGAGAGATTCTTGCCGCATACACCGCACGACGTTCTATGCCTTTTGTAATGGGCACTACAGGATGCACAAGTGAATCCCCATGTATGCGGTGCGTCCGTGACATCGCCGTCAATGCGCTCGGCAACGCGGAGGGTATTCGCAGAGTCTACAAAGCACAACCAGGGCTGCCTGTAGCCGGGGGTCCGTTCAGTGGTGTCGAAGGATCTGCCTCGCTCAGCGAAAGGCACGACGCTCACGCGTTCGCCGAACTCCCCGCGCAGCTCGGCTTCCAGCGCTTCGCGGTCTGCCCGATCGCTCAAGTCAGGGAGCGCAAGTACCAAGGGTTGGCTGACGAGGACCGTGTCGAGCATCGAAAAGACGAGTTCTGCGTAGTCTCTCGCGAAGTCGAACGTGGCCTCGAGGTTTTGTTCCTCGCCTTTAGCCACCGGTATCACAGGAACCCATAGGAGCACCGTGCCATTGAGAGAGCTTGGTAAGCCGCGCACGGTCCGGTTGGTGAGCATGTCAAAACCTAGATCCACCAGTCGGTCGAGGTCGAGGCCCATAAGTTCAGAGTCTGCCTCCTCAGCCACATGTCCGAGGAATGCCGACCGGTCAAGGCGCTGGACCGTCGGTTCCATTACCTGGATCGCCCCAAAACTCGTGGCGAAGCCCACGTAACCCTCGATCGGCTGGCCGTCTACGGTGTGGTAGGAGCCAATATGTTCACCCTCGATCCAAACATGAACCGCCGGGCCATCCACCCTAGCCTCCAGTAAAAAATAATGTTGGGGGGTGGGAAACTCAACCCACCCCCCTGGCGTCGAGTTGTCCAAGAGGCCGTCGCGAATGCGTAAACCATCGACCCGCCAGCTAACGCTATCGATTTCCCTCTGCTCTTCCTTCTTCCCTGCGGAGTATTCCCAGTCGCCGGCATGGAAGTGCAGGCGCACGTTGCGGTCTCGCCGCGTGTAGCCCAGCACTAGGGCGGCACGTGCGTAAGATGTGGTGAACTTGATACGCCCGCGCACTGTGTAGCACCCGGCATGCTGCCACTCCGTTGTCCGCGTGAAGGCCTGACGATCGCTAGAAGCACGCTCTACCGTGCCACTATGTTCCCGCGGTCGCCCACGCCCAACGTGCAGGTCTCCGTCGGCCTCGGGATACCACAAGTTCGGTATCCGCCTCTCTTCATAGTTGGTGAGATCATCCTCGACCCAGTCTCCGATAGGTACGACACGTGCAGCTCGCTCTATCGAAGGTGACTCTGGCGCCCAGTCCTCCTGTGCTCCAATATCGAGCAACGGCAGACCGAGCATCGCTGCGAGACGATTGTGCTCACCAGCTAGAGACCGAGACGTAACCTCTGCCTCCCTCTCTGCGGCGGCGCGTGAAGCAACTTCTAGTTCTCTCAAGAAGGCTCTCGTGTGCTTGAGATCCTCCGAGAAGGGGCAGGGCTCGCCGCCATTGTCCCCCGCCCGCCGACTTAATCGTTCATTCTCGTTCCGCAGAGACCAGGCCGCCCCCTGCTGGCCCAGATTGTCGAATAGACTCCCCATCTCCCTGTTCCGCAGAGGCGAGCGCTCATCAACACCCAAAGCCCATACAAAGGCCTCGGCTGCCTCCCGCTCCCTGCCGAGCTCTAAGAAGAGGCGGGCGGCGCTGTAGGCATGGTCTTGGCCATACCCAGGAGCCTCCCGGTAGCGTTGCCAAGTCCAAGTCGGCTCATCGTAGACCAAGGGCGATGAAGTTCGCTCGATGCTGGTGTAGCGGGTATAGCGCGAGGTCCAAGGGGCAATCGAATCCCAATAGAAGCCACGCAAGAACGTATCGAACTCCTCAGTAAATGCGGTGAACCCAGTCGGCCGACCGGCCGCGCCGTCGGCAAAATGCTCGACAAAGAGGACCAAAGGGTCGTCATGATCTTTGGCAACAGCGTGCATGTATGGCTCCAGTTGGTCGGCGAACAAGAGCCTTCCGTTTTCCTCCCAAGTGTTGAGGTAGACATAGAGAGCGTAGCCAGCAAAATAGTTGTCGCGGTAGTAGTTGGTCCCGGTGATTAGGCTCTTAAGGCCAAAGGATTTCCCGTAACCCTTGATGAACGCTCTTTCTACTTTTCTGAATTTGACGCAATCGGAAATGAACTCATCGTCTTGCGACCCGGCGTATGAATCGGCAGTCCACACTGCGCGACCTTCAAGCAGCCATCCTGGCAAACCAGGATAGATAGCATTATCGAAGCGGTGAGTCAGTTCATGGGTCAGATTGTGGCCCAGGCCCTCGATCGTGCCGCAGTCGAATTCAAGTACCGTAAGGTCCCCCCGCTGAAACCCGTCATTCCACCAATAGGGACAGCCCTCGGATTCTAGACCTGCAAAGTCGGGCACTATGCGTACGACTCCTTGACGCTTCTCCTGTTGCTCCCCGAACGGGTCTTCCCCAAACCAGTTTGCTAATCGGAGGTGATGGTCCTCGACTGTGGCCGCTACGCCGAGCGTCGTTTCGAATCCGCAAGTGGTTTCGATGCGATACCAGCGCCTAGGCGACAAGGCCACTGCAGGATTGCCAAAGCTGTCGTGGCTGCGGGTGAAAGCAACAGCCTCTTCATCATTCAAGTTATTGAGATCCTCGAACGTCCACTCCTTGCACGCACCGCTCGTCAGTATTATTGTTCGGGCGTGGGCAAGGCCGTCAGCGCCCAATTCAGCTAGGTCTTTGGCGTCAGGGTACGGTTCGCCCTGGAGCTCGTCAAAGCCCGCTTGGGTGCCGAGGCCATTAAGGATCCGGGCGGCCCTCGTCGCCTCGTCACCACGGGCGCCGCGGAGAGCCCCCTTCATCACTTTGCTCAAGTTCAGGACTACGTTCGAAGGAAGACTAGGAGGTGTCCTGAATCCCCAATCTAGGTCGGGTGCATATGCCTCACGCAAAACGGGCGCCGCGCCGAACAGTGCGTGCGCCGCTCCAGCAGCCCACCAAGTCTTGAGGATTTGGCTCGGGACTCTCTTTGCACGTTTCTTGCTTGCACGAGCTAGATTTGCCAACTCCTTCACAGCGACTGCACGCGCCTTGGCTAGGGAAGCAGCCGCGGGGGCAACTGAGTTAATGGCAGCCCTGGACTTACGCTCTAGGCCCAAGTAGCCGTCCGGCTTAACGGCGGCGGTCGCCAACATGTGAGCCCAGAGTCCAGCCAAGTCGGGATTGCCTTGGTTAGCCCTGATGAGGAGAACCAAGATCTCCTCTGAGGCTGGCCTCCAGCGCAGCGCGTTCTCAAGATGCATAACAGCTTCACCTCCGCGCCCGGCTTCAAGGGCCGTTCGACCGCGCTCAAGACGCATCTCGTGGGGCAGGCGTGGCATTTCCTGGACAGGGACAGCGAGGGCCAGCGAGGCGAGTATTATCTGGAGGCTCATAGGAAACTACTCTAGGGAAAACCTAGGAAACTGGTAAGCTGAAACCTTAGAGTCTCGCGGTAGTAAACCATTTCGCAGTCGTGCCTCCTGATCTTGCACAAAAGGTATGGCAACAAGATCTAATAGGAGCCGCCGGTTTCTCTGATTATGGCGCACTCCATTGGTGATTATACTAACTCATCACCAAGGGGCTGACCGGGTAGCCTGTCAGGTCTCAAGGTCGGCGGCGCACCACTGACTGCACGCCCAACGCCCCCGCACTCCAACAAGTACGGGAATTGAGAACGACGGCAGGATAGTGACCTTCACGGGTTTCAACCGACACCCGCGTGAAGGCCCTTAGAACGCTCACTGTACCCGGGGATGGAGGTATCTGAGCCAGAAGATCGTACCGCTTCCTCCTACCGACGAATGCTACCAATCTGCTTTCCCACGCAAGCGATACTAATGCGTCATCCAATTCAGGCAGGCCTGTGTTTTGAGAGAAAAGGAACACGCACGTAATGAATTCATGTGCGCGCAGGCGTCCACATAAAGCCCGCCCCCCCTCACCTCAACGCCCCCGCGAGGGCCCGCACATAGGCGGCCTGGTAGGGAATATGACACTCCGTCACCTGCCAGGAATTCTCGGGCCAGCCGGTGTTCCAGTCGCGGTAGCTCTTTTGGATGGGCTGGTTGAGGGGGGGGCCGGAGTAGGATCCGCCCGGTTGGTAGGTGGGGTTGGGTCCCCCCACGAGGTATCCGGGGGGAGGGCCGATGGGGGCATCGGCGTGGTCCCACTGGGTGCCATCGGCAAACCAACAGTGATAGGTCTCACGCACGCTGCACTCCCCCCCTTGAGCATCCATGTGGGTCAGGTAGCACAGCCCCATGGGATTGACACCGTGCAAGTAGTGCAGATAGCCCATTCCCGCAGCGCGATAGAGGGCTTGATTGGGGCGGTCGAAGCCCTCGCGTACCATGCGGAAGTACAAATCACCCTGCTGTGACTTGGTTCGATTGCTGCCCCAGGTGTAGTCCTGATCCGCAAGATAGGCGCGGTAGGGATCGTCCTCTTGGAGGTAATGACCCAAGTGGCCGGGACCGCTCACGGCGGTGGTGTAGATGGCCTGGATTGCGCTGGCCACGTTTGGAGTGGCCTGAGGCAGGGCGGCATAGCGCAACAGGGCCGACTGCGCTGTCTCATCCCAAGGAAAGACCTGATTCCACATGACAAAACGTGCGCGCGTGTAGCCTTGATCCACAAAGGCCTGAAAAGTGACACCTCCCGTCAACTCAAACAACAGGGCCGCCGCGCGCACATAGTTCATGTCCTGGGCATAGGCACTGTCCTCACAGGCCGCCGAAACAAATCCCTGGTTGTTGTAGTACGAGGGCACTAACCCTGGATTGAGTTGCAACCAATCCCATGCTGCAAAGGCAGCCTGCTCCAATCGTCGCGCCATGAGTTTGGCCCCTGCCGTCGGCTGGCTACCCAACACCAAGGCAGCGTGGGCGAACACTCCACACCCCGAAAGTGTGGCTGAAGCGGTGTCGGGACCGTAATACCTCGCACCCACATCCGTACTCGGCGGGCTAGGCGCCGTCCAATCAAGCACCGAAAGCTTGTGAGCGAGGGCCCCTGAGGGACCCTGCATCTTCATGAACCACTCAAGCTCAAAGGCCACCTCATCAAGGATATCCGGCAGACCATTCCCAGACTCCGGCAGGTTCATTTCATCACTCCACAACTGAGGGGCGATTTCATAGGCCTCCAGCAGAGCGTGCACAGCGTCGTCCGCATAGTTCACGTACTTGTTGTAGTCCCCAGCATCATGCCAGCCGCCAGCAAGATCGCGCTCTAAGGCAGCATTGGTTCCGTCCAACACGTAGCGGCACTGCAGATCCTGACTCGCACCCACGTGGCACGCACTGTCGTTCCAACAGGGCCTGATGAACGGCGCTTGCTTGTCCACACCACATCGCTGATGGGTAAACATTCGCAGGGCCGCCCGCAGAATAGGACGGTACACGCCCGGCCGAATCTCAAACACCTCCGAGGCCTCTCGAGTCAGCGGGTCGAAGAGATAAAAATGCCCACTCTCCTTGAGGGAGCTAAAATCAACGCTCCAACACTGGTCCCCAGACTGAGTGTGCACGGCTCCAGAGCGCCACGCCTGATACGAACCACTGAAGGCCACGCTGTCATCATGCTCTCGCCGCACTTCAAGCACTGGCCCCAAGGAATGGGACTCAGGGCCATCAAACCCAACTTGCGCCACCCGGGCCACAGCCACCTTGGCATCCTTCGGGCGATACCCAAAGGCGTCCACGCGCAGGTGCGGGCTGGGACGCCGACGCGCCCTTTCGTCCTGGATACTCTGGGCGGTCGGCGGGTGAACCGGCCAACTCAACAACACAGGCAGGAGCGCAAGAACGTACACGCCATCAGTATCCCCCCTGCGGAGACGATCGGCCAGTGACAAGCGCCTGTCCAACCTCGATCCTCCCACGTTGAAAGCTTGCGAGCCTATCGACCGGCCCGCCGCGTCCCATTGGGAGAATCCAACGCCCAGCAAAGTCGGCAGGGTGCCCCTCCCCCGTCCCTAGCCCGTCCCTAGGTCGCCCCTAGGTCACCCGCCTCCCTAGCCACTGCACAAGGTGCCCGAGCACCTCGGCGCGCTCATGCTCATTAAATATCTCGTGGTACAAATCCGGATAGAAGTGACTGTCAACTTCACCGTGGGAGATCCCCGCAAGAAACCGGTAGCTGCCCGCCACATCCACCACTTGATCCGCTTCGGCGGCCTGGAGAAGCACGGGACAATCGATACACCCAGCTTCCGCCAGAGCAGCACCTTGAGCGCCTAAGAGCTCAATGTACAGACGCGCCGACATGCTACTCACAACCAAGTCATCGTTGGCTAGGGGCGCCAACATCTCCAAGTCTCGTGTCAAATCGGTGGGACGAATCTCAGTCGGAAGCGAAAAGCGTGGAAGCAGGCGCGAGAGCACCACCCCTAAACTGTGCTTCCAAAGGGGAACCTCATCCTTGATGGCGAAGCCCGGACTGGAAAGGGCGATGCCACTCAACCCAGCTCCACGCTTTTGCGCGTATCGTGCAACAATCAACCCGCCCATACTGTGCCCCAGCAACCAGCGTGCCGGCTGCCCGCCTAGCTCCTGGGCGAGGGCAAAGCCCCCATCGACATCGTCTAGGTAATCATCAAAGCGATCGACGCAGGCCCGTGCCCCACCCGAGCGCCCAAAGCCTCGCAAGTCCACGGCTAACGCGTGGAATTGGGCCTGATTGAGGGCGTCAAAGACGTGTTCGTAACGTCCCGAATGCTCCCCCAAGCCATGGACCACCACAACACTCGCCTTCGCCTGCACGGCCGGCCTCCACCGCCAGAACAGATCCGGCGCTCCCTTGCGCACGCACACCCCCTCGAGGGGTTCGTGGCTCGTCTCCAATGGCCGCTCCACTAGGGCGCGTCCTCTCCACCGATGTAACCGTTCGCTTCAAGGGCTTCGCGCACGCTCTCTGGCAATTGGGCCGCTTCCGGTGCTCCCGGACGATTCGCCACAGCTTGCAGTAACTCAGCTTGGGCCCGCAAGAAATGCTGCTGTGCCTCCAATCCCCTGCCACCCTCAAAATCCGAGCGCGCGCGTTGCTCAGTGGGATCAAAAGAAAGGTCATACCAACGCATGAGTTGCTCGGGCTGGTTCTCATCCATCACCACCTTGCTCTCCAAGGTGCGCACCGAGCGCAGTCGCTGACCGACCGAGTACAACTCACTCACGGCCGCATTGTCGAAGTCCAAGGCACCCCCCCGCGCAAGTCCTACTAGGCTCGCCGCACCCGAGTCCGCCAGTGGCGCGAGATTGGCCAATTCCAAGAGGGTTGGCCCCACGTCGATGCTCCGCGTTTGAGCATCGACGACTGCGGGCGCAAGGGCAGCGGGATACCAAAGGACGAAGGGCACGCGAATGAGTTCCTCGTACAAGGTGGTGCGATGCCCCTTGCCCCCATGCTCAAAAAACTCCGTGCCATGGTCAGACGTCACCGCAAGCACGGTGTTCTCAGCGAGCCCAAGAGCCTCTAGTTCCGTCCGGAGAACGCCTAGAAAGCTATCCGTCCAGCCCACCTCGCCGTCGTACAACGCCAAGAGGTGCTCGCGATCCCCAGCAGGCATGTCCGCCCGAATCGAACGATCAAAAAAGAAGTCCTCGCCCGTCACCGGCCCCTCATAGCCCGGGTTGAAGCGTGTGTCCCAGGGCGCAGGTGGGGTGAAGTCATAGTGCACATCCCAAAAGTGCAGGAACAAGAAGAACGGTCCTTCCTGGGCCTGCAAGAACTTGCTGCCCGCCTCGTAAACAAGATGGTTTGTCACACCCTCATGGGTCTTAGCATGGGCGCGCGGATCCAAGCCCCAGCGCTTCACATCTTCCGCGCTAAACTCACCCGCCGCCTCGACAACATAGCGATACTCATCGAAGCCCTGGCCCAACCCGAATGCTCCGTGCAAGTATGGCCCCGCATAGAAGCCTGCCGTCGAGTATCCTCCCGAACCGAACTGCTCAGCGAGGGTGGTAAAGTCCCCCGAAAGCGCAACACCATTGGACTCCACGCACCCGTGCACTGAGTCTGGCACAGAGGTGAACAAAGAAGCGTGGGCAGGAAGCGTCCACGAAGAACTTGATATGTGTTCCCTGAATAACACGCCCTCCTCACTGAGCTGATCGAGATGGGGAGTAGTCACCCGCTCATATCCATAGCAGCTCACATGATCTGCTCGCAGGCTGTCGATCGAGATTAGGATCACGTTGGGGCGATCCGGCTCTGTGGAGCACGAACCCAACAGGCCCCAAGCCGCGATTCCAACCCAACGATTCATGTTTGGCATCCTACGCAACCAAGGAGCCCCGCGTGAGTCTAGGTTTCACGAACCTACTGCTGCCCTTGGAAGGCCTGCCGAGAGCGATAGAGCTCTAGGCGGCCGCGCACTTCTTCCAGCATGGATGCATCTGCCCCCTGGGACGCCGCTAACGCGCGCTCGCCGACCTGGCACGCCTCGGCCCAATGACCTGCTCGGGCATGGGCCGCGGCAAGGGTATCCAGCAAGCCCCCGTCCGACTGACCCAGTTCATCCACGAGGCCTTGGGCCATCTCCACCGCCTCGTCCCCATCCCAAACACTGCTGTCGGAACTGGTGGCCAGCAGCCAAGCCAACACCAACCTCGCCCCCACATGACCGGGCTGTGATTTTAGGGTGATGCGCGCATGACGCACTGCCAGTGCGTGTTCACCGCTGCGCTGCAAGAGGCTGACCAGTGCTCCGCGCGCGGACAAGTGTTCGGGGTTTCGATCCAGTTCGGCCTCATAGGCGTGCCGTGCCGCATCGGTTTGGTCGAGCAGCTCTAGGGCCACGCCACGGTTGTATTCTAAGTCATCTGCTTGACCGTCGAGTTGCTGTGCTCGCTCGAAGTGGGCCAGGGCCTTCACCGGCTGGCCCAGCTGAACCCAACAGCCACCTGCCCCCATCTCAGCGTCCACATCATTACCGTCCAATGCGATCGCAGCGCGAAAGCGCTCCAAGGCGAGATCAAACTGACCGGTCTGGGCAAGAGCTAGGCCAAACATGCGCTGCGCTGCCCCGTCCGTTGGACGCTCGCGTGCCATGGATTCAAGCTGCTTCAACGCTGCCCCTGGATCGACGGCTAGATCCATCGCCGCCAATTCCAAGTCGGCCTGGACCCAACCCAATTCCCGTGCAGATTCGATTCGAGCGCGCCCAAGCTCGTCCTCACCCAGCTGAAGGTAGGCCCGGCCCACGCGCAGCTCATACTCAGCGGCGTGCTTTTCCGCTTGGTCGAAACCCGCGAGGTCATTCAGAGCGCCCGTTACGAGCGCCAGTCCAAAAGCCGACAGCAATGCCATGCCCGCCCGTGATCCGCGCACGGCTCTGGGCAGTTGTGTGACTCCCCAGGCTGCGAGCAGGCAATACACAGGCACGGCCGGCAGGCGATAGCGGGGTGAGTAAAAGAACGCAACACACACACCCAACGCGAGCAGGGCGAAGACGGCCTCGGGCCAGTGCTGCCGTGGGCGAGCCCACAATAAGAGCCCTGCAGCCACGAGAGCGGGCCAGACGATGAACCGGACCCGTAGGGGTAGCCAGCCCAGCCCCAACGCCGAGCCGTCCGCCACCTCAAGGGCGGGAATGTACATCTCGCCATGGACGGAAGAGCTAACAAACATCCATGCCTTGCGCGCCAAAAGTCCGACGGCATCCGCCGGGTGTTCCATCAGCCAGGCCATCCCCAGCCCGGAGAAGTAGGAACTCACTTCCCGCCAGCCGATAGCTCCGTCCTGCCCACTCGCGGCCAGTGCCTGGTCATAGGCGTCACGCTCGTGTACACGCTTGTCCCCCGAAACTCCGTAGGGAGAAAAGGTACCGTCAGCACTGGGGTTGTTGCCGTGGTAAAAGGTAATGCCCCCGTGCGCCGTGATCGGGATGAACTCACCACTGGCGTTGTAGTTGTGCAGAGTCGCAGGCGCGATCGACAGAACTGCGGCGCAAGCCAAGAGAGCAGCATTGCGCTTGTGCGTTTTCACCCCCCACACGACCCACGGCATCAAGAGCACGGCTGCACCCATGGCCGGCGGCCAAGCGAGACAGGTCAAGCCGATGGCCAGGCCAGCCCGTAGAGCCGTCGATGGCCTGGGGCGATCTTGATAGGCCGTGAGCGCCATCAAACTCAAGGTCACGAGCAATGCCTGCAGCGGCCCGGCGAGGACACGGCAATTGGCATAGGCCGGCCCGAGCAGCCCCAACCAAACGCCCGCAGCCATCAAGCCAATGCGATCATCAAAGCGCGCGCGCCCCAACTGGGCCAAACCATAAGCCGTGGCCAGGTGCATCAAGACTTGGACACAATACACCGCCAGCAGCCCACCACCGCACTGGCGCAGGAAGCCCAAGCAATAAGGGTAGAGGGGAGCTGAGAAAAAAGGCGACTCTCCCTGCCAATGACCTTCTGCGATGCGACCCGCCCAGTCCCAATACACCTGTGCGTCGACGAGGGGCACCCGTGCTAGGGGCGCGCCCCCCCACCACTGCTGGGCGAGGAGGGCTCCATGGACAAGGGCGCCCAACGTGAGCAGACCCGCAAGCTGGAATCTAAATCGTTTCAGAGGGGCTTGCAGTGCCTTGGATTGACCTAACTCCATCAGTCAACGGGATCGGCTCGTTGCAAGCCCGCACCTTGGGTGATCACCACGGCTCCGGCCGCAACACCCTCGAATTGAGCCTGTGAACCGTCGGGCCAAATGATCGACAACAGTTCTACGCTGGGCTGGGTTCCAAGGCCGAAGTGCAGGCGAGGGGAACCGGTGGACAGGAAGCCACTCTGAGTGCCCGCGAGTCGCAATTGAGTCGCGCCACCCGCCTTCACTTGAACCCGGGCGCCGATGGCCGCCGTATTGGGAGCCGAACCGACCAGCTTCACCAGCAGAGACTGACCACAGCCCTGCCCCTCGTTGAGCAACAAGCTAGGAGGACCATCCAGATTGCCAATGAGAATGTCCCGGTCCCCATCCCCGTCCACGTCACCAATCGCCGCGCCCCGACTCGCAGCTGCAATGGAAAACCCAGGTCCCCCGGCCCCATCAGGAATGCCAAAGCGCGCCCCCTCATTCTCAAAAAGGCTGTTGCGCTGCAGATAGGTCGTTTCTTCCCGTCGGAGGTTGTCAACCTGCGGGAACACATGCCCATTGGCCGCGAACAGATCCTCATCCCCATCGGAGTCAAAGTCCTCGAAGGCACAGGCCCAACCCAAGAGAGGCATCGTGGCCTGGTGCAATCGGGCTCTGGCCGTCACATCCCGAAAACGGCCACGGGACGAGCGTTCGTAGAGGTTGAAGTAGTCTTCAGAGAAATTGGTCACGAACAGGTCACTGAGCAGATCCCCATTGAAGTCCCCCACCGCCACGCCCATGCCCGCTTGGGGGTCACCGGCCTGGCTCAGGGCCACCATGGCCGTACTGGCCACGTCCTCGAAAGTGCCTTGGCCTGTATTGCGCCACAACACATTGGGATTGGAATCATTGGCCACGTACAAGTCGAGCCATCCATCCTGGTCGTAGTCAAAGCACACCGCTTGGAATCCGAACATGGCCACCGCGCCGATGCCGCTCAACTCGCTCACATCTTCAAACGTCCCCTGGCCTGTGTTGCGGAATAGCCGGTCGCTAGCGCCGTCTAGTTTGAGTGGGCCGTAATACACATCTTCATTGAAGTACTGCATGCGCTTGCCCGAAGCGTGCATCTGTTCCTTGTCAAAGTCGATGTGGTTGACCACGTACAGGTCCAAGTCCCCGTCCCGGTCATAATCAAAGAACACCGCACCCGTACTCCATTCGGGGACGGCCACGCCAGCGGCCTCAGCCCGATCGGTGAAAACGCCCCGCCCGTCGTTCACATACAGCCGATTGGCGCCGCGATTCGTGACGTACAAATCAAGATCACCATCCCCGTCGAAGTCCGCGGCGCAAACCCCGTAACTCCAGAGCGTATCGCCCAGCCCCGCAGCAACCGTTCCATCCACGAACTGGCCCGAGCCATCATTCAAGTAGAGCGCATCGGCCACGACCCGGTCATCTCCCATGGCGGGTCCGCCGTTGGTCAGGTAAGCGTCAAGGTCCCCGTCCCCATCCACATCCACAAGGGCCACACCTGCGCCGAAGGACTCAGAGATGAGGTGCTTCTCGGGGGACCCGTTGAGTTGCTGGAATCCTCCCAACCCTGATGCAGCGGTCCCATCCACAAAGTGGAGGGCGGTGGGACGCGACTCCTTCGCCGGTGGCGTGCCAGCGTCCCCGGCCACAGGTGCATCGCCCTCGGAGGGCTGAATCGCCACCTCGGGGTCCGCCTGTGGAGCGGGGCCACAGGCTGCAAGGGTTGCCAGCAAGAGGGGTAAGCGAGTCATTGAGAGTTACCTTCGATGAAAGCAAGGGATCGCGTCGCAGGGACGTTGCCCGGGTCAATCGCCAAGACCCGCGCATAGGCGGCACAGGCCTCTTTGTGGTTGCCTTTCATGTAATACACCTCAGCCACCCCAAGATGAGCATCAATCAGGTCTGGGTCGTTGGCAAGAGCGTTTTCATAGGCAGCTAGGGCACGGTCGGGCGAATTGAGCTGCATCAACAAGACCCCATGTTGAAAGTGCAAGTCGGCCCGGTTGGGGGCGAGCTGAAGAGCCGCCTCCATCGTCTCCAGCGCACGCCCATTCGCAGCCCCATCAGCATAGACAAATGACAATTCAACGAGTGCATCCGCCTTATCTTCCTGGAGCCCGATGGCCTTTTGTAAGTACTCCTGTGCTTTAGACAGGTTTCCGAGCTTGTGGTGGGCCCGCCCTAGGGTCTCCACCGCACGCACATGCTCGGGTTGAACAGCGAGCCCTTTTTGCAGCCAATCGACACTCTCCTTCGGACGCTGCAACTCATACATGTACAAGCCCACGGCAATCAGAGCTTGAGAATCCTTGGGATGCATGCGCACATGCTTGAGTGCATCATCCAATGACTGGTTGATTACATTCCAGTATTCAAACTGAGCTTGGGAAGCATCGGCAGCTGCATCCTCTCCCAATCCGCGCAAGACCCCCGCAAGTCTTAGAAACGCGTCGTCATAGGTGGGGCGGATCGCAATGGCTCTCTCAAAGGCCGCTCGCGCAGTTTCTAAGTCATCTTCTAAGTCAAGCAAGCAACCATAACCAAAGTACAGTTCATGGTCTTGAGGGTCCTGGGCTATGGCCCGTTCGAACGCGCGCCGGGCCAATTCCATTTCACCCAATCCCAGGGCGAGATTACCCATACGACGCCAAATCAACGGGTCATTGTGCCCGAGGCCCGTGGCGATGCGATAGTGGGCCAGGGCCGCCGAACTATTGAGCAACAACTCATGGGTGCGGCCCGCCCAGAGTCTGTGATCCACCTCATTGGGGGCGAGGCGCACCGATTCCTCAAGGGCCGCAATCGCTTCTCGCAGAAGCTCGTGGTCGGGGGCGGCGAGGTGCTCTTGCACGGCCCTCTTGCCCCGGTCGAAGGCGACCCGGGCAGCCGCTAAGTCGGCCTCCGAGTCCGCCCTCGAACCACTGGCTGACTCATCACCTGCCGCCTTGTCCCCGGAAGGAGAGGCTGAAGGGTCCCCCGAGGCCTGACCATCCCCCGGCTCGCCACAGGCCCACAGGGACAGAGTCAAACAGGCGGCCAGAGGCCATGGTGCATAACGGGACATGGGGCGTGGGATCCTAGCATCTGTGTTACGGGCAACTAAACAGCGGTGCGAGTACGATGTGGACCTGATTCCTAGGCCCTGCCCCAAACTCAAACTCTCCACAGCCATGCCCGAGGCCCCATCGAGCCCCCCCGCTCCCGCCCCTGCCCGCACTGAACTTCAACACGGCTACGGTGAGCGAGTTCACATCCTAGACAATCCCCTGCTATCCACTGCCCTTGCGCGAGTAGGCAGCCCTACGGTCACCCACCCCGAGCTGATGGGTCACCTACGCATGGTCTATCAGGCCCTGTGCGTCACGGCTTGCGGCGCCCTGTTGCCCAGGGCCCATTGCACCAGCCCGACCCGCATGGTTGATCGCCACCCCCGGTCAGGCCTTTGGCGTGGCGAGGCCCTTGACCCGGCGAGTGAAGTCGTGGTGTGCGATGTTGTGCGGGCTGGGATCGTCCCCGCTCAAGTCTGCTTCGAGCTTTTGACCTGCACCCTGCCCCCTGAAAACGTGCGCCTCGATCACCTCACGATGGCTCGCATCAGTGACACGGCCGGTCAGGTGACAAGGGTCGATCTTTCGGGGAGCAAGATCGGCGGTTCCGTGGCGGGAGCTACTCTTCTGCTCCCCGATCCTATGGGTGCCACGGGCTCGACCACTGTGCGGGCTGTCCAGCATTATTGCGATCATCACGGGGAGCCCGCGCGCATCATCGCCTTGCCCATGATCGCCACGCCCGAGTACCTGCGCACCGTCCTAGAC
>CAYXZD010000017.1:94249-96113 GCA_964469565.1 uncultured Planctomycetaceae bacterium
CTGATGGCGATCGCGTTGGGCTCCTTGGATGTTTGGCCTAGACCGACAGGGCAGGTAACGCGTGCGAGGTCGGTCGCGCTCATGCCGCGCTGCGTGAGACGTTGTTTGAAACGCGTCCATTTGCGCTGTGAGCCTATCAAGCCGAGATAGGCGAAGGGACCGCGCTGCAAGGCGCGCGTGATGACCTCTAGATCGCGCCCGTGGCTGTGGGTCATGACGATGAGCAGGGCATCCGCTGGCAGGGCATCGATCTCCTCTTGCGGTTCATCGATGCACAGCAGTTCAAAGGGCCGCGAGGATGCAACAGTGGGCTGCAGTTGCGTCTCCTCGCGTTCATCGATCAGGAGTACGTCTGCATTCAAGTAAGGCGCAAGGTTGCCCAAGGCCTGACCCACGTGGCCTGCCCCAAAGACCACGACCCGAGGACGCCGCCATGGAAACGTCTCGTAGAACAAGGTGACCTCCCCCCCACAGCACTGGCCGACGCTTTCAGCTAAGGGATAAGTCACGCTGCAACTGTAGGCACCTCGCTCGGCCAGAAACCGCTGCGCTTGCTCGAGCGCTTGCAATTCGAGATTGCCGCCCCCGATCGTCCCCCACACCAGGCGCCCCTGTGCCACAAGCATGCGCGCGCCGGCCTCGCGCGGAGCCGAGCCCCGCACTGCGGTCACGGTCACCATCACGCAAGCCTCGGCGCGTGCGCGCATCTGGCTGAGGCTTGACAGCCAATCTTGCTGAGGGTGGGAGCTCATCAGTTGACACGGTGCCGTACTGGGATGACCGCAGGGGGGCGAGCGAGTGAGCTCAACCGTACTGGCGCGTGGATGGTGGGCCATACTGGACTCGAACCAGTAACTTCCACGCTGTGAACATGGCACTCTACCAATTGAGTTAATAGCCCTTGGGGACCCGCTGGGTCCGGGCAGGGACGATACGGCGAGGGCTGGCTGCTGACAACCCCTCTAAGCGGGATCTGAGCCCAGACTCCCGCGCAGGTGATCTCCCAGCTTCGCCTCAGCCCTGCGCAGCATCATGCGCACGGCATCCTCGCTCTTGCCGCCCATGCGCTCACCCGCCTGGCGCAGGCTCAGGCCCTCGAAAAACACAAGCGTGATTGCGCGGCGATGCTCCGCCGAGAGTTCACTGAGAGAGTTGTGCAGATGCTCCACGCGCTCATCGCGCTGCACGACTTGGGTCACGGAGAGGTCGTGACTAGTGACCTCCATCGCGCGCGATCCATCCTCGCGCGTGGCATCCATCGCCCGCTCGCGCCCCAAGTCCCGCTTGCCAGCGGAATAGAACTCGGCCTTGTCGCGAATCTTGTTCTGCAGAATCTGAATCAGCCAGCGCAGCAAGGAGCCTTCGCCCTGGTAACGGTACGCATGAAAGTCGCGCGCCGCTTCCCGAAACGTCGTCTGTGCGAGATCATCAGGATCTTCCTTCAAGCGCAAGCGCGGCCCAAGCTTGCGCCGCGCCATATCCACCATGGTCTGGTGGTATCGCTGGAACAGTTCATTGAGCGCATCCACATCCCCACCTTGGGCTGCGTTCACGAGTCCCATAATATGATCGAGTTGCTCAGGCGTTGCCTCGACGGCTGGTTTGGAAGGGTCGGGTTGAGTCATGTCGAAGGACAGGATGCGTGGGGCGCTCTAGCATAGCACGGACCCTGCCGCCCGCGGCTTGCAGAAGTCGCTGCGGCTCAGAATCCAGCAGGCACCCCAATCTGCAGGTACGGCAGAGCAGGTACGGAGTCGCACACCTGTCCGCCGGTTTCCGTTCACTGAGTGCCAAGTGACCGTGCCTCAACCAGGTTGCTCGGCTGCAAATTTGGCTATTGCGGATCATCCATTCCGGAATCTGC
>CAYXZD010000018.1:0-91414 GCA_964469565.1 uncultured Planctomycetaceae bacterium
CCTCCGCCATCGTTTTTCGCAGGGTGCACGCGATGGGTGGCGAGATGCGATGGGGGGACTTTTCCGTGCGATCTGATTATCGGAATAGCACCTCGATGCCATCGGTGGTGTTGGAAGTTCCGGTGTCGCGGAACCAGAATTGGAAATAGGCCCGAGTACCCGGCAGAACGGTGGCGCCGCTGGGGAGTTGGTTGAGGTTGACGAGCCACGAGACGAATCCGCCGACTCCCGTGTTCAGGATGTTCCCGGAGGGAGGCTTGTTGAAACGCAGGATCGTGCCCCCCAGACACAGATTGCCTGACGAGCCGCCGAAGAGGGGTATCCAACCCGGTTGGTCACTCATCAGGAAGTAGCCAAACTGCCGGACAGGTAGGTTTGTGCCGATTAGGGTGATGTTGTTAGCGCTGATTTGCGGAGAACCGAGTAGCGACATTTGACCTGGGCGACCTGAACTGTTGAGAGTCGCGGTGCAGTAATTGGGCGGTACACAGATGTCCAACACCCCATCACCGTTCCAGTCACGGCTTGGGTCATCTGCGATATCACACTCGTCGGGGCGGGCATTGCCATCACAGTCTGCGCTCGAACCATTGGCGATGTCCTCGGAATCAGGTCGGCCGTTCCCGTTGCAATCGCCCATCAAGTTTTCGGCCCAAGCGATGGTGTCTGTGTAGAACCAGGCAGAAAGCACTTCACTATCCCCATCTCCATCTAGGTCGGCGGCAAAAACTGAGTGGGCGCCTGAAGCACCTGCACAGATGGTGTTCTGGGGACCGAATAGGCCACCGAAGAGGCCATTGCCAAGCCCCACGTTTTCATACCACGCAATCTTGTCATCACCCGAAGAAGCAGAAAGCACGTCGCTATCCCCGTCCCCATCGAGGTCCTCGGCATACACCGCACGCGGGCCCAGAACCGCCGTGGTGATCACCTGCTCAGGACCGAAAAGACCGAGGCCCAGATTCTCGTACCACGCGATATTGCCACTACCCTTGGAGGCCAAGAGCACATCGATGTCCCCGTCGCCGTCCAAGTCCTCAACATCCACCTGGTAGGCCTGAATGGATGCAGAGCTGATCACCTGCTGAGGTCCGAAGCTGCCCCCCCCTAGGTTTTCATACCACGCGAGGGAGTTGCTGTTGTAGGCGGCAGAGAGCACATCCAAGTCACCATCTGCGTCCAAGTCTGCAGCTTGCACCGACAGGGCGCCACCCACCCATTCCATGACAAGCTGTTCGGGACCAAAGACACCTCCACCCAAGTTCTCATACCACGCAACCTGGTCATCAATGTATGAAGCACAGAGCACATCCAGGTCCAAGTCACCATCCAGATCGACCGCGCAGACAGAGCCCACGCCATCGGCCGTGAGACTGATGGGCCTCGGCGGGCCAAAGCTTCCACCCCCCTGGTTCTCGTACCACGCAATCGTGTCATCATCCCACGCTCCCGAGAGAACATCCTGATCACCGTCCCCATCCAAGTCTGCCGAGTGTACCGCGTAGGCTCCTTGCGCCAAGCCATCGAGGACGCGTGCGGGTCCAAAGCTGCCCATACCAAGGTTTTCATACCAAGCGATTGTGTTGTCAAACCACGATGCTGACACGACGTCCACATCTCCATCCCCATCTAGGTCAGCGGCATGCACATTCTTAGCGCCGTCGGCAGAATTGCTGACGAGATGGCATGCGCTAAAATCCTGCCCCGCCACGGGCCCAGCCGGGGCCCCCGTGATGGCACCCATGACGGACCAGGCCGATGCCACAATTCGCATGCAGTGGATAGCGCCCCGCATGTGAACATTCTCGCACACACACCTTCAATTCTGCAACTTGAGGCCGGGAGAGGAGCAGGGAGGGCGCATTCTAGCGTAGTTTCCTTTATTCCCGGATTCCCCCCCACGCCTCAGCCCATCGAACACCCCAGCGATGCTTGTGCATCCATCCGCTGACCGCTGCTCCAGACTAAACGCATCGATGGGTGCTGGTAAAGAAATGTGAAGGGTCCGCTCCTGCGACTGTGCTCTAATACATCCGTTCGAACGGCATACAGGCATCCCCCCCGCAAACAGTGACTATGGTTTATGAGCGCAGACAAATCGGCTACTACGTTGGAGGAGCGCTACTCCTCGGAGCCCTAACCCTCACCGGAGTCAGCCTCTTGGGTGGCGTCCCCGAAGGGCAGATATTTCGTTCCATTCTGGCCACATTGTTTTTTTTGATCGTTCTGGTCTTTGGCAGCTTGAAGATCCGTGTGGAAGAAACTTCGGTGCAACTGAGCTTTGGCATCGGGCTGATTAGGCGCAGCATTCCCATGGACCGCATCGTGTCAGCCGATCCCGTGCGCAATCGGTGGTGGTACGGATTCGGCATTCGACTCACGCCCCGGGGTTGGCTCTGGAACATCCAAGGTCTTGATGCCGTGGAGCTCACCTACACCAACGGCGAGCACTTTCGGATCGGGACGGCCGATCCCGAAGGACTAGCGGGGGCCATCCGCAGGGGCTTGAGCCAATAGGCGCAGGTCTACGCTAACGCGCCTAGCGGAACATCACAGAGATGCCGTCCGTAAGATTCGACGTACTGGTTGGAGTATCACGGTGCCACGCTTGGAAGTTCCAAGTGTCGCCGGGGGTGACGCCCAAGCCCTGGGGCAGACGCTGAAGATCAAGGGAGACACTGAACGATCCCGTGGGACCCGAGTTCTGGACCGCTCCACTGGGCGGCCGGTTCAATCGGTAGAGCGGAGTCCCTAGGCAGAGATTTCCCGCCGTCCCGCCCACATTGGGGACAAAACCCTGAGCCATGGACATGAGGAAATAGCCCCATTCGGATACGGGCAATCCCGAGGCGGCCAGGGTGAGGTTGTTGTCCACAATTAGGGGCGACCCGGCAAGGGACATGCGGCCAGCCTGGCCGCTCGAGTTTGGGTTGGCACTGCAATAGTTCGCCGAAACACACACATCGAGGATTCCATCTCCGTTCCAGTCGAGGGTGGGATCCAACAAGTCACACTCATCGGGGACACCATTGCCATCGCAATCGGGGCTTGTGCCTGAAGAGATGTCGATAGAGTCCGGCACGCCGTTGGCGTTGCAGTCCACAAGGGGATTGTCGAACACAAAGGCCACCCCCGCATCTTGGCCCTGATCATCATCACGATCGGCTCCCACAAGGATCATCGCACCCCGCACGGCCACCGCATTACCGAAGAAATCCCACGGGGCTCCGTCACTGGCCAGGAGCTTGGAGGACTGCAACCCAGAACTCACGTCAAATAGATAGGCCGAACCCGACTTGTCCCCCGCATCACTGTCCCCATAGGCGCCCACGATGACCGTGAGCCCGTCCAGTCCAACGCATTGACCAAAGCGATCGCCACCCTCACCGTCACTGGCAAGCAGCTTGGCGAGTTGCTTGCCCGTTGCCCCATCAAAGAGGTAAGCAGATCCCTTACGAGCTCCCTTCGCAAAGTCATTGGGCGCTCCCACCACCGCCATCGGACTCCCAACTGACACATCGAGGGCCACCGAGGTCCCAAAGAAGTCCCCAGCAGCAGCGTCCTTGGCTAAGAGGGTTGAGAGGAGCGCACCAGTGGCCGCGTCGAACAGATAGGCCGCCCCCGCATCTGCCCCACCTTGGTCGTCTTGATCCGCGCCGACGAGAATGCGGCCGCCGCCTAGGGCAACGCTTCGTCCGAACCCGGTATCGGTACCCGATCCAGGACCCTGGAGCTTGAAGAGTTGCACACCGCTCGCCACATCGAATACATACACTGCTCCACTCGCACCTCCACCATTGGGATCGCCCGGCGCACCCACAACGACCCAATTGGAATCCAAGGCCACCGACCAACCGAACCTGTCCCCTGGGAGCGCATCGCGAGCCACAAGTTTGAGCAGTTCTCTACCGTTGTCCAAGTCAAAGAGATAGGCAGCCCCAGCCTCGGGCCCACCCGCATCATCTCCGTAGGCTCCCACCACGGCGAGCCCACGACTCGCTCCTGCTGACCAGCCGAAGCGATCCCCCGCCCGGCCGCCGGACGGAAGAAGCTTGAAGGTCTGCGCCCCTGACACCAGGTCAAATATGTAGGCGGAGCCCGACCAAGTTCCCAAGTCACTATCTCGCCACGCTCCCACCACGCAAACCTCCTCCCCAACGCCCAGCGAGTACCCAAAATGGCTGCCCGCGTCCCCATCAAGCGCGAGCAGCTTCAAACGCTCGGTTTGCGCGAGGGCGGGACAAGTCAGAAGTACTGTGAGAGCGAGAATACGCATGGGCCGACCCCTGAAGTATACGGCAGTTCACACGCGCTAGCGGCGGGAGCATTCCAGCACGCCTCGCTGTGCAACACTGCCGAACGGGTCCTCCCCGAGGATTCTCAATTGGAGTCCGTGGGGAACCCCTTGCCCATTCTTCGGGCTGCCAATCTTCAGGCTGAAAGGCACGAGGCTCGCGTCGACACCCCTTACCCGCCTAGTCGAACTACGGATTCAACAGTACGGCCATCCCTAGTCCAACGAAGGGCCCTGAAACAGGAGTCAGATTCAAATACATCACCTGCACATCAATCGTTCCGTCTGGGCAAAGGATGGCGTGGTCTCCGAGGGCGCTTTCGCTGTCGACATCGAGCAGGGTGCCGTCCGGCCACAGGAAATCCACCTCGCGCGCTTGGAACTCAGATTCGAAGTCTCCTAGCTCCACCGTCGTTGGGCTTCCCGTGAGGGCGGCATTGGCGTAGATCTGGTGCAAGGGTTTGCCCGTCTTGCCGTTGGTCGAGTCCTCCCAATACAGCTTGTAACGGTAATCCCCTAGGTGCTGCAACACCGGGCCGTGTCCGTGCTGGGCCACCGGAATGGGACAACCTCCCGCATCCTGGGTGATGTCAAAGGTTGAGCCGTTCCACTTCCCATGAAACAACCCGTCTGTGGTGGTCCCGCATGAATCTTGGCCCGTCACAACGATGAACGTCCCGACCTTGCCATCCCAGCGCCACTGGTCAAGATTGGGCCAACCCATCTTGGATTGGCGTGCATTGATCATGCCGGTCGTCGAGTCATTGGGATTGCCCTTCACTCCGATGACGAGGGTCGGCTCTGCGGGGCCTCCGGTGTTGTAATCGCTTTTCCTCTGAACGATGGTCGGACTATCGGGATGAAAGTCCTGTCCGTACTCGCCATCTTGCGAGTCCAAGTACATGTAGCGAGTTTTTTTATCCTTCCCCTTCGCCTCGAAGAAAAGCCGTATCCCGCCCCCCATGGAAGCGCTCATGGGAACCCCATGTGTAGCGGCGACCTGCTCAACAAGTGGGGTGCCAGCATTGGGCTGACGCAATCCGAATCCTGGCTCGGTGTCAAAGTAGGCCACCGAATCAGGATTGGAAGTCGCTAGTCCCGAGGTGATCCCCAGGGCGCATGCAGCCCTGTCATCATACTTGGGGAAAATCTTGTAGTAGAGCCTCACCCTCCCAGCGAGGGCCGCCGGCGCATCGGCTCCATAGAGAATGGGCCACGCCAGTACGTTTCCATCGGAAACGATGATGTCGCAAGAGTCCATGGTGTTGCCGGTACCTCGCAATTGCCAAGTCTCTCTAGGAGTCTGGGCCTGCGCTCGAAAGTGGGATTGGACCCGACCCGAGGGAAGCACTGATCGAAGCTCAACGGTGTAAACCGTCTCGGCTTTCAAATCCTCCAATATGTATTCGGTAGTCGGTCCAGGGAGTCGAATGTCCCGGCATTCGCCCGTTCCCTCATCCACCACCCACATGCGGTGCTCCGCCAGCGGGTTCGGCGACGGCGGCCAACTGGCAAGCAACCGCGTAGAGGAACGATAGGGCACCCCGTTGAGCGTTGTTCCCCCGGTATGCTCAAGCCTGAGCAGCCATGGCCGCCCATCGAGCGTGGATTGGGAGAATGCGGATGACAGGAGAGCCATGCTCAGCACGGCTTGCAATGTGTAGCGGAAGGGATTCATGGGAGTCGGGTGAATCAGGGTTGCGGTCCGCTGGGGAGGATTCATTCGACGCACTCAACCAGCTCCTAAGATCCCAACACCGGCGCCTATGCTGTCAACGGTGGTCGAGAGGTTGCCAAGGGACCCTCCCCGTCCCGGGTTAACTCTCCCTGTCGATCCGCATCATGAGGAGGTCGCCCTTCCTTAGCGACGCTCACCGTACTCGCTGGGAAGCCTGCCTAGGGGCATCGCACCGGAGGAGCGCTGCACTCCCTCACAGGTTGGACATGCCACCCAATCCGCATAGACGCGCGCAGCTTGCCTGTAGTACTCCCGGGTCGATTCGGGCAGATCCGGTGCCGAGCGAATGATTTCAGAACCGCCCTGTTGATACTGCTCCAAGAGAGCGGTCCCCTTGACCCGATACTCTTCCAACTGCTTAGCAAGGGCTTCATGCTCGCCTTGTCCCCACTCCAGCCGACTCACAAAGGCGTCCACCCAGCGGGAGATCAGATCCTGAACCGCCGCTCGATGCACGGCACCCTCTTCGCTGAGAACTCGTTCTCGCAGGCGCCTTCCCAGCCCGGGCCCGAACGTGTCCGCCTCCAGTTTAGACCGATAGAAGCCTGGTCGGCTCTGATAGGCGCGCAGGGCATCGAACGCCGGCATACAGGCGGGGCAAGCAAACACAAAGGACAAGGGCATTCCCGTCACTTCATCCACGCGAATCATGCGCTCGACGACATCGTTGCGAACTCCGTCCTCGTACAATCCTGTCAGGACTCCCAGAAAGATCAGCTCCGAGGGCGGAATGAGTGAGGCCTGCCTGCGCGCAGGTCCCGTGGTCTCCGTGATAGGCCTAGTCGGAAGAAACAAATCACTCGACTCCTCCACCGAAGAAGTCGCGCAACCCGTTAGAAGCATGAGGGTCGGAATCCATCGTCGCATCGTTGGATTCTAGGCTGATTGGCTAGCCGCGCTAGAAAAAAGGGACTTGATGTCCCCAGCCCACCCACGGTGGGCTAAACGGTCCTTGGCGGACTGGCTTTGCGTACTTTGATGAATCGCTATTCACTCAGACTCCATCCCGGTTGAGGCCAGAGCTCCTCAACGTGGATTGGACTGCCGAGTCGATCTATGCTCAAGCCATGGCTGAACAGTCAACACACGCCGTCCAGGTCCTCGGCCTCAAGAAGAGCTACGGGCAGCAACCAGCGCTCACTGGACTCGATCTGTCCATTGCGCGCGGAGAGTGCGTGGGACTCTTGGGGCCGAACGGTGCAGGCAAGACAACGGCACTCAAGATCATTTCGACCCTCTGTTCCGCCGACGAAGGACAGGTTGACGTCTATGGGTTCGACCCCGCCACCCAAGGCCAGGAAGTTCGTCGGCGCATTGGGGTCGTTCCCCAGGAAATCGCCCTCTACCCCGATCTGACAGCAGAAGAGAACCTTGCCTTCTTCGGCAAGATCTACGGAGTTCCCTCACGCCAAATCAAAGAGCGCGTCAACTGGGGTATAGAAGCTTCGGGACTGAGCACCCGCAAGAGCGACAAGGTGCACGCCTTTTCCGGTGGAATGCAGCGCAGACTCAACATCGTCGCGGCACTCTTGCACGAGCCCGAACTATGTCTTCTTGACGAGCCGACCGTCGGAGTCGATCCCCAATCGCGCAACCACATCTTTGAGATGATCGCCCAGATGAATGCGGGCGGCATGAGCCTGCTGTACACCACCCATCAAATGGGAGAAGTCGAGCGCCTGTGCGACCGAATTGTAATTATGGACCACGGCCGTTCGGTCGCGACCGGGTCCTTGTCAGAATTACGGCAGGCCTCACAACACAAAGGACTCACGAGCCACGGCCTTCAACTTGAAGATCCCTCCCAGAGTTCACAGGCCCGGGGAATACTCCAGGCTGCGGGCATCGCAATCGTTGAATCAGACGACACACTCGGACTGGAAGAGATCTTCCTCACCCTTACCGGTCATGCCCTGCGGGATGAGACGGACTGACACCAACCATGCTTGAAACCGCCAGACTCTTAGCCCTCAAGGACCTGCGCCTGTTTTTCCGCGATCGTTCAGCCCTCTTGCTAACTCTCGTCCTGCCCATCGTTCTGGCCACAGTCTTTGGCTCGGCGATGGCGGGAATGATGGGCGGAGGGGGTTCCTCCGACCCATCCTCGGGGGGCATGAAGCGCATGGACTTGTTGGTCGAGGATCGCGATCAGAGCCCTGAAAGTGCGCAACTCTTCGCACTCCTTGAGGACTCCAGCGGCCTACGCCCCCTGCCAACCCGCGAAGCACGGCGCCAAGTCGCCGGTGGTGAATCGGCTGCCGCTCTGGTCATCCCCAACGGTTTTGGCAAGACCAGCCAACAGGGCGTGTTGCCCAGCCTGATCTTGCTCCGAGATCCCTCCCAACCCCTCGCCCTCCAGGTCATTCAGGGCAATTTGATCCCCATTCTGTTTGAATCGGCAACGACCTCGGCCGGCTCTGGACTGATTCCGCGGGTGATGGACATGCTCGGGTGGCAGGGGGCGAGCCGTGGTCAAGCTGAGGCGTTGATGGACAGTACCTGGTCGCAGATGGGAGCGCTGCTCATTGCGGACTCTCTGACCGGAGGAGTTGATCCCCAGGGGTTGGAGGCAGATACCGTCAGCGACCCATTGGAGGGCGACGGTGGTTTCGACTTTATGCAAGATTTGCCGGCAATGCTCGGGCTTGTGACTGAAGATGTGGCCGGGGGCACCAGGGTTGGACCGAGCATGCCCCGCAGTGCCGGAGGGTCCCATGCTGTCGCCGCCGTCGCGGTCATGATGTTGATGTTCAGCATGACCGCTGCAGGCGGAACTCTGATGGAAGAAGACGAAGCGGGCACCCTCCTGCGCCTGCGCCTCGCCCCTAGCGCGGGCAGCGCCGTCCTGCTCGGCAAACTCCTCACCTTGACCGCTATCGGCGGTATGCAACTCGCACTGCTCTTCCTGTACGGCCAGTTTGTGTTCGCTGTGCCTGTCTTCGCCGAACCTCTCATGCTGATGGCCATTTCCGGCGGCGTCATTCTGGCTTCCAGCGGGTTAGGGCTCCTGTTCGCCACGGCCTGCCGCACACGCAAACAAATGGAAGGGGTCTCGACCCTCATCATCCTCTTGATGAGCGCCCTCGGTGGCGCGTGGTTCCCGCGCGAAGTCACGCCCGACTGGTTTCAAACTGCAGGCCTGTTCACCATCACGGCCTACGCCATGGACGCCTATCATGGCCTACTCTGGTACGGTAAGGGCCTGTTGGGAACCGAAGACCTAGCGGGCCTGTGGCCACAGTTAGCCGTTCTCTACGGGGCCGGTTTAGCCCTCATGCTGGCCAATGCCCAGTTGTATCGGCGACGGTTTGCCTAACAGGAATCGGTCTCTCAGCGACTAGAAAAGTCAGCGGAGGCGTCACGAAGCTAGCCAGTCGATCCACGGCCCTCAATCAAAGCTCGCGGTCCGCAAAATCCAAGAAGGTCGTCCAGTCTTCAGCAGTCACATCGTGCTTCCCTGGCCGAAGGTGATGGAGTAATGGGGCGGAGTCGAGGAGGCGGAACACGGGGGCCGCAGCATGGGCCGCAAGGACTTCCCCCTTGGGGTCCGCCCACCGGTCTTCTTCAGCACTGCAAATGAGGGTTGGGCGGGGGGCGATCAGGGCGATGAGCTGGTGTTGGTCGACGGGCAGGGCGTCCTCGTTCTCGTTGTAAACACGAAACCGTTGGCAGAACCAGTGGGGAAACGAGTCGTTGATGCGCTTGACGGTCTCACCGAATTGGCGACGGCTCAGAGCTGCCCCACCACAACCGGAATTGTTGGAGATCACCATGGCGAAACGCTCGTCTTGGGCACCTGCCCAAAGGGCCGTCTTGCCGAGGCGGGAGTGCCCCAGCAGAGCCACGCGGGTTCCATCCACCAGCGGATCTGATTGGAGGTAATCCAACGCACGCGAGAGCCCCCAGGCCCAAGCACTGATTGCCCCCCACGATGCGGGTGTTCGCTCCAGCGCCCCGGGTTCACAGGCGAGAAACGCCCCATGCACGCCATTCTTGAATCCATCATCGAAATCGCCGTCGATGTCCCCGTAGTAGGCTGTCACAAGGGCGTAGCCACGATCGAGAATGCGCTCAACCGGCCAACGCGATTGGCGCGAACCCCTCGAGACTTCCCCTGCCTCCACGTGGTGCCAGCCGAGTTGGGAATCCAGACGAGTCCACAGGTGAGCGAGCAGGATGCCGTCATCGGAATGCACGGTGTGGTTGCCCTTGAAATTGAGGCCCAAGAAAGCAGGCGGCGGGGCCTCCACCCCACTGGGGCTGTAGATCAACAGGTGAATGGGTCCATCGGTCTTGCCCTGCACCTCAAGCGCCACTTGGCGCCGCACGGCCCGACCCTCGAACACTTCGGTGGTATTCAAGACGCGCGCTTCAACGGACGGTGAAGGAGCGGGAAGGGCTCCATACACGTGCTCCTCAAACAGGCCCAGGAGTTCAGGCCGTCGCTGGAGGCGCCACTGCTCCGCATTCAGCACCTCACGACCATCCTCCATGCGTAAGGGGTCCGGCAGGGAGTACTCCGGCACGGCAGACTCTTCGTAGTTGGGGGTAAAGTCCTGTGCCAGCAAAGGCGGCCCCATCAGCATGAGGGCCAGACGAAAGCGAGTGTGTTTGAGGCTCATGTTGAAGATTCTAGCCAAGGGACAATCTCCCATGGGCACGGAGGATTCTGCCTTGGTACATTGCCACCATGCGCCCCGCCACGCTTGCACTCTTAGCCCCCCTCATCGGGGGCTGCCAGCCCGCCACCCCAGACCTACGCACACCCGACGTCGTCATCCTTTCAGTCGACACCCTGCGTGCGGACCACGTGGGTGCCTACAGTCCATCCGGGGGCAAGCGCACCCCCAACATCGACGCCCTCGCTGCCGACGGCATCTTGTTCGAGCAGGCCTACTCCCCCATCAGCGTCACCGGCCCCGCATTCTGCTCCTTGCACACCGGTCGCCGTCCCGGACGCCACGGGGTTGTTCTCAACTTGTTTCGTGGAGGCTCTCCTCTCGCCGATGACATCACAACCCTGGCCGAGCACCTGCAAAACCTCGGCTACCGCACCGGCGCTTTCGTCTCTGGCTTCACCCTGCGCCCTCAATTGGGACTCATGCGGGGATTCGACACCTACGATTGCCCCAAGACTCCACAGCGCCACGGTGAAAAAACTGCCCAAGCAGCCGCCCAATGGCTGCAGGCCCAAGAGGGGCCGGTGTTTCTTTGGTTCCACACGTTCGACCCCCACGGTCCACTCAAGCGCTGGAAACAGATCCAGCCCAGCCCTGACTGGGAGCGCAACCCCGAGCAGCTCGCCAATTATGCCCGCTACCAACGCATCGCCGGCATCTCTGCCCTTGAGTTTTACACGCACCGCTACGAAGAAGCCGTCCACCACGCAGACTTGCAGGTGGGTATGATTCTCGCCGCACTGCGCGACACCCAGCGCATGGACGACGCGTGGATCGTTTTCAATGCCGACCACGGCGAGAGCTTCGACGAACGCGGGCTGTGGTTCGACCACGGCACGACAGCATTCGAAGAACAACTCCACATCCCGCTCATCATCCGACTACCCCAATCAGCCCGAGCCGGCGAGGTTCGCTCTGGACTCGTCAGTCTGCAGGATGTAGCTCCCACCCTGCTTCAATGGATGGGAAGCCCCGGATTAGCCGGTGCCGATGGGCTCGACTCAATCCTCACAGGACCGGGGCACGCAGTCCTGACTGGCGAGAGCAGCCACTGCAAGGAAGAGCAAGGGGCAGAGTGCGCGCCAACAGGTCATGCGGGCAAGATGTTCGTCGCCCGCGATTCCACCCGTACCCTCGTCCGGCGTCGCCTGGGCACTGGGGTCGTCTATGAGTTGTACGACCGGGTCAGCGATCCGGGCGAACTCCAGCCCCTCACCGGAACGCCTCCCCCGCACGACCTGCGCACCCTAGTCGATGCCATGGCCGAGCATCGCCAAGCCATGGGCCTAGTCGACCCAGGGGCTTCTACCGAAGGCCTCTCCGACCAAGAGCGCGCCGACGCCGCTGCCGAGCTAGAAGCCATGCGCGCCCTCGGCTATGCGGATGGCGAAGATGACTAGGCCGCAGGCCTCGAGCTCACCTACTGAAACACGACGGACACGCCGTCAGTGGTATTCGATGTAGTGGTGGGACTCGTGTCCCGCGTCCAGTATTGGAAGTACCAAGTCTCGCCTGCCTGCAAGGCGGGACCGTTCGGCGGAGCCGTGGGATCCACCGGCACGATCGCCACGCCATCGGATCCCGAAGACCCAACCGCTTTCACATAACGAATGAGCGGCGAGCCCACGCACAGATTTCCATCACTGCCTCCAAAATTGGGGACGAAGCCCGAACTCAAGCTGGAGATAAAGTACCCAAACTGATTCGTGGGAAGATTGCTCGCACGTAGCTTCAGCGGTCCCTGGCTAGCCGTTGTGCGGCCCGTGGCGAGGATGGGTGCAGGCACCCCGGTCGAGTTGGGCGTGGCCACACAGTACTGGGTGCCCACGGGTCGTTCGAAAGTCAGGAGCCACACGGCTCCGCCATTGCCACCACCGGCACCGGCCCCCACCCCGATCGTCAAGGATCCGTCTCCTGCCAAATCACCGATCACGCCCAGGGCACGCCCGAAGCGCTCCCCGTCCACGATATAGAGGTCCGCAAAGGGATTCTGCAAGGACGAGATCTTGATCGTCTCCTGCACCGTTCCGTCTGGATTCATGTGCAGGATATAAACAGCTCCACGGTCCGCGCCGCCGTCATCGTCGCGGTTGGAACCGGTGATGAGATCCGGCACACCATCGCCATTGGCATCTCCCAAGGGTGCAAGGCACATACCGAAGAGATCCCCGTCGCCGAGGGTGCCCGTGAAGCCACCAGCGGTTTGCGAGACCTTCTGCCAAGCGGTCACCTGAACGCTCGCGTCCATGAAGAGCACCCAGAATGCGCCTCGATCGGGGCCACCATCGTCATCGCGGAATGCCCCTACGCCAATCTCGGAGATGCCATCCCCGTCGAGGTCACCCAAGAGGTTCAATCCGCGCCCGCCAAAGCTGTCGCCGTTATCGAGGCTGCCGCCAAAGCCACCCACACCGTCCGATATCTCCCAAAGCCCCTTCACGCGACCCGAAAGGCGCAAGCTGACGAGGTGGACGGCGCCGCGGTTCATTCCACCGCCGTCATCACCCGAAGCCCCCACTCCAATATCGACGATGCCGTCCCCATTGAGGTCGCCCAGATTGCCGAGTCCAATGCCAAAGTTGTCGCCGGCATTGAGAAGAGAACTTCCCAGGCCGCCCACCGTTGAACTGATCTTCTGTTGAGCCTTGACCGTTCCATTGGGATGGAGGAACAACACATAGACTGCGCCCGCATTCTGGGCTCCGTCATCGTCGTTCGGCGCGCCCACTGCGATGTCTACGGCACCATCTCCATCGAGGTCTCCAAGGGGCGCGATGGAATAGCCAAAGTAATCCGATGCATCGAGACTCCCCGCCGCGAGGCCTCCGCTCAGGGCGCTGATCTTCTGCTCGGCGCGCACGGTGCCGTCCCTGTTCATGAACAGGACATACAAAGCCCCAGCATCCGTCGCTCCATCATCATCGGAACGCGCACCGACAACCACATCCGTGATCCCGTCTCCGTCAAGGTCACCAATGCCGACTATGGATCGCCCGAAACGGTCAGCAGGATCGAGGGGACCGGTGAAGCCCCCATCCGTCGAGTCAATCTTCTGCGCCCAGGTGGCGAGGAGTTGAGCGTGGGCATCGGAAGCGCAAACAGCGGCCAACAGGGCTGTACAAAGACAAACGGGATAACGCATGGGTGCAGACTAGAGGGATTCAATCACTCTGGGTTGAGGGGAGTCGCCAATGGGCAGTGAGGCGTTGCCATTAGATCATCCGGGCAGAACAGCCAATTCGCTAAGCTAGCTGCCATGCACCTTGCCCTCATTCTTAGTGTGTGCCCGGCCGGGCTCGTGATCGACGATCCGATCCCGAGCTTGCTGGAGGCCATCGCCCCAGACCGTCTACTCTCAACCGTTGAGTCACTGGTCAGTTTTGAGACGCGCCATAGCGCCTCCTCCCACGACTCGCCCAACAAGGGAATCGGTGCGGCTCGGCGATGGATCCGAGGGGAACTCGATCAGATCGCAACGGACAGTGATGGCAGACTGCAGGTGAGCGAGCAACACTTCACGGCCGATGTGCGCGGGTTGGGGCAGGTGCCGATGGTGAACCTGGTGGGGTTTCTTCCTGGCAAGGATGTGGGCCCGCTTGGCCGCACCTATGTGGTCTCGGGCCACTACGACTCGCGGGCCAGCAACGGGACCGATGCGGCCAGCCTGGCGCCGGGTGCAAACGACGATGCCAGCGGGACCGCAGTCGTTCTTGAACTGGCCCGTGTGATGAGTCGAGGCGAGTACTCCGCCAACCTGATGTTTGTATGTGTCGCAGGGGAGGAACAAGGGCTTTTCGGTGCCAAACATCTTGCCCAGTGGGCCAACGAGCAGGGACTCAATGTAGCCGGCATGATCACCAATGACATCGTGGGAAACATCCACGGCGGCAACGGAGTTGTTGACCCCAAGACAGTGCGCTGTTTTTCGGGGGCCGAGGGGCTGCACTCAGACTCACGCGAACTCGCCCGAGCGGTCGGTGCCAGTGCACGACGCTACGTTTCCCGAGCTAATCTGCGCCTGATCTTTCGACTGGATCGTTTTGGGCGGGGAGGTGACCACATCCCATTTCACGAGAATGGAGTGCCGGCCCTGCGACTGAGCGAGGCCAATGAAAACTACCGCCGCCAGCACCAAGACCTGCGCACGGTGGATGGAGTCGAGTACGGGGACACGGTCAGCGGCGTCGATGCGAATTACATGGCCCTTGTCGCCCAGGTCAATGCCGCCGCCCTGGCTGAATGGGCCCTTGCCCCACCGCCCCCAACTCGGTTGCTCATGCGCGCTGCGGTGTCCTACGACACTCAGCTTTCATGGACACCCGTAGAGGATCCCACCCTAGCGGGTTATGAAATCGTCTGGCGCGACACAACTGCTCCCGATTGGGAGGGTCATCAAGCGGTCGGCCCTGAAGTGAGCGTCCCTAGAACACAGGGGAACCGCTCTGGTTTCGTCCGTGCCACCGTCGAGGGAGTCACTGCGGATGGGGCATTTTTTGGCGTGCGCAGCATTAGCCACAGCGGACATCGCAGCCGTGTTGTTTTTCCCGCCAAGCCGTAACGGCAACCGGCCTCCCGCAGCCCTATCGAAGCGAAAACCCCGGCGGGAACGGGGTGCAGCCTAGCCGCGGCGCAGAGATTCCACGGCGCTCATGCGAGCCGCCCGAAAGGCTGGCACCACCCCCCCTACAAGCCCAAGCAAGGTTGAGAAGACGATGGCTGTCCCCAAGACATGGGGTGTGATGCGGAAGGCAAATGCGATCTCAGTGAAGGTTACGACGTTGGTCGTCCCCGTTTCGATTCCATTGAGAGGCAGGGTCAATGCAATCCCAACGAGTCCCCCGAAGAGACCCAAGACTAGGGATTCAAACAAGAAGGAAAGCATGATCGCCACGGGCCGAAATCCAAGGCAGGCAAGGATGCCGATTTCGTGGGTGCGAGCAGCGAGTGCAGCCTGCATGGTCGTCATGGTCGTGAACACGGCCGCCACGCCCATGATGACGGCTAGGAATCCCGCCAAACCCAAAAGCGTTGCACTCAGCATGCCCGTCTGGGATCTCAAATAGGCATCCTCGGTCATCACCTTCGAGGGGACTTGAGAATCATCCTCCATCAACTCAGCAAACTCCAGGGGGTCCACACCCTCAGCAAGTACGCCGATGACTCGGTTGTAGACCGTGCGCTGCAAGGCCACCCCCATCCGATCCAGATCACCCCAGATCTCCGAGGAGAAGGTGCCCTCATCAGTGAAGATCCCCACCACCGTGAAAGGCACAGTGTTCAAGCGGATGACCTCGCCAATCTGGCAGCCCTTGATGCGTCGGCTGAGGTTCTCCCCCACGATGACCTCATCATGGCCGGGCTTGAAAGTGCGCCCCTCCAGAATCTGCAAATCATCGGCACGGATGGTCATCGTCATGGGCTGAACCCCACGAACGGGCACGTTGGTCTCACCACCTCCCAACTTGAACAGGCGCACGGCCATGTAATTCTCAGCGCCAGCCAGGGGCTGGCCATTCTCATCCACCGCGATTTCGGGCGTGCTCTTGAGGATGTACTCGGCACTCTCTTTGGTGAACCCCGATTGGTTCTCCGTCGTGGCACCCGGTCTCAAGAACACGGCCACGTCGGGTCGCCCGCCCTGCTCAAATAACGTAACGAAGCCCTGCTGCAGAGCCTGCACTCCTGCGATCACGGCGACCGTGGCACCGATCGATATCACCGTGAGTAGAGTTGTACTGCGGCGCACCAGCAAACTGCGCAGGTTGTAATTCAAGGGAACAAGCTTCATCAGGCACCCCTCCGAAAAGCGTCGACTGCGTGTAACTTGACCGAAGCCGCAGCAGGCAAGAACCCTGCCAATACCCCCATAGACAAGGCAAGGGCTGCAGCGCTGCCGAGAATGGCCGGAGTCATTTCATAGCCCGGGAACATCGTCCCTAGAACCGAAGCCATACCTGGCCCGCTAAAGATCGCAAGGCCGATACCCAGTCCGCCACCCACAGCACACAGGATCACTCCCTGTCCTAAGAGGATCCCAAACACCGAAGGATTGGAGAATCCAAGTGCCTTCAAGACGCCCACATCATGGCGCTGTTCTCGCCCAGCAAGAAGCATGGTGTTGATCACAGCCAAGAGGATGGCGGCCAAGACGCCACCACCAATGGTCGTTACAAAGAATGGAATGTTGCCGATCATGGAGACGAACTGAGCATTGAATTCAGACTCCGTGGTGGTCTGGACCCGCTGAGGGCCGTTCTCAAACATCCCGTCTACTTCTGCGGCGACGTTGATCGGATTCACGCCGGGCTCAAGATGAATGTAGATGACACCCGACCCAGACGGGCCACTGGCCGCACCGCCGAGGAGGCTCTCCTCCAAGTATTTGAACGGGAAGAAAATGGTGGTCTCATCCCAGACCATGGACTCCAACTCGTAGATTCCCGCCACTTGAAACTCCCAGGGAGTTCCATCAAGTCGCTGGAAGATGGTGCCAATCAGTGGAATCGTGTCCCCCACCTTGAAGCCGTACTTCTCAGCGGTCTGGCGGCCCACGAGACAGGCCGTGCGCTCCTTGAAAAATCGCTCAGTCGAACCCTCAATGATTTTGAATTCAGGGTACATCTCAAGGAACTCCTCTGGATCCACCCCAAACTGGCCAAAGAAACTTGAAGGGTCCTGGTAGTAACCGCCAAACCACTGCAATCGGGCCACATTATCGACCCCCTGCACAGCTTCCAACTTGCTCACATAGGACGCAGGCAAGTTTACGAAGAGGCTGACAGCCGACTGCACCACGAGACGGTCACTGGTGGCGTTGCGAACTCCGGCGTCCAAGCTCACCACGAGTGCTCGCAGGGTGCACATCAAGAACACCGCGATGGCGAGGGAGCCCACCGTGAGGAAGGTGCGTAGCTTGTGCCGCAGGAGATTGCGGAAAACGAGGCGAACCGGCATGGCTAGGAAGCGTTGTCTGTGTCGGCCGCACCTGCGGGGACAGCCCAGCGGCCCTTGTCTAGATGAACGCTGCGTTTGGCGGTCTGCGCAGCGAGAGGGTCGTGGGTCACAATGACTAGCGTTTTCCCCAGTTCTTCATTCAAGCGTGAGAGTAGCTCTAAGACAGCGTCCGCCGAGGCCCTGTCCAAATCTCCTGTCGGTTCATCCGCGAGGATGATGGTGGGATCACTCACAATGGCCCTGGCAATCGCCACGCGCTGCTCCTGTCCTCCGGAGAGTTGGCCCGGTCTATGTCCGGCCCGATCGGCAAGACCGACGAGTTCCAACGCGTGCCGAGCATGCGCCCTGCGTTCGCTGCGACTGAGCGGGGCCAAGAGAAGGGGCAGTTCAACGTTTTCCAACGCCGAAAGCACCGGGATCAGGTTGAACCCCTGAAAGACAATGCCCACGTGTCCGGCACGCCACTCCGCCAACGCCGCAGGGGAAAGGTCGGTCAATTCTTCACCGGCCACACGAACCGATCCCGCATCGGGTTGGTCAAGACCACCGATGAGATTGAGTAGAGTCGTCTTGCCCGACCCCGATGGTCCCATGATGGCAACACTATCTCCCTCCTCGATTTGAAACGCGAGTTGATCAAGCACGACGAGGGATTCCCCACCCTTTGAGTACGAGCGGGTCACATCGCTCAGGTCGACGACGAGGTTTGAATCAGATGGATGGGTCATACAGGCACTTGCTCAACGTTGGGTGCGGACTCGTTGTCCAGACTGAAGTTCGACGGGCGGTGACAACACCAGTTGTTCATCACCGTGCAGGCCAGCCAGGACCACGACGCGGCTACCCCGTGCAGGTCCTAACTCAACCACTTGAAAGCGTACGGCGCCTCGCTCCCACACGAAGACTCCCGATTCACCCGCCTGGTTGATGACCGAATCGGCAGGAATCATCAAGACGGCTTCCTCCGGGGCTCCTGCCTGGACGGCTGCTGGGCTGAGGAAAACCACACGCAAACCCATCTCGGGCCGCAGACGTTCATCGAGGTCGTGGAAGGAAACCCGCACCTCGACCGTGGCTTTTTGGCGATTGGCTGTGGGCCAGATGCGCGTAATGGTGCCCTCATAGGGCTGATCAGGGAAGGCATCCAAGTAGATGCGCGCCGGCGCTCCCTCTTGGACCGCTGCGAGACTGGTCTCGGGCACCTCGGCCTGTGCCTCTAGACTGGCAAAGTCCACCATGGTGGCCACCGAACCTCGTGCGGTGGACCCCCCCTGGGAGTTGGGCGACACGACTTCGCCCACCTCAGCCTCTTTGTTCACGACGATGCCCTCAAAGGGGGCACGCACATAGGTTTTCTCAAGGGCAGCCAGGGCTTGGCCGCGCTCGGTACGGGCGCGCACCACTCGGGCGAGTGCCTGTGCCTCAGCACGGCGCGCCACTTGAATCTCTGCATCAGCCACTTCAAGACCCGCTTGAGCGCTAGCCAGACTGGCCTGAGCCCCGGCCCGACTCGCCTGGGCCGCCTCCCGATCACGCATGGCCTCGTCGAGTCGGTGCTGATCCACGACCCCCTCATCCCTCAACGTGTCAAAGCGTTGCACCGCTTTCGTGGCAAAGTTGAGGTGGGCTTGAGCACGCTCTTGCTCCGCACTCGCCATCAAGACTTGCCCCTGCAGTCGACCTCGATCGAACTCGGCCCGTGCGAGGTTGGCTCCGGCCACATCAACGCCTCGCTGAGCTAGGGCCAATTCAGCATCCGCCCGCTCTAGGTTAGCGTCTTGTTCTTCGTGGTCGATGCGCGCCACCACGTCGCCGCGTTGCACTCGCGAGCCCTCTTCCACGTGGATTTCAACCAACCGACCTGGGCGCTCTGCAGAAAGTGCCGCACGGGTTCGTGCCACCACGTAACCATTGGCCGCCGCACCACCGGCACCCGCATCCTGAGACGGGCTGCGCTGGACGACGCTCACCAATTCGACCTCTAACAAGCGGACCCGGTCGAGAAGCCCTCCAATTGGGCGGGCAAACAGCCAGCCCCCCAGGGCCAAGGCTGCCAACCACAACACGCGTCCCGGCCATGGATTCGATCGCCTGGGCGGCTTCGGCTTGCGCTCAATGCGCAGGGCGTCTAACTCAGGCGCGGCCATGGGCGGTCAGCGAGTGAACCCACTACTCTCCTTGGAGTGCGGCTTGGATGGCTTCTTCGATTTCAGGTCGGCCAAAAGTGTGCCCAGGGATCTTGGCTCGCACTACGCCGCCCCTGTCAAAAGCCACGAGACCATGCCGCGCCTCAGTAAACCCGTACAGGGCTAACTCATCGTCAGCGGCAAGGGTTACCTCAGGGGGAACAAGGTTGAACCGCACACGACCTTCGTACTCTGTGGCCAGCTCGCCAACGGCGCTCTGGACTTTGACGCAAAAGGGTCATGTGTCAGCAATCACATAGTAGCGCACCTCTGGAAGCTCGGTAGAGATCACCGATTCAGTGGGCGCGGAACACGCAGCCAGAGCTGCGACGACAATCAGAGGCAGGATCCGTAGGGTCTGATACATGAACGACAGGGTAGTGCGAAAGGAGGGCGAATCCTACTCCCCCGGCGCAATGATCTCAGCGCAATGATCTCAGCGCAATGATCTCAGCGCAATGATCTCAGCGCAATGATCTCAGCGCAATGATCCTACGGCTAGCGGTTCTGGGGGCGGGGAGCGACCATGGGCTTGGAGGTTTCCACGACCTGCAAGGCACGGCGAATCGCAGGGAATGGACCCCCGTTGGGCGCGGGGTTGGAGGCAATCCACATTGCCCGATCCAGCCCATCAGGGGGCGTGTCGGCCAAGAGAGTGAGCATTCGCTGGGCAAGATCATCACGCACCTGCACACGATCCGGGTCCGCGAACAGATTGAGAGTCTCTCCCGGATCTGTCTGAATATCGTAAAGCTGATCCCATCCTGCGGCGGCGTGGGCGCCTACGTGGAGTTTCCAGCGATCCGTTTCAATCGTGGCCATCTGCCCCACAAACTCAGTATAGGCATCGCCGCGAACGTTTTGCCCTGAACGCAAGAGGGGAACCAAGCTGACTCCTTGCAAGTCATCAGGCCCATCGATACCACACAATTCACAGAGGGTGGGGAAGACATCAATGGCATGCGCGAGTTTCGCGCTGCGCTTGGCGGGAAGAGTCGGACCCGCAATAGAGAGTGGAACTTCAACCGCTTCGCGATATGGATAGTTCTTGCCAAAGTGTCCCCGCTCGCCAAGGAAGTAACCGTTGTCACTCCAAAAGACCACGATCGTGTCCTCCCAATGACCGCTGGATTCAAGGTACTGATCTAACGCGACGAGTTGCTCATCCATCCAAAGCACGGATCGCAAGTAGGCAGCAGTACTGCCCCGCAAGACCTCCTCGGTGAGCGGCCCCTTCAGAGCGCGGCGGCTGCCAATCATCTGCCCGAGACCGGGCACTTGGCGTGCCTGCTCGGAGAGATTGACATCAGGCAATTCAAGAGCGAGTGGATCCACGGACTTGATCAAACGCGGCGGGTAGTGAAAGGGTGCGTGTGGCTCTCCGAGGGAGAGGAACACCAGGAAGGGATCCTGGCTCGCATCGTCCATGAATTGCACGGCTTCCCCAAGCAAGTAAGGAGCCTGCTGGCGCTCTTCATCCAAGTCCAAGGGCTTTCCCTCTGGATTGGACATGGACCAGCCCTTGCGGCTCGCCTTGCTCCACCCACGATTGTATTCATCAAGAATCGTCTTTTCCGCCAGGGACAACTGGGCTTCCCACTCGATCTTGCCCGCGATGTGATCGAATCCAAAGCTCACGTCCCCAACTCGGGTCCGCATCCAGTGCATCTTCCCGATCGCCGCAGTTCGATAGCCCGCTGCGCCGAAGACCGTAGCGAGGGTGGTCGAGTCCTTGGGGAGCGTGGACTTCAGTTGGGTGACGCGGTTCGAGTGGGGCCAACGCCCCGTAAGGAAGGACTGGCGCGAGGGAGTGCAAAAAGGAGAGGCACAGAGGGCGCGCTCCAGCACCACCCCGCGTTCAGCGAGTGCTGCAATACCAGGAGTCTCCACCAGTCCTTGGCCTCCGAGCCCCCAAGTTGAGGTCGCCGCAGAGGAGAGGTCGTCGCTAATCACTATGAGAACATTGGGACGCACCTGCGCGCGTTCGGCCTCCGGGCCTGACGAGCAGGAGTGCACGCAGACCAAGCTGAACGCCAGAGTGATTCTGGACATCGGCACTCGAATGCGCTTGAGTCCCGCAGGGTTAGTGGATCGGCGCATCTGCCCTCAGGTCTTCGGTTGGAATCCAACGCACGAGCCGCCCCACGGTCAACCCCTGCACAATAATGGAGAACACGACGACCACATAGGTCATGGTCACGATCAAGTCTCGAGCGGGAAGGTCACTTGGAAGTGACAGCGCCAAGGCCACAGAGATTCCGCCACGCAATCCGCCCCAAGTGAGGATTTTGACGGCATGTGGTGTGAAAGGTCGCCAGTGACGAAGCAGCGATACGGCCCCCCCCACAGCGATGAAGCGTGCCAGCAAGACCAAGGGAATCGCCAAGACGCCAGCAATCAGAGGACTCCACCCGAAGGGGAGGACGAGAACCTCCATCCCAATGAAAACAAAGAGCACCACATTCAGAATCTCGTCAACGAGCTCCCAGAAGTCATCCAGTCGATCCGCCGTGACCTGCGACATGGCCAGTCGCTTGCCCTCGTTGCCGATCATGAGCCCGGCGATGACCACTGCGAGGGGGCCGGAACTGTGCAATGCCGAGGCCAGAGAGTACAGACCCATGCACAAGGCCAGGGTCATCAAGACTTCTACGCGGTAGTGGTCAACCTGCCTGAGCATGGCCACGCACAGGTTGCCAGCGATCCAGCCCAAGAGGAGACTGCCCCCCACCTCGCGCACGAACAAGGCCAAGATTCCTGATCCATCCAGGGCCCCGTGGGAGTCACTGCCGCTTCCCGCCAAGCCTGCAATGACGAGAAACACAACCACGCCAATGCCGTCGTTGAACAAGGACTCGCCGGCGATTTTCGTTTCCAAGCTCTTGGGGGCCTTCGCTCCTTTCAAGATTGCGAGAACTGCAATGGGGTCCGTAGGAGAAATCAGTGCGCCAAAGACGAGGCACTCAATCCAGCGAACCTCCAGCCCCAGCAGTGGCAATGCCGCCCAGAGCAGGCCTCCCACTAAGAAGGTGGACACAAGGACACCCACTGTCGCGAGCCCGCCGATGATCCACTTGTGCCGATAGAGGCGGTCGAGCTTGATGTGCATTGCCCCCGCAAAAAGTAAGAAGGCAAGCAACACATCGAGCAGGGTGTGAGCGAAGTCCATGCGCACTAACAGGTCACGGGTTTGCTGCTCCAATGACTCGGGAGCTATCAACACGGTCAAGCCCGAAAAAGCCAAGGCGAGTACCATCACTCCGATCGTCGTGGGGAGCTTGAGGAATCGCACATTGAGCCAAGCCGTCAGTGCGGCGAGTGCCAGGGTGAGGGCGAGAAGTTCGAAGGATTGCATGGGGCGTGAGGATACGCCTTGCGAGGGGTGATGTGGGAGACCCCACAATCACCATTCACCCATCTGCCAGCAGCCTCCGCAGGGCCCTAGGTCTACTGCTTCAGAATCCAATGCAAGAACTGGCCCTCTAGGTCCTTGCTCGTCAATTCCTCTGTTGAGAGGGGGAGACCATAGGTCTCCGCTAGCACTTCCTCCAAATCCTGTGGAGTTTGGGCGAGCTCAACGAGCAGAGCAGCAAAGGTCTCTTCAGCGCGGTTGCCCCGTTCATGGTGCAACCAATTGACGAATGCGGTGCGATACGAGCGCAAGAGTTCTTTGTAGTCCCCCACATAACTCGAGGGCGGTACGGGCATTTCCGCAGCCGCGAGCCCCAAGAAGGGCGCCTTCACCACGAATTTGGCGCTGTCGGCATCATTGCGCAGTCTGAAGGCTCGGATGCGGTCGCGGCTGTCCTTGTAGCCATTTTTTTGGGCCATGTTTAGGGGTCCGCTAAAACGATCGGCTCCGTAGTTCGATTCCGTACGCCACCAGCTGTCTGCGGAGATCGCCGGTAACCAACCGCCCTCAGAGCGTCCGCCGGGGACAAAACGCTCGTAAGCCTCTGTTCTGCGCGTGCGCAAATCCCCGTCGACTCGAGTCCGGCACTCGCCAAAGACATCGATGACAAGATTGACCGACAGTGCACCCGCCAAAGACTCGGGAATGCGCTCGCCGTAATAGCTATCGACGAGCGAGTTGCAAGCCAACTGGGTGAGCTGTTGCTCCATGCCCGTGTCCACTCTGGAATTCATGGCCATGCCTGCAGTCCAATTGGCCACACCGGCTCCCGGCGCAGCGAACTCAAGAGCCATGACCTTGTAGCGGTCCATGTAGAACTGGGTCCAATCAGCGATTCCGTCGTGCCAGAAACCACCTCGCAGTTCCGGATAGACCCATCCGGCAAGGGCTACCCACTCCACGAATGGCCTCCGTCGGGGTGCTAGGATTATGGACTCCGGCGAGTCCTCTCGCGCAAGTCCCATGAAGGCACCACGACCCATGGATTCTGCAAGTCGCTCCGCAACAGCACGCAAAGAAGCTCGCGTTCTCAGCCCCACATACAGGTCACTTTCCTCCTCTACGCCCCAATCCTCCAACCCCTTCGCTAGTTTGGAGATTTGACTCCCGCGCACCTTGCCCAGCCAGCGTTTCAGTTCCTTGAAGTCCTTGCGCAGGGACTTGAGGGCGTCTGCATCCACACTGGGTTCAACCCAGTCGAGCCAGCACTCCTGCAGGGTCAGCAAGCTAACGCATACCTTGACGAAGTTATCGGCGTCCTGCAATTCTCGAACGCTGACACGGTCCATCAGGACTTCAAACAACCCGAGGCGGATGCGCACGTAACCCTCGGTCAGGAATTCCTCCGTGGAAAAAGTGTCCGCACTCGCCTCGGCCCGGCCGCTGCGAACGAGGACCTCATCGACGAGCCGCTGGTGGGGAATCACGCTCGGCCCCTGGCCCCATGCGGGCCACTGTAGAAACGCGAGGGCGGTGAGCAGACCGAGCACCCGACTGGAGCGTCGAAGGATAGTCATGGATTGCAGGGGCTAGCAGGCTTGCGAGGTGGGGCGAGACCGACTCAAAGGGCAGGGGGCGGGGCTTCGAGGGGCGGCCCATCATGCCACGCAAGCCGGGAATTGCCCAGCCAGAGCGCTGTTTTGACGCATCCCTTGCAGACACAACCGGGGGGAGCTAGAGGGCGCCCCCGCCCAGAACAGCGTCTAGCGGCACGTGCACGCTACCCGCACGCTCCCCCACAGCCCACTCAAGCGGCCCAGCAGCACGGCCACTACTCTCGTCCTCCGTACTCCATGGCACCCTCAAACGGGCACGCCCCGAAGCGTCCACTAGGGCTGCGCCCAGCCAGACGTAGTCCTTTTTCCGTTCACCCGGGATGTCGCGGAATTGGCGCCGCACCATCCCCCTCAATACTTGCCCCGGATCGCCCTCAACCTCAAGCACCGCCCCGCGCACGACCTCCCACACCCACCCCGAAGGCTCTCCCGTGGGAGCCAGTTCCCCGAGCGCCACTAGGCGGAGGAAGCCCGGCTGAGGCATCGCGGCCGCGAGATGCTCATCCTTCAGGGGCAAGAGTCGCCGCACAAGGCTAAGCCCCCCGTGACTCAGCCCTAGCTCACCGCCCAGCACTCGCCCCATGGTATCCCAATTGCGCTCCCAGTCACTCGCAAGGAGTACGTGCCCCACCCTGCGCTGCTCGCACAACTGCTCGGCCCGATCAAATTCGGTTTGCATCAGGAATCGCCACGGATCTAAGAACGAGTCCTCCCCTAAGTAGAGGCCAAAGTTATTGGCCAGGGTAGGACGCCCAGCCCCCCACTCAACCATGTGCCCCAAATCCCATTGGGCAAGCACCGCCTCCGATCGGGCATCCGTTTCGCCCAGCCAACGGCACAGCCCGCGCAGACCTCTCTCGCGTTGCTGGGCCGCTGATTCTTGCGGAACCTGGCCGTTCCCCCGGCGCAGGGTCGCATCCACAGTGGCCGAATGACAAAGAAGCGGCACGAGAATCGCCAAGCCCCATCCAATCGCGGGAGCCCGACGGGTCCAGTTCGCCAAGGCCGTGGCCAGCATCAAACCCAGGGCAAAGGAAAGCGGTGCAGCCAATTCCATTGCAAACCGACGCTGAGTCAAGGCAAGACCAAGCTGAGCGACCAACACTATGACGATAGGCACGCTATCACCCCCAGACCGGCGCGCCAGTGTGAATAGCGCGATGGGAACCGCCAGCAATCCCCACCCCAACCAATACACACTCGCATCCAATCCGCCGATCAGGCCCCACCCGAGCGGTTGGGATTCATAGATGTATCCCATGAAGTGGTTTGTTCCCGTAGCCCACTCGATGCCCTCTCTCAGGGACCGGCCTAGGTCACCTGAAAAGCAACCCACAGCGCTGAGAACAAAGACTCCACAGAGAATCCGCGGGTAGAGGCGCAGGGCCGGTCGCGGCTCCGAGGGAATACCCACCTCGGCAGGCTGGATGCCCGCAGGGGTCGCACGCCCACCCAGCAGAACCAGGGGCAAACAGACGAGTGCTCCCAGCCCTAGGAATCCGATGTGGAAGGCGGAGAGGTTGATGATCTGTGTCGAATCAAAGGGGCTGCCTGCAACTTCGGGAAGGATCACGAACAGGGCCGCAAGGTGAAAGGCCACCCCTACCCCGCCCAACCCTCGAACCGCTGAGGGGCGCACGGTAAACATGCGCCATGCCAAGGCAAGGTCCACGAGTCCGATCCACAGCAAGGCGGCCACCCAAGAGGAGAGAGCAGCGCCCGCCAAGACTCCCGCCGCGCAACCCGCCAGCCAACTTCGCCCCATGGACCGTAGCCGAGTTGGGGCGAGGGATGTGGCCACGATCCACAGCATGGACCACTGCAGCAGAGCTACCCAGGCGTGGTGGTCGCCGTTACCTAGGCGGGTGTAGCGCAACGAAGCAAAACAAAACGCGTGGTAGAGCCCCGCCCCAAGCGCGGCGCTTATCGCCACTGCAGTATTGGATCGAAACTGACCACTCCATCGTTTTGACTTAGCGGCAAACCCATAAGCAGCCAATGCCACGAGAAAACTCGTCAATGCTCCAAGAAGCTGTGGTGCCCTTGCTACGTTTTGTTCCACGAACGCCGTCCGCGCCGCTGGCTCTGGCGGCGCAAAGGGAGAGAGGAACCCATGGAGTACACGCGTGTACAAGCGGGGCCAGGGAATGGGGGCACCTCCCTGATCTTCAAAATCGGGGAACGACAGCAATGGGTCCCGAGTCGACACGGCCCCCAGGTTTTGAAGCGCTAGATCGAGGCGCCGCATGTGGTAGTGGCTGTCTGGGTCAGCACTGTAGTAATCCGCCCCACGCTCCGGGGTAGACAAGGATCGAGCGGCGGGAGCGTCGACCGCAACCGTGTAACGATTCACCTCCCGCACGCCCAACGACACGCCAAACACTGATGCGAAGAGCAGGACTAATGCCAGCCATCTCCTGTGCTGCTTGGATTCACCACACCCTGTATTCGAGTCTAGCTCCTCGGACGGAGTCGCACGCTGATCGGGAGGCTGCATCGTCCTCAGTCTACGTCGCCTGTAGCGCGCATCACTTCGTGGTACTGAGGAATCGCAAACACTCCGCCACGAGAGTCGTGATCACATCTCGCTGCTGCTCGCAACGTTCAGCGACCCCGGGCAGGAGCTTCCATTCATGGTCGTAGACCTCGATCTCCTTCCCCGCAGAGTCAAGCGGCAGCAGGATGATTCCCGCAGAAGTCCACACACCAAGATCACCCCACGACCCCATCACTCTTGACCTGTCAGACACAGGTCGAAACAGACTCTTCCCTAGGGAGTAGTTCGAGCTCTCCGCCGGGTCAGCCCCTAAGAGTTCGAGCAGTGAATTCGAAACATCGAGGTGGCTGGTAGGGCCGGCTTCCGTTCCGGGCTCGATACCCGGGCCTCGCAAGATGAACGGAACCTCTACCTGCAAAGGGGCGAAGTTGGATGTGTGCCCCCAGAATCCGTTTTCGCAGAACTCTTCCCCGTGATCTCCCGTGATCACGGTCAGGGTGTCGTCCCCGTAGCCGTGAGCCTCAAGGGACTCGAGGATCTGAGCCGTAGTCTCGTCGGCATGCAGGACCGAATTGTCGTAGGTGTTCTCAACCCTGTTGCGGAGGGCCTCAAGCTCCGGGCCCCCCGTCGTCGTGCCCAGCTCAACGTAGTCCAAACGGTCGATCGTCGGCTGATAGGGACCACCCGGGTTGTAATAGGGCTGGTGTGGAGCGTCGATCAGAATGAAGCAAAAGAATGGCTCATTATTCGATCGTGAATCCAACCAGTCATCAAACGCCTCAGCCACAAAGCGGTCTTTTTTGTAGGAGATTCGTGAGCGTTCTTTGCCCTCCCCATCAAAGAATCGGTCCACCACATCTTCATCCCCCATGCCCGCCCAGGCCGTGGCACGAAACTCAGGAAAGTTCATGGAAGCTGCCGAAAACACGCGCAATTGGTAGCCAGCCCGATCAAGGGTATCCATCAAAACAGGTGTTTGACGCTCTGCCAGAACCTTGAACCAGTAGGAACCGTGTAGCCCGTACAACATGCTGAACAAGCCAAATCGCGTTCCGTTGCCTCCCGAGAGGTGGTCGGTGAATACGCGCGCCTGTTGGGAATGGCGGAAGATATTGGGGGTCAACTCAGCATTGAATTTATCTCGACGCCAGGAATCGAGCACCACCATAAGGATGTTGGGGCGTGGTCCATCCGGCGGCAGTTCGGGCATCGCGATGGGGTAATCGAGTTCAGCGTCGACGGGCATGACCTGAACGAGCGGCGGACCGGGTGTGCCCTCGCCCATGAATCGTGACAGACGCACACGCGGGTACAGAGGCAGAGGCCGGGTGGCTACTTTGAGGTCCCAGTCACCTTGCATATCGGCTGCTGCATAAACGCTCTTCTCAAGGCCAACCACCGGCAACAGGAACAACAATAGGACCACACGCGGTTGCAGGAACAGACGTGCACCTAACCCGATGGCAGCACGGCGCCGAAGATCAGAGCAAAACCAGAGCCAAGCCCCAAACAAGAGCCCCGAGCCCACGGCGAACAGAAGCGCAACAGTGCCCCACACAGGAAGCCCCAAGTGGATGGCATCCGCCGACCCAGGGGTTATGGCAACATTGAGAACAGCCCCGTCGAAGTGCCTGCCCAGTAGGCGCCAGATAATCGTGTCGGTGTAAAGCAGGGTGAGAAAGAGGACACCCACAGACGCCTGCAGGAATCCGGCGAGCCGGGGACGTTCAACACCCCGGTGGAGCAAGAAAAACAGGAACCCCACCGGCAGGGAGAGAATGGCCACCGCAGAGAGCAGAGCAAGGCCGACGTAGAGCCTTACCCACGGAGAAGCCTGGTCGGGCAATTGATAGAGCCACCCCGAGCCCACGATCGCCCCTGCGAGGACACAGAGGAGCCAAAGCTGAAAGGTGGCCTGCGCACAGTGGCGGCGGTCGGCCTGACCGGTGGGAGTGGACACGATGGAAGAAGAAGGTGGCGAATCGAGAGGAATCGGGGGTGGCTTCAAGCCGCTCGGTGACTTGCATACCGAGCGGAGAGGCTACGGCCGATGGGCCGAGTTCTTAGTGGGATTCGCGGATAGGCGATTCCGACCCATGAGGATAGCCGTCCGGGACCTGAAAATCGCCACCGGGAAGCCCGACTTGGGAAAAAGCACACTCGAACACCTCCCGGGGCGGAGGAATTCCCCTAGGTGGATCCTTGGCAAGAACCACCGACGTCGTTCTCGACCTGGACAAGTGTCCCCCCGTTCACCGTACCGGTGCAGGGAGTGGGTGGGCCCTGGACGCTCGGCCTGAGTCCTAGGGGGCTTGCCGCATGAGTCGGGGGACCGTATCTTCCCTCGCCCCGCGCCTGCCCTTCCGGCGAGCCGGGTGGAAGGTATGAAACGGACGGAGAGGTGGCAGAGCGGCTGAATGCGCCACATTGCTAATGTGGTGTCTCCTCACGGGGACCCCGGGTTCGAATCCCGGCCTCTCCGCCATTTTTACCCCGGAATAGTCTGGCGTTCCACCATGGGCGCCGCTGAGCATCGCATCGATTGATCCTCGGCATTCTCCTCTGTAGTGCATCACCCCTACCCAAGGCCGCCCTTGCCCCAGCAGCGCCAGGCAATGACGGGCCAGCGCCACCTGGCCCTCCTGCTCGCATGCCTCCTCCCGGGGCTGCTCGGCGCATGCCGCACCCAACGGATTCTCGCTGTGGATTCGGTACCCGCTGGGGCACTCGTGCGATTCGATGAGGAGATCATCGGCAAGACTCCCCTCGAGCACGAGTTTGTGCACTACGGCCAGCGCCGCCTGTCACTCTACTTGCCCGGTTACCAAACCTGGTCCGAGCCCGTCGACCTGACCCCTCCCCTCCGCGCGCGATTCCCGATCGACATCCTTACCGAGTTGCTCCTGCCCTTAGGTCACACAGATCGGCGCAGCTACCAGATAGAGCTCATCGCGGACACGGGGGAGAGTCCAAGGCAGGATGTCAATGCAGAAGAGTTTTTCGAACGCGCTTGGGCACGTCACCTGCAACACGCCCCCCCAAAGCCAGGGCCCACACCCACAAATGCTCCCAGCGTGAGCCCGTCCAACGCTGACACCGCTGGACATCACGGCGATGGCGCGGAGGCGGAGCCCGACGAATCGCGGCCATGAATACAGTGAGCGCACTGGGACCGAAAACTGATTTCCGGGGCCAGCGTGTAACGGTCATGGGGCTGGGCCTCTTTGGAGGGGGCTCGGCGGTAGCGCGCTGGCTCATTCAAGCCGGGGCAAGAGTCACGATCACGGACCTACGCACTCGCGCCGAACTCGCTCCCAGCATCCGTTCAATGGGTGAAGGCACGGACACTGTCGCCGACGAAGGATCGATTCACGCCCCCACGTGGGTATTGGGGAAGCATCGCGCAGAGGACTTCAAGACAGCAGACTGGGTCGTGGCCAATCCTGCAGTCCCCATGGACAACAAGTGGCTCACCCTCGCCAGAGAACATGGGGTGGGAATCACATCTGAAATGGAGCTATTCCTCACCCATTGCCACGCGCGGGTCGTCCTCATCTCGGGCACAGAGGGCAAGAGCTCGACCGTGCGAATCCTGACGGATCTGCTCAAGGGTGCTGGGATGGACGCGATTGCGGGGGGCAACATTGGTCACTCTCTCTTAGCCGCAGCGGCCGAACTCAACCCGACCACGGTGGCGGTCATCGAGATTTCGTCCTACCAATTGGAAGCCTTGCCCGCCCTCGCAAAGCGTAAGCGCGGGGCCGAGGTGGTGGCCCTCACCAACGTGCGCTGCGACCACCTTGAAAGACACGGCACACCTCAAGCCTACGCCGATGCAAAAGCAAGGATCCTTGCACGAGTGCGGTCAGGCGGGCATGCGTTTCTGCCTCTGGATCTGCACTCGAAAGCCAGTTTTGCGGTGCCAGGAGATGTGAGTCTCCATACACACGGGGGCGGCGCAGGAGAGGCCAACCTCACCCGACACTCGGGAGGGTTTTGGTACGGAGACACACTCCTGGGCCGTGAGGACGCCCTGCCACTTCCCGGGGTTTTCCAGCGCGACAACGCCCTGCTCGCTCTGGGCATTGCCCATGCCCTCGGCGCCGAACCCGCAGCGCTCGCCGCCGGACTGTGCCACCTCCAGGGACTCGACCACAGGCTGCAGTCGTTGGGCCAAGTCAACGGCAGAACTGTGATCGACAACGGCGTTTCGACCACGCCCGAATCCACCATTTCTGCCCTCGCTAGCGTAGCGGGTGATTGCACGTTGCTCCTAGGCGGGCAAGCCAAGGCAGGGCTCGACTTTGAAGGCCTCGCCCAACTCATCCGTGAGCGCCGAGCCAGGGCGGTGACATTCGGCGCATCCGGAGAGGGCCTGCACGCTATCCTCCAAGGCGCCAACGCAGAGTCAATTGCCTGTGCAAACCTAGCTGAAGCAGCAACGATAGCTCTTCAAAACACACCCGTCGGCGGGACCCTCCTGTTTTCACCTGCCTGTGCATCTTTCGATGCCTACCTCAATTTCCGTGAGCGTGCTCTCGCCCTACGCAAGATCCTCGGACTTGCTGACCCGTCCACCCCGCAGTCCCATGACATTTGACACATCCGACTCATCGGTCGCGGAGGCCATCGAGGGGCTCGCCCCCTACCTTCGAGAGATTCTGCACGAAGGAGCCCGCCGGGCCCGCTGGTTGCGCTCCGACGAAGTGCACCTCGTTCACGTACTCGGGGCCGCTGCAGGGAATGAAGACAGCGCCCTCGGCCAGGTGGTCGAGCACGCCTTTGCGGATCCCGAGACCCTCGATGTGGAGATGCTTTCCATTTCTCCGGGCCTGATGGTGGTCGGCGCGAAGGGCACGCTCCCCTTTTCAGGCGGCGCCTTGAGAGCATTGGAGAACGCCAGACGTGGGGCCCTCCAAGCGGGACAATCCAGCATTGAGCCGTTCAACCTCGCCCAGGCCTGCGCCGGTGAATTGAACGAGCCGACACTCACTGGAATCCACCGAGCACTGCCTCCGGCCAATTGGCCGAGTGCACCGAAGATGCAGGTCCCCGGTCAGGCAGGGACCCAACTCGAGTCCGATGGGCACCTCTTCCAAGGCCTCGGCCCCTCTACGAAACGAGCTCTGGTCTACGCCTGCAGGGCCGCCCAGCAAGCCGAGGAGATGTTTATTGGCCCCCTGCGCCTCCTGGTGGGTTCCCTTGAAGCCGACTCCGGTCTAACCGAGGCTTGCCACTGGACAGCCGCGAAGGTACGAGCCTCAACACGCCAGTTGGACCAATCCGAGCCAGAAGGGGATCCCGAGCCCCTAGGGCCAGCGGACGATCTGCGATGCGTGCTCACCGAACTCAAGCCCGGGGGGGATTCGCTCGACCTCCTCGCGCTCACTCTCAGCACCGGCAGCGTGGAACTCAGGGCATTGTTTGGACGCCACCGAATCACTCCCATGTTGGTTCAGAAGGCACGGGGGGCCTTCTCGGATCCAACGCCCTGACACCTTCCGGGCACTCTGCGGGGCTTGTGGGGTCCTCGTAGGTCCGAAAGCGCCAACCCAGCCGTTGACGGGCCCCTGATCGAGTTCTATAGGTGGACCCGCCCCCCACCCGCGCCTACGCGCCTCCACCCAATGCTTTGCCCACGCTGCAACAAGAATCCAGCCACCGTGCACGTGATTGAAGTCGTCGAGTTTGTACGGCCCGGAGATGAGAGCAACGAGTTGGAGACGCACGAAATGTGTGAGGTCTGCGCCCAGGCAGCCGACCTGCCCAGTGGGATGCCGGCTGCCCTGGCTCACGGAGCACCGGGTGGTCCGAGCGCTCAGATTTGGGATCTCCTACAGAACGCCAAGGTTCAGGTAAAGGTAAAACAGAAGCCGGCCGAACCCGGACCCACCTGCCCGGCCTGCGGTATGACCCTTGCCGAGCTTCAGCGCAAGGGCCGTGTGGGTTGTGAGGCAGACTACGAAGTGTTCGCTCCCTACCTGATGGAGGTCCTCGACCGCATGCACGGAGCCCACGAGCACGTGGGGCGCATGCCGGGGGTAGAGGAAAGCGAGTTTGCCCACAAAGAGCGCAAGGGAGAACTCGAGCGCGCCCTTGAGTTGGCCATTCGAAAGGAAGATTACGAGAGTGCGGCTCGCCTCAGGGATGAGTTGGATGCACTGGGGGGTCAAACTGCGGAAGGTGGCGGCCCATAGGCGGCCCCGAGCCAACCCTCCCCAGTTCCCCACCAATCCCCCACGAATCCCCAATGGGGGGCCCCCAGCACTCGTTCCTGCGGTTCCTCCTAGCTACCGGGCCCCCCACAAGGCACTCTCAATAGCCATCGGATCACGGGAATGTCGGTTGTAGGGTCAACCTTGCCCCCGACAAGTCCGAAAGATAGCTACCCGGCCCGTGTCAGCGCCCACGCTCACTCAGGTCTCGCCTCAAATCCCAACGAAAACCCCACCGCTAATCCAACCATGTTCGATCGCTTCACAGACCGCGCCAAGAAGGTCATGAACCTCGCCCGCCAAGAGGCCCAACGGTTCAACCACGAGTACCTCGGCACCGAGCACGTCCTCCTTGGGCTCGTCCAAGAGGGCAGTGGCGTAGCCGCCAACGTGGTGAAGAACATGGGCATCCAGCTCGACAAGATCCGTATGGAAGTCGAGAAGATCGTCAAGACCGGCCCGTCCATGGTGACGATGGGACAGCTACCCTTTACGCCGCGTGCGAAGAAGGTGCTGGAATTGGCCATGGAGGAAGCCAGCAACCTAGGACACAACTACATCGGAACAGAACATCTGCTCTTGGGCCTGATCAAGGAAAATCAGGGCATCGCCGCGCAGGTACTGCTCAACCTTGGAGTCAAGCTGGAGGATGTCCGTGAAGAGGTTCTCGATTTCCTCGGAGCCGACGGCACAGAAGAGGATGAAGACGACGCAGCCTTGGGCGGTGAAGAAGGTGCAGGCCCAGCCAGCAAGAGCAAGACACCCGCATTGGATTCTTTCGGGCGTGACCTAACGGAACTCGCCGCTGAAGGAAAACTCGACGCCGTCATTGGCCGCGCCGATGAGATCGAGCGGGTGATTCAGATTCTTTCGCGCCGCACCAAGAACAATCCCGTGCTCCTTGGCGAGCCAGGCGTGGGTAAGACCGCCATCGTCGAGGGCTTGGCGCAGCACATCATAGCGGGCACGGTGCCCGAGATTCTTCGCGGCAAGCGCATCGTGGTCTTAGACCTCGCCATGATGGTTGCAGGTACCAAGTACCGCGGCCAGTTTGAGGAACGCATCAAGGCTGTGATGACTGAAGTGCGCCGCGTGAAGGACGTGGTGCTCTTCATCGACGAATTGCACACCCTCGTGGGGGCAGGCGGCGCCGAAGGTGCCATTGACGCTTCCAACGTGCTCAAGCCTGCTCTGTCTCGTGGCGAGATCCAGTGCATTGGCGCGACGACCCTAGACGAATACCGCAAGCACATCGAAAAAGACGGCGCACTAGAGCGTCGATTCCAATCGGTCAACGTGGAACCTCCCACCCCCGACCAGGCCGTGGAGATTCTGATGGGCCTACGCGACCGCTACGAGGATCACCATCGCATCCAGTACACCGACGAAGCTCTACGCATGGCCGTGGAATTGTCCACGCGCTATATCAACAACCGATTCCTGCCCGACAAAGCCATTGATGTCATGGATGAGGCGGGTGCGCGCGTACGCATCAAGTCGATGGTTCCTCCACCGAATCTTTCAGAATTGTCTGACGAGATCAAAGGCCTCGAACAGGAGAAAGACACGGCTGTGGCGGACCAAGACTTTGAACTTGCGGCCCAAAAGCGCGACAGCGCCTATCAGCTCAAGAAGAAGAAAGAAGAGATGCAAACCGAGTGGCGCGAGGAACAGCAGGCCAAGGAGCAGGTCGGCGAAGTTACCGCCGATGTCATTCAGGAAACTGTCTCCAAGATGACAGGTGTACCGCTCACTCGCCTTGAGAAGGGCGAGCGCGAGCGCCTCTTGCAGATGGAAACAGAACTCGGTGCTGTGGTCATCCACCAAGAACCTGCCATCCAAGCCATTGCACGCTCGGTGCGTCGCTCTCGGTCGGGACTCAAGGACCCCAGCCGCCCTATGGGTTCATTCCTCTTCCTCGGGCCTTCGGGCGTGGGCAAGACCTATCTTTGCAAGCAACTGGCGCAGTTCATGTTTGGCGATCCTGATGCGGTCATCACCATGGACATGAGCGAGTACATGGAGAAGCACAATGCTTCTCGCCTTGTCGGAGCCCCTCCCGGATACGTCGGCTACGAAGAGGGCGGACAACTCACCGAAAAGGTGCGCCGCCGCCCCTACTCCGTGGTGTTGCTCGACGAGATTGAAAAGGCCCACCCGGATGTGTTCAACATGTTGCTGCAGATCATGGAAGAAGGTCGCTTGACCGACTCGTTCGGGCGCCACGTTGATTTCCGGAATGTGATCCTCATCATGACGTCGAACCTCGGATCCCAGCAAATGAAAGCTGGAGCCCAGCTCGGATTTGGCCGCGTGCAGAAGACCGAACTCAGCGACGACGATCGCCGCAAGAAGATGACTGCTGATGTCATGATCGAGGTCGAGCGTCATTTCAGACCCGAATTCCTGAACCGCTTGGATCAGGCCATCGTGTTCAATCCGCTGGACCACAACGACCTAGCGCGCATCGTGCACCTGCAACTTGCCGACGTCCGCAGCCGCTTGGCCGAACACTCGATTGACCTCAATCTCACTGAGGCCGCCGTCGATTTCCTCATCACCGAGGGCTTCCACGAGGACTATGGCGCGCGTCCCCTAAGGCGGGCCATCGAACGCCACATCGAAGACCCACTGGCCGAAAAGCTCCTGCGTGGAGAGTTCGATGACAGCAGCGCTGCCTGGGCCGACCGTGCGCCCGAGGGCGAGGAGGGCCTCGTATTCAGCTCGACCGAACCCACACCGCCTACTAAGCCAGAGAAGGTGCTCAGCTCAGACTGAACGGAATCGTCAACCTGACGATTGAAATCACTCGCGCCGCGTACGGGATTCGCCCTGTACGCGGCGCTTCTATGGGCGGGGCTTCAGCGCCGTGCTTGCCTTGAATGCAAGCCGCAGGGGTGATACCCACCATCCTTGGCGTGCGTCTATGGGTGGCCATGACCCATCCCCGACCCGTTGGTCCCCCACCAACGCTTCACCTGACGCCTCAGAGTCCCTCCTGGCCTCGGGAATTGGAGCACATCAGCACACCGCCCGAGAACCTCTGGGTCCAAGGCCAGGTCGACTTGCTGCACTCTGGGCCGAAGCTAGCCATCGTGGGATCAAGGTCCCCAAGCCAGTACGGCCATGCCCAGGCCCTGCGCTTTGGCGCAGCTCTGGCCCGTGCGGGTGTTTGTGTGGTCAGTGGGCTCGCTCGCGGGGTGGACTCTGCCGCGCACGAGGGTGCTCTCGGAGCCAGGGGCGCCACGTTGGCCGTCCTAGGATCAAGCGTCGACCGAGCATGGCCTGAAGGGATCCTGACCGAGCGGTTGCGGCGAGAGGGCCTACTCGTTTCTGAGTATCGCCCCGGCACGGGCCCCCGCCGGCACCATTTCCCCATGCGCAACCGGATCATCTCAGGGATCTGCCAAGCGGTTCTGATCGTCGAAGCCGCACATGCGTCGGGGTCCCTTATCACGGCCCGCTGGGCAGCTGATCAGAGTCGCGATGTGTTCGTCATCCCCGGTCGTGTGGATCACCCCATGTCCCGTGGGTGTCTGCGCCTCATCCGCGAAGGGGCGACGCCCGTGGACTCACCCGAACAACTGCTCGAGGATCTCTATGGGTCACAAGGACGCCACGCCCAAGCAGCACTCCGACCCGCCATTCCCGGTGGCGAAGAAGGGCACATTCTTCGGGTTCTGCAAGGCGAAACCCTGCTGGTCGACCAAGTGGCTGCGAGAACCGACCAGCCCATCGGACTGACACTGACGCGGCTGGTCAACCTCGAATTGGAGGGCTGGGTGCATCGCGGCCCCGGAGGGCTCTACAGCCTCGGAGGGCTAGCGCGGGACGGGGGTCGACTCAGTGAATTGAGGCAAGAGTGTGCTCAAACGCAAGCATCAGCGCGGCGACAGCCATGCAACCCAGAAAGAAACGCGCCAAGCGTTTGGGCAAGAGAGCGCGAGCCCGATGATCATCGGGTTCGCTGAATAGGGTGCCCACGACAACGATCACAATGCCCGCGAATACGAACAACAATGTGTGAACTCCCATATCTCGCATCAGCTTGCCCCCCGCATGCTTGCCGGATCAGACGCTCCCTCAGTCGACTGTCCCAGTGGACCGTCTTCAGCGAATGAATATGCATCGAGCATGACTAGCACATTGAGCATGCCCGCCACACACCCCAAAACCGTCGCAGCATCGGCATAGGCAATCTCGAAGCTCAGTCGGGGGTGACCGATGTAAAACTCAACCAATAGAGCGGGCGCCCCCAACATGAATTGCCCCGCCCAGTAATAGAAATGGCGTTCGCGGTCGAGGTTGGCTCCCTCGCCGAGGATGCACGCCACTGCAAACAGACTGAGCAACATCCCTGCGATCAAGAGACCGCGTCCCTTGCGACCCTGGAGAATCTGACCGAGCCCCGGGACGATCCAATTGGCCGCTGCTGCGAGGGCCGGGGATGGCCCGGGTCTTGTCGCTCTCTTCTCGGCCACCTCTGGATTTCGCGCGAGGAGGTGAGCCGAGGACATGGCGAAGATGTTGAAGAGGCCGCTGAGTGCAGTCAAAGTCGTGCCGACATCCATCCATTCGGGGTAGGGTCTGGGAGACCCGATGCCGTACCCAAAGTGATTGATGTGAACGAGAAGTGCCCCGAGATTGCCGGCTTCGGGTGTCAGCGCACCGGCAAATGCGCTGCGCATCTCCGGCGGGAGGTACTCGAGAAACATGCCTCCCGATAGGACAACCCCGAGGACGTAAAGGCCCTCAATGCCCAGAAACAACAACAGTCCCAAACGGAGCTTACCAAGGTAGACGTGGCCCGCACCTGGGAGAAACCAGCCGAGGAGTAGGGCGAGGCCGGGGCTTCCATTGGAGGCTACCCGAGGGCGATGGGTTGGAGGAGCGGCGGCCATGGGCGCAGAGCCTATCAGGTTTGGGGGAGTTGCCTCTAGTCCGCACGGACTAGCCCTCGCTGGAGTTGGGCTCAAGGTCTGAATACCCCTCGATCGGGCCTGGGCAGCCTCCCCAAGAGCGGCTCCCGCACCGAACTACAATCAGAATGGGCACCCCTGCGTGAATAGGGCTAGGCCTCGGGGGCAGGCGAGCGCTACGGTGTGTCCCGTGCAGCCGTTTTCTGCTCGACCTAGCCCCACCACACAAGACCCCCATGCCCTCCCCGCCCCTCGGCGCGCACTCAATCCGGCTTACAGTCCGCTACGGCGAGACCGACCAGATGGGATTCGCACACCACGCCAACTACCTACTCTATTTTGAGGAAGCACGGACCTCCCTCATGGCAACGCTTGGCCTGCCTTACAGCGAAGTCGAAGCCGAAGGCATCGGCCTGCCAGTCAGGAAGGCGAATCTGCGCTATCGCAAACCCGCTCGCTTCGAAGATGAACTGCAGGTCAGCGTGTGGGTCGAGAAGGTCGGACCTGCCTCGGTGATCTTTGGATACCACACGGAGCACGCCCATGGGGGTACGACCGTAGCCACCGGGATGATTGAACTCGCCTCGATCGTCTTGGCGGAGGGGAGTTTGTGTCCGCTTCCTGAACACCTAAAGGCGGCCCTAGTGCGAGGGATGCCCTCCGCACTCAGAGAGGGCGGCGCCTCCCCCCCAAGCTGATCTGAACGAATGCCCGCCTAGCCGCGTGGACCCGCAGGCTTCTCGGCCGAATCGCGGTCCATCTGCAGAATAGGGTCTAGGCAATGAAGCAGCCGCTCCGCACAAGCTGGACACGGGTTCTCCTGGTCGAGGAGTTCAAAGGCAGGAGGCTCAGGAACCGTCTCGGCACAGGTGAAGCAGTAGAGGGTGGCGTTCACTGGGTGGAGAGTGGGGCGGGAAGTCATCTCGCCCTCATTATCGACCCCAGCAACCCGTGGGCTTGAATGACTCAATGTGAGAGGCCCCCCCCTCCCCACCCCCTAGACAGCCTGGGCCCACAAAAACCTTCCGTGTACGGAAGGTTTTTGTGGGCCCAGGCTGTCCTGGCAGCCGATAATGAATTAGATTCAGTCTGGACCCTGTGCCCGGCCGCACCTCGCAAGAGCCCTGTAAGACAGTCCAGGATGGGGTCCTCACCCATAGCGCACTCAATGGGTGCGCTATTCTATACCGCACCGAATCCATGCGGTATGGTCCGGGCCCCAACGCCATGCTCAAGCTGACCAAACGCACCGAATACGGGCTGATCGCCCTCATGCACCTTGCCGAACACGGCGAAGAGTTATTGAGCGTACGCACAATCGCAGAGCGCTTCACGATGCCCCAGCGCCTCCTCGCCCAGACGCTTCAGAATCTCACTCACGCGGGCCTCGTGGAATCCCAACGCGGAGCCACCGGAGGCTACCGCCTCGCTCAACCAGCCGACCAGATCACGATTGGGTCGGTCGTGCACGCACTCGAGGGTCAGGGGGGTCTCACCAGCTGCCACGAAGTCCCATCCCCGGAACCTAGTGCTTGTAGCATTGAATCCCTGTGCCCTATCCGCTCACCGCTCGGCCGCATCCAACACGGAATCTGGTCCCTACTCGAGGGCGCAACCCTCGCTTCTCTCGCTGACTCAACCCTCTCCCCTCGAGAGATTTTCACCCTGCCCCAACCGATTCAGTGAATCGCCCCCGGTACCCTGCGCGCGCCATGTCCAGCCCCATTTACCTCGATTTCCAGGCCACAACCCCCGTGGACCCACGTGTGCTGGAAGAAATGATGCCCTACTTCACCACCACATTTGGGAATGCGGCTAGCCGCAGCCACAGCTTTGGGTGGCAAGCTGAAGAGGCCGTGGGGCTGGCGCGGGATCGCATCGCAAGCCTGATCGGTGCGACGGGCAAAGAGATTATTTTTACTTCGGGCTCGACGGAATCCATCAACCTCGCGCTGAAAGGTGTGGCACAGATGTACTCCTCACGGGGTAAGCACATCGTCACCAGCCAGGCCGAGCACAAAGCCGTTCTCGATACAGCCAAGCACCTGGAAAAGAGTGGATTTGAGGTGACTTACCTCGCACCCGACGACCAGGGGCAACACAGTGCGGAACAAGTCGCCGCCGCACTGCGGGATGACACGATTCTCGTCGCCATCATGTGGGCCAATAATGAGGTCGGCAGCATCAATCCCATTCGCGAAATCGGGGCGGCCTGCAAGGAGCGCGGCGTTTTGATGTTCTGCGACGGCACTCAAGCCGCAGGAAAACTCCCTGTCAACGTCGACTCTGACAACGTAGACCTATTGTGTCTGTCCGGGCACAAGATCTATGGACCCAAGGGCGTGGGTGCCTTGTATGTGCGTCGGCGAAATCCACGGGTGCGGCTCGTAGCCCAAATCGACGGAGGAGGCCACGAGCGCGGAATGCGCTCCGGTACGCTCAACGTGCCTGCCATTGTCGGCCTCGGCAAAGCTTGCGCTGTATGCGAGTCAGACATGGAATCGGACCGGGAGCACAGCGAATCCCTGCGGAGTCGGTTCGAGGACAAACTGTTCGCCAACCTCGACCACATCTACATCAATGGCAATGCCGACGAACGCCTGCCCGGCTGCTCGAACATTTCATTCGCCTACGTGGAGGGAGAATCCATGATCATGGGCATTAGCGACCTGGCGGTTTCGTCCGGTTCTGCCTGCACTTCCGCGAGCCTAGAGCCCAGTCACGTACTCCAGGCCATGGGCGTGGGTGATGAACTCTCCCACAGTTCCATCCGCTTTGGGTTTGGTCGCACCACGACCGTCGAAGAAGTGGACCAAGCTGCAGATCAGGTCATCGCAGCAGTCCAGCGCCTACGCGAACTCTCGCCTCTCTACGAGATGGTCCAAGAGGGCATCGACATTTCCACCATCCAGTGGGACAGCCACTAATCCGTTTCCAATTGCCTCCAGTCCACCCACCCCGAACCCCACTCTCATCCCATGGCATACAGCGATAAGGTCCTTGACCACTACAACAGTCCGCGCAACGTCGGGTCCATGGACAAGGGCTCAGAAGATGTCGGCACGGGCGTCGTCGGAGCACCCGAGTGCGGCGACGTGATGAAGCTTCAGATCCAGGTCGAAGGCGACACAATCGTCGACGCGAAGTTCAAGACTTTTGGCTGCGGCTCGGCCATCGCAAGTTCATCCCTGGCCACAGAGTGGATCAAGGGCAAGACAATTGACGAAGCCATGGCGATCAACAACACCCAGATCGTGCAGGAACTCTCCCTTCCGCCAGTAAAGATCCACTGCAGCGTGCTGGCAGAAGACGCCATCAAAGCCGCAGTCAACGACTTCAAGAGCAAGCAAAGCGAGGCCTAATCCCATGTCGATTGCACTCTCCGAACGCGCGGTCCAAGAAGTCAAGCGCATCATTGCCGAACAGGATCTCCCCGAAGGAACCGGCCTCCGAGTCGGAGTCAAGGGTGGAGGTTGCTCCGGATTCAGCTACACGCTTGGATTCGATGACAATCGAAACGCCACAGACCAATTCAGTGAGACCGATGGTGTGCAGGTCATGTGTGACCCCAAGAGTTTCCTGTATCTCAATGGCACGATTGTGGACTTTGAGGACAACCTGATGGGGCGCGGATTCAAGTTCACCAATCCGAACGCTTCCAAGAGTTGCGGCTGCGGCGAGTCGTTCAGCGTTTAGCCCTAGCGTGCTGGGATTGCACAAGCTGCTGCCATGACATCCTGTGCGAACTGCGGAATCGACCTTAGAACGCCCATAGTCTGCACCGACTGTGGGACGCTGCAGGAGGTTGCTTCCCCTCTCTCCCCCTTCGCCACCTTGGGACTGGAGATGCGCTTCGACGTGTCTCCAGCAGATTTGAGTAGGCAATTGCTTACCCTCACCCGCTTTACGCACCCAGACTACCACAGCCTAGAAGGCGAAGCGGCCCTTGCACTTGCAGAGCGCAATACTGCGCTGCTCAACGAGGCTCACACGACCCTCTGCGATGCGGTCCTCAAGGCCGAGTGGTTCCTAAAAGAACTTGGTGCGCCTTCACCGGATGCAGAGCGCCAGATGCCTCCAGCGTTCTTGTTGGAGGTCCTCGAGTGGAATGAGATACTCGAACTCGCTAAAACCACTCCAGGATCCCAAGACAACGCTCAGGCGCTGAAGCAGTTGGGAGACGAACTTCGTCGGCGGCGTGAGAACACCCTCGAACAACTGGGGCAACGCCTCGACTCCACCGATCCAGGAGATCCCCTCGCTCTCAGGCAGGAACTCAACAGTGTGCGCTACCTCGACCGTACTCTCGACGAGATCACCCAGCAGACCCTCAATCTAGACCTCACTACAGACCTCACTACTGACCGTTAGGAATCAGGCCCATGGGTTATATCGAACTGGACGTTCTCGACAGTGCCCCACGGCGCATCGTCATCGGCATCGACTTGGGTACGACCAACTCCCTTGCCGCACTTTGGCGCGATGACCGGCCCGAGATCTTGCGCAAGGAGGGCCAATCGGGCGTGATGCCATCTGTCATCAACATCCCCCATCAAGGGCTTCCACTGGTCGGCGCAGCCGCACGATCGCAAGCTGTCGTTGATCCGCTGCACACCATCTTTAGTGTCAAACGTCTGCTCGGTCGTGGCCTAGAAGACCTCGGTGATGAACTCGAGACGCTCCCCTTCAACATCCATGAAGAAGACGGTGTGCTGCGCATCGAGGTACGAGGCAAGAGCTACACACCTGAAGAATTGAGCGCGATGATTCTGCGGGCCACCTGCGATCAAGCTTGTGAGGCCCATGGCAACGCAGAAATCGCCAGCGCAGTGATTACCGTGCCTGCCTACTTCGATGACACGCAACGCCAAGCGACACGCGATGCTGCTCGCTTGGCTGGTATCGAGGTCTTGCGGATCGTCAACGAGCCGACCGCAGCCAGCCTTGCCTATGGGCTCGACCAAAAGGGCTCAGGGACGGTTGCCATCTACGACCTCGGCGGCGGCACGTTTGACGTGTCGATCCTGTCCATCGAGGAGGGCGTCTTCCGGGTCCTCGCCACGAATGGGGACACACATTTGGGCGGAGATGATTTTGACCGCAGCCTTGTAGAGCTCATGCGTGAGGAACTCAGTTCAGACCTAAGTCCTGAGGAACTCAACGATCCAGCCTTCTTGCAAGCCGCTCGCCTCGCCGCAGAGAAATGCAAGATGGCGCTTTCCTCGGATCCTCGACATGAGTTGCATCTTAGCCTCCCTGAAATGAACCTCAACTGGAGGCGCAGGGTCACGCGCGACGAGTTTGAAGAGCGCATTGCTCCACTGGTCAAACGCACCCTGCAATGTTGCCAGCGTGCCCTCAGCGATGCGGGACTAGCCCCCTCCGACTTGGATGAAGTGGTGCTGGTGGGCGGATCGACCCGCGTTCCACTGGTGCGAGCTCAGACTGAAGCTTTCTTTGGGACCAAGCCACATACCGAACTCAATCCCGATGAGGTCGTCGCACTGGGAGCTGCTGCTCAAGCCCAGGTTCTCATGGGGGGCACGCGGGACATTCTTTTGATGGATGTGACGCCGCTCTCTCTGGGGGTCGAAACCGTGGGTGGTGCCGTCTCCAAGTTGATCGAACGCAACTCGACTTTGCCATGCAGTGTGACGGAGGGATTCACAACCTACGTCGATGGTCAGAGCGGAATCGACTTCAACATCGTGCAAGGCGAGCGCGAAATGGCGAGCGATTGCCGATCCCTGGGACGATTCACCCTCACTGGACTACCGCCTCTACCCGCGGGAATGCCCCGGGTGGCCGTACGCTTTCACATTGATGCCAATGGTCAACTCACGGTGACAGCCAAAGAGGAAAGCACCGGACTGCGTGCCGAAGTGGAGGTCAGCCCCATGCATGGACTCGCGGAAGACCAGATGGAGACGATGCTGCAGGCCGGATTCGACCACGCCGCGGAGGATTTCGATCGGCGCCGAGTGGCGGACCTCAAAGCAGAGATCGGCACGATGCTGCAGGCCGTTGAAAAAAACCAGTCGGCTGCTGAAACAGGGCTCGACACCATGACGCAATCGGATCTCAATGAAGCCTGCGCGCGAGCGAAGAGCGCAAGCACCGGGCATGACCTCGATGAAATCCGCAGCGCACGCGACGAACTGGAGCAAGCCTCGCTGCCCCTAGCTGCCATCTTGATGGACCATGTGGTCAAGGGCGCCGTGCAGGGTAAGAACCTGAGCGACATCTAACCTTAGGCCAGTCTTTGGCCCGTTGGCTTCAGATCATGCACCTGGCTCCGGAGCATGGAGCCTACCTCTCAAACTAGACCTTGAGCTTGGGCGAGCTCTGCAATCAACAGGGCTCCCCCCGCGGCCCCACGAAGGGTGTTGTGACTCAGGCACACGAACTTCCAACCGAGCACTGGGCACTCTTGTAGACGTCCCACCGAACAGGCCATCCCCTTGTCGAGGTCACGGTGCAAGACGGGCTGGGGCTCTGGCCCGTTACCCACGAAATGCACCGGCCGCAAGGGCGCTTGGGGCAGAGCCAGTTCCTGAGGAGGACCCGAAAACGCCGACCAAGCCCGCTGAATCTCCACTGCGTCGGGATTGTGCTCGAACTCAACGCTCACACAGGCCGTGTGGCCATCCTGAACGAAGACCCGATTGCATTGTGCACTGAGGGTCACGTCCGCGCTTTCGACTTCACCCTTGCTCATCACGCCCAGAATCTTTCCCAACTCCCGGGCCATCTTGTCCTCCTCCCCAATGATTTCAGGCACTAGATTGCCCGGTACTTCCATGCCAGCAACTGGGCCAAGACCCGCACCCGACAGGGCCTGCAGGGTGACCACGTGCACGCTGCGAACCCCGAAGGCGCGGTGCAACGGAGCCAAGGCTAGGGCAAGCCCGATTGTCGAGCAGTTTGGACCGGCAATGATTCCCCCAGCACCGGAGGAGTGCTTGAGTAACTCGAGGTGGTCAGCATTGATCTCAGGAACGATCAAGGGCACGCGAGGATCCATGCGGTGACTCGCCGCGTTGGAAACGACCAGTGACCCAGCCGCTGCCCAATCGCGCTCGACTTGGAAGGCCACATCTGCGCCCAGCGCCGAAAACACCAACGGGATACCAGGCAGAGGATCGACACCACCCACTTGAATCGCAGCAGCCTCGGGCGGAAGGGGCTCATCCAGTGCCCAGGTGACCGCCTCCTCGTAAGGCTTGCCCGCACTCCGCTCAGAGGCTCCTAGTGCCACGAGGCGAAACGTCGGGTGCCCTTCAAGCAGGGTGACGAACCGCTGGCCGACGCTTCCTGTGGCGCCGAGTACCGCGACGGGCACCCGCTCCGATTGGGTATGGATGGAGGTTGCCATTCTGGAGGCAAGTGCTGGGGTCAGAGAAGTAAGGAAGAGCCGTCCATCCCCTCCGAAGGTGAGAGCTCCAGCAGACTGAGTAGGCTCGGTGCCACATCGGCAAGGATGCCCTGGGGCCTGACCTTGGCGCCCTGGAGGGCATCGCCGCAAAACACAATCGGGACGGGATTCAATGTGTGGGCCGTGTGGGGTTGTTGAGTCGCAGGATCCCAGAGTTGTTCGGAGTTTCCGTGATCGGCTGTGATGACCATGGTTCCGCCCTTTTGGAGTACTGCCTCATGCAGGGTCTGCAGGCACCCATCCACCTTGCCTACAGCGGCCTCCGCTGCCGAGATCACCCCCGTGTGCCCCACCATGTCCGCATTGGCGTAATTGATGATGTAGACATCCGTTTCACCCTTGGCGAGTGAAGCCAAGACTGCATCCGTGATCCCCTGGGCGCTCATCTGCGGCTGCAAGTCATAGGTGGCGACCTTGGGGCTGGGTATGAGAATGCGCTCTTCACCCTCATAGGGGGCTTCTTCACCACCTGAGAAAAAGAACGTCACGTGGGCGTATTTCTCAGTTTCCGCGATTCGAGCTTGTCGCATGCCTGCCGCACTAATGAGTTCGGGAAAGAGCCCATGCAATGCGACCGGAGGGAATGCCACTGCAAAGGGCATGTCGTCGCGATAGCGGGTCATGGTCACAATCTCAAGATCGGCCCGCTCTTTGCGTTCAAAACCATCAAAACCTGGTGCGTGCAAGGCATCGCAAATCTCTCGCACACGGTCAGAACGGTAGTTGAATACGATCAACCCATCACCATCCCCCATACGCCCCTCTTGGGCAGAGCCCACCACAGTCGGCTCAATGAACTCATCACCCACACCATTGGCGTGAGCCTGGGCAATCGCGCGCTGCGCATCACTGGCCTGCTCGCCTACACCGCTGATCAGTAGCTCATACGATCGCTGCACACGGTCCCAGCGTTTGTCCCGGTCCATGCACCAATAACGCCCCACTATGGAAGCAATGCGCCCCACCCCTGCTGCATCGATATGCGCTTGGACCGCTCGAAGGTGTGTATCGCCTGACCGAGGTGGAGTGTCCCGCCCGTCGGTGATGGCATGAACACAGACCGCATCCTTGGGCATTCCCCGTGCAGCCGCAAGGAGCAGCAGTTCACGCAGGTGATCGGTATGTGCGTGTACGCCCGCATCGGAAATGAGGCCGAGTAGATGCAGGGTCTTTCCCTCACGCACAAGCCTGTCGATCAACTGAACGAAAGCCCCGCACTGAGCAAAAGAGCCGTCCTCAATCGAAGCATTGATTCGAGTGATGTCCTGATGAACCACACGGCCTGCTCCCATGTTCAAGTGTCCGACTTCACTGTTCCCCATGACCCCAAGAGGCAAACCCACCTCACGGCCACAGGCCGACAAGAGCGAACTGGGGTAGCGTTCTACGAGTTCGTGAAACCTAGGTGCATGGGAGAGGATTGCATTGGACTCGGGATCGGCCCGGTAGCCCCAGCCATCAAGGATGACCAATAGTAGAGGCGCACTCATGGGGGGACTCATAGGGGGACTCTGACGAATTGTGGCTCGCAGAGAAAGGGCTGAGCCTCCATACTGTGGGCAAAGAGGGAGGCCATGCGCCCCACTGTTCCCCTTTGCGCCAGAATCACTCTTGTCTTGCTGCCCATGAACTCCAACCACCCGAACAGCGCGGGTCTCCAACGAGGCCACCTAGCGGCCTCCAACACGCCGCGTGGGGATGCTGCCCGCCAGTCGTGCGATCCTCGCAGTTCTCACGATCAGCGCTGGCGGCGGGCCCGGATATTCCTAGTTGCGATCCCCGTGCTCCTCGGCAGTGCGTGTCAGAATATGTTCACCCTGCAAGAGGACAAGGACCTAGGGCTAAGCGCCTACCGGCAATTGAGCCAGGAACACAACATGATCCAATCGGGGCCGGTGTATCAGCGCGTCAAGAACGTCACCGATCGCCTCGTGGCGGCTGCGCGGGAAGAGGATCCACAGGTGGTCAGCGCATTTCAATGGGAAGTGAGCGTCATTCAAGATGACGAGACGGTCAATGCTTTCTGTCTACCTGGGGGCAAGATGGCTGTTTTCACCGGCATCCTCCCCGTGGCCGAAGACGACACAGGTCTGGCAGTTGTTATGGGCCATGAAATCGCACACGCGGTCGAGCGGCACGGCACCGAAGCGATGACCCGTCAGTTTGGGGCAGCCGTCTTGATTGAAATACTTGCCACCGGCACGGAGCGGGAATGGGCTGCCTTGGGCAACGGTCTGCTCGAGCTGAGGTTTGGGCGTGGAGCCGAGCTCGAGGCCGATCGTAAGGGCCTGTCCTATATGGCAAGGGCGGGTTACGACCCGCGAGCCGCCGCAGCGTTTTGGCAACGCATGTCCGATTTAGCCGGGTCGGAGCCCATTGAACTCCTCTCGACACACCCGAGTAACTCCAATCGTATTGAACAGATCAAGCGGCTCCTCCCCTCGGTGATCCCTATTTACGAGGCAAATAAGGCGGATTAGGCCCGCCACGGCATTTCAGCTAGAATCATCGTAAAGTCAGCCTGGTAGGTCACTTACGGGCATTGGCGAGGTGATGTGGGCCAGACTTTTCCGCGTTGGTTCTGGAATGGGCGCTGCCCACCCTGAGGATGGGGGCAGCCAACCCCACCCGATCCGCCGGCACACCCCTGCCTAGGCCATTGCATTGGCAGGTCCTCTCCTCGCCCCACCCCCCTCGAATGCCCCTTGAAGGTCGCTTTCACCACACCTGAGATACTCAGCCTCGTCCGCAGAACCAACCTTGCGGAGATTTCCGAATTCCTACCGAAGACAATGCACGCTCTGGGAACAGACGTGCGCATCTTCATGCCCTTGCACGGGGATCTCGCCGCTGAGAATATCCTCGACCTGAAATTCGTAGGGGACCTCGAGATCCCCGAGAACAAGGACACACTCACACTCAAGGTCTACACGGCCACTCTGCGCGAGGGCAACCTCCCGCTCGTCCTGTTTGACCACGCAGTCCTGTTTCGCAATCGGCACCCCTACGGGGACGACCAGGGACCCTATGCAGACAACTGGCGGCGCTACGCAGCATTCTGCCGGGGTGTGCTGGCCTCATTCGAGATGCTCAAGTTTGCGCCCAGCGTCATCCACTGCATGGATTGGACATCGGGCTTGATCCCGCTCATCCAACAGCTTGAGTACAAGACCCAGGCTCCCAAGAGTGCAGCTGCACGAGCCGGCACATACTTCGCCGTCCATAACCTCGCCATGCAGGGCGCCTTCGAACGCGAAATCCTGCCCCACATTGGCATACCCATCGAGTACTTCCGCACTGTGGAAGGCATCGAACTGGGCAACCGTGTCAATTATCTCAAGGCAGGGATCGAGTTTGCAACGGTGGTAGGCACCCATTCTCCCAACCAAGCCAAACGGCTCCTAGAAGCCGAGCGGGGTGATGGTCTCGATGAGTCATTCCGTCGCCGCAAGAAAGAACTCGTGGGCGTGCTGACAGGGATTGACTACCGAGCCTGGAACCCTGGCACGGACATGCTCCTCGCCCAGCCATACTCCAGTGAGGATGCAGACCCGCTCAAGGGCAAGCGCAAATGCAAGGCCGCCTTGCAAGAAGGCCTGCGCCTGAGTGTTGAGCCGCGTACGCCGATCATCTCAATCATTGGCCGCTTCGATTCTGATAACGGCTTCGATCTGTTGGCGGAGGCGATGACACCCATCCTCGAGCGCAGCACACAACTCATCATGATGGGTTCGGGACAGCCGGAGGTGCTCGAACGCATGCGCACAGTTGAGCAGACCTTTGCCAATTGCTGTCGGGTGCTTGAGGGCTACAACATCAATACGGCCCATACACTCATGGGAGGGACCGATATTCTCCTGATGCCGGCCCACTTCCACACTTCCAACGCCCTGTGTGCCATCGCCATGCGGTACGGGGTCATTCCAATCGCATACCACAATAGTGGTTTGGAAGACACTGTGGTGAATCTGACCGAGCACCCCAAGAACGGCACGGGCGTGTTCTTTGAATCCTACACAGCCAAGAGCTTGGTAGAAGCTGTCGATACAGCCCGTGGAGTCTTCAAGAAGGCCAAGGATTGGAAGGACATGGCAACCCGGTGCCTTACTGCGGATTTCTCTTGGAGAGAGAGCGCCCGCAGCCACCTGCTCGCCTACCGCCGCGTGACCCGCCGCGCTCGAGCTGCCCGGTGAGCCACACCCTCGTGGGCTTGGACTTGGGCGGCACGCAAGTCAAAGGAGGCCGCATCGATGCGGACGAGGTCCGCACATCCGGTATTGATGCCAGCACCGTTGTGCAGCGCACATCCACCCTCGACACTCAGCTTGAGCTCGGGCCACAAGCCCTACTCGACCGTCTGGCTGACTTCGCACAGGATCTAGGCTGCAAAGACTCTCTGGGTATCGGAATCCCCGGAGTCTTCGAGGAGCAGGGGGGACGCTTGCTTCGATCTGCCAACCTCAGCGCATTAGAGGGGCTTCACATGGGTGAAGAGCTTGCCAAGCGGCTTGGGTTGCCCGCTGAGCGAGTGCGAGTGGACAACGACGCCAATGTGGCCACTTACGGAGAACAGTGGCTCGGAGCTGGAGCCGGCATCAAAGACCTCGTACTCCTGACACTTGGAACGGGCATCGGAAGTGGTCTCGTGATCGATGGACATCTCTACACTGGCCCCACAGGCAAGGCCTCTGAGATCGGGCACATGGTAGTCCGCAGTCGAGGCTTCCGAGAACCGGAGGTCGAGGGTCTGCGCTGTGGATGCGGCGCCTACGGCTGCCTGGAACGCCTCGCATCAGCCTCGGCAGCCATTCGCCGTGCTGAAGCCGCGGGTCTAGGCAGCGACTTGATCGCGCTCTCCAAGCGAGCTCGGGCCGCGGCGGGCCCTGAACGAGATCTCATGGCTGAGATTGGCTATGACCTAGGAGCCGGACTGCTCGCTGCCACGGCCGTACTCGATGTGACTTGCTTCGTCATTGGGGGTGGGTTAGGGCGTAGCCTGGATTTGCTCGAACCCGGCATCCACGCAGCCTTGAACGAACGCGACTACGGACACGCACCGCCAAGAATTCTCCCTGCTGCCCTCGGCTCGAGTGCAGGCTGGATTGGTGCTGCGCGCATGGCCCTCGATTCGATCGGTGAAAACAGATGACGCATGGGTCCCGAGGGGGGCACGAAGCTAGAATCCAGGGGCTATGACCGCAGAGGTATTCTCCCAACTCGCCCAGATCGTAGGCCAAGAGGGCGTCCTCAGCGACGAAGCTGCCCTACTCGCCTATGAATCTGACGGACTCACGATCCAGCGGAATCGCCCACTCGTCGTGATCCTCCCGAGGAACACCGAGGAGACCGCCCAATGCATGCGGATCCTCCATGGAGCCCAGATCCCACTGGTTCCGCGCGGAGCGGGAACGGGCCTCTCTGGCGGCGCAACGCCAGTTCCAGGCGGAGCTCTGGTCGGCACCGCACGCATGCGGGACATCCTAGAAGTCAACGTCACCGACCGCTTCGCCCGCGTTCAGGCAGGCGTGGTCAACGTAGATCTCACCCGCTCATGCAGCCATGACGACCTCTTCTACGCCCCAGATCCTTCAAGCCAGATGGCCTGCACCATCGGTGGAAACGTGGCAGAGAACTCTGGTGGTCCGCACTGCTTCAAGTACGGCAGCACGACCCGGCATATCCTTGGGCTGGTCATTGTGACTGCGGCGGGCGACATCATGCGCCTCGAAGAACCCCTCGCCGACCCTGAAGGACTCGACCTAGTTGGACTGTTCGTGGGATGCGAAGGCATGTTCGGAATCGCCACCGAAATCACAGTGCGCCTTACCCCTACCCCGCCTGTCACAGAGACTCTGCTCGTCTTGTTCAAAGAGCTCGATCCATGTTGCGACGCAGTCAGCGATCTCATCGCAGCAAAACTCGAGCCCTCAGCCATCGAGATCATCGACAAACTCACCATTCAAGCCGTGGAGGCCAGCGTATTCGCTGCGGGCTACCCCAAAGAAGTGGAAGCCGTGCTCCTCCTCGAAATTGAGGGGCGCGAGTCAGAGGTTGAGGACACAGTCGAACGCATGCTGCCCATTCTCAAGCAGCGCGGTTCTCTGAGTATCCGGCGGGCGCGGGATGCAGACGAGCGTCGACGCCTGTGGGCGGGCCGCAAGGGCGCCTTTGGAGCCATGGGGCGCATTGCACCCGATCTCTATGTGGCCGATGTAGTGGTACCGCGCACCCGGCTTCGCGAAATCGTGCGCTACGCAACGGATGTGTGCACAGACCGAGGCCTCAGAATCTCCAACGTCTTTCACGCCGGGGACGGAAATTTGCACCCCAACATTTCCTACGACCGCCGGGATGCGGACGAAGTGGGTCGGGTTCTAGAAGCTGGAGACCTGATTATGGAGGCCTGCATCGCAATGGGGGGCTCCTTGTCCGGAGAACACGGTGTGGGACTTGAAAAGCAGGCCATGATGAGCCGACTGTTTGATCCCAACGATTTGGATGTCATGGCGCGCATTCGCCGCTGCCTCGACCCCGAAGAGAGAATGAATCCCGGCAAGATGATCCCTGTACGATCCTGCTTGGAACTGCGCACTCGCCCACTCGAACTTCCCAAGGACCCCCCACGATGAAGCCACTGCTCGAAGCGCTGACTCGGAACGGCATCGAGATTCAAGACCACGGCCCCTGCACAATGGTCTTACCCGATAGCGAAGAACAGGTGATAGAGGTGTTGCGCCAGGCACACCCGACAGGTCAACGCATCATCCCCATGGGTTTGGGCAGCAAGCTCAAGTGGTGCCGACCCGAGTGGGAACAGGGCTCTGCTCTTCTTATGAGCCTCCGGCGACTCAGCACCATTGTCGATTATGTTCCAGGCGACGGCACGCTGACCGCACAAGCGGGCTGCCCAATCGAGGCACTGGAGGAGCGGGTGCTTTCTGGCGGTCACCGCCTGACACCGGCCGTGCCCCGGCCCAGCGCAGCCACCCTCGGCGGCACCCTCGCCGCGGGCCTTTCAGGTCCCGACCGCCACAAGCGTGGCCCACTGCGGCATCACGTCTTGGGAACAAGGGTTGCCCTCGTCGATGGGAGCATTGCTCGAAGTGGTGGCCGCCTCGTCAAGAATGTCACAGGCTTCGACCTCCATCGCCTACACACTGGGTCGCGCGGAACACTCTGTATCCTACTTGAGGCTAGCCTGCGCCTCTATCCACGCGCAGACGAACACACCCACCTCATGCGTATCGGAGTAGATCTCAAACAAGCCCTTGAAGTTTGCGCTGGGATTCCCAGCCTCCCGGTAGAACCGCTGGCTTGCACCCTCGACAACCACAAGGGCGTGTGGCGCTTGCACGTGGTTCTCGAAGGACGAGGCAAGGCGCACGTCGAAAATGTGCGAGACGTCTCAGAGCTCATTCAGCCTGACGTAACCTTGCATAATGAGGCTGCCGACTCAGCATTCATGGATCTGTGCGTAATGGAGGTCAGCGGCGGTTGGGGCCATGCGATCGTGCAGGCACGAACCTCAAAGCTCCCTGCAGTCATTCAACACCTTACAGAGAAGGTCCCCGAGGGCGGCCATGTCCAAATCCTCGCCCAAATGGGCGCCGGCATCATGCGGGTCTACTGGCCCCGCCTCACGGATGCCCCCGGAGCAGACCAGACTGAATTCCTCAAAGCGATTCGCAGCCACCTGCGACCCTTCGGGGCCACTCTAGCCCCGCGCGAAGTCGCGGCCCAGACCCACCTAGACCTTGCCCCTTCCGTCAAGACCCAGCCAGGCCTGCCTTGGATGCAGGCGATCAGCTCTGAGTTGGATCCCAAGGTGCAACTCCATTCCGCCGCCATCCTCGGTCCGCCCTTATGACGGTCACTCTCCCGCCCACCGAGGCACTCATCGACCACGCTCAGAGTTTAGACTGCATTCACTGCGGCCTCTGCCTGCACACCTGCCCCACCTACCAACTCACCGGTAGTGAGGCCGCAAGCCCGCGGGGTCGCGTGCACCTCATGCGCGCAGAAGCTGAAGGGCGCATCGATGTCGATGCGGCTTTTGAAGAGAGCATCGACTCATGCTTACTCTGCCTACGTTGCGAGAGTGTGTGTCCCGCTGGTGTCCAGTTTGAGTCCATGGTCGAAGTCTGCCGGGACAAGCTGAATCAACGTCGCCCCAAACCATGGCTCGTGCGCCTAGCTCGAAGAATCGGTTTTGGGATTGTTTTGCAAAAGCGCTGGGCTCTGAGGCTGGCCGCAGGCGGTCTCGCGCTGGCCCAGGCCCTGCGGGTAACTCGCATCATTGCCCGATTCGGCGGAGCCCAAGGCCAATCTCTCCATGAACTCCCGCCCGTACCCCCACGCAAAGAACGCAGATTACTGCCCGCCACCCTACCCCCCCAGGGTCCCGCGCTCGCGGAAGTCTGGTTCATGCAAGGATGCGTGATGCCCGAGCTTTTTGGTCGGGTCAACCGCGCCAGCACAAGGGTATTGAACGCCGTTCAGGTCACTTGTCACTGCAACCCCAGCCACACCTGTTGCGGCGCCCTGCATGCACACAACGGCGATTTGGAAGGAGCGCGCAAGTTGGCCAAGGCTACCATCGAGTCTTCAGAGCAACTGTGCGGATCCCATTCCGACTCCGGGGCCAGCCCCCTACCCGTGATTGTGAACAGTGCAGGCTGCGGGGCTCATATGAAGGAGTATGCCCGACTCTTCGAGGCTGACTCCCCCTGGCATGGACGCGCACAGTCGTTCAGCAAGCGTGTGTTGGACTTCACAGAGTACATGGCAGAGCCCGATCGTCTCGACTTGCTGCGTCCACTTCTCTCCCGGCCCTCCCTCGGACCCGTTGCCTTTGACGATCCTTGCCACCTCTGCCACGGTCAGGGGATTCGCTCTGCCCCGCGCAAACTCCTCGAAGCAGTCCCTGGCCTTCACCGGGTTGACCTTGAGGATCCAGAATCTTGCTGCGGTTCAGCAGGAATTCACTCCATGCTGCGGCCCGAAGAGTCTGCCGCACAATTGACTACCAAGCTCAAAGACTTTGAACAGGCAGGAGCCAGCGCACTCGTGACGGCCAACCCCGGATGTCACCTGCAGTGGATGGTCGGCTTGCGACAATCGAATCACCCAGTCCCGGTCTTGCACATCGCCGAGGTCCTCGACGACGCACTCTAGGTTCAGCTAGGAGTCCAGCTGTTCCCTCACCCTTTCGAGAAGCGCCTTGGTCAGGGCAATCCCTTCAGATTCACTGTGGGCAGAGCCTTCATACTCCACGCCAACGAATCCGCGGTAGCCCGCTTCTTTGACCATGGCTAAGAGTCGCAAGTAGTCACTTTGGGTCTCGTTTCCGTCTTCGTCAAACCGGTGGGATTTAGCACTGACGGCCTTGGCAAACGGCATCAATTCAGCCACGCCCTTGTAGCGGTCGTACTTCTTGCCATTTCCGAGATTGAAGTTTCCAAAGTCAGGCAAGGTCCCTACACGGGGATGGTCCGCCTTGAGCATGACTCCGGCTAGCCACTCACCATTGGACGATAGACCGCCGTGGTTCTCGACGATCACATTGATATTGTAGGGATCGGCTACTTCGGCCAGTGTTCGCAAGGACTCAGCTGCCCGGCCCATGCCATCCTCCCAATCAGATGCTCCGGCCGCATTGACGCGGATGGAATGGCAACCGAGGTAGGCCGCCGCCGCAATCCACTTGAAGTGATTGCGTATTGCCTTTGAGCGGGTGGACTCATCCTTTGCCGCAAGGGGTCCCTCGCCATCTACCATGATCAAGAGTGAGCGCACGCCTTGGTCCTCGGCTCGTTCCCGCATTTGAGCAAGGTAGTTGAAGTCCGTCGCGTGAGCTTTGAAGAACGAGTTGACGTACTCGATGGCGTGAATGCCAAAGGTCTCCTTGGTGAACCGGGCAAAGTCCAGGTTATCTAAATCGCCCCCACGCAGGGTGCGATGCAGAGACCACTGAGCCAGTGAGATTTCAAACCAAGGTGCTTCGCAGTCCATTGAGCCCTGGAGGCCAGACTGATCGCCAAGAACAGGAGTGATCCGAGTGCGGGCTGTGGCAAGATCGAGTCCTAGAGCACTGGAAGCCAATGCTCCTATCCCGGATTGCAGAATCAGTCGACGTGTGTGCATGGGTTATGAGGTTAGAAGGGAACAAGGGATCTCGAATTCCTGCCCCATGACCCGGCGGTTCACAAGGCGTTGGATCTTAGCACGGTCCGCCTCTTCTAGCTGTGCGGAATGCTCTAGTGCAGCAACGGCTACGGCCGACCCGAGTTCGCGTGTGGAGAGGCCCAGCTCGGCGGCGGCTACGAGAGAACCTTGCAAGAGCCCCATGGCAACGGCGCCACAGTCCGCGCCCATTGCCGCGGCGTCGCTGAGCATGCGCTGCATGGCAGCATCTAGGAGTAACGCTGGGTCAAGTTGGCGTCCAATCGCAGCGTGCGTAACACCCACTGCCCCGCCCCGGGCAAGGTGCAGGAGGGCAAACTTGCCCTTTTTGTTAGCCAGCACCAATCCTGCACAGGCCTCGGCTGTGCGCACAGCGGGATCCACACCCTCACCGCCAAGGGCACCGAAAAGGTGCCCATACAGTGCCTGGGCGGCTGCATCTGTCGCATCGTGTTGGCCGGCAGCACCCGCTTGGGTCGCCTGGCTCACGGATTCGGTCAAACTGCTCTGGGGATCACTCATGGCTGAATCCAATCGGGTGTCAAGGGTAGAACGCGGGAACCAGAATACCCTGCGCGACGCAAATCGTCAGGGGCAAATGGCAAGGATCCATCCCAGATTCCCGCCGATCGAGGGCGGGCTTCGTGTGGGCGCGCCACCGGTCAACACAAGGCCCGCCGATCAGACCCGGCGGGCCGTTGAGCGTGTGCTCATTACTCCACTCAACCTCGGGAAGCTGACGGTGCGGTGGCGAGACCGTTGGGGTGAGCCGTGCGCTGAGCTTGCACGGGCCCTCGGCCAGCTAAGAACCGAGATCGGGGCTGGCTCAACTCCAAACCCGAGAGGTCAAGCACACGCTCCACCGTCCGCGTGCGTTCCTGCATCGACAAGCAGGAAATCGGGATATAAGGCACGGCAAACATCTCCAACATGATTTTCACCATGCCGTCAATGCGGAGAACTTCCTCCCAATCCACGCCGGCGCGGACACCATCCTCGGTCAACATCTCTTTGTGGGGACGCAAGAAGAAGACGATTCCCCGTTTCACCTCTTGCATGTATTCAGCAAAACGGGGATCCGCCACTACCTCGGCCATCAGGTTGGAGTGATGGGCCGCGTAGGCCAAGTTGCAAAACGCCCGATCAGAAACGAACGACCCCGCGTGGGCGCGCTCCGCTTCAATCTGCCGCTCGAAGACCTGCGCCTGGTACTTGCTCACCAAGTCCACGTCGGTCCGCAAAGACTCGAGTTGTGCCTCCATCTCAGCTAGCACCCCGCGTGCCACCTCCGAGATCATCGGCAGGCCAAAATGATCGCGGATCCATCGGGCCAGGGTCGTCTTGCCGGTTGCGTGGGCGCCAACGAGGTATACGTGAACGGGACTGTCCATGGGGAAACTCCTGGGGGGTGCGGGATGCGGGAGACACACATACTACATATGGTGGCCGTCCTGTCCACACACAACTATCCACTGTATATAAGGCGACTACCCCGAGGTGGAGGGCGAGGGGATGCTCTGACGCTCTGGGCCGAAGTTCCACCACCCAAGGCCAGCCCGTCTCGCTAGGGTAGGGAAAACCGCACGACCTGTGTCCGTCTTCCCCCCCCCCCCGATCCCGAACACCCATGAAAACTGCTCCCATTATCCTGTGCCTGTTCTTTGCCGGGGCCTCCGCCCCAGCCTCTCCCGTCCAACAACAGCAGGTGGGGTTTTGGAATGGTCCGGAGTGGGAGAGCCTCACCGTAGAGCCGTCGACGGTGCTGGTGAGATTCATGCCCGAATTGAGCCACGCTGAGACCCTCACCATCGCCGGGAACTTGCCTGGCCTGGTCCAGGATTCTCAAGCCCTTAGGGCCCTGGAATTCGGCAAGACCCTTGTACTCTCGACGAACGCGGGTACAACGCCCGAGCAAGCCCAGGCAATCGCCCGACGCCTGAGCAAGATCGACGGAGTGCGCTTCGCCAGCCCCCAACTGATCGCACGGGAGGACCCATACTTCCTGACTGATGAGCTGCTCGTGCGCTGGAGCGAAGAGGTCCCACAAACAAGTCGTGCCCAATTGCGGGGCGCATTGGTTGTGACCGACCTTCTACATTATTCCCATAACCCAGGCGAAGTCCTGCGAGTCCCAGCAGGTCAGGATGTGCTGTCCGAAGCTAAGCGTTTGGCGGAATCAGGCCTCGTTGAATTCGCCACACCGAATTTCCTGCACAAGCGTGTGCTCCTCAGCGCCGGCGATCCGCTCTTCGGACAGCAGTGGCATCTCAAGAACACGGGTCAAGGAGGTGCCAAGCCGGGGGCCGACATCGATGCCGAAGGCGCCTGGAACATTACGCGCGGTGATTCGAGCCTGATCGTGGCGGTGGTGGATACAGGTTGCGAGCTCGGTCACCCCGACCTCGTGCCCAATCTCGTCCAAGGCATCGATGTACTCGACGACGATAATGACCCTTCCGCCGAAGATTTTTGGTTCGGCATCTTTCAAGAAAAACACTCCACTTCTGTATGCGGCGTAGCCTCCGGCAAAGGAAACAACGGCATCGGAACATCGGGAGTCGCACAGAATTGCAAGATCATGCCCATTCGGTTCCTCACCGAATTCCCCTTCCAGTTCCCCAGCACCCAAGACGAGGCGGACGCGTTCAATTTCGCGCGTTCGAATGGAGCAGCGGTCATCAACAATTCCTGGGGGCCCGCCGGCTCCGCCCCACTACCGGCCTCCACCCGTGCAGCCATTGATGACTGCAATAACAACGGCCGCGGAGGCTTGGGAATGTTGGTCATGTTCGCCGCAGGCAACTCCGATAGCGACAATTCCGGAAACGGCTATACGTCCTATGCGGGTACTGTCAGCGTGACGGCCAGCGACGATAGCGACAAACGCTCGTACTACTCGTCCTATGGCCAGAGCACAAACTTTTGTGCCCCTTCCAACGGCGGCAAGAACGGGATCTCCACAACCGATCGTTTGGGCTCGAAAGGCTATGACAACAGCGACTACACCAATGCGTTCGGAGGCACTTCTTCCGCCTGCCCAGCTGCTGCTGGGGTTGCCCTACTTGTGATCTCTGCGGACCCCACCCTCCAACGGGATGAGGTCATTCAGATCATGTCCGACACGGCCGAGAAGATCGATCCGGCGGGTGGAAACTACGGCGCCAACGGCCATAGCAAGTACTACGGCTTTGGGCGCCTCAATGCTGCCGATGCTGTCGCTGCTGCCGATGGAAGTGCATGCTCTGAGAGTAACTACTGCGTCCTCTCGCCGAACTCTGCGGGACCTGGTGCCACAATCAGCTCCAACGGGAACCTGAGCGTAGCCGGCAATGGATTCAACCTCATTTGCACGGCTGCTCCGGCCAACCAATTTGGCCTGTTTTTCTATGGCGACGCGCAAACATCCACCAACCTCGGCAATGGAACCCTGTGTGTGGGAGGCAACATCTTCCGCTTACCAGCCGTCCAAGTGGACGCCCTCGGCCAAGCGCTCTACAACGTAGACTTCACCAACCTCTCGGCTGCAGGCCAAATCGTGGCCGGTTCCACCTGGAACTGGCAGTTCTGGATGCGGGATACACCCGCGGGTGGAGCGGGCTACAACTTTAGTAACGGCCTCTCCGTCACATTCTGTCCCTGACAGGGGTGCCCGCCTAGGCCGGCTGGCCAGCCTGAACGGCTCGCCAGCCGCGCTCCATTTCATCCGCATCCAGATTGCGGCCAATCAGAACAAGCGTCGAATGCTCGGGGAGGGTGCGTGCCGTCTCCGTGGCGAGGGGTGCCAATTCAAGCCATTGATATAGGCCTTGCAAGGAATAGGGTTCGGCCTTGCCAGCGAGGTGCAAGACCCCCTTTACGCGCAAGAGCTCGTGCGCACGGCGTTTACCAAGAAACTCGAGCCAGACCCTAAGAGCTTGACCGTCGATGGGTGCTTGACTGCGCAAGGTGAGCGTCCCCACTCCGCTGGTGTGGTGGACGTGATTGCACTTCCCCTCATGGGAGCACGCTTCCAAGTCCCCAGTCGGCTGACTCAATGGATCGAGGTCGAGGAGGGGCATCACATCCACCAGCGCGTTCATGCTGCGCTGAACAGGCGCCCGCGGATTGCAGGTTTCCAGTGCCTCTTGCGCCGCCGCAATGCTTGAATCGTCCAACCCGTCGCAGTGATTCAGGATCAACCGATCCGCGTAGGCTACCTGCTCGGCCGCTTCTGGGTGCTCGTCCATTTGGCGCTCGATGTGCTTTGCATGGGCTAGGGTGACGACTCCCGCAGGCCTGTAGCCCTCGGCCAATTGCGCGTCGACGAGGAGAGTCTGAACGGCGGGCCCCGGGGAGGCCATTCCCGATGCTTCAATCACAACCTGATCAAACTGAACGCGGCGAAACCAACGTCGCCGGGAACGAGCGAGCAGATCCAACAAGGTTGTTCGGAGGTCTTCGCGCACCGTGCAACACAAACATCCGCCCTGAAGCTGAACCAAGTCGTCATCGCCACCAATCACGAGACTAGCATCGATGTTGGCATCACCAAACTCATTCACAATGACTGCCACGCGTCGGCCGTGGGGAGCAGTCAGTATGCGGTTGAGCAAGGTCGTCTTTCCGGCGCCCAAGAACCCTGTCAGCAGAGTCACGGGGATGGGTGGGTTTGAAGTATCGCTCACTGGCCTGCCCCCTTGGCAAAGTCGATTCCTGTGACCGTCACCTGGGCGACCCGCCAAGAGCCCTGTTCGGCCTGAACGAGGGCTACCCGCACCCGCCCACCGCCCTCGCGGCTGAAGTCGATTTGAGTCCGCCCTGATTGTGGGTGCACGATGGCACCGGCTTGCCAACCTGAGAGTCTAGCGATCCAGGTTTGGGTCCCCACTTCGGATTGACGGGTTTCGGCGCGCGTAGCTAGTAATTCACTAGAAGACCCGGAACGCATATAAAACTGATCCACCACGCGATCACTCGCCACCCTGAGGGCCCGCCACCAACCCAATGCAACTTCACGAGCGGCATGATCCTCGATTGCCTCATCGGCAGGCCCGGTCTCTGAGGATTCGAAGGCCAGCACGTGCTGCCACGGCAGGCTGTCCAACCCCTCAACAAGAGTGAATCCATTGCGCGCTAACTCATCAATCACCTGCACTTGGCTCATCTTGTGTTCGGGTTTGATCGGGACAGACCTGTCCTCGCTCCGGAATTCCACCAAGACTACGCGCCCATTCTCTGTCAGAGCCCGGCGCACGTGCCCCAGAACGCGCACGGGATGAGAGAGTTCGTGGTACACGTCCACCATCAGGACCATGTCGCAAGACCCTGGGGATAGATGGGGATCATCCACGCTACAGGTCACCGTCTTCACTTGGGTCAGCCCTTGTTCGGCGGCGCGATCGGCGAGCATCACCAGCATTTGGGGTTGCAAGTCCACCGCAAGCACTCGCCCCGTTGGCCCCACGTCATGGGCAAGGGGCAGAGCATGGTAGCCATTACCCGCTCCGAGATCACAAACCACTTGACCGGGCTTACAATCCAACCACTTGCGGAGCGCACGACCGTTTTCCTCCTTTTCGCGCGTCTCCCGTAGAAGCCAGGGGGCTCCGCTCCAGTGCATTGTGCGTGCCACCGGCCGGCCTCGATACTCTGTCCGGCCCCTAGGAGAATCCTCCGGATCTGCCACCACAGGCACAGGAGGATCCTGGCCCACACTGGGGAAGGCCCCGATGAGTGAGGCCGCTAGGAGAAAAGGTAGGCAAGACATGTTCGCTTAGGGCTGGAGTTTGCCCCATGCTAGCAGCCATGCAAGCACGGGTCTTCATTTCAGGTACGAGTCGCGGCATCGGGGCTCAGGTGGCTAGGGAGTTGCTCGGCCGTGGATGGGACGTGGTCGGGATTGCACGCGGGCCGGCCGCCCATGGGCTAGAGGGTTCTTCCTACCAGCATCACTCCCTTGACCTCTCGGACCCCAATGGCCTGCACCTTTGGTGCGAAACTCACATGACTGAGGAGGCCCTGGCTGGATTTGATCGGGTTGCCCTCATCAACAACGCTGCCATGTTGGAGCCCGTGGAGCCCATGGACCGCCTTGACCCGGTGGCCTACGCCCAACATCTGTGTGTCAACGTGGTGGCCCCAGCAGCCTTGACCGCTGCACTCTTGCGGGTCTCTCCCAGGGCCGTGCCCCTGCGAATCATCAACCTGTCGAGCGGAGCGGCTACATCACCCTACGCAGGCTGGAGCGCTTATTGCTCAGGCAAAGCCGCCCTCGCCATGGCAGATCAGGTGCTCGCCAAGGAGCTTGCAAGCTATGAGCACTTGAAGGAAAGGGACGTTGCCGTGGTGACCTATGCCCCGCATGTCGTCGCGACACGGATGCAAGAGACTCTGCGGAGCCTCAGTGATGCGCAGTTTCCCGAACGCCAAAAGTTCGTGGACCTCAACGCCAAGGACTTACTTGTCGGAGTGGAAGGGCCCGCCCAAGCCATGGCCGATCTGCTTGTGGAGGAGGACTTGCCCCCCTACTCCCAGCTCAGGTACACCCCCCCGGGCTAGTGCATTCCCTACAGATCTGATTGCAAGCGCTGCTCCAATCGATCGCAGTACGCTTGAACAGAGTCTTCAAGGAACTCGAGGAGCTCGATTTCCGCTCGCGCGTGATCACGGTCCTTGTCCCCCGGAACGAGGGTCAATCCGGCCGCATTGTGGGCGGGTGACGGGATCGTGCGCCCATCTTGCAATCTGACTGCATCCTCCACCGTGATGGCCATGCGATCCCCGGCCGGACCCCGCATGACATGCAGCCGCAGACCCTTGCGGGCAATGGCATTCCAAAGGGCCACGCTCTCGGTTTTGAGGAGCGCAGAGAGTTCGGGCAGGGTAATGAGCCGGAGGGGGGCAGGATCTGGTGATGGATGTGGACTCGGCATGGGGTGGCTCGTGGAGAAGTGAGGGCAACTCAAACCTAGCCCTGCCGGGCCGACCAAGCCGTCGGAGTGAAAAAAAGGGCAAGTGCGTCCTATACCGAGGCGGGGACAAACGAATCCCACTCACCCCCACGCGGCTCGCAGCGAATTCCAAGCCCTGAGCTAATACCCGCTGGTGCAAACCCCTATTCTGGGCCCGTGGCTGAAGTTCCCCCTCCCCCTCCCCGTGACGATCACCGGGGACCGAATCCCCTCCGCCGACTCCTGAAGCTGCTGTGTGGCTTAGGTGTCGTCGGTCTCACAATCGCTGTTTTGCCCGGTACATGGAGTCCCCTGAGCCTCTTGGATTCGAGCCATAGTTCACCGACCCTAGGCCGACTCGACCTAGAACTCCCTCCCACGGCGAATCTAGAGGTTCAAGTCACTCACTCAGCAACGCCAGGGGATGGGCTGACCGATTGGGAGGGACGCACCCACGACCCAGAAACCACTGTATCCCCAACACCAGGCACCTTCGGAGAAGACTTAGGCCTGCGGGTAGCAGGAGGAGCCACCCAAGAAGTGTTCATCACGGGTCAGTTTGATCCACAGGCTTTCAATAGCGTCACCATCGACGTCTACGCAGACGAAGATGTCAGTTTGCGACTCGGCGTACAGGCCATCAGGAGTGCGGGGTCCGAGGAGCCCTACCTAGGTGGCTCCCTCGACATTGGCTTTGTGTTGGCAGGCACGCGGCAGGAAGTCAGCTTTGACCTGCGCAATTTGCCCGACGATGTCGGTCCACTTGGAAGGCTCCTCATCCTTGGGCGCGGGAAACAACCTGACTGGACAGTGTTCGGAGTCCGATTCGTGCAGAAACCAGCTCTCTCTTGGTTGCCCGGCGGGTCGCGAGGCCCTGCACTCGTCGCCATCGAGGGGGACAGCCGGCGAGCTCAAGGGCTAGCACCCGGCGCTCCACTCAGTTGTCGGGTGCAAGTACCCGAACGCGGACGGCTTTCATTTGCCTACGCTGCCCTAGAGCGCTTTCCGATTCTCAGTCCCGCTGCCGAGGTCGTCGTATTCGCAGACTCCACCGAGCTTGGCCGCTGCGCACCTCCCCATCCCCGCACCGATCAACGCTGGCAACCTGGTCCGTGGAATCGAGTCGAGCTTGATCTCAGCAGGTTTGCAGGCGACTCCGTTCAATTGCGATTTGAACTTCAAGACCCTGAGTACAAAGAAGGTGGTGACCACATTATCGCTCTCGGCGAAGCCACGGTATTCGCTAGCGAACCCGACCCCGCCACAGTCCTGCTGGTGACTTCCGATACACATCGCGCCGATCATCTGGGTCACGCAGATTCAGACCACGACGTCCTAACCCCGGCGCTCGATTCCCTTGCCGCACAGGGCGTGACTTTCACCGACTGCTTCTCAACCACCAACATTACGCTTGCCTCCCATGCTGCTCTCCTGACTGGCGTGCATCCGCGCGACTCGGGCATCACCAACAACCGAACGCGCATGGCTGCCCACGCAGACACCCTCGCTGAACGGTTTGCCGAGGCCGGATATGCGACCATCGCCGTCACGAGCGCCAAGCACATGAACGATCCATGGAGCGGCCTAGGACTTGGGTTTGATCGAATGTCTTGGCCAATGCATGAGCTTGAGCGCGGAGCAGGGGCGAGCATCTCACTGTTGCGCGATTGGATGCTCGAGCATGAGGGGCGCCCGCTTTTCATTTGGCTGCACTTATACGATGCCCATCGTCCTTACGAACCGCCCCAAGGCTTCGCCGAACAGTACTACCCGGACAACCGAGACCCACGTGCAACCGACCTGCCTGATCCGCTCGGCCCCCTGCCGCCACATCTCGATGGAGTACGGGACCTAGACTACGTTCGCGCCCTTTACCGCGGAGAGATCAGTTCACTCGACCGGGCTCTGGGTGAATTGCTCGCTGAACCACGCCTGCAAACTGCCATAGTCGCCCTAACGGGAGACCATGGCGAGAGCCTGGGAGAGCAAGGGCTATGGTGGGATCACGTGGGGGTCTATCCGAGTGTCTTGCACGTTCCTCTCATTCTTCGTTGGCCAGGGAGCCCCCAGGGTTTGCGTGTGAACCAGCCCCTGCAGCACACGGGCTTAGGCAGCACGCTGCTGGCTTTGGCTGATCTTCCCGCAAGCACCTTCCCAGGCGAGGACTTGCGCGTGTACCTAGACGGTCTCCCCATTGATGAGCCGCGTTTCGCCTGGGGCGAGGACGGGCACGCCATGTCGATCACCCACCGCGGATGGCATTTGGTCATCAACCTAGACGACACGCCCATCAAGCCAGCCTTGAGCACCACACAGATCCTGGATGAACGCCCCATTGAGCTGTTTCATCTAGAACGCGATCCCTCATGCCAGCACAACTGCATCGAGCAGGAGCAAGACGTCGTCCGCAACCTAGCCCCCCAGCTATTGGCGTGGGTTGAGGGGGCGGGGCGGGCACTCGCCCAGGCCCAAAACGTAGACCGAGCCGGTCTGGCCCTGATCGCTGCACTAGGGTATGCGAGCGGAGAGGGAGCCGACTCCACAGGTGCACCTCTCAATCGAGCCCGGGAGCGGCTCAAGCCCTATCTCGAGGACTAGTCGCGGGATGTCGTGTGCGGTCCCCTGCTCTGGCAAGATATGCGAGTGAGTTCCTTGCCCGCCTCCGTCCTGATCGTCCGCTTAGGTGCCATTGGCGATGTGGTCAATGCACTGGTCGTAGCCACGGCCATCAAAGACGCCGCCCCCAAGACTCGCATCGGTTGGGCGGTTCACCCCCTCGCCGCCCCGTTGGTCGAAGACCACCCGTGCGTAGACCGCGTTCACCTGTGGAAACGCGGAAGCGGTTATGCAGGGTGGCGAGCTCTCAAGCGTGAGATCCGCCAAGAAGGGTACGGGCTGAGCATTGACTTGCAGAGGATCCTCAAGAGCGGGCTCCTAGCCCGATCCAGCGGAGCAAGTCGCGTACTGGGGTTTGATCGTGGGCGCTGCAAAGAGGCATCTTGGCTTCTCACCTCCGAGCAGATTCCACCCGGGGAGCCGCGAACCCTCATGACGGACCAATACATGGAGTTCGTTCGACACCTCGGCATCCGGGCAACCGCTGCACGGCATGAGCTCCCCCGTGATCCCGGTGCAGAATCCTGGGCGGCAGCACTAGTCGAAAACATGGAGAGCGCCCCCATCCTGATCAACCTCGGCGCATCCAAGAGCGCCAACCAATGGCCAGCGAATCGCTTTGGTGAGCTCGCTGCGCAATTGCATGCCGACCTGGGCGTTCCGATCGTGTTCACCGGAGGTGAGGCTGACCGTGCAGCCGGAGCCAGAGCTCTCACCAATGCTGGCGGCGTGGGCCTCGACCTCAGCGGCCAGACAAGTCTGCCCCAGCTCATCGCCTTGCTCGGGCGCGCACGACTGTTCATCGGCTGTGACACCGGCCCTATGCACATGGCCGCTGCCCAAGGAACTGCAGTCCTCGCCCTCTTCGGCCCGGCCGATCCACTGCGCACGGGACCGTATGGATCCAACTGCCGCGTGCTGCAAGAGCCTACTCAGACCTTGGAGCGCCCCTTCAAACCGGGAAGAATGGACTCCCTGCAGATCGACACGGTCCGGGCTGCGGCACTAGAGATGCTCGGTGCTGCCAGTTGATCTAGCGAACTGTGCACGATCATCCGCTGGCTCCCCGGCCCCAGTTCAGAGCAGGCCCAGGCCTCTGGAGCCTGCGGTTATCGTGCGAATACAGAGAGTTGGCCAAGAGGACTCCAGCTGGCGCATTTTCCCGATCAAGAAGCAGGGAATCTCGCAGCGGACCCCTCCATGGGCACGACCCACTCAGCCCTTCTCCGACGGAACAATGTCGCGGTTCTTGAGCGGAGTCGCAGAGGCGTGTTCACTAATGAGCGTTCGTAAGAATCATCGCATACGATGGGGAGACGCTAACACTGATGTTGACGAGTTTCCTGGGACTCGGCCTCTGGCTTTCCTCAAGCGCCCGCCGTAATTAGCGGGCGAGGAAGAGCATCAGCGCCCCCAAGGCAAGGGACCCCGACTCATCGAATTCGCTCCGGCAACGCCATGATTGGGCAGGGAAAACGGCAATGCAGGATCCTAAGAGATCGCACAGTGGCCGGAGTTTGCAACAAATGGGGTTCACCAAATCAGTGAAGGTCCTTAGAATCGAGTTGTCTCCAACCGCAATGGAGCGTCCCGCACCGGCCCGAGAGGTTACCCACCGCAAGGTATGCCACTCGAGCCATCACCGCTCTTCCTAGTTTCCCAATGTTTCCTGATTCGACCAGGACCCTATCGCAGGGTCCCGTCAAGCATCTATTTCAATCGCTTCGGCAATTATTCAATCCCCAGGCCACCACTCATGGACTCTTGAGTGGGCCCCTATCCACCTCAGAGTTCGAGTGCCAATTCCGAGCAGAGCGCGACCGCGCTGATCGCTTTGATCAACCGTTTTGCCTGCTGACGATCTCCCCAAGAAGCCCAAAAGGCGGTGATTCAATGGTGGCTGGCGCGGTGCTCTTGCAACGCCTGCGCAGCTACGATGTTGTGGGTGAGCTCGACTCCCGCAGGCTCGGTGCCATCCTTCCGGAGACCCAGGTGGAAGACGCATGGTCCGTGGCAGATAAGGTGGTGAAAAGTCTAGGGGACGAGGGGCTCGCCTATACGCCTGAGGTTTACAGCTACCCCTACGACTGGTCCGATCCTGAATCGATCGACCACCTAGAGGAGACTGCTCACCGAGCGCGCCAGGAGACGACCCGGCGCAACGGGTTGGTCGATCCAACGGGGACCGAAGGAACCAAGGGACCCCACCCATTCAAGGCCGTGCGGCCCACCATCAACCGTTTCACGATCCGCACCCCAGCCGGGCAAAGGGAGGAGGCAGGGCTCCTGCACAAGGACCAGCGGACTCGAAGCCACCCGGGCCTTTCATTGCAACCGCTGCTCATCTCACCGCTGCCCAAGGGGAAGCGATTGGTCGACATCGCCGTGTCTGCCACTCTCCTCACAGTCTTGAGTCCCTTGCTCCTCTTGTGTGCAATCCTCATCAAGCTCACCTCGCGGGGCAAGGTCTTTTACATCTGTCCGCGAGCCGGAATCGGAGGGGTGCCCTTCAATTTTTATAAGTTCCGCACGATGCACAAGGATGCAAGCAAACGGTTGCATGAGTTCATCGGTGCAAATAAACACAAGGACGGGCCCATCTATAAGAACCCCAATGACCCGCGTGTCACGAGGCTGGGCCGAATTCTTCGCGGGCTGAGCATTGATGAATTGCCTCAGCTATTCAATGTGCTGAAGGGCGACATGACGCTCGTGGGCCCGCGGCCACCTTTGATGAGTGAAGTGGCCGAATACGAGCCTTGGCAAATGCGTCGGCTTGAAGTGACGGGGGGATTGACCTGTTTATGGCAAGTGAGGGGGCGCAGCAATATCCCGTTTGTTGATTGGATGCGCATGGACATCGAATACATCCAGAATCGCTCGCTCGCACTGGATTTCAAACTCCTGCTACTCACGCCCGGTGCGGTCCTGTCACGCCGCGGGGCGTATTAGCTGGAGATATCGAGGGGCTCATCCTGGAGGCACTCATGCCCCATCTCAAGCACTGACCTCTGCGCCGAGGTGTTCAGGTTTCGTGCACAAGCCCACAAGAGTAGAGATGACCATTGCCCCATCACCTAAGCCCCATTCCTGTGGTCACACTGAATGGCCGTGATGAAGGTTGAGTGGATGGGGACTGGAATGGATCGATTCCTTCTCCGGGACGTTTAGGCCAATTCTCCAAAGACAAAATCGACATTTTCTACACCTTGATTATGCATGTCTCAATTGTGGGATTACCTGCAGTCATGCTCCAGCGTGAAGGGTCGGCTCTGTACAGCATTGCGGTGGATTGAGACCATCGAGAGGCCCAATCCCCCCCACCACGCTGTCAAGAAAGGGGTAATCTCACGATGGGACCCAACGAATCCAGTCTAGGGCCTTCATAATTGAAGATTCCTACAGGTCTCAAGTTTTCCAACAACCCTTCCGAAAAACGTGACATGGAATGCCGAGCCCTCGCCAGCTTGCAAGGTGATTGGATGTTCCTAGGAATTCAATCGCCGGATTCTGAGATCGCCAAAGGCAACTTCCTGACCGACGGCGAGATTTGAAAACAACCGCCAGCCAAGTCCCTACGCCCTTACCGTGCGTCTCAACGTCCGGGGTCCGTGACGGGGCCTAGATCGGGGAGCAGTGCCCCGACCTAGACAGTAGAGTCTTGTGCTGATTCAACAGCAGGCCCAGGGGGAATCATGAGGGCCAGCTCAACGAGTGGAACTGGGAGAGTCCCGCTCGTTGTGCAATCCCCAATACAGAATGGAAACCACAGCGCATAGGGGGGACAGAATGAACAGCAAAATGGAAACAAAGCGACTCGAGGCATTCAACCGACTCGGACGATGTTCGATCCTAGTTTTGACGACTTGGGCCCTGGGCTCGTGCTCAGATATCCCCGGGATGGGGTCAGGTTCTGGCTCCTCAGATGGAAGCGTCAGCGACTACGACTTTAGTGTAGACGATGACAGCGCCTACGAAGTGAGCGGAACTTGGGGTCGCCAGTTTCCAAAAGGACGGCGCGAGTTCCAACTGACCAACTCATCCAAGTCAGCGATCGTTGAGTGGAACCTCGACGGAGCCATCGCTTGGCTGAGTTTTTCGTCCACATCGGGCAAGCTTTTTCCAGGCACCACGGAGACCGTCGTTGTCCAGATCAATCAGCCCGTTGCTCGCCTCTTGAGCATTGGCCGCTATCCCGCCGACGTCGTCTTCAAGGACTTACGCAATCCCGAAGGTGAGATCTACCTCGCCTTCGCGCTAACGGTCAATCCCGAGGTCGGCGGATCTGGCTTGTACGCTTCCCCTGAAGATGGATATGACCTCAATTTTGACCTCAGTGCTGGGATTGTATCGAGTGATCTTACGCTGCTGTTGGGCAATGACGCACCCAACCCCATCAACTGGCTCGCAAGCACCGACCAAGACTGGCTGCAACTCAACAACGGGTCCGCAGGCATCTTGGGATCAGGCACGACGAGTAATCTTGCCGTCAGTATCGATGGAGAGCTCTTGGCCGCCCGTGGTGAGGGCCTCCACAGTGCCTTCGTTACTTTGCAAGAGGATGCTCCCCTCAGCCCCCCACTGCCCATCGAGGTCCGAGTCACTCTGGACCAGGGTTCGAGTGACGGGCGCGTAACGGCAGGCTTGCAGGCCCTCTGGGACTTCGAAGATGCGAGTGATCCAACCCGTGTGCCCGACGTTTCAGGCGTTTCGCCAGCCCTCGACCTCTCCATTGAAGATCCCGCCAACACCATTTGGGTGCCTGGGATTCTGAGCATCACCCAGCCCACCCGCGTGGCCTCCAGTGGGGCAGCGACCCAACTGGCTAGCGCACTCATGGCTTCGGGAGAGATCACCCTTGAGTCCTGGGTCACCCCAGCGAACGTCACCCAGAGTGGGCCCGCTCGAATCATGACGATGTCATCGGGTTCAGCCACGCGAGACTTCACGCTGGGTCAAGGGATGTGGGGTAGTGCGGCAACGGATTCCTACAATGCGCGCCTGCGCACCACGGCCACCGATCCAAACGGCATGCCCATGGTGGATACCGGTGGCGGCGTTGCACGAGCGCAATTACAGCACGTGGTCTATACCCGAGCCGCTGACGGCACAGCCAAGATCTGGGTTGATGGCAATCTAGAGTTGATGGATCAAACCCCTGGCCTCTTCCAGAACTGGGACTCTGGCTTCCAGTTTGCCCTAGCCAATGAGATCTCCGCATCCCGTCCCTGGCTGGGAGTCCTGCACCTCTCGGCTATTTATGACCGAGCTCTCACGGACGCTGAAGTTCAGCAGAATTACTCCGTGGGTCCTGGCGATGCTGACGTGGCCCTCATCAACGTGGACCCAGCCACAAACTTTGGCCTCAATGGCCAAGAAGGCACGGACTTCTCGGGTATCACGAAGACCTACACGGTCAAGAACCCTGGCACAGCCCCAGTCTCTTGGGGCGTCTATAGCGACGCGAGTTGGATCACCCTCACGGGATCCCAACAGGGCAACCTGAACCCTGGCCAATCGAGCCAACTGATCGTCGGCGTCGACCCCCAAGTCGCTGCCACCTTCACACCCGGAACCTATACGGGCACCCTTTACTTCACGAACGACACAAACTCCTACGGAGACACCCAACGCCTCGTCTCCGTCTACATCTCCCCCCCCGGCGGCGGCTCCGGCGACAAGCCCGGCCCCAACAACACCGGCCCGTATGATGAGTCGATTTTGGAGACGGTTCCAGGAATGACAATCACCGTAGACGGCACGGTCATTGAGAATGCATCGTTCACGGGAATGGTGACCATCCAAGCCAACAACGTCACCATCCGGAATTTCCGAGTAGACGGGGGTGGTACGGCCCAATACGGAATCCGTCCTATACAAGGATTCACAGGCAACCTCCTTGAAGATGGCGAAGTTATGAATATCTACGGTCCTGGAATCTACGGTGGCGGTTTCACCGCCCGTAGACTCAACGTCCACGACACGGGTACCGATGGATTCAAGTGCCGCAGCAACACCCTGGTCGAGTCCTGCTGGGTCCACAACCTAGGGCTGAAAGCTGGCGCCCACGCTGATTGCAACCAAACGCGCAAAGGCTCGAATATTACCCTGCGCGGCAATTTCCTAGATCTTCCGGCAAATACGGGGGGCGGCTACAAATCCAACTCTGCTTCCATCAATCAGGCTGAACTCGGGGACATTTCCAATCTGGTGATCGACGGGAATTGGCTCAACGGTGGCAACTACACCATCTATTTCAGAGCAGATGCGAAGTACGGATTCTCAAACTCCGATTGCCATCTGACAAACAACCGCTTCGGTCGAGACTTCCGCTATGGAGTCCTCAATGTGGGCGGAAATGTGACCAACCTCAACGTCGATGGAAATGTCTGGGATGACACCGGTGAATGGATGGACATCAACGACAACTACTAGGGATACTGGATTCCCACCCAACCCTCTCGGCATAGTGGTGAAGCCTTGACCAGGGTCGGGGGCGATCCAGCCTAGTCTCATCTGCCAGTTGGCCACGGCCCCTGCACCCTGCAAGGCACTTCGCTGCGGGGGTGACGGGGCCAATACACTTCTCGTGAGCCCTCTCAAGTCAGTGGGATCTTTGCGCATGCGAGCCATGTCTCGACCATTGATCACTCGATCCACTAGGGGTATCAGAATCGCCAAGACGACTGTAAACTGGCCGGGGTTCGGGATTCCGCAGCGAGCAAGGCTAGAGTCAACCGTATCCACGCCTGCCATACGACTGCCCCTCACTCGCCCATGAAGAACAAGCGTCTCGTATTTGCGGTCTCTTCTCCCGGCGGTCACTTTCATCAATTGCTGAAAATACTGCCTGCGGCCGAGGGGCACGACCTCGTGGTCGCCTGTACCCATCCAGACTATGCTCAGATGGTCCCCGGGGCGACCTATCACAGTATCCCTGATGCATCCCTCGAATCAAAGTGGCGGCTATTGTGGCAGGCGCTGGTGATTGCCAAGTGCCTGATCCGTCACCGCCCTGATGTGATTATCACAACAGGGGCGTCTGCGGGGCACTTCGCAGTCCGAATTGGACGATGGCTAGGTGCAAAAACACTGTGGCTAGACTCCGTGGCGAATGCAGAGGAATCATCGCGGTCCGGAGCAAGAACCGGCCCCCATGCGGATCTCTGGCTCACCCAGTGGAAGCACCTCACCCAGCCGGGCGGACCCAGCTTTAGAGGTAGCGTATTGTGATCTTCGTCACTGTAGGAACACAGAAGCCCTTCGACCGACTGATCGAATCCGTAGACAGCTGGGCGGGGAAACACGCCGACACTCGGGTGTTCGCTCAAACGGGCGGAGGAAAGTACTCCCCAAAAAACATTGACCATGCATCCACACTCAGCCCTGCGCAGTTCATGGAGCACGTCGATGCCGCCTCCATCGTGATCGCACATGCTGGCATGGGTACGATTCTCACGTGCAGGGACAAGGGTAAACGGTTGGTGATTCTTCCGCGCAGGGAGAGTCTCGGCGAACACCGCAACGATCACCAGTGGGCGACGGCCATGCACCTGCCCAAGCTGCCCGGGATAACGGTCGTCTTAGATGAGAACGACTTGCACGCTCAACTAGATTTAGGACTGAGTCTTGCCGAACCACCCCCCGGGGCTTCCGTAGTACCCCACGACCTGATCGCGGCGATCGCATCATTCATCAACGAATGACTCATCTAAGAGAAGATCAAATGCACGGAATCGCACAGTTGCGAATGAAGATCATGGAGGGTTCCGTTGAAGTCGCAGTTGTGGGTCTCGGATCCGTAGGCCTACCGCTCTGCGAGGCGCTCATCGAAGGTGGTTTGCAGGTTACCGGCATTGAAATCGATCAGGCGAGGGTCGATTCCCTGAATTCTGGAGGCACCTACTTGGCCCAGTTCAGCCCCCAACGCGCCCAATCACTCGTGGGCTCGACCAGATTCAAGGCCACGAACTCAGTCAAAGCAATCCGAGAAGCTGATGTCGTCATCATCTGCGTCCCGACTCCCCTTTCCCCTGACAAGTCGCCCAATCTAGCCACCGTGCTACAGGTCGCCACCGAGTGTGGTAGAAACGCCCGTGGCGGCCAGCTCTTCATACTAGAGTCCACTTCCTATCCCGGCACAACTGAGGGAGTGTTCGCACCTGCCATCCTCTCCGCAGTACCTGAAGCCCAGCGTGCCGCTGGGGGTGAGGAGTTTTTATTTGCGTACTCACCCGAGCGTGAAGATCCGGGTAGAACGACCCACACGACAAGAACTACTCCCAAACTCGTTGGGGGCACAACTCCACTGGCCACAGAACTTGCGGCCGCGGTTTATGAATACGCGGTCGAAGTGGTCGTGAAGCTCACGAATGCGCGTACAGCAGAAGCTTCGAAAATGTTGGAGAACACGTTTCGCTCTGTAAACATCGCACTCGCCAACGAGATGAAACAATGCCTCGCGGGAATGGGAGTAGACATATGGGAGGCAATCGAAGCAGCAAGCACTAAGCCTTTCGGGTACATGCCTTTCGAGCCGGGACCCGGCGTAGGTGGGCATTGTATCTCAGTCGACCCTTATTACTTTGCGTGGCGAGCATCAGAGACGGGCTCCCCCGCCACTCTGATCGAATTGGCAAATTCAATCAATGCTCAAGCACCTGGGTATGTAGCCAAGTGTACGCAGCAGGCATTGCAAGAAGCAGGTATCGATCCTGCTGCAGCGACACTATTGCTCATTGGCCTGGCGTATAAACCCAATGTCAACGACATTCGAGACTCGCCTGCCATTTCACTCGTCAAGCGATTCCATGACATCGGGGCAGCGGTGGAGTATCACGACCCGTTCATCCCAATCACCTGTATCGACGGGCTCTCTGGAACAGACTCTATGAGTACTCCGCTGACGGAGGAGTCATTAGCTCGATTTGACGCCGTGGTCATTGCCACCAACCACGACGCCGTTGACTACGCCCTCATAGGGGAGCATGCACGGATCATCCTCGACACTCGAAATGCCATGAAAAAGGCAGGGGTGAAGCCTGTGGGCAAACTGATCTTAGCCTAGGCGGATAAGTCCTCTAACTCTGCGCGCAACATACGCAAAGATGTTCCCTGTGCGATCGCTGTTGGCACGAAGCGCTCGCCAAACTGCAAAGGGGAGCTGAATCAACTCCCAAGCAAAACGCCCCCACGCAGATCCCTTCCCCACACGCTCGTAGCCCGCCCCGACCAGCGTGGGGCCAAGACATCGTTCGATGACTAGTATCTCGGCATTCGTTAGTCGTGTGCGCCAGTGATTGACTGCATCCATCTGGAATCCTCCATGCGCGTCATAGGAGTGGAAAGAGCTGTTGAGAACGGGGGCATCGAGAGTTCGTTCCGTAAATGCTACACCAAGCCATTCCGACAGCGACCGCAAGACCCTCTCGCTATCTCCAACTAGATTCTCATAGGACAGGATGCGAATTGAGTCCGTCCCGATTTCCTTCTGTGCGGATAGGGCGGCTGCCACCCCACTTTTCCAAAGCAGGGTGGCAATAATGATATTGTAGGAGTTGCGCGCACGGGCCTCTTCTGTTCGAAGTGCGTTGGCATGACCCGGGTCGACTTCTAAGTCAAAACCGCCCTGGTTCTTCCAATCCCTATAGGACGCCACAACCGCGCGTGGATCCCGCACCATGACGATGATCCGGGCATCCGGAAAGCGGGCGTGAATCTCTCGCATGCGGAATATGTGCCGCGGTGTTTTTTCACCCCAAATCTTTGCGGACTCGCGGTCCAAACCGGTCTTGCAATAGGCCACAAAAAGCGAGTCCGGAGTGACGGGTTGTTGGCTCTTTGCAGTCAGTTCGCCCCGCTGAAGCAAACCCTGGCTTGCATCTCCGCCATGCCCATAGGGCCTGTGAGTCAGTGCACGGAAGTAATCCTCGCATTCGTCAATCTGACCAGCATCACTGAGGGGTTTCTCTGGTGAATCAAAGCGCCCCCTTAGATCATCAAAGTAATGGGTTTCCCCGGTGATGTAGATATCGGGGTGCTTGTTCAGGACTGACCTCAGCAGTGCTGTGCCGGACCGGGAGGCCCCAACTATGAACAATGGTCTAGAGTCTTTTGATTTCGGTGGCATGATAAAAACCTCTGCGAGAACGAGTCGTCAATGAGTGGGGTCCGAGCGAACCGGGAGTTTCGAGTTCAGTCTTTGGGCTAAAAACTGGACCGACCTTTCAGGCCGGACACATCGCGGTGTACCCCTGATTCTTGATTCTGCCGAAAAGCTCGCGATGCGATTATTGGCCCGATAAGCGTCAAAGTGATCCAACTCCCACGTCGTCTTTCTTTAGGGGTGCGGCGTCCTGGTCCTGTGGGCGCCCAACAGCATGTTGAGACCACGCACCTCTAGCACGCCAGATCTGACGCCATTCTTCGCGTCTTTCAGAGTAAACTTCCCCTCGTGTCGCTGCGAGTACAGTAAAGGCTGCGAGCCTGTTGATTGCGTGAAGGCGAAGAAGGAATGAGCCGATGGCTGCTGAGACGCCATTCCAATGCTGCTTATAAAACAGCGCCTTTGCTGTATTCAGCCTAATGCGCTTCGCACTCCTCACACGCTCGGATGCACCTCCGATATGCACAATCACGACATCGGGTGTGAATCTTGGCTGCGCGCCAACCTTGCGAGCGCGCATGCACAGATCAGCATCCTCTGAATACATCCAGAATAGGGGCGAAAAGCCACCCAACTCCGACCAAAACGCACGCTTGATGAGAAGAAGACAACCACTAATCATGTCTACTTCTCGTTCAGTGTTGCGCTGCCAACCCCCTATCCCTTCTGGATTGGTCCAGGCTGACCCCCTGAATAGTGTCCTTAACCCTATGGCGTCGAAGAACAAACTCCTGAGACTAGGGAATCCCCAGCATGACGTCGGGTTTAGGGAACCGTTTGGGAAAAGGGTTTTTCCACCCCACAGTTTCGCTTCAGGTTTGCGGTCGGCAAACGCCAAGAGTCGTTCCACGGCATGCTCCATGACCAATGTGTCGGGATTCAGAAGGAGGATGTACTCGGAATCGGCAAGCTCGGCCAGTCTGTTGTTCGCAGCCCCGAATCCAATGTTCTCCTTTGAGGCAATTAGGTGAACCTGGGGAAAGGCCTGGCTCACTGCTTCGGCGGAGCCATCGGAAGAGTGATTGTCCCACACAAACACCTCTATGAGCCCCTTGGGCGTTGTCGCCAACAGACTTGAAATGCAGTCCAAAAGCATCTGGCGAGTCTGATAGCTAACGATCAGAACTGCGATCGTTGGTTTGGCCTCGGGGCCCTCGCATTGGTGGTTACCCTGGACGGTCATTGTCCACCCCCAAGGTTTGCGGCGATCCGGGCTTGCTCTCTCTGCCTAAGCCGGTGCGCCCCACGCACCGATTGATACAGCCCCCCACTCACACCGATGGGGAGTAACCAGATGAGTAGGTTTTGGGCGCCGTGATTTATGCTAATGCCGATAAACATCACGCATTGTGAAAAAATCGCCACCCCCAATCCCCAGATCATCCACACCGCTGAACGACGTTTAGACATGCGCCTCCAGAGATAACCAAGAATAGAAAAGGCTGTGGCGACATAACCCAGGAATGCCGTAAACCCTAGGATTCCCCCATCAACGGCCTCCTTCACGAATTGGTTCGTCACATCGAATAGATAGAACCCCCATCCTGCGGTGGAGACCGTCCCCATGAGTATCCAGTCGCGCCAATGAGTTATCGCTGCATCAATCAGTCGGTATCGGTGATACCCCGTAGAGCCCGAAGTAATACTCACTCGAGACACGAGATGCCACACAGGCTTATTCATCACTAGGTGCAATCCCACCGTCGCTGCTACGGCCATGCGCAGAATCAAGATCATGTGGTGCCGCAGCGGATAAAAACAGAATCCGCCAATCACAGCGACCACGCCTAGATATGGGGTGCTCGATGTCGTCGTAATGACTGTGATCAAACAAGCCACCACCCCTAACGCCGAAGTCATTCGCCTGCGTGGGCTTCCGATATACCGAGCAATGAGCCACGGAAGTGCGCCTACCCAAAAAGTGCCCGCGAGGATTGGGTGCTTGAACGACCCCATACAGCGCACAGCACCATCCCGAATACTCGTATATCCGTTCGCACCACCCACCCAAGCGTAGATGTTGGACTGGGTTGTCTTCTCGTAGAGAAAACAAAGACAGGCAATGCACGCCAACCATACGAAGGTTCCGGAGATCGCGTTCACGTCATTGAGACTGCGTATCCAAACACGGGTTATGCAATACAAGCCAAAAGTATCCACGCAGAATCCGAGGCGGTTGACTAGCGCACCGCCAGAGCCTCTACGGATTGTAAAAACAACCACCGATGCCACCGCCCATGCCAGCATCCACTTATCCAGCTTGATTGGTTTCCACCACCGATACTCTCCCCAGAGAATGATCCGCGCAATCCCGAGAAGAATCAGCACCCGGCTAAACGAGAAGTCGAGGCCTAGAATCACAATCCGCTGCGATGCCGGGACGATTGTCTGGATGGCTAGAAGGGGTAAGATGGCCCTCGAACGGGGAAGTTGGAAGAGTAGAACGCAACAGATGATTAGGATCACCAATCCAACGGGATAGAGCGTTGTCGCGTTGTGATAGGTTTCACTTCCGAAGCCAGCGGCCACGTAAGCTTTGTCCTGAATGAACGTAGTGAGAGCGTACATCAGGGCTTAGAGGGAGGGAGCGAAGTGGGAGAAGCCGCAGACAGGGGCCAACGCCGATAGAGCTTCCGGCGCAGGATGCGGCTGAATGCCCCAAGGATTGATTGAAAACGTTGGGCCCCGGTCAGGCAGGTGAGCCAGTTCTTGAAGAGCGGGAACCCCTGAAAGTCGGGCACGGGTAGGAACAAGAGGCGGCTCGCCATGAGGCGACCCCAGACCGAAGCTTGAGTGAGGGCCAGGTTTGGCTGCGAATTGGCTAGACGGTCCAGGGGAACTGAGTTCGCATGAATGTAGCCCGCGGCGATAGCGGCACGTAGGTGCTGGCGGCCAGCCTCTGTGCGGACAACGAATAGGGAGCGACCGGGATCGCCCTCCTCAATGGCTCGATCCCACGGATCTCCCACCGAAATGTCGGCAAACACACCTGTGTGGTCCACGCATATGTAGCAACGCCATTGGCGGTATCGCTGAACAATCCCCCATGACTGGGCATAACTCATCCGGCTATAAACAGTCTCGGGTGTCAATCGAGCTTCAGCCATTCCAGGCCACCCCGCTCCACGATAGGCAAACGAACTGAGAGCCTTACCTTCGGGAACACCCATCTCCTTGAGCAAAACCCGAGCCCCCTCATGGGACGGCGTACCCGCACAAAAAACATTGACCGTGAGTGCGAGGTTATTCGCCAGGCCAGGCCGCCGGCGGGCCGCAGCCTGAGTCGCTGCCACGTCACACGGTTTCCCAATGAACATGCATGGGCCTGGGGCTGACTCGATTTTTTCGAGGGCTTCGCAAGGACTTGCGGGGCCGTAGCGGGAGCCCATGCCCTGCAAAAGCGAATTGCGGTCCACGCTCAATTGGCTCTCATTGTGCAGGGGATTGCCACGCGCCGGGACCGTATGCAAAACCCCATGCATTCCCGATTGCTCCATGCCAAAGAGCGCCAATGCGGTGACACCGCCCCCACTAGAAGCCCTTAGCCGAATGGACTCATCACTGGCATAGCCCTCCCATACTTCCAGTACAGGTCCCCATTCGCCGAGCAACTCGCCCGCTACTCCAGGGGGAAAATGAATCGAACTCAATTGAAGGTTGACGCCCGGACAATAACCAAGATCCCCTTGGTTTACAGGCTCCCCCCGCAGACGCGGCCTGCGCCCAAGGGAGTCTTCGTCCACCATCTCAATGGCCTGCGGTTCTAAGTACGCACACACCCCGCAACCCGTGCACATTTGCCACTGGGCCACATCGGTCACACTCTGAATTCGGGGAAACATGCGAGGGCAAGGATTGCGGTTTGGGGAAGCCCCCAAGGGTCCCCACTTTACAATATCCTACAGAAACCGGCTACTTTCCCATGCCTGAAGGTAAACTATCGAAGGCTCAGTTTTATTCGCACCTCGTATCCGTGACCGCTTCCCCCACACGCCTCTGTTTTTTTGGCGCCTCACCCACCACTGGGAATCTCGGCGTCAGTGCCCTGCATGACTCAGTCATCGGGATGGTGGCCAGGTGGTGTCCCCACGCGGACCTATCTGTTTTTGACTATGGGCGCGGCGAGCGATTCACTCACCACGAGTTCGATAAAGGGGCCCTCCGTGTCAGACAGATGGCCGCACACCCATCCCGTAGAATCTGGAGGAGGGACTCCCTTCTAAACATGCGCGCCAGTCAGTGGTTCCTTGGGGCCCGCAGTGAATCGATCAACCCAGGCCTAGCCTTGGTGCGACAATCCGATGCGGTCATGGACATCAGTGGAGGTGACAGTTTTACAGACATCTACGGACGCCGGCGGTTCTGGGATGTGTGCCTGCCCAAACTCATCGCATTAGAAAGCCATCGCCCCCTGATTCTATTACCTCAGACCTACGGTCCCTTTCAATCCAACCGTCTACGGAGGGTAGCCGAGCGCATCGTGCGCGGGTCAAGCCTCGCCTGGGCAAGGGATGCACGTAGCTTCCAGAGCCTTCAAAAACTCCTCGGCTCGGACTTCGATCCAGAACGGCATAAGCTTGGGGTCGACGTAGCTTTTGGACTTGAGCCCCACCCCCCCGATGAATTGCTGCCGACTGAAATCGGGACGTGGCTACAAGAGAGTCAACACCCGATCGTAGGAGTGAACATTAGCGGCCTCTTGTATCATTCCCCCCGAAGACAAGCAGAGCTGGGTTTCAAACTGGATTACGGCAAGCTCATGCTCGAGCTCACCCAACGACTCCTTTCCCAAGGGAATGTGCGCGTGTTGCTCCTACCCCATGTCTTGTCTCCACACGGCCATTATGAATCGGATCCCCAGGCCTGTGAGGCCATTGCTCAGCAGCTAGTTCCTCAGGACCCCGATCAACTGAGGGTCGTGCCCGCCTGCCTCAATGCGTCCCAAACAAAAGGACTCGTCTCCAAACTCGACTGGCTCGTCGGTGCTCGAATGCACGCCACAATCGCAGCCCTCTCTTCAGGAGTCCCTGCGGCTGCTGTTGCCTATAGTCCCAAGTTTCTCGGAGTATTCGAACGCTGCAACCAATCAGCCAGCGTGGCTGACCCCACAAGTCTCGATCATACAGCTGCCATCGGCCTACTCTGGCGTGCATTTCAAGACCGCAGCAAGGCACGACATCAGCTACAGGACAGCCTTGTGAGCATTCACGCCACCCTTGCCGAACAGGGGAACCTCATTTTCAAACTCATCCCAGCCTGAATCGTCAACATGGCCTCCCCGGACACAGACGTGCTCATGATCACGTACAAGCGGCCGACCTACACGCGGCTTGCCCTTGCTGAGCTACTTGCGCGCTCAAGCGACCGGGTGCGAGTTTGGGTGTGGCACAACGGTGACCATGAAGAGACCTTGCGGGTTGTACAGTCCTTTCTTGACCATCCCCAACTCCACCGTTTTCACCACTCGAAACAAAATGTTCGCCTCACCGAGCCGACTAATTGGCTCTGGGAGAATGCCACCGGTGATTATCTGTCCAAGGTTGATGATGATTGCATCGTGCCCCTAGAGTGGGATATCAAACTGCGAGAGGCTCATGAGGCCGAAGATCGTTTCGGCATAATCGGTTGTTGGCGCTTTCAACCTGAAGACTTCGACGAAGACCTTTCCCGCCCCAAGATCCGTACATTTAGCGGTGGGCATCAACTCCTGCTCAACATGTGGGTCGAAGGGTCTGGGTATTTGATGAAACGCCAGTGCAGAGAGCAAATGGGGCTACTTCGAGGACACCAGACCTTCACCACATACTGCATCCAGGCTGCCTGCGCGGGATGGCACAACGGTTGGGTTTTCCCCTTTCTCTACCAGGAACACATGGATGACCCCCGAGCGGAGCATAGCGAACTCAAGTCCGATGAGGACCTCACCGAGGTCCTGCCCCTTTCGGCTCAGGTCAATGGTGTCACCTCACTTGTCGAGTGGCAAGAGCAACTCAGACGCTCAGCGCGTATCGTCCAAAGCGCACCCTACAGCAGATTCTATTGGTCTAAGCCACGGCGCCTTCTGCGTCGTGCTCTCGTAAATCTGCGCATTCTACTCTCGAGCAACAAGAGGCAATGGTGATTCATGTCCGCCCTTTCCTTCACCTGCGTCATTCCTGCTTATAATCGCGAAGACACCCTAGAAAGGGCTGTGCGGAGTGCGCTTGATCAGACTGTGCCACCCGATGAAATCATCATCGTCGATGACGGTTCCACCGACGAGACCGCTGTGCTCGCGGAGTCCTTTGAGGCACCCGTGCGGGTTATCCATCAAGCCAACGCAGGCGCCTCCGCGGCTCGCAACCTCGGTGCCCAACAAGCCACTAGCGCTTGGATCGCCTTCCTCGATTCAGATGATCGCTGGACCCGAGGGCACATCGAAGCCATGCGCACGGCGATCTACGAATCCAACGGCTTAGCAGATTTCTATTTCGGGAATCTAGAACGCACGGTATCAGAAGGCGCCCGATCCCAATGGAGTCAGGCGCAGTTCCATATCGACGAGCCTTGGCGCCTCCGTGAGGATGGTCGGGATTGGGTCATCCGACCTCGCATCCCCATGATGCTACAAGGTAGCGTGTTTCATCGTGAACGCTTCCTTAGCAAGGGTGGCCTATGGGCTCCGCTGAAGCGGCGCCATGACACCCATGCCTTCATCAAGCACGGCTGTGGCTCGCCGATTTGCGCGGTCAACCACGTGGGCTGCGTCATGGTCGACGACGCCAGCACTCGACTCACCGGGGAGTGGCACGGACGGTCCATTCCGTTTTACGAGTACTCCATCATGCTTTGGAGTGATCTCATCCAGTCCATACCCGGAGTAACCAAGGCTCAAGGACAGCTTCTGAAGCATCGCCTGTTTACATCATACTGGCGGCTGATGCGCGAGGGGCTTGTCCAGGGCCAGCTGAGGACATGCGCACGGGGGTTTTCCGGCGCCTTGAACATCGATCCAAGGGCCTTCGCCCTGCGTTGCCTCAGATCATACCCAAGCGAGTACGCTATTGTTTCCGCTGATGAGATCCCCGAAGGCCGCGGCCAACAGGCAATGCCCATTACCAGGATACGCTAGTCCCGTTGGAGGCCGGGGGCCAGCGCACGAAGCTGCGCAATGAAATCCCGCAAGCCGCGTGGATTGATAAGACGGCTGCTCCCCCAATACGCGCCGATTCCCACTGCCACGGCGAGGAATAGGCGCGCCCAACGAGGCTCACTCGATACAAGTGACTGCATAGCGTTTACCGCCACTATCATCACACCCGTGCAGGCTGCAATGCGCGAAAACTCATACAAGAATCCCAAGACACTTCCTGCACACGCACGAGCGGCACAGACTAATCCGAGCACACCCGCGCAGAGTCCCGGAATCAGCACCGCCCACGAAATGAGGATGCTCGGCTCATGGGTGCTTGCCCATTCGCGCAGGCTACGCAGCGCAGCAACATCCTCCGCAGAAGGAGGCAAGGAGTAGGCCATGTACACGCCTCCAAACACCATCAGCAGCGCGACCTGACGGCCAACGCTGATATTGAAGACTACGCGCGGTTTCCCGCATGCGAGCAACACGGGCCTCGCGATGGTCCCGATCGCCATCGCCGAAGCATGGAACGCCAGAATGCTCACGATGTCGGCCATCTCCACCCAGGCCTTGGTGTACACGCAACTAACGAAATCCTCTGAAACAGCCGCGAGACCTGCAGCTGCTGGCACAGCAAGGAATGCAACCAGCCCAAAAGATGCGCGCATCGTTTTGGCTATTTGCGCTTGGTCGCCTTTCAGTTTGGCCATGGCCGGGAAAGCGACACGGTTGATGATGTTGCCCACCGGCTTTGCAGGCGCGTTGCACAGACTGAACGCCATGCCATACACGCCTAGGGCAGCCCCACCTGCCACGTTTCCTAGAATCAAACGGTCTGCCGAACGCCCAATGGCCTGCAACGAGGCGGAAGCCCACAGCCAGCGCCCATAATTGAATAGCTCCCTTGCAATGGAATAATCCAGGCGCAGCCTAGGCCAAAAAGACGCGCATCGAAATAACCCCACCGCCTGCAAGGCCCGCGATCCTAACTGGCCGAATACAAGACTCCAGACTCCTAACCCCATGAGGGCACAGCCAATTGTCACAATTGCGTAGGTCAGGGTGGATTGCATTTCGAGGAGGGATACACCACGGAACTCCATGTTCTTCTGCAGGAGTGCCGCCGGCGTGACCATCAAGCCCTCGATGACATAGAGCAGCAACATGGCTCGTAAGACGGGCACGAGATCCACGAACCCATCGGAGAAGAAGCCCGCCAGCCATGGGGCCACAGCGTACCCCAATACAGCAACCGCAACGTTGGCCGCCAGCAGCAACCAAAACACAGTGTCAGCGGTGAGCCTTAGATCCTCATCTGTCTTGCAGTGTCGATGGATCAGGGCTTGGCTAAACCCGATCTCTCGAAATGCTGACAGGGCCAAGACCGCCCCGTTGACAAGGGCCATTGTTCCAAAGTCCGTCTTCATCAATATGCGCGTAAGGACGGCCATGGTGGCCAATCGCAGACCGCGCGAGAATGCAAGCGATAGGCCAAGCCAACGCACACCGTGCCGAACAGCGTCACCGCCTGTCGGAACTCGGCGGTTATCCGTGCTGCAGGCAGCCTCGGATCGTTTGGGCGCCTGCAATGCAGCAGACTCTGAACCAGGAATGGACATGGCGGCGCCTACAGTGGGGTGACCGTAATGTTGCCTATGTTTGCCCACACCTCATGCACAAGGAATAGCAGTGATCCATGATCCGTGTAAACCCCCGCCGGACCGGCAGGGACGTTGATCTCCATCACGTTGGCAGGGTCCCACGATGGCTCTGGAGATGCGTAGTCCCACGCCTTCAAGCGGTATCGGGTCGAGCCATCCAGTTGGGTCTCGCACCGGCCTTTGAATATGTAGTACTGGTTGGGGATCACAGGCCAGGCGATCCAATTCGCCTTTTGCTTGTAGTTTGTCGTGAACGCCTCCCAAGACTCATCCCCCAACAAGTCCCACCACCGATAGGCAAAGAAAGCACCGAAGGGGAAGAAGCCCTCCCTAGGTTGCTCATCGCCATCAACATGGCCAGGCCAACGTGAGATTGTACCGATGAGGAATGAGTTGCTCTGCGGCAGGAATCCATTGGGATTGAACCCCTTGACGACCAAGGGGAAGGTGTACTCATAATCAGTCCAGTCGCTCACGTCCAGCGTCTCAGCTGTATCACCAACAGACTCGCCGACCGCAAAGAGGCGGTCATAGCCATAGCCGGTAACTCCGCCACGGCTATTCGAGATCGCCTTACCCATGACCGGGTCATCCACGACCTCAAATCGGCCGTCGATGATTTGAACGGCATCCTGCAGTCCAACGATCCCCGCATCCACATCGTTCCAGTCCACACTGTACGATTGCGGCCAAGCATTCGGGACGAAGTCCACCCAGACACTTTGGGTCGAGACGTTGCCGTCGTTGTCCACCGCAGTCAAGACAACCTCATAGAGCCCTGCATTCAGTGAGGTACAGTCGATTTCCACACAGAAATCGCCTGCTTCAGCCAAACGGACAGGGCCATTGAAGTTGCCCTCACCAATGGAGAGCGCCTGCTGAGGGCCTCCATCAAAAGAGTAGCTCAAGGCAACGACTTGTCCCAGTTCGTCCGTCACTTGACCAAGGATGTTGATCCATCGCTGAGCACGCCCTGTATATCCAAATCGCTGAACAGGATCACCGAAGGCATCGCGAGTTCCATACCAGATATCAAAGTCTGGGTATCCATCGAATCCCGGAGGACCCGTGCGCACAACGATGTCTCCGCTGGTCACATCCGGGTTACCCTTGCCATCATTACAAGTCACCAGGAAGTGATAATCGGTGTCTGGCGATAGCCCCGGAACAATAACTTGGCTGTCGTAGACGAGCGTGCGGCCATTGTACGGTCCGAAGTCATACTGACCTGCAACGGTGCCCCAGTAAACGTCCCCCGTCGTCAACTCGTCGGTAAACCAATCGATTCTGATCGAGTCCTGTCCCAAAGCCACACCCGACGCGCGATACATCAGCGGAGGTGCAGTATCCGCAGGGGTTCCAAAATCCTCAGGATTGATAGGAGTCGCGGTGCTGAAGAAGTAGTCGACAACCGCAGTGCAACCGGTATTAGCTGGGTTTCCTGCCATGGGGCCCATGCTCACAACCTGCATGGGGTGATTAAGCACAGGCTGGGTATTCCAGTTCACTCCATCGAACGACCACGATTGAGTCCAATCATCGCCAACTCGCTTGATTCGCATGTAAAGGGGAGCACCGAACCAAGAGCCGTTGAACACAGTCTGCTCATTACTCGCCACTTTGACACCGCCACTGAATGCCGCCTGCTGCACAATGAGTTCGCCACCTGGAGGGGCCGATCCCTGCGCAACACCATTGTGGTAAAACCCAAAGCGCATCCAGTCACCAGGGGACTGCTCCACATGCACACCAACTGTCTGGTAGGCAAGCTGCATGACTGATTCGAAACGCACCTCCACTTCAAAATCTGAATCTTGCACCTGCTGAAGCACGCGCGCCCCACGATTGTTGGGGTCGTCAGGGTCATAGAGGGCGTTGGCTGGGATTCCAATCTCCATTCGTGCATCTGAGGTACCCACTCCCGTTATGTGGAGGGTTGCCTGACCAGCTGGGTCATCAAACTGCCATAGATCTGTACGCAGATTGAATGAGTTGAAATCATCTGACACGATGGACCCATCACCCGAGGTAGTGAACGTAAGGTCGCCCGTAGAAGCACAGTATCCCCCGGGGTCGCAGCTCTGAACCGCAAAGTGGTAGGTCGTCTCTGCAGTCAATCCTGTTACCAAGATCGCATGAGCTTGCACGTAACTGGGATCTTCAACGAACAGTCCATAGGATGTATCAAGCCCATAATCCACACGGCTATTGGCGTCCTCATCTGTCTGCCATGTAATCGTCGCAGACGTTGAAGTCACGCTAACCAATACATCTGAAATCTGAGGCGGATCCGTGTCATCATCAAAGATGGCTGTGACTGATCGATCCTGAACCATCGCGATATTGGCGGGGTTTTGCGTTCCCGTAAGGTCTCCCGTCCAAGCCACAAATTTCTTGCCCGGAATGGGTAGCGCAGCTAGGGACACGACATCAGTACAGGTGTAATCATTCAAGTCCGGGTCTGCGGTAATGGTGCCAGCACCGGCCGGAGACACGGCAGTCGTTAGAGAATACGGCCCGCCGCCATCGTAGAATCCGTCTTCTTCGTCGAAAGGATTCGCAGTGTTGAGGAAATAATCAACGACGGTCGTGTGGGCGGGCGTCGTCGATGCAGGTGCTGTTCCGCTTGCATTGGCCGAGTAAACCCCCACGCTCGAGAGTTGAAGGCTATGGGTGTAGTTAGCGAGGACCGGATTCCACAAGACTCCGTCGCTCGACCAATCCACCGTCCACAGATCCGTTTGGCGCCGGACGCGAAGCCACATGGCCTGGCTGAGATCCCCGGGCAGGGGATGAATGCGAGTAATCTCTGTGGTCACACTCGCATTGGTTTGGCCACAGAAGAAGCCAACACCATTATCGTCTGAGTAAAAGTCAAAGCGCATCCAATTCAGATCATCCTGGCGTGCCAAGAACCCCTGAATCTGATACTGCAATGTCAATGCCGACTCAAACTTGAGCTCGACCTCGAAGTCCGTGTCGTTTACGGATTGCAGAATGTGAGGCGCTTGAATCAACCCGACCATGTCATGTTCGAGTCCACCGGGCGTCTGTATCGAAAGACGCGCATCAGTCGTGCCGACCCCGTCAATGGTGTAACTGCCATCAGCAAGCGGGTCTACAAAAGTCCATGGACCTGCTAACCCAATGCAGCCATTGAAGTCATCGGATGCACCCGTCCACACCGCCTTGGTGCTGAAGGTCGCATCAGCAGTGCTAGCCGTCATTCCACCATCATCGGCAGAAGTGATCATGAAGTGATAGAGAGTCTCGGGCAGCAGTCCCGTGATCATCATGCTGTGATTGACAACCAGCGAGGGGTCCTGAAGGAAGGACCCATAGCTCGCCGTGGTACCGTAATCTACGCGCGACGTGGCCGGCTCATTCGTATCCCATGAGACAGTTGCCCCTGTTGTGCTGGGAATAACCCGCACATTGGAGATCGTCGGCGGTGTCAAGTCCTGTACAAAGGTTGCCGTGACATCCCTGTCTTGCGTCATGAGCAGAGTTTGCGGATTCAGAGAGCCGCTCAAATCGCCACTCCAATTCATGAAGTCCCAGCCAGGTCCTGCGACCGCGGTGAGCACAACACTGTCTGTGCATGAATAGGTCGCTTGGTTCGGGTTCACCTGAATTGAGCCACTCCCCACCGTCTGAGTCGTCAACGTAAACGGTCCAGATCCGGGGAAAGGACCATCCTCAACCAGAATAGGTTGGAAGCTATCCTCAAAATAGTCAAAGGATGCCACGTGAGCCGGAGCAGCAGCACCGCCGTTGTTGGCACCATAGAGTCCGATCTGGGTGACAATAATGGGGTGATTGATACTCGCGATGCTCGTCCAGCCCGCGTTATCCGGATCTGGAGACCATTGGAATGTCCACGAATCACCGGCTCGCATGACCTGTAGGTAGGCGGGCACATTGGCTGCCACAAGGGTTATGGTGTCAAGTGTCGTCGTGCCCGCCACGGTGGTCCCCACGAGGGCAAAGACGTCTGTCCCATCAAAGAACAACTCATAGCGAATCCAGTTGAGGGGATCCTGCTCGATCAACACACCCTGCATCTGAATGGCCTGGGTCATGGCCGATTCCATCTTGACCTCGAAAACCATGTCGACGTCCTGTGCAGGCTGCACAAGGCGAGCTGGCATCCGCAGGTCAAACGGGTCATGGTTTTGACCTGCAGCCACTGCAAGATCAAGCCATGCATCATCCGTACCGACACCGCTCACTGAATAGGCGCCGTCACCAAGGGGATCAATAAAGGTCCAGGGAGAGATGACTCCCTCACAGTGGTTGAAATCGTCACTGACCAAGCCCGAGGGAGGGCTTGTTGTAAACGTGCCATCACCAGTGCATGCGGTGTTTCCACCCACATCACTGGAACAAACCATGAAATGGTATTCGGTCTGGGGTGAGAGGCTTTGGAGCACCAGGGTGTGAGTCAGGGATAGAGACAGATCCTGTTCTTGCTGGCCATAGGAGGAATCTAGACCATAATTCACGACACTCGTAGCGGGTTCATCCGTTGTCCAGGTCACAGTGGCCTGTGTCTGTGAGACAGCCACACTGAGATTCGAGATCACCGGGGGATCCGTATCCTGCACAAATGTCGCCGTGACCGACCGATCCTCGGTCATTGCTAGGGTGGCTGTGGACACACTCCCCCCCAAGTCACCAGACCATCCCACGAACTCCCAGCCCACATCCGCGGACGCAACGAGGGTCACGACATCGGAGCAGGTGTAGGTCGCCTGTAGAGGATCAATTGAAACTGAACCATTGCCCACAGTCTGAACATCAAGCGTGAAGGGACCCCCGCCTGGGATGGGGCCATCCTCCACGGAGATGGGCAAGGCGTCGTACTCAAACCAGTCCACAATCGCCGTAAAGGCAGGAGCGCTGGCTCCACCACCATTGCCGGCTTGAATGGCAACCATCGTGGGCGCCATCACGCGGGTATAGGTCGTAATGGTCGTCCACGACAGACCATCCTCAGACCAAGCAAAAGTCCAGTTATCTCCGGTGCGCCCCACTCGTAGGTAGGCACCATCGGAAATGGAAGTTGGCTCATCGGCCACTGTAGACGTCGACCCCGCCACCGTGTCGCCGATATATGCGCGCACGCCTGCACCCTTTGAATAAACGTCAAAGCGCAGCCATTCGGTGTCACTCTCCTCAATCGTGACTCCCTGCAACTGAGTCTGCTGGACCGGCGTGGATTCAAAAGCCACGGTGAATTCAAAGTCACCGTCCGATACGGGTTGTGCAAGACGTGCAATAGGCGTATCGACTGGATCGTGAGTAGAGCCAGCTGGCACGCCAAGCTGTAACCAGGCATCAGCGGTGCCGACGCCGCTCACGCCATTCGTTGCGTCACCGATGGGGTCGAAGAACCCCCAAGGCTGCCCCCAACCTGCGCAGTGGTTGAAATCATCAGAGACGAGCATGCTGTCGTCGTCAACGATTGTAACGACACTCAAACTCGGTTCACTGAGCACCGCATAGTCCGGGGCCCCAAGGGAGACATAGGCTTTCTCATTCCCCTCAACATCGAGGTCATCAGTGGGTGCAAGCATCACGCTTGCACTCAACGCTCCCGCTGGAATGACGAGTGGACTCACGTCAAGTTGATAGTCCACCCCCTCTGTAGCCGTCCCTGTTGCTGCAAATGGGATGCTCACATCCACCCCTGCGGCCTCAGAGAGTACGGCCGTGAGGTTGAGGGGAGCTCCCTGCTCGTTCACAGACTGAGCGGCCTGGGTAAACGCCACCGTTGGGGCACTATCATCATCGATGATAGTGATCGTGTGTGCGCTTGGTGAGCCTAGGGTTGCATTCAGTGGAGCCACGAGGGTCACGACGATGGACTCATCCACCTCTTTCCAGCCATCATCGACGACTGAAAAGTCCACGGTCGCCGTCAGAGTGCCCGCCAGAATCGTAATGGGACTGGGCGTGAGCACGCTGTAGTCAGCCGGAATCTGTGCGTCACCGGACAGCACATAAGGCACCGAAACATCAAAACTAGATGCTGCAGACAACTGGAGCAGCGCAGTGACTACCCCAGCGGACTCAGGGAATGACTGAGAGCCAGTGCTGAACGCCACACTGGGAGGCGCATCATTGTCAAAGATTCGCAGGGTGTGAACCGTCGTGGTTCCCAGGGTTGCGTTAGTGGGCGAATCAAGTGTGATCACCACCGTTTCCATCAGCTCATCGAGGGTGTCATCCAACAGAGCGGTGTCCAACGTGGTAGTGGTGGACCCGGCTGCGATTGTGTAGCTCCCAGAGAATCGTGTGTAGTCGAGGCCAGCTGTGGCTGTACCAGAAACAGAATACGTTCCGGTCACGGTCAAGCCCGATGGCTTATCAAGGTGAATGCCAATCGCAATCACACCAGCGGCCTCTCCCTGCGCTTGATCAGCCAGATCAAAATCGATTACGGGGGGGGTATCATCATCGTCAATTGTAAGCGTATGCACGCTCGTCACACCGAGAGCGGCATTGGCCGGATCAGTCAATGTGATCACGATCGTCTCTGAGGGTTCCTCAATCAGATCATCGATGAGTGTCGTGTCCAACGTGGTTGCCGTGGCCCCAGGGGCGATGCTGTAGGACCCGCTGAACGAGGTGTAATCGACCCCATCAGTCGCCGTGCCGCCCACGGTATAGGTTCCTGTCACCATCTGCCCGGAAGGCACGTTGAGAGTCAACCCAATCGCCACTGCGCCCCCATCCTCACGCAAAGTCTGAGAAGCCAGATCAAAGTCCAGAATCGGAGGAACATCATTGTCTTGGATGGTCAATGTGTGCACCGAGGTCGCGCCGAGTTGCCCATTCACGGGAGCGCTGAGGG
>CAYXZD010000019.1:0-41769 GCA_964469565.1 uncultured Planctomycetaceae bacterium
GGGAGCGTGCAGTCGGCTCTGGTGAGTCTTGTCGACCTCGCCCCGACCCTCCTGGATCTTGTTGAGATTCCGGTGCCGGCGGGCATGCATGGGCATTCCTTGATGCCGCTGTTGCGTGGCGAGCAGACGGTCATCAGGGAGCGGGCATTTGCTGCCCACGGCCCTTATGGTGGGGCGGCGTTGATCGAAAACGACCTGTTTTTTTCGCGTCACGGGCCTGGCGTGCGCGGGCCTGATCACTTGGCCCAGAGTTGGTTCGGGGACGTGCGTGGCCACCGGGGAGAGTACCTAGAGTTGCTTCAGGATCGCCAGCCGGGCGTGGACTTGGGGCTTGGGGGTGCGCTTCCTGAACGCCAAGAGGCCAAGCGATTGCGCACAATTGTGGTGGAATACGGAAGTAGGATGGAATCAGTGAGGGAGGTTCTCCATCCTTCTGCTTGGAACTTGGAGAAACGAACACCGCAGATTGTCCGGGAATTACAGGCTGCTGGCCTCGTGGGCGAACTATAGCCGCTTCGTTTCCCTGCCCATGGTTTTCACTCGCCCCTCATCGCACTTCCCACAGCCCCTCTACCCTTGAAGATTCTACTCGTCTCCAATGGCTTCCCCCCAAGTGGTCAGTGGGGGACGGAATTCTATACCTACCAGCTTGCCATCGGGCTGAAGGCCCGCGGGCATGAAGTGAGTGTGTTCTGCCCCAAGCGACTCGATCGAGCGCCGCGATACACCCTTGAGCGCTCCAAGCGCTATGGGATCAAGCTAGTGGAGATTTACAATGGTGGCGATCCGCGCAAGTCATTCGCCGACAGCTACCAGAATGAACGGGTGGAGATTGCCTTTGCAGAACTCCTCGACGAGACGAAGCCCGATGCTGTGCATTTCATACACATGTTGTGGGGCCTGTCCGTTCGCATGCCCACTTTGGCCTCAGAGCGCGGTATTCGAACTGTTGCGAGCCTGACGGACTATGGGCTGCTGTGCCATCGAGGTCAGAGGTTGACTGCGTCAATCGAGCCCTGTGCTAGCGGGGCGGCGCATGAGTGCGCCCGTTGTATTCGTGAGCCAGGTCCTTGGGACGGTTCAACTGCAACGCGCTCGGCCAAGAGCCTTCTTGGGAGCGGCCTTGCTTGGGCGGCCGAGATTGGCCTGGACCTCGGGTGGGTTGTCGTGCCGCAAGATATTGAGAAGCGTCAACGCGCAGTGAGAAGGGCCATGCAGGATGTGGATGAGTGGGTCGCTCCGACCCGCGCGATCACTGGCCCCTTCCTTGCGGAGGGGCTCGATCCGCAGAGGCTGACTGTGCTGCCCTATGCCCTCGACCCCGAACCCTACCGTCGCCAGCCATCGAGTACCGAGCCTGGGCATGTGCGCTTAGGATTCTTGGGGCAGTTCCTGCCTCACAAGGGGCTGCACGTCTTGTTTGAGGCCGTGCGCATTCTTCAAGCGAGGCCAAGTTTGATCGACCGGCGCTGGGACTTGAAGGTGTATGGCAATCCTGTGGGGGGGCGCAATGGGCGTTACATGCAGAGCATTGGGGTGGATGAGCTAACAACTCGGGTCCTTATTGAGGGGCCCTTTGAACCTCTGCGGGCACCCGAGGTGCTTGCTGGCCTCGATGTGGCTATTCTGCCATCCCTCTGGGATGAGAACGCTCCCCTGACAATCCTGCAGGCCCAGGCGGCCGGGGTGCCTATCATTGCCAGTGATGTTCCCGGTGTGCGGGAAATTGTCGAGCCGGGGCCAGCTGCACAACTGTTTCCCCCAGGTGATGCGTTGGCGCTGGCGGATGCGATGGAAGCGATCATCCGAGAGCATCCGGGCCGGGACGTGGATCGGGTTCAGGCGTCCATGGACTTGGACAGTCATCTTGATCGGATGGAGGGTTTGTATGGGATGGGCCCGGTGGGCTTGGATCCGGAGGTGTCCGAATCCGGCTATGTTATTCCCCGAGGTCGGGCTGGGCTGATGCCCACACCGGCAGCCGGAGACGCTATTCAAACCCCAGTGACCTCCGGCACTGCGTGTGCAATCGGTTCCAAGGACGGCTGAACGGTGGAGGGTGTGCACAGGGTTGGAATCATCTGCCGAGACTGGGCACCGGCACCGGGGGGGGTGGAGGCCCATACCGAGGATCTCGCTAGGTTCTTGCTGGGTGCAGGCGTCGAGGTGAGTGTTCTGTGTTTGCGGCCGGGGGGTGGGGAAGGTGCGGCCAACCAGCGCAGCACCCAAGACTCGGTCCTCTCTGGGGTTAGTGTGCGCCGGGTGTGCCTGGCTAAGTCTCCCGCAGATCCTTATTCCCACTCTCTTGCCCATGGGTTTGTGAAACAGTGGCTGGCTGAATCCTCGCCGACCCTCGTCCACGTTCATCATCTCTCAGGCTGGGGAGTGGGGATCATGGATGTGCTTGAACGTGCCGGTGTCCCGACCGTTGTATCCTTGCACGATTATTGGAGTGTGTGTCCACGCGGCCAGATGTTGGCAGTGGACGGCGAGGTTTGCAGTGAGATTCGCCCGCTGGAGTGCAGCGCTTGTATTACCTGCACCTGGCCTCAACAGGGCGTGAGTCCGGCAGGCGTAGCCCGCCGCCAACTCGCCGTAAGGGAAGCCTTGGGCAAGGCGAGTGCATGGATAGTTCCCTCTCTAGCGGCGAAGTCTGTGCTGATTCGATGTGGGCTGAGCGATCTAGACCTGCAGGTGATTCCCATCGGCATCGACGTGGAGTGGATTGCCCAAGAGGTAAGAGAACTGCGTCAACACCGCCGACCCGCAAAGCGCCTAGGCGTCCTTGGATCGATTCAGCCGAGCAAGGGGGTGTTGGAACTGGGGCGAGCCGTTCAGGCGGCCGACGTGGAGGGTCTGGTTCTGGACGTGCACGGCCCCCTAGGGGACTACCATGGGGACGGTCGGTATGCTGCGGAGTTGCTCGCCCTGGCGAAATCGGATGAGCGCATCACCCTGCACGGAGCCTATTCCAGGGAGCAGCTCCCGCGAATCCTCGCCAGTCTCGATGCGGTCGCGGTGCCCTCCCGATGGGAAGAAGTCTATGGCCTAGGCCTGCGCGAGGCACGAGCAGCCGGTCTTCCCGTACTGCACTCCGGGCGGGGAGGATTGGGCGAGGGGCCTGCGGATAAGGGCCGTCTGTCTCCCTATGGCGAGGATGTGCAGGCTTGGGCACGGGCATTAGAACAGCTGCAGTTTGCGCCTGTGCCTGCGACTCCCTTGCCGACGCTGGAGGCCATGGGCTCGGAATTGCTAGATGTCTACTCGCGGGTGGCTGGCTCCCGCGTGGATGCTCTCCAGTAGGGCCTTACCCTGGGGGCTCTCGAGTGCTGCTTGAGTGGCCATCCTCCCCGCATCAATCCACTCACTTGTCCGGTGGAAGTCGAACATACCCACATGATCCAGATGCGGCTCAATCAAGAGGTCTGGCGGCTCTTGGCTGAGTCTGCTCTTTGCTAGGTGATGGCAAGTGATGGCGATGCTCTCGTTCAGTGATCCGATGAGCGAGGGGCGCTGCTCGCCCTCGGGTGGAAACAGGGCCTGTTTGAGGCGTTGGATTTGGCGTGCCATTTCGTCCCGAGCATCGCTGGCACGCGCAGCAAAGAAGGAGTCGCTGGTTTCCCGGCGAGCGTCTGATTCGGGGGCTTGAACCTCCTCGGTGGGCATGACGGCAGCTTGCCGTGCGGGAGAAGGCCGATTCAAGTTGACTGCGATGACCGGGTGCGGCCCGAGTGTTCGGGCAACATCGACGGGCACGGGGTTGGCCAAACCGCCATCGACCAACCAATCCGAACCATGCAGAACGGGTCGAAACACTCCTGGGATGGACGAACTCGCACGGATGGCGCTCACAAGATCGCCTGTCTGCATGCAGACTTCTTCGCCTGTGCCAAGGTTGACTGCAATCGCTGCGAAGGGGACTGAGAGTTTCTCGATGGGCAAGTCTCCGCACAGGTCGCGCATGAGCCGAACGAGGCGCACTCCTCCCAGCAGTCCGGACGCAGGCAAGCCCGGGTCGAGTAAAGCCAAAATGTCACGTCGGGTTAGGCTGCGCATGCGCTCCTCGTATGCGTCGAGTACCCCGGCGCACAGTACGCCTCCAACCGCTGAGCCGATGCTGGTCCCAGCCACGCCACACACGCTCAGGCCCGCCTCTTCGAGGGTGCGGATCACGCCAATATGGCTCATCCCGCGGGCCCCCCCACTTCCAAGGGCCAAGTGAACGGGGGAGGGTAGGGTGTGTCTAGCGGCCATGGGTGACCATTCTAAGGCCCGTGCAGCCCCTCTCTAGGGGCCGCAAACCTCTCTGGGGGGGATTATTTGCAACTTTCTTGCACCTTGAGGCCCCGCTTATCATTCTGGGACCCCTTAGATGGAGCTCGAAAACAGCGAAATCTAGGGACCAATAACTAGTTTGCTTTCATCCTATATTGAGACAAGTGCATCCCTAGGGGGCCTCCCGCGGCCGTCAGTCTTGGCTCAGTCACCCAGGGGCTCCCGCTCTGAGGAATCAACAGTATGGAAAAAATCACCGCAACGCGTGGGGTGGCCCCTCCCAGGTCACCCCATGCACCTACCCCGAGCCGTACCAGAGGCTCTGGGGCACAACTCGTTGGCACGCGTGCCGGCGAGCGACTCCCGGTGCCCGACCGCACCGAGCGCAGGATGCCTCCCATCGATTATGCCTGCCAAGCCGGAGGCGCATTGCAGGATGAATTGAGTGAGGCGACAACGATCGTCTTTTGGCTCGCCGCAGGGTTGGCCGCCGTTTTGACAGTGGCCACGAAGGTCTGGGGCTAGCCGTGTTCCCGATGTGGCTTACTCCAAACACGACGCGCTTGTGCTGCCCGCGGCCCAAGCCTGAGATGGACTTGATTACCGCGCGGGCTGGGGGGAACTTGAATCGTGAATAAGAATGCTTTGATCAAATTCGTTGCTACTGAGCTACCGACTTCAAAACTGAAAGCTGGACTCTTGGTCGACACGGTGCTGTCCGGAATCCGTGAGGGGCTGAAAGCCGATGAATCCGTCACTCTGACTGGGTTCGGCACGTTTGAAGTGCGGAGGACCAAGGCTCGCCAGGGTCGAGATCCCAACACAGGAAACCCCATCCAGATTTCTGAGGGCCGCCGTGTTGCGTTCAAGGTTGGCCGGGGACTGCGCAGTGATATCGACGAGAAGGTCTAGCCCGGGAATCTAGGTCCTCGCCACACAAGGCTGTAGATTCCATCCAAGGGGCCTCTTCACGCACTTCCTGCTGCCGCTCACTAAGCCTCTCCGAAGCACTAGGCGTCCCAGTCTCGGCGCTTGTTCTTGTTCCACCAGCGTTGCCACGCGGTCGGACTGCTGGCGGTGGCGCGCGAAAGCTTGCGCATGGAGCTGGTAGCGGGGCCCTTCAGGGCGGAATAGATGGCTTGGGCAGTGGAGTCTTGTCCGCGCGCATTGGCCTCAGCTTGAAGAAGGGACTTCATGAGGTCCTCAAAAAGCTCCTTCCGAATCTGGGAGGGTTCGTGTGTGAACATCCCAAGGGCTGTGGCGGACGCAGCCTTGAACGTGGGGCGCACGTCCTTGAGTAGCTTTTGTAGGTGCTTGCGACCCCTTTCATCCTTGGTACGGCCGAGTGAGAGAATCAGCTCCTTTTGAAGGGGCAGATCTTTGCGGTGGCTCGTCCGGTCGATCCAGCGAATGAGGGAAGGTGCAGCCTCGTCGCCCATGTTGCCTAGGGTGCGGGCTGCAATGATGAACAGGGCCGTTGACTGGGTCCCGTCCTTCTTGGCTCGCCGCTTGGCGAGAAAGACCCGCTCGACTCCACGGATGATGCTTGTCTTGTCGTGAGGGCCAGACAGTTGAAACTCACGCCCAAGGCGCTCGATCCGTTCAATGGCCTTCGCGTCTCCCGGATCGGCACGACCGCTCTTGCGGACTAAAGCTGCGAGGTCCGCGAGGAGTGCTTTGACAGCCTCCCGACGATCGGGGCGGTCATCGAGTGTGGATTCAAAGGTTGTGACCCACGGTAGCGGAGTTGTGGTCCCGTGGGTGGGGATTAGACCGCCCAGAGGAAGTACTGCGAAAACAAGTGTGAGGCTTCGAGGTTTGCGCATGGGTCAGAGTCTGCCACAGCGACCGACTGGTGCAGTGCCCTCATGGGCCCTGCGCCGCGACAGCCGCCTAATCCAGTGTATCTGATTGCAATCCTCTGGTGCGGGTGACTTCCCCCCGGATCGTTTCAACCCGGCATGGGGTTTCTATGCCGGTGGTCAGGACACGGATTCTAGCGACGTTGATTCCCATTGGGCCTGAAGTTGGTTCGCGAGACCGGCCCAATCATGGTGCTTGCAGACTTGAGCTCTCCCGGAGAGGGCTTGGAGTTCAGCGTTTTGCAATCCTTGCGGCGTGCAGAGTTGTTCGATGGCCGTGCGCAAGTCGGCCTGACAGTTGGCGAGCATGAAGTGTGCACCGGGGATGAGTTCCAGACCCTCTGCGGCAGCCGAGCTAGCCACCACGGGGCAGCCTGCGGCGAGGGCATCGCAAATCTTGATTCGCGAGCCACCGGCGATGCCTAGTGGGGCCAGGAGAGCAGACGCTTGAGCCAAGTAGGGACGAATGTCAGGAACATTGCTGAACAAGCTGACCCCTTCGCCTTGTAACTGGTGAACCCGTTCCGTGGGTCGTGCACCGACAATCTGCAGCTCGAGAGCCGGTTGCGTCCTGCGCGCTGCGGTAAACAGGGGGACTAGTGCTTCAAGTGCACGGACATTGGGTTCGTAGTCGAGGCTTCCGAGAAACAGGAATCGACCGACTCGGGCCTGACGTGTGGCGGGGGATGAATCGCAGGTGCGGGTCCCGCAGGGAATGGCCACCGCCTTGATGTTGGAGTGACGTTTGTGCAAACGGTCGGCGTCCTCCCTAGCACAGACGATGTGGTGGGGCGTGAGCTGGCACGCCCGTCGCTCCAACCGCCGCCAAGCTCGGCATTGCCGGGCGGGGGCACCGGTGGCGCGCGCCCATTCCCAGTCGAGTTTGTGGTGGTGAACCACGATCGGTTCCTGGACATCTTGCGGAAGACTGTCGAGCATCAGCAGTTCGTCGAGATGGATGAGGTCGAACTGAGCTTCGGTCAATCGCTTCTCCACACCACAGCGTAGGTCAGCTGAATAAAACCACTTGACCGGTGCCGGCTGCGTGAGTCGTGTGCTGATGGGGGCTGGGCTGCGGGGGAACGCATGGAAAGTGTGAACGATGGGTGAGATGAACTTGGCGGCTTGGGGCCCTTGTCGGTCATCGCCAACACACATGAATTCCACTTCGAAGTCCCGGCCTGCAAGTTCGCTTAGGAGGTGGTAGGTGCGCAGGTGCCCGCCGGAATGCAGTGGCCAGGGGGCAACCGGAGAAAGGAATAAGACTCTCACGGTGTGGGGTAGGCTCCGATCCCGAATCGCTTGAGCACCCATCGATCGCCCTCGACTCCGAGCAGCGCGCCGCAGCAGGGTTCAAGGGCGAGTGCATGGCTTCGGCCGAAGGGGAGACCGAGGGCAGTTGCTAGGATGGATCGGATCACGTTGCGATGAGCAGCGATGGCAACGCGCTTTGCACCCCGGCAGGACTCCTCGAAGGCTGCCCAGGTCCGCTCGGAGAGCTGCCACTCGCTCTCCCCGCCATGCCCACGCCAGTGGCCAGGGTCACTCCAGTATTCCTGCGCCTGGAGGTCCCAGCGTGCTTGGTACTCCGTACGTGTGAGGGTTTGCCATTGACCTCGGTCCAGTTCGATGAGGCCGCGGTGTTCGCGGAGGGGGGCCCGGGTTTGTTGGGCGATGGCCTCCCCGAGGGCGCGGGCTCGGCTCAGAGGTGACGTGACGACCCGGTCAATGCTCCCGTGGGCGAGGGCCTCGGCGGTGGTCTGAGTTTGCTCCTGGCCTCGCTCGGAGAGGGGAACATCGCGGCTGCCATAGGCTTGGGTGGCGAATGTGCGATCTACCTCACCATGACGGATGAGCCAGACGTGCAGCTCACTGGAGGGTGCGGCGGCTGGCGTGCGAGGAGCATCCCCCGGATCCTCGGGGGCCGGGTCGGGCCGCGGTGGGGGATTGAGGTGCATGGGAGCAGCCTAGCATGGGGACTTGGAGGGACGAGGTCTAGGATGGTGATGCTAACGTGAGCGTGATGGTTTGGTAGGCTTGGCCCCGAATAGGGTGTTCGTCTTCCTCCTCGAAAAGGAGAGGGCGCCACCTCCTTGCCCATCAATCCCCCGACCCAGAGCCTGACCCATGCCAACGATTCAGTTCACGCACACCCAAACCTCCATCGAAGTCTCCGCCGGCACTCAATTCCTAGAAGCGTGTGAAAGCCAGGATGCTCCGATGGACTTCGGCTGCCAATCAGGCGCCTGCGGTGTTTGTACGCTTGTGGTTGAAGAGGGGGCGGAGAACCTCAATGTAGCGACACCCGAAGAACTCGAAGTGGCAGAACTGTACAGCAGCGATGCGGGGGCCCGGCTTGGGTGTCAAATGGTGGTGAATGGAGATGTGCGCGTCAGGCCCGCCCAGTCGTAGTCAGTGTGCAGGCCGAGCCAGTGCTGTCGGGTGAGTCGACGACTCATTTGGACGGATCTTCGGGGAGCTTCAACGTCTGTGTGTCTGCGCGGGTGACGGCTGCGGGCAGGCTGGGGCTCAGTTTCTTCAAAACACGCTGGGCGGTTGCCCGATAGCCGGTGAGTTTCCCCCCGTAAACAGTCAAGAAAGTGGGGTGCTCGGGGTCGTCGGGAGCGAGCATGACTTCCCGCGAGCGGCGGAACGCCTTGCCCGCTCCACTCGGAAGGACACGCAGCCCCGCCCAAGCATCGAGCACCTCGTCGTCGCGGTCGGGAAAGTGGTGGTGCAGGACGCCTCGGAGGTACTCCACTTCGGCGTGGGTCGGAACGATCTTGGCTGGGTCGCCCTGAAAGGGCGTTTCGGTGGTCCCGACTAGAGTGCGTCCTTTCCAGGGCATGGTGAACACGGCTCTCTTGTCCGTAGGGGCTTCGGTGTAGTAGATCCCCTGTTCAAGCGCTCCTTGGACCTCGATGTGAGTACCTCCTACGAGTTCAATGGGGCGTTGTGGTAACGAGGGACTGAATGCGGAGAGAACTTTGTTGGCCCAGGGGCCGGCTGCATTGACGACCACCTTGGCGTTTACGGTGGACTCCCGAGCTCCCCGACGAACTCGCACGGCCCAGTGATCGCTAATGCGTTGACCCTCGATGACTTTCGTTGCGGTCCAAACCTGGGCCCCAAGGTCTGTTGCCGATGCTACAACGGCCCTGCACAGGGCAGCATCATCCGTCTGGCCGTCCCAGTACTGGAAGACTGCACGCAGATCGCGCGTATTCAATCCGTCGAGCTTCTGCCAGTCTGCAGGGGGAACACATCGAAAACGCGCATCCTTGTGAAGGCGACCCAAGAGTGCATAAAGACCCAGCCCTGTCCGGATCTTGAGTGGCCCCCGCGAGGTCTGGCGGTAGACCGGAATAAAGAACGGGACGAGCCGCACGAGGTGTGGGGCGATCTCGAGCAGAATTCGCCGCTCAGCGAGGGAGTCGGCCACGAGGGAGAATTCGAGACTCTCCAAGTATCGAAGCCCGCCGTGAATGAGCTTGCTGGAGCGGCTCGACGTTCCCGAGGCAATCTCACCTTGTTCTATCAAGACAACCTCATGTCCAGCCGCGGCAAGGGCCTGAGCAACCCCCGCCCCCTGGATGCCCGCTCCAATGACGAGGGCGTTGGTGGACTCTGAAGGCATGGGGGCAGCATCAACTGCCGCGGGGCCTGAGTCAATTCCCAAGGGGCCGGAGCGCCAGCACTCTCGACGTAGGTCCAGCGATGGGGTACACACTGGTCTACCCAAGTCTCCCCCCCGGCCTATTCCAATGACTCTGCCAGACGACACCGGCGACCTAGTTCTGCTCCACAATCCACGCTGTTCAAAGAGCCGCCAGGTCAAGGCGTTGCTGGATGAGAGGGGCGCTCAGTACACCGAACGACGCTATCTCGAGGACCCATTGAGCATTCAAGAGCTCGATGAATTGTCCAAGCGCCTCGGCCTGCGCTTGCGTGAATGGGTGCGCACCAAGGAAGCCGCCTTCGAGGAGGCAGGCCTGAACTCTCAAAGCTCGGACGAATCCGTCGCGCAGGCGGTGGCCAGCCACCCGATCCTGATGGAGCGCCCGATACTGGTCGGGCCGCTCTCCGCCATGATTGGCCGGCCTCCTGAATGTGTACTTGCGCTGATTCCTGAGGGTCCCTCCGGCACTTGCTGTAGCTGAATGGCTTCACCCTCGGCCCTAGAAGTCTCTCACTTGACGCGCTCTTACGCCGAGAGGCGTGCCGTGAAAGACCTGTCCTTTGCAGTCGACGCAGGTGAGATCCTTGGCCTGGTAGGACCGAACGGAGCGGGAAAGACGACGACCCTGCGCTCCCTAGCCGGCGTCTTGCCGCTCCAGCACGGCCATGTTCGGATTGCCGGCTTTGATATCGAGCACGATGAGCTACGCGCAAAGGGAGCCTTGGCGTGGGTGCCTGATGAGGCCAAGCCGTTCGAGAGCCTCACGGTGTGGGAACACTTGGAATTCTACGCACACCTCTTTAGCGTTGATGCGTGGCGCGACAAGGCCGACGCACTCTTGGATCGCTTTGAACTTGGCAGTCGGCGAGATTCGGTTGGGTCAGAGTTGTCACGGGGAATGCGGCAGAAGCTCGCTCTTTGCTGCGCCTGGATCAGCGAGCCTAAGGTCGTACTCTTAGATGAACCCCTGTTGGGGCTCGACCCTCGGGGGATTCGAGAGGCCCGTGCGGCCATCCGTGAGTGGGCGGATTCGGGCGTTGCTGTGGTGCTCTCCTCCCATTTGCTCGAGTGGATTGAAGCACTCGCGGACCGTATTCTCATCATGGACGAGGGGGTGGCCGTCTTTGAAGGCACACTTGCTGACGCCCGGACTCAACTCTATTCCGATGGTACGGGCAGCCTAGAGGATCTGTTCCTATCGATCACAGGACCTGCCCATGAGGGCTCTCTGCCGCGGGATCCGGCTAGGGGAGATTAGGTGCAAGGGATCCATCCCGCACTTCGCCAACTCCTAGGCTTGAAGAGCCGCGCCTGGATTCGAAATCTCAAAGCCCGGCTCTCTACGGGCCGTGGACTTCTCTTCGCTCTGGTTGGGGTCGGCGTGACGGTGGCTTGGCTTGGGGCTGTAACCCTGATGGGGGGGGCGGCACGTCCAACGCCAGCTGAAGCCGTTTCGACGGCTCAGGCCATGCTGCTCATATTCGCACTAATCCTAGCAAGCAGCGCAGTTCTCCACCGGGGGCTGTACCTGCCTGAGGAGGAAGTCGAGCGCCTCTTTAGCGCTCCCCTTCGGCGGTCGGACTTGGTTCGCTACCGGCTGCTATGTGCGTTTGGGCGCGAACTCCTCATCGGCTTGTTTCTCGGCGTGGCCCTTGGTCGCCGCATGCAGGTCCCCCTGTTCGCATTCTTGGGAGGAATCGTGGCGCTCTGGGCTTTGACCTGTGCCGCGAAAGCCCTCTCGATTTTTCTAGGGGATGCGGCGGGGCGACTGGCTGGTTGGGTTGACCGTATACCGCGGGCCTGGTTTCGAGTCCTCGTAGGGTTGGGGGTCTGGGCAGTGATGCTCTTCTTTCTTCTGGGAGAATCCTACGAGGGTACGCGGAGTGGTGCTTCCCTTGGAGGCGCCTTTCGAACGCTCACCGAACACCCCTGGGTCGTCGCAGTTTCTTGGCCGACCTTGCCCTGGGCACATGCCATCGCAGCAGGGGATTGGGGGGAGTTCTTGCCTGCCATCGGACTGAGTCTTGCGCTGACCTTCGTGCTTTTTGAGTTTGCCGCCCGGTTGCCGGTGGATTTTCGAGAACTCTCCCTCGCAACGTCATCGGAGATTTCCCAGCGCAGGGCGCGCGCGGGTGTCGGTGCGGCCATGGCAACTTCTAAGCGGCGCTGGGCGGTTCCCTTTGTGGCAGGGCGAGGGCCTCTCGGGGCGATCGTATGGATGCGATTGGTCACAATCCTACGTCGGTCCCGTGGAGCGATCATGTTTTCGATGGTCGTCTTGGGAGCGGGTGCCTGGCTCGTTTTGACCGAGTTTGGCTCTCACGGGGCTGGGGAGTCCGCCCTGGGCGGCCCGACCGTGTTCGTGCTGGTGGGAGTGTTGTACTTGAGTTCTGGGTTGCGTTTCGACTTGCGGTCAGATCTCGATCGATTGGGGCTGATCCGCTCCTGGCCCATGCCTGCCCCTAGAATTTTTTGGGCATCGATTGCCCCTCTCGTGCTCTTCGAATGCTGCTTGATCGGACTGGGCCTCCTGTTCTTGGGGCTCCATGGCAACTTTGATCGCAGCGAGTGGCTGGCCTGCCTTGGTGCTTTGCCTTTCCTGTCCGGGGTTTGGGTCGGGCTTGAGAATCTCTTTTTCCTCCTGGCCCCTGTTCGGTACATCCCGGGCCAGGGGGGCGCCATGCAGAACAGGGGCCGCCGCCTAATCATGCTGATGACTCGCATGCTCGTGGTCGGTGGGCTCATTGGAATCGCCGCCGCCTTGGTGTGGGTCATGGGTCGAGTTGCAGCAAGCTTGGGCATGGGCCCACAAGCCGGTACCGCGCTCGCTATTGTGGCCGCAGGGGCCGTGGGGCTTGCGGGGCTGATTGGGGTCGTCTGGATTGGGGGCTGGGCTCTGCGCCGTTTTGACTCCACTGCGCTGAGCTCTAGGCCGGACTAGCCCGGCGCCAGAGCCGTGGGGCAGGGTAGCCCCCTTGGGGGTGCCCTTGGGGGTACAAGTGGGTATGATTTGGCCGCCGCCTACGTAGTTCTGCTATGGCCGCCCCTCTTCCTAGAACTTCAGTGAGCCCTCCCTCCGATCACCACTCCCCAAGCCGGGCTCGGGCTCTGATCGTGTTGTTCGCGGGCTTTGTGAGCTTGAGTTGGGTGGCTTACACCGATTATGCGGGCCCCGTGCAGCACCCTCTCACGGCACTCGAGCGTGAGGGGCTCGAAATCTGGCGGCAGAATAACTGCCAGGCTTGTCATCAGCTGCATGGCTTTGGAGGGTTCCACGGTCCCGACCTCACCAATCGCCTAGGGGAAGGGACTCTCGATGCTGAACTGATTTCCATCATCGCATCGGGCCGAGGACGCATGCCGGCATTCGAGTTCAGCGATGAGGAATACGAAGCGTTGATGGCGTGGCTTCGGTGGATGAATGGGAGTGGCCAGGCCCAACCCCAACCCCTCGGCCAGGACCGTGCACCCCTCCCTTCGCAGCACTTCCAAGAATTGGTTTCTCATGCTATCGACCGGGGTGCCGTGGAGCTGACTGAAGAGAGTCGTGCTGGCTTAGGGATCTGGAACATGATGCAGTGTGGGGTGTGTCATCTTCCTTTTCGAGAAGGGCATTTGCGGGAACCGGACCTCACCGCAGCAGCAACGGATCGCTCCTTTGCCAACCTCAAACAGGTTCTCGATGAGGGGCGTGGACGTATGCCAGCCGCCGGGCTCGATGATGGCCAAAAGCGATCCATCGGGGCTTTCTTGCAGTGGCTCGCTGACCACCGCGCTGTCCTAGCTGAACTCAATCTTGAGTTGACTGGCCACGAGCGTTTTGAGTGGTCGGGCCTGCCCTGGTTTGAATACCGATGAGTACTACTTCACAGGTCACACCCCTGCATTCCCCAGAGGCGCTGCGTTCTGTACTTCAGAGCTTCCGTCCTCTCATCGTTCTTGCACTGCTCGCACTCGCAGCCTGTAGTCTGACCTTTTTGATGGGTCTGCCGGTCGCACTGACCTACACGGATCACTTTACGATCTTGCGTGAATGGGGCATCACCTTGCAGCACTTGCGGCCCATGCACGAAGCTTGTGCATTTGGTTGGGTGTTTCTGGGGGGCGTGACCATTGTCCATTTGTGGTTGGTCCGGGCGTATGGCGAGCCCGATGCCGCCATGCACAGACGGACGGCGCTGATGGTCGCACTGTGGGCCATAGCCGGGTGCGGCATTCTCATCAGTTTCCTTTGCGGCTACTTCACAGGGCGAGAATACCTCGGCTACTCACCTGTGTTCTCCCTTCTCATCGTGGCTGGTTGGTTCTTATTCGCCTGTAATTTCTACTCGCGTGTGGGGTTCGCCCCCTCGGGGCAACCGGTGTTCGTGATCATGTGGTGGATTGCGATCCCACTCTTTGCATTCACCTATGCAGAGGCCCATGCGTACCTTTTGGAGTACGTGTCCCTGCGGCCTCTGAAAGACCTTGCCATTCAATGGAAAGCAGCGGGAGCTCACGTAGGATCCTTCAACCTCTTGGCCTATGGGGCGGTCATGTTCGTGGCCAGCTGCCTGCAGGGCAACGAGGTCTACGCACGCTCTTCCACGGCGTTCTGGTTCTTCACGGTGGGCCTCATGAATACTTTCATGAACTACGGGCACCACACATACCACCTTCCTCAGAGCCCGTGGATACACTGGGTGAGTTTCATCGTGAGCATGCTTGAGTTGATCCTGCTCGCCAAGGTGCTTGTGGATGTTTGGAAGATGCTCAAAGCTCGCCGGGGAGGGAGCAGCACACTTGTGGTGGACAGCTTCTTGCACTCGGCGACGCTGTGGACGTTCTTGATGTTAGCGTTCTCCATTTTGATTGCAGTACCACCCATCAACGCGCTGCTTCATGGAACCCATGCGATTTCCGCACACGTGATGGGCAGCATGGTTGGGATCGATTCAATGATTCTGTGGGCTGCGCTTGCCTACTTCGTGAGTAGCACAGCGGGTCCAGATTCAGGGGGATTGGGCCGTTTGGGTATGCGCCGAACGGTTAGATTCATCAATTTGTTTCTCTCCGCATTTTTCCTGGTCTATCTCCTGCGCGGGGCGAGCGCGGGCTGGTCACGATATGCCGGTGCGGCGAGCCCGGACCATTCTAGTTTTGTAGCGATGTTCCCCAGTCTGATGATGGTCTTTGGGTCAGGTCTGATGTTGTGCGTGCTTTGGGTGCTCACGCATTGGATGGCCGCCTTGGCGCGGATCCTACTGGGTGCGGGGAGTGGCCGGGCCTAGTGCTAGGCTAAGCCGAGGGGCTTGAACTCGTCGAGGGCGACTTTCAAGTGCGGCATGAGCCGCTGTTGGGTGCCCCGGTTTGTGAATGCAACAAAGGCTACGGGTGTTGTGGCATCCCAAGGGAAATCCAAGTCATCGCCGCACAGATCTGTGACGACTGCACCAGCTTCCTGCGCAACGAGTAACGCGCCGGCGATGTCGTAGGGTTTGGTGGTCTGTGCCACCTGTCCGCGACGTTCGCTGATCCACTTGCGTGCCTCGACAACCATGCGATAGGTGCCTTGGGCTGTGAGTACGAGCTGTCCAGCATTGCAGATGTACTGGTCGTCGTAACAGTGTGCGAGTTCTGCACCTTCATGTTCTTCAATGCGCTTGAAGAATCCAAGTGAGAGTTGGGCCACGTCCGCACGCAGCTCGGGGTGGAAGGCGAAGAAGGGCATGTATCCGTGGTCAGGGCGGACATCGGTGTCTGCGCGAAGGGTGTGCTGGCCGATGAGACGGCCGTCTTCTACGTCCACCTCATACAGCCTGGCGCCAGCGCCGCGGCAGGCCGTGATGCGTTGGGAAAGGCGCGCACGGGAATCGGGAAGTTCGGTTAGGCAGGCTAGGAGAATCTCGCGTTGAGAGGGGGTGCTTGGGCCTGGGGGTGCAAGTGCAGTGACCACCCAGGCCGAGCGCATGTCGAGCATCAGGTGGCGAGTGCCGTCTACGGGGTCCAGTGCAAGGCGTGGCCCCCCGTGGTCAAAACCATCCAGCGCCCGGCAGCCCCCCTGGCCATCGGGCCCTTTGTGCCGCCACCCGGCGTCTTCTGTGAGCAGGGACAGGGGGCCGCAACAGGCGCGCTCGTCCAGCCAGCGGCTGACCTCAGCTTCGACGGCTTCATCGATTCCAAAGGTTGCATCCCCCGCTCCTACGGAGACGGGGCGGCTGACCTTGTCGAGCCGGCCACTCCGGAGGGCTGCGGACATGGTCTCGCGAGCACAGCACCGGAGGCGCTCTCCCAATGTAGTGAGGTGGGGTTCCCACTCTAGGGCTAGGTGTTCGGGATCTCCGGATGAGGAGAGGGCTCCGGTAGAGGGATCAGAGGGTGCTGGCATGGTTCACTGCAGGATACCCGATCGACAATGCTCCTGACGGGTGACTTGAGACTCAGCGGTGGCTCTCTACACTTGTGCTCCCGAATCCTCTCTTCGCAAGTCTTCAATGAGCACCACCCTACACGACGTCGTCATCATCGGTTCCGGCCCCGCGGGCTACACAGCTGCAATCTACAGCGCACGCGCGAACCTCAAACCCACACTATTCCAAGGCATGCAGCCAGGGGGACAGTTGACCATCACAACGGACGTGGAAAACTTCCCCGGTTACCCCGATGGCGTAACGGGCCCAGCCATGATGGAGGACTTGCAAAAGCAGGCCGAGCGGTTTGGCACGCAGATGCAATTTGAGGAAATCGTTGAGGTGGATTTCTCCAAGCGGCCGTTCACTCTCAAGACCGATTTTGGCGAGCACCAGGCCAAGAGCGTGATCATTGCGACGGGCGCATCCGCGCGCTTGTTAGGGCTTGAAAGTGAGAAAACACTCATGGGGCATGGCGTCTCAGCTTGCGCAACCTGTGATGGCGCATTCTTCCCAGATAAGCACGTGCTCATTGTCGGGGGCGGGGATTCGGCGATGGAAGAAGCTATCTATCTGACTCGCTTTGCGTCCAAGGTCACTGTGGTCCACCGCCGTGATGGCTTCAGCGCCTCGCGCATCATGGTGGAACGGGCTCAGGCCAATGAGAAGATTGACTGGATGCTCTTCAAGACGGTGAAAGACATTCTGGCGGGAGAGGATGGGAAGGTGAACAGGGTTGTCGTCGTCGACACTCGTGATGGCTCGGAGGCCGAGGTGGAGTGTGACGGAATCTTTATTGCCATCGGCCACAGCCCCAATTCGTCCCTCTTCACGGGGCAACTCGACCTTGATGAGACGGGTTACATCCAGGTGCATGAGGGCACCCGCACCTCTGTTGAGGGTGTCTTCGCCTGTGGCGATGTGATGGACCACCGCTATCGCCAGGCCATTACTGCAGCCGGGACTGGTTGCATGGCAGCCATCGACGCAGAACGGTGGCTTGAGCTCCAAGGAGAGTAGGGTTCAAAGCAGTGCAGCTTTGAAGCGCCGGGGGGGGTGCACTACACTGGGCACCCCATGCGCGTTGCTCTAGTTGTTCACGGTCTGCCTCCCTACGCATGCACCGGTGTAGAGACTCACGCGGCCAATCTGGCCGGTACTCTCTCGGAACAGGGGGTGCAGGTCGAGGTTTTTTCACCCTTGTCTGGTCAGGGCGGTATTCCCTACGCCCAGCGCCGGGAGGTGCGCAGAGACGGAGTCGGGCAGGGGTCCTGGGCCGTGACTTGGTTGCATATCCCAGACAACCTCGATCTAACCAAGGGGGGAACTCAGCGTGCCATGGCCCAGGCCTTTGGCGCGTTCCTCGACCGCGAACGCCCCGATTGTGTGCACTTTGAACACTTGCTGAGATTGGGATCCGGGTTGGTGGATGCTGTCCAGGCACGCGGGCTCCCCAGCCTCTACAGGGCCCACGATTACTATCTAGCCAGCGAGTTCCCGACCCTCTGCGCACCTGACCTCACTTCCATGGACCTAGCCGATGGCGACGCCCAGGCTCGTGCGCGGCTCGGTCGCGACTATCTCGATGGGATCCAACACTTGGGAGATCACCATGGCTGGGTGTTGCCTGGCGAGCTTCAGCCTCAAGAGGCGGATCATCTCGATACCTTGCTGCATGGCCCGAGTCAGAATCTGGCCGGCCTCGTGGCTGCTCGGAATGCGGTACAGGCCCATCGGGCCATAGGCCGCTCCATCGTCAGCGGTGTCGATCGCACCTACGCCAGTTCGGTACAGTTGCTCGCTGAGTTGAGCCCGTTTGCCGGCCGTGCGATCGAGTGTCAGCCCGCGGGGGTGGCGGTGCGGGACGGCGAGGCGGTCCCCCGGGGGGGCCATCGTTCGTTATCCGAAGTCTGCCGGCCCTTGCGCTTTGGATTCATGGGGGGGATTCACAAGCATAAGGGGCTGCACGTGTTGATGGAGGCCGTGGCGGGGCTCGATCGGAGTGAGGCTCACTTGGTGGTTCATGGGACGGGGACAGATCCAAAATACCTGCAGAGCATGCGCGAAAAGGCGCGGAGTCTTGGAGCCTCCTGGAATGGTGGCTTCGGTGCCGAGGATGTGCCGAGGGTGCTCGCGGGCATCGACGTATTGGTGGTTCCTTCTCTGTGGGTCGAAAACGCTCCCTTTGTCATCTTGGAGGCCTTTGCCGCCGGGATCCCTGTCATTGCCGCATACAGTGAGTTCTTGAAAGACTGCGTGCAGGATCAGGTGAATGGTCTGCTCTTTGAGCGGGGAAACGCAGAGCAGCTGCAAGCGTGTATGCAGCGCTTCCTTGTGGAGGATGATCTGCTAGGGGACTTGTGTGCCGGAATCAGGACGCCCTACTCCATCCATGACGAGGCGCTGGCCTGGGGTGCGGTCTACGCTGACCTGGTGGAACGAAACAGGCGCAAGCAGGCTCAACCCAGCCTCCCGGCACACCTAGAAGAGTTTGCTGCCCGCTATCGCGAATTGCGCGATCTGCCCTTGCGCGAACTTTTCTTGCAGGTGAGTCATGGCCTTGATTTGCTCGGAGATCAACTGGGGGTCGGAGCATCGAATGCTCAACTGCTGGCGGAGGCGGTTTCTCAGGGGAGCCGAATGCGGGATGAATCCAAAGAGAGCCGGCGGGTGCTCGAATGGGTGGAGCGCGAGGGGGCTCAGCGCAAGGAGGCACTCGACGAGGCTCAGCGCTGTTCTCGCTGGCGGGAGAGCCAATTGGAGGACTTGCAGGATCAGCTCCGGTGGTATGAGGAGCGCATCGAATCGGGATTGGCTTCTCGCAATCAGATTCAGGCTCAGCACGATCAACTGGAGCGGGCAAAGTCTGCAGCAGATCAGGCACTCGACGCAGTGATTCAGGAACGAGATTGGTTGTCCCAGCAGCGTGAGGGGCAGTCGCTTCAGGAGGCAGAGGATGCGCGCCAACTACGAGATTCGCAGGCGGCTGTGCAGAGCTTGACAGAGGAGTGCACATGGCTGAGGGGGCAACTCGATTCAGCAACCGAATGCCAAGCGCACCTATCTCATCAGTTGCAGGACACCCAAGGACACATCCAGCGGCTTGAGGATGATAGGAGAGAGCAGGATCGTCTGGTCGGTGATGCGCACAGCCAATTGGCAACACTCCAAGGCCAACGTTCGGATGTGGAAGAGTTTCTCGAGGGCGTGCAAACTGAACTGGAGTCCTTGCGCGCTCACGAGACTTGGTTGAGCAGCGAAGTGAGCCAACTGCTTAGGCACGTGCTCTCGGGTCCAGCTCGACAGGAAGCTGAGCCCGACCCCGCGGAGCTTGCACGCGATCTGAGCGAAGGAGCCCGCGAGTTGGCACGCATCGTCGCCGAATTGGGATGGCGCCGAAGGGAGATGATGAATGCAGGCTTGGGTGCCGATTCATGGCGTGCCCGCCTAGTCGGCGGGGATCTTGCGCATCGAGCTCAGCGGTGGCTCTCGACGGAAGAGCTTGGATCATCCCTAGTCTCTGGGGCGGAGGATGTGCGGTGATGCCAATCAGGCCCACTCCAGTTGTCAGCGCGGTCATCCCCGCCCTCGACGATCAAGCCCTGCTAGAGCGCCACCTGCCGCCCCTTCTCACGGAACTGGAGACGTGGGAGTCCCAGGTCGTGCTGGTGGACGACACGGGGAAGGGGCGTTTGGATGCTTGGGCTCGGAGTCGATTCCCAGAGGATCACGGGGGTAGGCTGGTGGTTCATGCCCGTCGCGAGAACAGCGGTTATGCGGCGGCGCTATTGGATGGGGCAAGGGTGGCTAGAGGGGAACTGCTGCTTTGTCTCAATCCAGATGTGTGCATTCGGCCCGGGTTCCTAGCTCCTCTAGTCGAGGTGATGGAGGACCCAAGTGTCTTTGCTGCCTCTCCTCGGGTCCTGCTCCAGGGCGAAGAAGACCAGGCTGAGTCACACAACGTGATTCAGCAGCACGACGGTCGCCTGCGGGTGAAGCCGATTCCACCGGTGCAGCGGAGATTCACAAACTCTATTCCATTTGCGGTGGGGGGGGCCATGATCCTGAGCCGCGCGGAGTTTCTTGGCGGAGGCGGCTTCGATCCACTGTTCGAACCATTCTATTGGGAGGATGTGGACCTGGGCCTGTGTGCTTGGCGACGGGGTCAGCGGGTTGTTGAAGTGGCGGAGTCCGTAGTGGAGCATCACCACCGGGGCACGATTGGTGCGCACGTTCCCGAAGAGCTGATTCTTGCCGCGATTGAAAAGAATAGGCACCAAATCCTCTGGAAGCACATCGATGCAGAGCAGGAGGGATGTCAACTCGTTGGGTCACTCATGCGCGATGCGATTGACGCAGCCGCTGGTGATCGTCGGGAGGAGCTCATCTGGTTAGGCCTTGCCTTGCAAGAACTGGCAGCTGTAGAGCACAGCCGTCAAACGCTTGGCCCAAGTGTTGTCAGCCTACGATCCTGCTTGGCACGCAGCGCCCCAAAGTAACCCGTCCATCGGGCAGTGCGGCTGTCACGATCGGACTCTTTCAATGCGGAGCGGATCGGCCGCCGCTTCCATTCTCAAGGAGACGTACTTAGGCTGGGGCTCAATGGGTTACCAAATCGTTGCGACCTCGCTGGGTATGGTCGACATGCGTACGCGCATGCCCTTTCGATTTGGAATTGTCCAGGTGGCCGCCATGCCACACATCATGCTCGATCTGTCCCTTGTGGTGGACGGAAAGCAAGTCCTAGGGCAGGCAGCCGAGAGCCTCGTGCCCAAGTGGTTCCAGAAGGATCCTGAGTCAACCCATGGCCAGGATGTGAATGCCATGCTTGCGGTGATTGAGCAAGCTTGCAAGTTGGCTCTCGAGACTCCAGAAGCGACAACACCTTTTGCCTTTTGGCAAAGCCTGTACGCACGTCAAGCCGAGTGGGGGACAGCCCAAGGTTATCCATCCCTCTTGTGGGGCCTGGGCTTGAGTCTGGTCGAGCGGGCGATCATCGATGGGGCCTGCCGGGCGGCGGGAATCCCGTTTGGGTGGGCCCTCCGGTCAGGACACTTAGGCTTTCAGCCCGGGGAGTTGCATTCCGAACTTGCTGGACGCGTTTGGCAGACACTCTTGCCCGAGGCACCGCGTCGAGAGGTTTTCTTGCGCCACACCATCGGTATGTCCGATCCCCTGCATGTGCGGGATATTTCGCACGATCAGCGCGTAGAGGATGGCCTGCCCCAGGCGCTCGATGAGTGCATCGATTCCTATGGCCTCAAGTACTTCAAGATGAAGTTGTGCGGCCAAGATGAACAGGATCGCGAGAGGCTTGTGAGAGTGCTTGCGCTCTTGGAGGAGAGATCGCGTGGGTTCAAACTAACGCTGGACGGCAATGAGCAGTATCCCGACCTTGATGCCTTCGCCGCTTCGTGGGAACGGCTGGTGGCCGATCCTGATCTAGCCAGTTTGAAGGATCATTTGCTCTTCGTGGAGCAACCACTCCCGCGCGCAGTCAGTTTGTTGGACAGCACGTTTCAGGACCTGAAGGCATGGCGCGCAGGGCCCCCTATCATCATCGATGAATCGGATGGGGATGTGGATACCGCGCGCAGGGCCATGGACGGTGGTTATGCGGGTACTAGTCACAAGAATTGCAAGGGGGTGTTCAAGAGCATTGCCAATGCCTGCTTGAGTGAGTCCCGCCGCCAAGCGAACCCCGCTGCGGTCTGTATCATGAGTAGCGAGGACTTGACCAACATTGGACCTTTGGCTCTGTTGCAAGATCTGAGCGTGCTCGCTTCACTGGGAATGACCCACACAGAGCGTAACGGACACCATTACCTGCGCGGACTCTCTATGTTTCCAGGGATGATCCAGGACAGGACTGTTGAGGAGCATGGCAAACTCTTTCACCGTCACGCAGACGGCTTTGCTACTTTGACGGTGAACGATGGCAGCCTGCAATTGGGCAGCGTTGTCGATTCGGGCCTCGGCTGGCATCAGCCCGTCGATACTTCTTTCACCACGCCACTTTCCGAATGGGACTATTCAGCCCTCGCCGCAGTTCAGGCCTCTGCGATTCCTTGCAAGCCTTCGTAACCCGCCCCTCTGGTGATGCCAGCCCCTCTGCTCGGCGGCCCTTGAGGCTCCTCGCCCTCGGCCTGACGATCGGGGCCTCCTGTGGATTCAGCACGGGAATTGCTCGGTGCGCTGCTCTCCAGGATGGAGTTGCCTCGCCTCCCCTCTTCTTGCACCGATTCGAGCGACAGGTTCTCAGCGATACGTACTTTTCGGAGGGGGCAGCAGTAGGTGACATCGACGGCGACGGACGCATGGATGTGACCTGTGGGCCCGTCTGGTATCGAGGGCCCGATTTCATAGAGGGTGGGGAAATCCGCCCAGCAGTCCCTCAAGATCGCGCTCGCTATACAGACCATTTCTTTTCCTGGTTGCACGACTTCAATGGGGATGGATATCTCGATCTCTTGGCCGTGGGGTTTCCGGGAACACCCGGGTATGTCTATGAGAATCCGGGCCCGCAAAACCTTGACCAGCATTGGAAGAAGCATGAGATCCTAAACAGGGTTGCTAACGAGTCGCCGCAGTTCATCCAGCTTGTCGATGGTTCCGAACCCGAACTCGTGTGTACGAACGGGGGACGGTTTGGGTATGCCACTTGGGACCCCAAAGACCCGTGGACTCCATGGGTGTTCCATGCGATTTCAGATCAGGTGGCTCCAGCACAGTTTGGGCATGGGCTTGGTGTGGGGGACATTGATGGGGATGGTCGCCAGGATGTGATTGCAAAAAACGGTTGGTACGCACAGCCCGACCACCTAGACGGTGACCCAAAGTGGACCTATCACAAGGTGCGCTTCGCAGGTCCCGGAGGAGCTGAGATGTATGCGTTGGACGTGGATGGCGACGGGGACTCGGACGTGGTCACAAGCCTCGCGGCTCATGAGTTTGGATTAGCTTGGTATGAACAGGTTCGCGAGGGGGATGCGATTACCTTTAGGCAGCACCTTATTATGGGCGCTGAACCAGGGCAGAACCCCTATGGGTTGCATTTCAGTGAATTGCATTCGGTGTTAGTGACCGATGTGGATGGGGATGGCCTAAAGGACATTGTGACGGGCAAGACGTACTACTCTCACCACGAACAAAGTACGGACTGGGATGCGGGTGCTGTGGTGTACTGGTTTCGTCTTGAGCGTAGCGCGGCAGGGTCCGTGCGCTGGGTGCCCCATCAGGCGGCAGCGGAGTCTGGGATTGGTCGACAAATCGTCGTGGCTGACATCGATGCGGATGGCCACCGGGACATCATTGTCGGTGGGATGAAGGGTTGCAGTGTCTTGCGGCACATCGCTCGGGCTGCTACCGAGGCCGAATGGCGTGAGGCGCAACCCAGATTCCTAGACGATTAGGGCCGTCGGGACAGACCGAATCTAATGGGGAGGGGAGGTATCGATCCCTTCCAGGAGCACGGTGGCAAGCTTGGAGTGGATTACTCCTGCAATTCGCGCCAGGCTGCTAGCACGTCGTTTCCGTGGGTGCTCACATTGACAGACTTCATGATGTGTCTCACCTTGCCCTTGGGGTCGATCAGAAAGCTCACCCGTTTCGCCATCGGGTGTTTGGCCATGAGGACGTTGTACTTGAGCGACGCGCTCGCGTCGGGATCGGACAGGAGTGGATAGGTAAGCTTTTCTTGCTTGTGGAATGCGGACTGGGCCTGGACGTCGTCCGTGCTGATTCCCAACACGTGTACGCCAAGTTGCCTCAACTCGTCTGCTGCAGACCGCAGCGACCGAACTTCCAACACTCATCCGGGGGTTGCTGCCTTGGGAAAGAAGGCCAGCACGGTCCAATGGCTGCGCTGGCCTCCGACGAGGACGGCATGGCCGCGGTGGTCATTGAGGCGCAAAAGAGGGGCGGCCTGACCCAACTCTAATTCCTTGGGTTCAGCCTTGGTTTTGGGCTCCTGCGGTAACTGGGCAGTAGGTGTGCCGGTCATGGGGCTCAGTCCCAGGCAAACGATGGCGAGCGTCGTCCCCAAGACTCTGCTCACGTGGGGGGGCAAAGGGGTGTGCATGGGGCGATTGTGCACTTGCGAGACGGGGGAGCGCCAGTCCCTGGACGCAGGGCATGGATCGACGGCTGGGGCCTGCCCCAGGGTGCACAACGCAGCCCGAATCGGGCAGAATCCTTGCATGATCTCTGTTCCCGTCATGATTGTGAGCCTAGCCCTTCTCGCTGATGAGGGCGTACGAATGGGTGGCCCTGAGACTCCTCGCGAATCCGTGCGCGCCCAGGATTCCCCAGTCAAGCCGATTGGAGATTTGGAACGTGCACTCCAGCGAGCGGGGGACAACCGCCATGAGCTAGAGGATGCCTTGGCGGTGGCAGCTGGGTGGGACCAAGGCCGGGCGAGAGAAGACCTCACCTGGTTGATCGAGCGCATGCCGGTACAGGATCTGAAGGACCTCACAAGTGAATTCCTCCTAGAGAATCTGGAGTACGCGCAGCGTGCTTGGAAGGAAAGTCCTTGGTCGCAAATGGTCTCACGGGACACGTATCGTCGTCACATCTTGCCCTACGCCTCCATCAATGAAAGGCGGGACCGCTGGCGGGCAGATTTTTACGACCGCTTTCAAGGATGGGTGGAATCAGCAAAGAATCCAACGGAGGCAGCAACTCTCCTCAATAGGCGTGTTTTTGATGAGTTACAGGTTCACTATTCGACACAACGCCCAAAGGCCGACCAAAGCCCCTATGAGTCCATCCAGGCAGGCATGGCCTCTTGTACAGGACTGTCTGTCATTCTAGTGGACGCTTGCAGGGCCGTAGGAGTCCCAGCCCGGTTTGTCGGCACCCCCCTGTGGACCGACGGAAGCGGAAATCACTCCTGGGTCGAAGTGTGGGATCATGGTTGGCACTATACCGGTGCTGATGAGCCCACGGGCAACGAACTCAACAAGGCTTGGTTTAGTGAGCGTGCATCGACGGCAGTGATTGGACACAAGCGCCACGGCATTTTTGCCGTGAGTTTCGAGCCCACCGACTTGGAGTTTCCCCTCGTTTGGCGACCTGAAGCCGATCGCGTGTTTGCCGAAGAGGTGACACAGCGCTATCAAAGGCCACTGCTTACCCAGCCAAGAGGTAGCTTGCGCGTGCGGTTTAGGGCTCGGCAAGGCCAGCTCGGTCAGCGGCTTGCTGGTCAATTGACGATTCGGTCCAGCAGCGGTGAAGTCGTGTTCGATGGACAGACACGTGACGACTCCTCTGATGCCAATGACCACCTAACCGCATTTCTAGAGCCGCAAGTGCATTACACGGCCCAGTGGCGCGGCGCTTCTCAAGAACTGGATCTTGAGTTTGAGGTATCGAACGATCAGGAGTTGATCGAGCTCGATGTGGCTGCATTGCCGGGTCAACAAGACGCAGGCCTGAGCAAGGAAGAGGCGACTTCACTTTCAAAGGAACTGTGGGATGCCTTTGAGGAGCGCGAGTTGAATGTGCGAAAGGATGAGTGGGAATCAAAGGTTCTCACGACGGCGGGCCAGAGCATGCCATTTTGGTACAAGCGGTATGGTAAAGCCCCGCTGCGCGGACACAGCCTCTGGATCTCGATGCACGGGGGTGGAGGCACCACACAGGCGGTCAACGACCAGCAATGGGAAAACCAGAAGCGGTTGTATACACCCGAGGAGGGAATCTACGTTGCACCGCGTGCGCCTACAAACACGTGGAACCTATGGCACCAAGGCCACATCGATCCGCTCTTCGCCCGATTGATTGAGAACATGATCCTGTTTGAGGGCGTAGATCCCGAGCGTGTGTACCTCCTCGGCTACTCCGCCGGGGGCGACGGTGTTTACCAGCTCGCCCCCCGCATGGCAGATCGCTTCGCAGCGGCGAGCATGATGGCAGGCCATCCCAATGAGACTGTCCCAGATGGACTGCGAAACCTTCCATTCAGTCTGCACATGGGCGCTGAGGATGCCGCATACGACCGCAACCAGCACGCCCGTCGCTGGCGGGACGAGTTAGCCACGCTTCGGCGCAACGATGGGGGCGGCTATGAACACTGGGTAGAGGTCTACCCGGATAAAGGACATTGGATGGATCGAGAGGATGGAGCTGCCCTGCCATGGATGGCGAAGTTTCGACGCAGGTCACGTCCGGAGCGCATCGTGTGGGTGCAAGATGATGTCACTCATCAGCGCTTCTACTGGCTTCACGTTGAACACCCCGTGGCCCGCTCACGTGTTGTAATCCAACAGCATGGCCAAGCCTTCCACTTGCTGGAGGTGGTTGGGATCACAGAGCTCGACCTGAGGCTTGACGATTCAATGGTCGACCTCGGTGAAACCATTCAAGTGTTGCACAAGGGGGATGTCTTGTGGGAAGGCAAGGCCCAGCGGTCTGCGGGAGTCTTGGAAGAGACACTGAAGGAACGGGGTGACCCGAGTGGCATGTACTGCGCTCAAGTCTCGATAACGATCCCCGCACCGAGTGAGCAGGAGACCGAACCCAGTGAACGGCCGAGTGAAGCTGCAGGTGAAGCTGATGGTTGATCGGGCGGGCATTCCCTTCACCACTTCCGACCAGTGGCTTTACACTTCAATCTCGTGAAGCCCATCCATCCCATCGACCTTGCCGAACTCTCCTTTGACCACGCTGCCGAGCGGTTGCAAGGAGTCGTAGAGCACACTCCTTTGGTGCGTGTCGAGGGAGTCGGACAGGCCTGCGGACCGCTGGACCTGCGGGCGAAGTTGGAAAATAGGCAGGTATGCGGGGCGTTCAAGTCGCGCGGTGCTTGGAATAATGTTGCCGTCTTGAATCGCTCGGAGCGAGCGCGGGGGGTCGTCACTTGCAGTTCGGGAAATCACGGACGTGCCCTAGCGTGGGCGGCTCAACGCGCCCAGATTCACGCGACGATTGTGATGCCCAAGGACGCCTACCCCAACAAGATTGATGCCTGCCGAGAGCTCGGGGCTGAAGTTGTGCTCAGTGATGATCGTGAGGCTGCTGAGCTTGATGCTGCTTCGATTGCGGCGGGGGGGCCGGTGTTGATTCACCCCTATGATCGGGCGGGCACGGTTGAGGGGGCAGGCACTGTGGCCCTAGAGATTCTCTGCGACTGGCCCGAGGTCGAGCTCATCCTCGTGCCAGTGGGGGGAGGAGGGTTGGTGGCGGGCGTTTCATTGTGTCTGCGTCGCGAGTGTGGTGATGCGATTGGTGTCTATGGGGTCGAACCGGCAGGGGCGCCAGCCATGCATTTAGGACTCATGGCTGGGCATTCGGTCGACCTTCACTCCATCCGAACCAAGGTCCAAGGGCTGTGCCCGATGAATGCAGGCGAGCTGAATGTCTCGATTTGCAGCCAGACTCTCGACGGCGTCTTGCTTGTGGATGATGGGCCTGTGTTCACCGCAATGGGGGATTGGGCCGCCCGAGGAGAACGGGTTGAGCCTGCGGGGGCCGCTACCTTGGCCGCTGTTCAAATGGGATTGATTCCTGCCGAAAGATTCCAAGGTCGCAGCGAAGCGGACCCACTGCGTGTAGCCATTATTGTGTCCGGCGGAAACCCCTCTCCCCAGCAGTGGGAGGAGGTCCAGTGAGTGCCCAGGGCAGCTTGGGCTCAGCGTTGACCTATGCGCTTTCCACAGGGCTTCTCGTGTTAGGGCTGTCCTGCTCTGGGAGTGATCCATCAGTGGACGGACAAGCGGCCGGGGGGACCGGCGTGGGGTCAGTTTCGCGTGATTCGCAAACCCTGGTTCTGTTTGTTGTGGACGGGTTGGCCCGCGGGCACCTAGGGGCCTACGGATACTCCCTCGGCCGAACCCCTCACCTCGACGGGCTTGCCGACCAGGGCATTGTGTTTGAGAATCACATTAGCGTGAGTACGGGTGTGACGCCCGCGTTGGCTTCTCTGCTCACCGGCCTGTTTCCGCGCGGGCACGGAGTCGGGTCCCTTCAGCATCGGGGTCAACAGGCGTTGGCTCAAGATCAAACGACTCTGGCCGAGACCTTGCAGGGCCAGGGCTGGAATACAATGGGGTTGGTCTCGATCCCCCAGTTATTGCCGGACCTCTGTGGGCTTGACCAGGGCTTCAATGTGTGGATGGGTCCGGGATTGCATGAGGGCGAGCGGCGTTCTGCCGACCAAGTGATTCTCGGTGCCAAGCGGGAGTTGCTAGGCGCATTTGGCGCTGAAGGTTCCCTGTTTGTCCTCGTGCACCTATCCGATCCTGCAACTTCCAACTCCATTGCGACTGAAGCAGCGTGGCCGTTCCTTGAGAAACACCTGGGTGGCTTTCGTTCCACTCGACCCTTGATCGCAGCGGCCCTCGACCGGATAGCCGAGGATCCCAAGGGCGGCGCAGATGAGTTGGAGAGGCTATTGCGACGCGGGCGGGGGAGCCCTGCCTTCGAGGCTCTCACCCGGGCTAAGTATGACGGTGCAGTCGCCACGGTGGATGCGGCCATCGGGGAGGTTTTGGGCTGGTTAGGGCAGGCGGGTCGATTGGAGGGCGCGACAATTGCCATTACGGCGACCCGAGGCGCGCGCCTCAAACCCGCCGAACCCGGCTCGCCTGCGTTTTCCGATGAGTTGGTAGCTACTCCGTTGCTTGTACGCTTTCCAGGCGGTGTTCCCAAGGCTCGCATTAGAGGGCTTGTACGCTCGATCGACCTTGTACCCTCTCTCTTCGCTTCCCTTGGAATTGAGTTTGAGGTGGCGACGGGCGGAGTCAATTGGTTGCCACTCATTGAAGAGGGGCGCTGGAGTGGACCGACCTTTGCAATCTGTGAAACGGCCAACCAGGATCAGCGGGCCGCTATTGGCGCCGGGCTGAGCCTCGAGGAAAACCGCGTTGCGGGTCGCGTGTCCTATCGTCGTGATCTGGGACGGCGCGTGCTGGCGAAGGATCTGGCCCCTGCCGAAGTAAACGATTTGGCGGAACTCAATCGAGCATTGGATACATACCGCCAACCCGCGCACTGTGTCTTGGAGACTGGAGGCCGGATCCTGGACGCGCGCTGGGAATTCACCTCGGGTTTCGCGGGTGAGGCACGGGTCACAGGATTGGGGGAACCCCGCGTGGTGCGTACCCGGGGTCTCTCCGGGCAGGCCAAACTCACAGCTGACGATCGACAGCTTTGGATGGAGGGCAGCCGGAGGGAAGTACCCATGCGCCTGCGCCTATCGGGAGTGGAGGGCTGTGAGGAACTCCTTCATCTTGGCCAAGTGCCCCTTGATGAGAGCCTCATGCCCCGGTTGCCGGTTCCGCAGGGAGAAGCATGGCCCACCGATGAAGTCGGCGCATACTTGCCCGCCGCGGTTGTACTCGAACAGCAGGGCGGCGAGTGGTGGAAGCTGCATGTGCACTTGAGCGATACGGATCCTGAGCCATTCACCGCTCTGGTAGCCCTCTATCCGCCAGGCCCCCATGACATGAACATTGATTGGAGTGCCGATCCCAAACTCGATGTTCAGTATCCGCCAGGTCGTGAAGATGTGATACTTGTGAGCGGGATGACGCCCTGTTCTATCCAAATCAAGAAAAGCCCGACCCAGTCGTTTGGCTTGGCTGTGCTCGGTCCCCAAGGGGCTGTTCCTACAACGTCGATTCGAATGCGTTCCCGTTCATTTGGTTCTCGATCTGAATTGAGCCTGTACTTCCCGGATTGGTTAGCTCCTGTGAGCAATGAACTTCTCTGGGATCCGGAAACACCCGATTCTGAGGGCCAGCTACAGGTCTCGCGGCGTGGCCCCAACCTCTCCGCTGACAACCGCCGAGCCCTCAGCCCAGAGCAACGCACATTTGCCAGAAGGCTAGGAGGACGGGAATGAAACGCGTCATTCTTTGCCGACCAGAAGGCCCGAGGAATGTGGGCACGATCCTGCGTGTAGCACAGAACTTTGGTCCGGTGGAACTCTACATTGTTGCGCCTGCCCGGCCGACCCTCCTGATGCACCCCGATTTTGAACAGATGTCCCATGGTGCTGAACGTGCACGAGCTGCAATTGTTGTGGTCGATGAGCTCAAGGACGCCTTGGCAGACGTCCATTATGCCATTGGCTTCACCGCACGTGTGCGCGGACGACGCATGCGCCGGGATTGGCGCCGGGTGCACCCCGAGCGCATCGACCTAGCGAACTCCGCTGATCAGCGCTTGGGCTTGGTCTTTGGCAATGAGGTGAGTGGCCTGACTTCGGCGGAGACGGATCTGTGCAATGAGCTGGCTCACGTCCGTACCAGCGCTGAACATACATCACTCAACTTGGGGCTATCCGTGGGTCTTGCGCTTAGCGATTTGTTTACTGGAACGCGCGTGCATCAGCCTGAGCCCGGGGGCTCGATGTTAGACGGGCGTGGCCGGGAGTTTCTAAAAACCCGCCTGAAAGAAGTGTTCATGGATCTCGTGCACACCCCGGTGGCCAGCCAAGATGTGGAGGAGATGATTGACCGCGTCTTCTCCCGTTCGGCCTTGTTGAACAAGGACGCCCGGGCTTGGCATCTGATTCTAAAGACCCTTGGATCGACCCTAAGTCCTCAGGATCTGGAATTGACCCTGCATGAGAAAGGAGGGCGTCGTCGCAAGGCACTCACGCGCCACCAGCATGAGCAGGGCGCAGGAAGCCAAGTTCAGGCCGGGGGAATGCCCACCCAGGACTCGAAGCCTGATGCGGGACCTGCACCACGCCCCAATTCCGACCCAGTTTCAGGGGAGACCTCCGCCCCTGGGAACGAGTAGACTTCTCACCCATGGTGCACCTCAATCGGATCTACACGCGCTCTGGGGACGAGGGCCAGACGAGTTTGGCGGGAGGTGAACGAGTGCATAAGCATCACCTGCGGGTTGAGTCCTATGGGACCGTGGATGAGGTCTCCAGTGCACTTGGGATCGCCCTCGCGGGAGAGGTCCCCGAGCCCATGAAGGTCTGGCTTCAAGCTGTGCAGAACGACCTGTTTGATGTGGGCTCGGATCTGTGCAGGTCGGGGACAGGACAGGCCCAGACTCGTTTGGGGGAAGACTACACGCTGCGACTCGAAGGTTGGATTGATGAGGCCAATGCGGACCTCGCGCCCTTGAATACGTTTATCTTGCCGGGTGGAACAGAGCTAGCAGCTCATCTGCATTTGGCACGCTGCGTATGCCGAAGAGCGGAACGCTGCGTGAGCGCACTCATTCAGCTTGAGGGCAGCGACGCCGTCAATTCTCATGTCCTGCGCTATCTGAATCGGCTCTCCGATTTGTTCTTCGTGTTGGCTAGAGTGGCCAATGATGGAGGCGCCAATGATGTGCTTTGGGAGCCAGGAGCAGGCAGGCAGAGCTAGAATGGTGCTACGCCTTGACTGGGTGACACCCACACCTTGGGTGGACGCGGTAATGTCGGATGAACAGGCCCTGCTTTCCGATCATGCCCACTGTGAGCTAAAGGCTGCAAGCGCCTTGCAATCGCTGATTGTGACCTATCCCGATCGGCTCAAGCTCGTTCAGGCATTAGGGCCCGTGGCGGTGGAGGAGTTGATGCACTTCAACCAGGTGCATGCGGTGATCGTGGGCCGTGGCGGGCGCCTGGCGGATGCTAGGCCAGGGCCCTACGCGGAGGGATTGACTCGCGCAGCACGGGAGGGACGTACGGACCTGATGCTCGATCGCCTACTGGTAGCGGGCTTGATTGAAGAACGCAGCTATGAGCGGTTTGGATTGCTCGCCGAACACTGTGGCGATGATGAGTTGGTGAAGCTGTACACTCGCCTCATGGTTGAGGAGGAGCACCATCGCCGGCTCTTTGCAGAGTTGGCTTGCGAGTATTTTCCGAATGAACAAGTGCGGGACCGGGAGGCGGAATTGCGGCGGGCCGAGGCGCAGGTTATCGCAGAATTGCCCTGTGAATCACGGATGCACTCAGGGCCACCTTCAGGGCCACCTTCAGGGCCACCTTCAGGGCCACCTTCAGGGCCACCATCAGGAGTCGTGCATTGAGCTGTTGGCGTGTTGGCGTGGCGAGTCTTGTGATGGTGCTGTCAGGGTGCATCACGCCCTCCGCATCACCACCGGAGCAGGTTGTGCGCGGTCCGCTCGCCACACGTATCCAACATCCCTTTGGATTGACGCTGCTCTCCATGCGCCCCCGCCGGGCCGCCATTCAGGAGACTGATACGTGGGGGCTGGGAACGGATCTCGTCTACAGCGCGATCCACGAGGTCATGAGCGCTGGACCCCAGTCTGCGCATTTTGATGGTGAAACGGCACGTGCTGCCCTGCGCTTGCGGCGTGGATTGGGGGCCGGGTGGGATGTGGAAACGGAGGTTTCTGCCCTGTTTGGTTCGGGTGGCTTCATGGATGCTTTCATTGAAGGCTTCCACGAGTTCTTCGGATTCCCCGATGCTGGGCGCCCCCTCTTGGATCGCAATCAGTTTCGGATGCGATTGAGATACCACGGTACGCGTGTGTACGACATGGCCGAAGACGAAGTCGGGTTCGGTGATCTACCTGTGGTCTTCACTAAGCGCTTGCGCGAGGAGGATTCACAGGGTCCAGGCTGGGCTCTGCGCCTCGGTCTAGAGTTGCCCATGGGGTCTGCTGAGCGCGGATTCGGCAATGGTGGCTGGGATTTGGGTGTGGGTGTGCTTTGTGAACGCAGTGTGGGACGCTGGACCTACACCGCAGCGGCGGATCTGATCAAAGCCGCAGACCCCGAGGCCTTCGAGGAATCTGGACTTGCCTTGAATCAGTTGTACGCGCTGCAAGGGGGTTTGGAGTACCGCTGGTCCGACACGCTTTCACTTCTTGCTCAACTGGTCTACAACCCGGCCTACAGCGATGACTTCGTTTTTGAGGAGTTCGGGTCACCGATGATGGACCTCGCGTTGGGTTGCGCTTGGGATAGGGGCCCGATGCAGATGCAGTTTGCCGTGTTGGAGGAATTGATCGCCGACCAGGGGCCTGACCTAGGGTTTCACTGGGGGGCGAGTTGGGGCTTTTAGCCGTGCAACACGGCTAGCGCGATTCGTCGTCTCGCAAGCCGATGTTGAGCTCGTTCACTCGTTGCATGAGTTCTGCGAGGGGAGGGACTCCCATGGCCCGGCGCTCTGCATCGGATGTGGTTGCGTCCATGGGGTAGAGTTTCCAGCGTTCCAGCACGGGCTCATAGATGAACTGGGTGCCGTAGCGTTGGGGCTTGCCTGCGGAGAGGAGCAGCTTATCCGTGGATTCGGCCTGCACTGTAAACCCACGTGCATCACCTAATTCTGCAGCGAGCAAGGCTAGTTCGCCGGCCAGGACAAGGTCGGCAGGCTTATCGGATGTGACGAGCGCGGCGGCCGACCAGAGGTGATCCTCTGCGCTAATGAGGGTTCCCTGCGCGTGCCAGGTGTGAACCATGGCGTAGCGTTCGGTTTGGCGTTCCAGGCTGACACTCCGCAAGCCGCCACCGCCCTCGAAATCCTCCAACACTTCTGCGAGCAGTTGGCTCGGGGTCGGGGGGGGAAGTTGACATGCGCCCAACGCCAGAGTCAGGCCTAAGACATAGCTCAGAACCCGTCCTCGCGGGAGTGAATGCGTGGCAGGGCTTAGGGCGCCAGCGGCGGCGGGTTGAGGGGTCCTTGGGTTGGAAAGCATGAAGTTCAATCAGTGAGAGGAGAGGCAGCCCTATGGTCGGTCTTGGGAGGCACGGGTCAAGGCGACGGGGCAGGAACCGTGTGGATTCAGTCCGCAGGTGGGGGGGCGGGAGCCTGTGGCCTCCCTAATCGTACTTTTCGGGATTCTCTGGGGCGGGTTTCTTCCCTATTTGAACTTCGAGGCTGGCTTGGTCTCGACCCCGTTGGACATCTCGGACTTCCAAGGATCTGCGTCCTTCGGATTCGAGCCAGGGGGGCAACTGTAGTAAGAGAACGGGCGTTCCCCCCGGGCTGTGTTTGCCCTGGCCCACGATGATCTTTACGAAACAGCGACCATGCTGACGAAGGAAGCGGGGAAACCTGAACTGAATCTCCTGTTTGGCCCTCTCCAGGGTGTAGCCATGAAGATCGAACTCTTCATCGAACGGCCTGCGTCTTGCCATTGGGCAATTCTACTCTCCTGCGGCCAAGAGTTCGATCTCAAATTCAATGGTCGCATTCTTGGGCACGCGGCCGGGGATACCTTCCGTGCCAAAGGCTAGGTCGGGAGGCACAATCAGGATGCGCAGTCCCCCGACCTGCATCTGACTGAGGCCTTCCCGGAATCCGGGCAGCGGAGGGTTTAGCAGGCTGAAGGTAATGGGCGTGCCACGAGTGTACGTGGAATCCACTGCGGTTCCATCGGACAGGCGGGCGGCGTAGTCGATGGTCACCTCACTCTCGGAGTGAGCCCTTGGGCCATCCCCATGGCGCTGATCCATCCAAATGACACCACTTGGGGTTATCCCGCTCTCGTATTGGATCTCGATCGGGTCACCTCGCAGCAGCGCACAGCCACTCGTACCCATGCAGGCGGCAAGTACGGCAATACTCCGAAACAGGTTTTGGAGACCGTTCAATTAGAGAGGAGCGCAGCAATGCAGGCGACATTGACGATGTCGTCGGCGGTACAACCTCGGGATAGGTCCATGAATGGATGGCCTAATCCCTGAACGAGGGGGCCGAGGGCGGTGGCGCCTGCCAGCCGTTGGGTGATCTTGTAGGCAATGTTGCCTGAATCGAGATCTGGGAAGACGAGTACGTTGGCCCGCCCGCTCAGGGGCGAACGCGGAGCCTTGGATGCAGCCACAGCGGGGACAATGGCGGCGTCGACTTGGAGCTCACCGTCTACAGTGAGATTGGGAGCCCGCTCTCGGAGCATGGCGGTAGCCTCACGAACCTTGTCTACTCGAGGGTGCTGTGCACTGCCGTGGGTGGAAAAGGAGAGCATGGCGACACGCGGGGCTTGGCCAGCAAGGCGTCGATGGCTCTCAGCGGAGGCGATAGCAATGTCGGCGAGTTGCTCTGCGCTCGGGTCGGGCACCACGCCACAGTCGGCGAAGGTGTAGATGTCCTGGTCGAGGATCATCAAGAAGCAAGAGCTGAGTGTCTTCATGCCGCGTTGCAATCCAATCGTTTGGAGTGCTGCTCTGAGAACCTGGGCGGTGGCGGCGTCACTGCCCGCCACACCTCCGTGGCAGTCGCCCGAGGCAATCAGCGCGGCACCGAAAAACAAGGGGTCGAGCACCTGCTCACTAGCTTGCTCACGGCTCATGCCCTTGTGCTTGCGACGTTCAAATAGAGCTTCTGCAAAACTCTCTACGCGCGGGTCGCTGGCGGGGCGCAGACTTTCAACACCCGCAGGGACGCTACCCATGCCCCGTTGGGCGACCAGCACCGGCTGGCACAAGTTCTCAGAAGCGAGCGTTGCGGCAGCCTGGAGAACCCGCGGGTCATTGGACTCGGGGAGTATGATTCGCTTTGAAAGTCGCCGCGTTTTCTCGCGCAATTCTAAGATGACATCCAATGTCAACTCTCCGTACCGGGCTCTGGGATTGTGGCGAGGATCTCGTCGGGAACATCGAGAGACATGCGCAGGAGCGCAAGGCCGTGGGTCTTCCCCTGGGCATCCGTCTTGAGGGAGGCCGACCCTCCTCCGCCTAGGCTGTCGTCGAGGAGATAGTTGAGCACCCACATATTGTCGGCGGCGTGGCGGGTGACCCCACCCAAGTTGATGGCCTTGAGGTGTTCTCGTACGCGCTCTTCAGTCAGCGTCTCCTTGAGAAAATCATAGGCAGCTTGGGAACGGGCGAGGATGCCTGCGTTTGAACCCTCTCCCTTATCGCCGGAACGGGCTTGGGCAATGCGCTGGAGTAGGACTGTGGTCATGGCGACTAGGGGGTAGGGGATGTGAAGACGCTGACGCGAGTTTGAATGCGGGCTTTGGACACCAATGCGGGCCAGTACCCAATGATTTCCGTGGCCTTGGGGCGGCCTCCTGCGAATCCTGTGACCCCCGGGGGGCCGCTGGTCACGAGAGGCACAAGCTCTGAACCGAAGCGGTCCACCTTGGCCCGATCGGTGCCCTTGACCCCCATGCGCAAGACGACTTCGCTCGGTTCGCCGGACTCTGGGATTTCCACTCCAGCGTGGCAAACGTTGGCTCCTACGTACTCAACCATGCGCTCGTCCTCGCCGTACTCGTATCCATCATAGGCCAGTCGTTGCCAGACGATTTCGCTACAGAGTTTGGCCTTTGCGAGTGCTTGGGGGCCGCTCACGGTGAGTTGGCCCACAGCCTTCCAGCCATCTTGGTAGCTCATGGATACCTTGTAAGTTGGCGTGGCTGGTTCACCTTTGACGCCGCTAACGCGTACGCGATCGTTCCCCTCGTCGGTGAGAGTGAAACTGGTGAAGTCTGCAATGACATCCGGTGTGAGGTAGGCAGATGGGTTGCCCATCTCATAGGCCAGTTGGTGTACGACTGTTGAGCGGGTGACCATGCCTCCCGTCCCTGCGTGTTTCGTGACATAGAACGTGCCATCGCTCTGAGCTTCGATGATCGGATAGCCGATCATGGCCATGTTGGGAACTTGGTTCCAATCGGTGTAGTTGCCGCCGCTGCATTGGGCTCCGCATTCCACGATGTGCCCAGCAACAGTTCCCGCTGCAAGCAGATCGAGATCCTCGGGTCCCCAGCCAAACTCGTGAATCATGGGGCCGATGACGAGACCAGGGTCAGTCCCCCTGCCGGTGACCACAATCTGGGCTCCCTGATCAAGGGCCTCGGCGATTGGAAAGGCGCCAAGGTAAACATTTGCGCTCGTCACTCGATCGCGCATTCCCTCTAGGGGCTCACCGGTATCCATGTTGGTGAACGCCTCGCCATCGTCCAAGAGGCCGTCGAGTTGATGAAAGATATCATCTCCCTCGACCACAGCAATCTTGACACCCTGGGCGCCGTGTTTGGCGAGGACCTCCATGAGTGCATCTTTACAGGCGTGTGGATTGACCCCACCTGCATTGGCTACCACTCGCACGTTCTTCTCAAGCAGTTCGGGGAGCACCCGGTCAATGAGCCGTACGAAGTCCGTCGCGTAGCCTTGACTGGGGTCACGGCTCTTGAGCTTTTGCATGATGCTCATCGTGACTTCAGCGAGGTAGTCGAGGGTCAGATAGTCCAGGGGCCCCTCACGCAGGAGGCGGATGGGGCCAAGGATGGAGTCACCCCAAAACCCTTGGCCGTTGGCGATGCGAATGGAGGAATGGGCGGACATGGGCCTTTGTGGGGAGGGCAGGGGCGGGGACGTGTCGGAGCGACCCCCGCAGTGTAAGGCTCCCGGGTGAGCCATGAAACCGACCGCCTCAGCTTGTAGTTGGATCCGCGCCCTCCGGATTGTCAGGATAGGACACGACCTGTCCCCGTACCCTCTTCCCCTCAGCAATCGTACCCATGGCTGACCCCATCTGGCTCACAAGTTATGACTCCGGAGTCCCTGCGAAAATCGAGTACGAGGAATTAGCCCTCGATGCCATTTTTCGCCGTTCCGTAGAGCGTTTTGGAGATCGTCCCGCTCTTGCATTCCTCAATTGCAAGATGACCTATGCCGAGTTGGCTGGTGAGGTTGATCGGGCGGCTACTGCATTCACCGCCCTGGGTGTTGAGGCCGGGACACGTGTGGCCATCCAGCTGCCGAATTGCCCCCAAGCGGTCATCTCGTTTCTTGCAGCACTGTCCTGCGGGGCCCATGTGGTCATGACCAACCCGCTCTACACCTTGAGGGAGATCGAGCACCAGTGGGGGGATGCGGAAGTGGTGCTTGCCGTTGTCGCTGACTTCATCTGGGATCAAACCCTGAGGCCGGCGCGTGAGAAACTTTGCCCCAAGCAATACGTCGTAGCTTCGATTCCCGAATACCTACGCTTCCCTCTCAACCTGCTCGCTCCCATCAAGCTGCGCAAAGAAGACCCTCCCAAGATTGCCAAGGTGGCTCTGGAACCGGGTGTGAGCAAGTTCCGGGACCTTATCAATGCGACCGCTCCGAACCCGCCCAAGCCAACCCACGGGATGGATGATGTGGCCTTGCTTCAGTACACGGGAGGAACGACAGGCCCCTCCAAGGGAGCCATGCTCACCCATCGTAATCTCTCCTGCAACGTGCAACAGATCGATGCTTGGTTCACGGGCGTTGAGTATGGCAAGGAAGTCCTCTTGACGTGCTTGCCCCTGTTCCACGTGTTCGGATTGACGGTTTGCATGAGCTGGGGTCTCTGGTCCGGAGCAAAGCTCGTGTTGATGCCCAACCCGCGTGACTTCAAGTCTCTGGTAAAGAACATTGCCAAGCACCGCGTGTCACTGTTCCCAGCAGTGCCGGCCCTGTTCAATGGCCTGAACAACTTCCCCGGCATTGAGAAACACGATGTGAGCAGTGTGAAGTGCTGCTTCTCAGGTTCGGCGCCCCTAGCCGACGAGGTTCTGAAGCGCTTCGAGGAATTGACCGGTTCGAAGATCGTTGAAGGATTTGGGATGAGCGAGACCTCGCCGGTGGCGACATGCAACCCCCTCTATGGAAAGCGGAAAGTGGGTTCGGTGGGCGTACCGGTTTCTGATACTGAGGTTCGTATCGTTAGCGCCGAGGATGATTCGGTCGAGGTCGAGCAGGGCACCGAGGGTCAGCTCCTGATTCGGGGTCCCCAGGTCATGGCGGGCTACTGGGGGCGAGAGGACGCGAGCGCGGAGGCCCTCGCGGGGGGGTGGATGCACACCGGTGACCTCGCTGTAGCCGACGAAGAGGGCTATCTGCGGATTGTCGGGCGAATCAAGGACATGATCAACGTCAACGGGATGAAGGTGTTCCCAGATGAAGTGGACGAGGTGCTCATGTCTCACGATTCGATTCTTGAGGCCGCCACCATTGGAATCCCCGACCCCGAACGCGAGGAGCGAGTGAAATCATTCGTGGTACTTCAGCCCGGAGCCTCCATGGATGCAGAGGCGGTCAAGGCTTGGTGTGGCGAGAATCTGGCGCGCTATAAGGTCCCGCGGGATGTGGCGTTCCTCGACGAGTTGCCAAAAAGCTCGGTCATGAAAATCCTGCGCAGAGAATTGCGCGACATGGAAGAAGCCGGAGCCTGAGCTAGCTCCGGCCGCGACTCGACTCCGCCCCCTTGACATATGGCTCAAGGGGGGCGGTGGTTGCCCAGACTACTTGTCCTCTTGGGCCTCTTGGGGCGGTGCTAAGAGAGTTTGTGGGAGCCGGCCGATCATCTTGGCCTTCTCCTCGTTGTCCTCGATGGAGTCCATGCCCAGATAAACATCCTGCAGGGCCCAAGAGAGGGCGGGGCTGTCGAAGCGGCCCATAAACTTGCCGCGCAAGTAGACATCAATGCGGCCCTTGGGGAAGAAATCAAAAATGATCTCGTCGTTCTCCTTGATCTCACCCTTGTCGAAGATGGCGCGAAAAGTCGTCAACTCCTTGGCAGCGTCCTGCATCTTCTTGTTCTTCACTGCCTCTTTGATCCGGGGTTCAAGGGAATCATCGAATGCTTCGGCGACGTCTTCACCATCCACGTCACGATAGAACACCAAGCGCAGGCTCTTGACGAATCCATCCGAGCAGGCTGCCTTCGAGAACTTCTTGTCCTTCGACATTTCTTTGGCGCTCTTGCCTATCCAAGGTGCGAGAGTCTTGCGCGCGCCCACGGGTTCCATGTACAGACCGAAGGCATAGACTTTGACATTGAGGAAGTATTTGTCACGCACTCCAATGCCGGCCAGGGCTACCGTCGTTGGCTTGGCACCCGGGACATCCTTTTCAGCAGGAATTGTCCGCGTGCGGTCAAAAGCGATCTCGGTGCGCTTCTCAACGATGGGCTCATCACTGGGGCGGACCTGAATGGGGGGAGGGGTGAGCAGGGTGGCGGTGAGTAGGGCGCTGAGCAGCATGTGGAGTCCTAGGTGGAGGCCGGAGGAACGATCGTTTGGGCCGTTTGGTTTACAGCATTGGGGCCGAGGGGACTAGAAACTTGTGATACTGCCCCCCCTCACCGGGTCCCCAAGCTGTCCCCAAGGCAAGATTTCCGAGCCGAGTGGGGCCCGGTCAAAACGGGGGGCTTGCAGTTTGGATCAGGCTTGGGAGAATCTCCCACCGCGGTCGCCGCAGCCTCTCCTGCCCCACAGTTTGTCCTGCGTGCGTCACTGCCCGGGCGATTGCCCCACCGCTTCACCCCCCTCCCCGACCTCTCACAAGTGATCCCCTATGCGTCTATCGCCACTCACCCGCACCAGTCTCGCATCCCTGGCCCTCCTGTCCGGTCTCTCGGCCTGTTCCGATGGTGTGGAGAGCACTGATTCCATCGTGCCCCGAGTTGTTCCGGTGTACTCGCCGTCCACGAGCGCCATTCCTGTGCCCAATGACTTGCTCTTTGCCGACACTACGGACCTGACCCTCAACATTCCCGTGCTGGACCCCACCGATGGGGGCGATCCGCCAGTGGTCATGAACGGACTGGATGGCTGGTCTGTGGGGGCGCCGTTCAAGCTCGCCTTTAGTGGTCCAATCGACGTGAGCACCGCCGTGCCGGGTGGATCGATTCGAATCTTCAAAGTGACGACTGCAATGTTCGGCGGACCCATCAGTGGCGTGTCGGGTGAGCTGCCTGGGTCGGACTATCAAGCGGCTCTGGCCAGCTGGGATGCCACCGGATCCACTCTTGAGATTCGTCCCACCCTGCCCCTTGACCCTCAAACGACCTACATGGTCGTGCTGACCGACGGCATCCTCGCCGCCGACGGCCGTCCCATTACCACGGATGCGGAGTATACGCTGGCGAGTTCCCAGCCCCTCCTGCCGCCGGATCACCCGTTCTTCCCCTTGCAAGTTCTTGTCCTGTCGATGGAGGGGGCTGCCGAAGCCGCCGGCGTGGATCGTGATTCCATCGCCATGACCTTTCACTTCACGACGCAGTCCGTGGGCAGTGTCCTTGACGTGATCAGCGCCGTTGCCTTCGGCGGCGCCGCAGCCGAGGCGGCCGTGATTGGCAACCTGTGTGGTTCGGGCATGGTGGACTGCTCGGCCGGTAGCGACCCCGAGATTCCTGCTGCACAGATCAGCGGCGTGTCCTTTTCGGGTGTGGATACCTTGACATTTGGCGGCGCCGGCTTCGCTGATCTATACACGGGCACACTGAGCGTGCCCTACTTCTTGACGGCAGCTTCAAACCCTTCTGTATCCAACCCGGTGTTCGATCTTGCCCCGACCACAGAATCGTGGCAAGCCCGTTACCCATTCAGTGCTTTTGGCGGCAATGAGACGAATCTGACCGCCTACAACCCCCTTCCCACACCCACAGGCTCCGAGCAGATTCCCATGTTGATTAGCGTGCCCAAGGCGCCAGCCTCCAAGCCTGCGGGCGGCTGGCCTGTCACGATCTTTCAGCATGGAATCACGGCCAACCGCCTGAGTTTGCTCGGCGTGGCAGACTCCCAAGCCAACCCCTTTGTGGGCGCGCGCGTCGTCGTGGCCATTGACATGCCCCTGCACGGTGTTTCGGCGGCGGATCCCTTGGCGGATCCCTTCTTCGCCGGGTACCAGGACGGGACGACCCGTGAGCGCACCTTT
>CAYXZD010000019.1:41869-58688 GCA_964469565.1 uncultured Planctomycetaceae bacterium
GGCGGATCCCTTCTTCGCCGGGTACCAGGACGGGACGACCCGTGAGCGCACCTTTGGCCTTGACCTTTTGGACAATGCCACTGGAGCCCCGGGACCCGACGGTATTGCCGATGCCAGTGGCGCTCACATGATCAATCTTGCGAGCCTCGCCACGGCCCGGGACAACCTCCGCCAGGCCGTGAGTGATCTCATTCACCTCAACGCGGTCCTGGGAACCATGGACCTGGACGGAGACACGATCCCTGACATCGACACGACTAATATCAGCTTCATGGGTCACTCCCTAGGCGGCATGGTGGGTATCCCCTTCCTAGCGAATACCATCAACAGCAATGCGGTGCCCGCTACTTTGGGTATGCCAGGCGGCGGCATTTCGAAGTTGCTGGATGCTTCCCTAGCCTTCGGCCCCAGTTTGCAGGCGGCCCTGAGTGCAGCAGGTGTCTTCCCGGGAACCGAGGACTATGAGACGTTCATGTGGGCCTCTCAAACCGTGCTCGACACGGTCGATCCTGTGCATCACATCGGGGCCCTCGCTGCCAGCGGAGACCCGATTCACCTTGTCGAGGTCGTAGGCGGTGGAAACACCGGCGTCGCCGACATGGTCGTACCGAATTTTGTGGCAGATGCTCCCCTTTCGGGCACCGACCCGTTGATCCTGATCGCCAACTTAGAGAGTTGGACAGCCCAGCTCTTCAATGACAATGGCGGCCAAATCAACTCTGGAATCAGCACCATGCAAGGCGTGGTGCGGTTCATCGAGGGGACCCATGCCTCGCTTGTATCCCCTGGAACCACAGCGGACGAGTTGGCAGCCTTCTCTGAGATGGGCGTTGAGATGGCGACTTTGGGTGCCAGTCAGGGTGCCGCTATCAATGCGTTTGACACAAGCGTGATCCAATAGGGCGCTCGTTCTTCACATCCCCCCTTACATTCTTCCCCCCTATCTAGACTTCATCCAATGCTGACATCCCGCATCGCATCGACTCTTGGCCTGCTCTTGATGGCCTCCTGCTCAACTCTCGAGCATTTTTCCGAACCCCTCAGCGTACCCGCTTGGTCTGACAAGGCCGCGGGTACTAAGACCGTCGGGGCCTCCTCTGGCTGGGCGTTCTATGGCGCCGAAATCGAGGCCGTGGGTGCCAACGGCGTTTTGGTGGACGCGGGCATCCCCGACACAGGAACAGATTCCACCGACCTCACTCCGCGATACGGTGGAGCGATCAAGGCCGGCTACTCGGTCACGGATAACTTGGCCTTGGGCCTCGTGGCCGAGATGCGCAACTTTGAGGCCGATCCCATTGCTCCGCTCACGGCAACCTTGACCGCTGAGCCTTTCAATACCTACCACATCCTCCTGACTTCCCGTTACTACCTCACCCCGTATGGGGATGAGAGTCGGTGGCGGCCGTTCGTGGGCTTGGATCTGGGGTACATTCCCGGGGTGGATTTCGGTCCGGTCAACGTGGACTATCCAGCCGAGACTGGGATTCCCACCGAGTCTGTCGACATCGAGGCCGGGTCCTACTGGTCGCTCGGGGCAGTAGCGGGAACTTCCTTTTTGCTGCGAGACAATCTCTCTGTCGATATGGGCGCATTCTACGAGTGGGCGATTACGCCTGCCGAAAAACGTCTAGGCCTTCCAAACCTCGGCGGGGCTGAGGCGGATCTTGAAGTCTGGCCTGAAGGATTGCTCTTGTTCTTTGGCCTGACGTATTACTTCTAAGCCACACTTTTTGCGGAGTAGAATCATGGGGCTCGGGCAATCCGAGCCCCTGTCGCTGGACCATGAGATCCTTGCTTCTCACTGGATTCGGTGCCTTCGAGGGGGTGCTGGTGAATCCGAGCGGTGCATTGGCTAGCCATTTCGATGTGCGGGCAAACATACACGGGACGGTGATTCCTGTGGAGTTTGCCGGTTGTGCTGATGCTCTCGATCAGGCTATCGATCAGATTGAAGAACTGGATTCTATCCTGTGTCTTGGCGTGCATCCGGGGACTAGCTTCCGCCTAGAGGCTCGCGCGGGTGCGGAACTCAAGCCCGATCGGCCAGATACGTCTGGCACACTGGGCCAGGGCTTTTCCGGTCGAATGGGGGGTGGAGAGGGGGATCTGTGCACGAGCTACGATTTACCCGCGCTGCGCAAGACTCTGCAATCGGTCACTGATGCTCCCATCGAAATCTCCCAGGATGCGGGAGGCTATGTCTGTGAGCGAGTCTATCGTCACGCACTCTTGCGAGGATCTGAGTTAGGCGTCCCTGCTCTATTCCTGCATGTGCCGCCTCTAGACGTGCTCCAACTCAATCTCCAAGTCCCCGTGGTTGGAGCGCTGCTCGACGAATTGACTGGGGTGTGAGCGGATGCGTCTTTTTCGGGTGCCTCGCCAACGCAATCCTCATTCTCAACGGGTCAGTTGGATGCGAGGAGATGCCTCTAGAGGCTGGTCGCGAGCGATGCACTCTGTGAAGGCCCCACTAAACGTCTCGATATCGAGGCCCATATAAATCGGCCCCTCAGCCTGCGCCGTGGCGCGTAAACGGGCAAGCCCTTGCTCGCCAAGTCGTTGCACTCCCTTCGGTTGTCGCATCCGTACCTTGAGCAGGGAAGCACTGCATTGGATCAATCCCTGGATGAACTGGGCTTGATGGGGCCGGCCCTTGGAACGATGCCAGAGCTCCTCCCATGACTCATGAGCTTCCCAATAGAACCCTGCATTGTACAAGTCGACCCCGTAGAGATAGGGGTCACAGGTTGCCCATGCATCGGGTGGGCAGTCAGCGGGTGGTTCGATCCGGGGTGATTCCGGCCCTTGAAAGGAGTGGCCGTCAGGATCGCGGGTAGGGTGGGGGGCCGCGCCTGGCAGATAGGCATACGGGGGGAAGGCCCTCGAGCTGTAGCGCGATTCAGATGCTTCCATGATCAGTTGCCAACAACCAAATCCTCGATGAGGACCTTGCCGTTGCGAACAAAGACACCTACGTGGCAGCTCTTGTGGGGCTTGAACCCCAGTTCAGCCTCTCCGACGAGTGCGCCGTCGACAGAAACCTCCAGTGTTCCAGTTTCCAGGACGCGAACGCCGAGGCTGGGTCTTGCTTCTCTTGACAGGGGGGTATTCAGTTCGATCTTGCCCAGCGGCTTGAGTCGCGTACTGCCCTCGCCAGAGCGGATCAGGTGCCAGAGCCGAATATTACCCTCGTGTCCGATACCCACGATGCACCAATCGCCTTCGGGATGCCCGCAGGCGACTAAGCCGTGTGCACTGCCACGCTGGATTTCACCGATGCGTGTCACCGTAGCGCGCACATTGTATGGGGTGGTCACCGTTGCGCCTTGATGGATTCGCCCATGGGGTTGAACGGACTCCAACTCAAACTGGCCATCGGTCGTTGTGAAGCTCTTGGGATTGTCCGCCAGAATGCTGACCCAGTGATCAGGAGGTCCAGCGAGGACCGTGAGCTTCCCGGGGATCAGGCCTGTTTCGCGAGCGATGGTGTGCAGTGCGGTTGTTTCATCGGACCACCCTTTCACGTCTGCGAAGACTCCAGTGAGTGAATTGGCATAGGTGTAGGCCCGTAGGGTCATTGGCGGGTCAGCTTCCCGGTACTTTTCTAGGAGTGCGTGCATGCGCGAGTATTGAGTTTTCATGCGTGAGCGGGCGGAGCGCAGGGCATAGTTGCCCCGGTCAAACCCCTCCAATCGCCTCTCGGCCGTGGCATATTCCTTGCTATCGAGTTCGAGAACGCCATCATCGACCGCGTCGAGGTACTGTTCCAGAACCGCTGCTGCTGCCTTTTCGCGATCGAGTCTGTCGAGCACGTCGATGAGGCTCTCAAGGGGGCCAGCCCTGAGCTTGTTCGTTTCAGTCAGACGCACCCGGGCAAATTCGAGATCGCTGAGACTTCTCAGAAGTAGTTCCTCCTCGGTGACCTTGCTCTTGCGATTCTTGGACGCGCGGTCTGCGGCAGCAAGATACCGCTCAGCCCGCTCAATGCGGCGATCGAGCTGCTGTTGTGGCAGGGAGAGATACAGGGGCTGAACAGTATTCTGAATCCAGTCTTCCCACGTTTTTTCAAATGCCTCTAGGTTTGAGTGATCGAGAGGATCCTCTTCGCCAAGAATGATGGTGTTGAACAGTTCCGTGCTCTGATCTTGCTTGCCCATGGACTCGTCGAGGTAGCGTCGATAGAGGGGGCGATAGGAGTATTCGAGTGTCTCGGGGTTTTCCCACTGTTGCAGGAAATAAACTAGTCCCCAACCGACGCTGTAGTATTCGCCGGGGTAGGAGCCTGGTAGGGAGTAATCAATGACCTCGGCCATGGTGGGACCGCGATCTTGGTAGAGGTTGGCTGAAAGCACTGCGAGCCGTCCGCGGGCGGCATCGGGCCAGAGGATTCGACCGTCCGCCATGGCTTGTGCCCCCTCGAAAAAACAGGCCGTGCCTTCATTGAACCAAGTGGGGACCCGGTTGCCTTTTACGAATGCACTCATGAACTGGTGACTGGCCTCGTGAAAGAGCGTCTCAAGTGTGTCTTGCAAACTTCCATTGCGAGTGCGGCCATCATAGGTGTGGATCTCTTGTGAGCCAGGTGACCACCAGCCACCTAGACCAGGTGAAGGTTCGCCATCGGTCCATAAGGCGGCCATTTCGTCCCACGTGCCATGAATGCGAATCGTTGGCCGCATGGAGGGTGCGCGCTTGGTGTTGCCGTCGAAATAGATGTTGACGTAGTTGTCGAACAGGTCATCGAGAGTGACCCCCAGAAGGTGGACCACAGGCTCTTCGAGATTACAACGCAGCTTGTAGCGTTCACTTTCATGGCTGATGAGGGGTCTTGCACCTGAGCTAGATGCCCCAGCAGCATCCAAATCCACTGTTGCGTCGGCCGATAGGATTTTCTCGATGTTTGATTCGAGCAGTGCCCGGGGTTTGCCTTCGGCTAGAGGCAATGCACGCTGGTACATCTGCAGAGCTCGCTCGACTTGCTCGCTCTTGAGGAGCTTGTCGCCTGCTCTCGTTAGGTCACGTACGAGCCCGATGAACTTGCTTCTGCGCTCTTTGGCGAGGGGATCGGCTTTGGCCAGTATTTTCTCGACCCTGGGTATGTCTCGCTTTTTTCCAGCCTGCTCATAGAGAGATCGCGCATTGTCCAGCCAATGCGCTGCTTCATCGAGTCTTTGCACTTCGATGAGTGCTCGTCCAAACAACTCTAGGGTTGGAGCATCGCCCTCTTCGAGTTGCAAGTGCTGCTCCAAGATAGCTACAGCGCCTGGAGCGTCTTCAGCGCTCAAGAGTGCCTTGGCGTCCGCTTGTACGTCCGTGGATACTAGGCACGCATGGGCTAGGAGTGCAGGCAAGATGAATGGCATCATGTGTGGATTCTACCAAGAATGGGGGGGACCACGTCTGCTGACGTGGTCCCCCCCGGGTGTGCCGCACGAGCGCGGCAGGGGAACTGCAGAGTCGGCGGGTACTCCAGAGGGGAGAGTGAGCTCCCCTGGCCGGTGCGCGCCTCTAGGGGGCGACTACTCGGCTTCCATCTCCGAGACGATTTCGCCTGACATTTCCATGGACATTTCCATGGTCATGGCTTGCCCACCAAAGTCCATGGCCATTTCCATGTCCATGGCCATGGCCGCCTCACCTTCCAAGCTCATGGACTGAGCATGCCCACCGGCCACATTCCACATGCAGCTTCCGGATGCCTCGTACGCAAACTCAAGGTTGACGTGGTCGAGGTCTAGTTCGAGCCCCTCGGGCATCTGCTCGCCGACGAGTTCTTCGATCATTTCGCTCATGTCTTTGGCAGCTTCGATTTCGATTTCGATTTCGATTTCGGCAAGGCTGACGCCGTCGACTTCCGTGATGCCCTTGAAGGTGGCAGTTGCATCTCCATCAAGCATCTCACTCAGCATGGCCCGGAAGTCCATCATCAGTTCGGGGGGGGCACCTTCGCCCACATCCTGGCCGTCCATTTCGATGTCGAGCTTGAGGTCGCCGCCAGGGGCGAGAATGTCGATCATCGTGATCAACGGAATGTCCCAACTGTCACCCTCGCTGACCTCGTCGGCGGGAAGAATGGCACGCAGATCCATGTCCTCCATGAGGTTTTCCAAAAGGTCTTCGTCGCCCTCTTCGTCCTCGGGGTAGGAAACGATGTAGTCGTCCTCATCGTCATCCCAAGTGAAGACCACAGTTTCACCCTCCAGATCTGAGGTGGCAGATCCGGTCGGATTCTCTTCTTGGACTTGGCCCATTGCATCGACGACCATGGCGAGGTCCATTTCGGTGGCAATCTCGTCAAAACTGCGGGTCAGTCTTCCTGGACGACCCGAGGAAACGGAGTCATAGGTGTCCGTCACTGTGATCGAGGCTTCCATGGCCATGTCCAGCTCGATCTGGGGCATCATTGGATTCTCTTCACCGTCCATGAGCATGCTCATGTCGTCGAGGGCAAACTCCATGGAATTGGTGAAAGACTTGGTCAAGCTGCTGCCAGCATCCGGCGCAAAGGTCAGCTTGGTGTTGGTGGGTTGAAAGGCGATGAGTGCGGGAACGGTGGCCGCGAGGGCACCGATGATTAGGTTTCGTGTACGCATGAGAAACTCGCTTTGAAGCAATGGGGATACCCCAGACTAGACACCGGCAAACTGGATGACGCTGCGGCCCTCAGGGCCTTTCTAGGTGGGGGGGGATAAGGTGAGAGTTGTACCGATCCTGGAGGATGTCTGACCCCTCAAACAGGCCCTTCGAATCCTTCAGGCTTGGCAGTGCCCGCGAGGGTACGCCCCGGAGGGAGGTACATTCACGGCAGCATTCATTGAGGGGGGTCTTCCCCCCACGGTTCTGTCATGCGTGAGGGGAGGGGGGACCCCCTCACCCAATTTGAAAAAACTCGTTGGGGTCCCCCGACCTGAGCAGCCCCCCCTGCAGCGTAGCCCCCGGGTTCCCCATAAGCGGAAGGCGCCGCCACCCGGAATCCGGGGTGGCGGTGCCGAATCCGGGCACCCATCGAAGGGCCCAAGCCCGGGTTAGAGGCTCAGTCGCAGAACGTAACGCTGATGCCGTCCGTGAAATTGTACCCCGCTGGGCCGCCTGGGATGTCCCGGTGCCAGCACTGGAAGTAGCGCGTATCGCCCGAAACGATCGGGCCGCTGGGGGGCAGTGAATTGAAGTCCACGGCGTAGGTCATCTGGCCCAGCATGTCACTTTGCACCACAGGCAGACGCACAATCGAGCCTCCGAGACACATGAAACCATCACCCACCGGCAGTTGAGCTGCCGTGTCTGAGTAGATAAACAAGCCAAATACGCTCGCAGGGAGATTGATGGCTGCCAAGCCAAAAGTGTTGTCGCTCACGCTTTGCGACCCACTCACAGTCATCATTCCACCCATGCCGGTGGAGTTGGTCGCGCCCACACAGTAATTCTGAGGAATCGGACATCCAGCATCGAGGTAGGTCACGCTCACATCATCGACCGCGGCTTCCACGATAGATCCGCTGCCCTTGTCGGACGCCCGGAAGCGGAATTGCATTTGCGATGTCAGAGGCAGGATCGTGTCCACCGTAAAGAACCCTTCAAACCAGCCCCCGCTGGCTTGGGTACCCGTGGGGCCGACGGTTTCAGCGTTCTTCCAGGTCGATCCTCCGTCATTGGAGATGCCCACCTTGAACGTGTCTGCGTTTGGAGCGCTGCCCTCGTCATTGGAATACCATCGCTGGTACGCAACCCGGACGCCCACATACCCAGTCATGTCTAGGATGGGGGAGAGCAAGGTTGTTGTGCCACCGTCCACATCATTGCCGCCAAGACTTGAAGATGCTTGCTGGCCGGTGAACCAACAATTCACCCCGGGATTGGGCGTGGTGTCATTGCCGGGTTGAGCTGCTGTGGGGTTGGGATCGTCCCGCTCCCACTGGCCGGTGGTTGCGTCATCCGAGGCGATGCCACCCGTCCAGCCTTCATCCGTACTGGCTTCAAAATCCCAGAATGCAAGGGTCTGTTCGACTCCCACCACAAAACTCATGGGAGAGGCTGATCCGCCCGTTGGGTAGTCCTCGCTGGCACCATTGCTGTCAGTACCGACGAGGTAGTAATCGACGAAGCCGGTTCCCGAGATCGGTGGAATCTGGGCGGTGAACCCATCCCCACCTGTGCTGGTCATCGGGACAGTGGTGTAGCCGCCCGCATTGACCTGGTAGTGGAGCATCACACTGGCCATGGGGGGGGAAACGAGGGCCACGACGTCCGCATGGACATCGTAGGGGCCGACATCCGCCGGAACGTCAGGCAGGTCGGTCACGTTAGCGAACTGCACAACGTCGAGGTCGTGCCCGGGGAATCCCTGTTCGCGAAAGGCCCCATCGATATCAGAGTAGTTTGGGGTGCCATTCCCAATGTCTCCGTCGTCATCGTCGAGTGTGAGCCATTGGATCTCGATGATCGAGTCGATTTTTGTCTGGTTGTAGGCGTTCATCCAATTGATGAAAAGGCCATTAGCCGTTGCGCCACCGAGGGTCGAGCCCAGGGTACTGGTCAAGTTGCGGCGTACCTTCCACGCGGCTCCCATCCAAACTTCTCCATCGGCATGGACTCCGCCGTAGCAACCACCGTTGCCATCGCCGCAGTATTGCCGCGTATTCAAGCCTGTGCGGATGGAACCACCAGAAGTGAAGAAGTACCGGCCCACTACGGGGTCATCGTAGGGATACATGCCAAATACATCCGCGTTGCCTTCGCCCATGCCATCCGAGCCGTTACCCGTTCCGTAACGGGTATTGAGCCAGTGGCCGTACTCGTGCGCGACTACCGATGAAAAGGCAGTGTTGTTACAGGAACTTGCCTTGCGGTAATAGTTGACGGAACTGCCATTGTAGTAGGCATTACAGGAGGAGTTGATGTTGGGATTCGACGTGGCTTTGAAGTCCGCGGTATTGTCGCTGGGAACCGTGTCGCGAATGTAATCGCGCACCACGTTGATGTGGTGGTAGGCATTGGCCTCGGCTGTGATGTACTGGGTCTTGCTGGGGTTCATGACCAGCGTATTCGGCTGGCCGGGTTGCACGTTGTTGAATGTAATTGAGTAATCCGATCCTGCCTGGTTGTTGACGTTATTGAACGTGCCGTTGTAGCTGGCTGTGATGTTCAATGGGCTCGTGACTCCTGGGAAGGTGAAGTTCCCCATGCGGTCCGTTTGCACGGTGCCTGCTGAGCTTGAGACGTTTACATAGGCCATGGGGATTTGGACTTCGGGGTTGCCCGAGTGGTCCGCCTCAGTACCGGGTGTGGCCCAACTCACCAGAGTTCCAGTCACATCGAAGTAGTGCACGGTACTACTTCGAGTGAGGACCTCGCCGGAACCCGCGTCGATGATGTATTCAAAGCCCTTGGGCTCGTATTCGTTGCTGACGTTTACGGCGTAAGCGAGGAATGCTTGACGTTGGCCTGCGTTCTCTACCTGGGCAAAGCGCAGAAGGGGAAGGCCGACCTGCATTGCAGGGATTCCTTCGGAGTCCTCAAAGGCTGTGCGGGCTGCTTTCAGTGCTTGCCTACCGCTGACTGCGGGCTGCACTCGCAAGTGTTGGGTATTGGGTGCGGCGGTGGAGTGGATTGAAAGTAGTTCTCCAGCCGGATTCATGAGGATGTTGAGCCGAGCACCCGACACGGGAAGCCCTCCCACGAATTGATCGAAGGAAACGGTGATCTTGTCGGTGCCATTGGCCATCCCCAGGGGCAAGTATGTATAGCGTCCATTGAGGAGTTCGTTGTCATCGATGCCATGCATGCTGACGCTGAGTGCAGCAAAACTCCTGGCGAGAGCAATCCAGTCGGACTCAGTCTGGGGCTGGGGCCAAGCAGCTTGGCGCGCTGTGGAACCGAAGATCATCTGGGCATAGCCCGTTTCCCGATCTGTAAGCACCCGCCAGCGCTTGCCATGTTCCTGCCTCCACTCGGAGAGGGAAGTCTCGATGTTCGTGGGTCGCTGGGGACGGGTCTCTTCAGGAGATTGAGCTGCGAGCGAAAGGGTGAGACTCAGCAATGCTCCGGAGCAGGCCAATGGTAATGGGATTCTCATGGTGATTGTCGCTGGGTGGGGGTAGATGGGGAGATGGGACGCGCGCCCGACCCTATAGGGGACGGGTCAAACCCATGCGGGGGTCCTTTCATTCCCCAAGACTATCCCTTTGAATCTGGCGTGGGGACACTCCAATCGGGCAGCTGGTGATTGGGCCAGCACCTAGGGGCCCTCGGATCGCCGGGGTGTGGGAACGGGTGTTTGAAGCGTGGGAACGGGCGTATGTCTTGTGTAGGTTGTCCCATCATGACCCCCACCCGAATCTGTCGCCTCCCCCGGAGAGCCATGCAAATCGAGATTACTTATTGCGTCGAGTGAAACTTCAAGCCTGAGGCGTCCAGTCTGGCTGCCGAACTCCAAGCCCTGATCCCTGGTCTTACCGTCCGCCTGATTGGGGGCTCGGGAGGGATCTTTGACGTGACCCACGGAGGAGAGCGCATCTACTGCAAGGGCAAGACCGGACGATTCCCCACCGCACCTGAGGTGGGCGAGTTGTTGTCGGATAGGTCCTGAACGCTCCCCTCTATAGGGCGTAGATCAGCAGCCCGATGACGATTGAAAAAAGGAGAGCCGTCGTAGCAGCGGGGACAGAGCCTCGTACCCGAGTCGTAGAAGGAAGAGCCATGGATTGGATGCGCTAGGGGAGGTGCAGCGTTCCCTTGCGACTCCTAGAGATAACACAGTCCGACAAGCTCTGGGGCGCGGATGCACAGGGATGTCTCTGAGTGCAATCGACGGGTGGTCTGTGGTATCTCGGCTAGACCCACCTGCGGGGCATCTAGGTGATCCCCAAACTACGCCGTCTCACTGTCAGCCTGCGCTTGGCTCTTGTATCCTAATGAGCCACATGAGTTCTCAGACCACGTCCGCGAAACCCCACCAGGCCACATCTATCTCTGATCCAAGCCACTCAAAGCCTCGTTCGTTCACCAAGATCGTGGCCACCATCGGTCCTGCATCTGAGGATCGCATTGAAGAGTTGATCTTGTCTGGCATGAGCGTGGCACGTCTCAATTTCAGCCATGGTTCTGCTGCAGAGCACCAGGCCCGCATTGAGAAGATTCGTTCGGCGGCTCAAAAGCTTCGCAGGCCAGTGGGCATCCTCGGTGATCTTCCGGGCCCGAAAATGCGAACAGGAACTTTTCCAAAGGGGATGGTCGATCTCACTGAAGGTGAGTCGGTGCGGGTCCGATCCGGGAGTGGCTGCGCCCTTCCGGGCGAAGTCTTGCTCAATGTGCCAGATGTGCACTTAGCCCTGGAAGTAGGTCACACAATCAGCCTAGCCGATGGCCAGGTGGAGTTGGAGGTCATCAAGGTTTATGGTGAAGTCGTGCAGGCGCGGGTGATCCGGCCTGGCGTCGTGGGAGACTCCAAGGGTGTGCACTTTCCTACATCCCAGGTGGAATACACCCTACCTACTGAGGCGGATCGCAGCTGGATTCAGTTCGCAGTTGACAATCAATTGGATTTCCTTGGGGTCAGTTTTGTGGGCTCTGCGGAGGAGGTCGAACTCGTGCGCTCTTTGGCCAGCACCCAGTCGATTGTGGCCAAGATCGAACGACGCGTGGCAGTCGACAACCTTGAATCGATCCTCGAGGTCGCCGATGGGGTCATGGTGGCGCGGGGGGATTTGGGTGTAGAGATCGGCCTCGCCAATCTTCCAGGAATGCAGAAGATGATCATCGAGCGGACGATCTACGCACGCAAGTTCATCATTACGGCCACAGAGATGCTTGAGTCGATGATTCATTCTTCGCGTCCTACTCGGGCAGAAGTGACGGATGTGGCCAACGCCATCCTTGATGGCACGGACGCCGTCATGCTTTCCGCTGAAACTGCCGTGGGAAACCACCCCCTGGAGGCCGTGGAGACCATGCGGGACATCGCGATCGCGGTGGAAGCCTCCCCGCGATACCGCCGCCGCCCCAGGCTAAACCTCGATGCCCGGGACGCGTCATTTGGGACTTCAATCTCCATGGCCGCGGCTCAGGTTGCCCGTGCCCTGCGACTGGATAAGGTGATTTGTTTCACGGAGACGGGCAGTACCGTGCGCCTGATTTCACGCTACCGGCCGGGCAATGAGATTATCGGGCTTTCACCCCACCTCGGGGTGGTGCGGCAGATGACCGTCCTTGGGCACGTGACTCCAGCCCTCTTCAGGCGGGAGTCCAGCCTAGAGGAAATGCTAGACATGGCTGCGGAAATGCTGGTGGTACGGGGCATGGCTCGGCTGGGTGAGGAGGTGGCCTTCGTGGCCGGAGTTCCACCAGGGGTTGCACAGAGTACAAACGTCATGAAGTTGCATCGGATCGGAGAGTCCACCAAGCTCAGTTGAGCTTGGGGGGACACTGGCTCGGGTGGGGAAGTTTGTTGAACGGCGTAACTCCTTATGGCGCTAAGCCCAAGGGATCTCCGGCATGGAGACCATTGATTTGGACTTGTTCTTAGCGATGATGGTCTAGCCTCCAATCATGCTCAGCCGATTTCAATTCACCCGCTTCCGCTCGTTTCGCCGCAATGTAGCCGCCAGCGAGCGTCATGACGCTCGATCAGCCGCCCGTGTCGTCTGCATCGCTAGTGGTAAGGGCGGAACTGGCAAGAGTGTGATTGCATCCAACCTTGCGGTGCAGCGCGCCCGAAAAGGAGAACGGGTTCTTCTTGTGGATTTCGACGCAGGCCTCGCCAATGCTCACCTCCTTCTCGGGATGGCGCCACAGTACGACATCGGACATGTGATGCAGGGCAGCGTTTCGGCGCATGAGGCTCTCAGCGAGGGGCCCTTCGGTCTCAAGCTGCTTTCCGGTGGTGTGGGCCGGCAGGCTCTCGTCGATCCGACCCGTCGAGAGTTGGACCGACTCTTTAGAGCATTGCGCCCTCTTGAGAACGACTTCGACTTGATGTTGATTGACCATGGTGCAGGTTTGGGCTATTCGACGGTGGCCCATTTGGCCGCCACAAGCACTCTGCTCTTGGTGACCAACCATGAGGTGACAGCCCTGTCTGACGGCTACGCCCTCTACAAGCGGGCCACGGCGGTCAACCGGGGCATTCGTGTGGGGCTCGTGGTGAACCGGGTTCCCGATGAGACCCTTGCCGGGGCCGCATGGGACAGTTTCCGCTCGGTCTCACAGAAATTCCTCGGCCATAGCCCCGAATTTGTTGGCTGGGTTCCTGCAGATCCCATTGTTTCTACGAGTGTTCAAAGACGGGAACCGATTGTGGCCAGCTATCCCGAGAGCCCGGCCGCCCAAGCCCTTCAGCGCGTGGCCAATTGGGCGCCTATTGATCATGCACGCACAAGTAGTGCATTCTACGAGAAGGCCCGCAAGGCCCTCCGCTAGACCCCAGCCTATCCCCGCAGGTTGGGGACGGCTTCTCACCGCAAGTCCGCTGCCCACCCCTTGATGGGGATCCCAGGGACCTGTAGCGAGAAGTCGGCCACGCCCACTTTTTATTCCTCCCGCGCCGATTGATCATGCAGGTCCTCTCCCTCGTCAACCAAAAAGGCGGTTGCGGCAAGACAACTACAGCCGTCAACCTAGCGGGAGCCCTCGCCGCCCGCGGTGAACGGGTCTTGTTGGTGGACCTTGATCCCCAAGCTCACGCCACACTCGCACTCGGCCAGGCGCCAGACTGGGAGGACGCTAGCGTTGCTGAGGTGCTGATCGGTGAGGCTAAGGCCGAGGATGCCATTGTTACCTGCCCTGGGGGCATCGACCTGCTTCCCGCCCGTCTAGATCTTGGGGAATTCGAGGAAATCTCGGGCCGTTTGCTCCATGCCGAGCAACGCCTGCAGGGTGTTCTTCTCAGCTTGGAGGGGACCTACGCTTGGGTGGTGGTGGATTGTCCCCCCCGAGCAGACGGCGTCTTGTGTGCCAACGCCCTGTTTGCCAGCACGACCGCAGTCTTAGTGGTTGAGACCGGAGCGTTTGCACTTCAGGGGGCGCTGCAGGCCCTACGGGTGTTCGAAGAAGCTGCCGAGCGCCAGAATCGCTCCTACCGCATTCGGGTGGTAGGCACCATGTTTGACCGCCGCACGCGCTTTGCTCGTGAACTTCTCATTGCATTGCATGGCCGATTCACCGGCTGGATGTATGACACGGTGATCCGGAGTAGTGTGCGACTGCGGGAGGGGCCTGCAGTGGGTTTGCCCATTCAAGAACATGCTCCCTCGTCCCGTGCTGCTGCAGACTTCGCAGCCCTCGCAGAGGAGGTAGTCCTCGATTCTGTGGACGCGTCTCAAGATCGGTTGCCAGAGTCCGGCGGCCCTCGAGTGGGTGAAATGATCGTGCCGCGCCCGGCCCCTGCTGCGCAGGGCCAAATGGAGGACCTGGTGAGCGATGGGGCGGAAACGGGCGGCCACGACTCTTTGGATCCCATCGAACCCATCCATCCACACCTCCCTCGCAGGCTCCCCTCGGAAGCCGCTAGAAACTAATTCCCTTCGCCTTCAAGCACATACCCCAAACGCCTAACCCCTGCGAGTCGCTATGGAAACTCTCGCTCTACTCTGCACCTTACACGCCGACGGGCCGACCACGCTGAAGCGCTTGCGCCGTGCGGGTTGTGATTCCCTCGAGTCGATGGATCAGTACGGCCCCGTTGACCTTGCGGAACTCCTTGAGGTGCCCCCTGCCGTTGCGAGACGCCTGTTGAAGGAGGCCCGTAGCCTCGCAATGCGCGTGGATGTCACTCCCCTTGATGATGAAGAGGAGGCGCCCCTTGGGGCTCGCGCACTCCATGGCGGGGCGAATCTGGAATTGGAGGCGCAGGGCACCCATTCCCTAGGGACTGCAAGTGAGTCTACGAGCATGGGGCCATCTCCCGAGCCGGAGGCCTTGAGTGCTGGGGATGGAAACCTCAATGCTCGCGAGCAGGCTCTTCTAGGTCGTGTGATGGATGCTTGGTCCAACGATGTCGGTTCACCAGATCGTCCCGAACTGGATACCGAGGGAGAGGCTGTCATGCAGGACTCACCGCTGTCCGATGAGCCCAAGGTAGCTCGACTGTGGCCAGACTCAAAAGCAGGCGGCGAGTCTGGTGCCCCCGATGAACTCCACGGTTGTACCGCCGAGGCGGACACCTTTTCCGAGCACCTTGAAGACCCACCCGCCGACGAATCCTCTGAACTACCAGGGACCGAACCCCTCTGGCCTGATTCACCCCAGCAAGAGGGGCAATACGGTGGGCAGAGCCCTCCAGAGGCAAAGCCTCTCCACCCTGAGATTCAACTGGGTGGCCCAGGCCATTCGGAGCCCGGAGCCTCGCACGGCCGGCTGTTTGTGGGTGTCATTGACGGTTTGGACGAGTCCGTTTTGACAAAGCTCCATCATGTGGAAGTCGAAACGGTCGGCGACCTGCTCGGGGCAGACCCTCTGCAGCTCTCTCGGGCAATCGGGATGAGCTATGCCAATGTGCGCCGAATGCAATTCCTCGCACGCCCATTAGGCTGCAATATCTACGGGGCTTCCGAGGGGGTCGCTGAGGCGAGCCTATCCGATGAAGTACAGCCACCGGCTGAAGACTGTGCTGTTGCCGACGTGAGATTTGATTCTTCAACAGCCCCACACCCAACCATCGATGGTGCCAGTGAAAGTGACGGGAAGGTGTCCCTTTCATTCACTCACCCCGAGCCTTGGCCTGAGGATACGATTGAGACGGGCGTGAGCCGCGCGGCGAATGTTGCTCCTGCCCCCTCTCCTACCCCAGGGCCCGAGTCTCCTTCTCGTGTCCCCGCTTCGACTGCGGGTGACGAAGCCACATCCGAGGCGTGCAAGTCGAGTGTAGAGTACATCTGGGGCAGCCAGGGCCGGGCGGAGAAGGGCTTGAATCTCGGATTCGAAGAGCCTTCGGTTGGAGAAACCCTCCCGGCGGATTGCGATGCTCCCACAGGATCCGGTCCAGAAATGACTGAGGCCGAGGTGGAGAGTGCCGTCCAAGACGCTATTGCAGAAGTCATGGGAGTGCTCGGTGGACAATCTTCTCCGGCGGGGTCCGAGGGGCCGGCGAGAGATGAGGATCCAACCGATCAGCCCCAGGGACAGGGGGCGCACTCCCCGCCTGAGGATCCCGTGGAGTTCGAGCGCAAGTTCTGGCAACCGGCCGTTTCTGGTGGAACCTCTCCGCCGAAGGCTGAATCCGATCACGATCGGGATGGACAGGACGCCTCACCCGTTGATTGGGACGCTCCAGTGGATCCAACTTCAGGGATTCCCCCCATGTCCGAGATGGCGGGTGAACTGGCTCAGGATGTCTCTACAGAGTTTGCCGAGGGGATCACTCCAAGCTCGGACGACTCCAATGCAAGTGAGGTCGCGGGGGATGAGACTGGCCGTGCGTACAGCTCTCCCGGCTCGCTTGATTCCGGCACCGTTCCTCAACCTCCCCAGAATCCCGAGTCGGTTGGGGGACGAGCCGCCTATGGCACACCTTGGCCACGCCCCTCGGAGACCAGTTCAGAGTCCACTTCAGAGTCCATGACTGGACCCAAGACTGGACCCATGACTGGACCCATGACTGGACCCATGACTGGACCCACTCCAGGGAGTCCCGACGGGAGCCATTCTCCATCCGAGTTGGCACGACCAGAGTTGGGTCACTCCGCAGAGTGTTCGAGCCCTCGTACCGACACTTCCCTAGATCGGCCACTCAAGTGGGACTTTGACCTGCCAGTGAGCCTAGACGTGGGTGGGTCGTCCCAGCGCTTTCGGGATGCCGCGCCGGATGCCGCGCCGGATGCCGCGC
>CAYXZD010000019.1:58788-79233 GCA_964469565.1 uncultured Planctomycetaceae bacterium
GGATGCCGCGCCGGATGCCGCGCCGGATGCCGCGCGGGGTCCATCAGCCCCTCCGGAGGATCCCCCTGTTGAGGGAGTGGGCGGCCCTTTCGCCTAGGAAAGGGGCAGGTCCTCGGATCGATAAGCAGTCTGGCGACTGGAATCGCTAGGCAGCCAGTGGGACCATGAAGGACCTGCTCTCTCGGGGCGTCTGCTCTAGGAGGTGGAGCGAAGTCGTGGTGAGCAGGCAACGGAGCCACAGTGGCTGGGCGAGGCGGAGGGCATTGCCCCCGGGGGGAGATTGCAGTCAGGGGCCAACCACCAGTCCGTAGGGGTGGAAGACTGTGGAGGGACCCATACCTCAAGTAAGCCCGTCAGATCGATGGGGTTTCCACTCATGAGGGTCTAGTAGTATGGACCTATGCAGTCATCCCTTTCCACCTTGGCGATCCTGCTCGTCAGCCAGGGCCTTGCGCCCGCCGGCGAGTTGGGACTCGGGGACGATCCAGTTCCCCTCGCCCCGGATGGCTCCCGAGGATTCGGAGTTGAATCCGAGCCCGATGAGATTGCTGCATTGATGGGGAGTGAAGATCCAGCGGACAGGGAATTCGTGGGGTCGCTCCTTGAGAGTGCTTCCATGGTCCAAATCCTAGCTGCATGCACATGGGTGAGGTATCGCGAGCAGGGCTACTGGACTTTGCTTTCTGACGAGCTGACTTCTCCTCCTCCGAGTCTAAGCGACCCAGCGCTCGGCCAGCAGTTTGAAGCTTTAGCTCAGCGCTTCGGTCAGCTGGTCCTTGCACCCCATGAGTCCCTCACACCTGTGCAAGCACTCGCCTTTGCACGAATGGTGGGTGACGAGCGATTTCGAGTGAGGGCTAACATCCTCAAGGACGTTGAAGGTGACCTGCGCTTACTCCCGGGTACCCTTCGACTCTTCGCAGCCCATGCATTCGGACGAGCCGAGTTTGAGAGCGGCCCAGTGCTCGCTACCCTTTGTGCAAATGCCAACTTAGCTGCGGCCCGACTGCGAGCGATTCGCCTAGACCTTGAGGCGCTCCATCAATCGCTGATGGATCCAGCCACGGCAGACTCTGCCCAGGTTCTTGAGTTGGCCCAAGCCCTTGTGAGTGGCGATCGCTCAAAAGTCGAGAGTCGGCTGCTTGATTTGGATTCTAAGGCCCAACGCGCGGCAGGTCGGTTGGGGCAGGGGCTCTTTACTCCGCGCTTTAATCTGACTCATGTGGCTCTGTTGGCAGAGCGCAAGGCCGCCCAGGAACAGGGGCAACGCTCGTTTCGCGAGATGGGGCTGCTGGTGCCTTTTTCCCTTGTCGGTGCCACTGGAGGATCGGTGGGAGGGATCCGTGCGACCGATCGGTATCGGTTGGCTGTCAACTCCGGTATTGAAGGGCTGGCGGCCGACCCGGCCCACGCGGGGCTCAATTTCTCCCTAGCCGTGAGCCTGGACTTTACGGCGGGGCGGGGTGTGTCCTCCCGCTACTTCGACCGCTTCCTCGCGCTCCAAGGCATCCTCCATTGGGAGCAGCGCTGCTTTACTGGGCGCGAGCTCACCGCGCGGGAGGCTTACGCCGCTTGGGTCCTAACGGGATGGCGGCGCGAAGAGCCTGACGACTAGGGCAGTCCCTCAATGTTGCAATCCTGGCCAGGTTGCCCGTGGGTTCACGGGCAAATGTGGAGCGTCCCGGGCCCGCAGGCCTTATCATGGCAGGCCCAATCGAGTGCCCATGAACCCGCGGAATCCAACCCTCCAGATGTCTAGCCTGATCCCCAGCGCTGCCGAGCGCCCCGGTGATGATCCAATTTTTGCGCTGAATAGCGAGGCCCAGCGCCGTGCGGCTGGGGGGGAGCCCATCATCAACGCGACCTTGGGAGTGCTCATGGAAGCAGATGGCTCTCTGGCCATCATGCCCTCTGTGACCGACGCCCTCGGTGCTGTGGACGTGCGCCAGGCGGCTGCCTACGCACCCATCGCTGGAGACAAGTCATTTACCGATGCCATTACGCTGGATGTCTTTGGGAGCAACTCCCTGGCGGATCATTCGATTGCTGTGGCCACTGCTGGGGCGAGCGGAGCCTTGCATCACGCGGTGGTCAACTATGTCATGCCCGGTGAGGCTCTGCTTACAACGAGCTACTACTGGAGCCCCTACCGAATCATTGCCGACCATGCGGGGCGCAAGGTGGAGACGTTTGGGATGTTCGCTCCCGATGGCACATTCAATCTTGAGGGGTTTCGATCGAGCTTGACCGAGCTGGTTCAGCGACAGGGACGGGCCCTGGTGATTTTCAATTTCCCCTGCCACAACCCCACTGGATACTCCCTTGATGAGGCCGAGTGGGCCGGTGTGGCGGAGGTCCTTGAGGCGGCGAGCCTGCTGGGAGCCGTGACGTTTCTGCTGGATCTAGCCTATTCCCATTATGGATTGGCGAGTACAGCCCGTTGGCTTGCGCCTCTTGAGGCCATTGCAGACTCAATCACGTTGTTGGTGGCGTGGAGTGCTTCGAAGTCGTTTCTTCAGTACGGTGCTCGCGTGGGGGGCCTGATAGGCGTGACGACAGATGCGGACGAACGCCGCCGCATGTTCAATGCCCTCTCCTATTCTTGTCGTGGCGTGTGGTCGAACTGCAACCACGCTGGCATGCTGGCAGTCACCGAGTTGCTCACCTCTCCTGAGCTCAAAGCGCGCGTGAGCCGGGAACGCAATCAAGCCAAAGATCTCCTTGGAGAGCGGGTAGCCCTGTTTAACCAAAAAGCCAAGCAGGTCGGGCTGAAGACACCTCGCTATGAGGGGGGCTTCTTTGTGGCGGTCTTCACTCCGGATGCACGGGGCACGGCCCAACGAGCCAATGAACAGGGATTATTCGTCGTTCCCATGGATGGTGCCGTCCGAGTGGCCTTGTGTGCCACGCCTAAAGACGACATCCCCCGCCTCGTTCAGATTCTCGCCCTGTCCGTTGAAGGCTAGCGCAACTTTCCCTCGCCCTAGCCGCCATCCCTAGCTATGCTTCACCCCCGCCTGCTGGGCGGTTCACTTTTCGCCTTTTTACCTCTTATTGCCCATCCTGGATCCTTGGATCCGTTTAGATCATGACCTACGTCGTCGCCGAGCCCTGCGTCAAGTGCAAGTTCACTGACTGTGTGGATGTTTGTCCCGTGGATTGTTTTGTGGAAGGCGTAAACTTCCTTGCAATTAACCCTGACGAGTGCATCGATTGCGGCGCCTGTGTTCCCGAGTGTCCCGCTGAGGCCATCTTCGAGGAGACGGAGATTCCCGAGAAGTGGGAGGAGTATGTTGAGCTCAACGCCAAGCTCGCAGCGATCTGGCCTGAGATCTCCGAGCAAAAAGAGCCGCTTGCCGATGCAGATGATTGGAAGGATGTCGAAGACAAGCGCGAGCACCTCTCGGAGGAGCCCTTCGCTGGCTGATCGGTAAGCCGGCCGGTTGCTCCAGGGCTCCCAGCGGGGCAAGGGGGTATCGCTCACCAGTAAGCTGGAGTGTGGAGACCCGTGGGGTAAGGTCCATCCCTTGTGAGAGCGGGATTGGATCCCTGCCGTGCTGGGGAAAGGCGCTAACTGCGCCTGGGCTTCTTTCCCATCCCTTGGCCCCTGTTTGGGCGGCTGGATCCTTGGCTGCGCGGTGCCTGCCTCCGGGTCGACCCAGGCCTAGTCTGTTGTCTGCGTCCTGACGGAGTCCCACGGTGAGGACCTGTTTTGTGGCCTGCGCGAACCGATGAGGTGTCACCACGTTTATCGGGGACGAGGCAATCCGGACCACTGCCGATTAGATCTCCTCGCCCATACTCCCGCAGGACACGGCGCACCGTGTCATGGTTTTCGGGCAAGAAGAACTGCATCAATGCTCGTTGAAGCCTGCGATCACGCAGGTGTTTAGCGACCTTGACTGTTTGCATGGTCAGCGGATCGATGCCCGTGTGATACATGCACGTGGCAATGTCCATGGGGGCGGGAATGAAGTCTTGAACTTGACGCGGTTTATAACCGCGTCGTTTTAGGAACACGGCCAGTTCGATCATCTCCTCAACGCCCGACCCTGGATGCCCCGAGATGAAGTACGGTACGAGGTATTGTTCCTTTCCCGCCCTCTTGGAAGCCGCCGCAAACCCCTCCGCGAATTCATCGAAGGACTGTTTTTCGGGTTTCTTCATGAGCCCAAGCACATCCTTGGAGACGTGTTCAGGCGCGACTTTGAGGTGACCTCCCACATGGTGCCGAGCAAGGTCTTCGAGGTATTCGCTGTCGGCGCTAGCGAGGTCCATGCGAACTCCCGAGGCTACGTGAACGTGCTTGATACCTGGTGTCTCGCGAGCTTTGGCCATGAGCGCTTTGGTCGGCCCGTGGTCGGTATCGAGTAGCTTGCAGATTGTTGGATGGACACAAGAGAGTCGACGGCAGACAGCCTCGACCTCGGGCTGGCTGCATTGCATGCGGTACATGTTGGCGGTGGGGCCCCCGAGGTCACTCAAGGTGCCTTTGAATCGCGGGTCCTGGCCTAGGGCCGTCACCTCTCTGAGGATTGACTCTTCTGAGCGACTCTGAATCTCCCGTCCTTGATGCAGTGTAATCGAGCAAAAAGTGCACCCACCGAAACACCCACGCATGATGGAGACTGAGTCTTTGATCATGGTGTGAGCTGGGATGGGCTCTGTGTAGCTGGGGTGAGGCTCTCGCGTAAACGGCTGGTCGTGGGCCTGGTCGAGTTCCTCGGTGCTCAGGGGCAGGTTGGGAGGGTTGATCACCACGGTGCGGTCTCCGTGTTGCTGGGTGATACGGCGTGCATTGCGCGGATTGGTCTCCAAGTGGACCTTGCGGGTCATGTGGGCGAATAACTCTGCGTCGCGAACGACCTCTTCATAGCTGGGAATCTGAACGGTTGTTCCATCGCCCTTGTACTCTGTGAAAGTGTGCTCTGGAACTTCCTCGTTGCGCCCAAGGAAGTACGCTGCTCCTCGCATGTTCCGCAGATCCCGGATGTTCTCTCCTCCTGCAATGCGCCTGGCGGCTTCGACTAGGAACTGCTCTCCCATTCCATAACCCACTAGGTCGGCCTTACTGGAGACAAGCACACTCGGGCGCACCTTGTCGGACCAATAGTCGTAATGGGCTACCCTGCGCAGTGAGGCTTCAACGCCGCCTGCTAATACGGGGATTCCGGGGAACGCTTCACGGCAGCGCTGTGCGTACACGCCCGTCGCTCGGTCGGGACGCAGCCCAATTCGGCCGCCGGGTGAATAGGCGTCCTCATTCCGACGTTTTCGACTGGCCGTGTAGTGATTGATCATGGAGTCCATGTTGCCAGCACTGACCGCACAGAATAGTCGAGGGGGCCCGAGTGCCAGCCAGGCCTCCGTGTCATGCCAATCGGGCTGGGGGAGAATGGCTACCTTGAAACCCTCGGCCGCAAGACGACGCCCTAGGACTGCTGCTGCAAATGATGGATGATCGACGTAGGCGTCTCCGCTCACGAAGAGGATGTCCGGCTTTCCCCAGCCGAGAGCGTCCATCTCCTCTCGGCTAGTCGGTAGCGGGCGTGGGGCGGGGGCAGGCATGGGCCTATCGTAGTGGACTGGCGGGGAGGGGGAGGGGCCTGGGCCTGCTCACTCGGGGGGAGGCTGATTGGTCTGTGTCCAGGGTAGGGGGGCGGGCGACAAGTTTCGGGTGTCAATCTCCGTTTTGCGTATTCCTAGATGGCCCCAGCCCAGTGGGCGTGTGCCCTGTGTTTGGGGGTTGCTCGGAGCCCATTCCCTGGCCCTCGTGATGTTCTGCGTTCGGTGGGGATGGATTCTCGGCTTTGTGGATGGAGTCTACGGGTCTTCCCGTGGGCTCCTTCTTTGTCCCCAGCCCAAACTCCCATGAATCTATCCAAAGCCCCCCTCGCCGCACTGCTCGCTGTGTCCACGTCCTTGCCCGTCGCCGCACAGGGTCCCGACTTCGCCAACCTCGCCGATCGGTTTCTAGTTGACCATGACCTGGGGGCAGCCAGTCCCGACACCGTGGAGTTGCCCCAAGTTCTAGAGAGCCACTACCTGCACACCGCTGTGGGACTCTTTGACCTGTACTTTCCCACCGATAGCGCCGCGGACATCGAGCACTACCAGCGCATGGTCATCGCGCTCGCCAAGGCCCAGGCCGAGTGGCTTGATTGGACTGCCGAGGTGGGCACCGATGCGCGTCAAGCGCAAAAGGACGCTGGCGCATTGGCCAAGTGGGCTAGCAAGTGGGACATCAAGCGCCTGCTCAGGGAGATTGAATCCGGGGAAACGAACTTGCTGGAAGCCACACGTGCTAGTTCAACCATCGTCAAAGCGAGCGAGCGCTTCGCCGCCTCCATGATGCGCGGTGATTCACTGGCGCTTGAGCGGCAGGCCGGAGCGCGGGAGCCGATTGTATTGATCCCCGAGCGTGCCGACTTCGTGGCGTTTCTCGCGTTCGGCGGCTGGTTGTACCCTGATTGTCGTGATGTGTTTTGGCAATCCGAGGCGGTCAACTGGACCCATACCTACATTGACAACATCAAGGTGTTATCCACGCGATTCGCATCGGGTAGTGGCGGACCCGGTGGATACTCGGCAGGCAGAAGCATGGACTACCGCACGTCCACTGGCATGGAGCAACAAATCGTGCAGCTCGCACTGAACTCACTGTTCGCAAATTACTACGGTGATCGGATCCCTCCTTCCATCGCTGGGGCCATGGCAGTCAACCTGGTGATTGACGTCTACGGTCAGTGCAACACTCGCGTCGATGGTGATCTACGGGCACGCCGCACCGCCGCTCGAGAGATCTTTGTGCCCGGTGGGAACCCGAACGGCGGAATCCTACCCCCGAATCTGGCGGACAGCCGATGGCGCACGGGACATGGCGCGGACTACTTCGTCAACGTGCTCCAGCGGGCCCACGAGAAGCGCAAGTCGAGCCGCTCGGCCGGTACTCAGGGGGGCGCCTTCAAGCTCGTCAGTGACGATTCTCGGAAGTCAAAGGTCGTGGCTGGTCCATTCCTTGGGGCCAATGCGGTGGTGCAATCCCTAGATGAGTCCTACCTTGGCGAGCAACTTGAGTTCCTGCGATCCTATCGTTCTTGCTTCATGCACTGGCTGCGCATGAAAGGTGGCAAGAGTGCTTCAAAGTCTGAGAAGTGTTTTGCCAGTTTCTTGCGGGCTCTGGCCGTCAATGAAGATCCCGAACAGATTGAGCAGGTATTCGGTCAGGTGTATGGCCGGCCCCTGAGTGGCCTCATGCCCAAGGGAGCTGACCTTGAGTCGGAGTTCATGCAGTGGCTTCCTAGAGCCCGGTAGACTCGCCAAGGCCCTTGGAAAAGGGCCTACCCTAGGGGCGGCGCGTGCGGATACAGTCTGCCCATGGACTCTACCCTGGGGAAAGCGAGGTCGGTGGCAAGGTTGCTTTGGGCGGCCGGCGGGCTTGTCCTCATGGGACTCGTCTCCTGTGGGGGTCGAGAGCCTGTCCCGCAGGAAGTGCATCTGGTTCTCCTGCACACCAATGATGTGCACGGCCAGGTCCTTCCAAGGCCTGCCACTTGGCTGGAGATCCCAGATCCGCCGCGGATGGGGGGCATCAAGAGGCTTGACGCGGCGATTCGGCTTGAGAGACAGGCTGCACGGGAGCAGGGTGCCGAGGTCTTGCTTGTCGATGGAGGTGACTGGACCCAGGGCACGCCTGAAGGGCGCCTCAACCACGGTCGAGATGCGGCAGCTCTCATGGTCCAGATGGGTTATGACGGGATGGCTGTTGGCAATCACGAGTTCGACCATGGTTTGGATGTATTCCTTGAACACCTAGAGGTGATTCAGCCCCCAGCACTCTTGGCCAATGCGCTGACCACCGAGGGGCAGGCCTTGCCTGGATTGGCGACTCACCGAGTGATTGAGCGCGCGGGGCTTTCCATTGTTCTTGTAGGGTTGCTCACGCAAGATGCTCCAACGCTTACACACGCCTCCGTCCAGAGTTTGGATTGGCAATCGCCGGCCCTCGCCCTGGGTCGCATTCGCAAGGAGTTTGAAGGAACCCCTTCCCTTGTCATTCCACTGACACACCTCGGGGAGGACGCCGATCGAGCCCTGGCGCGTGCACATCCCGGCCTCCCGTTGATCATCGGAGGGCACAGCCACACTAAGCTCCCTGCGGGGGTGCGGGAGGGCAACACTCTCATCGTTCAGACGGGGGCCAAGGCAACCTATCTAGGCCGGGTCGATTTGTGGGTGGATTCAACAAGTCACGTAGTCCTACGGTCAGAGGCCCGCTTGATTGACTTGGATCAACCGGTTTTGGACCATGATGTGGCGTTTGAGGAGGCATGCGACCGCCTCATTGAAGAGAGTGAACGTCGCATGGGAGGTGCCGTTGGAGTCTTGGCGGCCCCGCTGCGGCGCAGTAAGAGCCCCTTGAAAACTTCTGGGTCTGGCAATCTGTTGACGGATGTGATGGCGAAGCACGCTGGGGCACAAATCAGTTTTCACAATCGGGGTGGTCTGCGGGCGGATTTGGCAGCGGGGGAAGTGACGAGAAGGTCCCTGTTTCGCGTCCTGCCTTTTGAAAACCACATGGTGAGCATGGACTTGAGTGGGGCTCAGGTCTTGTCCCTTCTCGCCGCTTCGATCGGTCGCATGGGGCACTCTCCATTGGAATTCAGTGGCCTTGAGGTATTTGTCACCGAAGGGCGGGGTGCCAAAGATCACACTTTGGTGCGGGTCCTCGTGGATGGGGAAGCACTCGATGAGGAACGGTCCTACCGAGTGGTGACCAATTCGTTCCTTGCAGAGGGCGGCGATGGCTACGAGACCTTTACCCAGGGCGTCAACCGGCAAGTGGACCCGATTCTATTGAGGGACCTCTTGGAAGGGGTTTTCGGAAACGAGCCTGTGCACCCCCCAATGGATTCTAGGTTGATGACTGATTCCTGATTTCAAGCTGGAAAAAATACTGGCTGATCGGGCGTGGGATGAGTGGGGGGGGGTGGGGACCCGGTGAAAGATGGAGTAGGCTCACGCCTAGTTCGAATCCCCTGAGTTGCCGTTCAAACTTCAATCCCACACCCCCATGAATCTCGCAGACCTCCTCAACGACCCCGCGCCCATGGCCCATGGGCTCGTGACCTATTGCAGTGGCGCAGGCATCGCGGTCTTCACACTCACGAATCCGCCCGCCAATGGATACAGCCATCCCATGATGTTGGATTTGGACGAGGCTATCCTGCGTGCGCGCTTTGATGAGGACGTTGAGGTCATCGTCCTTTGCGGTGCAGGTCCGAGTTTCTTCTGTGCGGGTGCGGACATTTCAATGTTGGGAGAGGTGACTCCTGCCTTCAAGTACGCCTTTTGCCTACACGCCAACGAGACGCTCTCTCGCCTAGAGCAGACGCCTAAACTTGTCATCGCTGCACTCGGTGGTCACTGCGTGGGTGGGGGGTTAGAAGTGGCCCTAGCTGCGGATATTCGAGTGGCTCGACGTGGATCTGGCAAATGTGGCCTTCCCGAAGTGAAGCTCGGCGTGCTGCCAGGAACAGGGGGAACTCAGCGGCTTGCACGACTCGTCGGATCATCTGCGGCGATCGAATTGATGGCAGAGGGGGAAGTTTTCGACTATGACCGTGCCGAATCCTTGGGGCTCGTGAATCGCCAGATCGAAGCGGATGGTGATGATTCATTCATGTTGGAGGTCCTCACCTGGGCCCAGAGATTCACGTCCCCACAGAGTGCTTCCGGTGCCGTGGGTCTAATCAAGAGGGCCGTGCAGTCTGGCGCAGACTTGCCCCTGGAGTCCGGATTAGCATTGGAGCGGGAGCTTCAAGCGCGACTGTTCATCGGGGAAGATGCAGCCGCTGGTATCGCTGCCTTCACGAACAAACAGAAACCAGAGTTCACGGGTCGCTAGGTGTAGTCGCCTTCAAGATGCAAGCTGTACACATCAACGCCCATGGCGGCCCATCGGTACTGGAGGTCGTCCAAGTCCCTACGCCCGATCCCGCACCGGGAGAGGTACTGGTACGCGTCTTGGGCGTATCCTTGAATCACTTGGATCTTTGGGTACGCCGCGGTATGCCTGGATTCGCGATTCCATTCCCTCGCATTCCAGGCTGTGATGGGGTGGGGGAGATTGTGGCCCTCGGAGAAGGTGTTGATCCTAAGACCTACTCTACGGGACAGGTCGTTGTGCTTGAACCGGGTTATCGGACCTCAGGGCCAGCAGCGCATTCGGCGGGAACCCTTCCTGATGAGATGGATCACTTGGAATCCGACTATGGCATTCGGGGAGAGCACGGCAACGGCTTCAATTGTGAGTTCGTGTCTCTGCCTGCTACGCATGTGCTGGGCTTGCCTGCGGGTATCGACCCCCTGCAAGCAGCGGCGGTTCCACTCGTTTTCTTGACGGCTTGGGGATTGGTGGTCACGAGAGGAAAAGTCCAGGCAGGTGAACGGGTGCTGGTCTTGGCCGGTTCCTCAGGGGTGGGCTCTGCTGCCATTCAAGTAGCGCGTCTTGCGGGCGCGCAGGTGATGGCCACGGCAGGGAGCCCGGAAAAACGGGCCTTAGCGTTGGAGCTTGGCGCAGAGTCGGTGGTGGACCACTATGACCCCGATTGGCCGCGTCTCGTGAAGGAGTGGAGTCGGGGGGCCGGCGCAGATCTAGTCGTGGAGCACGTGGGGCCAGCAACATGGGAGGGCTCCATGCGGGCCCTCGCTCGAAATGGTCGCCTTGTCACCTGTGGAGGGACGACCGGTGCCCAGGTTTCCCTGACTCTGCCGCACCTCTTTATCAAGAATCAGTCTGTGCTGGGCTCAACGATGGGGCCGCGCAGTGCCCTGCCCCGTATCTTCGAGGAGGTCTCTGCGGGTACCATGCGCCCCGTCGTGGACCGTGTGATGCCACTGAGTCAGGTGGCGGATGCCCACGCCATGCTTGAGGCCAAGTCAGTCTTGGGCAAAGTCGTACTCCAACCCAATCTCTAGATTCATTCCCTGTTGATCATGACATCCACGAGTCTCCAACGTGCAGCGGTGCTGGGTGCAGGCACCATGGGCCACGGCATCGCCCATGTGCTTGCCATGGCGGGACTAGACACCCGCCTTTTTGATGTGAGCTCTGATGCCGTGGGAGTTGGGCTTTCCAAGATCAAGGCCAACCTAGAGAAGGGTGTTGTCCGCGGAAAGGTCTCTGAAGAACAACGCGGCGCTGCTCTCGCCCAACTAACAGGCACTGAGTCTCTGAGCGAGGCTGTGCAAGATGTGGACGTCGTGATCGAAGCCGTTCCCGAGCGCATGGAATTGAAGCAGTCTGTCTTTCAGCAGCTCTCAGAGTTGTGCACCCCACAAACTCTGCTCGCCACGAACACCTCTTCGCTATCCATTGGGGAAATCGCGTCGGTGTGCGCCGAGCCGGGACGTGTGGTGGGCATGCATTTTTTCAATCCAGTTCACATCATGAAGCTCGTCGAAGTCGTGCGAACGCAACACTCTACCGAAGAGGCGGTTCAACAGGCCATGGGACTTGCGACCCGCATGGGCAAGGAGCCCATTGACGTGCGGGATGCGCCGGGCTTTGCTTCATCGCGACTGGGGATTGCGATTGGCATGGAGGCTATACGTATGGTTGAGAGTCATGTGGCTTCGGCTGAGGACATCGACAAAGCCATGACCTTGGGTTACGGCTTTCCCATGGGGCCTCTGCGCCTAACGGATTTAGTGGGGCTCGACGTACGCCTTTCCATTGCCGAGTACTTGAGCGAGACACTCGGGCCCCGATTCGAGCCTCCTGCGCTACTGCGGGAGATGGTCGAGCGGGGAGACCTTGGCCAAAAGAGTGGCCAGGGCTTCTACACCTGGGAGTCATGAGCGACACCTTTGAAAAGCAAGATTGGGGTGACATCGACGCACTCAACAGCCAGGGAAGGTCTTGGCCAAAAATCGGATGTTGCTGCCTAGGCTGCGTCGTCCCACTCTTGCTCATGGGTGCGTTGTTGATAGGTGGCATGAGCAAGGTGCGTAGCGGGCTGGATCAATCTGAGCAGTGGGCACGTCTGGATGAAATCCTGCCTTATCAGGAAGCTCCCCCAGGGTTTGCCCTCTCCTTTGGATTGCAATTGGATTGGTTTGACTTTGAGTTCTACGTTCTCCTCGAGGCCGATGCAGTTGAAGGTCCTCAGCATGCGGACCGCGCCTGGCTCCTCATGTCCATTCCAGGCAACGGCGATGAATTCCGCGATGGGGGTGCCATGGAGCCGTGGCACGCCCCGGATTGTGAACAGCCCGTGGCGGTCATCGATGTGCAAGGCCAATCACTGCCCGTGGGTTGGCTCTCGAGCTCCGAGGGGACACCGATTCCACCCGGGGGGTTCTGGGAGTCCGATGGAAACGCTCCGCTTGTTTTCGTTCAGCTCCCAAGCGAAGCGGAAACGAGCTTGGTGTTGTTGGTGACAGGGGAGACTATCGACTCTCTGACAATTGCTGAGGTCACTGGTTTTCTAGATTACTTTCAATTGGGTGTCGAATAACGGAGTACTGACAACCATGAGCCCGATGCCGACATCAGACGACTTAGCCGAGGATTCAGTTTCCGCGGGCGAGCCATCACGAGAAAGCCCGGGAGGGGTCTTGCGCATGGGTTGCGGACTCGTGGTGATTGTGGGGGCCTTGCTGTTTGCACTATTGCCTCAGAGCTCGGAGGCAGACCCTCAAGCGAGACTCGCAGAGTGTTTTGAGTTGGTGGGACCAGTTCCCTTTGGGTTTCAACCAACGCGGGCCATCCTATTCGGGACGGGTCAGGAGTTCATCTTGATGGGCCGGGGCAGCGGCGATGGCGAAATCGACTCTGCACCCGACTGGCTCCCCCCCCAATCGAAGGGGTGGGGTAGTTACAAGGGCGAGGCCAAGTCCGTCGAGACCTTTGATTGGTCGAGTGTGGAAGTCGACAACGGTCCCAATGACCCCATGGAAGTTGCCATAGGTCTGTTTTCAGGGGCGAAGGGCAGCCGCGCAATCCAGTCTCAATTCGCAGGCGTGAAGTATGAAGACATCACGCGTTTGCCCAAGAACGGACAGGCTGTTCCGGTAGATTCCGGCCGCATTCGGTGGGGGCCCTATGAAGCTCCCTTCGTACTCATGCGTCACTTTGGCAGGGATGCTGATGGACCTGGTTTTTGGGATACACTGCGAGTCAATCTCAGCGTTGGAAGCCGACTGCGAGTTCTATACCTGCGCTGGGGCCGTGGACAGGCTGGGGGTGTTGAGCATGCGAACGCATTCTTGCGCATCTTCGATCCTGGTCAGTAATCACGGACCGGCTCCCGATCTGCGCCAAGGGTCTAGCTGTCTCTACCTGCGGCCGGAGGAAGGGGGGGGCTCTGTGGGCTCGGTCCAAGTTCCGTCGGAGTAGTTTGTCTCCCAGGACCCTTGACGAATTCGGATGCCTCTGCAGGATTCTCAAGATACCCAATTGGAGAAGGACCCCCCCTCGAATTCGCCAAGGGCTTTGGACCCAAGGCAGAACCCCAACCCACCATGCAAATCAAAGACGACCTCGTTGCCAGAATTCACTATACCCTGACCGATGACAAAGGTGTGGTGATTGACAAGTCTGAAGAGGGCTCTCCTCTCCCTTACCTGCACGGCAAGGGCAATCTCATCCCCGGGTTGGAATCGGAACTCGTTGGCCGGAAAGTTGGCGATCAATTCTCGGTGCGAATTGAACCTAAGAACGCTTATGGGGATAGGAATGAGGAGATGGTTCAAGACATCCCCCGGACGGCGCTTCCAGAGGACATCGATGTGCAACCAGGAATGCAGTTTGAAGCCCGGAGTGATGAGGGTTCCCACCTCGTGACCGTTGTTGGAATTGAGGGGGAAAGTGTACGCATCGATGGCAATCACCCCCTCGCCGGGGTTCACCTCAATTTTGAGGTTGAAGTCGCGGATGTCCGCGAAGCTAGCAGCGAGGAGATTGAACACGGCCATGTCCATGGAGAAGGCGGCCATCAGCACTAGGCTGTGGGGTTGGCGCCCCACGCAGGAAACCGGTCGTCCGCTGATGGGGTCCATTGCGCTGTGACCACCCTGCGGTTCGTCATCAGGGCCGCCCTCGTGGCGTTGTTGACCCTTGGGACCGGTCTAGGCTTGTTGATTGCAAGTCCGGTAACTGCCCTGTGGCCCCGGGCACGCTACGGTTGCAGGCGTATCGCGATGACTCTGTGGGGGCGTGGGGCCTTGTGGCTTTCAGGAGCACGGCTGACCATCGTGGGACAAATCCCTAAGCGTCCATTCTTTCTCGTGTGCAACCACATGAGTACTGCGGACATCTTCGCCTTAGCGGCTGCAACAGGCGGGCGCTTTGTAGGCAAGGCTGAACTTGGCTCCTGGCCATTTGTGGGCAAGGTGATTTCAGGCATCGGCACGATTCTCATTGATCGCTCAAGACGCACTGCCGTGGGGGAGGTCAATCGGGTCTTGGCCGAGGCGATGGAGGCCGGGGAGAGCATTCTGTTGTTCGTGGAGGGCGGCATTTTCCCCGGGGATAGGCTCTACCCATTCCAACCGTCATTGCTCCAACCAGCGGTGGAACTCGGACGGCCGGTCCATTATGCCCTGCTTCACTACTCGACCCCCCCAGGAGAACCCACTCCGTCCCAAGTGATCACTTGGCCTGCGGACAAACCGGCCCTAGCTCAGTTCCGGGATCTGCTGGGCCTCCGCCGGTATTCCATTCGGCTGACCCTAGGGTCTAGACCTATTCAGGCTGCCGATCGCAAACAGTTGGCTCAGGACCTGCGTAATGCGATGGACCCGCTCTTTGAGGCTGTGCCTTAGAACCCCCGCATTTTTGGGGCCACCGCCCCCCTTCCAGCCGTGGAATGGGCAGAATAGCACTCCCCTCCCCCTCCCTTCCTTAGAACCTTCCACCATGATTCGCCTAATTGCCCCCATCGCCCTAAGTTCTTTCGCTCTTGTATCCCCCAGTGTCGCAGGGGAAGGATGGGTCGAAGATTATGACAAGGCCGTGCTCCTCGCAAAGGAGCAGGGCAAGCACCTTCTCGTCGACTTTACGGGGTCCGATTGGTGCGGATGGTGTATTCGCCTTCATGACGAGGTTTTTTCCAAGCCTGAGTTTGATGGTCCCGCTCGCAAGGATTATGTCCTGGTGAGTTTGGATTTTCCGCGCGATGAGGAAATCTTAGCTAAGGTGCCCAACCCTGAACGAAACCGAGAGCTTGCTACTCAGTACGGCGTCCAGGGCTATCCAACGGTATTACTCATGACCGTTGAGGGTGAGGTATTCGGCCGCACGGGTTATCAAGCGGGAGGCCCCGTCGCTTACATCAAACATCTGGGCGAGCTGCGTGAGAGCGGTCTTGCGCTACTGGAGAAGGCCACAACGGTGATCTCAGAGTTTGAGGCAGCTGACGAAGAGCACCGGTTGGCAGCCTTGGAGGCTGTTCTCGCATTCCTCGCGGAGCAGGGCCCGGATTCACCTGTAGCAGGGCGCCTCGCGAGGGTCGCAAAGGCTCATTGGAAATCCCTCGAGGGAGTCCCTGCCCAGGTCAAAGCTCTCAAGCTCGTTCTCAAAGCAGGGGCTGTGGACGACGAGCTCTTTGAAGCTGCCCAGAGTATCGACCCCAAAAACGAGCATGGCCTTTACGCTAGTGCACTCCTAGCAACCATGGAAAGTGTGCAAGACTTGGAGAAGATTGCGCCTACCCTCGCCCTCCTCGATGCGTTCATGGACAAGAAGGCCAGGATCACAGACGAAAGTGCTTCCGCCCTGTACTTGCTGGGTACTTACTGGAACAAAGAATTCGTCAAGAACATTGAGCGCGCTAAGTTCTATGCCAAACTTGGGTTGGATGTGACGACTGAGGAACGCTTCATCGCTTTCTTCAAGGAAGTTCTAGCGGGCGAGTAATCCCGGTTTCCTCAAACAGTTGCCCAGTGGGCGGCGATTGGCACCTAGGATTGGAGGGGCCTATCGTGAGACCGCTTGGCCTGCTGGGCGTGTGCCGGTGCCGACGGCACCCATGGCTCGATCGCCTAAGTCAGACCGGAATCCATCCGCGATGCCAAGAATGTGATCGACGACTCCGGGGTGCGAGTGGGCCAGATCCGTGGTTTCGTTGGGATCGGTTTGCAGGCAAAAGAGCAGGGGAGTGTGCGGGTTGCCCTGCCACTCGGGTCGGAACAGATGCAGTTTCCACTGGCCCACCCGAATTGCCTGCAGTCGTTGGTCCCTATAGAAGGCGATGGGCTTAGGGGTGGGAGCTTCGCCGCCGAGCCAGTGGGAACTCATGTCCTGCCCGTCATGGACTACCTGGGACGTCACCCCACAAAACGCCTCTAGGGTGGGTTTGAGGTCCATGACCGTGACCGGGGCATCGCTGTTTGTGCCGGCTGGAATCTTGCCGCGCCAGCGCGCCAACATCGGTACCCGCACCCCACCCTCCCAAGTTGTGTTTTTCTTACCCCGGAGGCCTCCGGTAGATTCGGATCGCCAAGGTCCGTTGTCAGAAGTGAACACCACAAGCGTCTGCTCACTCAAGTGCAATCGCTCGAGTTCGTCGAGGATGCGCCCCACCGAGTGGTCGAGTTCTTGCACAACGTCACCATACAGACCTAAGGGGCTGGTGTTGATCCATGGGGGAGAGGCATGGATGGGCCTATGGGGCATGGGCTGAGCTAGATAGAGGAAGAATGGTCTTTGGTGGTGCTCTTGAATGAATGAAATAGCCGCATCGGTAAACCTCTGCGTGAAGAACGCTTGGTTGGGGCTGCGCTCGATGACTTCGGTGTGATCGACTAGAGGCAGGTCCGGTGCCGTGAAATCCAGTTGAGCGTAGTGGTGTGCATCCATGTCGTTCGAGTAGGGGATGCCATAGAATTCATCGAAACCCTGATTCAGGGGCATGAACTCGGGCGCGTGGCCGAGGTGCCACTTTCCGATGCAGGCGCTCTGATAGCCGAGTGCCCCCAGAGACTCGGCCAGAGTTTCCTCGCTCGGGTGAAGGCCGTGGGTTGAATAGGGGAAAATGACACGCTGTCCTAAGCCCAATCGCATTGGGTGACAGCCTGTGAGCAATGCAGCCCGTGCCGGCGTGCAGACGGGCTGGGGAACGTACGCGTGGCCAAAGGTCAGCCCTTCAGCGGCAAGCCGGTTGAATTGGGGAGTCTTGAAGCCCAATGCCCCATTGGCTTCTGTATCCCCCCAACCCAAATCGTCCACAAGGATGATGATGACGTTGGGCTGATTCTCAGGGTTGCAGTCTGTGGGGAGTGTTTGGCAAGCCGGGGCAAATGCAATGATCCAAGAAGCCAGGATCAGCGGCCGCTGAGCATCGGGTGCGGCCCAGGTCAAAGGCTAGATAGATTCAAGTCAAAGCCCCCCTTGACCCGTCGCAGTTGGAATGTGAGTTGGGTGCCCTTGAGCATAGACTTGGCCTCCTCGTCCATGTCCTTCGAGAGATCGGAAAGGGATTCGGGCAGTACAGTCCCCAGTCCGCAGACTCCAGGGTGGGTCATCAGGGCAGTTTGCACTGCACTGGGTGCACGATTCTCCTCTTCGCCAAGTCCTGCAGCCACGCCAAGTCGCAGCCCTACTCTCGATAGACCGACGAGGAAGGTGTTCGGCAGAAATGCAATTCCGCCATCCAAATCATCCCTGTCCGTGAAGACGTAAGTATCGATGCCGTACAGGTCGGTCAATTCTATCTGCATCAACTCCTCACCAAACGGGACCAATGCCTCAAGGGCCTCTTGGAAAACCTCACCCTGCTTCACTCCTATTGACATGAGCTGTTGTGAAAAACCAGGGAGATTCGCGTGCTCAGCTTCAGGGATCATCATCCAGGCGAGCGGCCCGACGACTTGTTCGAATACCCCCTGTTCCAAGTCCACGCCCGTCATGGCCTCTCCTCCTTCGAGCCCTTGATCCAGTGCAGAGAGGGTTTCGTCATGTTCGAGTTCCTCGAGGATAGATCGGCTTAGAGAGTAGGCACTCGCTAGGTCGATCCCTGTGCCGGCATATGCGCTGGCACTGTGAGGAATCGCTTGAGCTGTACCTTGGGGGATAGGCTTGAAGCAGTCGGCAAACTGGCTTGCAACCGAACCCGCGGGAATCGTGAGGTGTCCGCGTACATCCACGTGCGTGCCTGCTTGCAGGTCTAGCGAGAGGAACAGGCCAGAATGCCCACCTGGGCTGAGGAAGTAACTGGGGGGTAGCTGGTCCGGGCTTGATGGCCACTCTGGCCATGGACTTATTCCCGTAATCATCTCTGCTAACAAGATTGCACTCGTAAAGTCCACATAGGCCTCGACCAATCCCCGCTGGCCGAGCCGATGGCGTCCATTGTCGAGTTCAATCACGACATTGGCGCTCCTGCCGTTGGTGAGTCTGGAGAAGCTGGTCTTGATCCCTTCCATGAGAGATCTTTTGCATTCGGACGGGGCCATGAACAACCCCATGGTGTTGGGGTGGTGGACAATTGCCACAGAATCTTTAGACATATCCTCTTGCTCAAACAAGGTCACGGTAGTAACCCGATCATCGAGGATGGTTTGGGACACGTAGGATGCGTTCGGGTCCGGTATCCATTTACGCATGGCTGCATCGAGAGCAGCTACATCATGGGGACGCTGGGTGAGAAATCCGATTAGGTTTGTGTCCGCGAAGAGCACAGATTCACCGTGCAGGGCTGATCCGATAGGAACGAGAACATCTCGAGCGTCCCTCCATCCATTGGGTGTGGAATCAAGGGAGATCAGGCCCGAGATGATGTCCAAAGCGACTGGGGTTTGCATGAACTGGAACCACCGGTTGCGTTCCATCCGTGTTCGCAAAAGATCCATGTCCAAGCAGTGCACGACCGTGAGTGCCGAATCAGGTACCCCGGAGAGCAGCTTGCCCTCTTGAACTGTAACTGCGGGCGCAGCGAGGCATATCAGGCTGAGGATCAACATGGTGGTTTCCTTTTTGTATGGGTAACGGCGGACAGTTGGGCCTAGGAACACTCTAGGCTTTCAAGGGGGAAAGGGGCCATCATTCGCTGATTCAAAGGTACTGCGAGAGTAAGTCCTCGCTCCAAACGATGACTACAGGGTCCTGGGGAAGCAGAAACCGGCAAATAATGCTCAAGTGAGGCACCCGTGGGGTCAACTTGGTCTGTATCTTGAGGGTGTACCCTTGACCAAGGAATTCTGGATTCTATGCGATACATTCACCCTAGGTTCGTGTTACGGCCCCTTGCCCTAGTGGGCATTCTCAGCGTTGGCCTAGTGCATGCTCACTCCCTCGGCACGGGATCAGATGGTCAGTCTGATTGGAAGTCGGCGGCGAAGACTTTCAAACTCAAGCACAGCGCACACGAGCGCTGGGAATTCGTTCTACCCGCAGAACGCTGGCATGATGCGGGCGGTTCGATCGACCTTCCCGGTGGATTGAGTTTTGAGACGGAAGTTTCGGGCGTGAACAAGCTTGAAGTGGACTGTAACGGTGATGGGGCTGTCGACACCACGATTCGCGGGACCGGATTCGCGACCCTCCGAGATAAGAATGCGTCTGGTGATCTGGTCAAATACTCTGTGCGCCTCCGCAACACTGGCGCTAAGAGATTCGAATGGACGACCGGGTCGAGTATGAAGGGTAAAATCGACGGTCAAACCCTGCACGTCTTCGACCAAGACGGCAACGGACGGTATTCAGATTGGGGGGTGGATGCTGTCGCGGTGGGCAACAATAAGAGTGCTTCGTTGCTCTCCAAGGTCCTCTTGGTTGGAAACAAGTTGTTCCACTTCGACATTACTTCCGATGGCTCTCAAATCAGCGTGGCTCCCTTTGATGGGGAGACCGGGATTCTAAATGCGGTGAGTGATTTCGAAGCGAAGGGCAAACTGGCAGCAGCCGTTTTTCAGAATGGAGACATTTCATTTTGCGTCGCAGGTGCCCGCAAAGGTGTGGCCGTGCCCGTAGGAACCTATTCTTTCGTGAGCGGCCGAGTAGAGAAGGGCTCTGCCTCTGCATCGATGCGTCGGGGCCAGATGAAGTCCGTTCAGGTCAATGCAGGCGAGCACACGCGAGTGGAATGGGGCGCCAATGTGACGGGTGAATTCTCATTTGATCAAGAAGAGGAAGAGGTCACCGTACGCGCAGACTTCAAGTTCTTTGGGGCTGCCGGTGAGGAGTACTTTGACTTTCAACCACGCGGGAAAGGTCCCAAAATCACGATTACCGATGAGGCCAAAGGCCGAGAGATCAAGGAAGCCCGCTTTCCCGAGTCGTGATGAGGCACCCGCTACCTCACGTACACCGGTGGTGTGCGCCAATCAACTCCCGTCCGCGTGGCCGTCGCGGTCGAGACTCCTATTTTCCCGGCCATCACCCTAGAGCCTCGCGGCTCGAAGCAAGCCAAGCCAAGGACGCCTGACTCAGGATCCACTGGC
>CAYXZD010000020.1:0-1629 GCA_964469565.1 uncultured Planctomycetaceae bacterium
CACCTGCCCCAGACGCGAGCGCCCAGGCCCGGCCGGGGTCCTCGAACTCCACCGCAGAATGACAGGCATCCAAACACACGCCTAGGTGACGCCCAGCAAGGATCCGTGCTTGGGCAGAATCACGGCCCGCCGATTTCAATTCCCGCTCCAAACGATGACGGGCCACGATGAGGAACTCAGCTAGGGCCGCCGTGGTTGGGGAACTGGCAAAGGGCTCCGCCTCAAGGGAGAGCACGATGGGCGCGCCGTCGCTGGATGGGTGGGTGGCCAGTTGCGCGAGCTGCAATCCCACTCGGGCCATGCCATCAGCACACGCCTTGAGCTCACTGCGATCCGTCACCCACGGGCCGTAACTACCCGGGTGCGTGCTGATGGAAAGGTGGCCGAGGGGATCGCCTGGAACACGGGCCGCCGTCAGGGCCCGGGCGATCTGGGCCACATGAAGGGTGTATTGCTCACGCTCAGGTTCGGCCCAGGTGGGACGGTAGACCGATTCCTTCAAGCCCTTGGCATGGAAGCCTCCGAAGGGGAATGCGTTGTAGGTAAACGGGTCAAGCTGCTCCCCCGCAAGCCAATGGGCGAGGTCAGCGAGGTCGGCCGAGCCTTCTGGGGAACACAGTTGAGCCGCGAGGGCAGCGGGGATGTGCAGACCGATTCCCAGGGCGCGCGGAGCCGTGTCGCGCAGACGCTCGCGCAGGGGCACGGCCACCTCCGCGAGAGCGTGCCGCAACTCAGGGAGCGTCTCCACCGGCAGGACATTTGTACAAAAACCCAAGCGCACGCGACGGCCCGGGTGATTGGGGTGGATCCATGCCATGGGCTAGGGAATCGAAACAGGCGTTTGGGTCCGGGGGACCTACAAACCTGGATTAGCTAAGGGGAATGCCCTCGTCCACCAACAAGACCGGGATGGTATCCCGCACGGGATAAGCGATTCCGCCGTCCTCGCGGATGAGCGCACCGTCGAGGGCATCCTTCACCGCCTCACCCCCCACATTGGTGCAGGAGCCGGCAGCCACGCGCTCATTGATAGCAGCAAGGGCCGCCTCGTCTGCCTCGGCGAGGGGCTGGTGGGTCTCGGGGCAAGCTAGGATCTTGAGCAGGTCAGGGTCAATCACGGGGAGTTCTGGGTAGAGGGAGCGGGGGCAGGTGAGGGGGGCAGGTGAAGGGGGTCACAGAATAACGAGGCCGCTCCCCCCGGGGAATCCCAGAGGACTGACCTGCTTCCCTGTGGTTTTTCAGTCGGGGAACACCCTCTAAGTGTAATGGACGGGCCACCGGCTTCATCCCACAAGTGGCCGAGCAAGCCCCCCACACCCCCACAGACCCCAACGAAAGCCGGGCTGACATCCGTCCAGACAATGCGCAGGAACTCTCAATCGCAAGAACCACAGGGAAGCAGGTCAGTCCCAGCGGTGGTCGCTTGAGGAGGCCCACGGTCCCATCCTCAACAAAGCACCCAGGGAGGGAAGCCTGCAAGCCTCCCCCTGACTGCACTTTGACCCCTATTTGAGCCCTACGCCAACCGTCGAATCCAGCCATACGCTCAAGTGCGACCATCAAGTACGCACTACGCCCGGGGGATCCCCTTCCCAAGGGGTTCTAGTGTCCATCCTACGACCCATGGGT
>CAYXZD010000020.1:1729-6418 GCA_964469565.1 uncultured Planctomycetaceae bacterium
ACAGTATGCCCGAACTCGGAGGCGTCACGATCGACCCGCAGGATATCGAAGTGCGCTCCATGCGCGAGCTCTACCCTACGCCCGCCACGACCCACGTCGGCTCCTACGACATGAGCTGCGTGGAATGTCACGGACTGTTTGAGTCCCCACAGGATCCACCCGCACAACTCGCTCAACATCAACACATCGTCCTCGATCACGGGATGAATGATCGCTGCCTCAACTGCCATAGCCGTGAGGACCGCGCGCAACTCGTGCTGCACGGTGAAAAGAGCCTCTCCTTCGACGAGGTAGAACAACTGTGCGCGAAGTGCCACGGCCCCACCTATCGCGACTGGGAGCGCGGCATCCACGGACGCACCAATGGATATTGGGACGAGAATGAGGGGGAGCAGGTGCGCTTGACATGCACACAGTGCCACGACCCCCACGCACCTGCCTTCCCCGGCATCGCGCCATTGCCTGGGCCACAAACCTTGCGCATGGGTGATCAGAGTCCCCACCACGGACACTTGGGGGATCCCAGCGATCCATCGAAGCACAGTCCATTGCAACGGGCTTACGGGCCCCACCACGGCTCCGCCAGCCCTGCGGTCCACCCCGAACATACGCCTGGCTAGGAGTCTGGATCATGAGCCCTGAAGACGCCAAGAAGCCGACCGAAACGGAATACATCGACACGGGCCGCCGCAGTTTTCTGCGCAACAGCGCCACGGCCGTGGGAGCCGTCTCCGCGGTCGCCGCCGCCTTGAGCCCCCTCAAGGACATGGACCCCGACGATCTCCCCACGATCGAGAAGTTTCTCCAAAAGCACTACAAGGAGATGAGCCCCGAGGATCTCGAAGAAACGCTTCAACGCATTACCCAAGAGGTCAAGAAGCGGCACGGGGTCGATGCCAACGTCTCGGCCCCTGAAGCCATGGACGGCGTTGAATTCGTCTATGCCTTGAACATCTCCCGTTGCGTTGGTTGCCGCAAATGCGTACACGCCTGCGTCGGCGAAAACAACCAAAGTCGTTCACCTGAGGTGCAGTACATCAGCGTGCTCGAAATGCCCAACGGGACACTGGACCTGGAAAAGGGCACCTGCCACTACGAACACGAGAACGTTCCCGCAGCGGACAGCTTCTACCTGCCCATCCAATGCCACCAGTGCGCCAATGCGCCCTGCGTCAAGGTCTGTCCCGTGGGAGCCACCTGGACCGAACCCGACGGCATCACGGTTGTCGACTATGACTGGTGCATTGGCTGTCGCTATTGCGAAGCAGCCTGCCCCTATTCCGCCCGGCGTTTCAACTTCACCGAACCGTCCGTGCCCTCGGGAGAAGTCAATCCCGACATGAGCTACCTCTCTAATCGTCCGCGCGAACAGGGCGTGATGGAGAAATGCCACTTCTGCCTGCAGCGCACGCGTGAGGGCCAGCTGCCCGCCTGCTTGGAAGTGTGCCCAGTCGGGGCACGCAAATTCGGCAACGTGCTCGACCCCGAGAGCGAAGTCGCTCAGATACTACGCACCAAACGCATCCTGATCCTCAAGGAAGAGCTCGGCACACTGCCACGCTTCTTCTACTACTTCGACGAGCGCCGGCCCCGCAGCGACGACTTCGACGCAACGATGGATTCCGGGGGGCAGCAGCGATGAGAGAGTACATGCGTTTCCTCTATCGCTGCTTCCGGGTCAGTTTCGTAGGCGATCGGCGTTACTACACCTGGATGATGTGCCTGTCGGCCGTCAGCCTGCTGGGCCTCAATGCCTACGCCAAACAACTGGTGGACGGGCTCGCCACCACCGGTATGACCGACCAGGTTTCCTGGGGCCTGTACATCGCCAACTTTACGTTCCTCGTGGGCATGGCCGCCGCCGCAGCCATGTTGGTCATCCCGGTGTACATCTACCGCAACCGAGAACTGCACGACTTGGTCATCTTCGGGGAGTTGCTGGCCGTGGCGGCGATCTTGATGTGCCTGATGTTTGTGACGGTCGACCTCGGTCGTCCCGATCGATTCCATCATCTGCTGCTAAAGTTCAATTTCCCCATGTCCATGCTGGCTTGGGACGTGATCGTACTCAACGGCTACCTGCTGCTGAACCTGCACATCTGCGGCTATCTCATCTACTGCGCCTACCGTCGCAAGAAACCCAGTCGCTCGTTCTACATTCCCTTTGTATTCGTCGCCATCGGCTGGGCCATCAGCATTCATACGGTCACGGCCTTCCTCTATGTGGGCCTGGGCGGTCGACCCTTCTGGAATTCGGCCATCATTGCCCCGCGCTTCTTGGCATCGGCCTTCGCGGCGGGTCCAGCCTTTCTGATTCTGACCCTCCAGGTCGTCGACCGGTTCACGAACTACGAGGTCCCACGCAAGGCACTCATGACCCTGACGAAAATCGTCACGGTCGCCCTGCTGATCAACATGTTCCTCTTGGCCTGCGAAGTGTTCACGGAGTTTTATACCGACTCGGCACACGGCGCCTCGGCGCGCTATCTATTCCTAGGCCTGCACGGTAAGTCCGCACTCGTGCCCTGGATCTGGACGGCCATCGGCCTCAACTCAATCGCCTTGTTCATCCTGCTGCTGCCCGTGGGGCGTCAGCTCAAATACATCGACGTGGCCTGCGTCTTCTTGATCATCGGGATCTGGATCGACAAGGGCATGGGACTGATCATCCCCGCGTTCGTTCCTACGCCCATCGGGGAAATCGTTGAGTACGCACCAACGCTCAACGAAACCCTCGTCTGTCTGGGCATCTGGGCCTTCGGGCTCATGATCTACACGATTCTGGTGCGCGTCACGATTCCCGTGCTTTCGGGCGAACTGACAATTGACCGCTCTTACGAGCCCCATTTCCCTGCGACATCCCGTCGCTCAACTGTGCAAGGAAACCAGCCATGAGGTTGCCCTACGCGTTGTTGGCCGCATCCGCCGCCATTACCCCATTCTTCCTAGAATCTGAACCCCAGCTCAACGCTGGACATATTGCTGCAGAAATGGAGGTGGCCGCCTTGGCCCCGTCTGTTCCTGTCCTTGACGCAGAGGGTGCGGCCCTAGAAGCCGCCGCCCATGAAGCCCTCACCCCCGAGGCCGCAGGGATGGTGATTGCACCGGAAGGTTGCCCAGCCACCGGGACGATCCTGCCCGTGCCCCCCGAGCCCGAGGTGGCAGACGATGCCGCCCATGCGGCCCTCACGCCGGTACACAGTACCCCCCCCGCCCAGGCCATCGCCCTGCGGGAGATGAGCCGTGAAACCGCTGAGTGTGTGGAGTGCCACAAGCGCGACAACCCATCCCTGTACCAGCAATGGGGCGTCAGCAAGCACTATCGCGCCAATGTTGGCTGCTATGAATGCCACAAGGCCCAGAAAGACGATGTGGATGCCATCCGGCACTACGACTACACCATTTCTGTGATCGTCAGCCCGCGCGACTGCGCCCGCTGCCACAGCAAGGAAGTGGAAGAGTTTGCCGGGTCCCACCACTCGAAGGCAGGCCGCATTCTTGGATCCCTCGATAACGTCCTCGCCGAGGTCGTCGAGGGCAACAAGGGCCTCGTCACCGAGGGTTTCCCCCAAGGCGTCTCCGCGGCCGCAGTCAGCGGGTGCTGGCAGTGCCACGGTTCCCAGGTCAAGGTTCTACCCAGCGGCAAGCTGGATCCGGCCACCTGGCCCAACACGGGCATCGGTCGCCTCAACCCCGATGGCAGCGAAGGCTCCTGCTCAGCCTGCCACGCCCGTCACTCGTTCTCCGCGGAACAGGCACGGCATCCCGACAACTGTGGCAAGTGCCACATGGGACCGGACCACCCCCAGAAAGAGGTGTACGAGGAGTCCAAGCACGGCATCGCGTTCCGAGCCAACCTGGACAAGATGAATATGGACTCGGCCAAGTGGATCGTGGGCGAGGACTACTCGGCCGCCCCCACCTGCGCCACGTGCCATATGTCCGCCACGCGCAATCAGCCCGTGACCCACGACATCGGTATGCGCATCAGCTGGAACAACCGGCCTAAGATCTCCGTGCGGCCCGAGGTGGCCGACGCGAAGATGGGGCTACCCGGCGCGGCAGTCAACTGGCAGACCCGCCGACAAAGCATGAAGGATGTGTGCCTCAACTGTCACAACCAGTCTTGGGTGGACAACTTCTACATCCAGTACGACGGTCTCATTGACCTCTACAACGAAAAGTACGCCAAACCCGGTTTGGCACTTTACAACGCCGCCAAGCCGCTACTGAAACCAGTGAAATTCGGTAACAAGATCGACTTCATCTGGTTCGAACTGTGGCACCACGAAGGGCGTCGAGCCCGGCACGCTGCCGCCATGATGGGTCCGGACTACACCCATTGGCACGGTACGTATGACTTGGCCAAGAACTTCTATACGGAGTACATCCCCGAACTCGAAGAGCTCGCTGAAAAGCACCTGCACTCCGAGGACGCCGAAAAGAAAGCAGCTGCCGAGGCACTGCACAAGAAGATCGAAGAGGTCCTCGCCACCGATGACCACAAGTGGTTCATCGGCGAGATGGACCCAGAAGAAGCAGCCCGCCGCGCGGCCGCTGCCAAGGAGTTCAAGGAGCGCTACAAGTAGCCCCTTGAATGAAACCCCGTCCCCCCCGGGACAGGTGGAGCCCGTCTGACGCTTGGGAAGAGAGATCCAGCGAACGACGGGCTCCTTTGTGTCCGCACCC
>CAYXZD010000020.1:6518-70983 GCA_964469565.1 uncultured Planctomycetaceae bacterium
CCTTGCACAGCCCAAATCGAGTTTCCCGATGGCTCCGCAGCCAAGGCATGGGCCGGGGTTGGGTCGGTCACGCGCCCTAGGGAGCTCGCCCCCCCATTGCTCCAAACCTGCAAACCTAGCGCGCCCGGCCAAGCCTGGGACTGGACGCGCCCCTTGCACTGGAACCTGTGGGCCAAGGCTCTCCAGCAAGAGGCGCGGGAGAGCGATCCCGCAGCCCGTGCCACACTGTGCATCCTCGCCCGCGCTCAGGGGCGCATGGGTGACGCATGGAAACACTACGAGCGGCTGGGAGCAGACCCCGCTTGGGTGGCCGCCGTTACCCACTATCTGCTTCCGGGGGCTCCCCTCGACTCCAAGGTCCTCATGGGCGGTGTTCTTGCCCCACTACCCAATGGTGTGCTCCTAAGGCCCTGCCTTCCGCCCCTTCCTGAACTGAAAGAAGGTCAGGTGCCGGCCCTTCCCGGTGGGGTCCTCTGGCGCAAGGCCAGCGTGCGCCACATGCGCATTGGGGAAGCTTGGGTCGACCTCACGATCAGCGTGGAGGATAGCGGCGTCCAAATCGATGTGGCCCACAGGGGAGGCCAGCCGGCCCGGGTCTCCATCGTGATTCCCGAGCCCGAAGGCTACGAAATCCGCCTTGAGTACCTCGATTGGATGCAAACCGAAAGCCTGCGCCAGCCGATCGTAGTGGACCTCAAGCCTGGCGAGGAACCCCACACCCTTTGGGGGCGCATGATGCCCGCCCCAAAGGCCCGCCCCACCCCGAAGCCCGGCCACTTGCCCGCAGGATTACGCGAAGAGGGACTCTTCCTCGAACTCCCCGAATCAGATCCCCAGCTCCCGCAACTCCAGGCCATCAGCCAGACCCTCGCGGACCTCCTCAAGATCCCCGTCTCCCTGGGCTCGAGTGATCATCACAAGGCTGCATGGACGGGCACGCGTATGGTCCTTGGCCCCGGTCCCGAACGGGCAAGTCAGTTGGTCTGGCTCGCTGCAGCCACCGAGTCATTCCTTCTCCCCGCGTTCGATCAACAGCGATAGACCGCTCCATCCAGGCCCCCCCCAGTTCAATGCACCTCTTGAAGAACATCCTTCGACTTGGACTCTGCTCGCTAGTTCTCCTGAGTCCATGCCAAGGTCAATCGAGCGAGCCCATCCACCTCAAGCGGGGCGATCGACTCGTTTTCCTCGGCGACAGCATCACCCATGCAGGCCACTATGTGGCTCCCTTCCAGCAGGCCCTCTGGTGCCTGTACCCCGATCTCGACCTGACGTTTTTCAATGCCGGTATCAGTGGAGACGTCGCCGGCCAAGCCCTTGAACGCTTGGATGCGGAGGTCATCGCTCAGGATCCAGCCGTGGTCACCATCTTGCTGGGCATGAACGATGCTCGTTACAGGGCCGCTGATGCAGACCTGCTCAATGTATATCGCCAGGACATGGAGCGCATCGTGAAGCGCCTCAGTGAGGAAACTGATGCCCAACTCGTACTCCTGTCCCCCTCCTACTACGACGCCGCCAGCGTCCAGGCTCCGCGTAAGCCCGCGCCAGGCTACAACGACACACTTCTGCTCTACGGAGAATCCTGCCGCAGCCTCGCTCTGCAATACGGAGCGCGCTTCGTGGACCTCAATGGTCCGCTTCGGCACACCACAGAGTCCCTACGGACCCATGACCCCAAGGCCACCATCATCCCCGATGGAGTGCACCCAGATGAAAAAGGAGGCTTGGTCATGGCCGCAGCCATGTTGGAGGCACTCCTGCCCCCCAACCAGCCTGCGCTCACACCCCTGCCCCGTCCAACGGATCCCGGAGCGGCCAGTACGGTCGAGATTCTAGGCAGGCCTTTGCCCGGGGGCCTGGGCAGCCGCTGGAGATTCCACCGCTTCGACGCCAGCGCCCTCCCTGCCGACCGCTATGAGATCCAACTGGGTGATCAAAAACCGGTGGCCCTCGAAGTGAGCGCCCGGGAAACCGGGAGTGAATCGGTGTTGCAACTCGAGTTCCCCACCCACCCAGACGTGGTGCAGAGGGCCGAACAGCTGGGCAAACTCATCGACCGGTACCGGCGCTTTGTCTTGACCGATGTGCGTGACGAGGTCTGGAAGGTCAAGCAAGGGGGCACGGTCGAAAGTCGGCGCGCACGCTATGCAAGCATCCACGGGGACTCCCTGAAACTGACCTGGACGAAAATCGCTGCACTCGAGAAGCAACTCGCTCCCCTCACGAGCCCGATCCCCATCACCGTTTCTGTGCGCCGGATAGCCCGCTGAGCCAGCTCGCGAATCCTGCGCTAGACAATCCCCGGGGACGGTCCGGGCTAAAAGCTCGACACCACGAACACGACCCTGGGCCCCATGTCGGACTTGCCGAGGGCGAAACTCCCGTGGGAATTCCCACTGGTGCAGGCTCCCATGGGGTGGATCGAGTATCGTAGGCCCACCTGCCAACATCCTTACAGCGAATCCATGTACCCAAACAACCGAGCACGTTTTCTTGATTGCCTATCGGCCACCGGCACCGCGGCGGTCATTCCGACCTACTCCATGCAGGTGCGCAACCACGATTGCGACTTCCCGTTCCGGCCCAGCAGTGACTTTTGGTACCTGACGGGATTCGCTGAGCCGGGAGCCTGCTTGGTCCTGCTTCCCGATCTCGATGGGGACGGCCCAGGGCGCTCGATTCTGTTTCTAAGAGAACTCGACAAGGCCATGGAAATCTGGCACGGACGGCGGCTGGGCTTGGAGGCAGCTCCTGAGGCCCTCGGAGTAGACGAAGCACGGGACATCGAGTGCCTGTGGGACGAATTGCCCAGCTTGCTGACGGGCTACGAGGAGGTGGTCTACCACATGGGCGTCGATGCCGAGCGCGATGCCAAAATGACCGAGACCCTCAACAGCGTGAGAAAGAAAGCCCGGGGTGGAGTGCGCCCCATGACCGGCCTCGTCGATCACCTGCCCATCCTGCATGAGCTTCGTCTTTTCAAGAGTGATACCGAACTGGCGAAGATTCGCGCAGCGGCAGCCATCACAGCAGAAGCCCACCTAGCCGCCATGGCTCAAGTCCAGCCCGGGATGAACGAATGTGAAGTCAACGCACTGATCAATTTCACTTTTCAGCGCCGAGGCAGCACCGGGGCCGCATACAACAACATCGTGGCAGGCGGAGGCAATGCCTGCATCTTGCATTACGTGGAGAATAACGCCGAACTCGCCGACGGGGACTTGCTGCTGATCGATGCTGGCGCCGAGTGGGATTACTACGCCTCGGATGTCACGCGCACCTTCCCCGTCAACGGCACGTTTTCCCCAGAACAACGCGCGCTGTACGAGGTTGTGCTCAAGGCGCAAATCGCTGCCATCGAGCACTGCGCTCCCGGGGTTTCCTTTATTTCCGTGCACGAGGTCGCCCTTCAGCACCTCGTAGAGGGACTGATCGAACTTGGACTCCTGACGGGCACGCCGGAGGAGATTATCGAATCGAAGGCGTTCATGGCCTTCTACCCCCATCGCACAGGACATTGGATGGGGCTCGACGTTCACGACTGCGGTTATTACGCCCAGGACGGGACCTCACGCATACTCGAACCCGGCATGGTGTTCACGGTAGAGCCCGGTCTGTATGTCGACCCCGACAACACCGATGTCGAAGCGCGCTGGCTGGGAATCGGTGTCCGCATCGAGGATGACATCCTCATCACCGAATCGGGCTACGAGAACATGACTGCCGGGATCCCCAAGACCATCGAAGCGGTGGAGGCTGCTTGCCAAGGCGCGGTCCACGCAACAGTGGAGTAGGGCAGCAGGGCACGAGCGAGCGCCGGCTCGATTCCATGTCGCGTTCCAAGGTCTTGGGAGCAAGTGAAATCGTTGCCCAAAGCACTGGGTGGGCTGTGTGAACCAGAAAACGGCCCCCCTGCACTGGAGTGGATCTCGTCAACGACAGCCGTCTGAGAGGTGGATCGACAAAAGATGGTGAGCGCGCCAGGGATCGAACCTGGGACCTACTGGTTAAAAGCCAGTTGCTCTACCAACTGAGCTACGCGCCCACCTTTTGTCGTATCTCCGAAGTGTCCCGCATGGGGCCGCTCCGGCGGCGCGGATTCTAGACCAAAAGAACCCGGCAATCTACAAGCAGCCCGAGCAACATCTTCCCGGGCACCACTGCGCTCGGCCACCGGTTTAGCGGCGCACACAGCCACGGACTCAAAGCAGTCGCCACTGGGATCCGCCCTCTAAGCGGCAATCCGCATCATCCACCCAGGGTCAAACTTCGAGAATCTCCTGGGTCTTCTTGTCCTGAACGACACCCATCTTGCCCTCAAAATCCTTGAGGAGCTTTTGAATGGCATCGTGCAAGTCGCGGTTATCGTCCTCGGTGATCGCACTGGACTTTTGCAGGGCGTCCGCTTCCTTGTTGGCGTCACGGCGCACGTTGCGCATGGCGATGCGGCCTTCTTCGGCCAGATCCTTGGCCTTGGCGGCGTATTTCTGGCGCTGATCCCCCGACAGGGGGGGCATGGTGAGGCGGACCACCTTACCGTCATTCTCCGGGCTAATACCGAGGTCCGACTTCTGCAAAGTCTTCGTGATCTCCTGCAGCGTCGAAGCATCGAAGGGCTTGATCATGATTTGGCGCGGCTCGGGTACCGAGAGCTGTGCCATCTGATTGAGGGGCGTGGGTGTCCCGTAGTAGTCCACGCGCAGGTTTTCCACCAGGGCCGTCGAGGCCCGCGATGTGCGGATATGGTGCAGCTGGTCCTGAGCGTGGCTGAGAGCCTTGCCCATGCGTTCCTCGGCCGTTTTCAAAACGTCTTCGTAGCTCATGATTCTTTCCGGATCCAGGTGCCGAGCTCTTCGCCCCGCACAACTCGTTCAAGGTTGCCCGCCGCAAACAGGTCGAACACGACCACAGGCAGGTTGTTCTCCATACACAGGGTAACCGCTGTGCTGTCCATCACTCGCAGGTTTTGCGACAAGACCTGCATGTAATCGAGGCTATCGTAGCGTTGGGCGCTCGGATCGGTCTTGGGATCGGCTGTATAGACCCCATCCACCTTGGTGGCCTTCAAGAGCACCTCGCAGCCAAGTTCGTTGGCGCGCAGGGCTGCCGCCGTGTCTGTCGTAAAAAACGGATTCCCCGTTCCCGCAGCCAACAGGACCACACGTCCCTTCGAGAGGTGTCGATCCGCTCGGCGGCGCACGAAGGGCTCAGCCACTTGGCGAACTTCGAGCGCAGTCATCACCCGCGTCTCAACGCCCTGTTGCTCGACGGCATCACTCAAGGCCATGGCGTTGATCACAGTCCCGAGCATGCCCATGTAATCCGCGTTGGCGCGGTGCGCCCCCATCTCACTGAATTCCGCACCCCGCATGATATTGCCGCCTCCACAGACAAGCGCGACCTCGACGCCTAAACGCGCCACGCGCGCCACTTGTTCGGCAATGCTCTTCACGCTGGGTACGTGAATTCCATGGCCGGTCTCTGGATGCCCAAGGGCTTCGCCTGAGAGTTTGAGGAGGATGCGTTGATAGGCCATGGGCAGATAAAGAGGCGAGTCGTACTTCGGCTGTGTGAAACTTGCGGGGGACGCCGACAGGATAGGGGCTCAGGAGCCCGGTCGGAAGCACGCATACGCTTCGATCCGCGATCCCGGGCCAAGTCGGTCCTCGACCACTGCCCCGATCGTGGGCTTTTGGGCGCTGGACTCGCTGGACTCGCTGGGCTCGGTGGGCTCGGTGGGACCCGAAGTTTGACCGGGCCCGGCAGACTCGACACTCGGGGTGGGCGGGCCACCCGCTGGTTCCCAGGGTCGAAGCGCGAGTCCGGTCGCATCAAACCACTCGATGAGGGTGCCCTGTTCCCCCACACCCCACTCGCCCACCGGCTCGTGGAGAATCATGCCGGTCACGAGCAAGGCGACTCGGGCAGCTTGCGCCCGCGGAGCCTGGGTCTGCAGGGCCAGGAGTGCGCCGCTCGTGCCCGACGGATGCTCAAAGCCAAAGACCCACCCCTCGCGGCTCTCGATGCGGACGATCCGCTGCACGCTGATCACATCCTGCAACTCCTCAGCCGTTTGCTGCTGGAATTGAGCCACCGTCAGCCCACCTGCGGCCCAGTCCTGTTCCGCAAGACCTTCAATGTGGGCAGGCGCCTGGTCTCGGACGTGCTCTGCTAGTTTGCGACTGTAATCAACAAAAGCCCCACGGCGCAGGGAGTCGGCACGACCACATCCCACGGAGACAAGGGCACCAAGACGGCCCTGGCTGGAGAGGCAGTGGCTCACGCGCCCAAACGGGGTGCGCGGACTGCCAGGCTTTGGGTGGTTTGGATCGATGCGTCCCATGGAGTAGGGCTAGCCCAGAGCGGGCCCAGAGTGGGCCCAGAGCGGGGGCCCTGTGCGGGCCCAGCAGCGCTGAGCTCGGCGCCGCGTCATCAGCTTAGGGCAAATGCGCCCTGCCACCAGCGCTAATTTGAGAAGCCCCGCACCCAGCGATCAAACTCGGTAAGGGGCTGTCCGCAAGGCCCTAGGGCCGGTGTGTTTATCGCGGCCGATGCCTTGGGGCACCCGGCCGAAACGGCAAGCCGATTACTCGCCGATTTGGAAGCGCCGGAAGGCAGCCAAGCGAGTCCCCTCACCGAGGGCTGCTGTCAGGGCCCTGCCCACGGTTGACTTGTCATCCTTGATCCAGGGCTGCTCGGTGATCACGCGGCCAGCGAAAAACTTCTCCAGCTGCCCCACCATGATCTTCTCCTGAATCTCCTCGGGCTTGCCAGCGAGATTCTCACGGATGATTCCCTTTTCGCGCTCGACCAGTTCGGAATCAATGGCCTCCCGGTTCAAAGCTTCGGGATTGAACACGACGATGTGCATGCAAAGGTCTCGCAGGCTAGCGGCGGCACTTGCACTGTCCGCTGAAGTCTCAACACAGACCAAGGCCCCTTTCTTTTGATCGTGGTGCACATAGGAGGACACTACACCCTCGTCAACCTCGTAGGCCTGCACGCCATCGATCAGAATGTTCTCTCCAAGCTTGCCAATCAAGGCAGTGAGTGCGTCACCCACTGTGCCACCGGCGGCCCAGTCCTGCGCCAAGCACTGCTCAACGTCACCGGGACGGTTCGCGAGAACGTGGGCACTGAGCGCGTTCAAGAACTCTTCAAAGTTTGGGGTCTTGGCAACAAAGTCAGTTTCGCAGGCAATGGAGACCATAGCCCCTGACTTTCCATCCTCGGAAACGCAGGTGGCCAAGCGCCCTTCGCTCGTCGAACGGCCAGCTTTCTTGGCAGCGGTCTTCAGACCTGACTTGCGCAATTCGTCGAAGGCGGCCTCGATGTTTCCATCGGTGGCCGTCAAGGCCTTCTTGCATTCCATCATGCCGGCGCCGGCTTTTTCGCGCAGTTCGCGCACCATACTTGCAGTAATCTCAGGCATCGCTTGATCTATCGATTCGTGGGGGGTTTCGGGGATTGAATTAGGGAGTCACCCGTCGGGACTAGTTGGCGCTGTCAGCCTCGCCTGCAGGAGTCTCCCCTGCAGCGGGTTCAGCAGTCTCGACGGCAGGAGCAGCTTCAGGAGCAGCTTCAGGAGCAGCTTCAGGAGCAGCTTCAGGAGCGGCTTCGGCCACGGCCACGGGTGCCTCCTCGGTCGGCGCGGCTGCCTGTTCTGCGATAGGAGTCGGCAGGGTACGGGTGCGGGTCGGACGCACGTCGTCGGTAATGCCCTCTTCGCGCTTCTCAGCCACGTCCATGGATGCAGCCTTCTCACCGTGCTCGTGCCAACCCGCTTCCACGGAATCGACCATTTGCTCAACAATCAAACGCACGGACTTCAGCGCGTCATCATTGGCGGGGATCACGATATCAACGGAATCTGGATCGCAGTCCGTGTCGAGCAAGCCGATGGTGACCACGCCCATTTTGCGGGCCTCACGCGTTGCGTTGGTTTCTCGGGACGGATCAATGACGACCATAGCCCCAGGCATGCTGGACATCTCACGGATGCCGCCAAGGTTGCGGGTGATCTTGCGCTTCTCGCGATTCATGGTGGCAAGCTCTTTCTTGGTGAGCTTCATTTCCTCAACCTTGGCATCATCGATGGCCTCGAGGGCTTCAAGACGCTTGAGGCGAGACCGGATCACGGAGAAGTTAGTCAGGGTGCCCCCAATCCAACGCTCGGTGACCACGGGCATGCCGGTGCGCTGGCCAGCATCTTGAATCACGCCGCGAACCTGGCGCTTCGTGCCGACCCAGAGAACGGACTGGCCTTCTGAGGCGATTTTGAAGAGCAGATTCTGGGCACGCAGGAGGCCGCGCATGGTCTGACGAAGGTCGATCACGTGTACCGAGTTACGGTTACCGTGAATGAAAGGGGCCATTTTCGGATTCCACCGCGACATGCGGCATCCGAAGTGCACACCAGCTTCGATGAGCTGGTTGACGGTTAGTTTGTTGTCCATGGTCCTTGGGACTTTTGCAGTCCTGGAATGGGTCCTCGGATAGCTCTGGCGAGCCAGCCAAAGGGGAAGGAAAGGGTATGCGCGGACACTGAGCCCGACGCGAGATGGATGGGCCTCTCCGGTCCGCGACAACCCCCAAGGTCTGGAGCCCGCCACGCAAAGAGAGGAGATTCACTGCCCGTGCGCCACAAGCACCCGAGCGGTCCCAATCGGAATTGGGCCGATGAGTGTACGGATGCGCCTTCTAGAGTCAATCAAACCAGGGCTCCTGAACGTGAAAATGTACATGGACCTTGGCTCTGCTTTCGGGGGCTTGGGTGGGGTACACTTGGCTTGGAGGGTGACCCAGCGCTCTCCATGGGGACTGGGCAGCTCTGAGGGGCGCAGAAAGGCCATCAGGGGCCCACTCCCCCCCGATTGTGCCCGAATTCAAGCGCCCATGCCCGACCCCGTGCCAGCCCTGATTCTCGTCTGCGACCACCGTGGCCGTGGGCTCGGGCAACGCTTGGCCCCCCTGGCGAGCCCGCACCTGCGCCTAGAAACATCGAGCGCCCTGACCCAGACCCAACAGCGGATCGTCCGGGAGCCCCCCGCCCTCGTCGTCATCGACCCCCTTTCCAAGGGAGGTGTGGTTGAACTCGAAGCCCTGCGCGCCGCTGCCCATCGGCACCCAGTGCCCATCCTTTTGGTCGCCTCAGCCAACGACCCACTCCCCGCGCTCATCGCCGCCCGCACCCTCGATCCGGGCCCCTGGGACCTCATCGCGCGCAGCGCTCCCATTGAGGAATACAGCATGCGCATAGAACGCTTGCGGCGTCAGGCAGACCGCGAGCGTGAACTGGAGACCATCCGCTTCGCTGCATCCCACGACGATCGCACGGCCTTGCTGCGCCCTGTTCCCTTTGACACTCGGCTCAAGGAGCAATTCTCAGCGGCCACTCGACACCACATGGACCTCGCACTCATCTTGATCGACCTGGACAACTTCGGTCAGGTCAACAAGGTCTTCGATCACACCGTCGGCGATGCGGTCATCGAATTGGTGGGACAGGTCATCACAGAAAACCTACGCACCGAGGATGTGGGCGGGCGAATTGGTGGCGATGAATTCGCTGTTGTGTTGCCCTTCACTCCGCGCCTGCAAGCTGCACGCGTGGTGGCACGCTTGCGTGAAGAGATTTTTGTGCTCAGTGGCCCCTACCCAGAGACCGACCTGCAGGTTGAGATCAGCGCCAGCATTGGCTTTGAAACCTATGATGGTACGGACGTGGAGTCCGTAGAAGCCATGCGCCGCCACGCCGAGATCGCACTCAGGCGTTGCAAGGAAAAGGGTGGCAATCAGGCCCTGTACTACCGGCAGTTGCCCGAGGTTCGCCAAGAGCAGAACCAGAGCCGTGGGGCGTAGAGTCTACGTGTAGCGATTACAATTGAGGGAATCCGCCCTTGCCCTCCAGCGGCAGCAGAAAGCCCTGCCCAAAAATGGAGCGGTCTCGCGCTAGGTGGGCCACCGGTGAGGGTCCTGGATCAATTGCCCTCCAGGGCCGCAATCAGGATCGGCCGCAGCCAGTTGGCCCGATCGCAAAAGAACGAATCCGTGGCTGAATCCACCTCCAAAACGAGTGTTTGCGCACCCGCTAAATCGATGATGGGCGTTCGCTTGGCCGCATCCGCCCCCTGCATCAGGCCGCTGTCCCAGGCCAGATTTCCGTCCACATGGATTCGGAAAATCACCGATCCCTGGTACTGATCGGTCAGTGCAGAATCGTCGAGGGCGACCCAAGTCTGAAGGGATGCGTAGCGGGCGTTCAAAGACCAGGTGACGCGACTGGGAGCGTGGACTCCAAGGCCGCGCCACCAGGTCCGGCCACCGCTCAGGAGGGGTGCACCCGCATAGTTTCGTCCAACCCGTGGTGGATAGCGCATACCGAGGGCATCACCACCCCCGAACAAATCTGTGGGTCCCGGGTCAGCAATCGGAAGTTGTCCGAGGAACTGAAAGGAACCATCATCGATCACCAGCTCTCGCATGAGAACGAGGGGGACGCGAAGGTGGCTCCCCCCCCGTGTGCGCAGTTCAACTCCAGCCGAAGTCACGGCGCCCAAGTCCCCCCGCACGCGACCGCCACCGAGGATGTCTAGCACGACCGGGGATGATTCGTTGGAGGGGGCAGGCGAGTCAATCTCTTCGATGAAGAGTGCCACCACATCCTTCCAAGCATGGGTGCGCTGCCCGAAGCGTCCTTGGAAGGTGACACCTTCATCACTGAAGGAATCCACGAGTCCATCGATTTGATCCAGACCCGTTCCCCTGCGCAGGTAGAGACGGTCCCCCTCCTCAGGGGCTTGAGGCATAACGCTCCCGCTGGTGGGTTGTCGTGAGGGCCACCTGACCGAAGCCACTTCGTCGATAGGAAACGTCGTCGCTGCGATGCCGTGCAAGGACACGTGCAAGAACTCTGACTCACCGCCCATCAGCTGGCCTTCAAGGCTTGCGCCACAGTGCAGGGTGATCCAGGCCTGTTTGTCACGGGGGACGCCGCTGAGTTGGGCAGCTTGTGAGCCTGCGAAGCGCATGAACACAGCACCGTCCGACCCAAAATCCTCAATGGGCAGGCTCGCCAAGGTGAGTGGGGTGACTTCACCTTGAAGGGTCTCAATCTCCAGTTGCGGCCCTGCATCGGAAGGGCTCTCCCCGAGGCGCAGGAGTGGGTCTTGGGGTATGGCGGGGGCAGCCAGCAAAAGGAGACACGTTGGGATGCGGGTGGGCCAGTTCATCCCCTGGCCCAGGTCGCTAGATTCAGTTGAGGTCATGGCCCTCATCCTAGCCCCTAGAGGCACTCCATCCTTAGCCCAGCCTCCTGCTTATGGCCTGTGCTCGATGACCCCTGGGGCCCCTAGGCCTTATCTGTCAAAGTGGCAGGGTCCCCATGCCCCCCCCCCTAGGGCTGCCATCCTGGCAGCATCGTCGGGGCGGTGTTATTTCGTAAGCCATGCCCCAGAAACGACTTGTGAATCAAAACACACTCGGCACCGTTATTGCTTATCGGGGGACACGTCCGGGGAGGCTCCTCCTCCGGGCTTGAGTTTCCACACCTTCCCCCAAGCACCGAACGAGACAAGGAACAGGCACTCCATGGCCAAGCAAATGGTATTCGAGAATGACGCCCGCGAGGCGATCCGCAGCGGCGTCGATAAGCTCGCCCGAGCCGTCACGACGACCCTTGGACCCCGCGGCCGCAACGCCATCCTAGACAAGGGCTGGGGCGCCCCCACCGTGACCAAGGACGGGGTTTCCGTTGCCGAGGAAATCCAACTGGCTAACCCCTACGAGCAAATGGGCGCTCAGCTCGTCAAGGAGGTGGCTTCGAAGACCAGCGATGTGGCCGGCGATGGTACCACCACTGCCACCCTGCTCACCTCCGTGATCTTTGCAGAGGGCCTCAAGGCCGTGGCCGCCGGCGCTGCCCCGGCTGTGCTCAACCGCGCCCTGAGCGACGGCGCACGGGAAATGACGGCGGCCCTCGAAAAGGCCTCGACCCCCATCAAAGACAACAGCGACATCCGTTCGATCGCCACTATCTCTGCCAACAACGACGCCGCTGTCGGCAAGTTGATCGCCAGCGCCATGAAGAAGGTGGGCAAGGATGGTGTCATCACCGTTGAAGACGGAAAGACAATGGAGACCGAAGTCGACCTGGTCGAAGGCATGCAGTTCGACCGTGGGTTCCTCTCGCCCCACTTTGTCACCGACACAAACGCCATGGAGTGCGAGTTTGACAAGCCACTGATCCTTGTACACGAGGGCAAGATCAGTAACGTCCAAGCCATCCTAGGCCTCTTGGAACAGGTCAAGACAGCCAATGGGCAGCTTCTCATCATTGCCGAGGACGTCGAGTCCGAGGCCTTGGCAACGCTCGTGGTCAATAAGATGCGTGGCGTACTACAGGTCTGCGCCGTCAAGGCTCCCGGCTACGGCGATCGCCGCAAGCAGATGCTCTATGACATCGCCGCCCTCACCGGCTCGACCCCCATCATGAAAGATGTCGGCATCGAATTGGATGAGGTCACCCTGGAGCACCTCGGCAGTGCTCGACGGATTGTCATCAGCTCCGATGCCACCACCGTCGTGGGAGGCAAGGGCCCGCGCAAAGACGTGGAAGGCCGCGTGGCACAGATCCGCCGCGAAATCGAGGCAACCAGCAGCGACTACGATCGAGAGAAGCTCCAAGAGCGGCTTGCACGGCTGACCGGCGGGATCGCCCAGATCAACGTAGGCGGCGCGACCGACACTGAAGTGAAGGAGCGCAAGGCACTCATTGAGGACGCCTTGCACGCCACCCGGGCGGCCGTCCTTGAAGGCATTCTACCTGGCGGCGGCTGCGCGCTGCTGCGTGCGCGCGAAGTGCTCAAGGGCATGTACCTCAAGGATAACGTCGACTACAACATGGGACTCGACATCCTCTATGCGGCCTCAGCAGGTCCCATCGAGCGCATTGCCGAGAACGCCGGCCACGACGGCCCTGTCATTTCTCACCGCGTCCTGCGCAACAAGCAGGCCAGTTGGGGCTTTGACGCCTTGCAGGGTGAATACGGTGACATGATTGCCATGGGCATCGTCGATCCGGCCAAGGTTACCAAGTCCGCACTCCAGAACTCTGTCAGCGTGGCCTCACTGCTGCTCACCACCGACGCCCTCATCGTCAATAAGCCCGAGAAAGAAGCCGCCCCCGGACCCGGCGGCGACGACATGGGTGGCATGGGCGACATGGGTGGTATGGGCGGAATGGGAGGCATGGGAGGCATGGGCGGTATGGGAGGCATGGGCGGTATGGACATGGGCTTCTAGATCCTAGTCACACCTCCAACTCCCTCTCCCAACACTCTCCTCCTCACAACCCATCCAACACCCCACCCCCCACCATCATCATGGCTAAGCAAATCATGTTCGACGACGCCGCCCGTCAAAAGGTCAAGGCCGGCATCGAGAAACTCGCCCGTACCGTTCGCGTCACCCTTGGACCCGCTGGACGCAATGTCATCCTTGACAAGTCCTTCGGCGGCCCCCACGTCACCAAGGACGGCGTCTCCGTTGCCAAGGAAATCGAACTCGATGACCCCTTCGAGAACATGGGCGCCAAGCTCGTGTTGGAAGTGGCCAACAAGACCAACGATGTGGCCGGTGACGGCACCACCACCGCCACGGTTCTCGCAGCTGCAATCTACAACGAGGGCATCAAGTTTAGCGCCACTGGCGTTTCGACCATCGCCCTACGCAACGGCATCGACAAGGCCGTGGCTCTAGCCACCACTGCCATCGCCGAGCAGTCCCGCAAGGTGAAAACCAAGCAGGACAAGCAGGCTGTGGCCGCCATCTCTGCCAACAACGACGAGATGATCGGCGAGCTGCTTGCGGACGCCTTCGAAAAGGTCGGCGACACCGGAGTCATCACGGTCGAAGAGAACAAGGCAGTCGAAACCGAACTCGAGGTAGTCGAGGGCATGGAGTTTGATAAGGGCTATCTGTCCCCCTACTTTGCCACGGACATCTCCAAGCTCGTGTGCGAGATGGAGAACGCCAACGTCTTTATCTGCAACCAGAAGATCAGCAACCTGCAGGAATTCGTCCCGGTCCTCGAAGCGGGTATGCAAGCCGGTGGGCCGCTGCTCATCATCGCAGAGGACATCGACGGAGAAGCTCTGACAGCCCTGGTCATCAACCGCCTCAAGGGCATCTTGAATGTCTGTGCGGTCAAGGCTCCTGGCTTCGGCGAGCGTCGCAAGGCCTACCTCGAAGACATCGCCACCCTAACCGGTGGTACGGCTCTAACCGAAGAGCTCGGCATTCCCCTTGAGAAGGTGGGAGCAGACTTCTTCGGCAAGGCAGGCCGCGTGGTGGTCACCAAGGACGGTACGACCATCGTGCGTGGATCTGGCAAGGCCAAGGCCATCAAGGAGCGCGTCAATCAGATTCGCACCCAGATCGAAAACACGAGCTCGGACTACGATCGTGAGAAGCTGGAGGAACGCCTGGCCAAGCTCACCGGAGGAGTCGCCATTGTCAAAGTCGGTGGCCAAACCGAAGCTGAAATGAAGGCGTCCAAGGACCGGGTCGAGGATGCACTCAACGCGACCCGAGCCGCCATCGAAGAGGGTATCGTGCCCGGCGGCGGTGTCGCCCTCTTGCGGGCCGCGGCAGCGGTCAAGGATGGCCGCTATTCAGGCGAGGAGAAATTCGGCGCCATGATCATCGAGCGTGCTCTGGAGGACCCCGTACGCTGGATTGCCAAGAATGCCGGTGAAGATGGATCCGTCGTGGCGGAGACCATCCGGGAGAAGTCACGCAACACGGGCTACAACGCCCTGTCCGGCGAATACGTGGACATGATCAAGGCAGGCGTCATCGACCCCGCCAAGGTTGTGCGCTCCGCCCTGCAGAACGCAGCCTCCATTGCGGGTCTGCTACTCACTACCGATTCCATGGTGACTGAACTCGCCGACGACGAGGCCATCGAAGGCTCAGTCAATTAGCACCCTGCAACCTGCAGCAATTGTGGCGGGTGGATTCAGAGTCCGCCCGCCACATTCAATTCACCCCCATTGCCCCAGCTAGCCCCCCACCGACCCCATGAGTGACCAGCGCGATCTGTATGAAGTACTTGGGGTCGCCCGCAATGCCGAAGCGGGGGAGATCAAGAAGGCCTATCGCAAACTGGCCCTGAAGTACCACCCCGACCAGAACCCAGGGGACAAGCAAGCTGAGGAACGCTTCAAAGAAGCTGCGGATGCCTATGGCATCCTGTCCGATTCCCAAAAACGTCAGCAGTACGATCAGTTTGGGCACGCAGCCTTCGGCCAGGGTGCGGGCATGGGCCAGGGGTTCTCCAACATGGAGGACATCTTCTCGGCATTCGGGGACGTATTTGGAGGCGGCCGCGGCGGCGGTGGCGGAGGCATCTTCGGAGACCTCTTCGGAGGCGGGGGCCGAGGCCGTTCGGGGCCTCATCCGGGTCGCGACCTGAAGATCGCACTCGAGCTCACCCTGGAGGAGATTGACGAGGGCGTCAAGAAAACAGTCAAGTTGAAGCGCAATGAACGTTGCAACACGTGCGAGGGCTCGGGCTGCAAGAAAGGGACCTCCAAGAAGACGTGTGGAACCTGTAACGGTAAGGGTCAGGTCGCGCGCAATGCTGGCTTCTTCTCAATGGCCAGCCCATGCCCCGCCTGTCAGGGGAGTGGACAAACCATTGAGTCTCCCTGTACTGATTGTCGCGGACAAGGCGGCAAGCAGGAAAAGACCGAGATCGAGATCAACATTCCCAGCGGAGTGGAAGAGGGCATGCGCCTGCGCATCAGTGGCGAAGGCGACGTGGGTGATGTGGGCGCTCCTCGAGGCGACCTGTATTGCGTCATCCGCGAACGCGAGCACAAGATCTTCCAACGCAGCGGCCCCGATGTCTTGACAGAGGTGCCATTCTCATTCGCCCAACTCGCCCTCGGCGACAAGGTTGAGATTCCGACCTTGCGCGGCAAAGGCGAAATGAGCGTGCCGAGCGGCACCAAGCCGGGCAAGATCTTCCGGCTGCGGGAGCAGGGGCTGCCCCGCATTGAAGGCCACGGGCGGGGTGACCAATTGGTCCGTGTGTTCTGCGAAGTCCCCACCAAGCTGACTGACCGTCAAAAGGAGCTCCTGCGAGAGTTCGCGGAAATCGAGGAGGAAACAGGCGGCAAGCGCAGTTTCTTTGAGCGCGTCGCGGATTACTTCGCCTAGTCCCTAGGGAATGGGCATTTTCAACATGGGCAAGAAAGCAAAACAAGAAACCAGTCCGGACAGCGGTGAGGATAAGGCCGTGACTCCGCAGAAGGAGGATCTGGCAAGTGAGAATGCCGAAGAGGCTGTCACGGAAGAGGTCGATGAACGCACTCCCCTCGAAAAGGCTGAAGACGAGCGCGACGAGTATCTCGGAAACTGGCACCGGGCCCGTGCGGACTATCAAAACCTAAGACGGCGCACCCTGGACGATGTTCAATCTGCTGTAGGGCGCGAACGCAGCGCTCTGCTCCAAGAGCTCCTTACAATCCTCGACTTCCTCGACATGGCACTCCTGACACCCGTCGAGAACACGGAAGCCCAAAACCTGAAAACCGGTGTCCAGATGACCCGCGATCAGCTCATGGCTCTGCTGACGAGGCATCGAGTTGCTCCCATGCCCAAAGCCGAGGGGAAGTTTGATCTCAAACTTCAACAGGCGGTCGCCACGGTGGAAACCACCGATGTGGAGCCCGGCCAGGTCATGGAAGTGGTGCGCACAGGGTTCATGATCGGTGACGATGTGCTGCGTTATGCACAGGTCAAGGTTTCGGCGGCACCCGAGCCCCCGGAGGACGACGACGATCAAGCGAAGGGGAGTGCAGAGACTGGTCACGAGCCTGAGGGCGCCGAGGAGTGCGCCTAGTGCCCACTTACGACTATCGCTGTGACGGCTGCGGCCACACGCTGGAGATTTTTCAGTCCATGAGTGAAGGGGCGAAGCGCAAGTGTCCCGAGTGTGGCACGCTCAAGCTGCAGCGCCTGATCGGTGCTGGGGCGGGCATCGTCTTCAAAGGATCGGGGTTCTACGAAACTGACTACCGCTCCAAGTCCTATGAAAGTGACAAGGCTGCGGACAAGAAGGCTGCCGACTCGCCCGCGCCCAAGGAGGAGTCCAAATCAGGATCCCAATCAGGGTCGTCCAAGTCAGGGTCAACATCAGGCAAGAGCTCCCAGGACACCAAGAACTCATCCTAGAACCCTAGCTGCGACCCGGCTCGTGGGTGAGCCTCCGCTGCTTGAGGCTCAAGTGGATCGAATGCCCTAGAGGAACAGTTCTTTCACCAAGCCCGCGATGGCTGGCTTGTCATGGTGGCCGATGATGCGGTCGGCTTGCTGCTTGAGCTCGGGCATGGAGTTCCCCATGGCGACACCGAGGCCCGCCGCCTGCACCATGGCGCTGTCATTCGTAGCATCCCCCACGGCCACGACCCGTTCTGGGGCAATCCCGTGACGCTCAGCCAGCAAACGCAGCGCTTCCGCCTTTCCCTGGCAAGGTGGCTGCACGTCCACGGCATGCATGGTGCTCTCGCGATGCTTGGGCAAGACATTCAGCGGGAAGTGGGTCGTGTATAGGGGCTGGCCCACGGCCGACTCAATCTCATGGGCATAGGCGGCTGAGTCGATTGGGCGCTTTGAAAGAAAGGTCACGCGAATGACATATTCCGCTCGAAGCTGTTCGCGCCCCACAAAACGCAGGCCCAAGAGTCCCTCAAGGCTGCGCGCCTCCTCGTCATCGCGCGGATGAACGCATAGCTTGTCCGATGCGGTCATCAAAATGGTCAGATCTCCGGTCCGCTCACCATATCCCCGCAGAGCCCTGAGTGCACTGGAGGAGAGAGTGCGCTCTTCAAGCAATCGCTCGCGCTCCGTGCAATACACAGCGGCTCCATTAAAAACAACCGCCACGCCGCCCAGCCCCAATTGCTCCAGTACGGGCACAGTGGCCACCTTGGAACGCCCGGTCACCACCATGACCTGCACACCCCGAGCCTGGGCCGCGTGCAGAGATTGAACGACCTCGGGCAGGGGCTGCCCCTGCCCATTGAGCAGAGTACCGTCCAAGTCCAAACAAATCGCATCGTAATCCCGTGGCTTCACGGGGCTATGATAGGGTTCGATGACAGCCGAGCGAAGGGCATGGACACCGGTTCCGGCCGGAGAATGCCGGCCAGCCGAGGCCCAGCAGTCCCCCCTCAGATTCGACCCCATACCCTCAATCGCCCCATGCGAAGCCTCCCACGATTCGGTTGCCTGCTCCTGTCCGTCCTACTCCATCTGGGTCCGGGCGAAACCGACTGGCTTGTCTCGGCATCCCATGCAGCCCCACAGCTCCCCCCCAAGACGGGACGAGATTATTACGAGGAAAGCACGCGACACGGTTTCCGCATTCGCACCCCCAAGGACTGGAAGTTCTTCCCCGACGAACGCGGCAATCCCAATGTACTCGGGCGGTACATCCCCAAGCGCAATGGGGTCGTCACCCAGGAAGATGGATCGCAGTTCGCACCCACGATGTGGTTGCTGGTTTTCGATCGCGCTTACAAGGCACCCGAGATCAAGGCACAGCGCGACGCACAACGTGCAGCAGTGACCTCCTATTATCCCACGCTCAAAGAGTGGCTCGAAGGCCGTGATGTCGACCTGCAAACGAGCATCAAGATCGATGAGCTCGAAATCGTCGAAGAAGACGAAAAAAAAGTAAAGGGGACCCTCGGGTCCAGCGAACGACTCTACCTTGCAAAGGGTATCGCCCAAGACTCACGCGGAAAAAAAACTGAGAGTGCTCTGCATTTTTGGTCTCAGGCATTTCAACTGAGCGAGGACAAGACTGTCGCCCTCGTATTCAGCGCTCCCAGCGACAAACGCGACTGGAGCAAGTGGCGTTCACAAATCCGCAAGATTGCCAAGACCTTCGCACGTGTGGATCTTGAATCCCTCGACACATCGGCTGTCACTGGGGGTGGCGTGCGGGCTATGAAGCATCGCGAGCTCCTAGAGGTCGTGGCGGCCAACCCCGGCTGGGAGTTGTACGTGACTGAAAACTACTTCGTCATCTCAAACTCCGATGACCGCATGTTCCTGACTGAGATTCAGGAACGCTTGGAAGCCATTCGGGAACAGTACGAAAAGGAGTTTCCCGAAGAAAAGGCCATCGCAGCAGCCGACGCAAAAAAACGGCGCGCCGCTGAAGCCAGCCGAAAGAAAAAGGGAGAGGGAGACGAGGAGGGTACTGAGCAAGGCAATGACCAGGAACCTACGATCGAAGAGCGAAGCAAGGTGGAAACGGCTAGCGCCCGCGAGCTCTCCCGATGCAGTGTGGTCCGCGTCTGTGGAAGCCGGGAGGATTACCTGCGCTATGGAGGTCCCCAGGGGTCCGCAGGCTACTGGTGGTCCGCAACAGAAGAACTCGTGATTTTTGACGACCAGGCGGGCGGAGGTCGGCGTAACACCTGGGCCACCTTGAACCACGAGGCCTTTCACCAGTTTATCTACTACTTCTTCTCCAACATGGCTCCGGGCACCTGGTACAACGAGGGCAACGCCGATTTCTACTCAGGCTACAAGCTCAATAAACGTGGCCGCTACGATCTAGGGCGCTTTGACTGGCGCAATTCCACCATCAAAGAGGAAATCCGCGACGGCAAGTGTGTTCCCCTCAAGGTCCTGACCGAGGCCAGCAAGGATCAGTACTACGCGCGCGCAGCCCTAAAAAACCCCCGCACGGGCCAGCAAGCCACCTTTTCACGCTACCCCCACGGCTGGTCGTTCATGTACTTCCTGCGCTCCGCCCAAGCCAATCGAGCGAAGTATTGGAACAAGGACTGGAATGCCATCCTGCCCACCTACCTAGACACTTTGATCGAGACGGGGGACCCGAGCAAGGCCAATGACGCGGCCTTCGCAGGGGTCGACTGGGAAGAGTTGGAACGGGCCTGGGAAGACTATATCGTGAAAGGCAAGTAGTGCCGCACGCCTCGCGCTCACACGAACTCACCGCACCCGACCGCACACCGCCCCCCCCCGCCATGGCCTATCCCCCAACCCACCTGACCGCCCTGCTCTTGCTACCCCTGCTTGGAAGCTGCGCCGGTACTCGAGAGGCAGCCGATGCCACCCTGCGTATCCACCACCCCGGGGGGTCTGAATTGGGCGTTTCAACGACCTATGGAGTTGTGTTCCTCGGTCGCACCGTCACGGCCGGCAACATCGAAGTGGAGGCCCACTTTGGTGACGGCCTCGACTTGGAGTCCTCGGTGGTGGAGCCCATCGGCGGTGGTCTGTATACCGCAGAAACCGACATACGCCTGCCATCGGTACCCATGAAGTTCCATGTGCCCAAACCGGGCGACGAGTTGATTCTGCGAGGGCGAACACCTGAGGGCCCATGGGATGCCGTCGTCATCGTTCGCGAGGATGAACGCATTCAAGGAATACTGATCGACTCCCCCCAGATCATGCGCAATCGCAATGATCAGGTCGGTGCGGGCGTGTATTGGCGCGACCCACTCGATTCCACCAAGGAGCAACTCGTGGGGCTCGTCTCAGCACGGGTTCAGATTGATGGCCAGCATTTCTTGGCCGTGATGGGACCCGAGTATTTGTGGCGCATCGCCACACATCGCCGAGACTTGCTGAGACGCAAGCCGTGGGTCTACCGCGAAGACATTATGTGAGACTGGAGGGACGCACCCTTGATGGGGCGATTCGGAGATATCCCCCTCAGCTAGCAGGGGCCAGCTAGCAGGAGCCAGCAAAAGCACACGGTCAGCCATTCAGGTCAGGCTGTGGCACTCGCCCCCGAGCACTCAACGGCGCCAGAAGCCTGGTACAAACAGGGCAACAAGTGCGTAGAACTCCAAACGCCCAAGAATCATGAACAGGCTCAAGACGAGTTTCACCAAGTCATGGAAATGGGCGTAATTCTGAGTGCCCCCCACAAGATGTAACCCGGGACCGATATTGTTCAAGGTCGCGAGGACCGCAGACCCGGATGTCTCGAGATCTGTCCCAAACGCAGTGAGGAACAGCGTCCCCCCCATGAACACCATCACCCACAGGGCGAAATAGCTCGTGACCGAAGCAACGACAGGGTCACTCAGGGACTCGCCATCCATGCGCACAGTTTGAACGGCTCGCGGACGTACGAATCGACGCACGCCTCCGATCGCAGCCTTGGCCACAATCATGATGCGCACCATCTTGATCCCGCCCCCCGTGGAGCCTGCGCAAGCCCCTACAACAGCCAACCCCATGCACAGCACTCTGCAAAACTGCGGCCACATATCGTAATCCGCAGTGCCGTAACCCGTGCTGGTCTGCATACAAACAACTGTGAACGATGAATCTCGCACGGCCTGCCAGAAGCTCCGATAGTCTCTCAGTGTGCCGCCGCCCTCCTGAGCCAAACCGTTGCTACCACCATCGAGCCACAACACAACAGCAATCAACAACGTGGCACCCAACGCAATGCCCGCATAGGCCATGGCCTCCGATGACCCAATCAGGCTACGCCAGTAGGGTCGCGGCCCCACGCGCAAGAGCTTGTCATAGAGGGCAAAGTTGAATCCGCAAAGAAACATGAACGACGTCACAATCACCTCAACGGGCACTGAATCGTAATATCCGATGCTCGCAGAGTGATTGGAGAATCCCCCGGTGGCGATCGTGCCGAAGGTATGCAGGATGGAATCAAACATTCCGATTCCTCCCACGAAGTACAGTAATACGCACTCAATCACGCTCACCCCGAGATAGATGCGCATCAATGCAAGTGCTGAGTCGTGCACCCGTTGGTGTGCGGCCTCCCGGTCGACACCCGGCACTTCAGACCGAAACAGGCTGCGGCCCCCGGTGGGAAACAGCACCACGAACACCATGACAATTCCAAACCCGCCAAGCCAGTGGGTAAACGAGCGCCAAAACGCAACGGCATGGGACATGCCATCGATTTGATCGGCGGACATGACTGTGGAGCCGGTTGTCGTGAAGCCCGAGACCGATTCAAAACACGCATCCACCCACGAACTGAATGTCCCAGTCAAGAGGTAAGGCACAGCACCCGCAAGGCCGGCCACCAGCCAACTCAGCCCCACAACGGCTAGACCCTCCCGGCGATAGAACCGTTGGCTCTCCAGGTGCCGGCGGCGTTCAGCAGCATTCAATCTGGAAGCTGCGATTGACTCAGCGCTTTCACCCCTGCGTCCCCTAGCCAACAGGGCTCCTGGCAAGCAGGCCACCAGGGCAGCCAGTAAGAAACTCACGGCTTCCGCACGTTCTGAATAGATCACACCCACCGCAGCGGGGACCAAGAGGACCGCTGCAATAATGAGCAGGACAAAGCCCAGAAGGCGGGTGACGGCGCGATAGTTCATGGGGAAGCCGCAGCTAGTCGTGGAAAATCTTCTCGATGGCGGCGTGCGTATCGGGCAGTACGAACAAAATGACGCGATCGCCGCGCTCAATAGAAGTATCGCCCTTGGCGATCAACACTGAATCACCATGCACAACGGCACCAATCACGGCCCCGGGCGGCAACCCAAGCGCCTTGACTTTGATGGGGTCGCGGAAGTTAGCGGTCAGCTCAATCACCTCTGCCTTGCCTTCGGCAAGCACGCTGATCGCTTGGGGCGAACCGGCCCGTACAAAGCGCAGGATTTGATTGGCGCACATTTGGCGCGGGGAGATTGCATAGTCGATGTCCAAGAGGTCGTAGATGGCTCCGTAGGAACTCTTGTTGATCATTGCGACGGTGCGTTCCACCCCCTGGGTCTTTGCCAGTTGGCAGGCAATCATGTTGTTTTCATCGTCCTTGGTCGTAGCGATGAAGAGATTGGCCTCACTGATGCGTTCTTCACCAAGTAGGGCCAAGTCAGTCGCGTCACCCTCGATCACCAGGACCGACTCACCCACCGCCGCCGCCAAGATGCGAGCTTTAACTGGATCGCGTTCGATCACGCGCACGCTGAGGCCTGGCACTCGCGCTAGGGCACGCGCCAACTGCGAGCCGAGGCTACCCGCCCCCATAATCACCGCTGCCCTACGAAAGGCCGACCTCTCACCCGCTAGACGCTCGAAAGCATCACAATCAGAGGCCGCGCCGATAATGAAAATCTGATCCTTGACAAGCAGAGTGTCCTCGCCCTTGGGCATGAACAACATCCCATTGCGATTGACGGCCACCACCAACACACCCGCCGGGAGTCTCAGACCCTGCAGTGGCTCGCTCGTCAGTTCGCTCTCCTCGCGCAGGGGGAAACGGCGTAGATGCACGCGGCCCTCGGCAAAGGTCTCAACCTCCAGCGCATGGTGCTGGCGCACCATCTCAATGATGTACTTGGAGGCGAGTACCTCGGTCGACAGAACCACGTCAAAGCCCAAGGCCTGCTTGTAGAAGTAGTCATACCCCTCGAGAGGACGTGTGTCGTGCAGACGAATAATGACACGCATAGCCCCCAGCTGCTTGGCCACTAGGGACGCCAGCATATTGACCCGGTCCTTGTCCGAGACCACCACCACCAAATCCGCCTTCGAGGCACCCGCCTTGTTCAGGACATCGGCACGCGTACCGTCCCCCACCAGAGCCTGCACATCCAAAGACTCCGTCAGGGTACGAGCCTTGACGGGATCTGTGTCGATGATGGAAACGGCATGCTTGTCTTGGGAGAGAATCTTGGCTAGGTGCCGTCCCACCTCGCCCGCTCCGACGATCACAATGTTCATCGTTGCGAACGATAGACCCCCGAGGAGTGGATTGGAAGCAACCCGGCCCATCGACTGCATCGGATACCGCCCTTGGTGCCCCCAAGGGGGGGGGTCACCACCACCCGCGAAGCCCATTGGAAGGGCCACCAGGGGGTGTTACGGTGTGGCCGTGATCCTGTTATTGGACAATCGAGACTCCTTCGTCCACAACATCGCCCACGCCCTAGAGGGCCTCGGGGCCGAGGTTCGACTCGAACGCTCTACCCAAATCCAACTCGAGCAGGCCCTCGCCCTCAAGCCCCAGGGCCTCGTGATGGGTCCCGGGCCCGGCACCCCCGGAGAGGCGGGCTGCAGCGAGGCGTGGGTCAGGCACCTAGTGAGTGGAGCCAGCCCAGGCCCTCCGGCCCTCGGGATTTGCCTCGGCCACCAGGCCATTGCCACAGCCCTCGGCGGCCAACTATCCACTGCGAGCCAACTCTTGCACGGCCAACCCAGGTTCATCGAGCACACAGGGAGCGGTCTATTCCAAGGCCTTCCTTCCCCAGTTCAATTGACCGGCTATAACTCCCTCATCGTCGATGAGTCGACCCTCCCCGCCGAGTTGGAAGTCTGCGCCCGCAATCAGCAGGGGGAAATCGAAGGTCTCAAGCATCGTACACGGCCCCTATTTGGAATCCAGGCTCACCCCGAGTCCTTCCTCTGCTTGGAACAGACCGGCCGTCCCTTGTTCGAGCACTTTCTTCACCAGTGCGGGATTCAATCCAGCTGAGAGCGCGAGGTCCGGGGGCCGAGCGCAGGACCCCACTGGGGCCACGGACCGCTACTTGCCCGACGCTCCTCCCCGTCTTGGGTGCGAAGGATGCGGCGCGTGATCAACATGTACAGGGGTTTTCCCGTGCGTCGCCAAAGGGATGAGGCCATGGTGCGCCCCAAGTCCGCCCCCAACCCCTGCTGCTCCCCATCAGGGCCTGCCCCTCCTGGACCCCGTCCATCGCGGGTATAACGCCGGCGGTGTTTTTGCACGTGTCGCAAGTCGTCTTGTTTGCGGGACTCCAAAGTGCGCGTGGGGCCTGTGTGCACCGAAGCGAGCTGGAAGTCGATCAACGCGGGATAACCAGATGTCTGCACCAGAATATTCTGCTCCTTGTGCAAGTCATTGTGGCAGACCCCAGCTCGGTGCAGAACCTGCACCAGATCATCGAGCCGATCGAAAAAATCCTCTGCAAGAAAGGTGGCCCGGTGCAGGGGTTGCCCTTCAATGTACTCACGCAAGTGCACTACCCGGGGGCCAGGTTGACGCCCCGACTGGCTGACAACGTCCCAACCCCTCGCCGGAACCAGACGAGGCACACCCTCTGTTCCACTCAATCGCTCCAGCGCCCTGCGTTCCCTTCGTGCGAGATAACCCGCCACTAGGGCCGACCCGGGCAGCGACGACCCCCAGGCTAGACGCCTAATGACCCGCTCCTGCCCGCGACCCAAGAGCTCCACGCTCCCCAAGAGGTCGCATTTCAACTCAGAAATGATGTGTACGGCTGCCACGCACGCTACGGTACTGCACAAGCTCCCCCACAGCGATCCCCCCATGCTCTCCCCAACCTTGTCTGACCCGCCGCATGCCCACGCCCCTCCTGCAGAACATGCCCTCGGGACGATCCAGTGCACCGATCTGCGCCGACGATTCGGGGACAATCAAGCCCTCGATGGCATCAGCCTCCAGATTGAACCGGGCAGCATCACGGGCCTTCTAGGGCCCAATGGCAGCGGAAAGAGCACCCTCATGCGCTGCTTGATTGGACTGATACGGCCTGATTCTGGCCAGGCCACCGTCACCGGCATTCCAGTCCAAGGAGACGGCACCGCGGTCCGCAAGCGACTCACATATTCGCCAGGTGAGTTGCACTTGTATGGCGAGATGCGCGCAGACGAACACCTGCGTTGGCTCCTGCGCGGGCGCGAGGAGAGCGCCGAGACTCGGGCCCTTGAAATCGCCCATGAGCTCAACCTCCCCCTCACAAAGAAGGTACGCGGCTTCAGTCACGGGATGAAACGCCAACTGTGCTTTGCAGCAGCCATGGCACCCAAGGTCCGTTTGCGGATCCTCGATGAGATTACTGATGGTCTCGACCCCTCTCGCCGTGGACAGGTTCTCGACGCCCTGCGTGCGGATGCCGATGCGGGCACGACCCTGCTGCTCTCCTCTCATCACCTCGGTGAGGTTGACCGGGTCTGTGAACGCATGGTGTTCTTGCATGGAGGCAAGGTCCTTGCGGACGAATCGCCGAGATCCGTTCAGGATCGCACCGCCCGCCTTGTGCACCTGACCTATGCAGAGGAACTCTCAGACACCGAGCCAGACCGCCTAGCGGGCCCAATGGTCGAACGTGTGGAACAGCGTGGAACTCGCTACAGCGTGCGGCTGAAGGGCAGCGATCCCCGTCCATTCTTGGCCCATCTGGAGCGGCAAGTGGACCTTCCCTCCCCGGAGCGCATCGAGTACGGCAGCGTTTCCCTCTCCGAGCTTTACACGGATCTCTACGGAGTTCGAGGCATCTGACATGAGAATCTCCCGGGAGGCACGCACCTACGCAATCTTTGGCCTCGCACTATTCATCGTGCTCGAAGCCCTACTCATCTTGGCCATCATCTGGTGGCCGAGTTTCTCAGAGAACACCGGCACGCTCAAGAAGTTGGCCGCACCTCTCCCCATGCTCGCACGCCAGCTGGACATCATCGACATGATTGGCGTACCCGCCTACGTGGTGGCCCAGCACTTTTTCAAGGGCTGCAACACCCTTGGAGCTACAGCGGCAGTGCTGCTCGCCATGAACGCGGTGGCAGGCGAGGCGCAGCGGGGCACTCTGGAGTTGTGGCTCGCACGGCCCGTCACCCGACGGAGGCTCTTTACCGAGCGCTACTTGATGGGCCTAGCAGCCATCGTCCTGCCTGTGCTCCTCACGAGCTTGAGCGTTCCTGCCCTGCTCACCATGGTGGACGAATCCATGGAATACCTAGACTTGTTCTGGTGCGCGATTCACCAAAGCCTGTTTTTGGGAGCCATTTATGGAGTCACCCTTTGGCTGTCCGCTCTCGGCAGCCAACCCCTCAAGATTGCCTTCGTGATGCTCTTCGGTTGCATCACCCAATTCGCACTCTACATGGTCAAGACGATCACCCAATACTCAGCCTTCCGCCTTGTAGACATCCAGGCCTTCGCTTCCATCCTGTCCACGGGTCACCTCGCACCCCAACCCACGGCCTGGCTCCTGGGCCTGAATCTAGTGGCTTTCGCGGGAGGACTGCGCGCATTGGAGCGCCGCTTGCCATGATCCTCGTGCTAGAGCCCCAGGCCAGTCTTGCCTTGATTCGTGCTAGGAGCCTGCCCCATGCGCATCAGCAAGGCCAAGAAGCCTGCGGACTCCTCTGTGGCCATTCTGCAGCGAACCGGATCCATGTAGTCCGCAGTGTCAAGGTCACCAACCGCAGCCCGCAAGCAGGCCGCTTTGAACTATGCCCAAACGGTTGGATGCGTGCCGAACGAGCCGCAAGGAATCTCGCCTTACAGGTCATCGGGGTGTGGCACACCCACCCCAATGCAGCCGCTGTTCCTAGCCTGTCGGATTTACACGATGGCTGGTCGGATCGGCCCAGTGTCATCGTAGGCAGGGATGGCATACGGGCGTGGTCTAGGATGGGTGGCAGCTGGACCGAGCTCCAAGTGCACTACTGTGATGAACCCGCTGAACGGGTGTAGTTGAGGCGCATCATCAAGAACTCTGACTCGCCTTCGGGCTGGTGGTACATCTCCATGCAATGTTTGTCGGGCCCCTGGAAGATGAGAACATCGCGCACGTGAACCTGGGCACCCGTCATGGGATCGATCATTTCCTTATGGGTGACAATCCGCGTGCCGTCTTCGCTGAGAGTGCCGGGCGCCACCGGTGCGAGCATGGTGCTCGACGAATCGCACCAGGTCCCCACGTACGCACCGATATTCTTGTCATAGCCCATCAATCCTAGACCGATGAATGGCTGGCCCATCCACTCAGATTCGTAATCGGAGCGCAAGAAACAGCCTCCCAAGATCCAGGAATTCACCATGACCCCGGTGAGTTCAACGACCTCGGCTCCTGGACTGGCCCACATGGAAAGCTGTGTATCAAAGGTTCCAATGAGCTGTTCGAGCAGCGCATGCTCCTCCGCAGGGGTCCCTAGGTAGATCATGCGCTCCATCATCTGATCCATGGACGCAGCAGCGGGTGGCTCGGCGTCAATGGTCATCACGTCGGGGCTTTGGCATGCACCAAGAGCGCACACGGCGGGGATCATTACACGCAGAAGAGAATAAGGGGAGGTCATTGTTCGTTTGGAGTGGCGGGGTTATCGCTTCGCACGGAGGCAGTGAGAGGAAACATTGTATGCCAACGCCAGCCAACATCGACAAGTCCCCCATCGGGTCGTAGCCTCTCTCCATGTCCCTAGAGCCCGCCAAAGCCCCGAGATCCGCTCCTCAACTGATCCTGATGGACGTCATGGGCACTCTCGTCTATGACCCCTTCAGGATCGAAATGCCCGCCTTCCTTGGAATGAGTTTCGACGACTTGCTCGCATCCAAGCACCCTACGGCCTGGGCTGAGTTCGAGCTGAATCAGATTGACGAGGCCACTCTGTTCTCCCGTTTTTTCAAGGACGGGCGCACCTTCGACGGGCCTGGACTCAAGGCCATCACGACCCAGAGCTATGCCTGGCTGCCGGGCATGCAGTCCATAGTCGAGCAGCTTGTCGAATCGGGCGTGCCCCTCCACGTGCTTTCAAACTACCCCCACTGGTACGAGCAAATCGAGCAGGCCCTCGGCCTCTCCCGGTACTTGCCCTGGTCATTCGTTTCTTGTCACACGGGCCTACGCAAGCCTGACCCCCAGGCCTTTTTGCAACCCCTGAGCCAATTCAACGTTTCTCCCTCGGCTTGCCTACTCGTGGATGACAATGCACAGAACATCTCCTCGGCTCAAGCGCTGGGCATTGACACCATCACCTTCCGCGATGCGCCTTCCCTTGCGGCGGAATTGTCAACCCGGGGACTTGCCGTGGAGGCTCCTTAGCCGCGACCGACACCCCAACGTGCGAGCCGCGCGCGCCAGACCCAGCCCGCTGCCTCGCGTTTTTGATACTTCGCCGCCCCTGCTGCAATGTCTGCGACGCCCGCCCAGGTGGCCTGCGCTTGCTCCCGTTTGCCCGCACGCCAATAGGCCTTGCCACGCAGGAAGGCACTCATCGGTTGGGGTCCGTGCCGCTGTTCAAATGCGGCCAACGTCTGCAAGCAAGCTTCCCAATCTTCGACCTCCAGCTGCGATTCCCCCATGAACAATGCGGCTTGACCGTAAGCACAATCTGGGTCCAGCTCCAGTGCCTCTTTGAAGCAAGCAATGGCCCTGTCCGGATGACCTGTGCGCAACCATGACTCACCTAAGCGGTAGTGCCAATCTGCTCGATTCGGCAAGGCCTCCAACGCCACATGCAGGTGAGGTTGTGCCTTCTTGAATCGACCCATGGAGACCAGCATGGCCCCGAGTTTTCCGCGGTTGAAGGGAGTGTCCGTCGCCGAAAACTGGGAGAGGGCACGCTGAGCCTTGGCACGCTGGAGCCCGCGCTCGCCCCAATAGGAGAGCGCACCTGCTAGAACCGCTGCCGTCAACCAAAACCCTAGGAGGGGAACCGCGAATACCGGCCCGATGACCGGAATCATGGGTAGCCAACCATTGAGAACGATGACAGCTACGAAAAAAAGTATCAAGCGCAACACGCGATCCAGTATAGGCAAGCCCCTGGGACGATGCTCACCTTGCCGTGGCTTGTGGCCCTATCCAATTCGGGAGTCTTCTTCGGGAGCATCAAGAGACTATGCTCTGCCCCATGATCCGCCGCCCTCCCAAGCCTCGACGCGCCGCCCAGTTCGAACTGGCTCGGGCCCTGCTCACCGTCGGCTGCCTGCCCCTGCGGCTGCTGGCGTTTAGCTTGACCCGTGCGAGTTGGCGGCGCAGGCTCGCACGCCACATCGGTGACCCACCACCTCCCCTCGAGTCGCCGCCACTTCCCACCCGAGGTACAAGCCGGACTCGCCCACTGCGCGTCTTTATTTCCGCTGGCGAGACCTCAAGCGCTGGCCACGCGGCGAGGGTGGCAGAGGCCTTACGCGCGGCGTGCGACCGATCGGGTTACCCGCCTCCACACCTCACGGGTCTGGGACCCTCCGTCCTCTCCGAGTCGGGTGTAGCCTGCGTGGGAGATCCCTGTTCCGCTGCAACCATGGGAGGCCAGGGGGTCTGGCGTGAGATTCCTTTCTATCTCGATTTACTCGAACGGGCCGCCGAGAGTTTCTCCGTTGAACCGCCCGACGTCTTGGTTGCAGTGGACGCACCCGCTCTTCACCTTCCCATCGCACGCATGGCGCGACGTTATGGCATTCCATGCGTCCACATGGTTGCGCCGCAATACTGGGCTTGGGGACCGTGGCGCGTGCGTGCCTACCGCAAGGTCGTCCAACGGGCCCTGACCATATTCCCGTGGGAGCCGGGCTGGTTTGCAGAGCTCGCCGTGCCGACGGCCCATGTGGGCCACCCGCAAATGGATGTGCTCGCCGGTCTTCCTAAGGCCCACCCCATCAACTCCACCGACCAGCGCACCGAACTCGTGCTCCTACCAGGGAGTCGGCGGGGCGAAGTAGCTGCTCACCTAGGGTTTATGCTCGAGGCGGCAGAGCCCCTGCTCCATGAAGACCCCGACCTCGTAATCACCATTGCCCAAGCCAGTGAAGAACATCGCGAGTTGATTGAGTCTGTGCTCGCGGATAGCCCCCTTTCAGCTCGGCTTGAAGTAGGCGAATTGCACTCATCCCTCAATCGAGCTCGTACAGCCTTGGCTGCATCGGGGACGGTACTGACAGACCTACTCCACCATCGGCTGCCCACGGTTGTGATTTATGCCCTGCGGGGGCGCATGCGTTCGCGGCTGGTTCCGGCTTTGCTGACCACGCCATTTTTCGCCACAACCAACTTGCTCGCCCAACGCGAAGTTCTTCCCGAGCGGGGCCTTCGTGCGGGCACAAACGATGCCCTCGGAGAAGTCCGCGGCTTGCTCCACCGGGCTCACCATGACGAGGAATGGCGCCAGCGAACCATTCAACACCTCGGGGAGGCCGCCGAACGCATAGGGCCCGCCGGTGCGGCGTCGCGCTGCGCCGCTCACGTCATTGAGATGGCTCTCGGGGGTGGCCTGCCCTTATGAGCGCCTCCCACCGCCCCACACCCGGTCCTGAAGCAAAAAAATCGGAGGGACCGTTGAATAGAAACGAGCGGCATCGGTACGAGGAGGCCATGTCCTTGGAAGCCACAACCCTCATGGGTGCCGTTCAATCCGGCGACCCAGAGGCCTTCAATCGCCTGAGCACGCTTGTGCGCGGGCGTGGCTTTCGTCTGGCACACAATTGGGTGGGCTCCCACCATGACGCCCTCGACCTCTGCCAAGAGGCACTGCTGAAGGTTTTCAAATCGCGGGACACCTACGACCCCTCTCAGCCGTTCTTGCCCTGGTTCCACAGGATCCTGCGCAATACCTGCTTTAGCTTCCTTCGTAAGAACCAGCGCATTCAGCGCACTCCGCTAACCCAAATGCGTCCGGATGGTGAGGAATACAACTTCGAGATTATCGCGCCGACGGCCGACCCCTCGGAGGCTCTGCTCGAGTCCGAACGCGCGGTTCTATTTCACGAAGCCCTGGCTCAACTTTCCGAGCGCGACCGTGAGATGCTAACGCTGCGGCACTTCGAAGACCTGTCCTACCGTTCCATCGCAGAGACCTTGGGAATCCCTGAGGGCACCGTCATGTCGAGGTTGTTTCATGCGCGGCGTCGCCTGCGGGAACACCTCGAACCCCTATTAGATGAGGATACTCCCAGCGATTCGCGGGAGCCCTCCGCCTGACCCCCCTTCCGGCCATGACGTCGACAGAACCCACCCCTACCCCAGACGAACTCAGCGCCATGGCCTATGCGGATGGCGAACTCAGGGGTGCGGAACTCGAGCTTTTCAAACAACGGCTCGCGTCAGAGCCCGCCTTGAATCAACGAGTAGCCTACTATCGAGCCCTCGAGGTCTTGGCTCGCACCATGGCACCGCCCGAGCCGGCCGACCTGGAGTGGGACAGAATCGAACAGGAGTCCCTTTATTCCACGAGCATGGGTTTGGGTCTCGGCTTGGTCCTTGTAGGCGGCTTGGGACTCTCTGCCATGAGCATCGCCACGCTCCTGCGATCTCCCATGGATGTCCTTTCCAAAGTCCTCCTCACTGCGCTCAGCGCCGGCCTCGCCCTACTTTTCGTCAATGTCCTTTCCTCGCGCGTGCGCACCCAATCCCTCGACCCCTACCGCCTGGTGAAACGATGATCATTACGACTGTGGACACTCTGCCCGATCAGCAGGTCACGAGAACATTCGGCCTGGTTCGGGGCACCACCGTGCGGGCTCGCCATTTAGGCATCGACGTGATTGCTATCCTCAAGTTGGTCGTGGGCGGCGAAGTTCATGAATACACGAAACTCGTGGCCGAGGCGCGCGAGGAGGCCCTTGATCGCATGGTGCGGGAAGCCCGCGCACGGGGCGCGAATGCCATCATTGGATTTCGGTTTGCGACAAGCCAAGTATCCAAGGCCGCCGCAGAAGTGGTGGCGTACGGCACAGCCGTGACTCTGAATGAGATCCCCGTCGAAGGGTGAATTGTTTTCCACTTGGGGCGATTCTGCACCCACGAATGGCTGTGAGGTAAGCTTGGGTGTTCTGCCCCCCATGAAGGGGCCGCTTGGTTTCTAGTCCGCCATCGGGCGGGTAGAAGTCTGGTATCCTCTGACTCACATGCCGCCCATTCGATTCCAAGTAGCCCCCACCCACCCAGTGGCGGGGTCCAACGCCGTGCGAACACAGCACGCGAGGAATCGGTGGACCCTCGGCGTGGCCATCATCGGTCTGGCTTGTATGGCGAGCTGCTCTGATCAGCCCCTTGACGCAGCCCCGCGCGATGCGGCGAGCATTGTTCGCCTTCGATTTGAGCACGAGGGAGCCGTCGCTCCTGTGGACGATTCACTTCAATCGGTGGCGCGCTTCGAGGTCACGCCCGAGCAGTTGAGAGGCTGGAACCTGCATGGAACCGACGAGGCTCCTCGCTCACACAAGATCAAAGGCTTGTCAAAAAGGCGCCCAGGCCTACGGGTGACGGGAGCCGAAGGTGGGTCCATCCATATCCCCTGCGAACTCAAGGCCGGAAGCGTCAACCGTGCTGCGGTGCAGATCATGTGCAACAGCAAGGTCGACGTCTCGGTTGCGCTCATGCGCAGAGGAGAGATCGTCCACAAGAGCATCCCCCTGCGGCACACGGGATCGGGTCGACTGGACACTCTCTTGATCGACATTCCGGGCGTCTTTACCAGTGAGACAGATTTCGATGGTGTTCGGGTCCTGATCGGCCGTCTGAAACACGACTCATCGTTTTTTGGCGTCGACCTCTTGCAGGTCCCCCTCGCCAGCTTCCTGCCCTCCGACCCCACCCAACTCGAATCGGTGGGCATCGGAAACGAATCGCGTACCTGCCTTGGCTTGAGGCAGGGCGCTCCTCTTACGGCTCAAGCGGAGGCCACTCCCGGGGGAATCCTGCGCCTAGGAATGGCCCGCCCCGCCGAAGTCCTACGCCCCCAGGAACGCCCACGCGTCCTCGTCGAGGTGTTTGAGCGCGACGCGCCAGGTTCAGCCCCCCTGGCCCAAGACTCGTTCAGACTCCCCGGCGCATCGGGTGCCGAGCAGTGGGAGGATGTGGAGCTCACGATTCCCCTCGAGCGACCCACCGAGATCACTGTGCGCCTAGAATTGAAATCAGCATTCGAGGGCAGCAGCGTGGTGGCAATCTCCTCCCCACGGATAGAACGCCGCTGGGCCGGCCCCAAGACGGTGGTCCTCGTCACCTCCGATACCCACCGCAATGATCACCTTGGGGCCTCGCCAACCAACGCCGGAGTGCAAACTCCTTTCTTGGACCGGTTGGCCGCCGGGGGAGTGATGTTCGAAGATGCATACGCGTCCACGAATATCACCAATCCATCCCATGCCTCCATCATGACTGCGCTCTCTCCCCGAGACACGCGCATGATCGACAACAACACGGTACTCGCTGAACAGGCCACCACCCTTGCGGAGTGCTATCAAGAGGCTGGGTTCTTTACGATCGCCGCCCTGAGTGCCGGACACATGAACCACCGCCAGAGTGGGCTCTCCCAAGGATTTGACCGCCTGTGGGTACCAAGCGGAAAAACCGACGTCGACTCACGAATCTCGATCAAGCACCTCGATGGGTGGTTGGACCAGGCTCAGGGCCTGCCCCTGTTTGTGTGGCTGCATGTGTTTGATGCACACACGCCCTATGTGGTGCCGAGCGAACTTCGCTGGCGTTATTACGACCGAGACCGTGACCCTTATGATGAATCTCTCCCCCCCATGCCCGCGGGTGGACGGGTGCCCTGGGACGCGGCCGTGCGTGACTTGGAGTACGTCAAGAGTCAGTACATGTCCGAGGTCACCTACCTCGACTCGCAACTAGAGGGATTCCTAGCCCACCCCCGCTTGAGCACGGGCATCATCGCCCTCACCGGGGATCATGGAGAATCGTTCGGGGAGCACGGTTTGTATTACACCCACCAGGGCCTCTTTCCGGACACATTGGCGATCCCCCTCATTCTGAACTGGCCTGGCGGCCCCTCGGGTGTTCGTGTGCGCGATGCCGTCGACCACTTGGATCTGGGCCGCACCTTGCTCGACATCAGCGGCCTAGCTCAGTCGGAGTTCCCAGGGCGGAATCTGATGCGTTGGGTGGATGGTGATACTCAACCACAACCTCGCTTCGCCATCAGTTCCCACGCCCATGCATTCTCCATCGAAAGCGAGGGCTGGTTCCTCGTGGTCCATGCACGTAATACCCGCAAACCTGAGCGAGTTGCCCACCAAGTCGAATTGTATTTCTTGCCTGACGACCCCGGCTGTGAAACGGATTTGGTGGATTCTGAATTCGAGCGAGCCCGAGTGCTTCGCAAGCAATTGCTCACCTGGCTAGAAGATGCGTCTGCCACGGGGCTTTCCCAAGCGACCGGGCCCCAGAGCGTTGAAGAGTTGGCTCAGCTGGCCGCCCTAGGTTATGCGTCCCAGGAAGCCGGCCCCGCTCACGCTTCGGAAGGGGCGGGTTGGTACCGCGAGGATCCCAAGGATCCGTGGTGCCAGCGCTTCCACTAGGGGATCCCTCCCTAGCCTGATACTCTAGGGGCCTCCCTTGAACCCCCTGCTCTCCCGTGCGTTAGTGACCCCATGCTCCCATTCCTGCTAGCCCTGAGTCCGAGTATTGCATCGCTATCCCCCCCTGAGGTCGCCGCTGAGATGGCTACTGAGGTCGCCGCTGGGGTGTGTCCTGAATGGCCAGCCTCCCAGGACCTGACAGGCCTCAAGGACGAGATCGACCTCTCCATACGATGGTTACGGTCCGTACAGGACCCCACAACGGGCACCTATGGTGCGGACCTTCAAACCACCGCCCAGGTGCTGACCGCCCTCGCCACCAGCCCACGCAAGTACACTCGACAGGATGGCCCCTTTGTCGCCTCGGCCCTCGATGCATTGATCGCCCAGCAGGCAGACGCCGGGTGGATTGCCCCCGCTGATGCAGCCCCCTCAGCGCGCCTTGCGATTACCCGCACCGCTGCGGGCGCACTCTTTCATTACCCGGATGCGGTGAGCACGCCTGCTCTGGGAAAGTCCGTGGCCTGGCTCGCCCAGCAGGGGATTGCCGACCCGGCTCCCGGCGGCGTGCCCACCCCCGAGACGAAGCACGAAGCGTCCGTACTAGCCCGCGCCCTCTTGGCGAAGCGCGATCGAGACGGCTCCTTTGAAGGCGAAGGGGGTAAGGTCGCTGCAACGGCCCAAGCGGTCATTGAACTCTCGGCGTACTACCCTCTGCTCAAGAAGAAGAGCGCCGTCCCCGCAGGAGCCACGCCCCTCCCGAGCGCACGCGCCGTTTCCAGTGAACAGATTCGGGAATCGATGCAAAGAGGAGCCCGATTCCTCTTAGCCGCAAGCGAGGGGGGCAAGTGGGGCGCTCCTGGACAGCCGGATGCAGGACTGACGGCAATGGTTGTGGGCGCGCTTCAGTCCCTCCCCACTCCACGCCCAGCGGACATCCAAGCGGTGATCGATGCGGACCTTGCGTGGATCGCAAGCCTGCAACGCGAAGATGGAGGCATCCACCAGGGGCGGCTCGCCAATTACGTCACATCCTCCAGTGTTCTAGCCCTCTGCCGAGCCGAGGGGGATGCGTACAAGGATGTGATTGCCCGTGCACAGGGGTTCCTCATCAAGCTGCAGGCTGACGAAGGGGAGGGCTACTCGGCGGACCACCCTTTCTATGGTGGCATTGGGTACGGTGGCGATGAACGCCCCGATCTGTCGAACCTACAGATGGCCCTCGAGGCCCTTGTCGCTTCCGGTCTCGAAGAAGACCACGCCGCTTTCGAGCGTGCCGTCAGTTTCCTCGAACGCTGCCAGAACCGCTCGGAATCCAATGATTTTAGACTGACCACGGGGACCGAACGCATCCTAGCCGGCAACGATGGCGGCGGAAGTTATTACCCGGGCGACTCGAAGGCAGGCTTTGAGGTGCTTTCTGACGGAACCAAGATTCCACGCTCCTATGGCTCCATGACCTACGCCCTGCTCAAGGGATTGGTGTTCTCGGGCCTACAAGCTAATGACCCCCGGGTGCAAGCCTGCTGGAAGTGGCTCAGCGAACACTACACCTTGGATGTCAACCCTGGGTTCGAACACTCCAATGACCCCACGGCCGCCTACCAAGGCTTGTTCTACTATTTCCACTCCATGGCCCGGGCCCTGAGCGTGTTCGGAGCAAAGGAAATCGTCGATGCAGAAGGAATCAAGCATGACTGGCGTGCAGAATTGGCTGCACGCCTGCTTGCCATGCAATCCAAACTGGACGGCTCCTGGGTCAATAGCAATGCACCGCGTTGGTGGGAAGGCAATCCCGTCCTCGCCACCAGCTACGCCCTGCTCACCTTGAGCGAGACCCTCCCGTGAGTCGGGTCCGCTGAGGCGCTATACTGCGCCCTATGACCTCGCCTCCCCTCCGCATCTACCGCCAGGCCGGTCCCACAGGTCGCCTGCTCTTGGACGATGGCCAAAGCGACACCCACTGGGACCTGAGCGCCTTCCTCCAACGCCGGGGTCAGCCCACACACCTGCGCGACTTATTCGAAATTGGTTGGTTCGACCGGGAGCGATTGGAACGCATCCTGCCCATGCAATCGACCGACCCTTACGCAGAGGGTTGGCAGGCCGTCCCCCTCGGGGCGAACGATCGGGTGCCCGACAACCTGGCCACCCCCCTCGACCCGAGTGAAGTGGGCAAGATCTTGTGCCTGGGCAAGAACTTCCGCGCCCATGCAGAGGAATTTGGCGAATCCGTACCCGAAGAAATGCTGTTTTTCAACAAGCTCCCCGAGACGCTGCGCCCCCACGCCTGCGATATCAGCGTTGATCCTCACTACAGGGGGCGTGTCGACCATGAAGCGGAAGTCGCAGTCGTCATCGGATGGGAAGGCAAACACATCAAGACCGAAGATGCACTCGATCACGTGGCCGGGTATAGCGTGGCCAATGACTTGACTGCCCGAACACTACAGGGCGCCGATCGAAAGCGCGGACACCCCTGGTTCAGGGCAAAGAACATGGACGGATTCTGTCCAATGGGACCGGCCTTCGTACCCCGCGATTACTTGGATTCATCCGCCTTGCGTGTCACCGCTCACGTCAACGGTCAGCTGCGCCAGGACGGTTCCACCCGCGATTGGGTCATCGACTTGCCCACCGCCATCGCCAGACTCTCTGCCCACCTGCATCTCCAGGCAGGAGACATCATTCTTATGGGCACTCCTGCAGGAGTCAGTCCACTGGAGGATGGGGACGAAGTCACTTGCAGCGTGACCGGGATTGGAGACCTCACCACCACAATCCGGCGCCCGCTCCCCACGCCCGAACCTACCCTGACAGACTCCCCGGGAGGAATCAAAGCATGACCCCACAGGACGATCGGCCAGTGACTGGAGCCTATAACATCGACGTGCAGTTTGACGGTTGGGCCTACCAGCGCTCAGGGCCTGATGAACGGCAGCCCGCCCGCATTCGACTGCGCCTCGATGGTCTCATCGCAACTCTCGAAGATGGATCGACCATTCAGATTCCCTGGAAAGGCATGCGCCTCCAACGGGAACACGACGGCGGTTTCGTGTATTGCATTGCCAAGGACGGTGCCTTGCGTGCATTCAGCGATGACGAAGGCTTCTTGCGAGCGGTTGAAGCTGCGGGAGGCAACGACCTCGGCGATGCCATCGCTCGCCTCGAAGGGCAGAACACTGCATCGCCCCTGCGGCACAAACTGAGCTGTCTCGCTGTAGCGGTCCTCTGCGGCTTCGCCGTGTTTTCGATTCCCCGATTGTTCCGAGGAGCTGTAGATGGCGCCGTGGATGCCTTGCCCTACAGTGTCGATGAGGCCATTGGCGAAGCGGCATTTGAAAGCATGGACATGGGCGGCGAGGAGGTCACCGATGAAGCAGTGCGCAGCGTTGTTGCAGCCATCATCGCGCGCCTAGAGCCGCACACCAACTTCCCCGAAGCCACCTTTCAGTTCAAGGTCATCGAGAGTGACACGGTCAACGCCTTTGCCCTTCCCGGGGGCTACTTAGCCGTCTTCACCGGACTCCTCACCCAAGCTTCGTCTCCCGAGGAGGTCGCTGGGGTCATCGCCCACGAAATGGCCCATGTCACCCAACGCCATTCGCTGCGGCGCATCGCCCATTCAGTGGGATTATGGGCATCCATTTCATTGTTGTTTGGCAATGCCGACGTTCTCTCTTCGATCGCTCGTGATTTGTTCACCCTCGCGGGGGTCAACAGCTATTCCCAAGAGAATGAAACCGAGGCAGACCTAGAGGGCGTGCGCATGATGATCGCAGCCGGCATCGATCCCCATGGCCTTTCTCATTTCTTCGGGCACTTGAATGAACTCCACGGAGACATCCCAGATTCCCTAGCCTGGATTTCCACCCACCCCCAGCACTCAGAACGGATTGCGGCCATTGAGGCCCTTGCCGAGGGCGCCGGAGCTGACCGTGACTGGCAGCCCCTCGATGTGGACTGGGATGGAATGCTCGTCGCTCTAGGGGTTGATTCCGAAGAACCGCATGCAGAGGAACCAGCACTCAACTCCTCATCCGCCCCCAGCGACTGAGCCTCGCTACAACATCCAGGATCCAGCCACGTCGATGTTTTGTCCGGTGATGTGCTCGGCTTCAGCGGACAGCAACCAAGCCACCGTGTGAGCGAGATCGTCCGTACGTCCCGGCCGTCCCACCGGCAAGTCCGCGGCGAGGGCGTGAGTGTCTTCGCTTGCGTGCTTATGGGGAACGAGGCCCGGGGAGAGCATATTGACTCGAACGCCCCAGGCAGCTTCTTCCTTGGCCAAACTTCGGGTCATCGAAAGCAAGGCTGTCTTGGCCATTAGGTAGGCTGCTGAGCCCGTTCGTGCCCGCAGGCTCTCGACCCCAGCGGCGCCGAAGAAAATTGCACCGCCCCGGTCGGTCCGAAGTTGAGCACGCGCAGCTGAGAACAAAAGGAAAGCTGACAGCGTGTTGCTTTCCATGAGTGCGAGCAATTCGTGACTGGCCATACCCTCAAGCGGGCCGTGCAAGTACTCCCCCACGGCGTGCACCACCCCATCGAGGCGACCCTCACACTCAATGACGCTGCCCACGACCCGACGACAGTCGGACTCTTGGGTCAGGTCGGCTTGATGGACACGACCCGGAAACCTTTCCCTGAGTTCGGCTTCGTTGCTCTTGCGCCAGACGACGTGGGTACGCCACCCCAGCCGCGAGAGCTCGACGGCAGTTGCGAGACCAATACCGCGAGCGGCACCTGAAACGAGGACCACCGGGCGTGCAGTTTGAGTATTCACGCCATGGGTGTATCAAATCCACAGCACCAATTCCCGTCCGGGCCCCGCGGGAAAATGAGCCGAGGAGTATCGGGGAGCCGGGACAGGACGTCCTCACTCCGATTAGAGCACGCGACCGATCCGCTCGGCGGGCCAGAAGCAAAACCGGGCAGTGCCTTTTAGATTGTCATAAGGCACCTGACCGAATTCACGGCTGTCGGATGATCGGCGCCGATTGTCCCCCAATACAAAGCAGTGGTCGGCGCGAACAATTGTACGCAGGCTCGTCCAGGGCTCGATCGCCGTCTCATCCACATAGGGCTCGGAGATGATTTCGCCGTTCACGTAGACACTGCCCCGGGCAATGACGACCTCGTCCCCCGGAACCCCGATGACACGCTTGATGTAGTCGAGGGACGGGTCCAGGGGGTATTGCAGTACGACAATGTCTCCGCGGTCAACGCCGGTCAATCGATGGCTGAGGTGATCCACCATGATGTGATCTTGATTGAGAATGCCGGGTTCCATCGAACTCCCACGCACCTCAGAGATATTGAATACCGACCCCCAGGCGAAAGCCGCCACGAGACCGATGCGACCGAGTGCGCGTGGCAGGCGCCCGCTCTTGGCGGTAGGAGGCTGAATGCCCGTAGTTTTCGGGTAAGACTGATGTAGACCCGGGGAAGGCGTGGCCATCGCCTTCGCAAGAGGGCGGCTGGTCGGAGCACTCGCCAGCTTCCTAGGAGCCCCACGCATGAGCGGGCCAATGCTGACTTCACTTCCCACCCGCCCCACGCGGGAATCTGCGGCAAGTGCGGGGCTCAAGGGGTGATTCGCACCCACCTCAGCCGCTGCCGCCGCAAGGGAAATCAGAGGGGGCATCGGTCCGTGGGATTCCATGGGGCCCCTATCGGCTCGGATTCCCCTAGGACTTGAGTGGCTCGGAGCGCTCTGCTGCAGTCACAATGGGCACCCCTGCGCCTGCGAGGGCCGAATTGGGGCTCTGCAAGTCAGAGCGCCGCCTGTACACTGCTCGCCACCATGCCGACCACTGCCCCCGCGTCACCCGTGCGCACAGCCCTACTGATTACGGCCAAGGAATTGCGGGAGAGCCTGCGCGACCGCGCCACCGTGATGTATGCATTTGTTCTCCCCATCTGCATGTACCCGGTCATCTTTTGGTGCGTGCTTCAGGGGATCATGGTTTTTGAGGGCCAAGAGGACCACACGGTGGCCACCCTCGGCATCGTCTCGTCTGAGGGCCCGGCCGATGCACACCCCCGGGCCACCCCTGCACTGCTAGAGGCCCTAGAAGCCCTTGGGGAGGACGGCTCCCCTGGGCAGACCCACGTTCTCGAACTGCGCCTTGCGCATCGGGCCATGAGTCTGGACCAGGCTCAAGAATGGCTCACCCCAACCGACCCCGTCCAGCCACCTGAAGCCGCCGCCGGACGGACTCTCGGAACAGCCGAATCCGAGCTGTCACCGACCCACGAAGAACGACCCGATGCTGTGCTCGACCTCGACACGATGACGCTTCTCTTTGACAGCACCGTCAGCGAGTCGGGCCTGGCCAGTAAGAGAGCCAGGCGCAGAATCGAACAGCTGCGCGAACGGATACGCAACCAGAGCGCAGTCGCAGCAGGTTTGGAGGAGGCTGACCTACGCCCCCTGTCGATCAAGAGCACTGACCTGTCGGATAGGGGAGCCAAGGGGGCCATCGTTCTAGCCTCCATCTTGCCCATGCTCCTCGTGGTGATGGCCGTCATGGGGTCGTTCTTTCCCGCAGTGGATCTGACCGCGGGTGAAAAAGAACGTGGCACTGCCGAAACGACTCTTTTGATCCCTCTCCACCGATCTGCTGTGATTCAAGGTAAGGTCCTCGCCGTCGCGGCACTGGCCATGACAGCCACAGGTTTGAGCCTATTCGCGCTTGCCCTGTCCGCCGAAAACCTTCTGGCCAAGATTCCGGCCCCCGTAGATCTGTCGATCTCGATCCCTACCCTCGCCATACTCGGAGGCATCCCGCTTGCGATGTTTTTCTCCGTGTTCGTGAGCTCCATCTTGACGGCCTTTGCCTCCCTTGCGGCAAACTTCAAGGAAGGCCAAGCCCTCTTGGGACCCGTGCAGATGGTGTTCATCCTACCGGCCGTCCTCGGCATCATTCCCGGTATCGAACTCAGCCCCGCCCTAGCCTGCGTGCCCATCATCAATGTGGTACTCGCCTTTCGCGCCATGCTCATGGGCGAACCCCTGCTCCTTGAATACTCCATCACCGCCGGAGCATTGGCTTTGTACGCGTGGCTTGCCCTGCGGCTCGCAGTACACCTCCTCTCGCGCGAGTCCGTGCAATTAGCCGGTAAGACCCTTTCGATCGGGCGCCTCCTCAACGTCCTGCGCAGTTCCTCCACCACCCACTAATTCCATGCCCACGACTGCCATTGCTACCCACGGCCTCTGCAAGACGTTCGAGGACCCCAAGCGCGGAACCGTGCGCGCCGTCCAAGATGTCAACCTCGAATGCTACGAAGGGGAGATTTTTGGCCTCCTCGGCCCCAATGGCGCGGGCAAGACGACCACACTGCGCATGCTCAGTACGATTCTCGCACCCAGTTCTGGCAGTGCATCTCTTGCGGGTGTGGACGTGGGCAGCGATCCGATCGGCGTGCGGAGTCACCTCGGGTTTCTTTCAGGTAGCACAGGGCTCTACCCACGCCTCACTCCACGAGAGACGCTGATCTACTTCGGCAAGCTCCACGGGATGGCAGGGGATGCACTCACGTCACGGGTGGAAAGCCTGATCGAGCAATTCAAGATTTCGTCGTTCTCCGATGGACGCTGTGAGACCCTGTCAACGGGACAGAAACAGCGTGTTTCGATCGCTCGCGCCGTGCTGCATTCTCCCCGTGTTTTGATACTGGATGAACCGACCACCGGCCTCGACATCCTCGCCGCTAGCGACATGATCGAGTTTATTCAGTCCCGCAAGGAGGCGGGCACATGCGTGCTCTTCTCCACCCACATTCTCTCAGAAGCCGAGCGGCTCTGTGACCGCATCGGAGTGATTGATAAGGGGCGCCTGCTCGCGGTGGGAAGCCTGGAGGATCTCCGCGAGCAGACTGGAGAAGAGTGGTTAGAGGACGTTTTCCGGTCGCTCGTGCGAGCAGGAACACCCGAGCACGATGCCCAAGATTCCACCGAAGCCGGCATGGCTCAATGAGCTCGTTCAACCAGCCAACCACCAGCTCAATGGGTCTTTTCGGGGCGATTCTGCGCTGTGAGTTGCTTCAGCTCCTGCGGGATCGCCGAGCCCTCTTTGCTGCCGTCCTGCTCCCCGCCCTGCTCTACCCCGCCATGTTCTGGAGCCAGGGCAAGGTCGAGACGGTGGCACGTTCGGTCATGGAGGAGAAGGAGCTCACCATTATCCTGCATCTACAGGACCTCGATGACACCCTTGAAGGCAACCTGCGAGCCGGCCTCACCCAGGATAGCCATACCCAATTGGAGGAACTCAACCCCTCCCTCGATTGGACAGCCCTCTGGGAGCCCACGGCAGGCCCCTCAGAGGAAATTGCGGCCCAAGAGTCGGCTCGCGTCGTTCAAGAGCAGCGCGAATTGCTCGACCCCGCCCACGCACTGATCGCGGGCCGCCCCGTCGATGGACATTCGGACCGTTTCGAGTTTCGAGTTTTCTTCCGGGTGCGCGATGACAATTCCAGGATTGCAGAGGGCCGTGCGGGCAAGATTCTCAAAGGCCTGGCTGCTGATTGGCGGCAGGTAAGACTGGACAATCTGCCGGGAGGAGATCCGGGAGAAGCCTTTGCGCTCACCAGCCAGGATGTCGCGACAACCGAGGACAAGAGCGGCGCGGAACTAGGCCGCCTACTCCCCATATTCGCCCTGCTCATTTTGATTTCAGGTGCTGCCTTCGCTGCACTGGGAGCCTTTGCAGGTGAACGCGAAGCAAAGACCCTTGAGACGCTTCTCGTCCAGCCCGTACCCGCGCAGGTCATCGCCGCTGCCAAGTATGGCGCGGTGCTTTGCATTGGGCTGGCATCCCTCGCGGTGAATCTTTTCAGTATCGGTGCCTGTGCATTCTCGGGACTCATTCAAATGCCTGGAATGGCTGGGGGTGGCGAGGGCCTGCCCTTCGCCCGGGTGGCTGCGGTACTTCTGTACCTACCCTCATGCGCCCTAGTGTGCGCCCTCCTCGTTGTCTTTTGCGGAAAGGCCCGCAGCTATCGCGAAGGCCAGTTCGCCCTCATCCCTGTGCTGTTCATCGCGCTGCTGCCCTCCAGCGTCGTCCTACGGCAGAGCCTCCAGCCAGACCTACTGATCAGCATGGTGCCCTTTGCAGGGCCAGCTCTCCTCCTGCGGGAGGGTCTGGCCGGGCACGTCTTTCCCCTGGCCACTCTGGTCATGCTGGTCAGCCATGGCCTCTGGACTTGGCTCATCCTCGCCCACCTCGCCCGCCTACTGGAATCAGAGAGTATTCTAGCAGGCGATGACCTGACAGCACTCGCCGGCCAGCAGGCCCTGTGCGCCCGCCACGGAAGAGCCTGGGCCTTCGTGGGGGTGCTTACCCTGTATTTGATTGGCATGCGGCTTCAGCAATGGGACCTGGTTTGGGGCTTGGCCCTCTCCCTCTGGGGCCTGCTCACCTTGCTCACCTATTTGGCCCTGCGAACACGACCCGCCCATGTTCGTGCCATCCCTGCCCGGGCCTACCTCTCCTTCAAGCGCCCCGCCCTCACCCACAGCCTCGGTGCCCTACTTCTCCTACCGGGTCTCGCAAAACTCATGCTGGAGGTTTATCTCCCCTTTCAGAGCGAGATTCTCCCGATCCCCGAGATCATGTTTGAGACCGAGCAACTCACCGCCACGTTGCGCTCACTCAGTACACCGGTATTTATGCTGCTGATGGCCGTCTCACCAGCCGTGTGCGAGGAGCTCTTTTTCCGCGGCCTCGTTCTCGGGAGTCTCCGTCGAGGCCTGTCCCCCACTCGAGCTGTCCTCTGGCAGGCCTTTTTCTTTGGCGCTGCCCATGCCAGCCTGTACCGGATAATTCCCACCGCCAGCCTCGGCCTCATCCTCGGCCTGATCACCCTACGCACACGCAGCCTAGTCCCCGCGATCCTCCTGCACGCTGGGTACAACGCCCTCGTCATGGGCACACTCGATGATCGCTATCAACTCATCTTGAGCCCCATGAATCCCTATGCGTACGGACTCGGCGCTTTGGGATGTGTTCTGTTGGTCTGGCCCAAGGGCACGAAGGAAAAGAACGCCGGCTAGCAGGCCCTGCGGTTAGCCACCCGCCCCTTGTGGGGCGGCGCCCTGTACGAGCTGAACGCGCACCAAAGCAGGAGCCCCCGTGTCGGCATTCTGATATGCACCGAGAGCCCCCTGCGGGCGAGCGAGAAGGCGCAGGAATCCATCTCCTCGATCCCCACGCACCTGGGCCAGCTCTGTGATTCTCCCTAGGGTGGGCTTTCCGCCAAAGATCGCCACCCGACGGGCACACCAACGGGCCTGCTCAAGGGGTCCTTCCAACCAAGTCACTAAGACGGAGCCGTCAGGCAAGGCGCAGGTGTCCACGCGGCCAAGGGCCTGACCTGCATCCACTCGTACAAAGTGCTCAAACTCCAGGGGCTTTTGATCTGCGTAGGGGGCGAGGGCCAATTGAACCCGGCTCTGCCCTCCCCCGGCGCTGAACCAAGCGAGGCCCACTTGCGTTGGGGTGGCGCACAAGGCCGGGCCGTTGACCGGACAAGCTGGGATGTGCCACTCGTCGGGGTGCAGGCGCCTAGGCGCAGTGAACGATGCGGGGTCGGAGGGACGGCCCACACTCCACGCGATGTCGCGGATTTCGTGATCGCTGCGGTCTCGCCAAACCACGACAGCACGACCATCGGCTAGGGCCAATGCATCGGTCTGGCAGCACTCGCACACGCGCTCATCCAAACAGAACTCCTCGCCCAATTCACCCGCGAAGGAAACTGAACGGCCGTAGAGCGCCATGGCCCCGGTGGAGTCAAGCTCGCCGTCTTCATCCAGAGTGCCGCGCGCATCCAGCCAGACCGCAAAGACGTTCTCCGCATCGACGGGAGTGAGCGAAACAAACCCGTGCTCGACACCCTGGGTGTCTGTGTGAAGCCAAGCTGATCCTGACTCGGGGCTGCCGCGCCAACCTAATCGCACACCGTAAGCAAAGGTGCCCTTTCCAAGTTTTTCCAGCCAAGCGGCGAGATGTCCGTTAGAACCGATTGCCAGTGCCGGAAAATCGGCCCAATTCACGAACCAGTCACCTCCGTTGGCCAGCGTCTCGGGCTCTGACCACTGTCCCTGCACGAAACGCGCCCGGCGCAGGGCACTGCCTGCGATATTCTGCCGAGTCCAAATCATGTGCACCTGATCGTGGTGATCAGCCACCAACCGGGGCCAACGACCGGGCTCTTGGGGTCCCTCGATTTCAAGCACGTCCAGGTGCACGGGTAGAGCTGGGTCCTGGGGAGGGTCATCGGGGGACAGCACGACTCCTGCCACACCCACCATTCCCACCACGGTGCCCACGACTGTCCGCATTCCGAAACTATGACCCAACAAGCGCCCGAGGGGAAGGGTGAACAAGGGAGTCGTTGCGAATAGCAATGCACAAATGCCGCCAGGCAATTCTCGCAGTGCATAGTTGTAGGGCAACTGGTTGAGCAGGGAAGCACACAGTGCGGGCAGCAACAACAACCGAGCGACGGACCGTGTATGAAGGGGTGCTGTCAGTTGATGGACCTGTGCTCGCACCGAGGTCGAGCGGCCCACCACGCCCATGGCCATGGCGATGAAGAATGCACCCAGCACGCCACCCACGACCCGCAGGCCCCCGCCTACTGCAATGCCCACCCCATCGAGTGCACCATGTCCGAGCACGACTGCCGACGCCCAGATGAAGGCCGAGAACACCACAAGGCCGACCCCCACCCAAGGACGCTCGTAGCGACGCCGGTGTTGAGAGTTATCTGAAACAACCACGAGAACGCCACCCAAGACGACAGCCATCGACAGCAGGGTCTGCCTGTTCAACTCTTCCCCTAGCCATGCCCATGCCATGACGACACTCATGGGGACTGTGACAAGGCCCACCGAAGAGGCTGTCTGAACGCCGCACCAACGAAAGGACGCGAAGAAACACACATCGCCTAGGGCAAAGCCCAATACACCACTGAGCAACAGCCAGCCCACCACGGGTGTGGCCGGTAGTGGATCCCCAGCTGCTAGAGCCAGGGCGCCGAAGCCTAGAAGATTGAAGAGATTGCGATACAGGTTTCCCGCCGCCGGAGTGGGCGCGGGAATCTGCTCACCTTCCTCCCCTGAAGCGGCAACCGACGAAAACGAGCGGTCCATCAACAGGGACGCGAGTCCCCACGTGAAAGCAGCGAACAGGGCTGCGCCTACGGCTAGACCTGACATGGTCCACCCCGTACTGGGACACTAACCCTAGACGGCAACGGCCACTCCCAGGGCATCACCCGCAGAGTTAGCCTTTCTTCTTGGCGCGGACGGTGGCGGTGTGCTTACCAGCACCCATGCCCATCTTGCGGACGCGCTTGCGCCCACGGGTAGGGCCGCCAGCTTTGATTTGGGATTTAGCCATGAGGAACAGGGGGGCAGGGGCATTCCCAACTCGGGATGTGCCATTTCGAGGGCGAGGTTGTACCCCAGCGGGCGGGGCGCGACAAGGGGCCGAGCGTGAAAGGGCCCACCCCAATGCCCCCGCCAAGCTGGAAGCCTGGGTCGGGCTCCCCTCTCGAGCTCCCCTAGGAAGGTCCATCGCCCTACGAGGAGGACAGGCGATGACTCCAATTACCCCCAGCTTGAACTCAAACCCCGCCCCGTGGGACAATGGGCCCTGTGTCCATGAGCCCTGCCTCCCCCCAGCGCCGCATCTTTATTGGCGACATTCAGGGATGCCATGACGAGCTCCTGAGGCTGCTCGAGATCCTCGACGTTCAGCCAGGCCGGGATGAAGTGCACCCGGTGGGCGACCTCATCAACCGCGGGCCTGACTCGGCAGGTGTGCTGCGCACCCTGCGCGACCTAGACGCCGGGGGCGTCTTGGGCAACCACGACCTACACGCCATTCGGGTAGCGGCCGGCTCGCGACGACCCGGGCGCAGGGACACCCTTGATGACCTGTTGAGCGCCCAAGACAGCACCGAACTAATCGGCTGGCTGGCTGCACGCCCACTCATCCGCACCTGGCCCGACATCGTCTGCATCCACGCGGGCATCCATCCGCTCTGGGAAGATCCCGAGACGGCCCTAGCAGGGATCCCTCACCACGAGACCCACCCGAGCAGTGATTTTGCTACCCGAGTACGCACCTGCGATCCATCGGGCCAGCGCCCCCCCAAGGACTGGCCGCCGCCGGATCCGCCCTACCGGCCCTGGCACCACTACTGGCTTGAGCGTGCGGGCGAGTCACGCACCGTAGTCTTCGGTCATTGGGCCAGCCAAGGACTGCTGGTAGGCGAACGATTGCGGGGTCTCGACACGGGTTGCGTTTGGGGCAAGCAGCTCACGGCCTGGATTGCCGAAGAGGACCGACTCGTCAGCGTTCCCGCAGCGAGGGTTTACTCCATCAGTTCACTCCCCACCATTCCGCATACAGAAGGTCCTCCTACACAAGGCTGAATCCCCATGACCATCGGCCCCGCACCAGAGTCCCAAGATCCCGTACTGCGATTCACTGAATTGTGTGCCGCGATTGTGCCTCGACGAACTTGGTTTCGATCCCATCGCATCAAGCGATTAGCCTGCCTCGGCCTACTCAGCATCGAAGGGGACCCTCATTCGCTGGCGCAGTCTTTCCGGCACACCTGCAGCGAACTCAGGCAAGGGGCAGGATGGTTCGGGCAGTTGTCCGGAAGCCTGCGCTACGGTGTGGCCGCGGCCCTTGTGCGGCGCGGACAGTCGGCGGGTTCCTTTGCGGTGGAACTCAAACGTGTCCGAGCTTGGATGCGCGAAGAGAGATTGCCCCGGGGCGAAATGCATGAGACAGTGGCGACCCTGCTGCTTAGCGGCAGTCAACCGGACCTTCAAACCCGCAGGGAGCAGGTCGAGCGCGTCGCCTACCTGCACCGGGCCATGAGCCGCCGCAGACGGTTTCTGACCGGGATCGATGACCTTCCTTGTTGTGTTCTGTTGTGTAGGGATGAGGGCGATCCTGGGACAATCGTCAATTCCGTCGAGGACTATTACAGCTCGCTCAGGGACCTGGGCTTCTCGAGGGGCAACCCCCTACAAACCACTTCCCACATCTTGCACCTGTGCCCGGGCGAGGCTGTCGAGGTCCTCCAGCGCTTTGAAGAACTCTTTTCAAGTTTCCGGTCAAGGGGCCTGCGCATGAGGGCGGCAAACTACGTTCAGACATCAACCTTATGCCTGGTGCAATCCCCAGTCGATCAGATTGTGGACACGGTGAGCGACCACGGAGCTCGAATACTTGGAGCTACCGATGCGCGTGGGAGAAACGAAGGATTTCAACTCGCAGTGGGCACTGCATTGTTCACGCTTGCCCAAGGCCAAGAGGAGACAACTCGAACGGGCGCAGCTTCACACCTGATGTCCCTGGTGGACATCCTTCATGCCCAGCAGATGGCGATGATCGCCGGCGCTGCAGCTGTAGCAGCTACAAGTTGACACCCTACTCCCCAAGGCGGCCTAGAATGAGCTCACAGGGAATGGAACCGTTCTGGAGTTCACGGCGCTCAAGAGAGTCCAAACCAAGCTGCTCAGCCAATTGGGGATTTCCACTCAAGAGGGCAAGGTGGTAACCCCCGCAACGGTCGCGTAGAAGCCGGCCGAAGTCACGGTACAGGGGCAATAGATTGCGGCCATCCCCCACTCGCTCCCCATAGGGAGGATTGCAAACAACCCACCCATTCCAGCCTGGCTTGGGATCCCACTCGAGTGCCTGCCCCACGTGGACTTCACAGACGCTCTCAACCCCAGCGTTTTCTAAATTGGCCTGCGCCTCCCCCACGCGTGCAGGGTCGCGATCAAAACCTAGAATCCGCAGCTTGCGAGGCAGGCTTCCTGCCGCGCAGGCTTCGGCATGCACGCGAGCATAGGCCGCAGCATCATGTCCCGGCCAACTCTCGAAGCCAAAGGACTCGCGATACACACCTGGTGCGAATCCGCCAGCGATCAGCGCCGCTTCCACCAGTAGGGACCCGCTGCCACAGAATGGATCCACCAGTGGAGCGCGACCGTCCCATTGGGAAGCCAAGACGACGGCTGCAGCGAGGGTCTCCGCTAGGGGTGCCAGCCCCTGATGGCTACGCCAGCCCCGTTTGTGCAGGGACTCTCCAGAGCTGTCAAGGGACAGGGTGGCGCGGTCGCGATACAGGTGAAGGTGCAGGCGCAGGTCAGGATGGTCACGTTGCACGTCGGGTCGCACACCCTCCTGAGTTCGCAGGCCGTCGACAACGGCATCCTTCACACGCTGGGCCACGAAGCGAGAGTGAGTCAAGTTGGAGTCCTTGCACTGGGCATCCACCCAGAGCGTTCCCTCGGGCCGCAGGTACTGGTTCCAGTTCACGGCGGCCACGGCCTCGTACAGGGCATCTTCGTCAGGGGCATGGAAGCGCTCGAGTCGCAAGAGCACTCGCACAGCGGTCCGCAGCCACAGGTTTGCCTTCCAGGCATCCTGCAGGGTGCCTTCGAATCGAACGCCTCCTACTTGCTGCTCGGGGTGGGCGAGGCGCAGGGAGCGCACCTCGGCATACAGAAGCGACTCAACCCCAGGGGCACAGGTAGCGAAGAATGTGTGGCGGCGCATGACGCGCGCATGCTACGCCACGCTGTCGGTGAATTGGCTATTCGAAGCGAAGATCCTGCGCCACAGGTCCGTTTCTAGGACGTGCCCGGGATCGAGTTCCTCCTTGAGTGCCTCAAATCTCCGACGTTGGTCCTCTGGGAAGGCTTGCACCATGGCCTCATGACCGAGCAGGGCATCCTTAGCGAAGTAGAATTTGCCCCCCGCAGCGAGCACGATGCGGGTCAATTGGTCACAGGTCTGCCACAGCTCTGCCTTGTTGCCTGGGCTGACCTTGAAGTCCATGGCCAAGCTCCATCCGTCCAGGGCGTGGGTCATCCAAAATGGATCGGGGCGGTGGCGCTTGAAGACCCCAAGGAAGGGCACCTGCCCCGCGCTCTGGCAGTAGCCCAGGATGTCGAGCAGTGCCGCGTGGGCGTTGTCATCGGGCAGGAACACCTGATACTGAATCAGGCCTGATCCAGGTTTTCGCCCGTAAGCAAACTTCCAGTTGGGGACGAAGTCGAGCAGGAAATTGAACCCTGCGTGGGACTGCTCGTACCAGCCCCCGTGCTGTTCAAGCCGCCCGGCCTGCTGCTTGAGTGCATTGAGCAAGCGCATCCCCCATGGCGTATTGATGCAGCGCAAGACTCGCCAGACCTCTCCCTTGGGAAAACCCAGGATGGAACCGGGTAATTGCTGATAGGCCACACGCAAGGTGGACTCTGGATCGGGGTCCTCGCCCGCAGCCAGGTATTCGGCATCGTGAATCAGCCCCCGACCGATTCCATCCCCCTTCCCGAAACAATCGACCCATCCCACCAAGTAATCCGAGCGTTCTCTCTCCGCCTCAAAATAGGACATCATGGCGGCAAGGTTGCGGACGGATTCTCCCCGCACACGTACCTTTCCTGAATGCACTCGCTTGGTCTGCAAACGGACGCGGGTCATGCAGCCGAGCATCCCAAGCCCTCCAATGGCCGCATGGAACAGGTCACGATTGTGCTCGCGATTGCACGTTCGCAACTCACCAGAGGGCAGCACGATGTCGAACTCGAGCATGTTGTCGCCAAAGGTGCCGACACGGAAATTATTCTTGCCGTGGATGTTCATTCCCGCTGCTCCCGCCACGGTTGGAAACATTGTGCCGGATACCACTTTGGGCCAAAAACCGTGGGGCAATATGTGCTTCCACAACTGCTCGATGGACACCCCACCCTCAAGATCGATGACGCCCGATTCGTGATCAAAGGCCAACACCTGGTTCATTTGGGTCATGTCCAGACACTGGCCCCGGGAATTGACCGATGCGTCCCCATAGCTACATCCCGTGCCCCTCAGTCCAAGGCTGTAGCCCCCGGCATGCGCGTCTTGTAAGGCCTGCTGCACAGCCTCTACCGAACGAGGCTGCACAATCCGAGAGTGGTGGCCATTCAACATGCCCCAGCCCTCCACATACTCGTAGCCGATTCCCGGGTCCCCCCCCGCTGGTGTGTTCATGGATCCCATTGCGACGGGCTAGAGACTGAGGCGTTTGAAGATGACGGATGGAATCGACTTGACGACAGCGGCCACGAGTGCCCAACGAAGCGGTACGTAGCGGGTGTTCTTCTTGGCTCTCGCCGCTGCCAGAATCTGGCGCGCGGCCTCCTCGGCACTGATGGCCCCCGACAGGTTGAGGTCGGCGGTCATTTCAGTCTGGACGAATCCGGGCTTGATTGTGCAAACATGGACCCCCACCTCACTCAGGCGGTTGCGAAGTGCTTCAAGATAGTGGTCCAGGCCAGCCTTCGAAGCACCATACACCGGATTGCCTTTGCGTCCCCGTGCTCCAGCAATCGAGCTGATCCCAACCAGGGTCCCGCTGCGTTGACTGGCAAACAGGCGTGCAGCGGCATTGCACCAAGCAATAGCACCGCCGAGGTTGGTGGTCAGCATGCTGAGATCTTTGGAGGTGTTGTATTCCTCGCGCCCCACACTCGGCATGACCCCTGCAGCGAAGATCATCAGGTCGAGTCCCCCAAGCTGCTCGACCACTGAGGTGAAGGTTTCATCGGCCTGCAGTGCGTGGTCCACATCGTGGGCCATGGTATTCACGGGGCCCACGCCGAACGAGGGGTCGCTCGGCTGCTCCCGGACCACAGCCTCGGCCAGTGCTTCCAAACGTTCTTGTCGCCGAGCGACGGCCGCCACGGCCCAGCCATCGCGGGCGAGCTGGCGCACGAGCTCCGCTCCCATGCCCGAACTGGCTCCCACTACGAGGGCACGCCCCTTGGGAGCAGAGTGTTCTGATTCGGGACGGGGCTCGGAGGTCGACATGGAGGGCGGGTCGGATGGGGAAAGGGAACGTCTGTGCTATCGGCACACGTAGGCCCGAGCCTACTCCAAAAGTCGGGGTGGATGGCAGGATCCATCCATGCAGAGATCAGGTCGTTGCGTTCACTGTGGTCCCTAGATCGAAGAGCCGGGGGGGAGCGAGTTCGAAGACTGTGCTGGAGTCCGCCGAGGCGGGTCGCTAGGCTGCTGCCCCAATCCCCGCCTGGACAGGATGGGCACACGGACCGAGCCCATCCCATGAAGAAGATTCTCGCCCAACTCAACCCCCATCAGCGAGAGGCCGTCGAGGCCACCGAGGGGCCCGTGCTGGTGCTCGCAGGGGCAGGATCAGGCAAGACGCGCGTCATTACGAGCCGAATCGCACTCCTGTTGGCCAAGCGTGTGCCCGCAGTCAACATCCTCTCGATGACCTTCACCAATCGAGCCGCCGGGGAGATGCGCGAGCGGGTGGAAGCCCTCGTGGGGAAACGAAAGGCAGAGGACCTCACCGTCGGGACCTTCCACGCTTTCTGCCTGCGAGCCCTCAGGAATTACGGCGAGCTCCTCGGGTACCCCAATGGGTTTACCATTTGTGATGCCCGTGACCAGCTCAACCTGATCAAGAGCGCCATGCGGGAATTGCACATCGCCGAGGCTCGCATGCGCCCCCCCGCCGTACAGTCTTGTATCTCCCTCGCCAAGAACCGATTACAAACTCCGGAGGTCCTGCTCGCCCAGGCAGGCGACGACAACGATGAGCTTGTTGGACGAACCTGGCAGCGCTACCAAGAATTACTCACTCGCTCGCGTCGCTTGGATTTCGACGATCTCCTCCTAGAGACCCTACGCCTGCTTCGTGACTTCCCAAAAGCCCGCGATGAGGTGCGTGAACGATTCAGGTACGTCCACGTCGATGAGTATCAGGACACCAATGGTCCCCAGTACGAAATCTTGCACCAAATCACTCGCGAGCACCAAAACCTCTGCGTGGTCGGAGATGATGACCAATCGATCTATGGCTGGCGTGGGGCTGATGTAGCCAAGATCCTGTCATTCGATAAGCACTTCCCCAAAGCACGCACGATTCGTCTTGAAACGAATTACCGATCCACTGAACCCATCCTCGGGATTGCCAATCGCCTGATTGCCCACAACCCCCATCGGCACCCCAAGACCTTGATCTCCGCCCTCGGCCCGGGAGAATCACCCCAAGCGGTGAACATGCGCGATGAAGAGACCGAAGCTGAGCGCATCGTGGCCGAGGTCATGACACGTGTCAAAGAAGGGGCGCACTACGATGATTTCGCGATTCTCTTTCGCACCGCCACACAGGCGCGCCCCTTCGAAGCGGAACTGCGTGCACGCGATGTGCCCTATCGCTTGATTGGGGGAATGAGTTTCTTCGACCGCAAAGAGGTGCGCGACCTTCTCGCCTATCTGCAGTTGCTCGTCAATCCACGCGACGAGACGGCACTCTTGCGAGTCATCAATTGTCCCCCGCGCGGTGTGGGAAAGGCCACCATCGATCGCGGTATCCAGTTTGCCACCGAACAGGGAATCACACTGAGTGAAGCCTTTGAACGGGGGGCCGAGATCGAGAAGATCAACATATCAGCGTGTACAAAGGCCACGGAACTCCTCGACCGCCTGCGTGCGATCAAGAAGCACCACAAGAGTGGTAAGGAACTGGTTGCTCTGGTCCAACGACTGATCGAGGAGGTGGCCTACCGCGATGAGGTCGTGCGCGTCTACCGCGATGAGGCTGAGGTGGAGAAGCGCTGGGTGGGCGTAACCGAGGTACTGAACTTTGCTGAGAACTACGTGCGCCGCAAGAAGCGTCCAGGGCTCCTCGGGTTCTTGAACGAGTTTTGCCTCAGCGCCGACGACCGTAAAGACGACACGGAAGAGAACGCCAAGCAGTTGAAGGTCACCCTCTCGACCCTGCACGCCTCCAAGGGCTTGGAATACGACCGTGTTTTCATGGTGGGTCTCGAAGAGGGGATTCTCCCCCATGGTCGTTCAGTAGCCGAAGACTCCATTCCCGAGGAACGACGACTCGCATACGTCGGGATCACTCGTGCGCAACGGGGGCTCACCCTTTCGTGGTGCCGAGAGCGAGCGCGCGCGGGGCACCGGGTGCAAACCCATCCCTCCCGATTCCTATTGGAGGTGCAGGGTAAAGAGCCCCCCGCAGGCTGGGTGGCCGCTGGCACCGAACCTGCACCCAAGCCACGCAAGAAGCGTGCTCGCCGCAGAGCGAAACGGGGATGACTCCCACCCCATCATTCCCCCTGCTGGGGACTGCTATGGGCTTCCTCAAGACAAAAAAGTGGGCGCTGTCCATTCCCCCCAGGGTACAGACAGCGCCCTCCACTCATTAGGGTGGGGACCGACGGGAGGACCCGTCAGTTCGTTGCTTGTGGGATAGCCTTGCCCCAGTCTCAAGGGACAAAAACCAGATTCAATCACTCGCTCTTGCCGAGCACATTTCACGCCCTGTGCCCCATTGGGCAGGCATCGTGGGGATCCTCGAGCCGGCACATTCACCCCATAAGCGGAACTCATGCCTTGGGAATCGCTGAACTCCCATGAAGGCCCCACATCAACACGCCGGAGAGTTACTCCTTTAGGGTCAATTGAACGCTTGCTTCACCGCCCTCGAACAACTTGACCGTCCGTTTTTCGGACGTCCCCCCGTCACCACTTGCCCAAACTGTAAACGACCCGGCCCCCAAGCCGTCGTAGGTAAACGACCCATCCGTCCCAGTGCGCACGCGACTAAACAGGGTGTGGCCCGCATCGTCTACAACCGTAATCCGTGCCCCACTCACGGGCACCCACTCGGAGCCCATCACGGTTCCGGTGATCTTCCCCGAAACTGGCAAGCTGAAATCTTGGCTCACCATCAAATCGGGCACCTCGAGCTCAAGCTCCACGAACACGACCCCATACTTGGGCTCTTGGTTGTTGAAACTAAAAGTGGCAGCCCCACCTGCGCGCAGAGTGTAGGAACCCAATGGCAATTCGGTGAACGAGAATTCCCCGGCCTCGTTGGTCGTCTTAGTTCGTCCCGTGAATCCCTCGGGGGCTTTTACGCCCGTGCCCGCAGTCAGAGTCACACGAACACCATCAAGCAGGTTCCCCCCTGGCCCACGCACACGACCTTCAATGCCAGACTCGGGCAAGTCAAAATTGATTTCCACATCGGCACCCGCCACCACATCCTCTAGGAAGGTCACAAGTTCGCGCTGGCTGCTTCCCACACTAAAGGCCCATAGCCCGGGCCCGTCCAACACGATGCTGTACTCCCCGAGGTCATTGGCACGCACTGCTGCACGACCCGGCTCGGCACCGTCTGGCACTTCCCGCTGCTCGACCATGACAAGGGCACCGCCCAGCCCCTCTTCTCCCCTGCGCACGGACCCCGTCACCGTCACTGCCGTGGGCGAAGGTGCTCCCAATACCACAAAAGCTGCTTCACCCTCCGCAACTTCCACCTTGGCTTTCTTTGCGTTCGCAAAACGCATGACCCAATCCCCACGACTCCTCCCGCTGCCGGAGTTTAGAGTGACCTCGTATGTGCCCGCATCGAGCCCTTCAAAGATGGCTGTACCCTCACGGTCGGTCTCGCGTTGGGCACTCGAAGGACCGCCGAGGGAGATCCTACGCCCTACCCGGTCAGCCACGCCCTCGTGCAATTCCACATGGATGGTGGCTCCTGGACGCAGCGTCAAGACTAGGTTGTCCCGCTGGCTGGCTGCGTTGATCTGAAATTTCTGCATCTCACTGCCCGCAAAACCGTCAGCCGTTGCAGTGACCTCTACCCAGCCTGGAGCCAGATTTGCAGCCAAGAACTCCCCCTTTCCGTTCGCATCTACAGCGGCCGTGCGGTTTTCGCCATGCTTGATCACAATGCGCGCTCCATCCACGCCTACCCCATCCGGGGCACGCACGATCCCCGACGCAGATCCCGTGCGGAGCAAGGCAAAGTTCAGCTCATCCTTACCGGGGATCCTGGCATCCTTGCGCTCTGAATCCCCATAGCCCGTTGCCGTGACGCGCACCATCCAGCGGCCCACTTGCAGTCCTTGCAGTGTGAATTCACCGCCTTCGTCTTTGAACTTTCCACGCACGGTCTTCATGGACCCCGCACTAAAAACGTTGTCCGTAGCCGGGCTCGCGATCACTTTGAAGTTCTTGACTGGCTCGCCCTGGTCATCCACAACCTTTCCGCTCAGGACCCGGCCCGAGCTCAACGTGAGGGTGACGATTTGAGGACCGGGAGCCACATCCTCCACGCGATCCATCCACAAGGGGATGCGCTTCGCCTTCAGGCGCGAGAGCTTGCTTCCTGGATCTGGCCGATCATCAGGGTGTAGGGAACTGGCTGTGACCTCACAGGGTCCCTCACCGAGGGCGGAGAATGTGAATGAACCGTCGGGACCTGTGCGCACCTCGCCCTTGATGCGCCCCACGTCCATTCCAAAAAGATCGTCACGCTGCGAAATGCGCACGTCCGCACCTACCGCCACCGCACCATCCTGCCAAAGGACGACTCCGCTGACCGAACGCCCTGCATTCAAACGCACCGCAAGCGCGAGGCGCTCGCCTCCATCCCGCACTCCATCTAGCGCCTGCTCATATTCCAGATACCCGTCAGCCTCAACGATCAGCACGCGATCACCCGGAGGTACGCCAGGGAGTCTGAACTGACCGGCGTGGGTTAGGGTCTCGAACTCTGGCGTGGCCGAGATGAAGGGGATGCGATCCTCAGCTTGTTCCTTGGAGATGTGAAAGACGCGAGCGCCTTCGATCAAGTTACCCTGTTCGTCACTCACGGTCCCCGCAATTGTTGCGCCTAGGGACAAGGCAACGTCCACATTGTGAGTCTGACCAGCCTCCACAGTGACACCCTTCTGAAGCCCATCCGCATAGAGGGCAGAGTGCGCACGCACAGTGTGGGACCGCTTGGGCTCGACGCCACCAATCTCGAAGGACCCTTCTTCCCGTGGCCACGCATCCAGTACACGGCGATTTGGGAAGGATCCTCGAATGGCTTCGACGGTGAGGCCTGCTAAGACGTCTTCGCCCATCATAAGCGTACGCGGCGGCAGGACCTTGACAAGCAAGCGTCCTCCCAACTTGGGCTTGAGAACCACTTCTTCATCCGCGGCTTTCATCTGAACCCAGAGAGGTCCGTCCATGTAGCAATAACGTCCCCGCACCCACAGTCGGCCCTTCGAATGGGTTCGTCCAGAGAAGGCCACGCGAAACGACCCATCGGGTTCGGCGATCACCGTGTGGGTGTCACGCGAATCGGGATTCTCTGAGAACCGTGATCCTTGCGCAGTCACCCAAAGGGTCTCATCACCCGGCACGCCCTGAGGCAGCTCAACTCGGCCTGTGAACCAATAAGACCCCTTGGGCGCACGCCACCAGCCCGCACGGCCCGCAGCCACTCCGCCGACCACAGCGGCCTTTACTTCGGGGGCGCTGTCACGTTGCTCCTGCATCTCAGGACCCTCCGCTTGCACGGAATCCAAGGGGCTGCTGGGCCCGGTGGATGCAGACTCTGAACGGATCCCCCGCTGAACAACGACCACGCGCTCCCCTCCTGCTGCGACCTTGTCAGTCGTGGAGTACCAAACCCCCATCACGACCAAGAGTATGGCCAACAGGGGGATTTCTAATGTGCGCTTCTTCAATGTGCTCGCCTATGACTCACTCGCAGCGGATCAGGATTCCCATGAGGAATCTGGACGCCTCCAAGGTCACAGTCTACCTGTCAACGGGTCAATACTCACCCATCAATTGCGATCCACATTGGAGCCCCCCTCCCCAGATCTAGTCCTCCCCGCCTGCATAACCAAACTCTTGCAATGACTCCAACTCTGCGGGGCTAAGTTCAAGCGTCTCACCGCGATGCAGTGCGTCGAGTGCTGACTGGACTCGCTTCAAATCGGATTGCAGGGTGACGACCCGCTCGGCCTCTTGCTCGGCAAGATTGGTGTCTTGTCCGGGGTCAAGTTTCAGATTGTAAAGCTCAGGCCCGCCCGCGCCCCCCACGATGAGCTGGTAGTCCCCCTGCCGCCAAGAAGTCAACGCATCCCCCCACATGTTTCCATGCGCCAGAATGGGACGACCCACTGGCGCGGGTTCCAGCAAGCTCCGCCCCAAAAACTGTTCCGGCACCGCGATGTCAGCCAACTGGCACAGGGTCGGTGCTACATCCATGTGAGCCACAGCCTGCTGGGCTACCCCGGGCTCAATGGCTGGGGGAAAACGGAGCAGCAGCGGAATGTGAGTCAATTCCCGGTAGAGCGTATGCCCATGCTCAAAACCGCCGTGATCCAAGAACTCCTCCCCGTGGTCCGCCGTGAGTACGACCACGGTGTTGTCTTTCAATCCGCGCATCTCCAGCCCATCGAGAAGCCGGCCGATCTCGGCATCCATATAGGCCACCTCCCCGTCGTAAAGCTTGCTCGCCCTGCGAATCACGCCCGGAGGTATGCGCAAGCGCCCCGCGCGCAAGTCCACCATCTGCTGGCGCGTCCCAAAAACGAATGACTCCTCGATTCCAGGTGCGAATCGCTCCCTGAACGGGCTCGGTGGCGCATAGACAGCATGGGGATCGAAGTAGTGCACGAACAAGAAGAAGGGTTCCTCTGAGCGTCGATCCAACCAATTCAGGGCAGCCTGGGTCGTGGAGCCTGCACTGCGCATGTCCATGTTGGTCGTCGGCGCAACGATATCGGTGCTGGCAAAATCGCGTGTCAGACCGAAGGTCTCATTCAAGAAGAGCACATTGGCGATGGCGTGGGTCTGCCAACCCCTCTGAGCAAACACTCCGGGCAGGGTCGTTACGCCCCGATCCAGCAACTGGAATCCTCCGAGCTTACCGCCCGCACCATGCTCGGCGGGATTGAGAGAGGTCAACATGGACGCCATGGAAGGCAGGGTCCATGGCGCATGAGAGGAGGCATCGGTAAAGCGCAATCCCTCACTCGCAAGCTCATCGAGATAGGGCGTTAGGCCCGCTTCGGATCCGTAGCAACCCAATCGGTCCGTCCGCAGCGTGTCCGTGACCACGAAGAGTACATTGGGCGGACCAGCCTCCTGCACACCGCAGGCTCCCAACAACAGGAGTAGGCTCAGGAAGATCTTGTGCATGGATCAGTGGGGAGAGGGAAGTCGTTGGAGAAGAGTCTCTAAAGGCGACACATCGAGGCCGGCTTCCCGACCGACGGTCACTGTGCGCCGAATCAATGGAATCGCTTCTGAGAGAATGCGTGTGGCAGGTTGCTCAATGCTGACTGCCCGCTCGATACAAGCGGACGCCTGATTGAGCTTGCCTGCCCGCAGAAATAAAAGGCCCTGGTTGTATGCAGCCGGAGCGAACATCGGCGCCGCCTGCTCGGCCGCTCGAAAACAACGCAAGGCTCCGTCGAAGTCCTGCTCGCTGCGTAGGATCGTACCCAGGTTGAATTGGGCTAAATGATGGTCTGGATCGGTACGCACAACGAGTTCGTAGCGTTGGCGCGCCTGTGAATGTTTTCCCTCTGCATGATCAAGCAGCGCCAATTCATAGAGTGCCCGTGTGCTTCTTGGATTCACCGCGAGGGCAAGTTCCAGTTCAACCCGTGCCTCTTGGGGCCGTTCAGCCATGGCCAGTGCGATGGCCCGTTCTACGTGCCATTTCTCTCCACTCTGCGAGACACTGGGCCCTCCCAAAGTCGCAATGATGCCCAACCCCACAGCAGGTACAATCGCACGCAAGGCTGCCCCGGCTGAGAGGCTCCGCAACCCTGCCAGGGGAGCTGCAAGAATCACCAGCCAAGGAAGGAGTGGTATTCGGTAGCGCGCAGCCGCAAAAAACGGCAACAAGGACAGCCCGTATGCTAGGACAAGCAGCAAGACGAGCCCCAAGAGTTCCCGGCCAGTCACTTGGCCTGTCACATGGCCTGTCACTGGGGCCTGGCTTCCAGCCCCACGCACTTCCTTAGGATTCAGCTGAATCGCACGCTGCACGAGTAGCCCCCCCAAGGCCAATGCCAACAACCACGGGAAGGGCATGGGGAGCCACGCCAAGGTCCGAGAGGCACGGCGCTCAAGGGCAACCTCCTTGTTGTGACCCACTTCCGCAGGCCCCACGAGCCAGCGTAGCTTGCGCCAACTGAGGCGCAGGAATCCCGCTGGGTCTTCCAGGATCCAAGCCCAAGCTTGATCGGAGAACCACTGGGACACATCACGTTGGGTGGCGCCTGGCCCGAGTTCCTCCTCAAGGCGCAATATGAGGGATGGATAGTCGTAGCAGGTCTTGAAGGTGGCTACGCCCGGAGGGTCGGAGCGGATTAGCCCATCTGCGCCAGCATGGTTTCCAAGGTACAGATTGATGCCAAAGTTGGTCGTGATCGGCACCCACTGCCCACTTCGGATCCCATTCCGCAAGTAGGCCGGGACTAGAGTGAGCAAAGTGATCGCGCTCAGCACAGCCACAGGCCGAATCCACGGTTTCCCCCTCCAGCGGCACACCCCTACGAGCCAAATGCAAGCGGCTGGCAAGTACGCGAGGGCGTTCGGCCGAGTCAAGGTGGCTGCCCCGAGCAGGATGCCCGCACCCACCAGCGCGGCGAGTCTCCAACGGCCGAGAAAGCGCAGCAGGCAAGTGACAAAGCCAAGTTGCAGGGCAATGAGCAAAGCCGTGGCATGCAACTCCCCCTCGAAATACAGAGGCGTCCACAGGGTTCCCATGAGCAGGCCGCCCAGCAGGGCCGGCCCGCCGCCGGTTGTTCGCTGCAATAAGCTGAATACAAGCAACACCGACCCAAGTCCGAGAAGCATCTGAACTGCGATGGCCGCTAAATGGCTGCCCCCACTCAAACGGTACACCAATGCGAGCAGATAGGGGAATCCGGGAGGTCTCAGGTAAGGTGACGTGCCGAAATGTGGATCACCAAGATGCTCAGCCCGCCACTCCCCTGCATGCTCGGAGCCAAAGGCAAGAGTTCGTGCCCAGTCATCATGAAAGCCTGCGTCCACCGTGGGCTGGCGAAGATCGGCCGACCGGTGACGCTCCAAGAAGTAGGGCACGCGGACAAAGAGCGCCACCAAAAAAACGACGAGCAGCCAGCGCGCGGGGGTACGCTCACTGCCCTCTCGGCCTGCAAGTGTTGTCGCCTCGCTCGGGCTCACTGATCACCCCGAGGCTCGTTGGGGGTGGCAGGCCATGGGAGGGCGACACGGTTGCAAACCATGACCCCATCCCCATCGTGGGCCGGGACGAACTCTGGAGGGCGCGCTCCCTGGAGGTAGAGACCTGCAGGCGGTAAGCCGGGACGTTGGTCGACAAGCAGGATTTCGATGGGGTCCGACTCGGGCCATGGGCTCATCCCTTGGTGAGAGGGTGCCACCTTTGCACCGTCCTCCTTCACACCAGCCGCTAGGTCTTCCACCGCAGGCCAATCAAACCACAATTCGATGGGTTGACCCTGCGTACCCACATTCAAGAATGCAAAGGTATCGGACTGCCCCGACCGGCGCTCACCCACGCCAATCCGCGCTAGGCAAGGCGCCGCTTGCAAGGCCAGGAGGGTGCGCCCACCCTGAGCACCCGCCCTAAGCGTAGCTTTCACCCGCAAGGCGCGTTCCAGTCCACGACCCACCCATTCTGATTCAATCTGCTCGAGCTGCGGGGGAGGAATCTTCAGATGAGGTGCTGGAGTGTGGAACACCCGTTGACCCGGCCAACGGGCTTCGAAATCAAGTTCAAACTCCTGTCCGAACTGATCAAACGACACCCCCTGAGCAAGTTTCGCATCCGCTGGAATGAGAGAGCCACCCGATTCACCGTGTTGTGCAGCACCCTGTTTGGACTCGCGTGAATCTCGTTCCTTGAATTGTGCGGCAGCCTGGAGTGCCTCGGGAAGGTCTGCCCCAAAGCTACACGCTTGCCACTCAGGCCCCTGGCCCCCTTCACAGGACTGGACGTAGACCAGGTTGAGTTTGGCCGGTCGATCCTTGCTCTGGGGGACCACGCAAAGGGTCCCCAGCACACTCAGAATCACGAGACCGAGTGCTCCCCGATGCAGCCAAAGACGCAGCCTCGCTGGGATCCCAATCCACAGGGGAAGGCTGCATGTGCCTAATAGAACGAGCGGTAGTAGCACCGTCGGTTCAATGCCCGGCCCCCCCGCGGCCGCAAGGCCCCGTTGGGCCGGAACCCACAGGTAGGCCGCAAAGGGAAGGATGTATGCAAGGCCGTGGCCGAGACGCACATCAGCGTATCGATCAGCCGGAGCGAGGAGCAAGACAACCGCTAGAAACAAGGCGGGGGGCACAAACAAGAATGAGACCCCCGGCCAGAGCAGGGCTGTGAATACGGCACACAAGGACCAACCAATCCCGGTCACGACGGTCAGTGCCACACCGCCATCCCGCACAGCGCGGGAACTCGCCAGGCGGGATGCCGTCCACAGAACGAGTCCCGCCTGAAGAACGACCATGGGAAGTGGAACGGCCCACCAGGGATGGGGACTGCCACTCGCCCACCGCACGATGGTCCCTACCACAATTGAAATCGCAATCGGTATCAGGATTGCCGCCGCGTGAATCCCTAGGGATGCCCTGATCTGGGGCCAGGATGTATTGGCGAGTAATACCCTCCGGTGCGCGCTCCAGATGACAGCCAATAGCGACAGGAGCGCTACGAGGCGCGCTGTGGGCACACGATAGCTCAGCATCCAACCACCCGGCAGTGAGCCAAAGACTTTATCGGGTATACCCTCACCAGCGGGGACTGGCCCGAGCTCAAGCCACCGCGTCATGATTGCGTGGGCCTGATCTCCCTCATGCTGCAGGCTAGAAAGGGAAAGGTGGTCAAAATCATCTAGGGGTGTGTGATACACATGCAAGTCCTCGATGAACGCAAAATTGAACCCCACGATTCCTGCATCGCGAAAACGAGAAAAATCCGTGTCGTTCGGCAGGCGGGAATAGATTTCTGAAGTGAATGAAGCTGCTGTAGGCGTGTCCACGCACCCGCCGTACAGGTCGATCAAGTGGGCATTGCCCTCTCCAGTCTCGAACATATACCCGGGTCCTGAGCCGCCGCGCGCCTCAAAGTTCAAGACGAGGCCCACCTCTTCAAACAGGGGGGTGTCCATAAACCCGGCAGCCCCGACGAGGCCTTGTTCCTCGGCATCGGTGAACAAGAAAACGACCGGCAGGTCAGCGCGTCGGCCCTCGATTTGCAGTCGGGCCAACTCCAACAGTATGGCGACACCTGAGAGATCGTCGCTCACTCCCGGCCCAGCCCACACCGAGTCGTAATGGGCCATGCACAGGAGAACGGGGCCCTCCTTGCGCCCGTTCCGCCGCGCAAGGATATTCTGCACTCGCCCCGCGACGCCTTCTTCGGACACGGCGTAGGTATTCTGGATGCTAGGGTCGAAGCCCAGCTTTTCGAGATGCAGGTGGATGCGATCACGCAGAATCCCCGCCT
>CAYXZD010000021.1:0-44345 GCA_964469565.1 uncultured Planctomycetaceae bacterium
TCGAAGCCCAGCTTTTCGAGATGCAGGTGGATGCGATCACGCAGAATCCCCGCCTCCGGGCTCCCCGCTGGATGAGGGCCCAGGCCCTCCAGTAGATTCCCCATCACCTCCCGGGCCCTGCCCGCGGAAAAGTGATTGCCCGGCGCGCTGGCGGGCAAGGGATCGGGGGGATCAATCGCAAAATACCCGAGGAGCGATACCCCTACCCATGCAAACAGGGCCAGCACGCAGCGCCGACCACGATCCGCAGGTGAATGGGGTGGAGCGGGCAGGGTTCGAGACTGAGTCATTGGGTGAGTGTTAGACACGAGGCTCGTGCAGGGTACCGAATGGCCCATGGGGATTGAAATCTAGCCCACACCAAACACGTGCGTCTGCCTCCCACACTCTTGAGCCAACGATGGGAGGGTCCAAGACGTAGCCCACCCCAAACTGGAGTCCAATGACCCGAGAGGATAGCTTGGCCCCCCCCGGACCCGAATACCGCCCCAGGCCCCTAATGAGCTTCTCAGCCAGCACCCACTCCCTCACCCGCTCGACCGTCCTAGCAAGCCTCTTGGGGCTCTGTGCGTGTGGGGGTACGACCGATCCCGCACCCATTGAGCCTAGCCCACCCCAAACGCCGAGCGCTAGCGCCGAAGACACACTAGCCCGCGACCGTGCCGCTGCCATGGCCGCCAATACCCGCTACGACCAGGCGCGGTCGGTCCTCGCCCCCCTAGTCATCCGTGCGAACGCCCAAGTCGAAGACCTCTTGCGTGCTGCCGTCATTGAGATTCAGGAAGGTCAACTTGATGCAGCCGCTGAATTCCTGCGTCGTGCGGAAAACTCAGGCGGCGAGAGTGACGCCGCCATGCACTATCTGCTCGGGCGACTCGCGCAGTTGCAGGGGACCGGAGATGCGGAATCGAGCTACAGACGTGCCCTTGAACTCGCACCAGAAGATCCAGCAAGCCAGTACGTCTTGGCCCAAGTCCTCGAGCAAAGTGATCGGTTCGACGAGGCCCTCGCCCTGTGCGAACAGACGAAAGCCGCCGGAATCGAGCAAGGCGGTCCATGGTATGTATCTTCCATTTACCTGCTATTCCGTATCCACAATTGGCTGGGCGAAGATGCCGAGGCCGTGCGAAAGTACACAGACCTGTGGAGCGCCCTGCAACAACGGGGACTGCGTGCGGTCAAGGAGGCTGAAATCAATGAGGGCACCCTGGCCCGCGTCCTCCCACCCCAAGCCATCGGTAATCGACCGGGCACCGAGGTCACCGCACCGTCGTACGAACACGAGGGGATCATCCTCACCGAATTGGGTGGAGGATCTGAACTCGTGGCAGAGGACTTAGATGGTGACCGACAAACAGATCTCGTGAGCGCGGGCACGAACGGCGTGTTTGTGGCCTTGCGCACCCAGGAGGGATCCTGGGAGACCCAACAGGTGTTCAGCGGCTCGGCGCATCACTTGCGTGCGATTGATCTACACAAGGACGGCACTCTCGACTTAGTGTTTATCAGCGAGGGGGGCCTAGCCATGCTCGAGGCCGAGCAGGCTGCCTCGAGCCTGCGCTGGGTTCCAACTCCCTTGAAGTGGCCAGTTCTGCGCGGTGCGCTGACGGACTTGGAGTTGGTGGACAGTGACCACGATGGTGACCTAGATTTGTTCTTGGCAGGTACTCAAGGGTTGCACCTGTTGCGCAATGACGGTGCCGGTCGGGCCCCAGAAGCGGAAGGTGACGAGACCGGGTCGGAGCAAGACCAGACGCCCACCCCCCGGGGACAATTCACTGATGTGAGCGCCGACACGGAATTGCCCACAAGTCCGGGCTGGAGTTGGTGCTGCATTGAGGATCTGGATGGGGACCAAGATGTAGACCTTGTGGGTGGCGGGGATGGGAGACTTTGGGTTGGATCCTCCCTACGCGCCGGTCGGTTCGAAGATGTGAGCCCCATCATGTTTCCGGGGGAGAATCTACCCAGCCAGCCACTGTTCGCCGATGTGGATGGAGATGCTCGCCCCGATGCAATCTGCCCCGCAGAAGCCGGCGGGAAGGGGCGGTTGTTTCTCCAACAGGCCAGTGGACGCATGCTCAGTCAGGATCGAACGATTCCCGAGGGGGCCCACCTGATTGAGACTGACATCGATCTCGACGGAAGTGTCGACGTTCTTTGGGCGAGCCCGTCCCACGCAGCCGAGGGTCTTGCACGCCTAGGCTTGCCAGGAGAAAAGGGTATTCAGCTTGGCACCAGTGAGGCAACAGGACCTCTTACCGTCTGCGATCTTGAGTCCGGCTATGGTGGCGTGCTGTCCTATGAGCTTCTGCGCCTGGAGAAAGATGGCGTGCATGTAAGTCGGTGCACATCCCCCATCGGAAATGGAATGCGCATCCGGTTCCGGGGCAAGAAAGACAACCGGCAAGGCATCGGTGCTGTTGTCGAACTGCGCACGGGCAGCCTCTATCGTCGGCATTTCTGGCGTGGAGAATCCACCCTCTATGGCTTGGGCGATGCGGAGTTCTTTGAAGTGCTCCGGGTCACCTGGCCCAACGGTGTCGTGACCAGCGATCTCGACGTGGAAGCGGGGAATCAGATTCTCGAGGGGTCCAGCGGCCTGGGCATTCAGACGGAAGGGCTGATTGGATCGTGCCCCTTCTTGTACACATGGAATGGCCATACCTTTGAGTTCATCACAGATGTGCTAGGGATTACGCCCCTTGGATTGCCGATGGCACCGGGAATGTTAGTGCCCCCCGACCACGACGAGTACGTGCTCATCGGGGGTGATCTGCTGGTCGAACAGGAAGGAGTATTCCGTATGCAATTCACCGAGGAGCTGCGTGAAGTCACCTACCTCGATGAAGTCCGCCTCGATGTGGTCGACCACCCTATTGGCACGCAAGTTCAACCCAACGAACGCTTCACATTCCCGCCCTTCCCCGAAGCGCACACCCATGTCATGCAGACCCTACTGGGTCCTTCCCTCGCAATGGGAAGTGATGGAAACGACTGGACAGACTCTTTGCAGAGCATCGATGCACATCACGCAGCGCCCTTTGAACGACTCGAAGATGGACAATTCTATGGCCTCGCCGCACCCCACTGGCTCGAACTACAATTCGACCGCGAGGCCCTGCTCGCCGCCGGCCCGGACGCTCGCCTGCGGCTAGTGTGTACCGGCTGGTTCCTGTGGACAGACGCCAGCGTCAATATGGCCAGCGCACGCACTCCGGGTGTTGAGTTTGTGCCGCCGGTGCTCTCCATCCCCCAGGGCAATGATTGGGTTCCCATTGGGCCACCCGTAGGATTCCCGGCAGGAAAAACCAAGACCATGGTCCTAGACGTGGGTGAGTGGTTCGAGCGGGACGATCCACGTTTGCGGATCTCTTCGACCCTCTGCCTGTATTGGGACTCCATCCGACTCGCAGTCGGTGATGATGAGCCTCAGCGCACGGTCTCCCTGCCTCCAACCAGTGCGCGCCTTTGGGCGCGGGGGTTCAGCCGCCCCATACCGGACCGCCATCCCACCGAACCCGAGCGCTTTGACTGGGATGCCATCAGTGAAGAGGCGCGCTGGGATCAACATCCTGGCAACTACACTCGCTACGGCGAGGTATTACCCCTGGTCACATCCACCGATGACCGCTTTGCGATTCTCGGTTCCGGGGATGCGTTGGAACTGCGGTTTGACGCGAGCGGCCTGCCACCGGTGCCTGAGGGGTGGACGCGGGACTACTTGTTATTCCTCGATGGTTGGGCCAAAGACCGTGACCCGAATACACTCTCAGCTCTCACCGTCAAACCCCTTCCGCACCACGGGATGGGAATCTATCCGCCCCCACCAGGCGCTGAGTACCCCACGGGTCCCGAAGACCAGGCTTGGCAGGACGAATGGAACACTCGCCCGGCCTATCGCCACATTATTCCACTCTCACCTCGCCGAGAGAGGGACTGGTCCCGTTAGGGAGGGCTTGGGCCTAGCCGAGCCAACACAGGAATTCACTGGCATGTTACCCCCTGCCTCATCCGGTGCACCTGCGCTACACTCCCCACCGCACCATGGCCCATTCGAACACCCAACCCGGCTCCACACGCAGCCTGCACGAGATTCTCGAAGCCATGCCGGGCTTGGTGCACTCCGCGTGCTTGGAATTGGCCGACCATGGGGTCCGTACCACGGGTGATTTCTTAGCGACCTGCGCAACGCCTTCAGGTCGCACGCGCATTTGCCTGTGCTCAGGCCTCAAGGCCGAGCAACTTGAAGACTGCCGTATCGCCGCTGAGCTCTTGATCATACCCGAGCTCCCCGCCCATGCCGTACCGCATCTACGTGCAGCAGGCGTTGACGGACTTCGAGACCTTGCTACTCGGCACCCCACGACTCTCACAGAACTGATCACGCGAATCTTCCATAAGAGTCAGAGTGCGCTAGACGCCCAGGCTCCCCTGACAGGTGTACCTGAGGTAGCCGTGGGAAGCGGTTCCCCTGGCTTCTTCGAGGTGGCTGCGTGGATTGCCTATGCAGCGGTCTTGACCTCTGGGGATTCCCCCAGCGAGGCCTAGTCGTCGAACCGTAGGATGCGCAGGTACCGCAGGACTGCTCACCTAGGGGTCTAGGAGATTCCCTCGAGGGCAGCGACTGCCGAGCGGAAGTCATCATCCATAGGCCTAGACTTCCCGCTGGATTCATCCACGAGCACGAGCACGGCCTCCCCTTCACACCACACTGTCCCGTCTAAGTCGCTCACACGGTACGCCTGGCCAATCGAACTGGACCCTAGGGAGGTTGTCCCCATCTCCAGGAGCACATCCTGGCCACCGCGACCGGGATGCAAGAAGCGAACATTCGTTTGCAGCAACAAGAATGGAAACTGCGCCTGCCGGAGCAATCCGAGTTGCGAGAAATACGCATGGCGCCCTTCCTCAAAAAGGGTCAGATAGACTGCGTTATTGAGGACGCTCTGATTGTCCTCATCCGACCAGCGGGTACGGAGAGTCAAGCGAGTCCTAAAGGTCAGGGGCATCTTGGGGGGCTGCATGGGAGCTAAGGGTACTCCACAAGGTGCCAAAAGCGGCAAGGTCAAGCCTCGGAGCGACCCGGCTGGGTCCACCCCCCGGGAACAACTGGCATCGCAGGTCACCAATAAGCTTGCTGTCACCGCCACACATGGGCAGGATCGGCACCCACCCTATGGTCACCAGCCCCACCCCCAGTCAAGGCGAGAGCCGCCCCTCTGCCCATCCACGTCCGACCCCCCCCCTCGGTTGGGGCATTCTCGGTACGGGCAACATCGCCTCCGTCTTTGCCCGCGACCTGCCCCTCGCAGAGGATTCCACGCTCGTCGCAGTGGGTTCACGCTCATCGGAGGGCGCCAACGAATTCGCCCAACGCCATCGCATCCCGAATGCACACGGCTCCTACGCGGATCTCGTTGCAGACCCTGGTGTGCAAGTGGTGTATGTCGCATCCCCCGCTCACTTGCACGCCGAGCACGTGCAGCTCGCGTTGAATGCGGGCAAGCATGTGCTATGCGAGAAGCCCTTCACATTGAATGCGAAGGAAGCCCGTGGCGTGGTGGCCCTCGCCCGAGAGAACCATCTCTTCCTGATGGAGGCCATGTGGACACGCTTCCTACCCGCCATGACGCGCCTCGGGAAAATCATTGCATCGGGGGAAATCGGAGCCGTACGCAGCGTACGGGCCGATCTTGGAATCCCCGTTCCCTACGACGATCAAGCGCGGGTGTACTCTGTCACCATGGGGGGCGGCAGTTGGATGGACATGGGCATCTACGGAGCCTCGTTGGCCCACCGGCTCTTCGGCACGCCCACTGCCATCCAAGCACAGGCCCACTTGACTCCCTCTGGAGTGGACGGTCATGCAGCGGTCCTCTTGCAGCACGATGGCGGAGCCCACGCGTTGCTGACATCCTCCCTTGAGTACGCTAGTCGAGGCGAAGCGACCATCATCGGTACCCAAGGACAGATTCGGATTCCGTCGCCCTGGTGGTGTCCTACACAACTGGAAGTCACCCGCATCCCAAGCGCCCCAGCCCTTCGCGCAAAGGCCGGTCGCCGCCTAGCCACCGGGCTTTGTGCCTGGGCCCAACGCAGCCTCCCCACCGGGAGCAGCCTGGCCCGCATGAGTGCCGGACTGGGCGGGTCCCTCAGTCGATGGGTAGGTCGCCGTGGACCGCGACCCGAAACCGTGCGCGCCCCATTTGCAGGCATCGGCCTCCACCTAGAAGCGACGGAGGTCACGCGATGCATCCTAGCGGGCCTGCTTGAATCCAAGACCATGCCCCTGGACGAGAGCATCGCAATCCTGGAAACATCTGACCGGGTCCGGTCCGAGATCGGGCTGCGCTTTCCAAGCGAATCCTGAGCACGCCCACGGGGGCAAAGTTATGCTCCTGCATAGGTTTTTGCGGCCCAGCAAGCGTTGGCCTGCGACCATTGAATCGTCCCTGCACCCCCGCCTCGTCCACACCACGCCCCATGCCCTCACGCATTGTCATCATCGGCGGCGGTATGGCGGGAGTCTCATTAGCCTGGTGGCTCGCGCGAATGGGGGCTGGTTCGAGCACGCAACTCGTTGAGCGCGAGCCCTTGCTCGGCCTGCACTCCACCTCTCAAAACGCGGCGATACTGCGCACGGCCATCGACACCCGAGCCACTCGCCATCTCGCACACGAGACGGCTGGATTCCTACGCAGCCCTCCCAGGGGATTCTCACAGACTCCTCTCCTGCGAGAGTGTGGCTTGGTGTTGTCGGAAGGTGCGCCCGATTCAACGCCCCCCCCTTGGTCCTCAGACTTGCAAGCATGGGGAGAAGCCATCCCTATCGACATCGCAGAGGCCCAGAGACTCGCCCCGCACTATCGGCCCCAAGGAAAACGCACCTGGTGGCTCCCCCGCCAAGGAGAAATCGATGTCGCCCATCTACTCGATGGCTTCTCCCGGGGAGCGCGAGCCGGTGGCGTGGAGATCATTCACGGCCACTCAGCAAACGAGTGGCTCTGGGAAGCCAGTACCCAATCCCATGGGGCTTGCGCGGGCCCAACCCTCCGTGGCGTCAAGCTCGACAATGGGACCGTTCTCGAAGCCGACAGAGTCGTGCAAGCCAACGGAGCCTGGGCACCCGACCTACCCTTGAAGTGTGGATTGCAAGCGCCTCTGGAAGTCACACGTCGGCACATCATGGTGAGCGCCCCGAGCCAACAAGTCTCCCCCAACTGGCCCATCATCTGGGATGACCAGGCAGGGCTATACGCCCGCCCAGAAAGTGCAGGGATGCTCATCTCCGCCTGCGACCTCACTCGCGTACAGGCGGACAGTCTTGAACCCGACGAGAGCGTCCACGCCAGCCTGGCCACCAAGATCGAGAGGCTCTTGCCTAGCCTGGGAGAGTTGGGATTAGCCCACTTTTGGCCAGGCTTGCGAACCCTCAGCCCTGACGATGCTCCCCTTGTCGGCCCCGACCCACGCTGCGAGGGTCTGTTCTGGCTCGCCGGACTCGGTGGCCACGGGATGTCAATCTGCGCAGGTGTCGGCCGCGTGGCGGCAACCATGCTCCTTGCTCCTGAACAGGATCAAGCGCTGGCTTCCGAACTCGCCCCCCTACGCCGCATGCCCCAAGCCCCAGCTCAATCCATCCCGACTTGCGGCACCTAGGACCCGATAGGCAGCACCCTTAGGATCGGGACTCACGGCCCTCCAGCACGAGGAAGCCTCCGTGATCGATGTGGCCGAGATCCCCAGTGGCAAGCCAGCCATCACGGATCACATCACGCGACCGAGTCGCATCACCGTAGTACCCCAGCATGACGCCCGGCCCCTTGACCCAAACTGAACCGGACTGTCCCTCTTCAAGGGGTTGTGAGGACTGGCGGTCCACGATGCGCACGGCCACGCCGGGCAGGGGCCTTCCGGCGCTGCCCGCCCGCTTCGCCATCTGCCGCCCCTCCCATCGGTCTCCGCCAGGGATGTTGAACGAGATAACGGGCGCGCACTCCGTGCAACCGTAGCCCCCGGTCAGGGGCAGACCAAAGCGCGCCTCGAAGGCCTCGGCCACGTCACGGGGCAAGGGTGCCGCCGCACAGGCGGCCACCTTGAGGCTACTGAAGGACTCAGGCGGCACGCTCTCCGTCCAGGCCGCAAAGGCTGTCGGGGAACCATAGACAACGCTGACCCGCTCACGCACCGCCAGCGTAGACAACAGTTGCGAATCCACAGAGGCCGAGGGCCCATCCCCGGGAACAAGCACCACCTTGGCACCGCACAAGAGACTGGCCCACATTCCCACCGTGTAACCAAAGGCATTCGAAAGGGGGACGGGGCTTAGAATGGAGTCCTCGGGTCCAGTATGCAGAACCTCGTGGAGGCTCTGCACATTGGAGAGGATGTTGCTATGGCTGAGTTCAACAGCCTTGGGCGTGCCGGTCGAACCGGCAGTGAATAGGATCGTCGCACTCTCGTGGGCACTGCACTGTGGCGAGGCCCTGCGGGCAAGAAGCCACGCTGGCAGCCAAGCCCCAATCTGCGCGCGCCAGTGGGCTCCGGGACTCACGCGGCTGAGCAGTTCAGCAGGGGTAAAGGTCCTGATCCCCGCCCCGGCACCGGCCGAATCACTGATCACGGCCTCAACACCCGCTGCGGAAAGGCGAGCTTGGAGCGGGTCGCCCGAGAGCGCAGGATGCAGGGGCACGGCGACCCTGCCGCTGAGGGCAAGTGCCATGTGGACAATCACTGCCTCCCCCCCGGCATCCAGATGCAGCGCCACACGCTGGGCAGAACCCAAACAGCCGTCCATCCCCATCCTGAGTGCAAGGGCCTGACGAAGGAGCTGTCGGTAAGTCAAGCGCGTCCCACGAGCATCCACCACGGCCGTTCGCCGGGCATTGAGCTTGGCACTCACGATCATGCGCCAGGCCAGTGAACCAGGACGGCCATCGCGCAGGGATCGCTTGGTGGCGATGGCCTCGCTGATGGCGTTGCGCACCTCGCCCGCTGGAGTCGCAGGCGGCAGTGGGGTGCCGACAATCACATCTACAGGATACGGCACGCGGTGGGGCAGTTTCCAAAAGAAACGCCCTCGCTCGAAACTAAAGACACTGCCCCACAAACGATCGAGGCCCACTGGGATAATGGGAACCTGTGCCCCCCGTGCAATCACCTCCAAACCCCTAGCAAAGGGCAGCATGGTGCCCGTGCGAGTGATGCTGCCCTCGGCAAAAATGCAAACTAAACTTCCTGATCGGGCTGCTTCCACCGCTGCACCCAAGGCACGTTTCTTCTCTTCGGGCGAGTCCCCGGAACTCACGGGAATCGCACCCATCCGACGCATGAAGCCGCCCACGACCGGAAGGTCGAAGTAATCTCGGTACATCAGAAAACGCACGGGACGACCCGCAGTGGCTGCCACGAGCATGCCGTCGACAAACGTCACGTGATTGGCAACGAGCAAGGCGCCCCCACGCTCGGGCAGATTCTCGATTCCACTAACGCGTAGGCGATAGAGGCTGTGAGTCAATGCCAGTAGCCCGAGTCGTACTAGGAATTCTCCAGCCAGAATGACCGAAGCCAACGCACCTAACCCCATGATGATGCCCCCAGCCATGAACATCTGCGGGGGGGTCAGGCCCAAGCCCTTGTCCCAGAGAATAAACAGAGGTGTCGCCGCGAGGATCCCGATAAAGTCCATCACCTCGGCTAAGCCTTGAACTGAACCGCGCTGATCCTCCTTGGGCAAACTCTGAATCAAACATCGAATGGGGATTGTGAAGATTCCAGAAAAGGTCCCCATTCCGAACAGGCACAGACGCACATGCGATGTATCGGTCGGGTCCAGGGAAACAGCTAGCAAGCTTCCTGCCATCCCCAAGAGCCCCAGCGGAATCAAACCGCCTTCAACGCGGTCTCCAGATACCCGACCTGCAATGATTGCACCGAGGATGATTCCTAGCCCCGGCATCGCGGAGAGGATACTGGTATGGGTGTCGGTCAACCCGAGCCAGCGGCCATATGTGGGTATAACCACAAGAAACGATGCGGCCATCAGGTAGAAAAACGAACTCGCCCAAATCGAGAGAACCAGATGTCGATTACCCTCGGTCGCCTTCCAGTGGCTGCGCAGTTCCGAGATGGGATTCCAATTCAGCTGACGCTTGGGTGCAGCAGCCTGCAGGGGTTCGATTCGCAGGGAACACAGCCAGCCCAAGGTGGCAAACCCTATGTACCCAATCCCAGCCATCCACAACCTTTCTCCTAGCTGATCCCGAAAGACGCCCCCCAAGAACACGCCGGCCAAGACGGCCACCATGGTCGAGCTCTGAATCAGAGCGTTCGCACGGCTGAGCTCCTTCTTGCCCACCATCTCTTGAATGCTGCCGTATTTGGCAGGGCCGAAGAGTGCCGACTGTGTGCCCATCAAGAACACGGCACCTAGCAAAACCCCGTAGTCCTCCAGCCAAAAGGCGAGAGTCGCCAGTGTCATGACGGCGATCTCTAGAAGATTGGCCGCCTGAATAATGCGACTCTTCGAGATGCGATCAGCAAGGGATCCAGTTAGGGGTCCGAAGGCCACGAACGGTAGCGCAAACAAAAAGGGAGGAATGGCTTGGGGCGAGAGCCAATCCACCAACTGCCCACCGAGGGGATGTTGAACGACCCAATCCATCGCCTCGCCCGGCCCAGCCCCTGCCGCTACGGCCGTGGCCAAGAGCACGATGACCTGCTTAAAAGCATTGTCATTGAACGCCCCCAAGAACTGAGCCAGGGTCATGGCCCCGAAGGAGCGCAGCTTTAGAAGTCCGAACATAGGCGTACCCAAGCCTAGTCTTTACCGAGAGGCAGCCCCCAGCAAAAACCCAAGACCAGCCAATTCTCCGTCATGGATCTGTAGATCTGAATCCAACGGAATCCAACGGACTTCAGCACCGGTGAACCCTCTCGGCCCCATCCCGCGCGGGTGGACTAGGTGGGTGCGCTGTAGATCTCCTGGCCCTGAGCATTGAATTGGGCACTCATCTCTTCCATCCCAGCTTCAATGGCCTTCTCATCCTCCACGCCCTTGCTGGCTGCGTAAGCGCGCACATCTTCAGTGATTCTCATGGAACAAAAGTGGGGACCGCACATGGAACAAAAGTGCGCCACCTTGGCCCCCTCTGCTGGCATGGTCTCGTCGTGGTACTCGCGGGCCGTGACAGGATCAAGGCACAGATTGAATTGGTCCTCCCAGCGGAACTCAAAGCGCGCCTTGGAGAGGGTGTCATCCCAGACTTGGGCGCCCTTGTGGCCCTTCGCTAGATCGGCGGCGTGGGCAGCAATCTTGTAGGTAATGACCCCCTCCTTGACGTCGTCGCGATCGGGTAATCCAAGGTGTTCTTTGGGTGTCACATAACACAGCATGGCCGTCCCCCACCATCCAATCATGGCGGCGCCAATGGCAGAGGTGATGTGGTCGTAGCCTGGTGCAATGTCCGTCACAAGTGGGCCCAAGGTGTAGAAGGGTGCTTCTTTGCAGACCTCTTTTTGCAAGTCGATGTTCTCCTTGATTTTGTGCATAGGCACGTGGCCCGGCCCCTCAATCATGGTCTGGACGTCGTGCTTCCATGCGATGTCGCAGAGCTCGCCGAGAGTCTGTAGCTCTGCAAACTGAGCCTCGTCATTCGCATCGGCCGCGCACCCCGGCCGAAGACCATCCCCCAAACTAAAGGACACGTCGTAGCGCTTCATCAACTCGCACAAGCGATCAAAATGGGTGTAGAGGAAATTCTCCTGGTGATGGATCAAGCACCACTTTGCCATGATGGATCCACCCCGACTCACGATACCCGTCAGACGCTTCTCGGTCATGGGGATGTAACGCAGCAGCACTCCAGCGTGCAAGGTGAAGTAATCCACCCCCTGCTCGCACTGTTCTTCCAGAGTCTCGAGGAACAAATCGATACTGAGGTCCTCGATGCGGCCATCTACTTTCTCAAGGCACTGATACAGGGGTACGGTCCCAATCGGCACAGCTGAGTTGCGCAGAATGTGTTCCCTCGTGGCATGAATATCAGCTCCAGTGGAGAGATCCATCACGGTATCCGAACCCCATCGGGTGGCCCACTGCAGCTTGTCGACCTCCTCTTGAATCGATGACCCCACGGCACTGTTGCCGATATTGGCATTGATCTTCACGAGGAAGTTTGTGCCTATGATCATGGGCTCCAATTCGGTGTGGCGCACATTCGCGGGCAGGATGGCCCTGCCTGCAGCGATCTCTGAGCGCACGAACTCGGCTTCACATCCTTCTCGCTCAGCCACGAACGCCATCTCTTCAGTAATGATGCCCTTACGCGCATAGTGCATCTGCGTCACGTTCCCCCCCTCTATCAAGCGCGGCTGTACCCAAGCTTCCCGGGGCTTCGGTAGACCGCCTTCCACATCGAAGCCCTGGGGGCCCGATGAGTCATACAGATCAAGGGGTTCGTTTTCCCCGCTGATGTGCACCCGGCGCTTGGGCACGAGCATCTCGTGTGGGCCGTGCTGAATGGGAACAAAGACCTTGTGAGACTTGGGAAAGCACTCCTCTAGGGTCGGGAGAGAACTCGGGCCCACGGGCCCACTCGTGTCACTGTGAGATAAAGTCATGGTGCTTTCCTACGCCGGTATGAGCCGGATCAGGTTCGAGGGGTACGGTCTCAGGCGCGGAGTCCCCGCGCCGCCCCCAGCAAGAAGGGTGAGTCAATGGACTGCATCCTAGCTCCACGCGAAGCTGATCGCAAAGGCCGCCCCCGAACTCACCCACTCGATCACCCACGCAAAAAGGGGCACCGCAAGCGGCGCCCCTTCTGGGTGGGTGCAGAACACGTGACGGGTCGCACCCGGCAGGGTCAAGCCTCAACGGCTAATGCGCGGCTTAGCCCGTTGCATTCTCCGAGAGCACCGACTGAATCAGTCCCCCCAAACGGCGACGTCATCGAAGCTGGAGAAGGACCCTTTGGTCTTCTCCTTCGACTTGAAGCGAATCTTGCAGTTGGCGATTCCCGCAGCTCCCGCAGGCAAGGACACGGCCTGATTCGACCACGAGGAAGACTGCACGTTATCCACGGTGACCCAATTGGTTCCGTCAAACCACTGCAACAGGAGTTTCTTGTTGCCTGTGTAGTTCGTGACCATGCCGGAGTAATTCACACGCACGCTGGTGAAACCCACGGTAGAAAAGGTCTTTTCAACATTGGTGATGCGCTTGAGGCGCGCACCCCAGGACCCTGTATTCGCCGATTTCTTGTGGATTCTGCATTTGGCATTGGCTGTTACCCAGCCGCCTGAAGCGTAGTCGCCGCTCTCAAAGCCATCCTGGAAGATAAGCGTTGAGCCACCGCCCGATGTGAAGAGGTTGGGACGCCAATACTCGATCGTACAGCGTAAGCGACGGGCCTGTTCTGGGCTGAACTCATACATGCACAGGTCGTCCGAGTAATCCATGTAGTTGTGGAAGGGGTCCGGTGAGCTGCATGTGTTCTTACTGCCGGGGCAACCATAGACGGGGCCCGACTCTCGGTTCGTGTCACAAATGTAGTCCCCAGTGGTGTAGCAGGCACTCGTGGAACCACAGCCGTTATCAAAGGTGTGCCACAACCCGAGGTAGTGGCCAGCTTCGTGGGTAGCCGTCCGGCCCTGGTTGTAGGGAGGTCCACCCGAGGAGTTCCGGCCGAATGCGGTCCAATTACAAACGACACCGTCGATGCTGTTGCCCACGACACCACCGCTCTGGGGCAGGTAGGCATAGCCGAGGTAACCCCCAGCAGTATTGGTGTAGATGTTAAAGAACTTGTTGGTGTCCCATGAAAGCGAGGACTTGTAGTTTCCGTTGTCGTTATACCAGTTGTTGTTTGTGGTACGGGTAATGCCCGTGGTTGCATTCCCTTGGGGGTCGGTCGTTGCGAGGTAGAACTCCACCTGGCAATCCGTTCCAGGTGCGCCATTTGTCCCGGGAAGGGCCATGAAGTCTTCATTGAGAATGTCGATCTGGCTCTGCACCTTGGCATCCGTCAAGGAACCGTTTCCGTTCGTGTGCATGATCACGTGCACGACAACCGGAATAGAAAACTTCTGGACTGCGGGGTCATACTCAGACTTAGGGTTGGTCTTGCTATAGGCGCAGTCATTCTTTGAACCATAGACTTGCTGCCCCCCATTGCGGGTGGGCAAGAAGCGCTCGCCGCAACGCATGTCATTGCGTACGAAAAAGCTCGAAGCAAAGTATTGCCCCCACGAGGTGTAGGTATACGTGCCCGTGGAGTCGTGAGCGACGATCGTCCCATCAGCCTCTTCCACGACCGAAACGTTGGATCCGCCGTTGGCGTTCCCGCCTTGGGGCGTGCAAAGAGCTGGTGTGGCCGCAAAAAGTATGCTGGCAATGGGTAACAAGGATTGGCGGATGATGGGCTTCATGGGTCCTGGGGGAGTTGGCTAGGTTGAAGTGGTGGATGCCCGCAACCTTCGACCCCGATGCAGATACACATCCGGGCGGCGAAGGCCGCCACGCCCCATTCCCGGCTCGGGAACGGAGAAGGGCAACGGGGAGTATGGAGAGAATCTTGGGTGGGTGAGGCGGTTTAGAGTCCGAAGTCTAGCACGCCCTTCTGCACCACCCGAGGGTTTGTTCCGACCGAGGGGCGGCCATATTGGCGGAGGAGGCCGTACACTCCCTTAGAGTGCCTCGGATTGATCAAAGTTCCCCCCAAGCCTCATCTTTAGGGCAATCTGTGCCATTCTAGGCCAATTCCCAGCCCCCACCTGCTCGCGATCCCCATGCCCACCCCTCCCAAGGCTGATCTTTGCGTCATTGGCGCGGGCATCGTAGGCCTCGCCACGGCACGCGCCCTTCTCGGGCGACACCCACATCTCAGCCTCGTCGTCTTAGAAGCTGAAGACCGGGCCGGTGCCCACCAAACGGGCAACAATAGTGGAGTCCTACACTCTGGGCTCTACTACCGCCCCGGTTCCCTGAAAGCGCGCCTGTGCTCCGAGGGCAGGGCGCAATTGGTGACCTATTGCACCGAGAAGGCCATCCCTTTCGAGGCCTGCGGGAAACTGGTCGTGGCGGCATCCCCGGGCCAGGTGGCAGCGCTCGACGATTTAGCCTTGCGCGGCCAGGCCAACGGCCTGCAGCAAATCGAGCGGCTCGGTCCCCAAGGGCTTCGGGAGCATGAACCCCATGTGCGCGGCTTGGAAGGGCTCTGGGTGGGCGACACCGGCATTGTCGACTTTAGTGCCGTGGTCAACCACCTGATTATAGACCTGCGTGCCGCTGGGGCGGAAATCGAATTAGCCCGCCCGGCCGGTGCCATCCGCAGAGCCTCCTCGGGTTACGTCATCGAAACACCTGCTGGAGAGGTTCACTGCCGCTGGCTCGTCAACTGTGCGGGTGTGCAGGCGGATCGTGTCGCAGGCCGCGCGGGCGTCAACCCAGGCCTGCGCATGGTGCCTTTTCGCGGCGAGTACAAACTGCTGACTCCCCAGGCCGAGCCCCTCGTCCGAGGCCTCATCTACCCCGTCCCAGACCCGCGTTTTCCATTCCTCGGTGTGCACTTTACGCGGCGCATTCAAGGAGGCATCGAAGCAGGCCCTAATGCGGTCCTCGCCTTCCACCGCAATGGCTATCGTGCCCGGGACGTAAGCGCCAAAGATCTGTGGGACCTGGCGTCCTACCCGGGCTTCTGGCGAATGGCGGGCAAATACTGGCGTGCGGGGCTGGGAGAAATGGTGCGCTCGTTTTCACCCGCAGCGTTCACCCGGGCCTTGCAGGATTTGATTCCCGATATCGAGGTAACCGATCTCGTGCCTGGAGGTTCAGGCGTGAGAGCCCAGGCACTCGACCCCAACGGGACCCTTGCGGATGACTTTCGCATCGTTGCGGGCCCGGATGCGCTGCACGTGCTCAGCGCACCTTCCCCCGCAGCCACCGCCTGTTTATCGATCGGGGAACACCTTGAACAGAACGCCACCGAGGCCTTCGGCCTCCGAAGTAGAAGACCGCGCCCCTAAGCGTTCCATCGACTACATTCCTTCACGGTCAGCCCAGAGCACCATGCACTGTGGGGAGGGGGAGGGGGGCGAGGACAGGGGGTACACCCTTTGTAAACACCCAATGCCGGACCGCTCTGCCGTGCTCATGCCGCCCATTCGGAGAAATACCGTTCCCCGGCAAGGTGCGGAGGAGTAGGGTAGGAGTGGAATCATTGGGTTTTCCCGAACCGTCTCACGCTTCCTCCCGTCAGGATCCCGTCATGAAAAACACTGCATGGACAGCTGTACTCTTCTTCGGACTCTCAGCAGGAACCGCTGATTGGGCCGCCGCCCAGGGGTGATGAAGCGGAGGATCAGCCGCCGGTGGCGGCTTCTCTGGACCTTCTGATACGGGTGGTGCAGGAGCGGGTGTGGGAACCGGCGGAGCAGGTGGCGGTGTCGCCGGCCCTGCGACTCCCGGACCCCAGACGCCTGAACAACCCCCTCTCGCCCCGGGAACGAATCCGGGTTGGGGACACCCCAGTCGGCCCCCCCATCCGCTCCTTCCAGGACCGGGAGGATTCCCCTCCGCCTACACCCTCGACGACCATGAGAACGTGGACGATCCGGGGGCATGGCAGCTTTGGTGGGCATTCAACAAGGACCCGTACCTGCGATACGGTCGCATCAACACGGGCGAAAGTACGACCCTCGATGACGCATTCTACTTAGGCAAGGGCGAACGCGTGCGCACCATCGGTGGGCGTGCTAGCCTCCAAACGATCCAAAACAAGGTCGTGCCGGAGATTCTCGCGGCCATGAAGGATGGTGGCAGTAACGAGTTCATGCGCGGCTCCCTCTTGGCGCTCGCCAAGATTGGCGCCGAGTCCAGTAGCCGCAACCTCGACTTCACCCTCAACTGGTTCCTCGATGGAGACAACGGGAACCAACTGATGAATTTTACGGCTCCCGTTGCCTTGGGCATCTTGGCCGACAGCGCTTCCTACGAGTCCCTCGCTGGGCTAGCCCTCGACAACGAGGCAGGCAGAGAAGTGTATGGACGTAAAGTGAATGACCCGATGCGGGCCTTTGCGACCTACGGCTTGGGTCTCATCGGTTCCCGTAGCCAGGACCCCGACCTGCGTCGCAAGATCGTTCGTGACCTCGTCGCGTGTCTTGAGGACGAGGAAACCTCCAACAGCGATCTCAAGGTCGCCGCTATGACATCCATGGGGCTGTTGCCCCTAGAAGTCGTGGAGAACGACATGGTCTGCTTCTGCGGGGAATGCAAGGTTCCGGACCCGGACTCCTCATTGGGATCCCAGGTCACCTACCTTCTGCGCTATTTCACCGCTGACGGCGAGTTTGACGCCACGGTCCGCGCCCACACGGCCACGACCCTAGCCCGCTTGATTGAGGCCCAGCCCGAGGGCATGAGCCCGCGCTTGAAAGAGGTCGTCACCGAGTTTTTGGTGAATTCCCTCGGCAAGTTCGCGCGGCAACCCGACGATGTGCGCCGCAGTGCGGTTCTAGCCCTTGGACTCATTGGCGATGCCGACAATGACAAGGCCGATTTTTGGATCCGCAATGCACTCACCAAGGCCGCCCGCAGGGGTGACCCCATCGAGAGGCGTTTTGCTCTGATCTCCCTGGCCCGCTCAGGCGCCCGTAAGGGAACCGGCGAGGAACCCTTCTTGGGCACAAAGGTCGCCCGTACCGAGCTCCTGCATGCACTTTCCAAGGGCAAGAAGGGACTGGCACCCTGGGCTGCCTTGGCTTCAGGACTACTGGGCTACCACTTGCTTGACGAAGGTGGCCAATTGGATGCAAGCGTCGACCACGCCTTGCAACATGCTCTAAAGCGCGCCAAGAAACCCGATGAACTGGGGGCCCTGGCCCTCGCTGTGGGTCTGCGCGGAGACAGAGAGAGTGCTGAGGCGCTCATTTCCCAACTCGACAAGGCCAAGACCGAGGACGCTCAATCCTACGTGGGTCTGGGTCTTGGACTTGTTGGAGATGCGTCAGCCGTCCTGCCCCTGCAGCAAGCTCTCGACGGAGCTGGAGAGAAGCCGCTCCTTGCGTCCCGCTCCGGCTTGGCCTTGGGACTGCTTGGGGATTCGGAGGTGGTCTCTGCACTGATTGAGACTCTCGATGACACCGACAATGAGCAAACGCGCGAGTCGATCGTCCAAGCACTGGGCTACATCGGCGACGAACGTTCCATTGACCGCTTGGTAGAACTCATGGCCGACACCCACGAGACCAAAGAGGTCCGTGCAAAGGCCGTCATCGCGCTCGGGTTTGCGGCCGATCGTGCTGCACTGCACTGGCGTTCGAAGATTGCGAGAGGGGTCAACTACCTCGCGCAGTCGGACATGCTGACAAGCAGCGACGGTTCTGGAATCCTCGACATCGAGTAGGCGCACCTCGAAACGACCGAAACAAGCGGCGCAAGGGTCACTCCCTTGCGCCGCTTTTTCGTTGCCCCCGCCGCCCCACTCTCCCGAACGAACTTGTTCGTCGGCCCGACCTAACGCAGATCGAGTGACCGCTCAGCCCGAAGCTTGCGGATGAGCGTCAGGAATTCTTCAAATGGGACGACTTCCTGTTCCTGTGTGCCCCGTCGACGGATCGCGACGGTTCCATCCGCGGCCTCTCGTTCGCCGACCACGAGCATGAAAGGCACCTGATCGCGCTGGGCCTGCTTGATCTTCTTGTTCATATGGGCGGGCTCATTCTTGCAGTCCACGCGAAACAGTTCCGCCTGTAAGCGAGACTCTAGCTGCTTGCAGGCCTCTACCTGTTCCTCGCGGATAGGAATCAGCGCCACCTGAGTGGGTGCACACCACAGTGGGAAACGACCGCCGAAGTGTTCAGTCAGCACCCCCACGAACCGCTCAAGCGATCCAAGGATGGCTCGGTGAACGAGGATGGGCCGCACCTGAGACCCGTCGGCGGAGGTGTAGGTCAGATCGAAGCGATCGGGCAGATTGAAGTCACACTGAATGGTCGAGTTCTGCCACTCACGCCCCAGTGCATCCTTGATCTTGTAGTCAATCTTGGGTCCGTAGAAGGCACCCCCGCCCTCATCGAGTTCGAGCTTGAGCCCAATCGAGTCTGCAGCAGCCTGTAGGGCCTCTGTAGCCTTGTCCCAGATCGCCGCATCCCCAATGGTCTTCTCCGCGGGGCGGGTGGCCAGGTAGGCGGTGTACTCAAAACCGAACAGGCTCATGATCTCGTGCACCAACTGACACACACCCGCAATCTCATCGCTGAGTTGTTCTAAGGTACAGAAGATATGAGCATCGTCCTGGGTAAAGCCCCGCACGCGCAGCATCCCGTGCACTACACCGGAGCGCTCATAGCGATACACCGTCCCCAACTCCCCCCAACGTAAGGGTAGTTCCCGGTACGAACGGCCCCGGTTCTGATAGATCAAGATGTGGCCCGGGCAATTCATCGGCTTGACCCTGTAGGGCAAGTTGTCGAGCTCCATGGGCGCGTACATCATCTCGTCGTAGTTTTCGAGGTGTCCCGAAACAGCAAAGAGCGCCTCGCGCGAAACGTGTGGGGTGTACACAGGTGCATAGCCATCGCGTGAGTGCAATTGCCACCACATGTCTTCGATGGATCGGCGCACCTGCCCTAGGTTGGGGTGCCAAAACACAAAGCCCGACCCGGCCTCGGGATGGGTGCTAAAGAGATCCATCTCCGCACCCAAGCGCCTGTGGTCATTCTTCTTGACTTCCTCCAACCAGAGCATGTGAGCCTTGAGCTCTTCCTTGGTCCAAAATCCCGTTCCGTAGATGCGTTGCATCATGGGATTGCGCTCGTCCCCGCGCCAATAGGCTCCGGCCACGTTGAGCAGTTTGAAGTGGAACGGAGCGCTGAAGTCCACGAGGTGTGGACCTTCGCACAAGTCTCCAAACTGATCATCCCCTTCACCGTGCGTGAAGAACGTGATCGCCTCTCCATCCGGGATCAACTCTAGGGCTTCTTGTTTATAGGTCTGGCCCCACTCGGCGAGTCGGGCACTCGCCTGCTCCCGGGTGAGTTCTTCGCACTCAATCGGCCCAGAGCGGTTGGCAATCTTGCGCATCTCCTTGGTGATGCGGGCGAGGTCTTTGTCGGTCAGCGACTCTTGGAGATCAAAATCGTAGTAAAACCCATGCTCAATCGACGGGCCAAAGCCAAAGCGCACACCCGGGTACAGCTTCTGCACGGCAGAGGCCATCAGATGAGCCAAGGAGTGGCGCAGAGTAGAGAGGGGCGGACGCTCGGAGGACTCGGTCGCGTCGGCGACCACAGATGGCTCGGACATGAAACGTTGGAGGCTCTCGCCGGATAGGGAACTGGGGTCCCGAGGATCCCACCTGGACCACCGGTCCGCACTCGCTCCCAAAGCCAGCACGGACCGCCAGCATACCAAGGCTTACCGGCTCGGCCTAGCTCGGCGACTCAAGAGCCGTGCGATCGTCGACTCGCCACCGTTTGACCTCATACTCGAGGTCCACACCCGTCCCGTCGAGGACCTGCTGACGCACGGCCTCCATGAGCGTAAAGACATCGGCCGCCGTCGCCCCACCCCGATTGACAATAAAGTTTCCGTGCCTCTCGCTGACTGCGGCGCCCCCTTGGGTCAGTCCGCGCGCACCACTTTCCTGAACCAATTGGCCGGCGGAGCGACCCTCGGAGAATTCTGGATCTGGGTTCTTGAAGATGCAACCCGCCGAAGGCTCCGTCACCGGCTGCACCTTGTTCTTGGCCTGGAGATAGTCGCTCATGGCTTCCTGGATCAACCCCTTGTGGCTGGGTTCAAACCGCAGAACGGCCCCAGCGACAATGCGATCCTCCAAGCCACCATTGCGGTAACTTGGACGGCACTCCTCACGAGAGAGATCCTCAAACTCACCTGTAGGACTGAGTACGCGCACGCTCTCAATCACATCCCACATGCAAGGCCCCTGTGGCCCAGCACCTGCATTCATGGCCACCCCACCCCCCAGTGATCCCGGGACTCCCACGAGTCGCTCGAGGCCTGAGAAGCCCAAGTCCCGAGCGGCGCGCAGAAGTGCTGGCAGCGTACACCCCGCCCAAACGACCAGACGCGGATCCTCCTCGGGAGCAGCCGGTGCCACATTCGCAGGTGGCACCTTTGCATCAAACTCATAAGTTTTGCCTTCGCCCTCCGCGCCCAACACCGGGCGGAATAACCGGCGCATACGCTCGGTGGCAATAACGACTCCAGGCAACAGGCCGTCCTGAATCAGGAGATTGGCCCCACCTCCCAGGATTCGTGGAACGATGCCCTGCTCCACGCAAGCCTTCAAGGCATCCGCCAACTCCATGGGATCGGCAGGTTCGAGCAGCCACTCAACACTTCCGCCGACCCGCAGGGTGGTGCGCGTGCTCAGATCCGCTCTAGGAAGTGCTACGCACGGCCAGCTGCTCAAGGAGGTCTCCTCGTATTGTATCGATGTCCCCTGCCCCCAAAACGAGGCCCGCTACGTCGTAGCCAAGGTCGCGAGCAAACAGTCCAGCAGCATGGTCCAAGTCCCTGCCCACCTCAGCCGGCACACCGGCCTTCCCGAGAAGCACCGCTAATTCCTCTGCGCTGGCTGCCTGTACATCCATGGCTTTGCGAGCACCGTACACGGGAGCCACCACTACCCGATCCGCTCCCGCCAACGACTCCACAAACTCGCTCAAGAAATGCGCCGTGCGGCTATGTTGGTGAGGTTGAAACAAGACGTGCAATGGCTTGCCAGGAAACACCCTCCGGGCAGCGGTCATGGTCGCAAGGATCTCAGTCGGGTGATGCGCGTAGTCGTGCACCAGGTCTTGACCGACTGCATCCCCCCAAGATTCAAACCTTCGCTGGGCACCACGGAAAGACTCGAGACCGCGAGCTGCCGCATGGGCGCAGGCCTCCGGGTCCATTCCATGCTGTCGTGAGTAGACCCCCACGGCAGCTGCGAGCGCGAGGGCAGCATTGGAGACGTTGAAGGTACCTGGCACGTGCAATTGCACCTTGGGAGTCGCCCATCCAGGCCCACGCAAACGGAACTCAAAAGCACCGAGTGTGTGCTCTTCGCACTCAATGTGAAGCTCACGCCCCAGTCTCCAAACTTCGCAGGAGGCCGCGTTCTCCACGACCCCGTCTACATCCTCCCCGAGCACCACAAGGCCGTCGGGGGACATGGGGTGCACAAACTGAGCGAACGCATTGAAGACTGCTTCCTCCGTGCCGTAGCAATCAAGGTGATCCGCTTCCACATTGGTGATCAGCGCGACCGTCGGTTGGACCTGTAGGAATGATCGTTTGTATTCACAGGCCTCCGCCACGAACCAACCATCCTTGGCCGGGGGAATGGCATTGGTGCCAAGGGTGCAATCCAGCCCCCCGACAAGTGCGCCGGGCTGGCCGGTGCCAGGGAATGCTTCGGCTAGCCCACGCAAAGCATGGTAGCTCATCCATGCCGTCGTCGTCTTACCGTGAGTGCCTGCCACAGCAAACGTCCGCCCGGTCGGCGCCACATGACCCAATGCCTGGGCATAACTCCAACCAGACCAACCGCGTGCTTGGGCCGTTGTCCATTGGGGGTCTTCATCGGGGATCGCTGCAGAGCGCACGATACTTGCGGGACTCTCCGGTAGACACTCGCTCGTACTTTCCCCATAGCTAAGGGTCACACCATGCGTCTCGAGTGAAGAACTGAACGCGGATGATTCGCGGTCATATCCACTCACTCGATGCCCACGGGCAAGCAGTAGGCGAGCGAGACCCGAGACCCCAGCGCCGCCAGCGCCTAGAAGATGAACGTGTTCATCAAACCCGGGTACCAGACCCGTATTGGAGCGCCTTGACGGGGTTGGGATAATGGCAGTCGAGGGACGTGGAGTCATGTTGCGGTGATCGAGAACTCTCAGTGAGGAAGCAGCGGGTCGCATCCAGAGGAAATGTTGTGTTGGCAGCCTTGTGTCAGCGCGAGTGGGCGAGATGATCGAGATCGGTAAGAATCGTGCGTGCCGCATTGGGCCGAGCGCATCCAACAAGGGCACGCGCCATCCGCATTCTGTCGGCTTCTCCGTTCGCTCCAAGTAAGCCCACAAGGGTTGATGTCAGATTGACGAGTCGGTGCTCGGGCACCACTCTGACTCCTTCCCCAAGTTCTGCCGCATTGTGTTCCTGGTGCCGATCACGGTGATAAGGAAAGGGGACAACCCAAGCTGGAACCTGGACCGCTGCAATCTCAGCCAGTGTCGACGCACCGCCGCGGCACAGGACCAGATCGGCTGCGCGCAGTGCGCAGGGCACATCATCCAAGTACTCGCAGGCCCGATAGTGATCGTCTCCAGCATGTAGCTTTGAATCCAACTTTCCCGGCCCGACTTGGTGGATGATGCTATGCCCCGCCCCGACCAAATCAGCACGCGCACTGGCTATGAAATCATTGAGAGCCCCCGCCCCTTGACTGCCCCCCATGACGACGAGCAATGGGCGTGTGGGGTCCATGCCTAGGCGCTCACGGTTCACCTCACGAATCCGTTGACTGGTAGCCGGCATCAGTTGGGGGGAAACGGGTGCGCCAACGTGGACATGGCGTTCACCCCGCTGGGTAGGCATGCTGCCCCGCCAAGCGTGGTAGACACGCTGGCACATGGGCGCCAGGAGACGATTGGCCTTGCCTGAGACCGCATTGATCTCGAGTAGCGCCACGGGAATCCCTAGGCTCCGAGCCGCCATGACGACAGGTAAGGTCACAAAGCCCCCGAGCCCCAAAACGACCTGGGAGCCGTGCGAAAGCAACTCCCGGCGGGCCTTTTGCACGCTAGGGGCTAGGCGCAACCCTAGGCCCACCCAGGACGGAGCTCCCCCACCCCGCGGTTCGAGAGTCAGTTTGACCACATCCACAGGAATGTCTCCGGTGCGCTCACTCAGTCGCGACAATACCCGTTGTTCAACCCCACGTCCGCTACCAAACCACAGGAGGTTCCCCAAGGGGTCCGAACCACTGCGCAGATGATCCAGCAGATGCAGGCCAGGCACAATATGTCCCCCAGTTCCACCACCACTGATGGCCATGCGTAGCCCGGTCTGCGCACTGCGACGGTCGCGAATCGCGACCTGCGCCGGCTCCAAGCTTGCGGTGTATGACATGATAGCGGTCCCTCCCCGACCTCGGCGCCAGCGATCTCGCCCCGCCCCCTAGACTCAAGCCCCCCAGAAGGGGGGGCTCAATGATGCAAGAGCGCAACGGGTTCGGAGGCCAAGCCCTCACCCTCTGCATCCACGGTGGGCAACTGACTCAAACTCGGTGCTGTCTGCACCCTCAAGATACGAAAACAGTCCGGCACATGCAGGCATGCAAGTCCAATACCTGCCAAAGTCAGACTCCAGCGAATGCGTACACTCAACGGCGCACCCGTGCACTTGCAAGCAGTGAAGTTTCGCCCAGCTCTAGCGTCCCACCTGCGGGAACCTGCAGGCGACGGCCCACGGAAAGGCGGCTCGGGTCGAGCCCCTTGTTCAGCTCTAGAAACTCACGCCACCGCTTGGAGGTCCCCAGCGTGCGCTGGGATATCTGAGAGAGAGTATCCCCCTGCTGAATCACGTAGGTGCGCGGAGCTACGGCTACTCCCTTCGCACTGGAGGCCGGGTTGTGGGCTGCTGGCCCATCGACTGCATTCGGGACAGGGGTTGGCAAGCGCAGGACCTGCCCAACCCGGATACGGTGAGCATCCTGGATAGCGTTGAGTGCCATGATGGCCTTGATGTGACTCCGGCCCCCGCAGTGATCGCGGGCAATCAACTCCAAGCAGTCGCCGGCCTGGACCGTGTAGGTATGGGCAGAATCCCTGATGGGCTGCACTTGCCGCGTGGCCGAGAGTGGCACCCGATTGGCCTGTTTCGCCTTACGAGAACGCTCACTTCTCGAGCCCGTCGTGCGTGGGCCCGTCGTGCGTGGAGATGTGAGCTCTTGAGCTTTCGCATAGGCTTGGGCCTCTTTGCGGGTGCCCAGGTTACGCCCAAGGGAAGATTCAGAAGCCGGCCGCGAAACCTGCCCGGAATGTGAGCTGGCGCGTCGAGCCGGAAGCTCCCGCTGCGCCTCGCGGTTGACTGGCAGTCGCGAGCGATCTTGTTGGGCGCGATCCTGAGCCACCCGCGACGCTCCTCCCCCACGGTCTTCCCGTTTCTGGGAATCATAGCGTTGTTCCCTTCTGGCTTGCCCCGCCCTCTCGGATTGGGGCTCGCCATCACCCCACAGGGCCACGGTCACCATGGTGACCACGAGCAGAAGGAGAGCGATGACGCCCACGCGTTCAATCTGTTGCATGAATTCCTGTACGAAAGGGGTCGGAAACGGTGATTGTCCTAATTCGGAGCGTAGTTGAAGGACCCCCTACCTCCACGACTCCCGCGCCGCCCCCAGGGCTAGCCCCACTGCTAGGCATGAAGACATCAGCGCAGTATTCCCATCGGACAGGAAGGGGAGAATCATGCCCTTTGGTGGTGCAAGACCTGTCACAACTTGCATATGCAGCATGGCTTGGAAAATCACAGTCATCAACAACCCAAAAGCTGCGAGGGATGAGAAACGGTTCTTGACGCTACTCACGAGCCGGATCGTGTAGACGAGCATGGCCCCAAACAACCCGACCACGACGAGCATCCCGAAGAGTCCAAATTCTTCACCCACGAGTGAGAACATGTAGTCGGACTGCTGATACTGCAAACCAGAGGTGCGTGCTGGGCCTTGGGTCAACCCTGTACCGACCCACCCCCCATCTGCCATGGCATTGAAGGCACCATTGACTTGGGCATTGGTACTGTCACCGAAGAAGATGCTGAGGCGATCGCGTACGTAGCCCATGAACGTTGCTCCCAAGAGCAGGGCGGGTACCGTGATGAGCACTAGACCACCACCCACGTGAATCGAACGCGCCCCCCCCACCCAAAGGGTCGTACAGAAACTCATGAGAAGCAGGATGGCACCGCCAAGGTCGGGCTCGACCACAATCAGCGCGAATAGGAACAACCCGAAAGCTAGGAGAGGGAATGCACCGCGACGGGCATCTTGGATATCCCTCCCGAGTTGCACGCAGCGGCGAGCAGCCCAGAGCACGGCCACCATGCGAGCCAGCTCGGACGGCTGCCATTGCACCGGGTAGCGCAGCCAGCGATTGGCACCATTGATGGGCATGCCGATCCCCGGCACCCAAACAGCCAATAAGGCCAAGATAGTAGCCCCCATCAAGAGCGGAACCCAAGGCTCAAGGCGGCTGGGACCTAAGCGTGCGGCAAGAAGGATGACTCCCAAACCCGCCACGCGGAATAGACACAGCTCCCACACTTGGGGCGCAAACATCGAGTGGGGCACCGTAGAGGACAGGTGACTGATTTGCAGCAGAAGGCCGAGCCCCAGGAGGGCGAGGACTGTGAAAAACAAACCGCGCGCTGGCGACTCCGCGTCGGCGGTCGAGACTCTCCGGGCGATGGCGTCAAAGCGGTCGAACAGAGTGAGTTGCTGGGCCGATGAGCTCCCACGGCCCGTTCGGGGCGCGTTTTTGGAACCGCCCCCCATCTAACGCACCTTGAGCAGTGCGAGGGATCCTAGGGCACAAACCGATGCCACAATCCAAGCCCTCACCACCACGGTCACTTCATGCCATGGTTGATCCGTAGCCCTGAATATACCCCCCTTGAGTTGAAGGCCGTGGTGAATCGGGGCTACGGTGAATAATCGGGAACCCCCTGTGCGACGGTAGTAAAAGCGCTGCAGTGCACTCGAAAGCAGTTCCGCACAAAAAACAAAACCAAGCAGCGGAAGGATGAGTTCCTGCTTGGCAATGATCGCCATCCAAGCCAAGAGTCCCCCAATGGGAAGGGAACCCGAATCCCCCATGAATACCTTCGCTGGGAATGCGTTGTACCACAGAAAACCCATGCAGGCCCCGCATAATGCCCCTCCCACCACCGTCATTTCTGCGGCTTCAGGAATGAAGGGCAGTCCGAGGTATTCAGTCCAGTCATAGCGGCCCGTGATGTAGCAAAACACCGACAATGTGAGCCCAGAGATGATCATGCAGCCGGCGGACAAACCATCGAGTCCGTCTGTAATGTTCGCTGCATTGGACGTACCCACGATGACAAACCACGCGAATCCGAGGAAGACCAGTCCTGAGAGGGTCCCACCCGCCAACGACAGCGAGGCATCTTTGAACACGGGAGGATAGATCGTCAGGAGGGAGAATCGATCTGATGCGTGTGCATACCAAATCAGGGCGCCCACGGTAAAAACCGTGATGGCCGTCTGGCCCACCAACTTTGAGGCAGGACTCAGTCCCTTCGAGCCCTTCACGGTGAGCTTCTTATAGTCGTCGATGAACCCTACCGCGGCGAGCCCCGCTGTCAGGACCAGCCCCAGCACCACATGCAAGCTATCTAACCTGCACCACAGGGCGACGGAAAGCAGCAACGAAAACACCAGGAACGAGCCCCCCATTGTAGGTGTATCGTGCTTGCCCATCCTTTGAGCCAGCTCGGCAAGATCAATAGAATCCGTCTTGGTGACATCTTCGCGCACCCGGTGGGCCTTGAGCCAAGCAATCGCAGGCTTTCCCACGAGGATTGCACACACAAAGGCAGTCAGGGCAGCCATCGCCGCTCGGAAGGAAATGTACCCGAACAACGAGATATCGAAGAATCGGTCGAGAAAGGCAGTCAGCATGGGTAGCCCTTATTGAAATCCACCCGATTGGGGAGAAGGCCCGATTGGGGAGAAGGGATGTGCAGTTGCCCCACCGAAACTTTCACCGGTGAGAATTCTACGGAGTGTTCTGCGGCAGAGTGCAATGCAGCCTTTGGGTGAGGAGCTTCCACCTCGGGGGAGGAAACACCCCACACCTGCACAAGGTGCTGTACAACCCCGTCGAGTGCAGAAGCGCGCGACCCTTTGACAAGCACCACATCCCCCTCTTGAACCCAATCGCCCGCGTACTGTTTCAATTCTTCGATGGTGTCGAAGGTGGCCGTCTTTGCCCCTGACATGCCCCCGCGGTGTGCTGCCTGCGCCACTCGGGCAGCCTGGCTGCCCACCGTCAAGAGTCCGTCGATACCACTCTGGGCGATCCACTCCCCAAGCTGCTCGTGCTTGCGCGCACTATGCCGGCCCAATTCATGCATTCCCCCAAAAATGAGGATGCGTCGACCTTTCAACTCACGCAACACGCGAACGGCCGCTAGGGCAGAGTCAGGATTGGCGTTGTAGCAGTCGTCGATCACAGTGACGCCATCTAAGGCATGCCACTGCATGCGCCCCGGTTCCTGCGAGAGTTCGCAAGGAGCCGAGCCTATCAACTCATCGATACCCAACCCCCAGCCCCCCCCCATGGCGAGAGCCCCGCAAAGGGCCGCAAGATAATTCGCCACCATGTGCTGTCCCAGCATGGGCAACTCGATGGGCCGGGACCCCTGTTGCCCCCAAGCGGGCGCCCATAGATTGAAGTGTGTCGAACGCCCCTTGAACACGATGTCTGTGGCATACACATCCGCATTTGAATGGCGCCCAAAGGTCCAGACCTTTGCACGGCTCTTCTGTCGCAGCAAATCGCTCCAAGGGCAGTCAGCATTCAAAACAACGAATCCATCCGCGGGAACGGCCTGGGGCAAGGCCGACTTCTCGTGGGCCACGCCCTCCTCAGAACCAAGCCCCGCCAAGTGAGAAGCTCCCACGTGGGTCACGATTGCGCCTGTTGGTGCTGCCGTACGGCACAAAGCAGCGATCTCACCAGGTGCGTTCGTTCCCATCTCAACCACGAGGGCCTGGGTCTCGCGCTCGGTCAAGAAAAGTGTATGCGGAACGCCGATGTCATTGTTGAACGACGCCGGACTGGCCACCACGGTGCGATGTGGTTTGAGCAAACTGTGCAAGATGGACTTGGTAGAGGTCTTCCCACAGGAACCCGTGATGCCCACGACGGGAATGTTGAGCCGTTCTCGGTGCCATTGTGCTAGGTCCGAGAGCGCTCGACGCGGCGAGTCGCAGAGGACGATGGGTATTGAAGCCTTGGAATCAGAATGGCCCGGATGATACCCAGGCGTGACTCCTCGCTTCGAGGAACGCAGCTCGCCCCACCCTTCAGAGCCAGTGCGCAGGAGCAGCGCTCCCGCACCCCGCTCAACTGCTGATTGGGCATGTAGGTTGCCGTCGTGATTGGGACCCTGCAGGGCCACGAACAAATCCCCAGCCTTCAGGCTGCGCGTGTCGGTCGACACCCCTTGGAGCACCAACGATTGCATGGGTCCCGTCGCATGCCCACCGGTTGCTGCGAGTAGCTGTTGATAGGTAAACGGGATCAATTGCCCCCCCCAGTAACACAGGCCTGGAGGCACTCGCGTACCACCTGGCGATCATCGAATTCCCTTTGCTCCGAGCCGATCTGCTGGACCCGCTCATGGCCCTTACCCGCAATCAGAACAAGATCATCATCCCGTGCCATGTCCAGGGCGAGTTCAATTGCCCTGCGGCGATCAAGTTCGACCCGGGTGAGTGCCGCCTTGTCCTCGTGGACGCTCCTAGTCCCCTCCAAGACCTGCTCCGCTATCTCGTCGGGACTTTCCGACCGAGGATTATCGGAAGTCACGATGACGAGGTCAGCCTCCTCGCAGGCAACACGCCCCATCGCCGCACGCTTGCCCTGATCACGGTCTCCGCCACAGCCGAACACCACGATCAAACGGCCCCGCCGTCCCCGAGTTGAAGGCAGCAAGCCAGGCTCCGCGGCGCTCGTCCCTTGAGAACGTGCTTGCAGGACTGCACGCAAGGCACCGAGTGCGCGGGCAAGAGCATCGGGGCTATGGGCGTAGTCTACATAGACTTCACCACAGCAACCCTGAGTACTCACCAACTCCATGCGACCCGGCGCCGAGGAGGGGGCGCTGAGTCCGGCGATGATGGTCTCGGGGCTCACCTGAAATAGGCGTGCAGCAGCAGCTGCCGCTAGAGCGTTTTGAACATTGAACCGACCGCGAAGGGGGAAACGCAGTTTCGTCGAACAGATCCCCATCCCTTCGATTTTGAAACGCGAACCAACGCTGTCAGTTTCCAGTTCACTCGCCCAGACGTCAGCCGATTGCTGCACGCTGTACGTAACGACACGAGCCCCCGCAGCACGAGCAATGCCGGCGAGGTGTTCCCAGGCCATGTCGTCCCGATTGAGGACGGCCGCACTGCCTGGTGCGAGGTTGGCAAAGAGCCGGGACTTGGCCTCAAGATAAGAGCCCATGTTCCCGTGATAGTCTAAGTGTTCCCGGGTCAGATTGGTGAAGACCGCCACCTGAAAAGTCATCCCTGCCGTGCGGTCTTGGACCAGAGCATGGGAACTCACCTCCATGACGGCGGTCTGTCCGCCCGCCCGGTGGTGGCGCGCGAGGAGTCGCTGCAAGGAGGGTGCCGGCGGCGTCGTATGAGTGGCGGGCACGGGCGCACTTCCCGCAACGGCGTACCCCGTGGTCCCGAGGACTGCGGGTGCCTGCCCACCCAGCCGAAGAAGATGCCCTAGCAGGTGCGCACACGTCGTCTTGCCATTGGTTCCGGTGATTCCGATTGAGCGAAGAGCGCCCGCCGGCGGACCCAACAGTCGGGCCGCCACCCGCCCCGCCGTCGCCTGAATCTGCTCGTGCTGCCAATGGGGAACCGCTAGGTCCAGTCCCCACTGAGCAGGGCTCGACTCCCCAGCTGCAGTCAATACGGCACAGGCACCACGTTGAATGGCATCAGCCACGAAGCGACCCCCGTGATCCGTTCCACCTGGAAGCGCTGCGAACAGATCCCCTGCCTGAACTTGGCGTGAGTCAATGGCCACCCCCAGTACCTCTTGATCTAAATCCCCGGCAACGAGGTTCCCTCCCAAGTCCCGGATGAGCTCCCCGATCCGCATCAGTAGCCCTCCCCCAACCAGGCCTGGTCCGACACCGCATGTAATCCGCGCGGGAGGGCCTCCGGCGTAGAGCTAGAGCCCTCCGACCGAGATCCCGCTGGCAGGGGTCTATCCGAATGGTCCAACTCGGGAGCCAACCCTTGGGCCATCCGCAATACGCGCATGGCCACCGGCCCCGCAACGCGCGAACCAAAATGGCTGTAGGCACTGCGCTTTGTAGCGTCCTCGACGACCACAAGCACCATCAATTCACGGTCGGCGCCGCGCGCCTTGCCCACTAAGCAAATCGAAGATGTATAGCATTGTGCATGACCGGAATTGCGCGAACCGCGCAGTGCCCTGCGCTCTGCTCGGGTCAAGCTTCGTCCCTCAACTGCCGCCTTCGCCTGCGCCTTGTGCTCATCGTGCAAGCAACCCTCACTGGCTACCCGCTGGGCCGTCCCCGTCTTGCTGAGCAGGAGGTCAAAGTCTTCACGATGTCCCTCGGTGACGCGCGCACCGGTCCCCTCCGTGGCACCCACGCCCATCATTTCTCGAACCTGTGCGCATGCTCGGTCACCGAACACCCGCTCTCCGCTTGGAGAGGAATAGCGCACACCTTCACCATTGGGTTCCTGCCAAACCGCACGCACGAGTCGCAATGGAACCTGCTCACCGCCACGAACCAAGGTAGATAAGGCGGATGCCAACTGCCACAGACTCACACTCAGCTCGTGTCCAATGGATACGGAAGCATGCGTGTAGTTTGGACTCCAAGCTCCAGTCGTATCGAGTGCGGGGAGAAAGCCACCGGCTTCGGGTCCCAGCCCCACATGGGGCAGATTCCCTAGACCTAGTTGGGCCAACGTATTGCGCAGGGAATCGGCAGGCACGCGAGCTCCAATCTGCACCATGACTGCGTTGACTGAACGCGAGAGGGCCGTCTGCGCACTGATTCTGGGCTCTTTCGGAGCGCCACGTGCTTCGGTGATCTTGCGCGAGCCCAACTGAATGCCACCCTGATCGGCGTAGGTCGGGAACATCTCCCCGGGTTGCACCAAGCCCTGGTCCAGCGCGGCCGCCATGACCAAAGCCTTGATCGTTGACCCGGGAGTAAAGACATGCTGCAGGGGAGCAAATCCGCTGACGCGATAGCCGTGGACGGCATCGATGGCGAGCACTTCTCCACTGGCTGGATCCAGCACAATTCCCATGGCCAGTGCCGCCCCCTTGGTGTGGCGGACCGTCTCCAATTCATGGTGCAGATACTGCTGCACCGTGGCGTCGAGTGTCGTCTCTACTTCGGGAGGCTGCGAGCCCGCCTGCCCCCCTACCAGGTCCGAGGGCACACGTTGACCCGCCGCCCTCCATTCTAGACGCCGGTCCCGCCCCAACAATCGACGCTGGGCTAGCACCTTGGACCGGGACGCCTGCACCCAAGGCTCATTCGTGAGGTACTCCCCGGCCAGTTTCTCCAGTCCCCACATGGGGCGGGGTTGATGAACGAGGGACTCTGTAAGCACAGACAGGGGATCATCAAGCGCGTTCCAATCCAAACGATCGGGATGCTCGCGCAAGAGTCGCCGGGCCATCGATTCGGCAGCGGCCCGGTCGAGGCGCCCCCAGTGCCCCATGATCGCGATCGGATCCGTTGGACCCTCATCAGAAAGATCCACAAAGGGTGAAGGTTCGTAAGAAGCGTCACGCAATGCGTAGGCTCGTGCAGGCCGCATCTGCAGCTTCATTTGCCAAGTTGAGATTCCCTGACGCGCAAGTTCCTCACGCAGTGCTACCGCTTGGATCACATCGATATCCCGTGCTGCGATGCGGAATTGACTGGGAAGCAATTCGGCCCAAACTGCAGAGCGCAGGGCGCTGCGACGATCGGCAGTATTGAGCCGCGCCCAGTCCTGCCCCATTCGAGTACGCAGGGTGTCGTGCATCTCTTGGGCGCCCACCGCTTGGATCAGCCCGTCGAGGAGAGAGTTCACCCAAGTTCGGGCAGAAGCCTGCGGGCCAAGTCGAGCCTTGCGCTGCTCTACGGAAAGCAGAACTTCGGGAGTCCACTCTAGGGTGAACTCTCGCTGTGGGCCGAATGACACACATCGCATACCCCGGATCTCCCCGCGACTGGGCTCTTCGGGCGCCGCTCCCTTGGAAAGCCAAGCAGCAACGGCTTCGCGTTGGGTACGGTTCAGCCGCAAGAGCGTGGGATGTTCTACCCGCAGAACTAGGGTGGCCGCCGCTCGGTGGTTCGAAGCCGGATTCAATTCTGAATCCTCGCTTTGCGGAGGTAGCATTTGCCTAAAGAACGAGCGCGCTTCACCGGTGGACAGGGCCTCAGGCGCCTGACCTTTCAAGACCCCCAAGACTGCGCGGGCCGTCAGACTCGGAGTGTGTTCGCGCCAGAGGGACTGGGGTGAAACGCTCAGGTCATACACCGGAACGCTACTGGCAAGGAGCCGGCCCTCGCGATCAGTCAGGGTGGCCGCAGGGCCAAAGCCCGTCAATTCCTGGAGGGAGGGTTGGGAGGAACCGCCTCGTGTGTGTGCTTCTACCGCACCATCCACACAGCGCAGGGCCACCATGACCAGGATCAGCCCCACGAATACACACGCAGCCACGGCTGCGTCCATGGAGTTGGGCAACTGGGAAGCTCCAGTGCCGGTGCGAAGTTGGTTTGCTTTTCTCAATCCCCCCATTCTGTCCTCTAGTCCACCCGAGTTTGGGGATCGCCGAATGCAGATTCAAACGCCAACTCCTCCAATTCGAGCTTCTCAAGGGAATTACGCAGGTGAGGGATCTCTTGTTCCTGGTGCAAGCGCTCGAGCTCTAGCCCAAATAAGTGCGCCCCACGCACCCGATTCTCCGCAGTCACAAACGACGCATACACGCCTAAGCCAAAGACTAGCCCGCATTGAATGAAACACAGCCCCCCCCGGGTCACTCGCACGCCTCACCCCCCCGCAACCGCACCGCACCCCGTAGCACCGCAGACCGGGCCCTCGGATTCCCAAGCTGCTCCTCATGGGTCGCCCGAACCGGTTTTTTGGGCTCCAAAAGCCATTCCCCCTCCGCCGCTCCAGCCTTCAGAAAGCGCTTCACCTCACGGTCCTCGCCCGAATGGAAGGAGATCGCCGCAAGGACACCGCCCTCGGCCAGCCAGTGCTGAGCTGTGGACAGGGCAGCATGCAGCTCCTCCCCCTCCTCATTGACGGCCCGGCGCAGGGCCTGGAATACCTTGGTGGCCGGATGAACCTTGCCCCTATGCCCCACAACACGTGTGACAAGTTCAGCGAGTACCAAGGTCCGACCGAAGGGAGCGCGGCGGCGGCAACGAACGATCTCCGCCGCAATCGCCCGCGAACGGGTTTCGCCACCCTCATAGTAGAACAAGTCGGCTAAGTCAGCCTCGTCCCAAGTATTGACCACATCGGCCGCGGTACGCTCTCGGCCGGGATCCATGCGCATATCGAGGGGGCCATCTGCCTGAAACGAGAACCCCCTTGCAGGGCTATCCAGTTGAAGGGAGCTCACTCCAAAGTCGAATAGAAACCCCACTGGGCGCTCCATTCTCAGTTTTCGCAGGAGGCGTGATAGTTCAGAGATTCTGCATCGCACGAGGCGGGCACGGTCCCCGAAGGGCTCGAGCCGCTTCCGCGCGCATTCCAAGATCACAGGATCTTGGTCCGTGCCAATGACACGGATGCGCGGGAAGCGTTCGAGCAAGAACGCCGAGTGCCCCCCGGCACCCAGCGTGCCATCCACAATCCAGCCGTGAGGTTCTTGAGTGCCGCCACTACCCCCCAGCAGGGCGACGACCTCTTCGGCTAGCACAGGGACGTGCACGTTTTGATCAGGATCAGGACACATGGGAAGAACTCCCCCCTCGAAGTCCATGTGGTGTCGACTCCCCCCCAGGAGTTTCATGGGCGCCTCAGGCCCCCCCGCCAAGGTCGGGCGCGGGACTCACCCCGCGCTGTTCCATAAACGCCCCATCGACACTCGCCTCACTGGCCGCGAGTCTCTCAGGGTCCCAGATTTCAACTCGGTTCCCGCAACCCACCATCACAACTTCGGCTCCGATCCCAGCCCTAGACCGCAGGCGCTCGGGAAGGAGTAGGCGGCCGGACTTGAGTTGGACTTCTTCGAGGTTGCGGAAGAAGGACTGCTGCACCCTCAAGTCCTCGTCTGAGGGAAACACCCCCTTGGGAACCGACGCTTGGGCGAGGTCGAAATCCACTTCGCTCACGGCGAACAGACACCCGCCTGGGCCGAGCATGACCATGGCGCGAGCGTCCCCGCAGGAGTCCTTCGGCAATTCGGGCAAGAATCGCTTTGGAAAGAAAACTCGCCCCTTGTCATCCACCGGATGTTGGGAGGTTCCAAGGAAGCGGGTAGCCCTCCGGGGAGGGCCCCCCTGCTCCACTTTGCTCCTTTCAACTCCATTGAATGACATTTGAGTATTATTCACCTCCACCAGATCGATTGAAAGCACGATTTGCAAAAAACGCTCAGTGCAGGCCCCTGGGGCCATTGGGAGGGGCTGGCCCGCTGGGGCAGATGACCCCTGCGGGCACCCGCCCCCCTGCGGGCCGGCCGGAGTCCATGCCTCCGTCCCCCTAGATTCGCCGGACTTCTGGGCTTCTGCGATGGGGTGGCTAAGCCGCTTTGTCCCCTGATTTTGGTCAGGCCCACCTAGGGAGGAACCCATGGGAAACGGGACCGATCATCGCCACCCCAGATCGCCTTGCCCCTTGTCTTCGGGGAGGGAGCATCGCGACTCCGTCGCTCGCGGAGGCGTTTTGTTAGCCCGCTCGATCCTGCTCGCAAACATTTGGATTGAGAGGAGACCCTCCCACGGGGATTCAAGCCCCGCCTAACTCCCCCCCGGCCAAAAAGCCTACGAATTCCGGTCTCGAAGTCGCGATCTCGAAGTCGCGATCTCGAAGTCGCGATCTCGAAGTCGAGGGCTAGGCGTGGCTAGGCGTCGAGCGCCGCAGAGCCAGCCGAGCTGGGTTCATCCGAGGGGCAAGGGGAATCTTCCTCAGGCGTACTCCCAGAGTCCCCTTCTTCGACTCCCGAGGACTCTGAATCATCGCCGGCTTCTCCAGCACAAGTCACCTCCACTGGATCGGGAAGGGTGATGCCTCCCTCTGCTTCGGCACCGTCAAAAATGGCCTGCAACTCTGTGCGCATTTCCGCCATGCGCTCCTCACTGAAATCGAACACGTACACGGTATAGCGCTCATCGCGCCTCGGCCGTCGAACAACAAAGGCCTCTCCCTCCTCGTTCCGGAGCAGCTTTTCGACCTTGAGCAGGCGCTTGCGCATGAGCAGAAGGCACAGCACGTAACGCAACTCACGCAAGCCTTGCTCGGTACGGCCCTCCAATTCAAGGAACAAGCGCTCCAAGGATCCTAGGTCTAATTGCACTGTACGCTTGCGATCTGTGCGGTTCTTGCCGTACCACCAAAACAACTCGGAAGTATCGCCGCCTGCCGACTCAGGCTGCAGGCCGGCCTCGCTCGCTTCAGCCTTGGACGCGAGCTCGGCCACCCTTGCGGTGCAGGCCCCTGAACACTCCTGGGTTGCGCAACCCTCGGCCCTGCCCTCCCACCAATGGACACAGTGCTCGGCACGCTCAAGGCCCTCGGGTCCAACGGAAAGCGAACTCACGATGGACTCCCCGTCGTCAAAGGAGCGTTCGCAGGCTGCGCAGACGCCGTCGCGGCGGGTGATCTTCCAACTCTTCATGGGGTCCTAAGGATTCGATTCAAAGGGGCTAGGGCGGGCCGACTAGGATAATCACTCAGACGATCCAGTTCCCGCAGGCGATCCTAGTTTTTGGATTCCAACTGCCACTGCGTCCACCAGCGTTTCCACTCGCTGACCGATCGCTTATCGCGCGTCTTCGTCAGTGCTTTGAGAGCCGTCTGGCCTGCGCCGTAAGCCACAAAGTCAGCCTCGGCCTGTGCGTGCTCCAGAAAACCAATCAAGGCTGGCAATGCGCGCAAGTCGCCTAAGGCGGCCAGCCCCTCGGCCGCACTCGCCGAAACGGCACTGTCTGGATCCCGCAAGGCCCGTGTCAGCGCAGAACGAGCCGGGTATGTGGTCGTATCACGGGTGGCACGCTGGGCCACGGCGATCGCTGCGCTCTTGCGCGTCAGCCAATCCTCGTCAGAAGCTAGGACCCTCGCTAGGGCGGATCGCACATCCGCCTCCGCCTCCAAGGCATGGGGTAACAATCCCAACACATGTGCTGCCCGCCTGCGCGCCTGGGCCTGGGGTCTTCCCAGAGCCTCCACACAGGGACTGATGCATGCGCGTCCGATCTCAACCAGAACCCCGGCCGTAAGATGTGCAGTGGCCCCATCCCCAATCAAGTGCAGTTCGAGCAGGGTCCCAACAGAGTGCTCCCCTAGAATAACCAACTCCGCCCGTGCACGCTCAAAGAGGCCCAGGCCGCCGCTCGCATGGGTCGCAAGTTCCCCCCGGGCATAGGCACCCATGAATACGGCAGACACATTCTCGATGAGGAACTGACGTTGGCCTGCGTCAGCCAGGCAGGCGGCCCGCTGCTCTGGCCAATTGGGCGCATCCTCCAGCCAAGCACGCCAGAGCGCCTCGTAGGAGGCGGGCAGCTCGTGGAGCGGTTTGTACTCAAGCGGCCTCGCCGGGGTGCTCGTACAAGCGCCACACAGGATGACCAATGCGGTGAGTAAGGGGGTTATGTGGGCCGACATAGGTAGAATTGTTCCCAGCAGTATCCCTCATTTCCACCCTGCTGGACAGGAGGCACGCTGGCCTACCTCAGATCGCACAAGCTCAAAGTCTGAGTGGGGCCTCTTCCCTGGCCAGCCTCGGCATCATTCCAAACCGAGTTCGCGTGGCGAAGCCTTTGAGCAGTGCCGATCCCAATTCACTTGCTCCTGAAGGGCCATGCGCTGCTCAAACCAACTCGCCGGTGGGACCTCTGCGATCGCAGGATTCGCACACGCCTCACCCCAAAGATCCGAATACATTTGCACGAGGCTATCGAGGCTAGGCGCGACCTCCGCTGGCCGCATGACGGGCGCCCCCCACGAAGTTCGAGACAGACCATCCAGTGCGGTCCGTAGTGAAGATGAGTCCTGGGGATCATGCCAGAAGACGTCGCTGATCCCCTCGAATCGCTCCAGCAAGGCAGGAGTCTTTGGGAGGATCATAGGTAAGCCTAGGTCAAAGGCCTCGTCGGCCACGAGACCATAGGATTCGGGGGCAAGAGTCCCACTGACCATGGCGTGCACATCGCTCACCCCGTGGCTCCCGATTTCATCGACTTGGAGGGTTCCGTACTGCACCACGTTTAGCCCATCCGGCAGACCCCCTTGCGGCAAGTCCAGCGGGACAGGTCCCGCAATCCGCAACTCGACGGGGAAAGAAACTCCCGCCCGCACCCACGCGCACAGTGCGTCTAGGAGTCGGGCAGTTCCCTTGATCGCTGCACCCCCACTCCAACAACCCAATCGCAAGGGTGTGCCCCGCTTCGGAGCAGGCAGGCGCTCGTGTGAGGAGACCTGAGAAAGGCGGGCCGGGGGAATCACCAGCCCATTGAATCGGAGGCCGGTGGCCATGGCGAGCGCTTCCCCGTGGGCAAGGCTGGGGACGATGCAGCGCTGGGCAAGGGAGAGTTCACGCTCAAGTCTTGCCCGACGTTGGGCAAAGGCGACCTGCTGCATATCCACCCCCACCCAAGGTGTGCGAGGCGCCAATTGAGAAGCACAGGGAAGACAAGCCTCTGGTGAGTAGGGCTTCGTACAAGCTGCCTGCTGCACGGGATGAACCCGCAGAGCTAGAAGGCAAGAGGCCAAATGATCGTTCAATGTCACCAAGGCGGGCAGACCGGCCCGGGTCGCGCGCAGGACAAGATCATCGCTGAGGCGCAGCCAGTGCATGACATGCACCACATCAGGTTGCCACTGCTCGAGTAAGGCTGAGAAGGCCTCACCCACTTCAGGCGAGTGGAGTTTTTGCCAATGGTCAAAATACAGATCGCTGCGATGGAACCGGCGCACCCGCACACCCGCGCCGGAATCAGGATCCCGATCCGTGGACTCACTGATGCGGAAGGACTCCCCATGTTCCAGCGAGCCTGCGACAACCATGACCTCTATACCCCGACGTGCGCAGGCCCTCGCGAGCGTTTGCGCCGAACCCTCCGTCCCCCCCACCAATTCGGGTGGATAGCCGTGGACAGCCAGCAATACCTTCATGAAGCCTCCCCCCGCTCGTTTAGGCAATCCTGATAGTGGTGAAGAATCTGCTCAGCGCTTTCGTCCCATGAAGGAAAGGACTCATTGACCGGCATCGACAGGTCCTCGGGTGGGCGCAACAGCCAAGATTCCAAAAGCACACTCAGCTGCTCGGCGTCCCCCACGGGGAACCGCCTCTCCTGATCCGGCACAAGCTCTGCCATTCCCCCCAGATCCGTCACCAGACTGGGAACTCCTGCGCCCAAGGCTTCCATCAAGACGAGGGGCCGATTCTCGAACCAAAGACTGGGCACGACCAACAGATCGGCTCGCGCGAGCGCCTGACGCACACCCTCCCGGTCCAATGCGGGTCCAAACTCAGCTCCAACCCGACGCGCCTGGGAACGAAGATCCCGGACATAGGAGGCATGAAACTGGTCGGGGCCGAACAATCTCAGAGTAGCACCGGCGCGCACGCTCTCGTCCAAACGCTCCCAAGCACGCAAGAGAACATGAGCTCCCTTTAGCGGAACGAACGATCCTAGGAACAAGACCTCCCGCACCCCTGGAGTTGGAGCGTTCTCGCGCTCCAACTCCATACGATCCAATCCCGTGGGAGTGTAGTAAACGCAACCAGCGTCGAGCCCCCAGTCCACGAGGCGCTTGCGCAGAAACTCACTAGGCGCAAGAAAACGCATCACTGCTGCGGGCACCCTGCGGCGCAACTCTTCTGTGCGCCGCGTGATTGCATCGGCAAGGATCTGCGGAGCTTGACTCGACGATTCGGTGCAATCGTCTCCTCGGGTGATCAACCCGCCGACACGCCTGGCGAGAGGTCCGAAGTCCAACCCAGTCCCGCGCTGGATGGATGCCAGGACACGGCCTGTGCGTCGAGCGGATGGACCCTGCTTCCATGCAAAGGAGGGCAGGCAGGATTGGCATCGCTGCACATCGACTTGCTCACAGAGTTCGCCATCGGCGTGCACGAGCTGACCCATGCGCGGGCACTCAAACCAAAAATCGTGCAGCGTCATCAGGACAGCTGCCCCTGATTCTCGAGCGGCTTCCAAACAGCCGACCGATAGGTACATCAGATGATGGAAATGCACCACATCGGGGCGTTGATGAGTTAGCTCTACTCGGAAGGCTTCTTCAATTCCGGGGTGTTCCCATGTCTGATCGAATGACTCGTAATAGAGGTTGTTGATCACCTCGCAAACCTGATGCCCCGCGTGCTCGCGGCGGTGCACTTCTAAGTCAGCCCGGCCCGTGTCCTTGAACGAACTGAAGACGCTGACCTCATGTCCGCGTGCGAGCAGGCGCTGAGCCAATTCGGCCGTATAGACCTCCGTCCCCGCAGCGGAATGCGGGGGAAAGCGGTGGCTGACAAGGAGAATGCGCATGAGGGCGCAGCATAACGCCAAGGGGGAGGGACTTCTCAATTGCAAACCACGGGGAATCCGGGATTCTTCACACTGCCTAGCGAAGCCTGCGGGGAACTGGACGCCGAATTCTCGATTGGAACTCATGGTTCCCATTCTCAATGCCTACCCTGAAAGCATGATTCCACACACGCTGCGCACATTGTTTATGTTGTCGGGATCAGTCTCTCGCAGTCGCTTTCTGGTGACGGGCCTTGTCCTTGCAGCCCTAAAATACAGCGTCGACGCCGGCTCGTACTGGTACATGACTGGCAAGGTCTGGAAGCTGAGCACCTATCTAGATCCAATCTTCGCAGAGCGTATCAGTGGGGTTGACCGCATCCCGACAGCCTACCTCGCCTTCCTAGTTGTTTGGGCACTCCCCTTCTTGTGGATAGGAGTTGCGATGAGCGCCCGCCGCGCACGTGAAGCCGGCTATTCCCAATGGGTGAGCCTAGGTTTTCTGCTGCCCTATGTCTCGTACCTGACGATCTTGGTTCTCATCTTCTCCCCCGCCCGCCCCCCCCAACCCGCACTCGACTCGAATGACGAGCTATCGTTTCGCTCTGCGCTCGGAGGCCTCGGCCTCACTGTTGTACTGGGCACTGCCCTGATTGCAGCCCTCACGGAAGGCCTGCACTACTACGGAAGCGCGCTTTTCATGGGCGTCCCTTTTTTGCTGGGAACGGTCACCGGTTACCTATTCAACGCTCCCAACGAACGCAGTCTAGGAAGCACTTTGGGAGTCGTCACCCTTGCACTCATCTTAGGGTCTGGTGGCATGCTGGCGTTCGCCCTAGAAGGACTCGTCTGCCTAGTCATGGCCTTTCCTATCATGTGGCTCGCCGCCGCCCCCGGAGGGATCTTTGGCCGACTGCTTGCACGTCGGTCCGTGCGCCCCGACCGCACCCTTGCCCTCGTGATTCTCGCGTTCCCCTGCAGTGCCCGGCTCGAACAGCATTTTAGCCATGCCGGCCAGCGCGAGGTGGTGACATCGATTGCCATTGACGCACCTCCGCAGGAGGTTTGGCAGAATGTGATCGCGTTCAGCGAACTCCCGCCTCCTACCGATTGGCTACTCAAGACGGGCATCGCTTACCCTCTGCGAGCGCGCATCGAAGGAGAGGGAGTCGGCGCCGTGCGTTACTGCGAATTCACTACGGGGCCATTTGTGGAGCCCATCACCTGTTGGGATCCCCCCCACCGGCTTTCCTTTGATGTCCGCGAGCAGCCCGATCCCATGCACGAGTGGAGTTTCTATGCACAGGTCCGAGCGCCCCACCTAGAAGATTCTTTCCGCAGCGTACGCGGGGAGTTTCGACTGAAATCCACACCAGATGGCGGCACCCTTCTGGAGGGCAGCACATGGTACACAGTCGAAATGGGGCCGGCCCATTATTGGAAGCTCTGGGGGGATGGGATTGTGCACCGCATCCATGAGCGTGTGCTCAAACACATCAGGACCCTGAGTACCGCATCGAATTCCCTTTCCCCTCAGGACTAGCCCAGCAGGGGCTTCGACAGTCGAAACAGGAGGCGCAGGATCCCGTCGAGAGCCAGCAGGATGCGTGACTTGAATCCTCCCTGACCCAGTGCAGGAGTCACCGTCAATGGCCCCCCCACCAATAGCTGCTTGTCGCTGATCCTCCGCCGTGCCTGAACTTCCCGACGCATGCGCAAGCTCGCGGGCAGGCTGCCCAAGACCTGCCCCTTGCCACGCATCCATGCCCAGAGGCCGCCTTGAGTGATCGCAAAGAGGCACCAGACGCATTCATACACCAGGAGCCCCGGGCTGCACACGAGGATACTACGCCAGGAGTATGTCTTGAGGATGAAGAGCCAGCGATTGCGCGAATGGTAGAGCACACGCCGGCTGGGATAGTCCGTCCCACGGCGGAAACTCACGCCGGCCGTGCCTGCGTCGTGCCGCACAATGGCGTCTTCCACCGCCACGATCTCATGCCCGGCCTGACGCAATCGGAAGGAGAGATCGAGGTCCTCAAAGAGAATGAAATAGCGTTCGTCATACCCCCCCAATTCGAGGAGCACGTCCCGATCGCACAAGACACACACCGACACGAACACGTCCACCGATAAGGTGCCCTGCCCCTGAGCTTCGCTGAGGGGCGTGTAAAAATTCCGAAGTGCAATCATGCCCGCGTAGTGCACCGATCCCGAATCGTAATGGACGCGAGTCGTATCGCCATGGAATACGCTGCGGGGGGTCACGACGACAGCTTCTGGGTGTTGGGCTGCAGCACTCGAAAGCTGCGCGAGCATACCCGGAGTCACGATCGCATCGTTGTCCAAACTGAGCACCCAACGTGTCTGGGAGGCCTCCATGCCAGCATTGCGCGCCCGTGCAGGCCCGGCATTGCAACCCATGTGAATCAGACGCACCGCGGGGTAGTTCTCACGCAACCACTCAACCGATCCGTCAGTGGAAGCATTGTCGACAACAATGATCTCTTCGAATTCCAAATCCGCTAAGGCCCCCAAGCAGGCAGGCAGATAGTCCCTACCTTGATAGTTGCAGATCACCGCTGTCACTGCGGAGGCGGTAGGGGACAGCTGTGAACTCATCTTATTGCAACGGGAGCTCAAAATCCGGGGAGCGAACAGGATCGCGATGCTTCAAACAATAGGGTAAGTTCCAAAGAACACTGCCCACGGCCCGAGTCAACACCCACCATGCGCCTGGGGTCTCTCGAACTGCGCGGCCAATCCCAATTGTTCCAGTGGCATCACTCACGCTCCCCGATTGTTCATTCGCTTTTGTACGCAAGAGAACCCGCGTCAACACAAGGAATGGCATGCGCAAGAGATCCGGCAAGGGCGCATACTTGATCATGCCCAACCAGGCGTTGCGAGCATGGTAATAGAGACTGCGCTTGCCCATCTGAACCCCGAAGGGCGTCTTGTGAAACGCCTCGACCCCGGGAAACTGCAGGACACGGTGGCCTAGGTTCAGAACACGGCAGGTCAGGTCACGTTCATTGCCATAAATGAAGAGGCGCTCATCGTAATAACCCGCTTCCTTCAAGACCGCACTGCGGGCCAAGCTAGCGCAGCCCCGAAAGGTACTCATGTAGCGTTCTTGGTTGATGGCGGGGGAATTGAGATAGGAATCCGGCATGCCTGGCTCGACGATCTTTGTGGACACGATCGCTGTACTCTCGGGCTCCTGCATCAAGCGCGCGCGCGCGCCTTCCAACCAATTGGGCGGCAGCACAACATCGTCATCTAGAATGGCTGTCAGGGATGTTTGCACCGCAGCGAATCCAATATTGAACGTCTCGCAGGCACCGTAGTTTGAATGCGGCATGACAATCAGGCTCACATCAGGGAAGTCCCGTGCGATCATCTGCGCTGTGGTATCTCGGCTCGCATTATCCACGACGACGATTCGGTCAAAAGGGAGGGTCTGAGCCTGCAGCCCTTCAAGGTTCGCACGAACATCCTCTGCTTTGTTCCATGTGGAGATGACAGCGGTAGCACCACTCGTACACAGCCCCGAATTGTGAGGAAGGCTCACATGGGCCGGAGGCTGGTTAGTCTGGGCGTGGTCGGGACTCAGCTCGGCAGCGACAGCCCTTCGCCGGTACTCCAAAACATCTCCCGAATCCATGGCTAAGAACCCCTCGGCACACTTCACCGCTCGGTCGGCCACATTGACCGTATACGCTTGGTCGAAAGCCACGGCCTTCGCCGCCAGATCGATGCCTTCCTGTTGGCTAACAACCGCAGCTATGGCCGCTTCCTTCTTCGGAGCCACAGAGGT
>CAYXZD010000022.1:0-32493 GCA_964469565.1 uncultured Planctomycetaceae bacterium
GAGCCCGTGGTTGAGCCCGTGGTTGAGCCCGTGGTCGAGCCCGTGGTCGAGCCTGTGGTCGAGCCCGTGGTCGAGCCTGCTGCCGAGCCCGTAGTCGAGAAAGTACCCTCGGTGCCTGACAAGGCATGCTCAGGGTGTCAGCCGGATGCACGCGCAACCGGGGCACTCCCCCATGGGGACCTCACCGCGACTGAATCTGCTCGAGGCTCCCTCAGCATCGGGGGTTGGGTGATGGGAGCCGGGCTCGTGAGTGGCATCCCACAATCGCGCGAGTCCACCAACACAATCTTCGCCGAGACTCGATTAGCTCACCTCGCCATCGAAGGCAGTCTCGAAGACTCCAGATTCGGATTCCGGCTCGAACAGGATTTTGCGGAGGGTAACCAGGCGGATGCCTACGCGTACATGCCCCTACTAGGCGGGAGGCTTACAGCGGGTAGTTTTCGAGCACCTGTAACCTCCGCCAACATGCGCCATCGGGGGGACCTGTTCTTCCTTGAACGGAGCCGCATCGGGGCGCTGTTCAGTAACCATGAATCGGGATTACTGTGGTCCGGTTCCACAGGCGGCCTCGGCTGGGCCCTCGCCACCCAAAACGGGTTCGATGGAGACGATGATGGCCTATTCATGGTCGGGCGTCTCGCCTACCGCTTGAGTGGTGAGGACGGCACGAGTTCGAGCCCCCGTAGCCCCAGCGGCCGGGGTCTCGACCCCTCGCCCCCATCCGCTACATTAGCCCTCGCAGGATTCCGCGATCAATCCCAACCCGATGCCGACGGACTCGCTCTCGACTTTGCCCTATCCACCCATGAGGCCACGCTGGGCATCGAAGCACTCGCCCTCGGGAATCCGGTCTACACGGGCAATGGTTTCGCCACGGCCTTCCTGCGGGGCCGCCGCTTGGGGCTCCTTGAGCCCAACAGCCTGCCTTGGGCAGCCCAAGGCACTGTACTACTGCACCCACACTGGGAGGCAGGGCTGCGGTTCCAAGACTCCAACAACGAAATGAGGGAAATGCGGGTCGACCTTGCCCTTTCCCACTACCGGACCGCCACCGGGCCAGGCAGCATCGGGGGCCTAGGCTCCTTCCGGTGGACTGCTGAGTACTCCCGCACCCGCTCGGATCGCCGCAATGACGGGGGAATCCTCCAGCTCGGGATCAGCATGGGTTTTTGACCCCGCAGGCGCTGCCCTGTGCCCATTGCCCGCTGCGGTCGCTATGCTGTGCCCATTCCCTAGCACGAATCCGCCCGGACCCCTGCCTCGGCACACAGGCCCTATGCTTTCATTCCTTCCCTTCGCCCTCTTGCTGCCCATCACGGCCAGCGACCCGCTACCCTCGAGTGATCCCAATGATGAGTGGGTAGCGCTCGACGAGTCCATCGCCAGCCTGTCCGCCTCGATCGATGCGAGCGAATCGGGTAGCGCGCAACTGTGGGGCTTTTCAAAGTTCACCTTCGCCGCTTCGGGTGACTTGCCAGCCGGGACGGACTTGGAGTACCAGGGTGTCGCCATCGATGCGGCTCGGCTTTACCTCGATGGCAGTCACGGGGCATTTGCCTACAGACTTTCCATGGACTTCTTTTCCGGTTCCAGCGGGGTGGTCGATGCCTGGGCAAGCATGGAACTTACTGAAGGGGCTTCCATGCGAGCCGGCCAGTTCCGAACACCCTTTCTGCACACGGCACAGATCGAAGCTAACCGTTCATTGTTCTTGCTACCGACTCGCAATGCCCTGTTTTACAGGGTTCGTGACCAGTCGCGACGGGGCCTCATGATCGACATCCAGCATGGCCCCTTGCAGTGGAGCACGGCTGTTCAAAACGGCTTCGACATCACAGTCGACAATCACCTGGTCAGCTCTCGAATGGAAATTGACCTGCTCGGCCAGGGCCTGGGGGACACCGAAGGAGCCTACGGTGTCCCTTCGACGCCCCACCTAACGACAGGCATCGCCTACTCCGATGACGCTTCAGGGGAGGAGGGCCTCGCCCTTGCCGCCGACGTCACTCTGACGGCCCTCGATTTCTACTGCCAGGTTGAAGCCGTGCGGTATGAAGCAGACTACACGGACCTAGACGTGGCCAGCGGTCATATTCTCCCCAGTGAACGTGATGCAGGTCGCGGAGACACGACTCCGGTCAGCCTCACAGTGAGCCACTTAGTCCCCACGACCCATTGGGAGATTGCTGCGCGTTACGAGGACTTCGATGATGTTCTCGAACGAGAGCTGCTAACCGTTGGTTTCAACCGCTACTACCAAGGGCATGACGCCAAGGTGCAGATCAATTTTAGCACCGAAACATCCACTGGCGACGATGCTGACACCTTCGGCATCGGCCTGACCCTGAGCTTCTAGGCGGGCAGAGATCGCAAGACACGGTGGGACCTAAGCCCATCCTTCTGCGTTCCCCGGAGATCAGACTACCCTAGTGCTCCGGGTCGGGAGCGCCGGCAGTCCCGCCCGCTCGCATCGGACTGCCCATGACCGCCTTGTCACCATAGGACAGCCGTTCGGCAATCGTACGGTCAAATGCAGGATGCCTCGGTTCGGCCCGAAAACCCCGATGAACGGCGCCGCAGGCATAACAGGCCACTTCTTCCCGGGCGACTCGATAGAACACGAAATCGATCGCACCGGCCACGAGTAGGCTGATGTAATTCGTAAACGGAGCCAAGACCGCCGCAAGAATCACGATGGCTAAACCAAGCTTCTTAGGGAACCGCTTGCGCGTGTAGAGTTCAGGGTGCGAACAGTGGAGGCAACCCTTGAGCCCCCCGTCCTCCGTCCGCTGGGTCAGGTCAAGTCGGTACTCACCCTCACCTTCCGGATAGCGATAATGCTTGCGCAGCGCGAAGGGGCCGTCAGCCTGCAGAAAAATCAGGCGCGTGGGGTCGAGAGGATGGGGCAGCCCCAGCTCGATCCAGCGGATGGGTGCGGATTGCGGAATGGTCACAGGGGGATTCCGTAGGAGTCCTGAAGGGAAATAGACGCGGCGGTGCCAATGAGCACCAAGACTGTAGATGCGTACAGGATACCTGTAGCGGAGCGTGTATTCCCATAACGCAGAGAGCCAGCTGTCATCCACGCCATCAACAGCGGCAAGGCTAGCCCCACTGCTACACGGGTGCCCAGAAAGAACAGACCCCACATCCCGAGCAAGGGGCGATTGAGATTTGCGAAATCATCTGCGAAAAGCACGACACTACAGGCCAACAGTGCGGCCGAAGCAAGCATGGCGATCGCCGTCAGGCGGTTGGTCTTGACTAGCCAATCAACTGGGAGCTGGGGCACGGTGAGATACCAATGGCCCAAAACCATCGCTAGACCCACTCCGCCGGCTACCAAACCCGTAGCCATGGCCGACAAACTTCCCAAGATGAGATGAGCCGTGCCACCAATCCCCGGCAGGGAGTTGATCACATGAACGATGGCCACGCCGCAGCAGAGGGTCGCACCCAGCGCCCCGATGATGCGCAGTCGTGCCTTTACAGGCCCCATCAGGATGGGAGCTAGAGCCATCCCCCCGAAGGACCACAATGTTACTGGATTCATCCAAGCCGCCTCACCGTAGAGCACCGGAGCCACAGCCGCCACGAGCATTGGAAACAGTGCAACAGTCCCCATCATCAGATGGAAGAAGGTCCCGAGCGGCGCCCGTGAAAGAAAGCACAGGCCAAAAAGCACGCCAAAAGCGAGTTCGAGACAAAACTGGGTACCGAGAATACTCCACGCCATGATGGCGAGCATTCTAACCGCACAAGTCCTAAGGCTACACTCCATCCATGACACCAATGAAAGCTCTCGTCACCGGGGCAGGCCGAGGAATCGGCCGCTCCATCGCCCTCAGGCTCGCCCAGGAAGGATTCGAAGTCGCCTTGCTGGCCCGCACGGAGTCAGAACTGGATGCAGTCCAACGAGAGATTGAAGGCCTCGGGGCACGGGCAATGGCAATCCACGCCGATGTGGGCTCTTCCCCGTCGGTTGCGGCAGGAGTGAGTAGGGCATTGGCCGCCTTTGATGGAAAGCTCGACATGCTCGTCAACAATGCGGGGGTGTTTGAGATCTTGCCGTTCTGGGAGGGCGGGTCCGACCTCTGGGAGCGTTCCTTTCAAGTCAACCTGATGGGGGCCATGAGGGTGACGAAGGCGGCCCTGCCGGGCTTACGGAGCAGCGACAAGGCCCACGTTTTCAACATGGCGTCCACCGCAGCGCGCCAAGGGTATGCTGGCAGTTCGGTCTACTGTGCGATGAAAGCGGGACTCATGGGATTCTCAAATGGGTTACGAGAGGATCTACGCCCAGAGGGAATCCGGGTTTCGACGATCTATCCGGGCACGACAGACACAGCGATCTTCGACCATGTGCCCGGAGAGTGGGATCGCAGCACCATGAACCAGCCCGAGGACGTGGCCGAGGTCCTGTGGACCGGTTGGCAGTCCGAGGGCGACGCTGCCGACCTGTGGGTACCTCCACCCAATCCCTAGCGAGCCCTGACTGGGCTCAATTGTGCAGTCACCCCCATTCGAACTGGTCGAGTGGGGGTGAACTCCATCAGGGGGCAGCGGCGACTCCCTCTGCGCAGGATCGACTCAGATTCAGGCGACCTTCACGTCGAGAGCGACCCGGCGAAGGGAGCAACTCCTAGGATCAAAGGTAAACCCATGAGCCAGTTCACCATCGCGTCCCGGTATACGAATCTTGCCTGGCCGAGCCTCATCAAGCACGCAGCCCAAGCGATCCAACTCCTTCCCAGCCAAGCGCAATTCCCGGCGATGCACAGCAAGCATGGCCTTCAGATTCATAAACTCCTCACTCAAAGGCTCACCTTCGATCTTTGCGATGCGTCCCATGAGGATGCACACCTCGTGAGCGCGTTCGGCCATTTCACGGGTGATGGATTCCAACAGGGGAACTAGCTCTTGGGCCTGACTTTGATCATAGGCACGTTGCATGGGTGTGCTCCTTGGAGGGTAGAAGGGTACCCATGAACAAGCCGGAAAAAACGGCACACCGAAGCCACATTATCCATGTTTGCCGCAAATCAGGGCCCAATACGTATGCCCTAAGTATGTCCTTGTGCCCATAATGGGCTGATGAGCGCCCCAACCGTCGACGTCGTCCATTCCATCGAATTCGCAGCCGCCCACCGACTCACCTCGCCTAGGCTCGGCGAGTCCGAAAACCTTGCCACCTACGGTCCCTGTACACAGATTCACGGGCACAACTATTCACTGGAGGCCACTGTGCGCGGCCCCGTAGATGCCACCACGGGCATGGTCGTCAATCTGAACACCCTCGCACTCGCCATGGACGAGGAAGTCTTCCAACAAGTCGACCATCGCTTTCTCAATGAAGATGTACCTGCCCTCGCTCATCTCCAGGTATTCACAGCGGAGACCCTGATTATTGCCTTTTGGGACCTGCTCAAGGCCCGTGAGGAAGAATGGGGAGCAGGGCGGTTGCACAAACTGAGATTGAAAGAGAGTTCGTGCAATTGGGTGGTCTACAAGGGTTAGGGCAGCAGCGAGCCTGAGTCTGGCGCGCCGTCTGACCCAGGAACGAAGAAAAAACTCCGCCACGCATCAACGCAGCGGAGTGAGGAGTTGACTAGAGGCCCCACAAGGATGGGTAGGGCACATAGCGCGAGAGTGGCCTAGTGATCTCGTGCTGCGGCTTTCTTGCCCTTGCCCACCGGCCGAACGCCGGCCCCCTTGGGTTGAGTCGTGCGGCCAGCACCCACCTCGCCTGAAGCTCCCCTTGCACCTCGAACACCCTTGCCCTTGATTGAGTCCTTCCCATGTGCATCGATGGGTTGTCCATGGTCCGCCGATTCGGTTTTCCCATCCTGGTCGTCGCCCAACGCATTCTGGGCTCGCTGGTCTAGGGCTCCCGAGAGCACCCGGCCTTCTTCTGCCGTGAGGTGGCCTGCCCGCACGGCATCGCTCAAGCGTGCCTTGGCGCGTTTGTGTGCGGCCCTGATCTCCTTGGCGTCGGCGCCCTGGCCTGCGCTGCCAGCCTTGGCCTTGAGCACCGCATAGAAATCGCGAGCCTGCGCAGGAGTCAAGCGACCCGCATCGGCCAAGCGTTTCACATATCCCGCTGCACGCTCACCAGGCCCCTTGGCAACGGGGTGCTGGCCGGAATCGCCCTTCACGTGCTTGTCAAACTCATCCTTGTGTTTGCGGGCTGCGCGGGCCTTCTCGATTCGCTCCTGTTGACGACGAGCTTCAGCGGCACGATCCGCAGCCTCTCGGGTCGCTTGGGCACGCGCTGCAGCAATGCGTGCAGCCTCAGCATCTGCAGCCAGTTGTTTGCGTACGGCCGCCGCGCGAGCAGCATCATCCGCTTCTTTCTGGGCCCTAGCCTTTGCCGCTCGGACAGCATCATCAGCTTGTTTTTGATCTCGAGCAGCGGCAATTCGAGCCGCTTCTTCATCTGCAGCTTTTTGTGCACGCACATTGGCAGCACGCTGCGCATCCTCCGCTCGTTTCTGATCACGAGCAGCATCGACACGTTCTTGAGTCTTCGCATCGCGCACAGCTTGTGCACGCTCCTCATCGGTCATTGCCTTAGGCTTGATCTCAGGAGCCGGCTCTTGGGGTTTGGTCTCCGAACCACCAGCAGCAGGGGCCTTGACTACGGGAACCGCAGGCGCGGGCGTTACTGTTGGCGTGGTCCCCTTAGGAGTAGCGGCACGTCGTGCAGCCTGAATACGGGTCACTTCAGCTTGAAGTGTAGCGTCCACAGGCTTGCCACCCTTCACGAGCAACTGCCGATAGAACATGATGAACTCGTCACCGGAAAGCTTCCGGTCCCGATTCGCATCACTACTCACAAAGTCCCGCGTGGGGATCTTGGTTCTGCTCGCTTCGGCGGCACTGAGTGATCCGTCACCATTGGTATCGATTTGCCCAAACAGATGGCGGGCGCGCTTGAGGGTTCCACCCGGGGAGGGGCGTTGGGCCAAGCTGGCGGTCACGAGGAGGGTGGAGGAGACAGTGATCAGGAGAGTCTTATTCATCAGAAGAATCCGGTCAGATAGACAGTAGGGACCCGGCAGGCGTAGCGAGTGGCGTGCCACAGCGCCTGCGAGCATCGAGGCCAGTGTAACCCACGTATGAGCAAAGGGTTACATTCAATAGAATCGCCAAACAGGCCTGGGCCTGTGTCCCCAGAGTGAGACACATCTGCCGTGCTCGCCCACTCTGTCCCCCGCAGGGAGCAGTTTGGTTACAGCGCGAGTGCCAAGGAAGTTTGCCCTTGCCCCAGCCCCAGAGTACAAACAACCCACGCCAAGAGAGGCGTTCCTACAAATCCGCAACAAGAGTACGGCCTCTAGCCCCCCCGGAGCCGCCCCCCCATGACCATGTGTACCCCCATCGCCAACGGCGAGGCTCAGAAAATCGCCACGCGGGCCGCCTATGGCGAAACCCTGCTCGCCCTCGGAGGCGAGTGTAAAGATGTCGTCGTCTTCGAAGCTGATCTCTCAGGATCAACCAAGACAAAGGCCTTTGGGCAAGCTTACCCCGATCGTTTTTTTAACTTCGGTGTGGCCGAAGCCAACATGATGGGAACTGCCGCAGGGCTCGCATCCCTTGGCCGCACAGTGTTCGCAAGTTCCTTTGCCATGTTTGCAGTCGGCAAGGCCTGGGAACAGCTAAGGCAATGCGTGTGCGTCCCAAACCTGAACGTGAAGATTTGTGCCACCCACGCAGGGCTCACGGTCGGCGAGGACGGAAAATCACACCAGATGCTTGAGGACATCACCCTCATGCGCACGCTGCCCAACATGAAGGTCATTGTACCTGCCGATGCCACCGAGACCCGGGCGGCCGTTCGCGCTGCTGTAGATATCGAGGGGCCTGTGTATATCCGCCTGTCTCGAGCTTCTACCGATGTGGTTTTCGGTGATGACTACGCGTTCGAGCTAGGGCGCGCAACAGTCCTCCGAGAGGGTAGGGACATTGCCATCTGTGCCTGTGGAGTTGAAGTTCCTCAAGCGCTCATAGCTGCAGAGCAACTTGATGCATGCGGCATTCAGGCCCGAGTCATCAACGTCGCGACCATCGATCCCATCGACGAAGAGACCATCATCACCGCCGCCCGTGAGTGCGGGGCCATCTTGACTGTTGAGGAGCACCAGATTCGAGGTGGGCTAGGCGATGCAGTGGCTCAAACCGTCGTGAAGAACTGCCCCGTTCCGATGGACATGGCGGGCATGGATAATGAATTCGGCCAGAGTGGCACCCCTGACGAATTACTCACCCACTACGGGCTCGATGCGGATGGCATCGCCAAGCGTGCACAAGCCCTGCTTCAAAGGAAGAACTAGACATGACCCTCTCCAAAGAACAAGTCCACGAGCTCAAGTCGATCGCCCGTCAGGTGCGTACAGATATCGTTTCGATGGTGCATGCTGCCAAGTGCGGGCACCCCGGCGGCCCCCTAGGCATGGCTGACTTCATGACGGTACTGTTCATGCAGCACCTCAATCTCAGTCCCGGCAATCTCGAAGACCCTGGACGAGACCGTTTTGTGCTCGGCAACGGGCACACGTGCGCGGGTTACTATGCTCTACTTGCGGCCAAGGGCCTGATCAGTAGAGAAGAGCTACTGACGTTTCGCAAGTTCGGGTCCCGGCTGCAGGGGCACCCCCACCGGACTCCCGAGATGGGCATTGACTTCTCGACTGGAAGTTTGGGAACAGGATTGTCCGCAGCAGCAGGAATGGCTCTAAACGCCCGTCTTGGCGGCCATGATGCACGCGTGTACTGCACCTCTTCCGATGGTGACAGCCAAGAGGGGCAAATCTGGGAGGCCGCCACGAGCGCCGCCCACTACAACCTCTCTAATCTCACGGTGCTGGTGGATTTCAACAACATCCAGATTGACGGAGAGATGCGCAAAGTCATGGACGTGCGCGATTTGAGAGTGAAGTACGAGGCCTTTGGCTGGGATGCAGTCGACGTGGACGGTCACGATCTTGTGGCCATCGATCAAGCACTGACAGATGCCCGGACTCAGACGAGACCCAGTGCCATCATTGCCCATACGACGATCGGCAAGGGCGTGGATTACATGGAAGGTGAAGCCGGATGGCATGGCGTAGCCCCCAACGACGAGCAGCTCGCTCAAGCATTGAGCAGCCTCGCCTCTGCGAGTTAGTGCAATGAACGCGCCCGATCCCCCAGGTCCGGCGCGCGCAGCTTCCAATCTCATTTTCGTGATGGGGCTCCTCAGCGGTGTCCTAGCAGCCGTGATTGGCCACAAGCTGTGGCCAGAGGCGATCGACCCTGACATCGCCCACTACCAAGAGGTACGTGACTTTGCCCGGGAGTCCTTCGTTCGCGAGGTCACCAACCAAGAGCTCCTTGATGATGCCCTCAAGGGCATGCTTGAGGGTCTGGACGGCTACTCCCGGTACTACGACAGGCAGGAGGTCGAGGAGCTGACCCGCGTGACAGAGGGGCGATACAAGGGTATTGGCGCCATCTTCCAAACGCCGATCGCTGCAGGACAGGTCCTCTATCCCCTTCCAGACTCACCCGCCAGCCGAGCGGGCGTTCGGGTGGGTGACCGCATTCTCGAACTCGGCGGCAAGGCCATCGAGGAATTTGGGGAGGCCGAGTTGCGAGGGGCACTCACCGACCCGGACAACAGCGAACTTCGAATGATCGTGTTGGGTCTCGATGACGTCGAGCGGGTTCTCACCGTGAAGCCGCAGTTTATCGTTGACCCCACGGTACGGCACACCCGCATGCTGTCCGGCGAGGAAGGCATGGCTTACTTGGCGATTTCTCGATTCAGCAGTGAAACAGCAGGCGAGTTTGATCGGGCCATCAATTACCTGCAGGAAAACGGACTCAAGTCACTCATCATCGACCTACGACACAATTTCGGTGGAACCCTCAAGGGTGCCGTTGATATCGCTAGGCGCTTTGTCTCGGAGGGGATAATCGTGAGCACTGAAGGGCGCGGCCAGCCGGTCGTGTACTCAGCACAGGCCGAGCAAGCCGACTTGGTGGCGCTCCCACTGATTGTCCTCGTGGATGCCCATACCGCCAGCGCGAGCGAAGTCCTCGCTGGCGCACTCCAAGACCATCGCGCGGCGGTACTCATCGGCTCGCCTACCTTTGGCAAGGGGATGGTCCAGGCAATCCATGCATTCCCGAGGGCAGGAGGCCGTGCCAAGGTCACGACGTCCTACTATTACTCGCCAACCCACCGGAATTTCGAACGCTCCGCAGACCCCAGCCGAGAACATGGTCTACTTCCTGACCTCGCGGTCCCCCTCCTAGCCAACGAGCGCCAAGAAGTGCACGCATTCTTGCAAGGATTCAGCCCCAGCCCTGAGAGCCTGCCAGCTCTTGAGCAGTGGGCTGCGGACTCCGGCCAGGACCTCATTGACGAGTTGCCGATGGACCTGCAACTTCAGAGTGCGATTGATCTGCTCAACGGAGTCCAACCCAATGGCCAAAGACCATGAAGAATCTAGTCTTGGGCATCGAATCCTCGTGCGATGACACGGCAGCAGCGGTGGTACGAGGCGGCCGCGAGATCCTCTCCTCCATTGTCCACTCCCAAGCGGCAGAACACGCGCCATTTGGCGGCGTGGTGCCAGAGATCGCCGGCCGCTCCCACCTTCGTAGCATTCTGCCCGCCCTCGACGAAGCACTTTGCGCTGCCGGGGTCGACCTCACTGATCTTGCTGGGATTGCTGTAACTCACAGACCCGGACTCGTGGGTTCCCTGCTCGTAGGCCTCTCCACCGCCAAGGCACTGGCATTCACCCAGGGACTCCCCTTGGTCGGCATCCACCACATTGAAGCGCACGTTTACGCCGCGACGATGGAGGCCCCTGAGAACATCAGCTACCCGGCTCTTGCGCTTGTCGCTTCCGGCGGCCACACAGCACTGTATCGAGTGGACTCCCCACTCATGATGACCCCCATCGCCAGCACCCTCGATGATGCTGCTGGTGAAGCATTTGACAAGGTGGCCTACCTACTCGGCCTGCCCTACCCAGGCGGGCCCTCGGTTTCCAAACTCGCAGAAGAGGGTGACCCTTCTGCGATTCCATTCCCGCGTTACCGCCCCAAGGACGGTTCGATCGGGTTCTCCTTCAGCGGTCTGAAAACAGCCGTGCTTTACCACGTCCGCGGTGGAAATGCCCTCGCTTCGACGCCGCCCCCCGAGGAGATTCCCGGACGCGCCAATATCGCGGCGAGCTTCCAAGAGGCTGTCGTCGACAATCTCGTCGTCCCCACCCTGCGCTGCGCCCGCGAGATGGGTATCGATCAGGTACTCATTGCAGGTGGTGTGGCCTGTAACCAACGCCTCCGCGAGGTCATGGCCACTCGCTGTGCATCTGCTGGGATTCGGTCCTTTTTTCCCTCCCCTGCCTACTCCACAGATAACGCGGCGATGATCGCTGGCCTGGGCTGGGAACGGCTTGCCAAGGGTGAGTACGATGGCTGGGAGTTGGACGCACGTCCGTCCTAGACACCTACCCCCTCCCAAAGGACCTGTGCGGGATCGTGTGGGAAGCCTTATCCTCCTAGCCCATGCAGCCTGCCGACCCAAAGGGAATCCTCGACCTCGGCCATACCCGCCTTGACATCGATCGAGAGGAGCGCTGTGGGCTTCCCGAAGTCGTATTTGGCGCTGGCAAGAGCTCAGAGGAACTGCTGGTGATCGCCCAGCAGTTAGTTCTGGCTCATGGTCGGCTGCTGATTACGAGGGTCGCACAAGCGAGTGCACAAGCACTCCTGCAGGCCATCCCCGAGGCGGTACATCACGAGCGAGCCGCCTGCCTGAGCGTTTCGCTGCCCAATCCCGGACAAGGCTGCGGCCACGTGGTCGTGGCCAGTGCTGGAACATCCGATGGGCCGGTAGCCCAAGAGGCCGCCTTGACGGCTCGACACATGGGTGCCCGCGTAACAGAGTTACCCGACGTCGGGGTCGCCGGGCTCCACCGCCTCCTGGCCGAGCAGGACACCCTGCGCTCCGCGTGCTGCCTCGTTGTCGTTGCTGGAATGGAGGGTGCCCTCCCCAGTGTTGTCGGAGGACTGGTCTCCAAACCCGTCATCGCGGTGCCCACATCAGTGGGATATGGTGCATCATTCGGAGGGGTCACAGCCCTCCTAGCCATGCTGAACAGTTGCGCGGCGGGAGTCACGGTCGTCAATATCGACAATGGCTTTGGAGCGGGTTACGCAGCAGCCACGATCAATGCACAATGCTCGCCTCCCGCCCCCGACTCCCCCCACCCCCCTGATTCACCCCCCGCATGAGTGAACATCAAAAAGCATGGTTGGCCCTGGAAAACGGGGTCATGATGGAAGGTCGCTCAATCGGTTCTGAAGGCGAGACGACCGGCGATCTCGTCTTCAACACCGCCATGTCCGGTTATCACGAGATTCTGACCGACCCCTCTTATAGCGGGCAGTCGGTCTTGATGACCTACCCGCTCATCGGGAATTACGGCATCGCTGAAGAAGACGCGGAAAGCGACCGTGCTTGGGCAGAGGCCTTTGTCATTCGCGAGCTCTCGTCCATACCCAGCAACCACCGTTGCGACCTGCCACTGGGCGAGTGGCTTCAACGCGAAAACGTCGTCGCCATCGAGGGTGTCGACACCCGGCGCCTGACCAAACTCGTCCGCGAAGAAGGATCCCTGCGCATGGTGCTCTCCACCGAAGACAGAGACCCCAAGTCATTGATCGCAAAGGCTCAGGGAGCCCAAGGTACTGACGGCAGGGACCTTGCCTCCACGGTATCCTGCAGTGAGCCCTATCACTGGCGGGAACCCTATCCCGCCTCCTATCCCTCTGAATTGCCGAGCGTCACCGGCAAGCGCGTTCGTTGCGTGGCCTACGATTTTGGAGCCAAGCGGAATATCCTTCGCAGCCTAGTGCACTGCGGGTTCGACCTGACCGTCGTGCCTGCGGGGACTCCGGCCAGCGATGTTCTCGGCATGGACCCCGAGGCCATCTTCCTCTCCAACGGCCCGGGGGACCCCTCCGCCGTGAAGGACGGGATCGCCGCGGTCAGTGATCTAATCGGAAAGCTTCCCCTGTTCGGCATTTGCCTAGGCCACCAAATCCTCTCCATCGTCTTGGGAGCACAGACTGCCAAGATGCCGTTCGGTCATCACGGCGCCAACCATCCTGTTCGAGACCTACTCACGGGCCGGGTGGAGATTACCTCTCAGAACCACTCATTCGCCGTACAGGACGCTGGCCTGCCTACGGAGCTAGAACTCACACACATCAACCTGAACGACCAGTCCGTCGAGGGCATTCGGCACAAGAAGGCCAACTGCTTCAGCGTGCAGTATCACCCTGAGGCCGCACCAGGCCCCCTCGATTCCGCCCACCTGTTCATGCGATTCCGAGAGCTCACCCAGGCCTGAGCGCACGCCATCGGCAACACGGTCAATCCCCTGGGGATTCCCTACAGCATCCCAACGGGATCCACGTCGATCTGAACCCGGGTAGGACCCGGCTCATGGGCGAGAGTCACGAGTAGGGAACGAGCCTCTTTGCCTCCTGTCGAATCCGGGCGGCTCTTCAGGAGAATGTGTTTGCGATGACGGCCCCGAACCATTGAGAAGGGGGCGGGCGCCGGCCCGAGAACCGCGATTCCATGGGCCGAGGTGTGCTCCCGCAAGATGCGTGCACAATGCTCAGCCCTGGCCAAGCCTCGTGCCTCATCCTCATCCTCGAAGACAACTCTAATCAAGCGACCCAACGGAGGGTAGCCCAACTCCCTGCGCTGACCCATCTCAAGGTCTGCAAAGCCAACATAGTCATAGCGTGCTGCCTGAACGATTGCGTGGTGGTCAGGGGCCACGGTTTGGATCACGATTTGCCCGGGCAAGTCGGCCCGCCCTGCCCGGCCTGCGACCTGGGAGACGAGCTGGAAGGTCCTCTCGGCAGCACGAAAATCGGGCAGATGCAATGCTGAGTCAGCAGAGACAATCCCCACAACCGTCACTTTGGGAAAATCGAGTCCCTTGGCGATCATCTGGGTGCCCACAAGGAGATCGATCTCCCCGCGCCCAAAGGCCGACAAGGTCTGTTCGTAGTCTTCACGGCGCAGCATGGTGTCCGAATCCATGCGCGCCACTTTGGCCTGGGGGAAGAGCTCGGCCAAGACGTCTTCGACACGCTCGGAACCCGCGCCGAGAAAGCGCAAGCTAGGAGCCGTGCAGGACGGACACTCCCTTGGAGGAAGACGCTCTTCACAACACGTGTGGCAGACGAGGCGCCCATGCCGCTTGTGCAAACTCATAGGGCTCGAACAGTCAGCACATTGAACGGTTTCGCCGCAAGCACGACACCAAAGCACCGGCGAATAACCACGGCGATTGAGGAACAGAATTCCCTGCTCCCCTCGTACCAGTGCTTCCTCTAGCTGGCCTACCAGTGCGCGAGAGAATACACGCGCCTGCTTGGTCTGTGCAGTCTCCTCCCTCATATCCACGACTTGAACGGCCGGCATCTCTCCGCCGTGCACACGACGTGCCAGCTCGATCAAGGTGTAGCGTCCCGCCTCGGCATTCATCCAACTTTCAAGGGAAGGTGTTGCGCTGCCGAGTATGCACACTGCCCCAGACTTGCGGGCTCGCATGACAGCTACATCTCGACCATGATAGCGGGGATTGTTGCCCTGCTTGAATGAAGGCTCGTGCTCTTCGTCCACAACGATCATGCCCAGGTTTTCTATGGGTGCGAAAACCGCGGAACGAGCCCCTACCACCACCCGACATTCACCCGCACGCACCCGCCGCCACATCGCCAGTCGCTGTGCATCCCCCATGCGGCTGTGGAGCACAGCAACGTCTCCGAAGCGGGACCGGAACCAACCCACAGTCTGTGGAGTAAGTGCGATCTCGGGCACCAGGACTATCGCTCCCCGACCTTGAGCAAGAGTGTGTTCAATGGCGCGCAAGTACACTTCGGTCTTACCGCTTCCGGTAACACCCTTGAGTAGGAATGTTCCATACTCTTCCTTGTCCAGTTGAGCTTGAATGCTCTGCACGGCGACCGATTGCTCAGCCGTTAGGTTTTCCGGTCGGGAGCGGTCCTCCACGTCCCCAGAGAGGAGCTCATCGGGACTGGCCTCAACGTGCTCTAGTGCTAAGAGCCCTCGACGTACCAGAGTCTTAGCTGGTGACTCGGAGAGTCCCAGCCTTCTCAGAACTTCCTTGCGAGCTACCGGGCCGTTGGCCTCAAGCATGGTCCGCAAGAGACGGTGTTGCTTACTATTCTTGTGCTCCAGCTCCTCCAGCTGTTCGGTGCCCACGTGCTCGGGCACAGAAAGCATCGCAATGGTCCGGCGGGCGCCCACCCGCTTCAGGGCTGCGGGCAAGACAGCAGCCAGGGCTTCCCCCCAAGAGCAGGCATAGTAGGCCGCCATCCATCGGGTCAGGTCAAGCAGCTCCTGTGCGAGGATGGGCTCAGGGTCAAGCAGGTCTGTGAGGGGCTTGATCCGCTTGGGAGCGAGCTCACTCCGATCCGACACGCTAACGACAACACCCACACTGCGCCGGCCTGCGAAGGACACAGCCACGCGCACTCCTGCCACCACCTTCTCAATGAGAAGCTCCGGCACGCGATAGGTATACTCGCAGTGCATGGGCCGATTGAGGGCCACCTGACAAAACGCCCCTTCTTGGGCTTCAGCGGGAACGGACAGGCCAGGAAGGAGCTCTTCGGGAAAGAGTCCATCTGCAACCGGCTCGGCCACGGGTCACACGTCCCTTCCAAGGATGATCATGGAGATGTCCACAGGGAATACCTCCCCATCCATGCGGGTCTCAAGCGCCATGAGAGTGCTTTCTGCAGCCTCCTCAGGGGATCCCGTCGCGTTGCGAGCGATCACGCGGTACAGGCCTTTTTCGCCCAATTCTTCGCCGTCCGCATTGGGCACGCACACCGGTCCCGTATTCGCCAGGACCAGTGAATCCCCCGGCTCCATGGGAACCCGCAGTAATTCCAGCCGTCCATCAAAAATGGGGCCGCGATCAAACCCTAACGCAATCCCCTCCGGCTGGAGGAGCCGGATTTGTCCCGTCGCTGCCTCAAAACGCACGAGCGGTAGTTTGTGGCCCGCACAGGCAAGGGTGGCGATGTTTTCATCGGGGTCGAGCACCACACACAACAGCGTGACATACATACCCCTGCTGACATCCGTTGAGAGTTGGCGATTGACTCGCTGCAGGGCGAGCTCAATATCTTCCCCGCGGGTCAATTCGCTTCGCAAGTAAGCACGCGCCGTTGCACCCACCAGTGCCCCAGGAACACCCTTACCCGACACCTCACAAACCAGCAAGGAGAGCTTGCCATCGCTGTGAATGTAGTCGTGAAAGTCCCCGCCCGGTTCTGCTGCGTCCACATGAAAATCGCCGATACTGTACCCTTGCACCTGCGGTTTGCTCTGGGGCAAGAGAGACTCACGTACGCGGGCAGCAACCTCACGTTCACGCTCACGTTTGTCTAACTCAAGTTCGTTCTCCTGGCCCCGTTCGAGTGCCTCGGCCATGTGATCAATCTGTCGCGCGAGTGTATAAACCTCGCCACCACCGGACACACGAGTACGTCGATGCAGATTGCCATGGCTAATCGCGCGCACATCGCCAACGAGTTGTTCCATCGGTTTCGTGACCTGTGACGCCACCAAGAAGGCCACACCCGTACCGATAGCAACAATCACAGCAGTCACGACTAAGATCAGCCCAAACAGACTGTCGGACTGACCACCGTCGGTAACCCGCGTCGCCAAGGTCTGGCCGTGTTCATCGTGACTCAAGCGGAAACCGGGCTCGCCCTTGTGGGGGCCTGAAGTGAACTGGATGTGATGGAACAGATAGCGCCCGTGGCGGGAAGCCACACCCTCTTCGACGTAGGTGCCCGGAGTAGGATTGCCCAACCGCTCCGCAGCAGCCTCCAAACTCATGCGCCCAGCTGCTGCTTCAGCCACGATCGCTTCGATCGCCGCAGTTTGAGCCCGTGCCTCCGCGCTGTTGAGAGCGGCGATCTGAGTCAGGGTATGGTGGCCCGCTTGGTCCAAAGCCTTGCGGCTCTTGTCGAGGAGGAGGTACCCACCCAAGCCCATCACAATCGACAAGGTGAGAGCAATGAGGAGGCCAAATCGACTGGCAATGGACATGCCCCCACCGGTGACTTGCCGTACCTGCACGCTCAACCCACTGTCCCCCAGTGCCATAGGCTCGGTTCGCCCACATTGAACCGGAGCGCGGCCATCACAGCCAACCCCATGAGACCCGCCACCACATCGTCGAGAAGAATCCCATCAGCGCCGGGCAGTTGCTCCATGCGTTTCACGGGTCCCGGCTTGGCCACATCGAATAGGCGGAAAAGTGCAAAGGCCACGATCAGAGCCAGGTTGCTCGGGCCATCGATCCACGCAACGGTAAGCAAGTACCCAATCACCTCGTCGATCACAAAGGCCCCCGGATCCTTGCCAAGATTGGCCTCGGTCCACGGCCCGAGGGAGCGGCCAAGCAAATACAACAATGCACAAATCAGGAGTACCCAGATCAAGAAACTGTCGCTGCCACGCAGAGCCCATGCAATGGCCACGCCTCCCAGTGTGCCCACCGTACCCGGTGCCACCGGAGAGAGGCCGAGGAAGCCAAAAGTCACAAGACCCAGCTTGCAGCGATTCACTTGGACTCCAGGTCGGCTAGGATTCGGACCGTTCGGCGAACATAGGTGATCCCCGAACCAGCGGTGCTGAAGACTGTTCCCCAGATGAGCACGTGTACGAGGCCTACCCAGAATCCCAACCAGGCCTCGGGCCATGGAAAGGCCTGCAGAAACAGAATACCACCCACCGCAAAACACTGAATGATCATCTTGATCTTCCCGAACGCATCAGCTGGGAACTCCCCCCCAACGCTCTCCACGTACCCGCGCAAGCCTGTAACAAGGAATTCGCGGGCGAGAACGAGTACCACCATCCACGGAGAGAGGAATGGATTGCCCCATTCTGTGGTCGTCAGAAAGATCATGGTCCCCACGATGAGAACCTTGTCCGTGAAGGGATCTGCGATACGCCCGAAAGCCGTTACATGCTGATCTCGACGGGCGAGGTAGCCATCCAATGCATCGGTGGCAGCTAAGACGACAAAGAGCCAAAACGACAAGCAGTACATGCCTCGGTCGTTCCCGGCTGGCTCAGGACCCATGACCGCTAGAATGGCGAAAAGAACCAGGGCACCGACAAATCGAATCGCGGTGATGCGGTTGGGCCAGTAGGTAAAGATGCTCGTCATGCTTGGGTCTGGGTACCGATCAGATCAAGCGTCTCTGCAACGGCCTCAATCCGAACGCTTACGCGCTCCCCGACTTTAGCCTCGCGGGCCTGGAAGTGAACACTTAGGTCTACCTCGGGAGCATCCATGTCGGCCCGGCCCACGGCCATGCCCGTTTCAGCGGGTGCCTCGTCCACCAAAACCTCCAGAGTCTGGCCCACATGGTTTTCCTGGGACCTAGAGAGGTTCCGGTCCCTCTGGGTCAACACTTGGGTGATGCGCTCCTCAATCACCTCCTGGGGGACAACTGGGTGCGTGGTGGGGTCAAGATCCACGGCCGATGTCCCCTCCTCATGAGAGTAGGGAAATGCGCCCATGCGACCCAGTTCAAAGTCGGCAACAAACTGCGCGAGCTCGTCCACATCAGACTGGGTTTCGCCGGGAAAACCGAGCAAGACTGTGGTCCGCAGGGTGATGCCCGGCACCTCATCGCGCAGGCGCGAAAGTGTCTTGCGTACTTGCTCGCCACTCCCGGCACGGCCCATAGCACGCAGAACAGGGCTGGCCGCGTGCTGAATGGGAATATCGAGGTACGGAACGACCCGGGGGTGGGAGTGGAGCAGTTCGGTTAGGCGCCAGGGGAACCGGTTGGGGTATGCATACATAACACGTATGCGATGCCCACCGTCGAGGTCAGCGAGGGCCTCAACGAGATCGGGAAGTTCGGAGCCAATATCGCGGCCCCAAGCCGTGGAGTCCTCTGCCACGAGGACGAGTTCACCCACGCCTAAGTCCACGAGTTCACGCCCCTCATCTAGAATCGCTTCGAGGGGTTTGGACCGGTGCTTGCCACGGATTCCGGGAATAGCACAAAACGAGCATGTGTGGTCACAGCCGTGACTGATGCGCAAGTAAGCATACGAACCCGGGGTCGAGAGCATGCGTGCATCCTCGCGGTCCGGAGGACGCAAGCCTGGGCTGTCCAGGTAGGAGTCTAGAAGCGTTTCACCGTCAAGCAGCTGGCGAACGGACCGAGCCAGTGCGCGGTAATTGGAGATTTCCGCAAACAAGTCCACATCCGGGTATTGTTCGGCAAGCGAGCGGCGGAACCGTTGGACGAGACAGCCGGCCACGACGACTCGCTGAAGGTCCCCACTGCGCTTGCGCTCCAAGAGGCTCTGCAGCACTGCATGGGATTCTTCCCGTGCAGGTCCGATGAACGAGCAGGTGTTGAGCACGACCGCCTGTGCATCCTCGGGATCGCCGCAAACCAAAAGGCCCTGTTCTGAGAGGCGCCCGAGAATGAGCTCGGAGTCAATCAGGTTGCGGGCGCACCCGAGGTGGACCAGGGCGACTGTGGCGGTGTCTTGGTGGGTCAATGCAGGCACGGGGGATCCGGAGCCGAGAAAAGGGTACGCCAGACGATGAGTTCTGGCGCGATCGAGTTAGAGGCCCGCTTTGTGAGCGTCCCACTCTTCGGCGGTGAGGAGTATATCCCGCTTCTGCCCACCCTTGTATGGGCCGATCAGTCCCGACTCTTGGAGATCGTCGAGAACCGCACAGGCTTCAGCAAAATCCAACGAGAATCGCCGTTGAAGCAGGGAGACAGCAACACGGCCCTCCTGCAGGAACAGGCAGCCCGACTCATGGATCAGGTCCTCATCACTCAGCTCCCCTACAGGGGATGCCGCAGCCGACGTCGAAGCAGGAGGGGCGTGGGGTGTGAGGAGGGAATCATTTTGGCCTTCTTCGCCGGACTCGTCTGCCAAACCGGGTTCTCCGCCGACGGGGTGCTCAGAGGCTGAATCGAGATCCTGCTCGTCTATCAGCTCCTCATCTTGCTCCTCTTCATCGAGTTCCGCGGCCTCGGCATCCTCGCCAGAGTCCGCTTCTACCTCTTCGTCCTCTTCGTCCTCTTCGAGGTCCTCCTCGCCCGAGTCTTCCCCGTATTCGTCCTCCTCATACTCGGCGGATTCCTCCTCCTCCTCCTCCTCTTCCTCCTCTAGTCCCGCTTCGAACTCATCCCCGCTCTCGCCTTCCTCGTCTTCCTCATACTCCTCTTCGTCCTCATACTCCTCTTCGTCCTCGTACTCCGCTTCCTCGTCCTCCTCTTCGCTCTCGTCCTCCTCCCAATCAGCGTCCTCTGCTTCCTCTTCAATCTCCTCGTACTCCGCAGCTCCGTCCTCCGCTTCTTCAGATTCCTGCGCAGGGGATTCTTCGGCACAAGAATCGTCTTGTGCTTGTTCCTCTCCCCCTGATCCCCCACTGGGATCCTCAAACAGATCCGGTTGATCCCACGTCTCGGGTTGCTCCCAGGTTGGAGTGGGGACGCCGCCGGACGCCTCCGGCGGGGTGGCATCCTCTCTAGCTTCTTCAGCTACCCAAATAGGCTCTTCCTGACCGCCCGATTCACCTTCAAGCGACTCCTCGGGGTTCGATTCCCCTGCAGCCTGCTGAGCACCCTGATCTACCGGCGCTTGGAAGCCTTCCCCACGCACCCATCGGGATGAGTTGGATTCGCTGACGGAAGGCTCCACAGATTCCGTCGATTCGGACGTGGCCGAAGCCAGATTCTCGCTAGAGCCGTGTTGGGCCTCGATCGCTGCAGGGGCACATTCCCCTGGATCGGAGTCAGCTTGGTTCGAGTCGTACGGGGAGGCTGGGACATCTTCGGAGGCAATGGCTTGGGCACCTTCAGGCACCTGGCCCTGGAGGCGTACATCGTCGGGGTATGGAGAAGCAGGGATGGGCTCGGGTTGCTGGGCTGCACCGCTCGACTGCTCCCAGACCTGCTCCATATAGGCAACAGTCGAAGGGGCGGGTACAAGCGCCTTGGCCTCGGCTTGGGAAACGCCATCCGCGTTCTTCTCCGACAGAGCGTCCGAAATGGTCGGATTCTGGTCCGTTTTCTTGGAAAAACTAGCCTCACTACGGAGCCAGGTCATCCAAACCGTGCTGAAGAGAATCACAGCACCTACGGCAAGCCCCATCCAAGGGGCAATCGCTGCACTGAGAGCACCCCCCGTGTTCGCTCCAAACTGGCCACCATGGACGCCAGTGAGGCCCCCGAGTAATACGGCCAGCCCGATCGCACTGAAGAGAACCCCGCACAAGTGGCGGCCCACATCCACCGCAACCCCGCTGGGCGCCATGAGGAGCAGCACGCCCATACCCGCGAACCCCCCGGCGAGAAGAATCGTGGGAAAGGCTCCGAAAGCGCCTACCAGGTGTGCAGCGAGGGCAGCGGTGCCAGTCGCATCAGGAGAGCTGGGCCGAACCAAGGCCAAGATGGCCAGCACCATGGGGAAGGAAAACACCGTGAACAAGGCAATTCCAATCAGTTCACGTTGACGACTCGACTGTGGTTTCGATGGCTTCATGATTGCTCTTCTCCCTTCTCAGCAGACGGTTCGCCGGTTGGCGATCCTGCGGGTTGGCCCGGCGCGGCGGCGTTTTCGACAGCCTCCTGGTTCTCCTCCCAGTCCTCTAGGGTCATGAAGACCTCCCGAGATTTGGAGCCCTTGTGCTCACCCAGAATACCATGATCCGTCATCTGATCGATCAGACGTGAGGCACGGGTATAGCCGATGCCGAGGGCGCGCTGGAGCAAACTCGCGGAGCCCCGCCTCGATTTGAGGACGACTCGCACCGCGTGATTGAAGAGGTCATCGACCTTTTCGCCGCCTTGAGTCAGTTCACCCGCGGGACTCGTGCCGGTGGCCGTTTGCACCATCTCCTGGTCAAAGTTAGCCACGGACTCTTTGCAGACGAAACCAACGAGTTTCAGGAGTTCACTGTCGTCCACAAGCGCTCCTTGCACGCGACTGAGCTGGCTTGTGCGAGGAGGCGAATAGAGCATATCCCCCTGACCCAGCAGTTTATCAGCACCCACGGCATCCAGAATCACGCGACTGTCCATGCCCGAGGAGACTTGGAATGCGATGCGCGTGGGAAGGTTGGCCTTGATCACACCCGTGATCACATCCGTGGAGGGGCGCTGGGTGGCCACAATCACATGAATACCCACGGCCCGGGCCTTCTGAGCGAGGCGAGTAATCGCTCCCTCTGCTTCCTTCTTGGACGCCATCATCAAGTCACCCATTTCGTCGATGATGATCACCATGTAGGGCACATGCCGGGGGGTGCGCTCCTCGTGGAACTGATCTCCCATTTTTTCTCGGAGCTGATCCTCACCCAGGTTGTTGTAACCCCGGATGTTCCTTACGCCGGCGTTCTTGAAGAGCTCGTAACGTGCCTCCATCTTTTCGACGGCCCAGTTGAGCACATTGGTGGCCTGCTTCATGTCGGTGACCACCGGTAATTCAAGATGGGGAATCCGCTTGAACATATCGAGTTCAACCATTTTGGGGTCCACCAAAATGGTCTTCACATCGTGGGGCGAACGGGTCAGGAGAATGCTGGCCATGATCGTATTGATACAAACGGACTTCCCTGAACCCGTGGTCCCCGCGATCAAGAGGTGGGGCATCGTGGCTAGGTCCTGCACGATGGCGTTCCCCTCAGCATCCATGCCTAGGAACATGGGAATGGCATACTGACTCTTGTCATACGCCTCTTGGCTCACAAGCTCGGAGATTCGTACGACCCGGCGTTTCTTGTTCGGAACCTCAATACCGATGGTCGACTTGCCAGGAATGGGAGCAATGATGCGCACCGATTTGGCCTTCAGAACGGCCGCGATTTCAGGAGAGAGAATGGTCACCCGATTCATGCGAGTGCCCTCGGCCACAGTGAGTTCGAACAGGGTAACCGCAGGTCCCACCTGAGCCCCCACCACCTCTGCAGAGACTCCATAACTCTTGAGTCCATTCTCTAGGCTAGCTGCAGACTTCTCGAGGAAGGATCCGTCGGCCTGGCCCGCTCCCGCTGGAGGCGTGAGGAGGTCCATGGGGGGAAGCGTCCACGGGCCGGGGGGAGGCGTCGGCGGGTCGTAAACCGCCTGGGGCTTGATACTGGAAGCCTTGATAGTCGGCTTGGTCTTGGGGATTACGACAACCTCTTCGCAGTCATCCTCATCCTCTTCGTACTCGTATTCATCTTCCTCGTCTTCGTACTCGTCCTCTTCTTCGTCTTCGTACTCGTCTTCGTCTTCCTCGTCTTCGTACTCAGCTTCCTCCTCGTCGTAGTCCCCGTCCTCCTCGTCTTCCTCGTACTCTTCGTACTCGTCCTCATAATCGAGCTCTTCCTGCTTCTCGATCTTCTTGGATTTGGCCGGTTTTGCCTTCACCTTCTTGGGCGCCTTCTTCTTGCCAACATCTCCCTCCGGGAGGTCCTCACCCCGCAAGAAATTCCAGAGTCCGACCACCAAGTTCTTCAACCAACTTCTAGCGGAGCGCACCAGCCCCTCACCAGCGCGCTCATCCGCCCATGCCCCCAGGGCCTTGACCGCTGGATAGAAAGCCATCTCAGTGGCGAGCATGAATGAGATTCCACAAATCGTCAGCAGCAGGACCCACAGACCCAAACTTCCGAACCTCGCTACGAGGGGCTCGGACGATACATAGGCGAAGTACCCCCCTGGCCCGTACGGCAGGGTGTTGCTAAACGGGTCAGCGCTGTGCCGCTCAAGAAAGTTAGGGCTGAACGCCAAGTCGAGTAGAAAGGCAACACTGACGAGGAAACAGACCCCTCCCACGGCTCGGATACCGGCCAGATTGACCTCCTTGCGAGCCACCAGAATACAGCCCCAGCAGAGCACGAGAACCGAAAGCAAATAAGCGGCCCAACCGAGGTAGCAAAGCGCCCACTTGGCTAGGTAATGGCCGATCCAGCCGCCGAGGTTCTCCCCCTGAGCGAAGGGGTCATCCATCGGCGTGAAGAATGTCACCAGAGAGATGAACAGCCAAATGGAGAGACCCACCATCAACAGGCCAAGCAGCTCTCTCACCCTCGCCGAGGTGGCCGAGTCCATGGGTTCACCGAACAGGAAACTCTGCACGAGCTCACCCAACCGTCCGGGCTGGCCGCTCGCCTTCTTGCCTTTCTTTCCCTTCTTCGCTTTGGCTCGTGTCACGCTCGCAGTACCCCCGTCAATCGTCCGTGTGGCCCCCCTGCCCCCCCGCAATGGAATTGCGTCCGGCGAGGGCGCACCACCCACGCAGGCAGTGCACCATCAGGGTCTCAAGATCCTCGCTCCCATTCAAGGGTCGCCACTGGGTAGAGTTTTCCGGGAGGGCTCAAGCCAAGGGCTCAATCAAGGGCTCTATCAGGAAGTCTGTTCTGACATCTGAGCTCCGGATGTGCTGAATCTCGCCCGGCCCCTTGTGGCCTTCTCCAATCCTTCGACCGGCAATCCACCTAGCCTAGGACGTCCGCAAATACATCTGCGTTGAATCCCACGATGGCCGTGCTCGCACTGCGCAAGGTCGGCGCTCTCAGATTGCCAGAGGGTCCGAGCACAGCCCGTTCGAATTCCGCACTGTCCGGCGGGGTTTCAGTGATGTTGATCTCCTTCACGGCCTTACCGCGAAGGACGATCAACCTCTTGACGCCTTCAAAAACTGGCGCGAGCTCACCCGAGCCGATTCGTTCCTTGCGAGCATCCACCACCCCACGGATGGTCACGCCAAGGCCCTCTAGGGCCGCATCGGCGCGCTTGCAACTGGTTCAGTTCTTGCGGTGGTAATAAAAGTCAATTCTGCGTGGCATATCCCTAGCCTAGCACGAGTCAACAACAAGGTTCACGAGTTTGCTGGCGACTGAGGACTTTGAGATGCGACTCCACTTCGCCACCTCCCCCTCCTGAGAGAGAACCGTCACACTGGTTTTTGCAGCATTCAAGGCTGTTGCATCGTTCAAGACGATCCAGTCAGCGTTCTTGGCAACAAGCTTGGCACGTGCGCGTTCAAGCCCCCGGCTAGTCTCTAGCGCGAACGCCACCACTCTACGGGGGCCCTTGCGCCGTGCAATGGTCGCCAAGAGGTCGGGGTTACGAACAAGCGACAGGTCTAACTCACGGGCCTTCCCTTCCTTGACCTTCCACTTCCCACGCCTGCGGGTGCGGGGTCGATAGTCAGCTACAGCTGCAGCCATAAACAACAAATCGCTATTGGGGAAGTGCTCTCGCAAGGCGGCGAGCATGTCCCGAGCACTCACCACATCCACACGTTCCACACCCTTGGGAGTTTCTAGGTGAACGGGACCGGCGATCAGTATTACCTGATGTCCAGCACGGGCAGCCTGCTCGGCAATTGCAAAGCCCATGCGTCCGCTAGATTCGTTGGACAGATAACGCACCGGATCCACGTGTTCACGGGTAGGTCCAGCGGTCACTAAGACGCGCAGGCGCTGCCGACTCATGTGCGTAGGATCTCTGCAAGACGGGCCGCGATCACACCAGGCTCCACTAGGCGTCCCCGGCCCTGATCGCCACAGGCCAAGTGCCCTTCCTCTGGCTGCATGCACTCCCAACCGTCCTGTTCAAGCCGAGCAAGATTGCGCTGCACTGCAGGCTGGGCAAGCATATGGGGATTCATGGCTGGGCAGACGAGTCTCGGCACGTCAACGGGAACGGCCAACAGCGTCGTACTCACAAGATCAGTGGCCAGACCCATTGCCATGCGCGCAGCGAGAGCCGCAGTGCAGGGGGCCACAACGACTGCTTGGACACCTTGAGCATGGGCAATGTGGTCCATGGACCCCAGACGCTCTTCTCCAAACTCATGTACACAAGCTGGCTGGCCCGTGAGAGCTTCAAATTGTTGGGGGGCCACCAACTTCGCAGCGCTGGGAGTCAACAAGACCACAACTTCATGGCCGGCTTGAGTCAATTGGCTGGCGAGATCGCAGGACTTATACAAGGCAGCCGAAGCACTGGCACACAACAGAATCCTAGCCATGGTTTTCCTCCGAGTCAGCGCTAGCGGGAAGGGCTGGAAGCCCTGCAAAACGGCGTACCTCTTCGACAGCCCGATCGAGGTCGTCATTGACCACCACGTGGTCGTACTTGACGCGCTCACGGTACTCGTCCTCCGCCTTCCGTAGGCGCCGGTCTAAGGACTCAGCACTTTCAGTGCCGCGCCCCGTCAATCGCTGGCGCAAGGTTTCAAAATCCGGCGGGGCCACAAACACGTAGACTCCGGGTTCGTCTAGAGCCTTGAGCTGCAGGGCACCCTGCACATCGATCTCCACAAGGTACACGAGGCCCTCCTCAAGAGCCGCCCGCATGGGAGCACGCAAGGTGCCATACATATTTCCGTAAACCTCGGCATGCTCGATAAACGCACCGGCCTCAATGTTCTTGCGGAACTCGTCCTTGCTGAGAAACGTGTACTCGCGACCATTCTGTTCGCCCTCCCGCGGCTTTCGAGTCGTTGCCGAAACGGACCACACCACGCTGGGATCCTGACGCAAGCGGTCGCAAATGGTCGTCTTTCCGCAGCCCGAGGGACCCGAGATCAGCAGCATGCAGCCCTTGGAGTCAGCCATGGTTATTCAACGTTTTGAACCTGCTCCCGTAGGCGCTCGATGTGCGTCTTGAGCTCGACCACATCATGGGACATGCGCGCATCATTGCACTTCGATCCAATCGTATTCGCCTCACGATTGAATTCCTGAGCGAGAAAGTCCAGCTTGCGGCCCACCGCACCGCCTTGAGTGAGCAACCTCTCTAGCTGCTCAAGGTGCGCATCAAGCCGGGACAATTCTTCGCTCACATCTAGCTTGTCGGCAAGCAGCGCCAATTCGCGGGCTAGGTCCCGTTCGGTCACTCCAGCCCCGTCCCCCATCAACTCAGCCACGCGCCGCTTCAACTCCTTGTGATGCCGCCGCACAAGCCTAGGAGCATTCCGCCCAATTCGCATTCGCGTCTTCGCAATGGCCCGTACGTGATGTTCGAGGTCTCGACCCATGGCAGCTCCTTCCTGCTCACGCATCTCCACGAGCTCTAGGAGCGCCTGCTTGACCGCGCGCAACACGGACTTTTCAAGGCGCTCCCGATCTACCGTCGCATCTTGCGCCGATACGACCCCTGGCAGCCGCAGGAGATCCGCCATCCCCACCGTATCCTCAAGCTTCAACGCTTTGGCCAGTTTGCGCAGGGACTTGAGGTACTGCGCCGCCACATCCTCGTGTACGCGAGTCGACGTGGGTGCCTTGTCTGTATTGATGCGCACATTGAGTTGCACGGATCCACGGCTGAGCTGTTTGCGCACGAGACCATCGAGGGTGGCTTCCAACGCACCCAAATCGTGGGGTAGGCGGATCTTGGCCTGAAGGTGGCGATGATTGACACTGCGCACCTCGACATCTACGCACACTCCCATGCTCGCCACTTGGGCTGAGCCGAAACCCGTCATGGAGCGCAGAGCCTTACCCACGGCTGGTTACTCCGCCGACAATCGCTGCTACTCGCCGCCCCCAGCGGGGGTAATCGGGGCGGCACTACCTGCGCCAGCTCCATCAATGGCACTACCGCCGTCCAACCCATCGAGCAAGCTCGTCCCACCGGCCTTCCGATTGAGGACGTGGATCGACAGTGCGCTCCCTAGCAAAACAATGGCTACCGCCATGGTGAACTTGTGGATGCCCTGAGCCTTGACCCCAAAGGTCTGCTGGCCCGCTACGCCGAGAGCATCGCCAAATCCACCGCCCTTACCCTCTTGGAGCAAGATCACGACGATCAGCATGAGGGCTGCCAGTACGAACAGGATGTAGAGAAAGGTGATCAGCAGGTCCATGATTCTGTGAACTTGTAGTGCGTCGAGATTCGGAGTCCGCAGCTCACGAGGCGCTGGGAATGATCGGTAGGAAGGCGTCAGCAGTGAGGGAGGCGCCCCCCACGAGGGCACCATCAATGTCCGGGCAAGCCAAGAGCTCGGCTGCATTCGCCGCCTTGACGCTGCCACCGTACAGGATACGGGTGCGGGCTGCGAGGTCATCGGAGGCAATGCCCGCCAAAACACCCCGAACATAGGCATGGGCGTCCTGAGCCTGTTCAGGGGTGGCTGTCAGGCCCGTTCCAATGGCCCACACGGGTTCATAGGCCAGGGTGATTCGGTCGAGGTCCGAGGGGGCCACGCCCTTCAGCCCGGCTTGGAGTTGAGCACCGCAAACAGCCTCGGTCTGGCCGTTCTCCCGCTCAGATTGAGTCTCACCGAGGCAAAGCATCACCTGCAATCCCTTTGAAAGGGCCATGTGCACCTTCGCATTGATCGCCTCATTGGACTCACCATACACGTGCCGACGCTCCGAATGACCGAGCAGGGCCCATTGTGCGCCTACATCGCCGATCATGCTCGCGCTGATCTCACCCGTGAACGCACCACTGTCTTGGTCACAACAGTTCTGAGCACCGACGTGAACACGGCTTCCGCCAACCACATCGACGATATGCTTGAGGTAGACGGCGGGAACAAACAGCCCCACATCCACATCTGAGCGAGAACCGGCAGCAGCACACACCTCTTGAGCGAGGGCGCTGCCGCTGGCCCAGTCGAGATTCATTTTCCAGTTACCGGCAATGAAGGGAGTACGCATGAGTTGTTGGGGGCGTGGGGGCAGGCGTGAGGCTAGCGGTCAATGGGCTGGGTGGGACTGGCTGAATGGGGAGTCGTTGATTCACGGCCCGCACGCACGAGGCGGCGGCCATCCATTTGGGCGAGGGCTGCCACGTCAGAGGCGATGCGCTCGAATAGTTGCAGCGAAGCTGCTTGAGCACCATCAGAGTGGACCTCTTCAGGGTGCGGATGAACCTCGACCATGAGGCCATCGGCCCCAGCGGCAATTCCCGCTCGCGACAGAGCGCGAACGAGATCAGCTCGGCCCGCTGCGTGGGAGGGGTCGACGATTACGGGTAGGTGGCTGGCCTTTTTCAAATAAGCCACAGCGCCCACATCAAGAATGTGGCGAGTGATGCTGTCAAAACCGCGAACCCCACGTTCACACAAGATGACTGACGGGTTTCCACCCGCGAGAATGTACTCAGCTGCTCCTAGCAACTCCTCCACAGTTGCACCGAAGCCGCGCTTCAAGAGCACTGGCGTTCTGGCCCGTCCAAGCTCTCTGAGAAGTGGGAAATTGGCCATGTTGCGGGCACCGACTTGGATCATGTCTGCGGTCTGCGCAACCCGGTCAACATCGCGCGGATCGAGGACCTCGGTCACAACCCCGATACCGGTCTGCTCCTTGACCCGGTCAAGCGTCTCGAGGCCCTCGACTCCGAGGCCTTGGAAGGAATAGGGCCAGGTGCGCGGTTTGAATGCACCCGCGCGCAGCAAGCATGCCCCGTGAGCGAGGACTCCCCGGGCAATCTCAATGAGTCTTGTTTCACTCTCCACCGCACAAGGACCCGCAATCAGGGACAGGTTGCCTGCCCCGAAGCGCGCCTGGCCCACCGGGATCAGTGTGTCCTCTGTTCGGGGACCGCCACGTAGAACCAACTCTTGGGGCTCACCCCCGTCAACCACCCGAACAACCCCTGTCAGATCATTGAGTTGAGCACGATGGTGTGGGGCTCCGGATCCCTTGATCTCAAGCAACTGTTGTTGGGTATCAAGAAAGATCACCTCATAGCCCCAAGAGGTGCACATGGACAGGATGGCCTTGCGATCGGCCTCCCCAAGGGACTGGGCGAGTTGCAGCAACATGGGGCGTGGGAGTAGAGGCGGAGGGGTGAAGGAATAACTCTCTTGGGCGTGATTCCCAGCCACAGATGAGCCAGAGCGCTGTGAAGCTCAAGACTGGGCCCAGTGGAAGGGCGTAAGAGTATAGATGCGGTGAAATGGGGGGGCAATGCGACCACAGGCCATCCTTGAGTCCACCCGGACTCAGCGTGCTCAGAGCTAAGGTTTCTCGACCTGAGCCACACACGTGGGACGAGACTGTGCGCCAGCCGGTCGCCTAGGGACAGGGGCTAGGGGTCAAGGGCCGGGGGCCCGGGGGAAAGCCGGGACGAGGCCCCAGTTCGATGGGGCTGGGATTGAGCGCCGCAGTGAAACTGAGGGCCTGGACGGTATCCTGATCACCATGTCGACACCCGCTCTCATGTTCCAAGGCACGGGCTCCGATGTGGGCAAGTCCCTCCTGGTGGCCGGGTTTTGCAGGGCCTTGAAGAACCGAGGACTGCGCGTCGCCCCGTTCAAGCCCCAGAACATGTCCAACAATGCGGCGGTGACCCGTGAGGGAGGGGAGATCGGGCGTGCGCAGGCCCTTCAGGCACGGGCTGCTGGGGTTACACCCTGTGTGCACATGAACCCGGTTCTGCTCAAACCGCAATCCGACACAGGAGCCCAGGTCGTCGTCCACGGACAGGTCATCACTACAAGTGAGGCTCGGGAGTACGGTGGGCTGCAGGCTCAATTGCTCGATGCAGTGCTGGAGAGCTTTGAGAGAATCAAGCAACAGGCAGATATCGTACTCGTGGAGGGCGCAGGCAGCCCCGCAGAGGTCAACTTGCGCTCGCGGGACATCGCCAACATGGGGTTCGCCATCCCTGCCCAGGTACCGGTCGTGCTTATCGGGGACATCGACCGGGGAGGCGTGATTGCCAGCATGGTGGGCACGCACCAACTGCTGACTGATCAAGAGCGCGCTCTGATGCGCGGGTTTTTGATCAACAAGTTCCGTGGAGATGTTGCCCTCTTCAATGGGGGCTTGCGGGTCATCGAAGAGCAGACCCAGTGGCGAGGCTTTGGCGTGATTCCATGGTTGAGTGCTGCCTCACGGCTGCCTGCAGAAGATGGCGTCGCCCTCGAAGACTATCCGCGCGCTTCGATGAAAGGGCTGCACATCGCCGTTCCGATGCTCTCTCGCATTGCAAACTTCGACGATCTTGACCCCCTGCGACTGGAGCCCAACGTCTCCGTCGCAATGGTCCCGCCGGGGTCCCCCCTGCCCGTCAATGCCGATCTTGTCATCATACCTGGAACTAAATCCACACTCGCGGACCTCTCCTTTCTCAGGAGCCAGGGCTGGGACATCGACATTCTCTCCCACTGGCGGCGAGGCGGACAGGTGCTGGGTATCTGCGGCGGCTACCAACTGCTGGGGCATACCATTGTCGATCGGGATGGGGTCGAGGGATCCCCAGGAACCGAGCGCGGCCTCGGCCTGCTCAACGTACACACGGAACTAGAAACAGAAAAAGCGGTGCGCGAAGTTCAAGCCCGCTGCACGCACACTGGCTGCAGCGTAAGCGGATACGAGATTCACGTGGGGCAGACGCAAGGCGCAGACTGTTTACGTCCCGTACTCATGATTGGCGAGCGCAGTGAAGGGGCGGCCTCCGCTGACGGGCTCGTGCGCGGAACCTATGTTCATGGCCTCTTCTCGAGCGACGAGTATCGATGTGCTTTTCTCAGTTCACTCACAGGGCTTGCCCAAGCGCGTGGGCAGTACGAACACGCCGTCGAAACTGCGCTGGATGAGCTGGCCGAACGACTTGAGGATGCCGTCGATGTGAGTGCATTGATTGCCGAGGCATCGTGAAAGAATCGGCACGGCTCTAGCACTGTTTCACGAAGCCAGTGGTCATGCCTCGGCAAGAAACCACCCTGAGTACAGCCCAGTTCGCCGATCAGACAATAGCACTGAGCCGCACTCGCCCCCCCCGGATTGCCTACGGCAGCCTGTACAGCATGCTTACGCCGGAGGATCACCGATTCGCTAGACTCGGGGGTCGTCAATCTCCGCTGATCGGCTAGCGAATCTGCTGGGCCCACCGCCCGGTGATTCCCCGGGCAGGATGCTGAACGGCAGGACACCCGACCTCCTCAACTCAACACCAGCACGCACTACCATGAAGTCTTCGATTCTTAGCCTGTTTGCAATTTGCACCCCCGCACTCGCCACAGCGAATTGGGTAGCTGTTGATTCTCCAGCACCCAGCGGAGTCGAACTAACCAACTCCCAAGACGCCGAACGCGGCTACATCGGCGTCCGCTGGGAATACGCAGACGGAGCGATGGTCATCAAATCGGTCCTCCCTGGCGGCGGCGCGGAGGCAGCCGGCCTGGTTGCGGGTGACCGTGCGGTTCAGGTTAATCGAATCGACCTAAGCCAAGAGGGAGCAGAGCGCCAATTGGCCGATCTCAAGGCCGGCGATTCCATCCGGATAAAGATCAAGCGCGACGGAAGATCGCTGGGTAAGAGGGTTGTGCTCAGTTCACTGGCAGAACTCACGGGAAAAGTTGAGCGGCGAATCCGGCTCGATCTCAGCCTCCCCCCTGCTGAGAAAGACCGATCCAAG
>CAYXZD010000023.1:0-20733 GCA_964469565.1 uncultured Planctomycetaceae bacterium
TCATCAACGCGACCCTACTCTTCGTCATCCTAGCCCCGGTCTTTGGCCAAGAGGTCGGCAAGGCCGCCCCGGAGATCAGCTTTGAGCACTCCCTCAATGGGCCGAGTGTTGAGACCATCACCTTGGGTTCCCTGCGGGGCAAATGGGTCTTGCTCGACTACTGGGCCACCACATGAACTCCCTGTAGTCGTGCCGTGCCGCACCTCAACCAACTCGTTGCCGAATTCGCCGACGAACCCATCGTGTTCATCTCCATCACCGACGAGCCGCCGGAGCGCATCAGCAAGTTTATTGCCAGACGGAAGATGGACAGTTGGGTTTGCCTCGACACGGATCGCAGTTCGTTCGATGATTATGGAGTGACGTCTCTCCCTAGGGCCTTCCTCATCGACCCCAAGGGGCAACTGGTGTTGGAAACCCGCCCCGCCGAAATCACCGCACAGGATCTTCACGCCCGGCTTGCTCCGCCGGAGGCAGAGGCACCGCCCGCCCCTGCAGCGTCGCCCCCCTCTGGGAACACCCTCCCTCGCCTAGGAGGGTATGTCCCGGGCATCGACCCCTTCTGCATGCCCTGGGTCACGGACGGCCAAATGGAGATTGGGTTCTTCTACCAGTCCGTCGTGCGGCCCAGCCTGCTCACCATAGGGGGCCACGGACTGCGAACAGGGCAAAATGGCGCCGTCGGCGCAACACTTATCGCCAAGACCATTCCCGAGGCGTTCATGTTTGCCCACAACCTGCCAAGCCTCGAGCGCATCCAAAACGACTCGGGACTAGGAAAGAAAAAGCTCTACGACTTCGTCTATTCACGCCCCGAGGGAGACTGGTTGGAGACTGGACGCGAGGGGTTGGCACGCATCACGCGAGAGGCCTTCAATCTGGAAACGGAATTCTTCAAGCAAGACCGGGACGTCCTACTCGTAACTGCGAGCCCAGAGAAATGGATGGCTCACGACTCTGTGGACTGGAAGGGCGACCCTACGGCCAAGTCCTTCCGCAGCCTAGCCGTACTCCTCTCCCAACTAGAAAGCATTAGCGGCCAGGTATGCCTGCCCACGAATCCTCCGACCTCGCCCCTCTATCTCGACCTCTATGGGATCCAATGGTGGACCTTCTCTCCCACAGAGTTGCGTGCCTTCCTCGAAGACCACGGCGCTAGTTTTTCGCCCGCCCGCCGGAAGGTCACCACCCTTGTCATCCGCCCCAAGGGATGACACTCGGCAAGCGGAGTCTGCTACAGAAACGGCCCCACGGCCCGGCGCAGGGTCGGGGTGCGCAGTTTGTCAATGGCGCGCATCTGGATTTGGCGGACGCGCTCCAAGGACACTCCCATCAAGTCCGCTACTTCAGAGAGCGTGTGCTCATCGTGGCGGCCTAAACCAAAGCGCAAACCCAGGACCAGTTTCTCTCGGTCGAGCAGATTGCCCATGGCCTCTGCAAGGCCCTCTTCCAAGGACACGTCTTCCATGTCCGGTTGATAAACCTCCGCGAGGCGTTCATCAGGAATCCACTCGATGGCGCTGCGGGCCGCGTCCCCATTGGCGTAGGAGCTGCTCAACGAAATCGTCCCGCGTTCCGCCCCAAGTGCACCGATGACCACGCTCTCCTTGAGCCCCGACTCCTTGGCCAGCAAGCCAGTGTCTTTGACACCGCCACCCAAGCGACTCTTGGCTCGATTCACGTGCTTCATGGCCTTTTGCAAGTACACCGGAACGCGAACTGTCCGCCCATGGTTATACATGTAGCTGCGGAATGCCTGGTTGAGCCAATGCACAGCATAGGTGCGGAAGTAGAGACCACGTCGCCAATCAAATCCGTCCACCGCCTTGAACAGCACCACCGACCCTTCCTGGATCAGGTCCAACCTCGGTGCGCCCATCTTGGCATAGCGTTCCATATTGATCAGGGCGAGGTACAGATTGCCCTCCACCATCTCCCGACGCATGGCGTGCAATTCCAGCCAGCGCTGCCTCACCTCTACGGGGACCTCGCGAGGCAGTGCGCGGGCCTCGGGGTCCTGCACCGGGTCATGGCGAAGCAATCCTGGAGCGTCCGCTTCTTGAATGCCCGCACGCTCAAGAGCGGAAGTAAACCGCAGTCGAGCAAACTCGATCCGGCGAGCGAGGCGTGCCTCCGAAGCGCGATCCTTGATCTCAATCTGATCGATTTCCGCTCGGAGTTGATCTTCGATACTCACAACCCCATCCCCGGGCTGGGCACTTGGAACCGCCCCCGGCTTCCGCCACGATGAGGAGTCCCGAATCTCCAGGCTTGCCCCTTCACGGTCCCAGCGCCGGGCCAGGGTCTTGGCACGGCGCTGGAAGGTCTCCGGATCGGCTGCGAGAGGCTCCAGAATCCGATCAAGTGATGCGTGGCTGCGTGGTCGGGCCATGGCGGCGGGTTCGTAGGGTGGTTAGATGCAGTTGGGGGGAGAAGGTCCCGAGGGATCACCCCGCATTGGGAGATGAGCCCTCGGGAGTGGGCGCACGAATGGGAATACGCCCGGGGGACCCCACAAAGCCGGGTAGGGCGTTCAACCGAACGCACATTCCTGAGTTCTCTAGGGATTCACACTGACCCTTATTCGCAGCCGCCGAGGCCAAGTGGGTACGCATCTCGTAAGCGCTGTGTGTGGCAAGGATTACACAAGAAAAGCCGCTACGGAGATCCCTCTCCGCGGCGGCTCCCCGTGACCCTCCCCGGGGCCTCTTGAGTGCCCCTCGATCTTGGATGGATTCAGCTAGGAGTTGAGCCCAGCCTCGTCCTCTTGGTAATAGGCCTCTTGGACTTCAGTGGGAATGAACTCGGCGAGGTGTTCAAGATCACCACACTCACGCACCAAGTGCCGGGCGATGACCATTCGTTGCACCTGATTAGTGCCCTCGTAGATCTGAAGAATCTTGGCATCGCGGAAGAACTTGGCAATGGGATAGTCCTCCATGAAACCGTAGCCACCGAAGACTTGAACGGCATCGGTCGCCACTTCCATGGCTACGTCTGTCGCAAAACACTTGGCCATGGCTGCCATCTTCGAATTCATCGGACTGGGGCCCACATCATCAATGCCCGCGGCTGCAGCGTAGACGAGTTGCCGTGCAGCTTCAGTCTTCATGGCCATGTTCGCCATCATCTGCTGCACCATTTGGTGCTTGGAGATGGGCACTCCAAACTGTTGGCGGCGGTTGGAGTACACATTGGCGAGATCGAGAGCGCCCTGGCATGCACCGACGGCCTGGGCCGCCACGCCCGGCCGGGCGTAGTCCAATGTCATCATGGCGTGCTTGAAACCAGCCCCGGGGCGGCCACCGATCAGATTGGATTTAGGCACGCGTACGTGATCAAAGTGGGTTTCGACCACGGGCACCGTGCGAATCCCCATCTTGTCTTCCACTTTCTTGATCTCGAATCCAGGGGTACCCTTCTCCACGACAAGTGCGCTAATGCGGCGCGACTTGGATGTGGGATCTGTGACGCAGAACACGGAGTAGATGTCCGCCACGCCTCCATTGGTCGTCCACTTCTTCTCACCGCAAACGATGTAATCATCACCGTCCTCAAAAGCTCGCACCGAAAGTCCACTTGCGTCAGATCCGGCGAACTTTTCGGACAGGCAGAAGGCCACGAATTTTTCACCGCGAGCCACCTGAGGAAGCCACAGTTTCTTCTGTTCCTCCGTGCCCCCCAGAATAATCGGGAACGATCCAAGTGCGTTCACCGCAAAGGCCACGCCAAAGCCTGAGTCAGCCTTGGCTAGTTCCTCTGCCACGAGGGCAAGGGCTAGAACACCAGCTCCGTTCCCTCCGTATTCTTCAGGGATGAATGTCCCAAATAACCCAGCGTCCGCGACGGCCCGTGCCGCGTCGTAGTTGTACTCCTGGGCCTTGTCGTGCTTGGCCGCCGCCGGACGCACATACTTGTCGGCGATCTCCCGAGCCTTGGCTTGGAGTTTGAGGGCTTGTTCGCTGAAGACGATGTTTTGCTGAGACATACGCTGAGAATAAAGTGGGCTCGGGGGGGACTAGGCGCACGGCGAGCAATGAGGCCTAGCCAACAATTTGTAGCAGAATTGTACGAACGCCCGCACCGACCTGCACCCCTACCTCCTGCGTAGACTCAAGACCTGCCGGGGGGACTGCTCGGAGAGCGGAGTTGAATCGAAGTTTCCCGTGACGGCTACCAGCTCCAGCCCTCGGGCAGCCAGCGGACCCTCAAGGTCGTGCACGTCATACAGGCGCACATCCTCGGTCCACATCCGTTCTTCGCCCTCGGCCAGCGTGATCCGCACTTCCTTCACCACTCGCTGCCCGCCATCCACGAGGGAGCGACGTTCGTGCAGGATCGCACCGGCCTGCTCCCGCCTAGATTCGGGGACGAGGGTGGCTCGGATCCATGCGGGATTCATGAGATCCATGAAGGCTGCGCCTCCGGGCCTCAAGACTCGGGAGATTTCATCGAGCACGAGCTGGTCTCCCTCTACACCGAAATATCCAAAAGAACTGAACAGGTTGGTAAGCCCGCCGAAGCTGGCGTCGCGGAACGGAAGCTGCCGTGCATCGCAGCGTGCGAGGTGACCGTCCAATTGAGCATCAGCTGCAACGAGTAGGTCAGCGGACAGATCCACTCCCACCACGAATAGCCCCTTGCTTTGAAGCGCCTTGGCGTGGCGGCCAAAGCCACAACATAGGTCAAGAACGGGACCCTGAAGGCCTGATGCCAACAAGAACGCGACCTCCTGCTGAGCAGCCTTGTCATCCCGATGGGAATACAACTGCCGATAGTCCGATCGAAACGCTGTCACGTACCAGGGTTCAGGCGCGTCAAGGGAATTGGGCATGGACAGTCACCGGCGGGGTTGGGGTATAGAATACGACCGCTGGGTGCCAGCGCACCAGACCTCCGGGCAATCGTACCCGGCGACTCCACTACCCCGTAGACTCCTAGCCCGGTCCGAACCCAATCAAGGCAGGCCATAACCCCGACACCGACTGTGAATACCTCCTCTCCACATATCATGCAGCGCCAGGAAAAGGAGGCACTGGAACACTCCCAGCTCATCGCCTGTGCCGCGCGCGCGAGCGACTCGAGGGGCCGTTCGCACCCCGAAGCAGATGATCCACTGCGCACCTGTTTTGAGCGTGATCGAGACCGCATCGTGCATAGCACTGCGTTTCGGCGGTTGGGCTACAAGACACAGGTGTTCGTCAACTCGGAAGGCGATCAGTACCGTACACGCCTGTCCCACTCCCTTGAGGTGTGCCAGGTCGCCCGCAGCTTGTGTGGGGCACTTCGGCTGAACGAACCCCTCTGTGAGGCCCTCGCACTCGCCCACGATATTGGACATCCACCATTCGGTCATCGTGGAGAAGGTGCCCTCGATAGTCTTATGGCGAACCATGGCGGCTTCCGCCATAACGCACAGGTACTGCGGGTGGTCGACCAGCTCGAACGTCGCAATCCCGATTACCCGGGACTCAACTTGACACGCGAGGTTCGCGAGTCCCTTCTAAAGCACGAGTCCGCTAGAGACTGGCCTACGGAACTGAATCCGCGTCCCAAGAGTCCCCTGCTCGAAGCGCAGCTTGTGGATCTAGCAGACTCGACGGCGTACACCAAGCACGACCTAGAAGATGGGCTCTTGGCCAATATGTTCCGGGAAGAAGACCTCATCGCAGAGGTCGAACTTTGGCGGATCGCTCGCGAAAAGGTCATACAACGTCACCCAGGTTTCTTGGAGACAAGCCCCGATGCAAAACTGCGCGTGCAGCGCATTGCCAACGAACTCATCGGGCATTGCATTCAAGACCTCATGGTTGAATCTAGCCAACGCATCGAAGAGGCCGAGGTTGCGACTTCAGAGGACGTCCGCGCGTACGGAACACTCCTCATCCGTCACAGCGAGGAACTCTCCAAACAGACGGGGGAGCTTCGGTCATTCCTCTACAGCCACTTTTACCGCCACGATCACCTTGAGTCCTTCCTCGCTTACGCCCACCAAGTGCTGGAGCTCCTCTTTGATGCGTATTGTAAGAACCCCAATGAGCTGGCTCCGTGGTACCAAGCTTGGACCCAGGAAGTCGGGTTGGAACGCGCCATTTGCGACTATCTCGCTGGAATGACCGATCGGTTCGCCCAACGCGAATGTGCGCGACTTGCTGATCCTGCCCTGGGCGAGTTCCCCAAGGTCAGCCTCTAGTGCGACCCAAGCATCATCAGCGCGGCCACCAAGGCCAGTAGCACCAGCCAATGCCATCGCGGCCACATGAGCCGAACCTTGGCAGGCTCGGCGGCATCATCGAGGCCTCTGAATAGCGGCTCGACGAGATTGTCATTGGGGCGTGGGCGATAGTCGGCCATGGGGGTGTCCTCCGTCCGGGGAAACTTGGGTATCATGACTCGCAAGTAGTTCCCGCAGGGGGCACAAACGGCTCTGAGCATGGCATTTATCCCCCACGACTTCCAGAATCCAGAGCTTCTGGAACTTGCGCTCACACATTCATCCCTGCGCGTCAGCCAAGATAATGAAAGGCTAGAATACCTCGGGGATGCAGCGCTGGACCTCGTGGTCGCAGAAGAGCTGTACCGCAACCATCCCACTTTGCCCGAAGGGGACCTGACCGAAATGAAAGCCGGAGTGGTCTCTCGCCGCACGCTGGCTAAGGCAGCCCACGCCATGGGCATCGAAGAAGTGGCGAAGGTCGGCGGCGGACTCCAGAGCAGAACTCTCTCGCGGGCAACGCTAGCCAACTTGTACGAAGCCGTGCTTGGGGCCGTCTATCTCGACGGAGGGCTCGAATCCGCGAGGGGTTTTGCACTCGCAACTCTGGGGACACACCTCGCCGAAGTGCAGTGTCGAGACTCCCTCCCGCCCCCTAAACAAGTTCTGCAGGAACTCTGTCAGGGGAAGTGGAATTGCCTCCCAAAGTACGAAGAGGTAGAGGCTCGCGGGCCCGCCCACGCACGGGCGTTTCTCGTGCGGGTTTCGGCTTTCGGCCAAGAGTTTCCGAGCGCTTGGGGCCGAACTCGCAAGGAGGCTGAGCACTGGGCAGCCAGTGAAGCCCTGATTGTACTGGGAGAACAGGGCGAAACGTGATGGAACCCATTCAGCCAACATCCCCCACTGTCATAATCGAAGTAGAGTCCCTGCCCCCTCTCCCCGAACTCGAGCAGGCGGTTCACAAGGCCGCGCAAGATGGCTCTTGCAGCTTGGGAAACCTCTGGGGGTCCGCCCAAAGTCTCGTGCTTGCACGGGCAAGGACGAGTCCAACGTGGGCCGCTACGACAACCCTCGTCATCACGTCCACTGAAGGTGAAGCTGAAGCCGTCACGGAAGACCTCAAAACTTTTGGGCAACAAGCTTGGCAGTTCCCCTGTCGCCAACAACGCAGCAAGGGAGGGCCCAGCTCTGACGCGCGATCAATGCGCCAGCGCTTACAACTGGTGCAAGCTCTCGGGGGCGGCACGGGCCAGCGGCCCGACCTCATCGTTTGTTCCTTGTTGGCCCTGCTGCAACCGATTCCCGCCCTGCGTGAGTTAGAAGACCAGTTCTTGCACCTGCGCGTGGGTGATGCCATTGACCCAGAACAGTTGCTTCAGTCATTAGTGGGCTCGGGCTACACACGCCAACCCCTGGCCGAGAATCCAGGCGAAGTCTCCCTGCGCGGGGACATTCTCGACCTCTTCCCCTTCTCTAGCGAACTCCCCCTGCGAGTGGAGATGTTTGAGGAGGAGATCGAGTCCCTTCGTACGTTTGATCCCAGCGACCAGCTGTCGGTGCAACCCATGCAACAAATCGAGGTTTGCACGGCTGCCGAGAGTGCGACAATTGAGAGTGGGGATGGGGCCTCCCTACTCGCCTGCATGGGAGCCGACACCTGGCTCGTCACGATTGAGCCCCTCAGGGTGGAAGAAAAAGCCGACGCCTTACGCAACCAATCCGCCGCACACGAGCGCGCCCTGCGGTCCTTCGAGCGTGACCGTAACACACTGCCTTCGCTAGACTTACAGAGTTTGCCAGGGGAAGATTTTTCCCTCGATACGCGCTCGGTCAAAGCTCTTGAAGTCGGTATGGGTAAAGCCCCCGAGGCCCTGCGCGAGGCTGCCAAGGCAACGGGCAGGATTATGGTCCTGTGCCTTGGTGAAGCCGAACGCCACCGAGTGCAAGAACTCTGGGAAAACGAACAGGGTCTCGACGCGGTCTGCCTTGAATTAGGAGCCGTGACGCGGGGCTTCCGCATCCCCGCCTGGGATCTGGTGGTGGTGGGGCATCAGGAACTCAAAGGCATGCTCGGCGCACGCAGACGCGCGCCCACACCTACCGCGCGCAAGGTTCGTGCAATCCAGTCGTTCTTTGAACTACGCCCAGGCGATCTGGTCGTGCACGCGGTGCATGGGTTGGCCCGTTATGGGGGACTCAAGAAGATTGAGCGCGGCGGAGGGCACGAGGAACACTTGCACCTGACCTTTGCCGGTGAGGTCAGCCTTTTTGTCCCCTCAAGCCGAATCGATATGGTTCAACGCTACATCGGCCCAGGTGCAGCCGGCCTAAGCCTTGACCGCATCGGCGCAGGGACATTTCGCAAGCGAAAAGAAAAGGTCGAACGGGGGCTCTTCGATCTTGCAGGCGAACTGCTTGAAGTTCAAGCAGCACGTGATCTACGCAAGCGCCCGAGTTGGGAAGGGGACAGCGAACTCGTCCATGACCTTGTTCAGAGTTTTCCGTACACCGACACTGCGGATCAGACTGAGGTCGACCAGCAGATTGAAACCGATCTCTACAGTGACCGTCCTATGGATCGCATGATCTGCGGTGATGTGGGCTTCGGGAAAACGGAGATGGCACTGCGGGCCGCTTTTCGAGTGGTCAATGGGGGCGGACAAGTCGCCGTTCTCGTACCCACCACGATTCTCTCCGAGCAGCACTTCAGTACTTTTCAAGAACGCATGGCGGACTTCCCCGTCGATGTGGCCGTGCTGAGTCGTTATGTGACAGGATCAGCAGCGAAGACTGTCATCGAGCGCACAGCCGTTGGCATCGTAGACATCCTAGTGGGCACCCATCGGATTCTCAGTAAGGATGTACACTGGAAAAACCTTGGGCTCGTCATCATTGATGAAGAGCAACGGTTCGGGGTGACGCACAAGGAACATTTCAAACAACTCCGGGCTGAGGTGGATGTGCTGACGCTGACGGCAACGCCGATTCCGCGCACACTTCATATGTCCCTGGCCGGACTAAGGGATATTAGTGCCCTCACCACGCCCCCCCCAGGCCGACAAGCCATTGAGACGATCCTCGGTTATGGCGATGACGACGAACTCATTCGCGAGGCCGTCCTCGGAGAACTCAATCGGGGGGGACAGGTGTTCTTCCTACACAACCGCGTCGCCTCGATCGATGCCGTAGCAGACCGCCTGCAAGCGCTCATTCCAAGTGCCGCCTTCGCCATAGGCCACGGCCAGATGGGAGCCCGTGAATTACGGGAAGTCATGGATGCCTTTGAATCGGGGGATGTGAATGTACTCATCGCCACGACCATTATCGAAAACGGGCTCGACATCCCCCTCGCGGGGACCATTCTTATTGACGACGCTGACTGCTTTGGACTCTCGGAGCTGCACCAACTGCGTGGGCGGGTAGGGCGGGGCGACCAAAAGGCGTTCTGTTATCTACTTGTGGAGCGGCACAAGCCCCTCAAGGAGATCGCCCGTGAGCGGCTCAAGGCTCTCGAAGAGTTCAATAAGCTCGGGTCGGGATTCGAGATCAGCGTAAAGGACCTAGAGCTTCGCGGGGCGGGCAATATCTTGGGTGCCCAGCAATCGGGACATATCGCAGCCGTAGGCTATGACATGTTCTGCAGATTGCTCAAGTCCACCGTGGAGCGCTTGGAATCAGGCATCGACTATGAGCGGGATGCCCCTCGGCTGGAGGAAATCGAGGCGGGTGTTGAACTGGAGTTAGGGCTGGAATCCTACCTCCCTGAGGAGTGGATCCCCGGCCAGAACCGACGCCTCGATATTCTGCGAGAGATCTCTGTCCTACACGACCCAGAAGTCGTGCAAGCCTTCGCAACATCCCTGCGGGAACGCTTTGGGCGACTGCCCGAACCTGCGCAAACACTGATCCGTTGCATCGGGCTCAAGGTGCGCCTCGACCCGTTTGGCCTCCTCGCGCTGGGATGGCGCAAGGGTTCCTACCTCATCCGCTACAGCGATCCTGTCGCCTTCGGCCAACTCTTCGAGGGCCGCGGCCTTGATCTACGCCGGGCACGGCGGGGGGTGGTGCATCTATTCCCTCCCACGGAGATCCAAGAGCCCGAACAAGGGCTCGCTTGGCTAGAGGAGCTGTTGCAGCAAACGCCCGAGGCCGCCAGAATGCCCGCCGGAGATACACCATGATGATCCTCACCCTCGCCGCTGCCCTCACCTGCGCAGGAGTTCCTGCAAGCCTCCCTGCTCTTGACCTGATTCCGACCCCGGAGGTCCAGGACGATGCACAGGCCGTTGCGCGGTCCAAGCAACTCGCTGCAGAGCAAGCCCGCACCCAGTCTGCTCAGGAGGCAAGGGCACTCGCCGAAGACCCCCAAACCCGCCGCGCCTACTTCAGCCGTGATTGGATGATCGGCATCGCCGGCAATGATGTGATTCTGCGCTCGGATCTCGACACCCTGATTCTGCAGGATCCGAACCTACGACGCCGCTGGCAAACCGCCGACGTCCAGGGCCGTGGCGCCCTGTACGAAGAGGCCTTGGGTTTACGACTGGAGATGCTCTTACGTGTACAGGCTGGGATGGATCTGGGCTTTGACCCCGCCATTGTCAGTCAACGGGTCGACCTCGCATTTGAAGATCGCATCGAACGCCTCGGGGGCCATCGAGCCACGAGTCAAGCGCTCCAGTCCGATCAACTCACACCCGATCAATTCCGGGAAATGATGCACGACCAGTTGTTGTCCTCGACCTGGTATCAAGTCCAGGTGGGCCGAGCACCGGGGCGAACTGGGCGCATAACAGTTGATCGCCACGTGCGACCAGGGTGGATTCTGAGCGCATACCAAGCGTTCGTTGATTCACCTTCAGAGAGCGATCAGAAACTTGTGGGGAAGAAGGACAAGACCTTCAGTCTTCAAATCCTGCGCATCCCGGTCGAGCCGGGCGCGAGCCCAGCGGACGCCGAAGCACTCGCTCTAGAGCTGCACCGCATGTACACGGCGGGCGAGGTCGAGTTTGACTTCCTTGTGCGGACCTACGGGGATGCAGCCAGCGGAGAGAAACTAGGCCGACTCGACCCCCTGAGCCATGCACGGGCCGTACAAGTGGCGGAGGTTTTCCACGGACCTGCCGGGCAATCGGTGGGTGACTTGCTCACGACGGCCCAAATCGGAGCCGCCACCCTGCCCCTCTTCCGCTCGGGCCCATCGGCCTGGCTCATCTGGAGACTCGAGGCGATCCACGAGGGCAACGAGGCCCAACCCCTGTCCTCACCCAGCGTTCAGCAGTCCCTGCGGACCTTCCTGCTCAAGACCCAAGATGAGAGCCGGGAGAAAGCCGCCTTTTCTGAGATTCTCGGCGACGCATTTGTCTACCCTGCCGAGTTTGGTCCATTCCTCAACAAGAGGAACATGGCAGCCAAATGACGGCCCTATGGCAGTCCTGTGATGCCTATACCGGTCCGAGTATCTCTTAGTTCTCATCAAGAACGGTAGGCGGAGCCCAAGAAGCTAGATATGCTCTGAACCTGTCGCGAGAACCGTCGTTTTGAACGTTCCGGCGGCTCCTGCCCCACCTCAGGGGGGTCTACAGGTACCCTGCCCCAATCAACTTTCCCCTTTAGCATTGGACGTCTCCAGCCTTGGAGATCGAAGAACCCCCATGCCCGACAACGAATTCCATATCGAGACCACCCTCCCCAAGTCCTGGGAGCAGGAAGAGACGTTCAACGATGTCTTGTATGAATGGATGGCCCGCGCGCCTTGGCTTGGGATCTCAGTCGTAGCACACGCTGCGATTTTCATCATCATCTCCGCCATCCCGTGGAGCCTCTGGGAAAAGGAAAAGGAGGTCGTCATCGAGGCTTCCCTGGACCAAGCGCCAGAGGAGGTCCCCGAAGACCCGCCCGAAGAGGAACCCGAAGAGATCGAGGAGGAGGAGCCCACCGAAGAGCCCATCATTCAGGACTTCGAAATCTCCGACCATAACGAGACCGACACCAACGAGGACTTCGAGTCGGTGGAAGGTGATCCGGACATGTTTGCGGATTCACCCTTCGATAACAAAGCATTCAACAATGTGATCGGTATCGGTGGCGGTGCCGGCGGAAAGTTTGGCGGCCGCTTCGGGGGCCGCAAGAACCTCCGCGCTGCTGGTGGCTCGGGCACCGAACAAGCCCTCACCGCAGGGCTGAAGTGGCTCAAGGACCATCAAGATCCCGAAGGTATGTGGGATTGTGATGAGTTCATGAAGCACGATCCGCCCAATGATGTGTGCACCGGCCCAGGCGCTTCCCTACACGACATCGGGGTCACTGGGTTGTCACTCCTAGCTTTCCTCGGCGACGGCCACACAACGCGCAAGGGACTCCACAAAAACGTCGTCCGCAAAGGGATCCGTTGGCTGACCGGCGAGCAGGATTTCGACACGGGCCTGTTGGGTGAAGAGATCGGCCACACGTTCTTGTACGACCACTCCATCGCCACTCTGGCCATCTGCGAAACGTACTATTTCGACGACTCCCCCATGTTGGATGGCGTCGCCCAGAACGCAATCAACTACATCACTCGTGCGCGGAACCCGTACGGTGCTTGGCGCTACGATGTGCCGCCCGTTGGCGAAAACGACACGTCCGTAACCGGTTGGATGGTGTTCTGCTTGAAGTCTGCCGAAGAGGCCGGCCTCAAAATTGACCCCGATGCATACGTCGGCGCAATGAACTGGATTGACGAAGTCACAGACCCTGCTAATGGACGCGTGGGTTACGACTCTGTTGGATCAGCGAGTTCGCGGATTACCGGCTTGAATGAACAATGGCCCGTCGAAAGTGGCGAAGCCATGACCTCGGTGGGCTTGTTGTGCCGTTTCTTCCTCGGTCAAGACCCCGGCAAAACGCCTGCCATGACAAAGCATGCGGACCTGATGCTCAAGACCCTACCCGTTTGGGATCCCGAAGGGATGGGTTGTGACATGTACTACTGGTACTACGGTTCGTACGCCATGTTCCAAATGGGCGGACGTCACTGGAAAGCCTGGAACAAGGCCATGAAGTCAGCTGTGTTGGACTCCCAGCGCAAGGACGGGGCCCACGAGGGATCTTGGGATCCGGTCGGCCCGTGGGGCATGAAAGGTGGTCGCGTCTACTCCACAGCGATCATGGTGCTTTGCCTTGAGGTGTACTTCCGCTACGGCAAGGTGCTCGGCGCGCGCTAGACTAGCCATCGCGTCCTAGGTGGTGCTGCGAGGCTCACCTGGCAATTCAATGGGCCCCGATCGGTGACTTCGATCGGGGCTCTTCTTTTGTGCCGCTGGTTCGTCGAGCCCCGAAGGCAAAGCTTGTAGAGCAATTCGCAAACACAGCTTGAACCTGCTGCGACCCGACACGTTTACCAAGCTGTTCGAGCCATCGATGACTCCCGCGTGAGGCCCAACGCCTCGCACTCACCACGACGAGACCTTGCGAACAAGCAGCGCCAATCGCCTGCACGTTCGTGAGGTTCTCAAGAGCACAGGAGTTATCTATGAAACACGGCCACTCGATTCCAGCCCGCGCGAGTTCACCTGCATCGACCTACGAGGCCGAGTCGTTCCACGACGCACTTGATGAGTGGATGCAACAAGCACCCTGGCTTGGCATCTCCGTTGCTGCGCACCTCGTACTGCTCATGGTGCTGCAAGCTTTCCCGTGGGCTCTCTTTGATGCACAACCTGAGGTGGCCATTCTCACAAGCATGGAGGTGCCGCCCGATCCACTGCCCGAGCCTCCGCCACCCGAACCGGAGCCCGAACTAGATCCTATCGAAGTCAGCGAGGACCCCGTGCTCCAGGAGGTTCCCACGGATGTGATCAGTGATGAGGTGAGTAACGTTGAAGTGGCCGATGTCGCAGATGTGGGCGGTGCACTCGATGATGCCCCCTTCATGGATGTGGGAAGCTTCGGAGAACTCGGACTCGGAGGCCCTCCAGGGGGGAAATACACGGGGCGATTTGGACCTGGTGCTGGCGGCGGGGGCGGCCACGGACGCGGTACAGCCCCCGCCTTGGAAGCTGGACTGCAGTGGTTGGCCCGCCATCAGGATGAGGATGGCCGTTGGGACTGTGATGGGTTCATGCGGCATGATGATCCTGGGGATCTCTGCACGGGGCCAGGGGGATCCCTGCACGATGTGGGCGTTACAGGATTGGCACTCCTCGCTTTCCTAGGAGACGGGAACACCCTGTCCCGAGGTCCATACAAGAACAACGTCAAGCGGGGCCTGCGCTGGCTCCAATCCCAACAAGACCCAGATTCGGGGCTCATCGGCGACGCAGTTGGAAAGGGCTTCTTGTATGACCACTCCATCGCCAGCTTGGCACTCTGTGAGGCGTACTACTTCTCCAGCAGCCCCTTGCTCAAGAACACCGCACAGCTCGCCCTGAACCAAATCAGTCGAGCTAGGAACCCCTATGGTGCCTGGCGCTACGACGTGCCCCCGACCGGCGAGAACGACACCTCCGTCACCGGTTGGATGATCATCGCCCTCCAATCTGGTCGCGATGCTGGACTAGTCATCGATGAGGATGCGCTCATCGGCGCGCTCAACTGGATCGACGAAGTCACCGATCCCGCCAACGGGCGAGTGGGCTATGACAGTATCGGTTCGCAGAGTGCGCGCGAGGTGGGGATCAACGACCATTTTCCCACCGATCAAGCCGAGGCCATGACCGCCGTCGGTCTGCTCTCGCGCATTTTCTTGGGGCAGACCCCCGCTGAGCATCCAGTTCTCAACAAGCATGCTGACTTGATGTTGAAGGCTCTGCCGCGTTGGGATAGCGAGGGCTTCGCCTGTGACATGTATTATTGGTACTACGGTTCCTATGCCATGTTCCAGATGGGTGGCCGCCACTGGAGGGCGTGGAATAAGGCCATGAAGCCGGCGGTGCTTGACTCCCAACGCAAGGATGGTTCAAGCCGTGGGTCCTGGGATCCAATCGGTCCCTGGGGCCAGCAAGGAGGGCGCGTTTACTCCACGGCCATGATGGTGCTATGCCTAGAAGTGTACTTCCGCTACTCCAGGGTGATTGGCGGGCGCTAGCCCCGCCGCAGTGATGTGAGATTTGCCGGGTGGGAGGCCCACCCTCCTACCCGAGCAAGTCCAAGACAACCTGGGCCTGCCCTGCCGGATCTCGAGTCTCAATCAAGTGCTCAATCTGACCGGTAGGCCCGACAATGAAGGTCAATCGAGCAGGGAAGCGGTCGTTCACGTCAGAGCAGGCGCCATATGCCAAGGCCAATTGACGATCTGAATCCGACAGGAGGGGGAAGGAAAACGAGTGGCTCTGGGAGAACTTCCGATTCGCCTCCGGAGTTGCGAAGGACACTCCGATGACCTGGACACCAAGAGCTTCAAACTGCGGGGCTCGATCACGGAACCCCTTACCCTGGGCTGTTCAGCCGGGGGTACCCGCCACGGGGTAAAACCAAAGCAAGTATCGCCGCCCTACGAGCTGTGCCGAGCTCCACTCCCGGCCGTGTTCGTCCCCTAGGCAAAACTCCGGTGCCGGGGAAGGAGGCTGGAGGACAACAGGCCCTCGGATAGGGAGCCAGCGGCGGAGAAAGCGCAACATCACGCTCTCAGCCTACAAGGATTCGAGCCGGCGTTTCTTTGTTCAGCAAACACGGGGTCCACGGTTCATGCTGGGCGCGCGCTCAGGTCACACGCATCCAGAATTTCTGAACAAACTCGGCCACGTTGCCCTTGTCCCTCGAAAGCAAGGACCCGCTTGAGGTTGAACGACAGTGTGTAGTTGAGTTGGGGATTCCCTCCGGACCTTCCACCCAAATAGAAATGGTGGATGTCCCGCGTAAGGGACCATTACTGCGCTCACACTCGGCACGCAAGCCATCTTGATCGGTACTGGTGACAGACCAGCCAGGAAGATCGGCAATCATCTCAAGAGCCGACGCAAACACGTCGGCTCTGTTCACGGGTACGCAGACAGGTTTGTGCCACCTGCCAGAATGCCCATCGCTGGTCTCGAAGTGACCCACAGCGAGAGTCCTCGAATCGGAACCGCGCTAGCGGGCCGCTACGTTCTTGGCGAGGCTACTCTTGCGACGCGCAGCGGCGTTAGCGTGGATGATGTTGTGCTTTGCACACTTATCGATGGCTTTGACTGCACCGGGGAGAGCAGCTTTGGCCTCCTCCGCAGTCTCTGCATTGATAACTTTCTTGACAGCCGTCTTCATGACGCTGTTCTTAGCCTTGTTGGCTAGGCGACGGCGGTCATCAGTGATGACGCGCTTCTTGGCTTGCTTGCTACTGGGCATGGGTTTCTACAGGGTTTTGGCTAATACGAATCGATGAACAAGACTCGAGCAGCAGGCGACGATGCGCCGCGCCACTCGTGAACGGTGGTTGGGGTGGAGCTGAGTAGACTATTTGAGTCGCTCCATCTTTTCTGACACATCTCTGAAGCCGATGTCGACTTCAAAAATGCGGGCATAAAACGAACGCGCTTCCGCCGGGTCTCCCTCGGCCTCCGCAATCGCGCCAAGATTATACAGGATATCGCAGGCGGTCTCGTCCACGCTGGAACGGGCGCTGAGGGACTTCTCGTATTCGCTCCTCGCGAGGTCAAGGAAGCCCTTGGCTTGGAAGCACTGGGCGAGGGCCATATGGGCCTCATCGGCCATCCTGGGGTCTACAACGGCCTTTTGGAGCTCCCCGGCAGCCTCGTCGTAGTTTTTCTGCCGCAGAAGGGCACGCCCCAGGGCTAGGCGAAGTGCAGCGTCCCCGGGCGTGAGTTCGAGCCGACGACGGGTCTCCTCAATCTCAAGGATATGGAGTTGCTCCTCCAAACGGTCGGCTTCACCCTGGTCGCCAGCCTTATCTGCCCGGGCAATAGCCTTCTTGAGCCCCTTCATCCGCAGCACCCCCAGGCGCTCCTGCAAGTCTGCCGAGTTCTTTCGGTAGGACAAGGCACGCTGCACGAGATCGGCTGCAGCCTCGGGGTCACGCAGTTTCTCATGCAGCCCCGCAAGCTCTAGCATGGTGTCCACGTTGCTGGGATCCTCTGCGTAGCGAGATTCGACCTGCTCAAGCTGGGCCTGGAGATCATCCGCAGATTGATGCAAGCGTTGAGATCGCTCCAACCGCACGGCGTCCTCTTTGTCTCGGATTTGGTCGCGGCTGTGGCTGACTTCGTCGAAACGTGAAGCACTCAGGGCTGCCTCCGCAGACAGATCCTTGCGAGCCTTGATCGAATCTCTATCCCGCGGGTCGGCCTCAAGCGCTCGCTCGTAGTATTCCAGCGCCCGTACCGCATCACCGTTGACACGCATCATTGCACCCGCTCGTTTGAGCCCCTCCGGATTGCGCGGCGCTACCTCGGTTAGGAACTCATACACCGCGAGGGCGGAGTGTGTATGTCCGCCAGACTCGAGGCAGATACCGAGCAACAAGTTGGCTTCCTCGTCGAGGGGATTGGAGGCTAGGTAACTCTCCAACTGTGTAGCCGCGGCGTTGTGCTTGCCAGCTTTCGCCAGAGTCTTTGCTGCGGCCAGCGGGGCTGCCCCCTTGATCATGCCAAGGAACTTGCTGGATTTTTTCTTCTCGTGACGAGCCTTGAGGGCACGGCGCAGCCCAGCGCGGGCCTCTCCCACATCGGGATCGATCTCCAGCAATTGCTGGAACAGCTGGATCGCGAAGTCATAGTTGCGACGTCGCGCGGCCTCTTCGGCCTTTTGAATGTGCTTGGTGTAGTCGACCACGGTGCTATCCTATGCCCATCCGCCTGGAATGGACTGCGCTGGCTTCCTGACGGGCAATTCGCTCGTTTCTCTGAGTTCTACCCGTGAGGGGCCGACGAAACAGGCGGCGGAAAATACTATAGGCGCGCCCCAAGGCCGTCAACGCACCCCAGCCCCTCTCTCCCCCGTCTGCAATCTGCTCCATGTCCGAGTCCCTTGAGTTTGATGTCACGCTCTACCCCGAGCCCGTTCTGCGCCGGACCGCCGAGCCCGTGGAAGTCTTTGATGAGGCCTTACAGGCCACTATTGAAGCCATGTTTGCACGCATGTTTGCCAGCCACGGCGTCGGCCTAGCGGCGCCGCAGGTGGGCTTGCGTCAACGCATTCTGGTCATGAACCAAGAAGGCGACCCCGAGCAACCCGAACTCAATCTGGTCCTCGTCAATCCCAAAATCACCGACCGCAGTGGGGACAAGACCCTGATGGAAGAGGGCTGCCTTTCTTTCCCCAACATCTTCGCGGAGGTCGCTCGGCCAGAAAACTGCACAGTCGAAGCACAGGATGCAAATGGTGACCCGGTGAAGCTAGAGCTCACCGGATTCAAGAGCCGAGTCCTGCAACATGAATATGATCACCTCGAGGGGGTCTTGCTCGTTGACCGCATGTCGCCCGCGGATAGACTTCGCAATAAAACAGCCCTCGAGAACATGATCGAGGATTACAAGAAGAAACGGGCAGGGGTTTGATCGTCACCAACCAATTCGAGCAGCTGCCCCCCTCGCCTGCTCATGAGGCCGTGGTGAGCCTTGGCGTTTTTGATGGCGTACATCTGGGGCATCAAGCCATCCTGGCTGCGAACGTAAGGAACGCCAACTCTCTTGGACTGCGCTCTACTGTCGTGACCTTTCGGGGGCACCCCAAGGAGGTCCTACTCGGCCGTGCGCCGCGCACCCTCACCTCCCTCGATCACCGATTGGAGCTCTTTCGGCGCGCCGGCATCGAGCATGCCCTCGTCCTTCCTTTCGACGACGAGCTGCGTTCGACCTCGGCCAGGAGTTTTGTTCAACACTGGCTCGTCGAGCGCCTAGGTGCTCGGGCCTTCGTTCTCGGATTCGACAGTAAGTTCGGCCGGGGCCAAAGCGGCAACGCAAGCCTCATCCAAGAGTTGAATTACCCTGTCGAGGTGGTCGACAAGGTCATCATCGGACAGCGGGCCGTGTCCAGCACAGCCATTCGGGAGGCCGTGGCCCTGGGCGACTTGGCGGGAGCCGAACGGATGCTAGGCCGGCCCGTTTCGGTGCTTGGCGAGGTCGTAGAGGGCCAGGCCGTCGGCCGAACCCTCGGGTTCGCCACAGCCAATCTCGACCTCCACCATGAGTTGCACCCCCCTGGCGGGGTCTATGCCGGCCGGGCCCACGTTTTGGCCCGGGAACGGGGCCATGCAGTTGTCGAGACCCACCTAGCCGTGGCCAATGTCGGCCGCCGCCCCACCCTAGTAGGGGCCACGGGCACAACAGATCCACTCGTCGAAGTCCACCTGATTGATTTCGTTGGCGATTTGTACGGCCGTCAGCTCGAGTTTGATTTTGTGAGGCATCTGAGGGACGAGCGCAAGTTTCCAAACCTCGGCGCCCTGCGGGAGCAGATCGCGGCCGACGTGGTCGCCGCACGTGCCGTGCTCAGTTGAGGTAGCCCCGCCGGGCCGCATTCGGCGTGTTGACCGTCGCATTCACCCGATTCACCTCAGCGAGAGCTTCCACCGGGAGCATAAAGGTCAGCGCAGGCCGGGACCTTGGGTCGGGATTCCTGGTTTCCTCTAGCTCGCCGCGGTTGACGGGGCCGCGGTGGATGCCGATAATCCCGCCGACCTGCGGCTAGTCCGCAAACCCTGGCCGGGTAGCTCAGTTGGTAGAGCACTTGACTGAAAATCAAGGGGTCACCAGTTCAAGTCTGGTCCCGGCCACCACCCGCCCATGCAGCCCACTCGAATACTGCGTCGCGACCCGACCAAGGTCGTATTGGAATGGCCTGACGGTCGCACCGATGAGTTCAGCGCTCCCGATCTTCGCAGACGCTGCCCCTGTGCAGCATGCGTTAGCGAGACCACTGGCCAGCGCATTCTCGATCCAGCCACTGTGGGCGATGATCTCACGCAGGGGGACCTTCACCTGATTGGGAACTACGCCATCGCCATGCGCTTCTCCGATGGCCACGATACCGGCATTTATACGTTTTCTTTCCTGCACGACGCGGGGAGCGCCACCTAGAGACGTCCATGGAGCCGCTCCGCATCAACGCGCGCCTGTGCTTGCCCGCTGATGAGTTGCAGGTCTCCTTTTCGCGCTCCAGCGGCCCGGGGGGTCAAAACGTCAACAAGGTGGAGACCCAGGTGGAGTTGCGGTTCTGTATTGAACGCAGCAACACGCTTGGTGAGATCCGAAAACAAAGGCTGAGAAAGAGCCTCACTAGTCGAATCTCCTCCTCTGGAGACCTCATCGTCGTGGCGAATTCCCACCGGGAACGGGGCCGTAATATCGAGGAAGCCCGGAAGCGCCTAGCCACACTCATTCGGGGCGGGCTTCAGATTCAAAAACCACGCAAACCCACCAAGCCGACACGCGCCTCAAAGCGCAGACGCCTAACGGACAAACGGCGACGGGGCGATTTGAAACGGTCGCGGGGACAAGCGGGCGAATGAGCCCTCAACGCCGGCCCGGTTAGGGATTGGACGGCGAGGGACTGGACGGCGAGGGACTGGACGGCGAGGGACTGGACGGCGAGGGACTGGACGGCGA
>CAYXZD010000023.1:20833-26560 GCA_964469565.1 uncultured Planctomycetaceae bacterium
TGGACGGCGAGGGACTGGACGGCGAGGGACTGGACGGCGAGGGACTGGACGGCGAGGGGGTGAATCCACCGACCGACGGATCAACCTCGGAGATAGGGCCTAATCCTGGCCCCTGTCCCAAAAGTGGGAACGGCCTGGGGGCCTACTCCGGGGATCCCCCCCTCGAATAGGGTGACGCGGAAGGCCTCCAGGCAGGAATCCACCCCGGCCGGCCCTTTGGGAATATGCCCTAGGTTGCGGAAGCCCTGCGGATTCTGCCCCGCTCGGAACACGATGGCCTCCTTTGTCGATTCCAAGCCCCCAAGGTGAATCACCATGACAAACCTCCTGCACCTCCCCTGCGTCCTACTCCTCGCAGCCCCAGTCGCAGGTGAATCGGACGGGGACTGGGTCGAGTTTGACCGCGAACTTGCAGCATTGGCCGCCAGCTTGATTCAAGAAGGGGGGGGGCCGGGACTCCACGGCCAAATGCGGGCGGTGCTGACGGCTTCAGACGCTAGGGGCGGCAATGTCGGGGGATTGGGACTCTCGGACGCACGCTTGGGTATTCGTGGCGGTCAGGGGAGTTATGGCTACCGCTTGGAGATGGACTTCGCGGACGATTGGCGGGAGGGAACTCTCGGCCTCTTAGACGCAGCGGTCGATTATCAGGTCACGGAGGGCATGCAGTTGTCCATGGGCCGCTTCAGGGCCCCAGTTTCCAGTGCCGCCGGCCAGGATATTGGCAAAATGAACTTCCAAACCCGTAGCTCCATTGCCTGTGCCCTCGCCGCAAGGCAAGGGGGTCTTATGCTGCAAGGCCGCTCCTGGGGAGTTCAATGGTCGGCGAGCATGCAGAATGGGTCAGACAGCCTGGGGCAAGACCTGTTGACGAGCATGCGTCTAGGGATAGACCTCAGCTCCGGCCTCCTAAGGGCTCCCAGGGCGGATGCTCGGACCACCTCGCCGAGGAAACCCATCCACCTCGGCCTCGCTCACGTGCGCGATCACAGCCTCCCAGGCGCCCACTGCACCCTGTTCGAGGTCAGGATCGAGCATGGGGCTTGGGATTTGGCCATCGATCTCGCCCAAGTAGGCCCCGGCGGGCTCTCATCACTCTCTGAGAATCCAACTGCAGTTCTTGGCCCCGATACGAGTCCTCATTCGATTAGCCTCAGCTGGGATGCCACCGAGGATTGGCGATTCGCCGTTCGTTCCCAGAATTCGGACACCCATGTCCAGTCTGTGACGGATGTGGCGCTAACCCGATTCCTGCAAGGGCAGAGACTGAAATGGACCCTCGGCCTCTCACGCCAAGTGAGCGGTGAACTAGACACTGATACCCGGACCCTCACCTGCGGCCTCTCCCTAGCGTTCTAGCGCTTTCAGACCCCACAGAGCGCCACCCCCACGCGCCCCCTCTTGAGTTGCATGAAAGGCCCCCAATATCGAGACATTATATATAGGGGCCGTAGTCGCCATCGGGCAACAGAACAACCTAACTGCTTATGTTTCAATCACTTACGCCGAAATCGGCCCCATGGATACAGGTTTGGGGGACATGCTGGTGGATCTGCCACCGAATGACTGTGCAGTATTCGATTCGAAATATCCCGCTAGAGGCTAGGCACCGACAAACGGCAACCGCACCCTCTGCGCGATCAAAACAGGACCCCATCCCTGATCTCTCTTTCTGTCTGTCTTATTTCTCACTTTGGAGTGCAAACCCCATGAAGAAGCTTACCTGTAGCGCATTTGCGCTGACCATGACCTGCGCTGCCGGCTTCGCGTCGGACAGCGAGTGGTCTACTCTCGACCAAGAGGTCGGAGCCCTTGCATCAACCCTTAGCCTGGACGGCGGCGCCAGCATCTCTGGCCGCATCTACACCGGCTACATTTCTGATGGCGACACCGACACCGGTGGATTCACCGTTGCCGACACCGGCTTGGCCTTCGACGCCCGCTTGGCCGTCGACGGCAGCCACGGCGACTACGGTTACCACGTGGAAACGGACTTCGCTGACGAAGGCCTCCGCGGCGCCTACGCCACCTTCGGCATTGGCGACTCGGTTTCGGCCCAGATGGGTCAATTCCGCGCCTCGGTCTGCAACGACGCCGACCTTGACGAAGGTGACTTGAGCCACTTCCGTCACAGTGTTGTCGGTGGCGCGTTCACCGATTTCACCAGTGGTCTCGGCCTGAGTGGTGAGATGTCCCAGATTTCTTGGGGCCTCGGCATCATGAACGGTTCCGACGGCACCGACGACGAGCTCCTCACCGCGCTGCGCGTCAGCATGGACATCATGGACGGTGGCGATGACGGTATTGGCGTCTCCGCTTCTGTTGCCATTGTTGACAACGGTGCGAACGACGACGATGACGCCACAGTCATCGAAATCAACGCTGGAAACGGCACTTGGGGCGTTGGCGTTGAAACCGCCGACACCGGAGCTGATTTCACGAACTCCCTCGCTGGAAACGACACGGGCATAATGGCCCTTGCCGCCGACGCGAGCCCGATGGTCATCAGCGCCAACTACAACGTGAACGCTGACTGGAATGTCGCTCTCCGCATGACCGACTACGACGACGGTGCTGGCTCCGAGTCCACCGAAATCACTGCCAACCACTTCCTCGACGGCCACGGCCTCAAGTGGCAGATTGGCATGGTTCAGACGGACAATGACGCTGGTGCAGACTCGGACATGATCCTGGTCGGCCTCAACGTCGCATTCTAGTCTTACCCACCTAGACCCAACTTGGGGGGCGCGCGCCGCCCCCTAGGTTTGAGTTCACGAAGGCCCCGCGCGCGTCGCGGGGCCTTCTTTTTTTGTTGGGTGCCTAAGACCACCATTCCAGCGTGGGACTTACATCCCTGTCAGTCCCGCAGACGGAATGACGAAAAAAAAGGACTAGGAGCCCTTTGGATTTTTGGGCCGGATTTGTTCATTCTTCCCCCTTGGGCCCAGTCGCCCGTACTTCAGATCAACGACCCGCCGCCCTCAAGGGCCTTACTTCATGATGATGCTTGCCATCAGCGCCTGCGCGCTCTCCCTCACCGCCAACCCTGGTCTCCCTAACGAATCAGAAGGGGCTGCCCTCGACCAAGAAATCAGCGTCCTCTCGGGGTTGCTCGCCAAGGACGGGAATTTTGACATCTCAGGCCGATTGGGCGCCCGCTATGGCTCGAACTCCGACATAGACATCGGTGGTTTCTCTGCCCTAGATGCTCGCCTCGCCGTGGACGGCACCCATGGTGACTACGGATACCGAGTCGAAGTGGACTTCGCAGGGGAAGAGTTCCTGAGTGCCGTCGGAGGCGGCCTGGTTGTCGACAACCTACTCGACGCCTATGCGACCTTCGGAATCGGTGACAATGTCACTGCTCAAATCGGCCGCTTCCGTGCTGACGTTTGCGACGATGCAAATCTAGACGAGGGTAACATGGACCACGTGCGCCACAGCATGATTGGGGGCTGGTTCAGCCGCCGTAGTGGTGGCTTTGGCCTAAGTGGAGCAATGGATTCCTTGAATTGGAGTCTGAGTATCATGAACGGGTCCGACGACATCATGGACGAGCTCCTGACGGCCGTGCGAGTGAGCATGGCTCCGGTGGAAGGACTCAGCTTGTCTGCTGCGGTGGTTGATGACGGTGCCTTCGACGACTTAGGGGCCACGGTAGTCACCGTCGGATACGAGACTGGAGCCCTGGGACTGGGCATCGAGTACGCCGATGTCGCCGACATGTTCGCCACCTCCGACTGGGCCGTGCGCGATGCCGCAACGTTTGATATTGGTCCGCCAGGAGCCGGAGGCACATCCCCCATGGTGATCAGTGCCACCTATGACGTAAACGAAGACTGGCGCCTCGCCGTTCGTATGACTGATGCGGACTACGCCATCGACTCCGACTCCACCGAAATCACCGCCAACTACGGGAATTGGCAGATCGGGATGGTGGACGGCCAGATCTTTGGAGTCGACTTCAGCGCTTGGACTGTCGGCATGAGCGTGGACTTCTAGGAGCCACCCGCTGCCTCGACGCCCCAGCCCTCGCTGGAGCACGAATCAGGCCCCCGCCCCCACCCCGGGTGCGGGGGCCCATTTATGGGTTCCGAGGTGCCGCAGGGGGGGGGCCTGACGACCGCGAGGGGCCCTGCCAAAAAAAGTGCCCGAAAGGGGCTTGGCCCCGAGGGGGCATGGGGGCATCCTCTCGCCCATTCGGGGCTCAGATCGGGCCCAGCTGTTTTTGATTGATCCATAACTCGCTCCTAACGGAGCCCCAGTATCCATGAACAAAGTTGTTTTTAGCGCTATCGCACTCTCCATGACGAGCACCGCGGCCTTGGCCACGGACGGCGATTGGTCCGCCCTAGACCAGGAGGTCAGCGCCCTCACTTCATCCCTCAACGCCGACAGCGATAGCCCCACGGTTTTCGGGCGCGCTCGCGTTTACTACACCAGCCAAACGGACGGCGAAGCTGTCGGCGTCGACACAGGTGGTTGGGACCTTCGCAACGTGCGCCTCGGCGCCAAGGGCACCTTGGCTGGCTACGGCTACAAGTTGCAGACCGAATTCCGCAGCGGTGCTGCTGTACTCCTTGATGCCTACGCCACGTTTGGAATCGGCGGATCGATGGTCGGAACCTTCGGACAATTCAAAGCCGACGTCGCGCGCGCCTCCCAGATCAGCAGCGGTCGCATGCTCTTCACCGGTCGCAGCATCATCGGCAGTGCGTTTAGCCGCCGAACCGGAGGTGTCAAGCTCAGTGGAGGCCTCGATCAAATGGGTTGGTCAGTGAGCATCATGAATGGCGAAGACCTGCTCGTCGATGAGATGCTGATGGCTGGCCGGCTGACGGCCACCCTCATGGGATCCGGTCCTGGAAAAGTGGAAGGGGCCTACGGCGGTAACGAGGACCCTTCCGTATCCGCAGCAGTCGCTTTCGTTGATGATGGAGAATTCGGTGATGCGACTGTATTCGAGGTGAACACCAGCACAGACCTGTGGAGCTTTGACCTAGCCATGTGTGATGCTGGAGAGCTTGGCTCGGGTGGCGGACTCGGGACGGAGATCGCTGCCAATACCAGCCCCATCTCTGTGCAGGGCTCGTACATGCTGCAGCCCGGCAAGTGGGAACTCGGTGTCCGATTCCAGGATCTAGACAATTCCACCGACCCCGCAATCGACAGCACCACGCGTATGGATGTGGCTATCAACAACTACATCGACGGCCATGGCCTTAAGTGGATGATCAACGTGGCCAGCGAAGAGGAAGGCACCAACGACAACGCCGAAGCCACCATCGGCCTGCAAGTCTCCTTCTAGTTGATCGACGATCCCAGGGGTTCCTAAGGGGCCCCTAGGGGCGTCTCGATTTGCGAATTCATGGCCCTGCGGACTCCGCAGGGCCTACTTTTTGGCTATTCCCAACACCGGGAATCTCAGGCTGGATACCATCGGTGAGTTAGCGGGTCGCTCAATCGCTGTGCCCCCCTCTCCCGCAATCCCATATGCCTATCCGCAAGCCAGCCGCCCTCGTGCCCCCTAGGAAGCTCACAAGGGCCGCGTACCCCCTATTCATCATCGGGGGCCTCTTCTCCGCACTTGGAGCCGCCCACGGCGCCCCGCGTGAAGCAACCATTGGATTCGATAGTCAAGACCCACCCCACGAGTGCCCCCTAGGACCACGCCCAGCGGGCAGATTCCCGATCCTAGGGGCTCAGAGCGCATCCGCGCCGAGGGGC
>CAYXZD010000024.1:0-25614 GCA_964469565.1 uncultured Planctomycetaceae bacterium
GCCGCCTCGTTCGCCCGCTTCGTTGACGGAAAAGCGGACTGGGGAGGGCAGATCGGGGAATGTGCCCTTGTGGACGGACATGAGTGTGGTCGTGCCCGGCTTGAACACGAAGTATCGGCCGCGGATTCTGAGCCAGAGCCGCGCTCCGAGTTCTGCGAGTATGAATGCACCCACGAGATAGGCGAGCCAGGGCAGGTAGGCGACCACGGCGATCATGGCTGGTCCCTTCCGATATGGAGGCGGGCTAGCAGGGCTTGGACGTGAGCGGGTACAGCAATGTGGCGATCGCCACGATAGACGAAGGCCACCCAGACGAGCCCAAACATGAGTGTGTACAAGATCCCAGCGGCGATGAGAGTGGGCAGGCCATTGAGGCCGAATCCCGCCTTGATGACGTAGAGCATGGCGAGGGGAAAGACCGCCCCAATGGCGGGCCGAATGACGGCATGGCTCACGAAGGCCGCGGGGGGAACCCCTAATTCCCTGCAAGCGGTCCGTCCGACAAACAGGGCAAATAGGGCGTTGGGTATGGCTGTTCCAAGGGCAACTCCAAACAGGCCGTAGGGGCCAATTAGAGTGATGGAAAGGATTACGTTGATGACGCCCATGCCCAGCAGCGCTGATGCGGGACGTTTGGGTTTATGCAGGCCCATCAAGATCGGCAAGGCCACCCCGCGCACCGGCAGGAACAGAAGAAACGAGATCATGAGGACTTGAAGGAGCCGGCCGCTCTCAGGGAAGTAATCCTCTCCAAGCCATGCGCTCAGGAATTCAGGGCCAACCACGAGCAGAAAGCCACCGATCAGCAGAACAAGTGAAGCGCAGACTTTTGACCACTTTAGGAACAGATCTTGAAGTTCTTGGGTTTGGGACTTGGCCTTGAGTGCCGTCGCGGCGGGCATGACCACCATGCCGATGGCTAGAACGATTCCAATGAAGGGTTCGAAGACCTTGCTCCCAAGGTCATAGACAGTGACAAGGCTCGGACTGTCGTAGGCCCCAATGACTAGGGCGTCGACTCGGAAAGCGAGCATGGCGCCCATGTTGAGGAACATGGCGTAAATGCTGAATGAGAGTACGCCTCTGACGAGAGAGCTGTCGAAACTAGTCAGGCTGTAGCGCATGCCCGCATGTCGTTTCTTGGAAATGAGGACGGCGGAGAGGAACTCTGCTGTGAGTGTGGCGAGTTGCACCCAAGCGAGGGTTGTGAGTGTGGGGCTGATGGTTAGCAGGCCGAGGGTGAGGCCTAGGCGCAAGATGAGCCCGCTTGCCATGATAACGTTGCGCGCAATGAAGTCTTGGTGGGCATCAAAGACGCCATAAGGAAGGCGAGCTACGAATCCAAAGGCGAGGTTGGCGACAATCACGGCGAAGGCTGCATGAGCATCGCTTACCTGCGCGGGGCTGAGCGTCCAATCTTCACTTGCGAGGTATCTCTCTAGTCCAAAGAAGAGCAAGATGCCGACGATCACCGCAACGAATCCCATCCCAAGGGTGATGGCCATGCAAGTGGAGAGGGCACGGTTGGCTGCGGGCTTGTCGCCGGTCGCCACATGCTCGGCCACATAGCGCACAGATGCCATGGGTATGCCAAGGATGAGCAGTTGCAGCACACCCGTCAGGGATATCAGAGTCACCCAGCCGCCGTAGAGGTCGCTCCCCAAGGTTCCCACCACAAAGGGTGTGAGCACTAAGAACACCAGGATCTGGATGATGTTCAAAGCCCAGTTGGAGCCGATGTTCTTGAGCACGGGAGAGGGAGTCTAAGGGGATTGTAGGATTCTGCCGGCTACGCCGCCGTCTGTAATCAACCAGCGGGCCAGTTGGGCATAACCTAGGGCATTGAGGTGGACGCGATCACTTGCATATTCGGGTTGCAGGCTTCCATTCTCATCGGTGATAGGAGCCCGTTGGGTCGAGACAAAGGCGCACTCTTGCCTGCGGCAGACGGCGGCGATGGCTGTGTTGGTGCGCCGCAAGCGGGCAATAAACTCGGAGTCCATGTCTTGCTCCGGCAGGATTCCCAAAACTGCCACGGGCAGCCCGGGGTGAGTAAGTCGCAGGGCAACCAACACCTGCTCGGCTAGTGCGGCGATTTGCTGGGCGGGGCGAATGTGTTCGCGAAAGTCGATGCTTCCTATATAAAGGACTGCCGCGCCTAGTCTTGGGGGGAGGCCATCGCCCAGGCGGCTGAGGAGCTCGGATGCCGATTCAGAGGCAATGCCAAGATTGAGGCAGGCTTGCCCAGGAAAAAGCTCTTGGATGGGAAAGCGCTCGATCGTGGAGGAGCCCAGAAAGGCCACGGCGTCCGAGGGCGCTTCTGCGATGAGGGTCTCGAATTGGGCCAATCGGGCAGCGGCGTGGGTCGCTCTAGCGAGGGCGGCACGCTCACTGTGAGGTTTGACCCAACCACGCAAGGTCCACCCCCCTGGAAGCACGTCGTGCCAAGCAAGGGCTAGGGCGAGGAGGCCAGCAACAATCAGAGCCGGAATCAGACTGCCAATGCGCATGGCCCGAGGGTACAACGGCGTGGGCTCCTAAGTCACGCAGGCCCTGTTTCAGTTGTCCGTCATGCTGCAAGTCACCGCTGCAATCATCCAACACCACGGGCGGGTGCTCCTAGCGCGTCGCAAACAACCCACCTGGCTAGCGGGCAAGTGGGAGTTCCCGGGAGGCAAGATTGAGCGTGGCGAAGCCCCACAGGCAGCCCTTGCCCGAGAACTTGTGGAGGAATTGGGACTGAGGGTCGAGGTGGGCGAGCACCTGATCACCCATCGACACAGCTATCCACAGCTCAAGTTGGAGTTGGCCGCCTATCTAGTTCACTTCCCGGACTCGGTGGAAACCCCGGAGTTGACCTTGAGTGATCACGATGCGGTCTGCTGGAAACAACCCCGGGAGTTATTGGAAATGGAATTGGCACCAGCGGACATCCCCATTGCCGAGGCTCTCGTGGCTAGAATGGATGCCAGCTCATGAGCGCCGATTCATCCACTACCAGCGGTCTCGCAGGCGGCCACACCCAAGCTCAGATTGAACTGCACAAAGAGCTCGCTCCGCGCTACGCCTATCGCTACTCCTTTGAGTTCTCGCGTCTGTTCCAGCAGGACTGGCACTCTGAGATGATCAGTCAAGTGCCCAAGGATTCCGAGGCAATCCTCGACCTGGGATGTGGAACGGGTTTTTTTCTCGCTGAGCTTTGCCTGCACCACAGGGGCGCGGTCGGCCTCGACATCAGCCACGCCATGTTGCGCGTCTCCGACCAATATGTGCCGGGTGCAAAGCTTGTGACAGGTGATGCTGAGCGCCTGCCGTTTCATCCGGCAAGTTTTGATGTGGTCTTTTGCAAAGGATCTCTGCATCACACCCGCGACCACGTGGCGTTCTTGACCCACTGTCGAAACGCTCTCAAGAGCGGCGGACGCCTCATCATGAGCGAACCGTGCAATGATAACCCGTTGATACGGTTGGCCCGCGCAGTGCTGTACGCCAAGAGCCCACACTTTGATGTGGGAGACCAGGGGTTTACCAAGCGCGGCATCATAGATCTGTGCGAGCAGGCCGGATTCCAAGTCTCCAAGGTCAAACGATACGGCGTTTTTGCTTACGTTTTTGCCGGCTTTCCAGACCACCTTGGCCTCTTACGCTTCATTCCCGGAAACGCTTGGTTGACGCGCCTGTTTATCCGCCTTGACCGCGTTCTCTGTGCTATCCCAGGGTTGTCCTTACTCGGCTTCCACGTCATCGTCGTCGCCCAGCCGCGGGACTAGTCTGGTCTAAGCCAGTTGCCGTTGGGGATGGGCACCCCATCGTCGCCGTCATAGACGTAGGTTGAGGCCCAGTGGGGTCCGCTCGAAGTCTTGGCCAGGATGACGACACGGCGATAGAGGCTCGGTTTTCCGGGCTGGAAACCCTCGATGGAATCGAGGGTGGTGAGCGCGGCTGCAGGGTCTTGAAACGAATAGAGTCTGCCGTGAACAGTCCCCGGGCCTGGGACGAGACCCGGGTAGCTACCCAGATGGCGCAAGTCAGCTGTGACCTGGGCAGCTTGGCTGGCTGTAGGGTTGAACCCCTCAAGAACATTGCCGCGGCATTCCCCCGGCAAGAGCGTGCCATAAACAAACACGTGCTCGATGCTGTGGCCGCTTGAATCCAATCCAAGGAGCGACGCGTCAAGGGGGGTCGTCGGTAGCCCACGCTGTGCAAGCCCCGTGCGCAAGAGGCTCTCATAGTAGGAACTGGGGGCCATCAACGTGCTGGCCCGGGCGCCCGAAGTGACCGAGTAGGTTTGCACTGCATGGGTAACTCCATCCAGTGTATTCACCTCGGCAGGGTGCCTGCGATAGACGTGCGGATGGCCTTCCTTGCGGTCCATGAGTGCAAGCCCATCAGAGCTCAATCCCATGAGGGCGCCTGGAACGGCCTGGCCCCGTCTCCCGGGGACGATGTTGGCCGCTCCACCCTTGCGTGAGTGTGAGTGGAAATCGAATTCGAGCCTATGATCCAAGAGCCAAGCAGGCTGCAGGTCCCGTAGGACTCTCGGGTCAGCACCCTTACGCTGACAGTAGGCCTCCCAGTCTTCAGCACTAAGGTTGGACCCATAACCAAAGTACAGGTGTGAATGATCCATGGCGGGTTTTATCCCCTTCGGAGGCAACGGTTGGTGCGTCCGATTGCGAGGGCTCGAACTGCTTGAGATTGGGCCACCGGGGTGCACAGTTGTTCGGGATCTGGAGTGATTCCGACTCGACCAAGGTCTAACCGATCCGCATCCCAGCAGGTCTGCACAGTGATATTGCCTTCGGTGAACCCATCGCTGTGATATCGCAAGGCTTCAATAAGGCTTGCGAGCTGCGTGGGGGTGAGGTGATACAGATTTCCTTGCAGCTCGGCGGCTAAATCGGCTGCTCGGCCACCATGGCCAGGATCTCCCACATCACTGACTCGTTGTGAGTCGTGCAGCCAGGCGAATAACTCAACAACGAGCGGGTCGGCACCGGTGATTCTAGCGAGGCGCAATCCCATCGCCTTCACACGTGCCCAGTGAGGAGCCCCGTGGACTCCCCGCCAGTGCATGGCAAACTGGGAACGCAGATGTTTGATGAGGAGCGGCCGATTCATAGGGAAGTGTTGCGCTAGCCCATTTTAGCGTGGAGCGATCTGGAGTGGCACAGATTCACACTGCGCATCGAGTAACACCTTGTATGCTGTGATCATGCTGCCTGCAATCATCCTTGCTGGGGCTCTAGCCGTGCCTTTTGCCGAGTTGGAGTCCCAAGAGCCCGTGTCTGTGTGGGCCCTCGACGAGGGGCAGCTCAGGCCCTCTGCCAAGAACCTTGTCGAGGTTGGGCGCATTCCCAGTCAACGCTTGCCCCAGGATGCATTGTGCGTCGAGGCCATCTGTGCATCGGATGCGACGGATCCTTGGTGCGGTGTTCTCGGCGCAGTGGAGGACAACGGGTCCTATGAACGTGGTTGGGTGCTAGGGAGTCATGGGGATCATTTCTTTTTCGGGGTGACGGGCGCAGCCACAAAGCGCATTCACTACATCCAGGGCCGTATTCGTCATCAACCAGGGACGTGGCATCAGGTCGTGGGCACCTATGATGGAAAGGTGCAGCGTTTGTATGTGGACGGGGTGCTCGATACGGAAGCGGAAGTGACCAGTGGTCCGCTCTACTACGCCGAGGAACACCATCTAACGCTGGGGTCGTACGAGGACTCCAACGAGCGCCATGAATTCGTCGGAGCGATACATTCGGTCCACCTCTGGGGGCACGTGCCTCTCCCCGCAGAGATGGTCAGGCGTTGGGAGGGTGTGAAGCCTGACCTAGTAGATCGTAGAAACGGATTCCCCGAGGAATCCAGAACGGGGTGGAGCACCTACGGCGCCGATCCTCGCCGATCCCATGCGGTGGACATGGACTGGGATGCGCGACCGAAACTTGTTTGGACTCACTCTCCGAGCCAGGCACCCGTGCCCTCATGGGGAGCCCCCGCAGATGGGAGTCATTGGCAGAATCTGAATTCGTTGACCTCACGGGTGATTCACGACAGGGCGTTTTTCCCAGTCAGCCGAGACGGGCGAGTCTTCTATGGGTCTTCTGCTGATGATGGAGTCCATGCCCTCGATGCGAACACGGGTAGGCGACTGTGGAGTTTCTATTCGGAGGGTCCCGTTCGCTTCGCACCATCTGTAGGCGACGGTCGCCTCTGGTTTGGAAGTGACGACGGTTGTGTGTATTGCCTTGCTGCCGAGACGGGTGAGTTGATTTGGCGGCAACAATTAGCACCGAATAATCGGCGCATACCCAGCAACGGAAAGCTGATATCCCCATGGCCCGTTCGAACAGGCGTCGCTGTGGCCAATGGCATCCTCTATGCAACCGCCGGTCTTTTCCCTGAGCAGGGATGTTTTGCTTGGGCCCTCGATGCTGAGACGGGGGAGACACACTGGAAGAAAACTCTGGAGAAAAGCGTCTCTCCCCAAGGGTATTTGCTGGTTTCCCCCACCCGGCTCTACATCCCCAATGGCCGGTCCACTCCGTTTGCACTCGACCGTACTGATGGTGGTTGGCGGGGGTCCTTTGGTGGACCGGGAGGGTCTTGGGCTCTGTTGACAGAAACGGAGTTGATTACCGGCCCCGATGATAGAGGGAAACTCGCGGTGGCTTCCTCATCAGGCATGGACAACCTAGCGAGCTTCCCAGGGAGGAATATTGTCGTCAGCCAAGGGATCTCGTTTTTGCAGACGGACACGGCATTGCTGGCCGTAGATCGTGAAAGACACAACCAACTGAGTGCCAAGCGTGATGAACTCGCAAAAACAAAACCGACGATTCCAACCGGTGCGACCCTAGATGAAAGCCGTGCGCTTGAAGAACAGGTCGGTGCGATTGATGAAGCACTGACCGAGCTTGATCGATTGTTGGCAACCTGCATGGTCTGGTCGGTAAGTGAAGAACTGAGTTTGGCCCTTATTGTCCTAGGTGACCAGGTGATCCTTGGGGGGCAAGGTTGGGTTCGCTCACGCGAGCGGGGCACTGGAGAGGAACGGTGGCGAATACCGGTGCCCGGCGCTGTCCAGGGCCTGGCCTTTTCGGATGGGAACCTCTATGTCGCTCTCGACGATGGGCAGCTTTGCTGTATTGCAGAGCGGGAAGTGGTGAGCACTGCACCGTCTGCAGCGCCTGCACCGAGTATTCAGCGTGACAACGACTATCCTTTGCCGAAACAAATGCATGGCCGGAAGGGATACGGTTTGATCGTTGAGCCCACAGGTGTGAATGCCATCGAGGCAGTGCTGGACAACACTGAACTCAGCTTAGTTATTCGGGTCGCCGACCGAGAAGCGGCAGCGAGGGTGCGCTCGTCCGTAGCTTCCATGCACAGACTTCAAGTGTTTGTGGGAGAGGGGCGTGGCATCACCGATTACTGCATGGAGCTTGTGATCGACGCGAACTCAGCTGACTTTTCGCTCTATGAACCCTTGCTACGCCCAGGTCGCGGGGTGGCTCTCCTTGAAGGGGACCTTCACATGCGTCCTGGCCTTGAAGGGGCAGGAGAATGGAGTCATGCCTTCGCCGATGCGGGTAATACGGCTACGAGTATGGACCAACACGTGGCGGACGACCTGGTATTACAGTGGTTTGGCGGGCCGGGGCCGGCGGGTGTTGTTGACCGTCATTTGCGATCAGCACCGCCACTGTGCGTGGAAGGGGTGTTGGTGATCCCGGGTCAGGATCGTCTTCGGGCAGTTGATGCCTACCACGGTGTGCTGCTATGGGATCGTGCCTTCGATGGGTTGTCGCGAATGGCTGTGCCTCTAGATGGGGGCTATCAAGCCGCCGATGCGGGTGAGCTCTGGATCGCGCAAGGGAGTTTGCTGCGCTGTATCGACCTGCACGGCGGAGAGGACTTGCGGAGTATGGCTGCTCCGAAGGGGCTTGAATTCGGATGGTTAGCCCTCGACGCTGAGACCGTAGTTGTCAGCGTGCAGGCTGTGGGAAGTTCCCGTCGCGAGCAGACCCGCCAAGAAGTGAGCCTGCAATACAAAGATGCACAGGCACTCGTCTGCTCGCAGGCCTTGATGGCTTTTCATCGCAAGAGCGGCCGCTTGGAGTGGAGCCACGATATGACCTGTGTGCCCAACGCGTCGCTCGCCCTATCCGAGGGGCGCGTCTTTGGGGTGGACGCACGCCAAGTAACCCAATCAGGCCGGGTGCTCCCCTCTGCCATTGCTCAATCAGATCCAGTGCTTTTTGCCATCGAGCTCGAGCGTGGAGTGAAGCTCTACTCTCGCCCCATCGAATTGGATGGGATGCAGCACTCCCTGTTCGTGAGTGTGCGTGCTGATGATCTCGTTCTGACGACCTCCCACACTCACTCAGGAGGCAAGAGTGGATTCGCCATGCAGGTTCGTCATGCCCGCGATGGTGAATTGCGGTGGAAAGCATCAACGCCCAATAATGGGGCCGGAAACGGGCATGGCGAGCAGGTGCACCACCCCGTACTTTTCCCCGATGTTCTCGTGGCCGAGCCACGGGCGTTTGATCTCAAGTCCGGCGCCGTCCTCAATGATGGCCAGTGGTGGATGGGAAAGCGTCGCGGTTGCGGAACCTTGTCAGCCTCTGCGAACACTCTCTACTTCCGCGATCAAAACCCTCGGGCTCGCCGACTTGATGGAAAAGATGTTCACCTGACTTCAATCAGCCGTCCGGGCTGTTGGATCAACATCTTGCCAGCGGCTGGGCTTGTGCTCCTGCCGGAGGCCAGTGCTGGCTGTGTTTGCTCATTTCCTGTGCAAACATCTATGGCCTTTTTGCCCCGCTAGAAAGCCCATCGGGGGTGGCCTGGAACCTTTGGGCAGGCGGCTGCGTCCCATAGATGCGCATACGGGCAGCCGGATTTGGAACCGTTTTGTGGTAATCGCTCTGCGCCTGTAGGCTTTAGAGCGCTGGTCGCTCGTGTTGATTCCCAGCCCACTCGTTCCTTCCTGATGTACTTGCCGTGATTGACTGCTTTGATCGATTGAAACACTCGATTCCGTTGCGGCGGATGCTGTACTGCATGATGAGTATCGGTGCAGTGCCCGCGTTTTCTGCGCCCCAAGCCCACGTCGCGGAAATCGTCCACCCAAGCCTTGGTGCGGGCGACTCGTTTTCGATTGCGTTGGAACTGGAGGGCAATGACGCCGTCTTGGCCGCACCCTACAAGGGGCCCAAGTTTCGCGGAAGAGCATGGGTTTATGACGGCGCAACCGGAACATTGCGCTATGCGTTGAGCCCAAGTACATCCAATGCGGGCGACGCTTTCGGATTAGCGGTGAGCGTTCACGGTGGCCTAGCCGCTATCTCAGCAGCCACGGACTTTGCCGGGACTAATGCTGGATCGGTCTTCTTGTTTGACCTTGCTAGCGGCTCGCAACTGTTTGAATTCCGTGCTCGGGACGGAGCTGCTGGCGATCAGTTCGGCCAGTCGATTGCATTGGGGCCAGGGCGACTCATCGTAGGTGCCCCGGGGGTCGATGGGGGGCTCACGGACGCGGGGGCTGTGTATGTGTTCAACACTCAGACGGGCGCTCAAATACACAAGCTCGCTTGCACAAAACCTGTGGCAGGCATGCGACTTGGGCAGCTAGTGACGCTGGAGGGCGGATACGTGATTTCGAGTGCTCAATGGAACGATCCTGACCCGGGTCGGGGCACTGCATTTGTTTTTGATTTGCTCGGAGGGAAGCAACTCCATCGGCTTGATGATCCCCTTGGTCAGGAGGGCGATAACTTTGCTTCGTGCCTCTCAGCAGCTGAGGGGACGCTGGTCGTGGGCGCGCCAGGGGCGGAGCAGTGGCCCTATGAAGAAATGGGCAAGGTGCTTGTGTTCGACTTGCCGAGCGGCGCACTGCTCCAAACCCTGCCGCCCCCTGCCAACATTGCAGAATTCGACCGCTTTGGGTCAGCCGTCGCACTGGCGGACGGTTTGTTGGCGGTGTCTGCACCCGGTGCAGACGGTGCCGGACTCGACCTAGGCGCGGTCCATTTGTTTGATCGGGATAGTGGCACGCATTTGGGTGAATTCGCCCGCTATGGAACCCTTGATGGGGACCGCTTCGGAACTCGGTTGTCTGCCAGTGGATCGCGCCTGCTGGTGGGTGTGCCCTTTGCCGACGACGCAGGCACGGATTCAGGCAAGGCCCACCTCTACTGCCTGCAGCGTTTCTTCGGGGCGCCCTTTTGTGACCCGGCTAACTCCAATTCTACGGGGCTGCCAGGTCGCCTGATGGCTTATGGATCCGGCGAGTTGTCCTGCGGGCAGTTCCAACTTGCAGCTTTTCAATTGCCGCCGGCGAAGGTGGCTATGGCCCTTGCGAGTATGAGTCAAGACTGGATTCCGCTGGTGGGCGGGAGTGCGGGTAATCTGTGCTTGGGGGGTGCGCTTGGGCGCTTTCGTCAAGACATGGCGTATGTAGATCCGGACGGGTCTCTGTTCTTTCCCCTAGATCTGAATAACTTGCCCGCTCCCCTCGCCGGGTCTGTTCAACCTGGCGAAACGTGGTACTTTCAAGTTTGGCACCGGGACAAAGGCGGGCTTTCCAACTTGACGGAAGGATTGCAGATTACCTTCCAGTAAGGAGAGGACGAGTGGGGCACCGGGTGTGGTACTCCCGCGGGTCAGTCGATTCCGACGACCTCTATTCCAACTTGGATAAGGCGCGTGGCGGTGACTCCCGCTCCATCCACGCGCCGGCCACGCACATGTGTCTGACGTACCCCACAGGAGGGCGAACCTTCCTTGAGGTAGGCTCGTTGAATTCGGTGTGTAACACAGGTCTGCAGTGCTTGGTCTGCCCCCTCGCGAAACGCCCCCGTACAATCATCGTTGGCATCACTGATGACTTGGCCTGTTCCTTCCAAGACATCGGCGGCTGATGGTGCATGGATGGAAGCTGGGTCCCGGGGGGTGGGTAACCCGCCCGCCTCTTCGGGGCAAAAGGCCAAAGGATCAGACCCCTGCTTTTCTAGCTCATCCAAGAGCTCGGGTCTGTTGCAGTGTCCGCCGTCGTAGCGGCAGTTCTGACCCAAGAGACAGGCACTGACGAGGACGACCGGCTTGGGCGAGGGTGATTTGGGTCCGTTTGGCATGGTGTGTAGTCTACGCTAGGTCTTTGACTCACTTCAGATCACGCCTTCCACCCTTCATCTCAAGTCCAATGGCTCCGACAATCCTAATCCCCCTGGCCCCGGGCTTCGAGGAAATCGAAGCCGTCACCTTGATCGACGTCCTGCGGCGGGCGGAGCTCCATGTCGTAGTGGCATCCCTCGGTGAAGAGCTAGTCCTCGGTTCGCGCGGCGTCAGCATTCTGGCCGACGTGAATCTGGCCCAGGTCGATTTGGACAGCGTAGATGTCCTGTGCCTCCCTGGGGGCATGGGAGGCACCCTTGCTTTACGAGACGATGAACGCATCTTGGGTCTTGTCCGGCGCCTGTGCGAGAGCGGGCAATTAGTGGCTGCCATCTGTGCGGCCCCTATGGTGTTGGAGGCTGCTGGTGTCACGGAGGGGCGGGCGATCACGGCTCACCCGGGGGTGGGGGATCAACTTGGGACAGACGATGTGCGCCCTGGAGAGCGTGTGGTTCGGAGTGGATCGCTTTTGACGAGTCAGGGTCCGGGGACAACCATGGAATTTGCACTCGCGATTGTGGCTGATCTGTGTGGCTTAGAGGTGGCACAGGGCATCGCCACTGCCTTGGTGGCCGGGGCGGATTGCCGCCCGCATTGACAGTAAAGTGCCCGTGCCCGTATTCTCTTTGCCCCTCCAGCGGGGTCACAGACGCCCTGGACAGTCCCCTCAAGGCTGTCCAAGGCGGTGTCAGACAGCGCGCGCGTCCACACCGTGGGAGCACGTAACCCTGCCTTCTTCTGCGGGTAGCCATAGCAACCCTGCCCCCCTTCTTCAGTCAGAAGCCCCTCCTCCTCCCATGCGTGCGAAGATTTTTTTCGGCCTAAGCGTCGCCCTCTCTACTCTTGCGGTTCCTGCCTCTGCGGACACGATATACCTCATCGACGGTTCTTCCATTGAGGATGTGACCGTGCAATCCGAGAAGCTCGATTTCGTCACCTACAAGAAGGACAAGAAAACCCAGACTACGGGTTCAGACGGGGTCCTGTATGTGGAATTCACCACCAAGCCCCAAGACGTGGACCAGGCCGATGCGGCCATCGCCGATGAGCTGCTGCTCGATGCTCTAGATAGCCTTGAAAACTTTCTCTCGGGGATGACGGAGCCTCCCCGTCGCAATCCTTGGGCTTTTGGCTATTCCCTGTACCGCCTGACGACCTTGCACGGAATCATGGGCGAGCTAGACAAGGTTGTTGAGACCGTCGACCATCTGACGTCGGCCTTGCCTGATTCTCGCTATGTGCCCCTTGCTCAACTTCTCAAGATTCAGGCGCTCAACGATGGGGGCAAGGACGTCTCTGGGGCAATCGAGAGCTTCAAGGCCATGATCGAAACACAGGGGCTTGGGGATCGGTGGCGCATTGAAGCTGACCTTGCAGGGGTAATCTTTGATGGGTCTCTCGATGCCAAGGCCAAGGTAAAAGCCCTAGAGGAGCTTTCCTCCAGAGCCGGCGTGGCCTACCCCATGGCCCGCAACCGGGCAGAGGTGGCGTTGGGTGAGGAAGCATTGCGCGCGAACAATCTCAAAGAAGCGCTGAAGATCTTCAAGGCTGTGACTTCAGACCCCAAGGCGGATTCCCGCACACTGGCTGCCGCTTATCTCGGTCTTGGGGATTGCTATTGGCAGCAGGGGGAGTCACGCGCCGACGAGGCTGCTGGCAAGGAAGACTTGCAAAGGGCTCTGACGGCATACATGCGCATTGTTGTCGTTCATAAGAGCGAGCAGGCCTATGTGCCCAAGGCTATGTTTTTTGCGGGACGTTGCTTCCAGTTGATTGATCCCGAGGGATCTCAGGAGCACGCCAACAAGCTGTACACCAAGCTCGCCCGCTACTACAAGGGGAACCGCTGGACCCTAGAGGCCAAGGGCTTCCGCAAATAGGCCGGTGACGTTGAAGGGGCGGTTCTTCGTCCCCTAGTCGACTGGATCGCAGCCGTTCCCCGATTCGGGGGGCGGCTGTTGCCTTTTCACAGCAATGCGGGGGTGCAGATTGGGGAAGTACACGTTCAGTTGCACTGCTTTGACCTCCTTTGACAGCTTTGGGCTCCGCAAATCTGGCGATTGCTTTCCACAACTGGGGCGCAGGCTAACGCATGACTCAGGGCTTGGTCTTCTTAGATCCCGGTTGCGTGCGGCTTCCGGGGTCGACGAAGACCTAGAACTGAAGGAGGGTGCCTTGGTGCACAGGAATAAGCGTGGTGAGGGCCAAGAAAACACGGGACGTAGGTCGGTGATCTGGGATGGGCTGGAGGAGTACCGGCCCGCCTTGACATCGTTTCTTAGCCGTCATTCCCACGATGAGGGTGAATTGGAGGATCTGGTTCAGGAGACCATTCTCAAAGCGGCGCGCTTTCAGTGGAGCATGCGCGACCGTTCTCGTATGCGAGCGTGGATCATGCGTGTTGCGCGCAATGTGGAACGGGATCATGTGCGGCGCTCGAGGCGTGAGATGCTGACGTGCACTGAGGAAAAGATGCTCGTGCCCGACTCTGTGCAAGAGGGGGTCAACTCGACGGCTGAACCCACACGCTACTATGACGTTGGTGATGTCGGTCGTGTGCGAGACGATGTGTTTGAAAGGTGCTTGGCTCAATCGCTTGCGGGCCTGAGGCCTAAGGACCGTGAATTACTTGAGTTGTTCTACTGGAAGGGGCAGAGCCCGAAGGAGATCGCATCGGTTGAAGGCCTAGGCTCTGAAGTAGTCAAGGTGCGCTTGTTTCGGGCGCGTGGACGTCTTCGTAAGGCCCTGCGTCTGCGGCTGCATCAGCAGGAGCAAACCTGTGATTCGGTGTTTGCCTCGTGAAGTGGAGGTTTCCGAAGACTTGGCGAGTATGGGTGCTTGCCCTACTGGGGCTCTGCGCTCTGCATGGATGGGCAAGCAGGAAGGATGAGGATCTGGGGCAGGGGGGAGGTCACCAGGTGGGTGATGACCTCTTGCTTTCCCAAGCGCGCGTGTTGCACCAACAGCGGCGGCAGCAGGGACCCCAAGCAGATCCCAGCCGTTCGGTTTTGATCCAGGGGTTGCTGGAATTGTCTCGCCGCTGTGAAACCACTTCCGCACGGGCCGCCCTGTTGCGGGATGCATCGAAACAGAGCGCTGCGAGTGGCCGATTGCTGCCTGCGCTCATGCAATGTGCAGCGGCAAGTCGATTGGTTGAGGGTGAGGAGCGCTGTGAGCTAGACCTAGAAGTTGCCCACCTTGAAAGGCGGCTTGGCAAGCTCCGCAGTGCCGAATTGAGTTATCTGCGGTTGGCCGCCGAACCCCGCTTGTCGCCTCTCAAGCGAGATCGTGCGAGACACTGGAGTGCGCGGATGGCCGCCGAGCAAGGCCACTGGGGTGTGGCAGAGGATCGCTGGATGCAATTGGCGCGTGGCGCATTCTCAACGGAGGAGCGTTTGAGTGCTTATGAGCAACTGATACGCGTGCAAGTTCAACGAGACCGTGTTTTGGAGGCACAGAGAGCACTTGAAGAGTGCTCAACGCAGTTGTCACCCTACCTTGAGGCCCTAACTCACCAGGGTGATCGCCTGCGAAGCTTGTTTGATAAGGCGATGAACCGATGCAAAGTATGCATACACGATGCACTTGGGTGAATTCATGTGTCCGATTCAGGCGGCCAATGATTTTGAAAAAAAACAGATGATGTGGACTTGTGCTTCCCTTTGCACCGATCAGTTCGTATGAATGACCTTGATGGTGACGTGCTCGTCGTCCTTTCCTTTACTCCGTCACATGTGTGGCGGGTTGGCGTGTAAGTCACTGTCAGTTATATCGCGACATCAAAAAGGCGGCCCACACCAGATGTTCTGGTGCGGGCCGCCTTGTTTTGCCCTCATTGGCAAACGCCTGCAGTGGACTTGTGTGAGCCCTGGTTCGGCTGCTCCTATGCTCTATCGCCCGATTCCGTAGTAGGCAAAGCCGCGCTCCTCGAGAGACTTGCGCGGCCATATATTGCGACCGTCAAAAATGACCGCCTGCTTGAGTTGGGATTTCACCACGTCAAAGTCGGGCCGACGGAATTCATTCCACTCGGTAACGAGCACGAGAGCATCTGCACCATCCAGGGCATCCATGGGGCCTGAGGCATACTCGATGCGGTCTCCTAGGTAATGGCGTTTGCACTCTCCAATGGCTTCTGGATCATGGGCAATCACACTGGCGCCTGCTGTAAGCAGAGCTTCGATGAGAACCAGTGCAGGGGACTCGCGCATGTCATCGGTATTGGGCTTGAAAGCGAGCCCCCAAATGGCCATGCGTCTTCCGCTGAGGTCTTCGCCGAACTCGGCCACGATCTGCTGAAACTGGATTTGTTTTTGGAATCGGTTGACCGACTCGACGGCCTTGACGATTTGAAAATCGTAGCCAAAGTCGGCGGCAGTGGAATCAAGGGCCGCTACATCCTTGGGAAAGCACGAGCCGCCGTAACCTACACCAGAGAAAAGGAAGCGTGATCCAATCCGCTCGTCTGACCCGATTCCTGCACGCACATCGTCCACATTGGCGCCTACGAGCGCGCATAGGTTTGCGATCTCATTCATGAATGAGATGCGCGTGGCGAGCATTGCGTTGGCTGCGTACTTACTCAGTTCGGCTGAGGCTACATCCATGTGAATGATCGGGTTGCCCGTGCGCACGAAGGGCTCATAGAGCTCGTCCATGATCTTGGCTGCCCGATCTGAGTTCGCGCCGATAATGACCCGATTGGGTTTGAGGAAGTCGTCAATGGCCGCGCCCTCTTTTAGGAACTCTGGGTTCGAGACGACGTCAAACTCATGGGCGGTGTGCTCTTCGACGACCTTTGCCACTTTAGCGGCCGTTCCCACGGGAACGGTCGACTTGTCCACGATCACCGTGTATCCACTCATGTTTTTTGCGATCGACTCAGCTGCTGCTAGAACATAGCGCACATCCGCTTGACCGTTCTCACCTGGAGGGGTGCCCACGGCAATGAATGCGATTTCGACGTTTTTCATGCCGACCGCATAGTCCGTCGTGAAGGAGAGGCGTCCATCACGAATGTTGCGGCGCAGTAGCTCCTCTAAGCCTGGTTCGTAAATGGGGCTGCTGCCTCCACGGAGTCTCTCTATTTTTTCCGTGTCGATATCTATGCAGGTCACGGTATTGCCACTTTCGGCAAAACAGGTACCTGCAACCAGTCCAACGTAGCCAGTTCCAATTACGGCGATGCGCATGGGAGACGAATCAGGGGGGCGGTGGGGTGAGTGGGGTGGGAATGGCGCGCCCGGGTGGGAGTTCTTGGGCGGTCCGGGTCTTTGCGCGCTCCATGGGGTGGCGCACAAGTGACTCTCAGGATACCGTCTCGTGCCCAAAGACCCACAGGGGGCGATTAACTCAGTTGGTCAGAGTGTCTCGTTTACACCGAGAAAGTCGGGGGTTCGAATCCCTCATCGCCCACCATGGGGACTCTCAGAGGTCTTGGGAGAGTCCAGTTCTAGGGCTGTGGCGGGTGGTTCCCGACTGCCTCGGGCCGGGCGAATGCGGAGGAGTTGATTCCATCGGCCTCGGTCGGGATTACCGCTTGGCCGGTGTGGGTTCGAGCAATAGGGCGAGGTGACCGGTCTCAAGACGAGCCACAGCGAGGAGACCGTGGACCCGGCCAGGGCCCCGGAATCGCTTGGCGAGGGTCGAGGCGTCATCGGGGTGACCGCGCTTCTTGACCGTCAGGGGTCCGATATCGTGCCTGGCGAGCAGGGTGCGCACCCGTTTGGGGTCTGTGGATGAGACTCCCTTGACGCGCCAGGCCCGGAGAAAAGGGGAGTCTGGACATGAGGAGCCGCCCAAGAAGGCGAGCTTGGGTCCGAGGGGGCGCATCCCCCACCTGCGAGCGAGGGGTCCTACGAGCCCAGCGCAGATAATGGCGGGGTCTGGCTCGGCCATCCATTGAATCTCGTTGGCCTCATCCGGGCTCAGGGGGGGGACTTCCTCGGGTACGCCCGAGAATGCTGCAGGTCGTGCTTTCCGGCTGAGAACCACAGCCTCCCGCTGGCCGAGAGGGCCCGGAGCTAACAGGCCCGTCCACAGGGCCAACTCACGAACTTGGCCTGCGAGGCTGATCCACTGGAATTGGTGGGGGCGTCCCTTGAGATCGGGCAAGTGTTCGAGCTGCATTGCTGGGGGAAGTTTGATGCATCCGCCCCTGTGAGTGAATGCTAGCGCAACGGCGGTGGCTAGGGGTGGTGCCCAGTGCTCGGTATGACCCTCCCGGGCATGCATACCCTCCACTCTGGGTCGTCGATCGGGATCGACGAGCACAATCCTCGTGCCCGCCCCGGGCGCTAGGGGTGGATGTAGAGCATCCGCTTGCACGCAATTCGTGGGCTGCCTGTTCGCATGCAGATTGCAGGCAGCGTGGGCGAGGGTCGGGCCATCCCTGTCGGAACTCAGCACCTTCAAGCCGGCTTGCGTGAACGCCAAGCTGTCGGCACCCACCCCGCACGTGCAGTCCCAGATTAGGGAATCGGGGGCCAGATCCTTCACCCTGTGGGCCCTGAAGGCGGCAACAGGTGCAGCGGTGGCCTGCTGAAGTCCCTTCCGGTTGAGGAATTGCAAGGTCGGGTCCAGGTCGCTCTTGGCTAGTCGCAAGCGCAATTCGTGTAACAACGCGGCCTCACGTGCCAGCTCATCGGGGAGCTCCCTGCGGAGCTTCGAGATGAGAGCGAGCGGGTCGGAGCAGGCCCCAACCCGGGCCAGTGCCCGTTCAACTTCTTGGGAATCTACAGAGTTACCGAAAGCCATCGTTTCAATCGGGTCCCCAGATATGGGAGGCTGGGCGCAACAGAACAAGTGAGGAGACGAGCGTGACTCACACCCTAGTGAGTTTGCCCGTTCCTTTGCCACCGAGAATCTACCCGTGAAATCCATACTACTCATTGCAGCCGAACCCGGTGAATCCGCCCTCTCGGTTAGCCGCCTCGAGCGAGTGGGCCACCGTGTCGTGCTGGCTCCCGGAGCTGTCCGCGCCATACAGCATGCACGCGACGAGGACTTCGATCTCTGCCTCTTGAATACTGTGTTCGGAGGTGCGGCATCCGCGCTGGACGCGACGATCAAACTGTGCCGTGAACTAACAGTTCTGCCCCGAAAGCTGCCAGTGATTGCCTTCTCGGCAAGTGGCGTCAGCCCCGAAGATTCTCGACTGTTGTACGACGCCGGGGCGAGTGCAGTGATTTGTTCCTCCCATGCCGAGGCACTTGCACGAGCTGTTCCTTGTTGGTCAGCGGAGTCCGGCCAGATTCCCAGCGACCTGATTCCCATGGCCCAGCGTCACCGCGCACCTGCAGGTGAACCACCGCCTCCCCGCATCCCAGGAACGCACCGTCCCCAAGATCCGTACAACTCGACCGTCTCGCCGAGTTCTCCTTTCGACAATCAGCGGGGCGTGATCGCTCCCGATGCACCCATCAGCTTCGATGTCTACGAGCGTGCGGTCATTGAGAGGGCTATTCAGCAGTGTGCGGGGGACAAGCTCGCGGCTGCCGCCATGCTGGGAGTTGGCAAGAGCACGTTGTACCGCAAGATCAAAAAGCTGGGGATCAAATAGCTATTCCACGACGAGAGTCGTCACAGGGCTAGCAGGGGCAAAGGGCAGGTTCTGGCGTAGTACGGGATTGACGAGCCAGGCCCTCAGGCTGACGATGGTCGTGCCAGTAGGGGTGTTCTGAAGGGGCAATTCTGCTAGCCGTATGGTGCGGTCGGGAGCGGGCAGAATGCGCAAATTCGGGCGGGCAAACCGATCCGTGTCTTGGGCCCATACGCCGCGGGGGTCTGCGCGCCAAGTCCCGCCCGCTTCGTCGGTGCCTTCAATGGCGAGCCGCGCCAACTGAGGGTGTCCTTTCCAGGCCTTTGAGTCGCTAGGCCAGTCGGAGTGCAAGTCGACCCGAATGCGTTGACCATCCTGGTTGAGTTCGAGCCTCGGAGTCAGACCTAGATCCTTGCGCCGCAAAAACGCAAAGGGTGAGCTGTGTCTGCTGCGTAGGGGATGGATGGGGACGACGACGAGCTCGTAGGCGCCGAGTGCCTGTCGGATCTTGTCGAGTCGAACACTATTGTCGAGTGCTCCATCCCTAGCTAGCAGGTCCTGCAGGCCCAGACCTAGGGGACTCCTAGCGGTACCCCTGAGGGACAAGAGGCCGGGCAAGATAAAATCAGGCTCTTGGTCGAGTGTAGCGAGCAAGTCGACTGGGGGACTGGGGTCCCAAGGTTCGCCTAGGGCGGCGGAATCCGGCGCAGTCACTTGGCCGTAGAGGTCGAGAACTTGCAGGCCTGACAAATAACTGATGGCACCGAGGTCCGTGGAGAGAATGGAATAATCCCCATGAATGCGTTCCTGCAGGAACCGGGCGAAGTTGCGCAGCTCCTTGGTCCGATCCATTTGATCGAGGACAGATGCACGGCCTAACAGGGGGTCGACACCAAGGGGTGTGGGGCCCCGGCGCACACTCATCGCTTGTAGAGTTGGGGCCTTTTCTCGCAGTGTCATGAGGCTCGCAGGAGTCTTCGTGGCCAGTAGCCCAAGCAAGCATGTGCTGAAGAGTGCGGCCCAACTCAGTCGTTCGAAGGCGCGAATGTCCGTGTCGAGGGCAGCCAAGATGCCCTGTTGAATGGCGATAGCGAGCATGGGGAGAGCGGGCACGAAGGCGAGGCTGAAGGGCAGATTGCCACCGCCCTGCATGACGACGAGTGTGATCCAACAGAGCGCCCAGGCTAGGGCGCGCCGTCCCGTGCGAGTCAGGGGACCGGTGACCCAAGCCATGATGGGGAAGAGCACTAGCACAGGAGTGACGGCTGATGTGGCCAGATCAAGGAGCGCATTCAAACCCTGATGGCACGTGGTGGCATCGCTGGTGAGCATCTGTGCGATCCAGGTACCGTAGAGTGAGCCTCCGGCTCTGTTGCGGACCCACAACATGAGTGCAACGGCTGCGAGTCCCGGTAGGTACGCACCCCCGGTCATCTCCAAATCCTTATTGCGTACGCGGCGAAGGCTGTCCCGCAGGGAGAAGGCTGCGAATAGCACGAGGGCCAACACCCCTTCGGGGCGTGCCAGCACAAGCAGGCAGAGGTAGACGCCAAAAGGCCCACGCCGACCGTGTTCAAAAGAACCGAATGCGGCCGCCATAAGGAATGCGACCATCGAGTACTCCATGCCGCAGGGTGCAGCGGCGGCGAAGGCCCCGCTGGTGACGAGCAGCAAGGCTGGGATGACGCTTGAGATTCGATCGCGGTCAAACATCACCGAGTAGCGCACAGTCATCAGTGCGAGTGCGATGCCAAGTACCTGGACAAATCGCGTGACCGGTAGATACAGGCGCTCCGCAAGGCTCGCCACCATGACCCAGAGGGGAGAGGGGTAACTGTCCAGCCCACCCCTTGCGGGGCCTTCGAGCTGGGTGTTCCAAACTAGGGATCCTTCTTGAATCCAATTGCGTGCCAAGTGGAACGCCCGGTGGGCGAAATCATAGGGTGGCCCAAGGTGCCCTGCGCTATCGAGGTGAATCGCTAGGCTGTGGGCCAGCATGATGGCCATGGCCAGCAGAATGGCCAGAGTGCGATTCATGCTCGGCCCTCTAGGGTAATCACTTCAAACTCAGTTTTATCCAGTGCCGCCTGTACGAGGGCTTCCACGTCCATTTGGGCCTCAGCTTCTAGGCAATCCTGGAGTCTTCCACGAATCACGGGCCGCGTGGGTTGGAATACGGTACAGCAGTCCGGTTCAGGGAGGATCGAAATGTCGAATGTGCCGATACGCCGGGCCACTTCGATGACCTCCTCCTTGTCATAGGTGAGGAGTGGCCGCAGCACGGGCAGGGTGGTGGCTGCCCCGATACAGGTCATGTTCTCCAGGGTTTGGCTGGCCACTTGGCCTAGGCACTCCCCTGTAATCAATGCGCCAAAACCTTCCTTGTGGGATACGCGCTCCCCGATACGTTGCATCATGCGGCGGTAGAGAACGGTGCGATAGCGTTCGGGCGCGGAATCGCGTATGGCGACTTGGATATCAGCGAAGGGCACAGTGAAGAGGGGCGCCTTGTATTGCCAGCGTCCCAAAGTGCTGACCAAGTCGCGGACTTTCTTGCGGAAGCCCTCACCAATGTAAGGGGCCGAATGAAAGCTCACGTACCCGAGCTCCAGTCCGCGCTTCATCGTCAGCCAGGCCGCCACAGGGGAGTCGATTCCGCCTGAGAGCAAGCAGAGTCCCCGCCCAAGGGTACCCACGGGGAGTCCACCGAAGGCAGGCATCCGCTCGATGAACATGAATGTGCTGTCATCGCGAACCTCAATGCCCAAGGAAATCTGGGGGTCTTTGAGTTGCACTCGAACCACACTGGGCCCAGGCAGGATCCTCTCTGCCACGTGCCTCTCTAGCTCCATAGAGTTCAAGGGAAACGCCTTATTCGTGCGTTTAACCTTGACCCGGAATGACACGGGCAATGTGCCAGTGTAGCGGGCGAGGCTTGCATCGAGCAACTCACGCGCTTTCTGGGTGATGGCCTCAATGTCGGACTGGACTGACCAGGCGGGCGACACGGTCTTGACCCCGAATACCTCTGCTGCCCGCTGAGCAGCTTGCTGGCAGCGCCGTGCAGGCACGATGTAGATGCGCCCGGATCGGCGTTGAATCTGTGCCTCGGTAATGGGGGCGAGGGCGTGCTTGAGGTTACGCACGAGAGCCTTTTCAAACACCCCGCGATTGCCTTTCTTCAGGGCCAGTTCCCCGTATCGAAGGAGGATCAGGTCGGGGTCATCGAGGACGGTCAAAGGGGTGGTGCTCATGATTGCTGAGCGAGCGTGGGTGCGAGTTCTGCCAGCCCTTGGATGGCGCGATCAACTTCGTCGGCGGTGGAATAGGCTGAGAATGAGAGACGCAGGACGCGCCGAGCACGCTCGGGGTCGAGGCCCAGGGCTGTCAGGGCCGGGCTGATAGCGCTGTCGTTCGATTGACATGCGCTGCCAACGGAGACCAAGACCTCGTGTTGTTCGAGGTGGTGTTGCCAGACCTCTGCGGGTGCACCTTCCACGATTAGGGAACAGATTGACGGCACTTGACTTGTCCCTGGCTCAAGCAGATTGATGGCTGAGAGGCCGGCCAGGCCGGCGGCGAGTTGGGTGCGCAGGCCGGCGGAGTGGGCCCAGGTTTGTTCGGCGACCCGGTCAGCTTCACCGGCCGCAGCGCCGAATGCCGCTGCACCCAAGACATTCTCTGTACCCGGCCGCAGGCCCCCCTGTTGGCCACCGCCATAGACGAGGGGCTGGAATCGGTGATTGGGCTGTGTGATGAGCGCGCCTGTGCCTTTGAGACCGTGGACTTTGTGAGAGGAGACGGCCAAGCTATCGGCGCCCAACAACTGCAAGTCTAGGGAGACCTTGCCGAGGCCTTGGACGGCGTCCACGTGAAGGTGTGCCTTGGGCGAGCAAGACCGGACAAGCTGGGCAAGTGCAGCCACCGGGTAGATTGTGCCAACTTCGTTGTTGACGAGCATCTGCGCTACCACTTGGGTGTCTTCTGTCAGGAGGGCACGGCTCTTTTCGAGGTCGAGGTTGCCCGTCGAGTCGAGGGGGAGGAACTGAAGGTCGAATCCCTCGCGTGCAAGGGCCTGACCGGCCTCGCGCACAGAGGGATGTTCGGTCGGCCCGATCACGATACGCCCCTTGGGCCCCCTAGCTCGCGCAGCACCTAAGACAGCAAGGTTGTTGGCCTCGGTTCCCCCGGAAGTGAAGGTCACTTGCTGAGCACGCACCCCCGTGGCATGGGCGATTTGTCTGCGGGCCTGGTCGAGGGCCTCAGCTGCTCGAATCCCTAAGGCGTGCCGGGAGGAGGGATTGCCAAACTCATCACCTAGGAATGGCATGAGCGCTGCGCGCACCTGGTCGGTCACCGGGGTGGTCGCTGCATTGTCTAGGTAGGCCAGAGGCATGACACCCTACACCATAGCGCCAGGCTTGCCCGACCGAGAGCCCCCGTGCCCCGGGATCCGATCGGGATGTTGATTCAGTCGTCGGCCTAAAAGCCCGGATCCACCCATCCAAGCGGTGGAACCTCAACCATGGCTGTCTGGGTGAGAGTACCGCTCATGAGTGTGACGGAGTAAGCGCCGGGAGGCAGATGTTCGAGGGTGTAGGAGCCCTCCGCATCAGTCTGGGTGGTAAAGAGTCTGCCCTTGGGGGCCATTCCGGGGGCGTCTCCGTTGCGGGGCCTCACCTCGATCACGGCCCCACCCGGGTAGTGCCCTTCGGGTGCATGGAAGACCCCCTCGATTCTGCCCCCGGTATAGGCGAAGCGCAGAGCATCCTGTGGGTGCCTAAACCGAAGGGTGGAATCGTTGCGTGGAGCGAGGAGGTCGGGCCAGGAGGCACCGGGCCGTCCCGGAGGGATGAGTCGGATCAGGTATTCGCCTGGAATCAGGTCTGGAAACTCGAAGCTGCCTGCGGAGTCCGTGAGGGTGCGGCGTGCGTATCCGTGGTGGGTCTTTGGTGCTCCGGGGCTTGGGGTGATCGAAACCTCAAACCCCTGCAGGTCGAGTTTGGTGGGCACATGGATCGTGGCCGAGAGGTCCTCGCCCCTGGGAGCTTCAATGATGGGGATGCTTGCTAGGGGGGATGGGAGGACCAGATCAATGGGGGTGTCGCCAGCAATACCCTCCATGCGCGTGGCGGGGAAGCGTTCGTGGTCGAGTGCGATGCTCACGACCCCAGGGGCAAGGCCGTCGAGCTCGAAACTCCCATCGGCCTGGCTAAAGGTCCATGACACCCGGCTCCCTTGCAGAACGACCAGAGATACTTCGCCCACGCCAGGCCCTGCCGGATCGAGGACGCGGCCGACGATGCGCGCTGAATGGTCGGGCATGACCGGTCGAGTCAGAGCTGTTTCGGGCGGAGCCTCCTGCCCCGGGTATTCATGGCGCTCCTGCGGTCGCACCATGATGATCCCAATACCCGCGAGGAACAGCAGGCCCACAAGGGGAATGAAGAGGCGCAGGTGCTGCATGGGTGGAGCTTAATACTCTTCACCTAGGCGGGCATATGGCTGTTCTGTTGGGTCCCCGCCGGAGAGGCCTCGCTGGGCGGTCTTGTCTGAGCGTGATCGCTCCACAGGGTGCCGAGACTCGCGCCTAACTCGGTTCGCCTAGGGGAGAGGTTGTTCGGGAATTCGCTCTAAACCACGTCCCTGCAAAGACTTACATGAGACGGTCGCACACTCGCCGCACGGCCCATCGCCGAGGGGTTCGGGTAAGAGGCTAGGGCTACTTGCGGCTGCGTGCTCTCAGGCGTGTGAGTGCAGCTTCTAGTTTGGCGAGGCGTTCTTCGAGGCCCCTGACCGTGGCCTCAAGCTCTTTGATGCGTGCTTGGGGGTCGCACGAAGGCTCGCCAGGACTCAACTGATAGAGGAGTGAGGGCCGCCCGCCTTCTAGATCGAGGGAGTGGTACACAAACGCACCCTCGCCAAGGGGTGTTGTAGTCCACGCGTACGTCGCTGGGATCTTATTCTCCCCTGCTTCGCCCGACTCGCCGATCTTGGCCGGGCGGCGAGTCACCCAAAGGTCCGTCGCTTTGCCTTCTCCGCAGGGGCTCGGCTTGCAAGTGTCCGTGTCTTCCTCGCAAGTGTCGGCCGGGCATTGCCCCTCGCACTCTTCGCTTGGAGGACAAGCATTCGAGATTTCCAAGCAGATTGGCTCGCCCGATCCATTCAACTCGAATGGGCGAGATGACGGGTTGCCCCAGCGTGCTTGGATTCTCTCGCGCATTTCTCCAGCTTTGGCCGCAAGGTCTCGCAGGTCTACATCGTTTTCCTTGAGGACCTCCAGCACCTGGGTTCCAAGCTTGTGCATTGTACGCGGGTCGACTTTGGAATCAGCGTTAGGGCCGTACTGCATAAACTTCATGACATCCCGCGGATGAACGTCGTTTTCCTTCAAGACCTTCATCACTTGCGAGCCGACATGCAGCATCTTGGATGGGTCGAACTCATCAGCCTGTTTCTTTGTTGCCTTTCGCAACCGATCGACGCGCTCTCGGAGGCCTGAAATCCCCTCTTGACCGTCACGAATCTTGGCCATCCTGGTGCGCAGTGATTCGGCTCCTTCACTGGTCCGCAGGCGTGTGAATCTCTCACGGAGCTCTGAGGCATCACCGCTGGCTCGCATTTTTTCCACGATTTCGCGCCAATCAGATTCATCGACATCTCCCCGGACGCGCGTGATAATCCTGTGCATTTCGGGGGCCGATCCATCCTCCTCATCGACCTCTACATGAACCTCTACGAGCCGTTCAACGGGGTCGTCGGATCCTCGATGACGATCCTGTTGGGGCTCGGGCGGTTCAAGACGTTCAGCGCGAATGTCTGGCGTGCGCAGTTTGATCTTGGATCGGTCTTTCTCAGCAGGGGGGAGGCTGAGATCGAGCCGGATTCGCCGC
>CAYXZD010000025.1:0-24241 GCA_964469565.1 uncultured Planctomycetaceae bacterium
ACGTCGGGTGAGATCACGTCGGGTGAGATCACGTCGGGTGAGATCACGTCGGGTGCGGTCTCGTCGGGTGAGGTCACGGCGGGTGCGGTCACTTTGAGTGAGATCACTGCGAGTGGAATCACGGCGAGTGGGATCACGGCGAGTGCGGTCACGGCGGGTGCGGTCACGGCGAGTGCGGTCACGTCGAGTGCGGTCACTTCGAGTGAGGGGCGGGCTGGCCGAGGCCGCGAGCCGGTCATGGGAGTTCTTGATCCCCTTGAGGGCACTCCTTGCATGAGCATCGCACAGCGCATGGGCGGCATTCGACTGCATTCTGATTCATCATCCTCGAGCGTGGATTGGGTGCTGGCACCATTGCGGAGCTCGCCATGAGCACTCAGGGTCTGGACAAACCTTCTGAGATGTCAGGGGCAAGAATCCACTCCCTAGGCTTGTTGGCGGGTCTTCTAGTTCTCGTCCTGATCCCAGCTCACCTCGTGAATGCAGTGGGCCGGGAGGTCAGCAGTCTGGGGTGGGACGAGTCGATGCATGTGGCTCTGCCCGCAGCGAAAATGTTGCTGTGGGGGCAGGAAGGGGAGGTCAAGGGAATCCTGCAGACGATCTTCAACTGCCAGCAGTATCCGCCTGTTTATCCCCTGTTTATCAGCGCAGGTCAGGGCGTTCTGGGGGTGTCTCAGGACAATGCACGCTTGTTGGCCTTGGGCCTTTGGGTGCTGCTGGGTTCTTGGGGCGTCTTCCGGTTGGGTCGTGCGATCGCGAATGATCTTGCCCGGGTGGGAACTGCGCCTCGCAGCGAGTTTTGGTGCGTGCCCCTCGCCTTCTTTTGTATGGCTCCGTTGGTCTGGCGTTTCGCATCGACCCTTTTCCTCGAGGTTCCGTTCTTGGTGCTGGCCCTGCACACCCTCGCATCCTGGATTCAATTGGGCGCGGCGGGGCGCTCCCCGGAGGGAGCGGGTTTCTTTTCCTATCTGCGGACTGGTGTATTGATCGCCTGTTGTTTCTTCACCAAATTCAACTACGGCTTGTTGTTGATGGGGGGGCTAGGCATTGATCGCATCCTTGCGGGCTTGATCGGTGGCCGCCGCAATCCCTACTCCAAGGGGGCCGGGGTGCTGGTTGCCAATCTCGGCCTACTCTTGCCCCTCGGCCTTTGTGCAGCTTGGTGGTTCTATTTCCCCTGGCCTGGCGGGGCACCCCTGGCAGAGGGCCACCGGACTGCCTTCATGGGGTTCCTCAGCGGAAACCAGGGCGGGGCACAGTTGCCTGGGGTTTACCGCATCCTGGATGGTCTGATGGGAATCAGCGCCCACCCAAGCCTGGTGATCTTGGTGGTCTTGGGTTCTGTGTTGAGTTTGGGCTGGTTGCGCTGCGCAAGTGTCAGGACATTGTGGATCGTTCTGCTTGCCATGGGGATCCCCATGGCGCTGCATTCATTCCACCTCGACCGCTTTCTGATCCCCCTGCTCATGCCTCTGCTCTTTTTGGGCAGCATCGGAATCATTGGGTGGGCCTTAGGCGCAGGCGAGCAAGCAGGCCGGCTTCGCGTTCCCGGCCTTGCCATTGTCTTTGGAATCTTGGTCCTTGTCGTACCCAGGCATGTGATCGCAGAGCCATTGGGCCTCGTTGACCCCTCCGGTAAGAACAAGGCACCTCTTTTTGACTACATCGACCGCCGTCAGTCGTTGTTTGGCGAGGTGCCCACCGGTGGGATCGAGGGGCGAGTCGCCGATGAGCTCCTCGATAGAATCCACGCCACCGTCGGGCCCACCCAGAGCGTGGCCTGGATCGGCATGAGTTCAGAACTCTCACCAGCAGCACTCCATCTGGGCCTGCTCGAACGGGGCGGTTCACCGGAACGGTTCTTGAGGTATGCCGACCGCAAGATGGACATCGTCCCCAACCCCGGAGCCATAGACCCGCTTGCCATCCCTGACTTCGCCTCCCAATCCGATCGAGACGAATTCATTCGACGCACATTCGGGGAATTCGACTGGGTTCTCACGGGTGAACCTGTGGACATCAAGGCCCGCCAAGCCCGGGAACGCATCCGCCCTGAGTTCCACATGGCCCTCCCGCAGCGGTTGGGTTATCGATCCACCCCGGTGGCGGAAGTCATCCTCTTGAAGGACGGCACTCAGGAAGAGTATTCGTTTCGGCTATCGGCGTGGCGCAAAGCAGGGGCTGAGTAGAGCCCTGTGATGCGGGAGACTTGAACTCAGCGTTGGCTGGTCGTTTCCTCTCTTGAGGCCGTGACCCCAGAGTTGACCCCAGAGTTGACCCCAGAGTTGACCCCAGAGTTGATCCTCGCCTGTGAGTTAGTACTTGCGCATGACGCCGATGACGACTCCACGGACGGTGACGTCGTCGACGAAGATGGGGGACATGCTGGCATTCGCTGGTTGGAGGCGTACGCGATCATCTTCGCGATAGAAGCGCTTTAGAGTGCAGGTCTCGTCCGGTAGAACGGCGACGACAGTCTCGCCATTGTGGGCGACTTCTCTGCGTTCAATGAGAACGACATCGCCGTCTGCGATGGCATCTTCGATCATGGAGTCTCCACTGACGCGTAGGGCGTAGACGTCCCGGCCGTCAGGAACCATGTCCATCAGGTCGAGGGACTCGGGAGCCTCTAGGGCCTCGATGGGACCCCCTGCAGCAATCTTGCCGAGGATGGCGAGGGCTCCCGTGGGGCGGTCACCAGGGTCGACCAACTGCAGACCGCGACTTACGCCGGGTGCGCTGCGACGGAGGACACCTTTGCGTTCCAGTTCGGCAACGTGACCGAAAATGGTCACCTTGTTGAGCCCAAAGTGGGCGGCGATTTCCTCCAAGGTGGGGCTCATGGAGTTTTCCAAGGTATAGCTTTGGAAGAAGTCCACGATCTGGCGTTGTCTTCGGGTGAGGGGAACCTGGGTCATGGGCAGGGGGGAGGTTGGATGGTGAAAGGTGGCGAGATTCCCTAGTGAGCGAGTCAGTGAGCTTGGGTTCTTGCCTGTAATGGTGCCTGTAATGTTGCCTGTAATGTTGCCTGTTGATTTGCCTGCAATCGATATCGGCTGAGTCAGTGCTGTTTTGTCTAACTGGATCTAAGCCCCTCGGCTGCTGAGTCGCATCGGAGTGAGTCCTTCAAGGCTTGGGCGGGGGGTGGGGCGCGAATAGCGGATGGCCTGAGCGGCTTTCCATGGGTGGCTGCCCATCAACCTGCTTAGACGAGGAAAGTGGCTCCGAGGAGTGCGGCGAAGAAGATGTAGGAGGCCCCGTCTGCACGGGCGCTTGCAATGATTTGAGTCATGGTGAGGAGTCGGTGGTGGTGAGGAGTGTCGTTCGGGAGAACCTCCCCGCAGCGGCTCGCTCGGTCTTGTGGGGCCTGCGTGGCTTCCGTTGGGGGCCTGCAGGGTGTCTGCCTTGACCGATCGGGAGGGAGATCGGTGCCGAGTTGATCGTGCGGGAGAGGTGTTTTGGTGTGTGTTCGTGTTGGTGGGCCGGGTTTGGGACGCGGGGTTTGGATGCGGGGTTTGGATGCGGGGTTGTGGCTCGGGTTCTGCGTCCTCAGGATGTGCCTCAGGTGGTGTCTTAGAGGTGTATCCTGTTGGGATCCTGAGAGGGTTGCCCCGGGGAGGACAGGCATCCAGCCCCGGGGAAGAAGACCTAACAGACCCCTAATCTATCGGCGATTGGATCCCGAACAAGACCCAAACATCTGTGATGTACGGGCCATGGGCGCAAGTCTTGTGGATTCCATGGGTTAGGGGTGTGTTCGGGTTTGGCTTTTTTTGAAGAGCGGCGAGGTTTTCGCTCTTGGGACCCCCTGGGAGCCCCTTGGGGGGACTGTGGCTGCTAGACTCCCGATCCCCTTTTTCCGCGAGAGCCCATTGGACACGACTCAGACCCTTACCCTACCGCGTTATTGCGTGCCCCTGCGTCTGCGCCATGTACCCCAGTACCGATTTGATGTGGTTGTGGTGGGGAGCGGGGCAGCGGGCTGCATGGCGGCCATTCAGGCGGCCGAGGGGGGCGCATCTGTGGCTTTGCTGTCAAAGGCGAGCCTGTTCGATTCCAATTCCTACTTTGCCCAGGGGGGGGTGGCAGCGGTCCTGGGGGCAGACGACAGCTTTGATGACCATGTGCGGGACACCCTTGGAGTGGGTTGTGGTTTGTCAGAACCCGAGGTGGTGGAGCGCATCATTCGCGGTGGCCCAGGTGCCGTGGAAGACCTCTTGGAAATGGGGGCCCAGCTGGATCGGGTCGAAGGGGGGCAATTGGAATTGTCCAAGGAGGGTGGGCACAGCCGCCACCGAATCGTCCATGCCGGACGCGACGCCACGGGCAAGGAAATCCAGCGATGCCTTGTGCAGAGCGTGCAAGCCAACGACCGAATCACGACCTTCGAACACGTCTTCGCCATTGATCTGCTTTCTACGGAATCGAGTGGCGAGGCATTGGGTTCACCCCGTCCCGTGGGCGGCGTGGCCTGCTTTACTGAACGCCAAGAACTCGTGTTGTTCCAGGCCCCCGAGATCGTGCTCGCGACCGGTGGGGCTGGCCAGATTTATCGCGAGACTACGAATCCGGCCATCGCCACTGCCGATGGCTTAGCCCTAGCGGTCCGAGCGGGTGCTGCGGTGCGCAACATGGAGTTTATTCAATTCCACCCGACCTGCCTTTACATCGCTGGAGCTGCACGGGTTCTCATTTCCGAGATTGTGCGTGGAGCAGGCGGCGTATTGCGTGATCGGCACGGGAACCGATTCATGCCCAAGGTTCACCCCGAGGCCGAGCTAGCTCCCCGCGATGTGGTGAGTCGGGGGGTCTTCGATTCAATGCTGGCTACGGACGATACCAGCGCCTACCTCGACCTCTCCGGCCTCGATCGTGATCCCCACATCGCCTTCCCAGGCATCTCCTCCATTTGCAGGTTCTTTGGCATCGACATCGCGACCGATCCCATCCCGGTGCGGCCGGGCTGTCACTATCAAGTGGGAGGATTGCGCGTGGACCGCGCTGGACGCACGGATGTTCCGGGTCTGTGGGCCGTGGGGGAAGTGGCGAGCTCGGGCCTGCACGGTGCAAACCGGATGGGATCGAACTCCCTGTTGGAAGCCTTGGTTCTCGGCGGTCAGACGGGTAGTGCGGCGGCACTCCAGGCCGAAACTCATTCATCGAATCAACCCGATTTTTTGGTGCGAAGAACGGGCATGACCCCTCCGCCGGTGCGGGTGAACGTGCAGGACTTGGTTTACTCACTCAAATCGCTCATGTGGCGTGACATGGGTGTGCGCCGTTCAGGACCCGCCATGGGTGAAGCCCTTGAAAAGATGCGTTTTTGGTCCCGTGCGGTGCGGGCCATGCCCCTTGAGGAACCGCGCTCTTGGGAATTCTTCAACATGTTGAGTGCCGCTCAGCTCATCACCCTAGGGGCACTCGCCCGTGAAGAGTCGCGCGGAGTTCACCATCGTGAGGACTTTCCCCAGTCCCTTGATGCATGGCGTACCCACCTCGACCTCGTGCCCCAGTGGACCGAGGAGGGCATCGAGGAGGTGCGTGTGGAACGCTGCCCGCTTGCGAATACCGACCCGGTCTCCAGCCAGGTGGCTCCCCCGGGAGGCGATTCAGGGATCGACTCAGTTTCATGAGAGTAGGGACTCGTTCGTTACGCCTATGAGTTCGAGCATGCACTCTAGTGAATCCAAGACTGAGCGCGTCTTGGTGTGTGGTGTTCTGCTGCCTGAATTCGCACCCGAATACGAGGGCGAGTTGGCGGAGATTCGCGCGCTTGTGTCTGCAGCCGGTGGCGAAGTGGTGGGCACGGGGATCACTCAGCGGCGCCACCGCCCTCACCCGGCCACCTTGCTGGGCAAAGGCAAGGTCGAGGAGATTGGCGAAGAGGTCGGCATTCACAAGCCCGATGCGGTGGTGGTGGACAACGATCTCAGTCCAGCGCAAATCCGCAACCTTGAGCAGGCTTGGTCGCTGCGTGTGGTCGATCGTTCAGAGTTGATCCTCGACATCTTTGCTCGCCGTGCTCAGACGCGCCAGGCGAGCTTGCAAGTCGAGTTGGCGCAGAATGAATACCTCTTGCCGCGCTTGCGGCGCATGTGGACTCACCTAGAGCGCATGGAGGGTGCGATCGGCACACGCGGCCCGGGTGAAACCCAGCTGGAAACCGACCGGCGTCTGCTCAACAAGCGCATTGCTGACCTCAAAGCCCAGCTGCGTCAATTGGAGGAGCGCAAGAAACGGCAGGTCACAGCTCGCGGCGAGGCCTACAAGATTGGGCTCGTGGGTTACACCAATGCGGGCAAGTCAAGCCTGCTGAATCGCTTGACCGGTTCCCACGAATTCGCCGAGGACATGCCCTTTGCGACCCTCGATACCCGCACGCGCAAGTGGATCCTGCCCGACAAGCGCGTGGTGCTCCTCTCGGACACGGTGGGTTTCTTGCAGCGCCTGCCGCACCACCTCGTCGCATCGTTTCATGCGACCCTTGAAGAGACGATCCATGCGGACCTTCTCCTGCACGTGGTCGACGCTTCCCATCCCGATGCTGCAACCCAAATGGCGGCGGTGGATGAGGTCCTAGGGGATGTGGGATCCGAGCTCACCGCCGATGTGATCGTCCTCAACAAGGTGGACCGGGTGGCCGACCCCTTGCACCTGCACTTACTTGTGGACACCCACAATCCATCCGATGTGGTTCACATCAGCGCGCACACGGGCGAGGGCCTTGACCGCCTTGCCACCCTGGTGACTGCCCGCCTCGATGAGCGGGCCGCCCTTGTTCAAATTCAAGTGCCGGCAGGCGAAGGGCGCCTCATCGCCCACCTGCGTTCCCTCGGTGGAATCCTCAAAGAGGAGTTCGCCGAAGACGCCACCCTCCAGCTACGCATGCGCTTGAACGAAACCGCCCTAGGCCTGCTACGCCAAGAAGCCCAGGGCCGAGCCGACTTCCAAGTCATCCAGGCTCCCGCGGTTCGGAGGTAGGATGGGGCCTTTCTGCCAGTAGGGAGTGGCCTGCTGGCGGGGTGGCACGCATTGGAATCCAGGGCATCCCGGATCGGATTCGAATGGCAGTGGGGTAGGGGTCTAATCTAGTCTACCTAGGCCCAAGAGAGCGTTTCTAAACCCCTAGAAGCCTTATCAGGGGGGGGCGCAAACAAACACGGCATTGCCTGTCACAGCTTTGCCAATGCTTGCGTTACAGGCCACACGGGTAACGACCTTGGCGGTACGAGTGCCGGGAGGCCTGCCCATGCCTTTGCTCTCAATCGACCCTCGCAACGGAGGACTCAAACAATGAACCTCATCCAAGCCATTCAGTTCTCAACACGCACGTGCGTGATCTCATCCATTCTCGTTCCATGGAGCTCAGCCTGCCCACAGGATTTTGGTCCACAAAACATCATTAGCTCTGGGGCGCTCAATGCGTTTTCCGTGCACGGGGTGGATCTCGACCTAGACGGGGATATCGATGTCCTCTCGGCATCCGCTGAAGATGACAAGGTCGCGTGGTACGAAAACCTTGGACCGGGGGGCGGGGTGGGAGGCGGCTACTTCGGGCCACCCATCATCGTATCCTCGACTAGCTCGTCACCGAGGGATGTTACGGCGGGGGATGTGGATGGCGATGGTCTCGAAGACATCGTTTATTCGGCCTACAGAGATAACTCCGTGAGTTGGATTCGGAACTTAGGGAATGGTCAATTCGCCCCACCGCAAGGAATCACGACTCTCGCCGTGGGTGCCTTGGGCGTGGATGTAGCTGATATCGATGGCGATGGAGACCTTGACGTGGTGTCGGCATCGTTTCTCGATGGAGCCATCGCCTGGTACGAAAACTTGGGGCAGGGTGTTTTTGGACCGCAATGGCTGCTTTCTTTGCAGGCCCTTGGCGCAAGCGATGTGCACTGTGCTGATCTCAATGGGGACGGATTGCCCGAGATTATCGCAGCCCTGCGATTGTTGGATTCCGTTGAAGTGTATATGAACCTCGGTCAGGGATCCTTCGGGCCGCCGGTCGCCATCACGACGAAGGCCAAGGGCGCGGTGGCTGTGCATTCTGGTGATATGAATGGTGATGGTCTTACAGACGTGTTGTCGGCTTCGCTCTTTGACGACAAGCTAGCCTGGTACCCCAATGATGGCTCCGGTGGTTTTACGACTCAGGTCATTATCAGTACGAGCGCAAATACTCCATTCTCTGTTTTTTCCGTTGATCTTGATGGCGATCTTGACCTCGACGTGGTCGCTGCAGCTCGATATGAAGATAGTGTCGTGTGGTTCAAGAACAACGGGGGGGGCGGTTTCGGCTCAAAGCGGGTGATTTCTAGCGCCGCTGACGGGGTTGTTTCCGTATTTGCAGCAGGGGTCGATGCAGATCGAGACGCCGAAGTGTTTTCAGCTTCACGGTTCGACAACAAGATCGCATGGTATGACAACCTCATGGACTGCAATGGAAACGGGGTGGCGGATTCTATTGACCTCTCCAGCGGGGCCAGCGCGGACTGCAATGGGAACGGCATTCCTGACGAATGTGACATCCTCGCCGATCCGAGCCTGGACTCTCTCAATCTCAATGGAGTGCTCGACTCCTGTGAGGGCTCTGGGGCCCTCTGGTACTTGTCTCCCATCAATGGCCATTGGTATACATCTCTCCCCGCCATGACGTGGTCGGACTGTGAGAGTCAGGCACTCGCTTGGGGGGGGCACCTTGTCACGATCCGAAGCCAGCTTGAGCATGACTGGCTCCAGTCCATTTATGGATGGGGGGGCGGAAACTTTTGGATGGGTTACAACGACCTGGTAACCGAAGGGTCGTTTGTTTGGGTGAGCGGGGAGGTGGTCTCGCCTCCGTTTGAATTGTGGGGCAGTGGGCAGCCCGATGATCTCAACGGGTCGGATTTCGGCGCGTTCGATACGGCTTCTGGATCCTGGATGGATGAGACGTATCTGCCAGTGAGGGTTGGGGTTATCGAGGTTGTATCACCAGATTGTGACGGGAACATGATCCCAGATACCTACGAGGTCGTCGCCGATCCAGGTTTGGATTGTAATGGGAATGGCATTCCAGATGTGTGTGACCTGGCCTCTGGCAATAGTCCGGACTGCAATGGAAATGGCATTGCTGATGAGTGTGATGTCCTCAACGACCCGACAACTGACTGGAATGGCGATGGCGTTCCCGATGTTTGTTCCAGTCCTAACTACTGTCAGTCGGATGGTCCTGTGATTTCGGTCTCAGGAAGCCCGGTGATCGCGGACAATAACTTCACTCTGCTCGCCGCCGGGCTCCCAGTCAATGAGTACGGGTACTTCATAGCCAGCACCGACGAGGCTTTCATTCCTGGGTTTGGAGGAGGACTGGGGACGCTATGTCTCGGAAGTCCCCTCATTCGGTTTGCAAAACCTCCAAAAGGGGGGATATTGAACTCGGGTGCGGGGGGGACGTTTAGCTTCTCTCCCGACCTGTTCAATTTGCCAAATGGGATGTTCCTCCAGCCCGGGGTCAGTTGGCGGTTTCAAGCATGGTTTAGGCAAGTGTTCTCATCCAATCTCACTGACGGCATCGAAATCCTGTTCAGATGAGTGATGACGAGGCTTGATCACTGGCTGAACTTGCGCTGCTAGTGCCGGAACAACTCCCCCAGGGGCGGCAGGGTGAGGGTTTGGCCGGCGCGCAGGGCGTCGGGGGAGGGGAGGTTGTTGGCGTGGGCGACGGCTTCGGTGATGGCTGTTAGGGAATGGGAGCCTCGTTCGGTGTAAAAGCGGCTGCAGATTTGACCTAGGGTGTCGCCGGGTTGGATTTCGTAGGTAAAGCTGGGGGTGGAGCCACCTGGGAGAGTCCGGGCGGCTGGTTGCTCGTCCGACGTTGCGGTGGGGGTTGAGCCGACGATGGCCTCTCTAGCTGCGCCCCGGGAGGGACCTCTCGGGGTCGTCTGCCTCCCATTCCGGCGCTCGGTTGGCCCGAAACCAGGCAGGGGAGCAGCCCCGCTCGGTTGGCCGAGGATGAGGTGGTCCCAGCCGTCATGGGTGGGGCCGGTGGGGCTCAGGGGGCCTTCTGGGGAGGCCTGCGGGGAGCGGCTGCCTGGAAACGAGTCGCGCCCCAGGTCGAAACCGGCCGCCGGGTCGGTGTCGGGAAGGCGGGCCTCGTCGTATTGCCAAGCTGCAGCGACGAGCAGGCCTCCCACGAGGAGGGTCAGGATGAGGGCGACTCGCATGGGATAGCAAGCCTAGCAAATGGGGCCGGGCGAAGCCCGGGGGGCAGGGCGGCTAGGCCTTGCTGCCCTGCTTGGTTGGGTCGTCGTGGCCCAGGCTGCGCTGGCGGCGACTCTCGAGCCACAGGAGGACTGGGCTGGCAATAAACATCGACGAGTAGGTTCCCACCACCACACCCACCAAGAGTGCAAAGGCAAAGCCTTCGATCACGTTGCCCGTGCCCACGTTGAAGGCGAGCAAGAGGAGCACCGAAATCATCGTCGTGACCGAGGTCAGCAGGGTCCGTGAGAGACACTGGTTGATGGAACGGTCGATAATGTGCGCGAGGGAGCCATCCATGCGCGGGAGATTCTCACGCACACGGTCGAATACCACAATCGTGTCGTTCAGGGAATAACCGATAATCGTCAAGAAGGCCGCGATCATGGGCAGGTTGATTTCGGTGTCGATGAAGGGCAAGAACTTGTCCGCTACCGCCAGGGCACCCAAGGTGATCAACACGTCGTGGGTCAGGGCTGCCACCGCCGCAAAGCCAAAGGAGTACTCGGCGAAGCGCACACGGATGTACATGATGGCCGCAAAGAGCGACATCAGGATTGCCACGATTGCCTTGTCGCGCAGTTCGCCCACGACCTGTGCACCCACGGCATTGACCTCGTCCACGGGGGACGCGAGGGAGATGGGAACCTGATTGGAATCCTGCCAGCCCTGGGATGCCTGCACCAACTGATCCTCAAGGACGGCGAGGGTCTTCGTTGCACTGACCGTGCCCTTGAACGAGTAGCTGTGGACAAACTCACTGTCAGAATTGGAGGCCGTCACCGTGGCGTCTGCCAAGGCCACGGGGAACGCTCCTAGACTGGCAGCCACATCGGCTTCGCTGTGGGAACGCTCAAGGAAAATCACGCCGCTGGCCTGACCGTCCGCCACGATCAGATTCTCAATGGGGCCCTTTTGCAAGACGTCGCCCAGAGCGTCCATGATCTGGTCGCGGAAGACCTGCAAAGCATCGCCTCCAGCGGCCATGTCTGCGCCAGCCTTACCCTTGGCCGTGATGCGGAAGCGCGTGAAACCGTCTCCACCCGCCGAATTCAAGATCTCTTTGACCTCTGCAGAGGAACCGATCACACCGCCGATGCCTTTGACGAGTCCCGAAACATCGTCCTTGCTCATGGGCTCTTCGAGGCGCACGGTCATCGTCATTCCACCTAGGAAATCGATGCCCAACTTGTCCTGTTCGTCGATCCCGAACACGAAGAAACTCACTCCAGCCACAATCGCCAGCATGGAGACCGTGATGGCCGTCTTGGCCTTGGACATGAATGCAATCTTGGTGTCGTGCACCCAACGCGCCATGGAGAAGTGCTCGCCGTCGTGCTTCTCAAGGTGACGATTGACCAATACGCGCGTGACCACCAAGGCCGAGAACATGGAGGTCAGAATCCCGACCGACAAGGTCGTAGCGAAACCGCGCACAGGGCCGGTTCCGAACTTGTACAGAATGATGCCCGTAATGAGCGTCGTCAGGTTGGCGTCCACAATCGTGGATAGGGCGTTTCCAAAGCCATCCTTGGCCGACTGCAAGGGCTTACGTCCCTTGGCAGCCTCCTCGCGGATACGCTCGTAGATCAGGATGTTGGCGTCCACAGCCATCCCGACCGTGAGGATGATGCCCGCCACGCCCGGAAGGGTCAGGGTGGCCTGGAAGAAGGCCAAGGCACCCGCCAGCAACAGCAGGTTGTAGAGCAGGCTGAGCGCGGCCACCATGCCGAGCTTGCGGTAGTACGCCATCATGAACAGCAACACAATGGCAAGGCCTAGGCCGACGCCCATGAAGCCGCGTTGCACGTAGTCGTCACCCAGGGTCGCTCCCACGGTTTCCTGACCTTCGAACGCGGGGCGGATCCGCAGGGAACCCGAACGCAGCACCTTGACGAGCTCGAGGACCTCCTCGTTGGTGAAGTTGCCGCGGATGATGCCCGAGCCAGGCAGGGGCTCGTCGATGGTGGGGAAGGTGACGATCTCGTCGTTGATCGTGATGGCCATGCGCCGGTCGGCGTTGGCCTCGGTGAAATCCCCGAAGTGGGTCTTGGCGAAGGACTTCATCTCGAAGCCCACGGCCGGGAGACCCATGGTATCTTGAGACTGGAATACGGCCTGCACTTCGCTGCCGGTGAAGTTCCAGTTGATATTCGTGTCGACCATCAATGCCTGCAGACGGTCGGCTTCCTCCACATCAAGGGAGCCCTCGTCGAGGGCCATGGGGAAAAAGCGCAACTGCTTGCGGGGGCCTTCCTCACGCGCGAGGCCGGCGTTGTACTCGGTAATGGAGAGCTCGGGGTTATCACGCTTCCATTGCTTGGCGGTCTCGAGTTCGGCGTTGACATCGCCGACCGGTCCAAGGGTGTCGCGGCTGGCTTCGATGAAGAATCCCATGGATCCCACGTCTTCAATCAGGCGGCGCCAGGGGTCATTGGCCACCAAGCTCATCGTGGCATTCGCCGGGTGATCCGCTGGGGCGCCCGCATTGCCGTAATTGCGTTCCAACCCAATCAATTGATTGGCTACGCGCTTGGAATAACGTACGCGCTCTGCGCCAATCTGAAGCTCGCCCCCGTTGCTGGGGAACTCATCCCAATCGGCACTCTCTCCGCCCATGCGCAGACTGGTACCCGCTGCAGGGAGGTCTTCGCCCAAGACTCCGCTGACTTCCTTGCGCACCTGGGCCGCGCTCCCCGGCAGCTCGATGACGATGCGGTTTTCGCCTTCACGACGAATGGGGATCTCGCGCACACCACGAGGGTCCAGACGCTGGGTCCAGATCTCGCGCATCTCGTTGAACAGCCGGCCCTTGTCCTGCAGCTCGTGTTCTTGGATGAGTCCATCGGCAGCGGCCTGCTCAAAGTCCACTGAGTAGACCAAGCGAGTTCCGCCCTCCAGGTCGAGACCAAGGCGGAAGCCTCCCACGCGCAAAGCGATGACCGCAAGGGCCATGAGGGAGACGATGATGGTTACTTTGCGTCCGAGGTTGTCGACCATGCGCGGGATGCGTTGCTTGGCTGAGCCACCTGATGATGGGTGCGATCAGGTCCCCGAGGGGAGAGGCTGTCAGGGATAATGGGATGGCCTGCGGGGTGCAGGCCGAGTGGGGAGAAATGGCTCGCCGCGTGGGCGATCCGTAAAGCTTTAGGCTTCTTCCTGGTCTGAGTCGGTACTTGCAGTGGCTGCTTGGCTGGCGGCGAGGGCTTCGCGGCGTGCCTTCTCAGCGGCCCGGCCCATGCGTACCTTCTCTCCGAGGAGTTCCTTGACGCGTGTTGCCTTGCCCACACGATCGCGCAGGTAGTACAGCTTGGCGCGGCGAACATCGCCTCGTCGTGTGACGACGATATCCACGACACGGGGACTGTGGAGGGGGAAGATGCGCTCGACGCCTTCGCTCTGCACGATGCGCCGTACCGTCATGCTTGCGCGGATGCCGCGCCCCTTCAGGGCCAGAATCGTTCCGGTGAAGATCTGCACCCGTTCCTTGTCGCCTTCGCGAATCAGGTAGTGCACCTCCACGGTGTCACCAGGGTGGAGGGCGGGCAGGCTGCCCTCGGGCTTCTTCATCTGTGTCTCGAGTTCTTGGATCAGGTCCATCGGATTACCGGGGCGCCGGGGGCGTCCCATGCCTAGGGGTTGGTGGCTAGAGATTAGTGACTGCGATTGTGGGGGGACCCCGCTCGCAGTGAGCTAACCAGGGAATTGAATCAGGTGTTTGTTGTTCGTTGTTTCTGGGTGCTGCGTGCAGCGACCCTTCCGCCGCCAGGCTCGCATGAGTCTGACTTGGGCAGGAGGGAGTTGGGTTAATTCTCAAGCTCTCGCTTGTGGTGGCTGCGTTCGCGGGCGAGGTCGGCTCGAAAACGAGCGATGGAAGAATGGTCGCCGCTGCGCAGGACAGGCGGTACATCGACGCCGCGCCAAGTGGCAGGCCGGGTCCAGTGGGGGTGGTCGAGCTCGCTGCCGGGTTCGGCCCCCGCTTGGAAGGAGTCTTCCTGGGCGGAGCGTTCGTCACCGAGGGCACCTGGAAGGAGTCGCACGGCAGCATCCACAATGCTCAGGGCAGGTAACTCTCCACCGGAGAGGACGTAGTTTCCCATGGACACTGGCTCGAAATCAAATGCTTCGATCACGCGTTGGTCGATGCCTTCGTAGCGGCCGCACAAGAGCAATATGCGCTCGCTTGTGGAGAGCGCACATGCCTGCTCTTGGTCAAAGGTCGGGCCAGCGGGGTCAAGCACGAGCCGCCGGTGGGGGCCATGCTTGGCCTCGACCCACTCGATGCACTCGGCAATCGGCTCAGGCTTCAGCACCATGCCGGGGCCGCCCCCGAAGGGGCGATCATCCACCGTGCGATGCCGGTCTCGAGTCCAGTCACGGAAGTCGACCAATTCCACACGGGCTAGGCCGCGCTCAAGAGCACCGCCAACGACCCCTATACTAAGGTAGGGACGCAGGGCCTCTGGAAAGAGGGTAAGAATCGTAAAGAGCGGGGAGACCATGGCTCCGGTTTGGGCCGAGAAGGCCACTTTGGGCGGAGAAGGGTAGTCGCGTGAGGGGGGGCCGTCAAGGGAACCCTAGGGGCGACAAGGCTACTGGGGAGGGGGCCCTTGGGGTACTCTAACCGCCCGTCTTTGTGGCCCGCTTGAGGCCGCAGCCCCATTACGACCCCAAAGGAGCCCCATGTTCACCGGAATCATCGAAGCCTGCGTCCCCGTACGTGCCTTTCAGGCCCGTGGGCAGGGCGCTGAACTGGTCTTACCCCTGCCCGTGGACCCCGACTCGGGGGCTCACTGGCAGGTGGGCCTAGGGCAGAGTATCGCCATCTGCGGGGTCTGCCTGACCGTGGCGGGGCGAAGCGCTGCCCCAGGAGGCGGGACTGAAGATCTAGTGTTTCACCTCTCCCACGAGACCCTGCAATGCACGTGGTTCGGCGGGCTAGAACCGGGCCGGCATGTCAATGTAGAGCGGGCACTGTGCCTCGGGGATCGGCTCGATGGACACTTGGTCAGCGGCCACGTGGATGGCCGCGGGAGTCTCTGTGCCATTCGTGACGAAGGCGATGGGGGCAAGGTCTACACCTTTGAGGTCGATCCCGAGCTGGAACGTTTCCTGGTGGACAAGGGCTCGATTACCCTCGATGGAATCAGCCTGACTGTGGTCAAGCCCCGTGCCGGTAGGTTTGACGTGGCGTTGATTCCTCTGACACTCCAATTGACGAATCTGGGTCAGGCCGAGGTGGGTACGCCCATCAATGTGGAAGCCGACATGATTGGGAAGTGGATTGAAAGGCTCGCGTGCGACACCGGTTCGGCTGACGTGCCGCCATCGTAGGACCCGACTCCTTTCGATGACGGAGCCAGATTGCAAGCCGGTGCAGTGCGGCCCAACTTGAATCGTGCTGGGCCTGGCCTGGGGGGCTCACCCTAGGTGGAGGAGATTCAACTGCGCCCTGATGCGTGTCCCTCGACCCTAGAAGCCGAGGAACATCGTCTGCAAGAAGGTCGAGATCGGAGCCGCCTCGCGGGCCTCTTCGAGGGTCCCGGTCAAGGTGTGCAGGGCACGTTCCATCTCAACGTAGAGTTCGTCCTCATACAGTAAGCGGCTCATCGTTCCACGGCCCTCGCGCAGGGCGGCGCTGGCGACGGAGAGGTCTTCCGAAATGACCCGCAGATTCGTGTAGATTTCCGCATCCGTCAGCAGTTTTCCAAGGGTGCCGCGCCCCTCTGCGAGGTCACTTGTTATGCGCTCGAGATTGTTGCCAATGGTGTCGTCGGCGATCAACTGGCCCAGGGTGCCCTCGCCCGTGTTGATCTTGGCTGTGATGTCCGAGAGGTTGGAAACGGCGGTTGAGAAGTCAGAAGCCAGTTTTTCGTCGTACAACAAGGCTCCTACCGTGCCCTTGCCCGCACGCAGATCATCCACCACCTGGGTGACATCGGTGGCTAGGTCTTGAATGGACACATACAGCGAGTCGTCTTGAAGGAGCCGGCCCAAGCTGCCCTTGCCTGCGCGCAAATCATCGGTCAGCGCGTTGAGATTCGTGAAGGTGTCGTTCAGGTTAGAGACAGTCTTTCCAAGGTCGTCGGCAAGGGTCTCGTCGTACAGCAGTCGCGAGAGCACGCCCGAACCCCCGCGTACTTCTCCCACCAGCTCATCGAGCTCCGTGATCATGTGTGTGAGAGTCTCTCGGTTATCGGTAACTACATCACCTAGGGCCTTGAGAACATCGGGAATCAACTCACCTTGCAAAACGGTGCCCGGCGGGATCGAACCGCTAGAGACGGTGCCCGGTTCGATGGCGAGTTGCATGCCACCCAGTACGGTTGCGCTTTCGATACGGACCTTGTGATCCTCATAGAGGTCAACTGGCTGCTTGAGGGTGAGGTCCACGGTAACTCGCTGGTGGGGAGCGGCCTTGGATGAAAACTCGAGGGACTCGACCCTCCCCCAACGCATGCCTGCCACCAACACGGAGTCTCCGGCGCGCAGACCTCCCGCACCTTCGAATTTCACCTTCCAAGATTGTCGCTCGGAGAACATGGAGAAATCCGTCTTGAAGAGCGTGAACCAGGCCAAGATGGCGATTACGGACACAAAAAAGAGGCCGAGGAGGACGTGTCGTTGGGTAGTCATGGGCTCTGGGTTGTTTCGCTTTGAATCCTATTGGATTGGAATCCTAGTGACCGAGGAATTCGCGCAAGATGGGGTCGCTGGGTTGAAAGAACGACTCAGTGGGTTCGCGCACAAGGGCCTGACCCTTGTGAACAAAAATGACCTCGTCGGCCACGGCTTTGAGGCAGTCGATGCGGTGTTCAACGACCACTGATGTCACTTGTAACGTCTCTGAGAGTTCCCTGATGAGTTCGTTGATCGAGCGTGAAATATGGGGGTCGAGGCCAGCGTTCGGCTCGTCGTACAGGATGATCTCTGGCTGGGTGATGATGGCCCGTGCAAGCCCCACGCGCTTTTTCATGCCTCCCGAGATCTCGCCGGGAAAGCGGGAACCTGCATCGGGTACGTGGACGAGTTCGAGGGTGTGCTGGACTTTGTCTTGGATCTCGGCGGGGGTGCAGGTGGTCGTCTCCTGCAAGGGTAGTGCGAGATTCTCCGCCACACTCAACCAGTTGATCAAGGCGGCTTCTTGAAACACATACCCCATCCGCAGGCGCAACTTGGCGAGCTGAACTTCGTTCTGTTCGGCGAGGTCTTGGCCTTCTACGAGGACGCGCCCACTGTCGGGTTGGATGAGGCCAATCACATGGCGCAGGGTGACGGATTTCCCCGAACCGGATCCGCCCATAATGCCGAGGCAGCGTCCGCGCTTGACGTCGAGACTGAGCCCGCGCAGCACGTGATGGTCACCGAATGACTTGTGGACGTCTTCGAGCCGGATGAGTGGGGGGGCGGGCTGGGTTGTCATGGCTCAGTTTTGATAGAGAACCCAAGTGAGGAAGTAGTTGGAGACGATCACCGCGATGATGGAATCTCGCACTGCATTGGACGTGGCGCGGCCCACCCCGAGTGCGCCTCCTTTGGCTCGCAACCCACAGGCGCAGGAAATGATGGCAATGATGGCACCGAAGGCGCTCGACTTGAGCAGGCCTGCGAACACATCTTTGGGCAGGGGGATGAACTCTCCTGTGGTGCTCATGGCCTGCAAGGCAGAATCGATGTAGAGGCTCCAGCCCACGTGCAATTGTGAGCCGGCTACGAAACCGCCGCCGAGAATGCCGATCCCGTCACAGATCACCGTGAGGAATGGGGCCATGATGGCTAGGGCTACCACGCGCGGCAGTACGAGGAACGAAACGCGATCAATGGACATGACCTCCAGCGCAGCCAACTCATCCGAAACACTCATCGTTCCCAGTTCGGCGGCTAGTGCACTGCCCACTGTGGCGGCCAGGATGACAGCGGTGATGAACGGACCCATTTCACGTGCCATCGAAGCAGCCACGATCACACCGATCTGGTCTTGCTGGCCGAAGCGGGCCAACTCGATGCCCGTCTGCAAGGACACGATCATGCCCACGAAGAGACCCACGAGGAGCACCACGTGCAGGTTCATGAGGCCCGCACTGAAGAGCTGTTCCAGAAACCAGCGCCGGCGCTGGGGCAGGTGGTGCAGGCGGCGCAATACCTTGAGGGCCAGTTCCAAACGAAATCCTGCCGCGCCCAAGAATCGACGGAACTTGCGCGCCTGGTACAGCAGGTACAGCAAACAGGCACCGAAGGCGACGGCGAAGAGGTCGAGGTTGGAGATCATGGCCGGAGACTACTTTGGCTCATGGGGGGGCACCCGATCCAGTGGCCAACCCGGTCCAGGGAAGGCGGGCCTGAGAAAGTCCACTCCTTGGGGGGATGAGCGCCAGCGTAGGAGTCCGAAGAGAATGGAATGTTCTCTGACATCGGCGCCTTGCTCCCGATAGTCCCGGCGGGCCCAAAGACCCACGAATGACCGCCGGTCCTCGCGCTCATCTCGTTCACGTCGCCAGAGTCCCAGCCAGCTGCGCTCGTGGAGTCGCCCTTGTTTCTCACGGGATGAATACAATTGCCACATCCACGCATAGTGCTCGTCGATAAAGTCTAGGCGCCACGTGAACGGGTTGGGTGCCGGAAAGGCAAACTGAGTTTCATCCTCGGCTTCGGAAGTGAATCGTGTGAACAGGGGGAACACCTTGCGCCAGTGGCTGGTGCCTTCAGGGGAGACCTTGTCCCAAGCTTGGTAGATGGGCAGGAGCAGGGTCGTGTTCTTGACCGTGTTTCCATACACCTCTGTGCGCTTGTTGAAGAGGGGCCAGAGCAGGTGGGTCGAAGTCATATCGTCCCCTTCATACTTGGAGTAGAACGGCCACACCCGCGTCCGGCGTGCCATGCCCGTGCTACCCGGCCGTTGCACGGTGACCAAGGGCCAGGGGCCATCCCATGCCCAAAAGCCCTTGTCCTTGTTCGAGGAGTAGCCAAAGAACGGCCACAGGGCCATCCAGCTTCTACTCGCTCCCCGTTCTTGTGCGCCTACGAGGGGCCAAGCCATCCAGCGCTTGTCCTGTTGCTCGGGCGGACGCTGGAGGTCATTGCGCTGCCAATGGAAGAACGGCCAGAGAAAGAACCACCGTTCATAGCGGCCTTCCCAGCGGTTGACTCCGACCAACGGCCACAGGCGCCAGTCCTTGCCACCGCGGCCCTCTGGCGGGGGTTCATCGGCCAGGGGGTCTTCCTTGGGTTCTGTTGGATTTGACCAAGAGAAGAACGGCATCAGGACATGTGTGGTTGTGCGTCCGTGGCGCCGGTAACGCATGTACAGTGGCAAGAGCACGAATTCCAAGCGGTCGAAGGACAAGAAGTGCTCAACCACACCGCCGAAGGGCACGAGTGCTCGAACAATGCGGCCATCATTGGTCTTCGACCAGTACACGCCGGGCAGACCAAAGAATGTCCAAGTGGCTGGTGCATCGGGGTAGAACTGCCGGGAGTAGCGTGCCAGGGGCAATAACTGGTAGACGTGCTCTCGGGGGGTGAGCACCATCCGGCCGAAGGGTGGCAAGAATGTCGATTCGCTCCGATCGGCCTGGCTGCGAGAGTGGGAGGCCAATGGGCGCAGGGCCCAGTAGTTGACGGCGTGGGTATCAGCTTGGCGCCGTACGATCAGGGCGCCCCCTAGGGCCTCCAGCTCGGTTTCGCCACCAGCCCGGGACAGTTCGCTCACGAAGGGCGCTAGGTGTCGTTCCTGCCCGGGGCCGGCGCACGCGCTCAAAAACGCACAGGCCCAAGGGATCTGCTGCAGCCATTGTCGCAGGGTGGATCGCTGGCGGGAGGTTCTTGTCCCCCTGCGCGGGAACAACCCCTCTGATGCAAAAGGAGGCTGTCGAACGGACAGCTGGTTTGCCGGTGGGGGGTGAACCCATGGGGAGTGGGGGGAGGACATGGTGCTCGGAGGGGGCCCTGATTGTCGAGTCCCGAGCCCACGATGCAAGCGCCGAGGAGAGTTCCCATCTGCGGGCTCCCTAGGTGGCAACCGCCTCGGGGCGTTGCTACTGTCCCCCGTAGCCAACGCCTCGCTCTTACCGACTCCCCGCCCTTCACTGGGTTTATCCGCCCGGATCCAGCCTTCCGCAGTCCATCAGCCCCATGTCCACCTTCCTTTCCGGCATCCAGCCCAGCGGCCAGGCGCACCTGGGCAACTACTTCGGGGCGATTCGCCAGCACATCGCATCCCAGGAGGAAGAGGGTGAGCATTTCTATTTCATAGCCGATTACCACGCCCTCACCAGCACCCGTGACCCGCAGGCTCTCAGGGAGAATGTGCGTGAAGTGGCGGTGACCTACATGGCGCTGGGCCTCGATCCAGACCGGGTGGCTTTCTTTCGGCAGAGCGATGTACCGGAGGTCACCGAGCTCGCGTGGCTGCTCTCAACCGTGACGGGGATGGGACTGCTGGAGCGAGCCCACTCCTACAAAGACAAGTTGGCCCACAACATCAAGCCTGCGGTGGGCCTGTTCACTTATCCGATTCTGATGGCGGCTGACATTCTCGCCTACGATTCGACGATTGTGCCCGTGGGCAAGGACCAAGTGCAGCACCTGGAGATGACCCAGGACATGGCAGGCCACTTCAACTCTACGTATGAAGAGGTCTTTGTGCGCCCTGAAGCGCGCTTACCCGAGTCTGCCATGGCCGCCCGCGTTCCCGGACTCGATGGGGAAAAAATGAGCAAGAGCTACGGGAACGGCCTGTGGATTTTCGAGCAGGGCAAGGCACTCAAGAAGGCTGTCAATCGAATCCTGACGGACTCTCGCCCGCCCGAGGAGCCCAAGGATCCAGCAGGAGTCCTCCTGCTGGACTTCTTGACTCTGTTTTTGGAGCCCAGCGAACTCGAGTCCTGGGCTGAACGCGTGCGGGCTGGGGGGGAAGGGGCACCCGGCTATGGGCACTTGAAGGTGCGCCTCATCGAGGCGATCGACGAACACTTTGGCGCGGCCCGGGATCGGCGCCGCGAGCTGCTTGCCGACCCAGCCGAGGTGGACCGCGCCCTAGAGAGAGGCGCAAAGATTGCCCGCGAGCGTGCCGCCGCAACCCGTGACCGCGCCCTCCTTGCCTGCGGACTCCGCCCGTGAAGTGTTTCAATCCTCCATTCTCGACTGCGTGGATTGGAACCGTTTTTGTGGCCTACCTGAGCCTGGGTCTCTGCGGTTGTGCAGGCCCAGGGCAGGCTCCTAGGGCGGCGGCTTCCACCGGGCCCCACCCAATTCCCGCCGAGTCCCAGCCCTCAGCAGATTCGACTCCCCACGAGGCGGCGTCTGCACCGCGCCGATTTGTGCCGACGCCCTGGACCGATGAATTCATGGAACGCGCGGTCTTGTTAGCGGACCGCATCACAGTCGAGGGACCTGCTGGGCTGGTGGAACACTGTGTCATGACTCTGGATGACAGTCTCTTTAGCCGGGAGGAGATCAGCGTGCCCGGCGGTGTGGACCAGGTGCTGCGTCCCCATCCAGGCATTCCTGCCCACACGGTTTTGCGTGCACAATTGGATGCATGGCAACTGGCCGCTTTTCAGGAGTTACGCATCTCCCTACGCCCCGCTGCACCTGACGTGACCGTCACGGCCCGGGGTGACGCTGTCTGGCAGCACACCAATGGGGAAGAGATGCGCGCGAAGGTATGGAGTCGGCGTGCGGTCCTGCGGCCAGGGGAGCGATGAACTCCCAGCACCCCAGAGCGAGGAGGGATTGCGAGCATGGCCCTAGCTTTGGCCCGGCCCATTGGCTGTGCACCGGTGCTCTGGCACTTTCCGCCTGTGCTAGCCCCGTCGCACAGTGGGAGCCCACTTGGCAATCCCCGGGTGCATCGACGGGCCCTCTGGCCCAAGAAGGACTGCGCACCGTGCGGGCACTCGCCGACGGGGAGCAGTGGGCCGAGGCGATTGAAGTGCTTGTTCCTCTCGTTGGCGCAGCACCGGAGAATCTGGATTTGGGTTGCTTGCTCCAAGACCTTGAAAGGGCTCAGCGTGCGGCGAGTGGATCCCCAGGGGATGGGGGTGAGTCCGCCCGGGCTTCGGCTGTAGAGCTTGCTCAACGCGAACCCACCTGCGCGCGCCTGGTTTTGGTGGCACGCTTGTTCGATGGGGAACAATCGCTTGAGTGGCTCGATCAGGCACTCGCTCTGGATCATGAGAATCCCTGGGCGCACTATGCCCGCGCCCAGGTCCTGCTGGGGGAACGGTTGCTCGCGGGGCGGTGGGGGCTGGCCCGGGCTGCGCTTGATGAAGCCTTGCGGCTCGACCCCAATCACCTCAGGGCCCGCCACCTAGAGGCGTGGATGTTTGCCCAAGAGGGGGATGTGGAGCGGGCCGCAGAGGCCTTGGAACAATGGCTTGAAAACACATCGGATGACCCTCGCGTGGGGCGTGTGCAGCGGGTGGAGGCTGAGGTGGATCTAGCCATGATGTGGGTGCGTCTTGGCCTGCCCGAGGAGGCTGAGGAGCTCCTGGAGACTCAGGCTGGAGAGTCCATCGCACGGGGGCGCCGATTGGCCGTGCTCACCGTGGCGCAGCATGAGCAGGGACGGCTGGATGATGCGCTGGACTCTGCCCGACGAGCTCAGTTGGCGGACCCCGATGCTCTCCTGCCCCTGGTGCACCAGGCCCTTGTGCTGGGTCAGCGGGACCTCGGGGGAGACCATGAGGGGGCTGACGATCTGTGGAGTCAGGTGGTGGAGGCTGCTGCTCTTCAGAAGGATCTCGCGGGACTTCTCCAGAGCGTGCGGGCACGTATGTACCTAGAGCGTGGTCCCCTGCCATCAGACCGCTCAGGTGAGCGCAAGGACAGCAAGTCAGCGGGGGCGGCGGGCGAGGGCCCCTAGACAATGAAGGCCGTCGTGCAGCGCGTGCTTGCGGCTCGGGTGCGGGTCGAGGGTGAAATCGTGGGTGAGATTGGTCGAGGGGCCTTGGTCTTGGTGGGAGCCCTCGTCGGGGATGGCGTGGGTGAGGCCCAATCCCTTGCTAAGCGTGTGGGACACATGCGCTATTTTGCCGATGAGCATGGGCGCATGAACCTCGCGATCGACCAGGTGGGGGGGGCTCTGCTCGTCGTCAGCCAGTTCACCCTGGCGGCCGGGGGGCGTGGGGGCCGGAGGCCCTCCTTCGACCAAGCCCTGGAACCGGACCGGGCACGGGAACTCTATGAAGTCTTCATTGCCGCCTTGGAGGGGATGGGCGTGCGCTGTGAGCGGGGCTGCTTCGGCGCGCACATGGTTGTCGAGATGGAAGGGGACGGGCCCGTCACATTACTTGTAGAAACGTAGCAGGCGGCTCGGGGCACGGGCGTGCGCGCGCGAGCGGTCGATGTCGCGGAGGCGGCAGGCGCGTGCGGGGCGGAAGTGCCCAAGCCTAGTCTTGACAAGAACTTGCCGCCGGGGGATCATCCGGGCCCTGCCCTAGTCCTCCCTGCCTGGACTCCCTCTCCTATGCCCCAGCCCCCCGTTCAGACCACCACCAAGAAAGAGTTGGTGGCCCGCATCACCGAGCAGATCAATCGCGCTCAAGATGAAAAGTACCGGCAGGTACAAGACCAGGTCCAAGCGGATGTGGCCCGTGGTGGAGAGCGCGGCAAGAAAGCCAAGGCTCGGTTGGAGCGCATCAAGGCCGCACGTCTCACCAAGGTCATCGTAAAGGATGTGTTGGAGCTGTTCCTAGGGGAGGTCGTGACGGAGCTTGCGGAGGGGAGGCGGCTTGAGTTTCGCGAGTTTGGCGTCTTTGAAGTGCGTACGCGCGAGGCAAGGCAAGCTCAAAACCCTCGCACCTTAGAACCGGTCGAGGTACCGGCCAAGCGCGTGGTGAAGTTCAAACCCGGCCGCGGGATGAAGTTGCGTATTAGCGAAGCCTCTCACTCAGGAGGCGGTGCAGCGCCAGTGGCTGGATCGGGTAATGGAGCGGGATCAGGCGGCGTGCACCGCGCGTCAACTGCGGGATCCACTGCGGGATCCACT
>CAYXZD010000026.1:0-23377 GCA_964469565.1 uncultured Planctomycetaceae bacterium
CAATGAAGCTCAGGCTTATCTTGGCTGGATTGGTGGCCGTTCTCGGCGTTCTGTATTTGCTCGACGACAATGCAATCCTCCCGGAGGATGATGCGGGTTCGTCCTTGCCTGCTGTGAGCGCTCTGGGGGGCGAAGAGACTCTTGATCATCCGCAAACTGAGCTAGGGCCCCGAACAGCGACGGCTACGCCTGTGGAACTCTCTCAAGAGACCACCGACCCGCCCGTTGCCCCCAACCACCGAGCCCCGCTAACCCTGCGGATACTCGACGCGAGAACCGATGAGCCCATCCCACACTTTGATTTGGATTTGCTGATCGGAGACGAGGCCAGTCGAGCCTTGACCACCCGCGAGACCGGAGAGGTGCACCTTGAGGACGTGGCACGGCCCGCCCATTGTGAGGTCGAGTGGATCGATGACCGCCAGGTAGATGGCTGGATTGGGTGGGATGAATTCGAGTTGCTTGGTCCAGACGACCCGCAAGGGGTACAGGAGGAGATTACGTTGAAGGCCCCCGTCGGCCCCACCTACTACCTCTTGTTCTCGGGCACCCAGGGCCGTCCACTCGATGAGTTTACGGCGATGCTCAATGGGAATCTGTCTGCCGGGGGCCCCTTCAGTGGATCATTCGGGGCGACGAGAATCCGAGAGGGGTCCACCCCCTGGGTCCGCTTTCAACCCGACAACATCATCGGTACTGAAGACTCCTGGTGGGTCCTCGAGGTTCTCAGCACCGATGGCCTGCTCTTCGGCTCCGCACGAGTGGGCTCCACCATCGGAAGGCAGGCCGAGCCTGTACCCATCGAGATGAATCCTGCCGGTGCGCTGAGCGGTACCATCCTCGTGAACGGTCTTCCCTCCCACCGTATAGGATGGGTTCGTATCCAACACATCACAACGGGCAGCGAGGCCACCCAGTCCGTTGACTCCCAGGGCCGTTTCTTTTTTAGCGGCCTCGAGGGTGGTGAATGGCAGATAAGCACTCGCGTAGACGGAACCAGCGAGTCCAAACTGACCGCCACCATTCGACCCGGAGAACGATCGTTTGTAGAGTGCGATCACTCCCTAGTGAGCACAGTCGGGAGCATCTCCGCCCGAATCGTCTCCGCCACAGGTACTTTTCGCGACAGGGTCACGCTGATTCTCAGAGGGTCCGACCCGCTGGTCTATCGCAAAGTGTTGGGGCAGGCGGACGAGTGGCGTGAAGAACAGGGCAGACTCGTATTTCCATTTGAGTTTCAAGACCTGCCCGATGGGGATCTCAGCCTACACATCGATGCGAATCAAGAGTCCTACCCCATCTCCCCTACTACGAAGATGGCCCTGAGGGCGCCCCTCGAAGATCTTGTCATTACAGTCGAGGACGGCGGCCCGACCCACACCCTAGCCTTCGAAGTCATCGATACCGTCACTGGAATCGCACCACCCCATGTGGATGCCCTGTGGAGGCCGCAAGGTCAGCCTTTTCAGATTTCAATCCACACCGAACCCGCCCAGATTCTCATTGAAAACCTACCCCAGGGAATGCCTCTCACGTGGGTCATGGGTATGCAAGGCCGAAGACTCGTGCAGGGCAATGAAAGTGACTTCCAACCTGATGCGACTGGCAGACGCATTGCAAGAGTCCGATTAGAGCCCGGGTGGGGTGCGCAGTTCATCATCCGGGATGAAGTCACCCAAGAGCCGGTCCCGGATCTCATCCTCTCCTTCGATGGCGAGCCTTCTGCGCCCAGTAATTCGCTGGGCAAGATTCCGACAAGCCTCCCAGAAGCCCCGAGGGTTATCGACATTCTCACCCCGGGTTGGAGAATCACCGCATCCGACTATGATCCCGCCAATAGCAAGACGAGCCTAGAGAACTGGTGGGCATTGCGGGTGACGGTTGCGCGCACCGATTAGTGCGGCCGTGGATCTCCCCAATTCGGAAACTGATTCAAGATCTCTAGGTTGGGGTGTGCTCATCGCGGCCACAGTCGCAGCCCTTTGGTTCTATGGGGGCATCGATGCAACGGATCCGGCCTATCTGGAGTGGGACCATGTGCACTATAGAAAAATGGCCGCCGCCGCCCCTGGCTTCTACTCAGGTGTTCCACAGCCGTTTGCATTCCGCATCCTTGGACCACTTCTCGTAGGCCTCATCCCCCTACCCACAGAATGGGCTTTCACCCTATTCAATGCGGCTCTCCTAGTCCTGCTGCTTGTTTGGCTTCGCACACACCTATTGCAGACCGGCATCCGCCCGCACATCGCCAACATCACCGTGCTCGCTTTTGTGATGAATCGGTACTTCTTCGGGTTTGTCGCCTGGAACCCATATCAGGTCAACGACACCGTGACCATGCTCGTTTTCTTGGGATTGTTGCGGGACCTCGAGTCCGATCGTCCCATCAGATTTGCCTTGCTCCTGCTACTCGGATCCCTAGCACGCGAGACCTGGTTGTTGTTCTTACCTTCCGCTGCGCTCTACATCTTTGACCATCCCGGGAAAGTGAAGAACTTGCGCCTCTGGTGTCTGGCACCCATCCCCGCCCTCATGGGACTCTGGGCCATCCACGAAAACATCACTGCGGAAGGCGGCCTCACGCTCTCGGAGGGCTGGAGCCGCCACGCGAGCCGCCTCCTGACGCCCTCCATCATCCTGCGACTGCTCATCAACTCATGGGCACCCTTCGCCTTGCTCCCACTGATCTTCCTCAGGTCTACGCGTACCTACTTCGCTGGTCAGCGATATCAAATCCTGCTGCTGGTCTTACTCATTCTGCACACAGCCGTCGCCATCGATGTAGAACGACTCTTGGCACCCGGTTTCATCGTGGTCTATCCATTACTGGCGTACATACTTCAAGCAGAGTACTCGGGTAGAGGGCGGCGCCGGCAGCGCATCCTCGTACTGTTCATGATCATCGCCGCCCTAGCCATGGCCCACCACGATGTGGGGCGCTGGAACACCCCATCTCGGGAGGTGACTGGATTCCTCTCTGCAAGTTGCACCGCACTCGTCGCACTCTTGGCACTTCGCCAGTCCAAACCCTAGGCACAGGAGAAGGCGCCCTGCGCCGGACCGCCATGTCTCATATCGAGATGTGCCCCATATGCGGGCTTATTACCGCACCAGGGTGTCCAGTGCTGTAGTCTACGCACATGATCCCATCCGGTTGCTATCAACAGAATGCCCCCAAAGTGGTCTCGGAAGTCATCGATGGCGAGCTTGTACTCATTGATTTTGACAGCGGCAGCTACTTCAGCTCCAACCTCTTGGGCGCAAGGATTTGGGAACTCATCGAACAGGGGCAGCCCATCGATGTTATCCAGAAAACTGTCGCAGCCCTCTACTCCCACGAGAGCCTGGACCTTTCCAGCTCAACTCTTGGTTTTGTTGAGCAGTTGATCGACAAGAATCTAATCGTCGCCGCCGAGCCAAGGATTCCTCCGGTAGAGATTTCCCCATGCAGCGACCCCATCCAACCCGTGAATGAAGGCCCAGTCCTGCAGGAGTTTGAGGACATGCAAGAGCTCCTGCTCCTCGACCCAATTCACGACACAGACGAAGCTGGGTGGCCCATGGCGACCCCCGAAGGCGATGGAGATCAGAGCTAGCCGAGCAAGCGGGTACGCGCAAGACTACGCAGCAAGAGTGGCCCTCGCGTTTGACCAGGCCATCGAGAAGGCAGGCGAACCCACCCTGTTCACCTTCAGCATCGGGGAGCTTCTCATCCGGCTGGAGTTTGCGGGGGAAGCCTTGCCAGAAGTGATTACTCCCGCCCTCCAACACCTTCAAGTCGAATCGGAACGACATCCCGACCTCACCGTTCGACTGTGGGACAGTGCGTCTACAGGAGTCACTCTTAGGCCACCGAGCCCAGATGGAAATGACTATGTTGCTAGAGGGGAGATCAAGTCGATTTGTGAAGGATCGATCCATGGCACCTACGACATCGGAGGGGGACAGCTTGGCTTACTCGACCGCGAAACAGATGTCGCCCATTTCTGGATCCGGGAAGCACGTCAGGTGCCTTACTACGAGAGTGGATCACCCCTGCGTGGCATCTTGTCGATATGGCTCAGTAGCCGTGGACACCAACTCGTGCATGCCGCATCGGTTTGCACAGGGGGCAAGGGCGCGCTGATCGTAGGCAGGGGTGGATCAGGCAAGTCAACCACGGCACTGAGCTGTGTGCACGCAGGCCTTGATTACATTGGCGATGATTACTGCGTCGCTCGTTTAGGAGCTTCGCCAGAGCTACTCAGCCTTTACAGCTCCGCCAAGCTCAGCCCCCAGACTCTCGGCCGATTCAGCCGAGACCTTCCAAGAACGCAGCGCCTGCCCGGATCTTCCGACCGAAAACAGGTGTTGTTCCTGCACGGGGCCCCCTCGGTCTGCATTCAAAAGCGTGCCAGCATGCAGGCAATTCTCCTGCCGCGAGTCACCCATCAAGAGGAGAGCACGCTCAAACCCGTTTCCCCCATCGCCGCCCTCACAGCCCTCGCCCCCAGCACTGTGTTTCAGCTACCTGGGGCCGGAGAGGAGGCGTTCAGGTTTATGGCGGATCTGGTGCGCCATGCGCCGGCCTATCAACTCAATCTCAGCTCCAACCCCGGGCAGACAGCAGGGCTCATCCAAAACCTGCTGGAGGGCCCACAATGAAGGCCCTCTCTATCAGTGTAGTCGTACCCACCTTCAATGCAGGTACACTGATCGAAACCGCTCTGAAGAGTGCCCTCGACCAAAGCAGGCCTCCCTTGGAAGTCATTGTGGTCGATGATGGATCCACGGACGTTACTCCTCAGATCCTCAAAGAATGGGAGCCTCAGATCCGCGTGTTGCGGCAGGCCAATCGAGGCCCGGCTGCAGCCCGCAATGTCGGCGTTCAAGCGTCACATGGATCCTGCCTCGCCTTCTTGGATGCAGACGATTATTGGGATCCGAATCATCTGCAGAGTCTGGGTCAAGCGTTGCTGGATAACAACGGGACCGGAATCGCCCTCTCGCAACTGCAGCAAGTGAGCCCCCACTCTAGTCCTGACCGTCCCCAGCCCCTTGCAGAGCCAACCGGCGCGCTCCACCTCGGCAGCGCGCTGATTCATCGCAGTACATGGGATGCAGTGGGACCGCTCGATGAGTCCCTTTCGGGCAGCGAAGATGTGGATTGGTTCCTTCGCGCCCGCGAGTCTGGGGAGAACCTCCTCCAAGTTTCGCACACCGGTTTATTCTATCGAAGCCACTTGGGCAGCCTAACTCAGGGGGTTTCCACAGAGGCTCTGGGATTGCACCGATGCCTTAAACGATCGCTCGATCGACGAAGAAACGAGCGCAACAGGGCATACAGTCTTCCTCCGCTAAAGAAGGGGGACCCGCAACCATGAGTACCCCAAGAATCAGCGTCGTCATGGCCGTCTTCAATGGAGAGGAGTTTCTCTCCGATGCGCTAGCTTCCATCGCAGCCCAGAGTTTCTCCGATTATGAAATCATTGCCGTCGATGATGGCTCAACAGACCGCTCCCGCATGCTGCTTGAGAGTTCCCCGCGCCTGGTCTACATCCACCAGGCCAATCAAGGGGTCGCCCTAGCTCGGAATGCAGCCTTAGAGGCCGCACGCGGTGAGTTCATTGCGTTCCTAGATCAGGACGATTGTTGGGTGGAGAACAAACTGAAGATTCAAGTCGAGTTCTTGGATGCCCACCCTCACGTGGAATTCACGCTTGGCGGGCAGCGCCTATTCCTAGAGGACGGTTTAGCAGCGCCTCCTTGGTTGCAGCCCAGCCTTCTGGAAGGGAATCACGCTGGTTTTCACCTCGGGACGGCCCTCATGCGTCGCAGCGTACTTGAGCGTGTCGGCCCGTTTGATTCCCAGTACAGAATCGGAAGCGACACGGATTGGTTTTTCCGGGCAAAGGACTCTGGCGCACGATTTGAAATCCTGCCCGATGTGCTGCTCAACAAGCGCGTCCACGCGAGCAATGAGTCATCCCAGGCCCAACAAAGCTGCGATGAATTGCTCCATCTAGTCCGTCGCTCCCTCAAACGCAGGCAACCGCCCAGCAAGTCCCATGACTAGTCCGGCGCCACGCATCAGCGTTGTTGTGCCTGCCTACAACGCTGCCAAGTTTCTTCCCGAGGCCATCGAGAGCATCACCTCGCAAAGCCTAGCCCCATCTGAAATCATCGTCGTCGACGATGGATCCAAGGATGACACGCTGTCGATTGCTCAGGCACTGTGTGACCAAGTCGTCGTGCAAGAGAATCAAGGAGCAGGAGCCGCACGCAACGCAGGCGTCTCCGCAAGCAGCGGAGATTACTTAGCATTCTTGGATGCAGACGATTTATGGTCTCCCGACAAGCTTTCATGGCAGTGGAACATTCTTGAATCGAATTCAGCACTCGACATGGTATTTGGCCATGTTCAACAATTCGTTTCCACTGATTGCACCTTAGAAGAAGCGGCCGCGTGGGCTTGCCCCACCCAACCCATGCCGGGGTACCTTCCCGGGACGGTGCTCGTGCGACGGAGCGCATTCGATCAGGTGGGACCATTTCGAACAGACCTTACCGTGGGAGAGACCATTGACTGGTACGTCCGGGCCATCGAGACCGGCTTGAAGGGACACCTCATGCAGGAGGTGATTCTTCATCGCCGTGTTCACGGACAGAATCAAACCCTCCAACATCGAGACGCCCAAAGAGACTACCTTCGAGTAGTGAAAGCCAGCTTAGACCGTCGACGCCGGGAGAGTGAAGTCAGTTGAAGTCAGCCACGCGTCCCTGCTACCTTCCCGATCACGGTCACACTCTGTTGATGCGAGCCGCGCTACTGGAGGGAACACAAGGCGCCCAAGCTTGGGCGCAGTGGCGGCGCGAACATAGCGTCGAGAGTGTGGACCACGCTTCATTCAAACTACTGCCTGCACTGTATCGCAACTTGACGGGGCAAGGGTCTATACAAGAATCCCTCGATCCCCGCCTCAAGGGGGCCTATCGGTCAACTTGGGTTCAAAACCAAGTCCTGCTTCGGGGATACACCAGCGCAGTAACCTGCCTCAATGGAGTCGGCATCACTCCACTCGCTCTGAAGGGCGCCGCCTTAGTTGGCTGGTTTCGTGCTGACAAAGGTGGCCGTCCCATGCACGACATCGACCTCATGGTCCGCCCTGAACAAGTTCCGCTTGCTTCCCGGGCCCTTTGCGATGCCGGATGGAGAATCAAGCAGGAAATCCCGGACGGACTCCGCGCCTTTCGCCGGGAGCAGGTGTTTGTCAATTCCACCGGCATCGAGCTAGACCTGCACTGGCACCTGCTCGCAGAGTGGTGTCTACCCAGCCATGACGAGAAGGTATGGGGAAACATCACAACAGAATCTGATCGGGGGCTGCATTGCCATGTCCCCAACCCAAACCTGATGCTCGTTCACCTCTGCGGACATGGGTATCAATGGAGCCCGGTACCATCGCACCAGTGGATCGTCGATGCCTACCGGCTGGTTCAAGAGCACGGCACTGAATTGGATTGGGAAGAGGTCCTCATCCTCAGTTCCCTGTTTGAAATCCGGCATACCCTGCGACACCTATTAGAGTTCTTGGCGCATGAACTCCAAACCAACATCCCCGAAGCAGTCCTCGCGAGCCTTGCAGTCCACAGTGATTTGCCCACTCAGGTACAAAGACAACTCGACCGTGCAACCACCCCCGATTCAGTGTTTCCCCTAGTGCGCAAGCATTGGGCCTACTACGCAATCGCCTGCAGACGGGAGAAACGTAGGGCATCCTGGGCGGGCTTTGCGCACTACTTCTGTCTGCACTTTCAGGAGGTCTGGAATCTGCCGACATGGTGGAGTACCCCCCTGCAAGCCACCTGGATTCTTGCCACCCGTCGCAACCGTGCAAGACTGCAATCAGCCGCCTGATCCTGATTCTGGACATCCATGCCAAAATGAGAATCTAGTTCCCGTCGCCCAATTCACCAACGCCGAATCGCCGGTCCACGGGGCTGGCTTGGCAGCCATAGCCCGCTACGGTGGGATACGATTTCGTGATTCCTCCCAAGGGTGCCTGTTCACCCTTGGCTGCTCACCATGACCCTCATGCAGCCTCCATCGCCCGCGCCCAGTGCACCTGCATCAGCAGAGGGGAATCAGTGGATCATCGAACCCATCCGTGCCTGGCCGCGGCTGGAATTGGGCAATGTGTGGCGCCACCGTGAGCTCGTATGGATCCTGATCGTGCGCGATCTAAAAGTACGTTTCCGCCAGAGCATCGTGGGTTTCGGTTGGATTGTATTGCAACCCCTACTGTCCATGGGCGTCTACACATTGCTGTTCGGTCGCATGATGAAAGTAGACAGCGACGGACTGCCCTATCCTGTGTTTGCCCTTTGCGGGCTCGTTGCGTGGACGTACTTCGTGCATGCACTTACGAAGGGCACCACATCGCTTTCGATGAACATCTCGCTGCTCACCAAAGTCTGGTTTCCCCGGCTCGCACTGCCGTTGGCCGCCGTCCTAGCTGGGCTCGCCGATCTATTGGTGGGTCTTGCCTTGCTCGCAGTGATGCTACCGTTCTATGGGATCATTCCACCGCTGGAAATCCTCTGCTTGCCACTCTTCATTCTACTCGCACAGGGAACGGCCCTAGGGTTCGGCCTGTGGCTCTCGGCGGTCAACGTACGTTACAGGGATGTCGTCAACGCCCTTCCCTTCCTAACTCAGATCCTGTTCTTCCTGACACCCATCGCATACTCCTCGGACCTGATCCCCGCACGTTGGCAACTCCTATACCACCTCAATCCAATGGTGACGGTGGTGCGTGGATTCCGCTGGACTTTGTTGGGAGGCTCACCACCTGAAGCCCTGCCTGCCCTTGGTTCCCTCACACTGTGCCTAGTGATTCTGTTCTTTGGTCTGCGGTTCTTCCGACGTCAAGAGGAGGTTTTCGCCGATGTCGTCTAGACCCCCGGCGATCGAAGTTCACGGTCTAGGGAAACGCTACGTCATTGGTGACGGCCCGCGTTTCGATTCTATGGGAATGCACCAGATGCTTGAGGATTTTGTGCGAGCCCCAATGCGGTTCTTCGGTCCTCGGGATTCAAATGCGCGTAGCCCGCGCGAGGATCTCTGGGCGTTGCGGGACGTCTCACTCCAGGTGCAAGCGGGCGAAACCCTTGGCCTCGTGGGGCATAATGGCGCAGGAAAATCCGTGCTTCTCAAAATCCTTTCGAGGGTCACGCGCCCCACAGAAGGTCACGCCGTAGTACGCGGCCGAGTAGGGGCCCTCTTGGAGATCAGCGCAGGGTTTCACACGGAATTGACAGGTCGTGAGAACATCTTCCTGAGCGGCGCAATCCTAGGAATGCCCCAAGCGCAAATCGTACGCCACTTTGACGATATCGTAGAGTTTGCAGGAATTGGTAAACAACTCGACACACCGGTCAAACGATACTCAAGCGGGATGAGTGCTCGGCTGGGGTTTTCTGTTGCGGCTCATCTCGATGCAGACATATTACTCGTTGACGAAGTTCTCGCCGTAGGTGATGAAGGCTTTCGTCAACAGTGTATTGAGAAGATGCGTAGCTTAGCGGCCGGTGGCAGGACAATCATTTTTGTGAGCCACGACCTTCCATCCCTCGAAGATCTTTGTGATCGAACCCTCCTGCTGAATCAAGGCCGCGCGGTTGCAGTCGGGCCAACGTCAGAAATCCTGGTCCAGTATTCAGCCCAAACCGGTCAGGAACGCACCGGTGAGTCCAGACCCCAGCGCCCATAATGGATTCCAAGGCACCCGCGCAGTCTGAGGTGATCATTCTGGCAGGCCGGCACGGCACCAAGAAGACTGTCACGGCCTGCGAGCTTTCCAAGCGCCTTGGATGGGATGTATTCAATCCAGGGGACCTTGTTAGATCTATCGCCTGCGAAGCGATCCCCACTCTGTTTCACACACCTCCCAGCGAGGCGGCCCGAGAGTTGTTGAGAATCAGCTCAACCCGTGCCCTCCTCACCCACACCTGGGATTCCTTGCTCGCGAACTTGCAAGCGATGCTCAATCCGATGGAGTCCGTGGATGCTGTTCGGTGGCAAGATCGTGTCTATAACGACTCAAAACTGCGTCGACTCATCGATGAGGCCGTCAACCTACACCTAGCCCAGCGGATTATCGACGAACGTGTGATCATCGACAGTGCATGGGCGATACCCATGGCGGCGTGTCTTGGCGCCCTGGGTGGATCCAACCGGATTCCACGACCCTTCATCGTTCAGTTGCACGCTCCCATGGAGGAAAAAGTACGGAGTGTTCTCTCTGGCACCCGGCGCGGCATCCGCACTCACGAGAGTGCACTCGTCATGGAGCATTCACCCAATCGGGCTGCCATGCTCATCGAAGCTAGCCTGCACAAGCGCGACGAACAAGAGCGCAGCCTCTTGGCTGAATTTGCAGGACTCCGATTCAATGCAGATGAACCCTTACACTATGACCTCATCATCGATGTAGCCGACCTTCATCGATACGCCATTAGCGATCAGGTACTTGCTGCTTATGGACGCTAAATCCAATGGCGAAAGTTGGTCTGAAGGCCTCGCTCTGGTCCGGAGGATCCTGCGCTGTGCCCACCATGAATTCATTGACCCACGGGCCATGAGTGAGATCAGTGGCACGCAGCTGCTTGAATTCCTAGACCAACAAAAACTGCGCTATTGGTTTGGCCATGAAATTAGTGGCTCCGACATCCCTGACAGTTTCGATGCCAAGGAAATGGACCTTCTGAATCAGTTCATGGAGTCCCAGAGGAACCACCAACGCGGCCTGCTGATGGCTCTTGGGGGATTAATCGAACAACTCGAGGAACGCACCATCCCCTATCGAGTGTTGAAGGGACCGTTCCTCGCAACGCGGTTCTTTGGAGACCTGCAGGGACGTTTCTACCGAGATCTAGATGTGCTCGTCCCGGTCAAGCACCTGCCTCAGGTTCACGACATGCTGGAAGCACAAGGGTTTGAGCGTTTGTCCAAGTTGCTCCTTGGCACGCGAGTATCCATCCGGGCCGCCCATGGATGGGACTACGCACGCGGAAACGTACGGCTAGACTTGCACTGGACCCTTGGATCACACCCGTCCTACGACCTGGATCTTGACCGGTTGTGGCAGGAACAAGACACATGCAGCATTGATGGTCATCCTGTACGCGTACTGAGTGATGAATCGGCCCTGCTCTATCTGACCCTCTCCTGTTTCGAGGACATTGATCGAGGGGCGGGACGCCTACGGCACCTCTTAGACGTGGACCGCATGCTCATCACCCTTGATTCAAAGATTCAGTGGCCCGCGTGGTTTCAACGAGCTCATTCCGAAGGCTTGGGAGTGATAGCCCCATCATTGCTTGCGTGGGTGAGTCGCGTGAGAGGCGCGGAGTGCTTTCCCCACTTGGATGCCGCACTTTCGGATTGGCCTGTCCATCAGCCCCCGCACGAAAGCAAGTGGGAGCGTTTCCTTGACTGTCCACCGGGGAGGTTTAGGAACAAGCTCTGGGGGGCAAGACTCTATTCTTGTAACCCAGCCGTCAGCTTCGCTTGGTGGGCCGCCTCGCTCCCGGTCAGGATTGCCAATTACGAGCCAAGCTCCTTCACAAGGTTGTGGAGTCGTGGGGTCGGTCGCTAAACGGTGAACGCAGAGTCCCAAATAGGGACAGCAGTCTCTCCCACTGCGACGCAGTAGGAGAGGGGAGGGTAGAATGCAAATCATGTCGATCCTGCCCGGCACATCCCCACACCCCAATGCACCTCGTACCCTTGCGATCGATATAGGTGCGACGGGGCTCAAGATGATCATCTTGGATAGGGATGGAAAGCCCATGACGCGCAGAGATCGCGAACTCACCCCTCGGCCAGGGCGGGTTGCGGATGTGCTCAAGGTCCTGCACAGCCAATTACAGCGCCAGGGAGCATTTGATCGGGTGGCCGTCGGCTTCCCGGGGGTCGTCATAGACAACCGGATTCAGACTGCCCCCAATCTGCACCCAGACTGGCAGGGCTTTGATCTTGTTCATTGGCTAGAGAAACAGACCCATCAACCGGTTCGCATGGGAAATGATGCCGATGTCCAGGGCCTAGGACTCATAGAGGGTGTTGGAATGGAGCTGGTGCTAACCCTCGGCACAGGCGTGGGCTCCGCCGCGTTCATCAACGGTCAGCTCGTCCCCAATCTAGAGCTCGCACACCACTTGTTCCGCAAGGAGCAAACCTATGAGCAGTGGATTGGCAAACGCGCCCTTGAGCAGATAGGGCTAGAGTGCTGGAGAGGTCGAGTGCAAGAGGTAATCGAAGCCCTCGCAGCCACTTGGAGTTTCGACCATCTCTGGCTGGGGGGGGGGGAACGCTCGGTTTCTTGAGGGGAGTTTCACATCGGGCAATGTCACCGTGGGCAATAACATCGCAGGCCTGTTCGGGGCCATCCATCTGTTCGAAGATGATGAACCCATTCATGTGCCCCACCGCCAAGAAGTGAAACCGTTCTGCGGCACCCCTAGCATCAGCCTGCGTTCCTATGGATCTGCCCAATTGAACTCCGAGGAGGGCCGGGTGTACTCACGATTCAAACACGGTGACCGCGAGAGCCTTGCTCATTATGGGGCCGAACTCAGCAACGCTGTCCGGGAGAGCCTGGCGAATTCGACGGGATCCCAAGTGAATTGGAAGGTCGCTTCATTGCAGGCAAGCCTTCTCTTGCCAGGGTGGTTACTGGCCTCAACACTCGCTGAGAACCTAGGGGTCCACCACTTGAACGTGATAATCAACGCAGACAAACAACAGATGGAGATTGAGCAGGGCTCCTATGCCGGACTCAACAAGGCAATGGAGCGCAATGCAAGTGTTCGCGGCAAGTACGTGATTGACGATGGAACTCCATGGAAGGGGGCACATATCCTATATGTGGATGACGTGACGGTATCGGGATCTACGGCTGCTGAAGTGCAGCGCCTTGCCACACTAGCAGGGGCAGCAAGTTTCCAATCAGCCTTCATCGGCGAGCTGGCGAGGGGCGTGCCGTACAAGGTAGAGGCTCTCCTGAATCAATGTGGGCTTGGACCCGATCGTGAACAGGCACTTGCCGACCTGCTCCTCCAAGGAGCCCACCTCACCACTCGCCTCGTGGCTTCCATCATGACTAGCCCTGCGAGTGAGTTCTTGCACTTCCTGTCACTCATCGATCATGCCAGTGCGGGGCGGCTTGCAGAGGCCGTCAGCGCATGGATTGGCCCCACTCGCTCGATCACCGTACAGGCTAACCGCCTCGCACTCGCTGACTTATGCTCTAGACCCGCATCACATCTACAGCGTGCACGTGGAGCAAACAGGATCGAAGACAACGAGACCCACGACCGCTTAGGCGGTTAGCACTCTTCGATTCTGGTCCGTCAGCCCAGCGACCGCAGAGTCCCCTGCATCCCAAGTGCCGGAGGTCTCGCCAGACCAAGGACGACGAGAATCCAGCTCTCCTACCCTCTCAGTGACTGCAATCCGATGGACGCACCAGTTGGCGGGCCAAGCCGGGCCCCCTCCAAGCAAGGGTGCCCAGTGGGGACCCTTGCACGGGACTCTGAATCCGTAATGCATGCAATCCTCGCTTCAAGCCCACGGACTTCCTCGCGCCTTCGTATGCCCTACCACTGGCGTGGCCAAGCGCCCACTGGTCGTCGAGGATGACATCCAATGGAGTGTTGACCGGGAGTAGAAAGGTGTAGATCCCATCTTCCGGCACTGTGAGATACCCGCTCCATTCTAATCTGCCCGATGGGCTCAATTGACTGCTCAAGCCCTGGTGAAGCGTCGTTGGATTCTGTGCTGGCCACAGAGTGTCAGCCGTAAAGTGCTGAAACTCCTGCGCAACCCCGCGGCTACAAACCTCTCCTTTGACGACCGCCGCCGCCCTCAGAGTACATGAACTCGATAAGACGAGGGGTGTCGAATAGCGCGGTGAAGCCGTGCCGACAGCACTGCCATCTAGAGTGTAGTGAAGGTCAACCCCCGGATATGAACAGGTCAAACGCACCTGCGTTGATCCCATAAAGACCGTCTCATGAACGTCAAGCTCGACCCGAGGCGGAGCGCTATAGAGTTCTAGGCTAGCCAGGGCCGGATCGTCACCCTCACAGGACACCACCACACGCACACCCGTGGCTGGTGAGGGGGCTAGGGTGACGATCCGACAGCGACCGACTCCCTGCCCCCTACCCACTTCACGCCAGAGCCCATGGACGCGCAGGTAAACTTGGTAGTGGATCACCTTCTCCCCAGTGCGCAGCGCTTCACGAAGAACTACCCGATCCACTACGGTCTCCTCCTTGAGGGCGACCTCAACAAAGGCTCGTTCAGTTCCCAGTGCTGGACGCCAGGACGTATGCCACTGGTGATCAAGAACATTGCCGGGCGCTCCACCATTGCCCTCAAATGAACTGGATGCGGTGGCAACGCCACCGCCCGTTCGATCGATGGCATAGACCTGCTCACGCTCCACCCCATAGGCACGCAAGCGATCCTCATCTCCCGGATGGAACCCGCCTGTTTCATCGAGACTGACCTCTAACTGCAGGTAGGCCCCGCGCCCAACTGTCTGCTGATGCAATTGAAACAGCGGTTGGGTGACCGAGGGCGGGTCTGCGTAGACCCTAGGCGTCAGGCTTGCCAGCGAGGCGCGGCACACGTGTGCAGCGCTTCCAGGTGCAACGCCCTCGATTGGAGCGAGCCCCCCTTGGTAAACCAGGGAAGGCTCTGGCACACCACTCAAGATGGCAGCCGGACTCTCCCTACGCAGGAGGGCAGTGAGTCGATCCTCCGCAGCGCCGCCCGCTTCCGCGGCAGGAAGATCAATCAAGAACAAGTACCGGCAGGCTGCCAGCCAACGCCCAAGGTCTCCTTCCGTGGGGCGGTGTTCAAAACTCAAGCCCAGGCTCAAGGAACGCTCCAAGCAACTTGCTTCCATCTCAGGAATCCACGCCGATTCCTCCCCCACCATCTCGTCTCCAAGCCTCAGGACGAGACCACCGAAGCCCGCAGCCTGGGTCACATCCACCCAGTGAGCCATGCGGTCCCTCGGGGGTGTGCGCCTGACGTCGAGGCATATCCAATCCTCAGGAACGGGCGCCCAGGGAGTCTCAAGCGCGTCCTGGGGCACCGGAAAGCCGCCAACGGTCGCCAAAGCCCATAGTGCGTGAACCAGCATGGATACACCTTACCGCACAGACGCAATCGTGTGCGAGCCACACGGATTCGCTAGACTCGATTCAGCCCAAGAGGGGCGTGGACACCCAAGAGACTATCCCATTGAAAAACGTAACGACAATCATCCGCACTGGGCTCCTCGCCGCAGTCGTGGCCCTCATTGGGTGGTGGACCATGTTCCTGCGGGGCGAGCTACTGAGCCACGAAAAGGAAGTGGAGCAACGGGACGCACAGATTGCGGACCTCACCGGAGACATCGAGGAGAAGGTGCAACTACTGCAAGAGCAAACAGCCGCGATCGAGGGCCTCACAGCGGACCTCGCTGAAAGCCAAGCTCAAGTAGAACAACTCGAACTCTCACTGTGGCTCTCGAAGGTGGACCACCGCTTGGCCCGTTTGGAGGTCCTTGATCAAGGCCCCTCACCGGACGCACCCGAACGACTGATCACCCGGGTCCGCTTTCAAGACCTCGATGATACTGGGGAGCCTGCTGGACCGGCCCGTGAGATCACGATCGATGGCAAGGTGATCTACATCGAAGGCTTGGTCATCAAATTCGGGGATGAGTATGTGGAGGCGGGGGACTCTCTGCGCGGGACGTCTGTGGCAGTTTTCAAGCGCGTCTTCTCAGAGCACCAAGCCCCCAGCGAAGGGACAGAGCTCGACCAGCCGCGCACACACCCCCTGCCCCACCGGGGCGACGAGCTACCAGACCCGTTCTACGATGATCTGTGGCGCAATTTTTGGAACTACGCCAACGATCCCGAGCTAGCCGCCTCGAAAGGAGTTCGATCGATTCACGGCGAGGCGCCCTCCATGGAACTACGGCCTGGAAAGACCTACCGCATTGAGTTACGTGCCTCGGGCGGCCTCTCCATTCAAGCGGAGTGATCGCAGCAGTCGTTCAGAATCGAACCTGCCTTGACCAGGGGTGCATGGGTCTCCTGCCCAAAAGTATCCCCGAGGACCCTCTAGGGTTGGACGGTGAATTGCAGAGCGTCGGTCAATCCGGCGCCGAATGCGTCTTGTCCATCGCGGTACCACCATTGGGCGAATAGCGTCTCGCCCGCAACGATGCCCGCATCCTTGCCCAATGCAATCCAAGTGTTGAAGTCAAAACTCAGTGCCCCAGAACAGTCTTGACCGCTCGAGTTTCCACCGGTCGTTTGGACCGTTACTCGGCGCAGGGGGAAGTCCACACAAAGTGTACCCCCGAAGAACGCATTGAAGTCCGGCCCGTGGGAATAGACGAGGATGCCGAATTGAGAGTTGTGAACTTGGCTCGCCTGGATATGGAAGGGTACACCTGGGGTCATACTGGGCACTCCAGCCCCCGAGATGGTAGGTACACAGCCCCGTGAACTCGGTTTTGCTGTGCAATACGAGTAGGTGCTACCACTCCCGGGCACGAAAAAGACCGGGTTGGAATACGCCGCTTGGGAAGCCCCTGAATTCTCTGCGTAGGCCCTGTACCAAGAGTGGTTTCCCGACTGATCGAGTGCATCAAACGTCTCCACAAAGCCCGAGCCCGTGAGGGTTCCCGATGTGAAAATCACCGATTCACTCGCATCCCCGGCTACACCTCGGAAGAGTGTCACCGTTCCGGAGCCTGCACCAAAATCGTAGTGAGCACGAACGGTGGTGACCGCTGCGGGAATCGGATTGGGGAGTGTGTGCAAGCTTCCCATTGGCAGGGTGGCACCGCCAAGATCTGTTTCAAGCACAAGAGCCGGCCCATTGGAAACATAAACTGCGCCTGCTCGGATACCCGCCTCAAGACTCGCAACCGTCAGAGCACCGTCCACAATAACGTGATTGGATCCGAAGCCGAAGGCCTGGTCATGGGTGTCGCTGCCCGAATAACAATACAGCAATCGACCTCCGAGAAGCCAGTCCACCCAATCCTGAACGTGGCCTCCCTGGCCCGTCTGTGTCGAACCATTCCAGATCTCAACCCCATGCAGGCCATTGGCCTCCATGCCCACCGCATATTGGCGACTCTCCCACGAGAAGGTCCCCCCGGCTGGGTGATGTGCGATCGGATAACCTCCAACGCTGCGAATGGTGGCGATGTTTTGAACAAAGCCATTGAGCACATCGGAGAAGAGACCATCGCAGAATCCGAACAGGGCATCGTCACCCCCATAGATCCGCTGTTTCAGGGCATGGGCTCCCATATGATTGGCTTCTGTACCCCACAGGCAGATACCGTCTCCTCCATCACTCCCCTCCTGCGGACCTTCCTCATCGCTGGAGAGCTCTGTGTCCGAGATACACACGAATGAGCCGTCTGTGATTGCCGCAGCCTCAGCGGTGATCACATCGTACTCAGCATCACTGTTGATGCAGTAACTGTGGTCTGTCGCAGTAAACCAATCCATGCCTAAGGCCTGATACTGACTCTTGAGCTGGTCTAGGCTGAATGATCCGGACACCTGCAGAGTCTCTGCATAGCAATTGGCTGACGGCGAGCAAGCTCCGAGGGCTTCGCCGTGGCAGGTGTGAACATGCAAATCCCCTCGGTGTACAGAAGCAGAGGAATTTGCCGTCTTGAAGCTCTCCGGCAGGGTGGGCGCCTGTCCGCGCCAAGTCAAAGGATGTTCGACCTGTGAAACGTGTTGGTGTCCATCGGGACTCGTCCAGTAGACGCTCACCTGGATCTGCGCCTGAGTACCAGGCATGTCATTGGGGAAGAACACCTGATCGGTAGGAAGGATGAAGTTCAGATGTTCGAACGGCTGGCCACCCTCCAATGTATAGCGATCCCCCATAGCGGCCACGCTACGCTGTACTTCATGCATGGCCGCCACCGCTTCAGTGCCCTCAAACTCTGGGGCATCGGGTGAAGCAAAAAAACGATCTTCATCGTGGCGGTGCGCAATCTCATGGGGCAACCGCTCAATCAAAGCTTGGGTCTCCCCGTATTCCCTATCGCCGGGCAATGTAGACCCTAAGACAATGCGCTCAATCAGGACCCCATCTGCCCGCACTTCCAAGCGGTCGAGTGTGATCGACTCGCCGCGTTCGGCTGGGTTGTAAACCAGCACCTGTGAGTCGACACAGACCAACTCCCGAACCTCATGCAAGAGGAATGGTTTGATGATGAGGGTTGGTTGACCTGAGTCGACCCTGCGGTGTGCGAGACCGCTGAGGAGGGCAGCACAGGCCAAAACAGGCAGAAGCTTATGGGACTTAGTCATAGCAGCGCAAATGAACGAGGCCTCGGGGACAACTCCAGCCTAGTCCGCCAGGGCCGATTACGCGACGTAATTCTCGCCAGTGGAACTCCGAACCCCACGGGCCAGCATCATCGTGACCCACCTTTGAACAGTGGCAGCAGCGTGGACTCTAGGCGCCGGTACAGCTGTCCCGTCGCTCTAACATCCCTCAAGCAGTATTCCCCAATGTCCTCGATGCGGCCCTCGCGGTACGCACGGCCAACTTGGCTACCGTCGATCGAGCCCTTTGGGCTTTCCACGTCAAAACGGCGACACCAGTAATCTAGAGAGTAACGATCACGGGTCGCTCCTTGAAAAGTAAGCACATCGTACAGGTCACAATGATCGGAAACGTCGTATCGGTAGGGCACAAGGTTTCGCGAAGGGGCAAGACCTAGCTGCGCCGAGCGTACACTCAAGATTGGCCCGTCATACCCTCGCCCGTTATAGGTCACCAACCGTGGCAATCGTCCGCGTGCATCACGCCAAGAAACAAGTTCCCAAAACCGTTCGAGCAACTGAGTCTCGTCCCCACGAAGAATCTTGGAATGGGCTACCTTTTCCCAGGCACGTTCTTCGCAGGATTCCCCCTCCAAGAGTATCAAGCCCGTGTCCTGTTCCAGATTCCACAGTCCGATCGCAATGACCTTGCCTAACCCTGGATAGAGCGCCATTCGTTCCTTGACGGCCTCTCGCCGGGCTGGGTCCCGCTCCCGGCCGAGTAGATAACCTCGGGTAATCTCATCAACCTCTTCCCAAGGAAAGCCAGCCACTTCGATGTCAAAAACGAAGGTGGGGCAGCGGTCAGATTCGTGGCTAGGTCGTTGCGTTACAGCGGTGTTGGGCGCATCCATACCCAGCACCCTATCAAATCAGGCACCCGATAGACGGAAGCGCTGCCGCCGTACAAGAAGCCATCCCATCAGAGCAAGGATCCAGCCACTACCGGCAAGGACTCGGGCCCAACTCGTCGGGCCCCCTGGTGAGACCATACCGCAACCACCCCCCACGCTTTTCTGGGGAGGCGCGGTATAGGTCAAAGCACCCGGCACCATGGACGCCTGCCCCGTAACTGGATCCCGCACGAGAACTGCCCGCGAACCACCGCTGAAGGCGGGAGCAGAAATCGTCAGCGTCTGGGTATCTACAAGACTCGTGCTTGCCCGCTTCCCCCCCACCCCTGTCAGGGGATCGCAGCCCACCCAGACCTCAGTGTTCGAATCCAGCTGATAACCCCTCAATGTCACCGCATCGCCTCCCGAGTGCCCCACGGTGTCTGGGTTGACGCTCAACAGGCGTGGATCAGGTTTGTTCACATAGGAATAGCTGCCCGTGTCCGCACCGCCTCCGGGACTTGTCACAGTCAAGGTGTAGGGTCCACCTGGAGTTCCAGGCTGGGTAATCACCTGGATTTGGTTGAGCCCCATGAAGTAGAGGTTGGGCTGCAGAACGCCGTTGATGTGCACCGTCGACCCCGCAACCAGGCTACTGCCCGAGAGGGTCAATTGGGTTCCCCCAGCACTGTTCCCTACGGGAGGGAAGACACTATCGAGAACAGGATTCGCCTGGGCACTGAACGATGCAAGTGCACGGCCCTCCACCCCACTGGAATCGATGACCGTCACGTCGTGGACGCCGGGAATCGAATTGCGTGTTGTCAGTGTGATGGAAGCATCGCTATTCACCATGCAGCCGCCCGGCTTGCCATCTTGATAGACCTGATCCCCTACTACGACTCGCGCCCCCGCGCGGAATCCCGAACCGAGGATAGTCACTACAGTGCCACCCGTCGCAGGTCCGCTGGGGGGGGATACTAGGGTCAACCGTGGATCGTCTGGCGTCACTTCTAGGGCAGCGCTCAGAATACTCACCTGCCCCCCGGGCCGTGAAACAGTCATGTCCACATGCCCCGGACTCGCACCCTCCGGCACCGCAACCGTGAAGCGCACCTGGCCCTTGAGCCATTGGATGTTGGTCAATTCAAGCGCCGGGTCGCTAGCAGTCAAGATCGAACCCACTTTGAGCCCCGCGCCCCGAATCGTCAGCGAAGTTGCTTTCCCAGTCGTCGCCCTGAGGGGATAGTCATCGGACACCCGACCCAGACTGAGATCCACATCCGGCCCCACGAACAAGCTACCCATGTTCGTCTCTGAGGTGCCACTCACCGTTACAGGGCCGGACACCGTCGAAGCAAAGTCCGTGTCGATCGTGCGGCCAGCCCCGAGGTTAGTGGCTGAGACTGGATAGTCGAGGGGCGTGGCATAGACGCTGTAGTTGCCCGGTGTGATGGAATGCAGTTTGAATGAACCGTCCGACTTGGCCAAGGCACCCGCAACGAGCCGTCCCTGGCTGTCACGCGCCGCCACCCAGGCACCGCGCACTGGGGTTCCCGAGCTGGACCGCTGGACTGTTCCACGTATGGACCCTCGGGGAGACACGGGGTACATGCTCTGCAGGCCGGCGATTTCATCACTCGACAAGCTGCGGTGCAGGATCACGGAGGGGTCCACGTAGGGGTACATGCTCGCCCCAGCACAGCCGCTGTGGTCTAGGCCAAGTAGATGCCCAAGCTCGTGGGTCGCTACGTCTTGCACATCGAAGGCATTGGCCTCTCGGGACGTGGTGAAATTGAAGTCACTTCCATTGAAGAGCACGTCTGCATCGATAATTTTTCCGCTGGAATAAAACGTCAGCGGCGTCACTGCCACAATCCCCGACCCACTGGGGAAGAATCCAGAAGAGTTGGATTCATCAAACAACATCATGTGATGCTGGCTTGAACTCCAATTCGTACTTGCTTGAGAGGCTGCGCTCGTGTCCTCAACCAAATGCGCTTGGGTCCCTGTTACGGCGTTCCACTCATCGATCGCATTGCGCAGGGCGGGGTATTGCGTTCGATCAGGCAGGTCATCCGAACCGGCCGAATTGATTACGACCGAGATACTCGAAGGACTCTGCCAATACAGGACATTTCCATTATCAGAGAAGATCAGGCGCACGTGGGCTCCGGCCCACGCTGTGCTCAGCACCAAGGCTAGGGGCAAGGCATAGCGGCGCAGTCCGGTCAGCTGAGCGCCAACCCTCATCTACCTTCTCCGTTCTGGACACCTAGGCGAATCTGCTTGGCGCTACAGGCTGCGAGACAACGTGCTTTTAGTTCTGCATAGTCCAGCACCTGTGCATGCTGACCATGGGAGAGTTGACCGGTCACCGGATCGATCAACGCTTCGGGGCTTCCCTCACGTGTGGCCACCTTGGTTCCCGACAAGGGTGTGAGAATCCGGTAGCACCCTTGGGATAGGCCGCAGGGAATCCGAACGCCACCTAGGCTCGGGGAGCTCAGCATGAGCAGCGCCGACTCACCTAGGCCGGGATGGGTCAAACCGGGGATCATGGTCGCCCGTCCACCAGGCAGCGCCCCCCCCGGGACGCGGATCGTGCGTAGGGGCAAGTCCTCACCCCAGAATGTGCGCTCCACTTCCAATTGCAGATCGGTGTACACCAATCCGTTGTCTCCGAGCACGGGCGATTCAGCTGTGACGCGTGCCTCCAGGACTAGATCTGCAGCTTCGACGAGTTCGTCGAGGTCCATTCGTACAGCAGTCCCTGCACGGGCAGTGGAAGGCTGTGGAGGCAAGGCCGTAAGGGCCGCAAGGGCGAGCAGTGCGAATAGGAGCGATCGGAACATGGTCATTCGGGGCCACATGGAACGAAGTCTGGGATGGACGGGTACCCGTCTCTCCCTGATCGGCACTGAGTCAAGCTGCCTTGAAAGCTCCCGTGTAAAGTCCCACCTAGGGCATCTAGGACGCTCAAGAGGCCGACGATTCTGTTCCAGATCGGGAACTCTGCCCCTGGGCCTACGGCCCCCCACGCCTTCAGCGGGCAGGTGGGATACCTTTGATTAGGGCCAGCCAAGACCCTCCTCCCCTCTCCGGATTCACGCAATACATCGCCCCATGGACGCCCAAAACCTCCTCCAACGCATGTGTGCACGCCACGGGCTGCCCCTTACTGATGGTTCCCGATTACTTCCTCTCGTGAAGCGTGCTTTTCTCTCGCCCAATGACGTTCGGAATCGCATCCTGAAGATGGTGGACAATCACCTCTCTCGCAAAGCCACGTCCACCGCGAGCACACCCTCATTGAGTAGCGCCCAAGGGGACCTCGATGATGAAGTGCTCATCTCGGTTGCGCGCGTCGTTCACAGCTGGACTCCAAGCGCCAAGGTGCTCGACCTTGGCAAGCTGCTACCAGACCTGTTCCCCCAAGGGTTCGACCCACGCACCCTAGACGATTAGCTGCGCTGACCCCCATCCAAAAGCAACGGGCTGCCCCCTGGTTGGGGAGCAGCCCTTGTCACCAGAATCACCAAGGGGGGCGAGGTCAGCGCCTGCACTGTTCCCCTAGATGATGTGAATCTCTCAGCGGCCGCGGCCCCCTCGGAATCGTTCGATCATCTCTTCCAATTCACTAAGGCGCTCCTCTAAATCCTCCACATGTTCGCGAAGGTCTTCAATGATCTCCTCGCACTCCTCACTTTCTTCGCAGCAGTCTTCGCCACCGATAAAGAGAGCCTTGGGAGCGCCCTCGCCATCTCCCATCATTAGGCCGAAAGAGAGTTGTCCGGCCCCGCCGTGACCGCCTCGTCGTGGGAAGGTCATACCCTTAGCGCCGCCACCCATCATGTGGCCCATCCATGCTGGGCCTCCCCCAGAGTGACCGCCCTGGCCACCGAAGGAGAAATGCGGGAGGCCATTGGGTTTACCCGAATGGTCGCCTAGGCCAAGCGGGCATCCGTCGCCGCCGTGGGACTTTCCGCGGGAGCTACCGTGGCCAAGCGGGCATCCGCCGCCGCCGTGGGATCCTCCTCGGGTATGACGCCAGCGATTCGCACCCTTGCGATCGCCACAGTCGGCCTTGGTCTTGCAGTCCGAGCCCTTGCGGTCACCGCAGTCGG
>CAYXZD010000027.1:0-18469 GCA_964469565.1 uncultured Planctomycetaceae bacterium
CAGCACAATTCACTGTGTAGCCACGGGGGTCACTAGTGCATCTTCGCACCGGGGAATCCCCGCAGAATCCTCGTGTGCTCGGCGCGCTGAGGTCGCGAAGGGCGTGTGCGCTTGCCGATGGGGAGACTCCCTGCGGCGGCGCAGTTTGACCCTTAGGTCAGGATTGCGTCGACGTAGGCTCGGGGGTCGAAGACTTCGAGGAGTTCGGGTTGTTCGCCCGTACCAATGAAGCAAACCGGCAAGCCAAGGGTGTCCTTGATGGCGAACAGGGCGCCGCCCCGTGCGGTACCGTCTAGCTTGGCGACGATGATGCCGCTGACTCCGATGGTCTCAGTGAAGTGTCGGGCTTGCTGGATGGCGTTCTGGCCATTGGTGCCGTCCAGTACCAAGAGAGTGTGGTGAGGAGCGCCCGGCAGGCACTTGGTGATAACTCGCCGAACCTTATGGAGTTCGTCCATGAGATTTTTTTGCGTGTGCAGACGGCCAGCGGTGTCGATGATCACCACGTCGACCTCGCGGGCAACGCCTGCAGTGACCGCATCGAAAGCCACTGCGGCGGGGTCGGCATTGTCTGTGTGCTGGCGCACAATCTGGGTGCCGTTGCGTTCTGCCCAAATCTCAAGTTGATCGGCAGCGGCAGCACGGTAGGTGTCGGCGGCCCCGAGTAGGACACTCTTGCCTTCGGCCTGGAAGCGGTGGGCCAGCTTGGCGATGGTCGTCGTCTTGCCTGAGCCATTGACGCCGACCACCAAGATGACAGTCGGCGCATGGGCGTCGATATCGACGGTTCCCCCCTCTTGGCTAATGCGATCGAGGAGCATGGTGTGCACAGCGGCGCGCACGTCTTCCTCCCCTTTGAGTTCTCCGCGGGCGTGGAGTCGCTTTAATTCGCTGGTGATCTCGGTTGCGATGGGACCTAGGTCAGCCGTATAGAGGAGTCGCTCCAATTCGCCCAAAAGCTCGGCATCGATGGCTCGCCCACCCCGGAAAAGGGCCGAGATCCCATCCGCCATGGCCCCACGGGTGCGGCTTAGGCGTTCAGCAAGACGCTTGAAGAGGCTCACGAATCTTCGACGCCAGTTTGAGGGGCTTCGGGCGTAAGGGGGGAGTCTTCAGCTTGCGAATCCACGGGAGCGGCGAGGGTGCATGCCGCGGAGTCGGCGCTGGCAGGTTCACACACATCCCGGGCCGCAGGGGTGGAATCGGAACGGTCGGGGGCAGGTCCCTCGGCCGCTTGTTCGATGGAGTCTCCTCCCTCATCGGCCACCAGTTGCTTCTTGATCTTGTCGAGGATGCCGTTGATGAAGGATCCAGAATTGGCCGTTGAGAATCGCTTGCCCAATTCAATGGCCTCATTGATGGCGACATTGGGCGGAATGTCATCGCATAGCAGCAACTCGTAGGCGGCCAAGCGCAAGACATTGCGGTCAATCACGGCCATTCGGTCGATTTGCCAGTTTTGAGCAACTCCCTGAATCGTCTTGTCCAGCTCATCTTGAGCCTTGAGCGTGCCCTTCACAATACGGCGCGCAAACTTGCGCGTTTCGGCAGAGGGTTCCTCTTGCTGCAAGAACGCAGTCAGATCGTCGAGCTTGTCCACTCCGAGCAGGTCAACCTGGTACAGAAACTGCAACGCCAAGTGGCGGGCACGGGTGCGTTTTTTTACGGCCATCGAAGGGCAGGATCTAGGGTTAGAGGTGTGAAATGCCGGAGGCCGATTCGAGGGCGCTCAAAACTTGCAGGGTGGCACGTGCCAATTCGGCACCCTTGTCTTCAACGCCTCCTTGGGAGACGCTCAATGCCCGTGTGCGAGCTTGGTCGAGTGTGTCGCAAGTCAGCACGCCAAACAAGACAGGGGTGTCGGTCTCCAAGCTGACCTTCATGATCCCCTCGGTGGCCGCATGAGCCACCCAGTAATCGTGGGTCGTTTCGCCCTTGAGGACGAGCCCGAAGCAGATGACTGCATGGATGTCGGAACGTTGGGCGAACCGGCGCGCCACTAGGGGCAGCTCAAAGGCACCGGGGACCCGCGCAACTTCCAAATCAGCGTCGGCCAAACCAGCCGAGGTCCAGATGGACCGGGCACTTTCCAACATGGCCCCCGTGAGATCACTGTGGAAGTCGGACACCACCGCAGCAAGGCGTACCCCTTTAGGAATGGGCCCGGGCTGGCTGGGGAGTGAGCTGGAGGGATTACGGGCCATGGGGTGTGGCTCCTCGGGGGAGCTAGACGGGTCGGCGTGGGGGGCTCGAGGTGGAAAGGAACAGGGTGCGCTAGTGTAGAGATCGCAGAGCAAGTCGCCCACCCATGCTGCCTGAATCGGTGAGATTCACTCACGGGGCTAGGGGCCATTCCCTTCGCGGGAACAGCAGAGGGGAAGGACTACGGTTAGGGGCGACGCTTGGATCCCAAACTGTGGCGGATGGAGCGCCCAATGGTATTCGCCACATCATCCATCACCGTGTAGGCCAGGGGCACGATCCAAAGGGTGAAGAATGTAGAGATCACAAGGCCGCCTGCGACGCAGGTGGCGAGGGCACGGTAGTCAATCCCATCGCTGCTCGCCTCACCGGTGGCCATGGGGAGCAGTCCAAAGACTGTCGTCAATGCTGTCATGAGAATCGGGCGAACGCGTGCATGGCTGCCGGCAAGGACGGCCTCCATTCGAGTAGCAAACTCTGTGCGCCCACGGTGAATCTTGTCAATCAGCACGATGCCGTTATTGACGACCACGCCCACTAGGATGATCAGGCCGACAAAGCCCACAGAATCCATGGTCGTGCCTGTGATGTAGATGGTCCACAGGGCTCCAAGTGCTGCAAAGGGAATCGTGGTCAGCACTGAGATGGGCAGCAGCAATGACTCGAACAGAATGCCCATCAAGAGGAACACGAGCACGACAGAGAGGAGCAGGGCGTTGGTCAGCTCAGAGAATTCCTCAGCTTGACGCGCAAGGGCGGATTCGTCCTGGCCGAGGCTGAATCCCCGGGGGAGTTCAATCTCTTGCAGAGCCGCATAACCCGCTCGCACCAATTCCGTTTGCCGTGCTGGGTCAGTGACACGGGCCTGGATGTCAAAGGTGATTTTTCCGTTCCAGCGGAAGATTTGTCCCTGTCCCGGCTGAAAATCAAGCTCTGCGAAGGCGGAAAGCGGAACGACGCCAGTGGGTGTGAACACTTCAAGGTCTCGAACGGTGTCAAGCCCGGCGACATCCTCCTCGTCGTACTCGATGATGAGGGGTAACTCCCGGTCATTCTCTTGGAAGCGCGGCAGAGCTGCACCGCGTAGGGCCCAAGTCAAACTCTGAATGGCGGCATTGGATGTGACGCCATAGGTCGTGGCGGCCTCTCGGTCGAGTTCGAGCAGGATTTGCTCTGGAGCTTCTTCCAGTGAGGTGGTCACATCCGTGAGGCCAGGCACTTCGCGTAGGATACGGACGGCTTCGAGTCCGTATTTGCCCAATTGCTCAGCATCGGTTCCTCGCAATTGAAAGTGAACGACCTGCCGCGAGGCCATGTCCATGCTCGTATCTGCAGAGAAAGTCAGCTTATGACCCGGCCGCGCTTCTAGCTGTTTGCGCAACATCGACCGCATGCCTTCCATGCGCTCCGCATTAGGACGGTCTTCCCATTGCAATTCGAGCTTACCTCCACCGACCCCAAATCGTGCCACTAGGTGGGCGAACCCCATGGTCTCACGGCGCTCTTCTAACCACCGTTCGTAATGGGCAAACTCCTCGTTGACCTCGTACAGAGTGAAGTTGTCCTCCAGTTCGACTTGGATTTCCAGTTTGCTGGCTTCCTCCTCACGCCCAAAGGCAGCCATGGTCATGCCCTTCAGGGGAATGGAAATCGTGCTGAGGGCTGCCAAGGCAAGGAGTGCAGCGCCGATCCTGTGGCGCAGGGTCCATGCGAGCAAAGCGTGGTTGGACTGTTGGGCCCATACCAACATAGAGTGCCCCTGGGGTGCGAGGTGTTTGGGGCGTGCAGGAGGCAGGCTTGGGCGTGTCTTCCACCGGGGGATGGCAACGACTAGCAGGATGGCCGCGACGAGGCTGGCTACGGCGGCCGATGTGCCGGAGGCCGCGGCCGTGAAGGCGGCGCGCGCTGGGGCATCTAGATCTTCAATGCGATGGGCCAGCTCGTTCATGGGCACCCCGCGCCCATAGGCCCAAGCCCCTGCAGCCAAAGAGCCGATGGCCAGTGGCCAGCGCAAAGGTGTGATGAGGACTAAGCCCATTCTGACAAGGGCGTGAAGGCCGCGTAGCCCGTAGAAGAATGCACCGCGCGGGATGGCTAGGAGGGCTGCGATAACGACTACGGGTGCCCTCATGGCTCTGCCGAGGACTTGGGCGAGTCTTCGGGTGGCGGTGGAGCGCTCGCCTAATATGCGTGCGCTAATTACCGGCAAGAACACCAAGGCGACGAACAAGCTGATGAGGAGGGAGATACAGAGGGGCAGTCCCATGGCGCCCAGCATGACTCTCAGCATGGGGTCGCCACCCATGAAGATCAGGGGCAGGAAGACGACTACAGTGGTGAGTGTGGCTAGGGATATTGCGAGTCCCACATCGCGGGCACCCAGTACGGCTGCGTCCATGGGGGACTTTCCGCTGGCGCGTTGACGGGCGATGCTTTCCATCACCACAACGGAGTTGTCCACCAGCATGCCGATGGCGAGGGTCAGCCCGGTCATGGTGAGCACATTGAATGACCCCCCGGTGAAGTGTTCCCAGGTGATGGCGAGCAGTGCAGACGTTGGGATAGAGATCGCGACGACTAACGTCATGCGAATGCGACGCAGGAACATGAGCAAGACTAGGATCGACAGGCCGCCTCCCCAAAGCGCTGTCTCTCGAAGCTGCCCAAGTGAAACCTCGATGAAGCGGGCCTGGTCGAAGAACACATTGGTTTCAATCTTGCCGGCCAGTTTGGGATCTTCCGCAAACTCATCGAACAGGTTCCGTAGGGAGTGGGCGACCTCGACCATGTTGGCCGTCGATTCTTTCTGCACCATTCCGTAGTACGCATCGCGGCCATCTATGCGTGTTAGCTGGTCGCGAACGGATTTAGCACGCGTGACTTCGGCCACATCACCTAGGCGCAGGCCGGGTGCGATGGGGTAGTCGGCAATCTCCTCGAAGGACTGAAAGCGCATGTCCGAGCGCAGGAGGAAACGGCGCCCGCCATCTGTGACTTCCCCCATGGGCTGGGCGAAGTTGTCTTTCATGAGCTTGCCCACGAGGTTGCCCAAGTTCAGACGGGCTGCACGCACCTTGTCCTCGTGGAGAAGGATACGCACAGAGTCTTCCAACACCCCCCAGACTTGCATCCGGCTGATGCCATCGATGGCCTCGACGCGCCGTACTATTTCGTGCTCGACGAGATAGTCCATCTCCTCTGTGCGCTCGGCGATCAGGAGCCCGAGGAACATGACCGGCAGATCGCCGTCTTCGTGAGACCAGACCATGATGCGGTCTACGGTGGCCGGTAACCCGGGACGGGCACGTTCGATGCGGTCGCGTAGTTCGGCCCTGCAGAGTGCAAGCTGTGAGGATCCGTTGAAGGCGACAGAGATATTGACCGATCCTTCACCAGACCGGGAAGAAACGCTTTCTAAGTCGGGAATCGTCCGGAATTGTTCTTCGAGGACTCGGGCGACCTTTTCCTCGTTCTCCGTGGGGGAGGATCCTGGGTGAGAGACCATCACGGTGAGGCGCGACCCCGAGATCCCATCAGGCATCATCTGCAGGGGAATCTGGACATAGGCAATGACCCCTAGGAGCGCTAGGGTCAAGAACAGGACCCCCACAGCAACGGGTCTGCGCACTAGGGTGGCGTAGAGTCCGCTGGCATGCTTAGGGGGGCGGCTCATGCTGTGTCTCCAGTGGCTCGTGTACGGACCGTCGTGCCTGCAACGAGCCGATAGATGACTGGGATCACAATGAGGGTGAGGGCTGTTGAACTGAGGAGCCCTGCGATCACGGTGATGGCCATGGGGGCTCGCATTTCAGCTCCCTCGCCCGCACCAAACTCTCCAATGATAGGCAGCCCTGCCAGCCATCCTGTCAGGGGCAAGAGGCCAAGAACGGTGGTGGCCGTGGTCATCAAGATCGGCCGCAGGCGTGCTTCGCCGGCCTCCATCAGAGCACTAAGGACGTCCATGCCCGCTGCTCGGCGTGCATTGACTCGGTCCACTAGAACGATGGCGTTATTGACGACAATCCCTGCGAGTAGGATGAGTCCAATAAACACGACCACCGACACGGGTACGTTCATCATGCGCAGACAAAACACGACCCCCACAGCAGCGAGGGGGACGCTGAAGAGGATGATGAAGGGCTGCAGCAGGGACTCGAACTGGCTGGCCATCACCACGTACACGAGGAATATGGCGAGGGCCAAGGCGAACAAGAGGCTGCGCTGTCCCTCGTCCATCTCACGTTTTTGACCCCCCAGTTCAACGAATACATCGCCTGGATGTTCGAGGGTCGATAGGCTGGCTGCGATACTCTCTGTTAGCCCTCCGAGGTCGATGCCTGTGCTACTGGCCGTCACCAGGACTGCGCGAGAATTGCCGATGCGCCGAATCTCAGCAGGCCCGCGGATTTCCTCGATGGTGGCGATGGATCGCAGGGGTACCGGCCGATCCGATGCAGGGTTGACGATGAGGTTGTACACATCGTCAATGTTCGCAAGGAACTCCTCGTCACCCTCGACGCGGATATCAATGCGTTCTTCACCCTCGACAAAGCGCGTGTCCACAGAACCCATGACCTGGTTGCGTACAAGGGCGGCCACCGCGCCGAGATCGAGACCGTATTCGAGTAGCTTGTTACGATCAAAAGTCACACGGGCTTCGGGATGTCCTGGGCGAACCGTGCTGCGAACATCGGCGAGGCCTTCGATGCCCTTCAAGCGCGTTTCAACATCTCCAGCCACCTGCGCTAGGACTTCAAGGTCATGGCCTCGGACCTCGACAGCAATGGGGGCGTCCAGTGCAAAAGGGGTCGGGCGTGTAATGTCCACCGTGCGAACTTGGGGTTGAACCTCAAAAATGCGCCGGGCGGCCTCAACGATGCGGTCCTCGGATTCCACATCGGAAGACCCGGGCAGCAGGCGCACCAATAGCCGCGCCGTATGGTCCCCTTCAATCTCACGCGTCAACGTATCCTGCTCGACGCCGACCGTCAGAGCTGTTGTTTGGACCCCCTCGAGGCTGCGCACTGAGCGGGCGAGTTCCCGGAATGTACGATCGGAGACGCCGATGGGGGTACCGACCTGCAACCCGATGTGGGCCGTAAACTCCCCCTGGTGAATCTCGGGAAGCAGCTCGATTCCGAGGTCATCGACTTGCGTCCAAGCAGTGATGCTCAGGATCGCCGTGCCGGCCACCACCGCCAATGGATGGGTAAGTGCCCAACCCAAGGCCTTGGGGTAGGCCCGGGCGAGGCGTGTCCAGCCCCAATCGAATGCCCGCCCCACGGGTGCTGTGAGGATTCCACAGATGCGTCCCACTGTCCGTGCCGCAGCCACCAACACGCCCATGCCTCCCAGGGTAATGGCTCCCAGCCCCGTACTGATTCGAGTGAGGACAGTCGCATTGGGAAGGCCCTCTCCGGACTCAGGGGCGGCGATTTCTTGGGCTTGCTTACGTCCGCCCATGCTGGCGAGCATGGGGATAAAGAGCACCGCGACGAGCAAGGACACCAATAGGCCTGAGACTACGGTGACCGCTTGATCCCCAAAGATCTGACCGGAGATTCCATGCACGAATACGATGGGGGCGAAGACCGCGACCGTGGTAAGAGTCGAAGCCACGATCGCTCCCGCGACCTCACTCACTCCGCGTACGGCTGCCCGTGCCTGACTATCGCCTTCATCGCGGCACCGAGTAATGGACTCCAGCACGACGATGGCATTGTCCACCAGCATGCCGATGCCGAGGGCGAGGCCGCCGAGGGACATCACATTCAATGAAACTCCAAGCATGAACATCGGTGCAAAGGTGACCACCACTGAGATGGGGATGGCCACGCCGATAATCAGCGTAGAAGATATCCTGCGCAGGAAGATCCACATGACGGCAATGGCGAGGAGCGCGCCGAGCAAGGCGGCATCGCGCACATCATTGACGGCAGCGCCGATGAATTTGGACTGATCGGAGAGGACTTCGAGCTGTCCTTCGTCGGCTAGGTTCCATGCAAGGAAGCCAAGCTGTTGGCGTTCGTTCCAATCGAGGTCGCGTGTGTGCGTTTTCCCCTGGCTGCGCATGAGCGCAGCATATTTCTGTGCCTTGGCGCTGCCGAAAATCGCTGCGCGAACGCGTTCGGCCACTTCAACGATATTCGCACCCGCCTCACGATAGATGGCGATCTCGACGGCTTCTTGGCCGTCCAAGCGGGTGATGACCTCACGTTCGGCGTGGGTTCGCTCCACCCTAGCTACATCCTTGATGCGGATTTCGGTGGCCCCACGGCGCACGATGGCTAGATTCTCGATCTCCGCGACATCCTCGAATTCATTGAGGGTGCGTACGAGGTACTCAGTTGATCCCTCGCGGATGCGCCCGCCCGAGGCGTTCAGGTTTTCTTGGGCTAGTCGCGTGGCAATGGTGGCGAGTTCGAGGTTATGTGCCGCCAGCTTTCCAGGATCCACGCTGACTCGGATCTCTTCATGGAGTCCACCGCGTACTTGAACTGCCGCGACGCCTTCAATGCCCTCGAGCTCGCGCTTGATCTTCTTTTCGGCGACCCAGCGCAGGTGAATGAACTGATCCTCCGCGCTGAGGGTGCCACCTCCAGCAGGCGGGCTCAGCCCGATTCGAAGAACGGGGTCAAGGTTTGGATCATAGCGGAGAATGAGTGGGCGCTCAGCGGCCGCGGGCAGACGCACACCATCGAGTCGGTCGCGCACTTCCTGGACGGCGTAAGTCATCTCCATGCCCCAATCGAATTCGAGTAAGACATCTGAGAAGCCTGCGCGGCTCGTCGAGCTAATTCGCACGAGGCCGCCGATGGTCGCGAGGGTCTCGCTGATGCGGACGGAGCAGCGATCTTCCACGTCCTCGGGAGCCGAACCTGGGAACGCGGTGCGCACGGTGAGCGTGGGGTAGCTGATCTCAGGCAGCAGGTCCATCGGGAGCTTGGCCAGGGAGACCATGCCGAATACGGCCAGCGCCGCAAAGAACATGGAGATGCCAACGGGCCGGGTAGCGACGAACGCAAGTAGCGACCTGCGCCGCTCAGGGGATGTGGGGTCGGTCACGCTGAGTCGCCTAGTTGTCTTGGCCGGTGCGTGTGGGGGAATCCTGGGCCCCAGGAGAGTCGTCCACCGCCGCCTCACCTGTCTCTTCGTGGTGAGGGGAATCCTCATCCTCCGAACGGATGGCCACCTCTTCGCCCCCTTCTAGCTCCCGATTCCCCACGACGATGATGGGTTCGCCTGCTTCCAGCGAGCCACCCTCAAGTACCTGGACCTGCACCCATTCGTCGTCGCTCAGTTTCTCTTCCACCTGCAGCTTGACGGCCTTTCCCGAACGGGCACAGAACACAAACTGCTTGTCTCCCTCCCGGCGCAATGCGCGTTTGGGGACACACAAGGCACGGGTTTCCCGCTCGGTGATGATGTCGATGCGCACGAGCATTCCCGGCGCGAGGCGAATCCCGTCACTGGGCTGAGCTAGGTCGATTGTGACTCTGAATGACCCCGAGGTTGCATCGATTGTGGGTGAGAGGAATGCAATGCTGCCCTGAAACTGCCGGTCGGGCAGGGCTTCGGGCTGCACTCGGACCTCAATGGCTGAGAGGTCTTCGGTACTTTGGAAGAAGCCGAGTTCCCGCTGGGGGCGGTACACCACGGCCCGCACATTGTCGGGATCGGTGAGCGTGAATGCGGGACTGGCACTGCTGGCGGAATCTCCTGCGCGAATGGTGCGAGCCGCAATGACCCCTCCGAAGGGTGCCAGAATTTGCGTGTGGCTGAGGGCAAGTTGCATGCGCTCGACTGCAAGGACTGCGCGCTCGATCACAGTGGCTTGGCGGCCAAGCTCTTGGGCACTTCCCTGTGCGGCCAACTCCAAGGCTAGGACATCGTGTTCGGCGGTATCACGGGCCGTGCGCAACTTGTCCATGTCCACGGCGGAGAGGAGTCCCGCTTCTTCATTGCGCTTGACCTCGCGGGCCGATTGCTCCCAAGCGAGTTTGGCGCGCGCCACCCGTTGTTCGGCCTCCTTGAGTGCAAGTTCGAGCCGCGGCGTGGCATCGCGAGCTTCCTGGAGCGCAATCTCCGCATCAGACAAGGCTGCTTGGGCGTCCCGCGGGTCAATCAGTGCAAGGCTCTCACCCTGCTCAACTCGGTCGCCTTCTTCCACTCGGATTTCGGTCACCACGCCTACGCTGCGAGGGAAGACCTGGATTTCGTTGACGGACTCCACGTTCGTAGTGGTCGAGGTGATGCGCACCATTTCTTGGAGGCGTGCAGGGCTGACTCGAACAAGGGTGGCCGTTCGACGTTTGAGTGCGGCACCTTCCAGCGCGGTTGTGCTTCCACCGGCGTCGGCAGGTTTGCAGGCCCCGGTGAATAGCAGCAGGGCAGGCAGAAGGAGAGATAGTGAGGAGCGGGACATGCGGAGGGGGGATTAGGGGAACGGGGGGCGTGTTGAGGGTCAGATTGAGTTGAATGGGCCCTTGTGGACACCCCAATTCCGCCATGTGGCTGCAGATTGGGGCACTCAAGTGGGAAGCAGTTGGGGTGACAGGTCGTTACACTGCCGCCATGCTTAGCCCCGACGATGCTCTGGCGAAGATTCTCACCTCTTGTCGCCCAATTTGCGAGGGGGAGACGATTCCCTTACTTAGTGCAGCGGGGCGGGTCCTGGCACAGGACGTGGTTTCAGATGTGGACATGCCCCCGTTCCGCAAGAGTGCCATGGACGGGTTCGCCCTGCGATTCAACGACCTTGAATCGGATTCTGCGGGGGGGCTGCCCTGTGTGGGGGAGTCCCGTGCCGGAGAACCTTTCGGGGCTGGGGTGCCCCAGGGGAGTTGCATCGAGATCTATACGGGGGCCAAGGTCCCCGATGAGTGCGATTTGGTGGTCATGGTCGAGCAGACCGAGCGCGGGCCGTCGGGGATCACTTTTTCTGGGGAACACCGTCGCGATCAGAATATCTGCGCGAAAGGGGAGGACCTGACCGTTGGCCGGACGGTCAAAATTACCGGCCGGCGGCTGACGGCGACAGACCTATCGGTTTTGGCCGCCGTCGGCTGCGATCCTGTGCCTGTGTGGCGCAGGCCTGTCGTTAGCATCCTCACCACGGGCGATGAGTTGGTGCCTCCGACGCAAACCCCTGGCGTGGGGCAGATTCGGGAGGGGAACACTCTGCATTTGGCCGCATTAGCAGAGCGGGCGGGTGCTCAGGTGAGGTGTATGGGACTGGTCCGCGATGAGCCCGAGGCCTTAGCCGGCCACTTTCAGCACGCCCTAGAGGGCGCCGATGTGGTCATGACCACAGGAGGGGTAAGCATGGGCCGCTATGATCTCGTGGCTGATGCCTTCACCCGCATAGGGGTCAAACAAGTCTTTCACAAGGTGGCCATCAAGCCGGGCAAGCCCCTCTGGTTTGGAACCCTCGGGCCCAAGCTCGTGTTCGCCCTGCCCGGCAACCCGATCTCTTGCCTACTCGATCACGAGGTGTTCGTGCGCCCCGCCCTCGCACGACTTGAGGGGGATGCATCGCCGGGGGGTGGCCTGCGGCGAGGACGGTGGAATGGGGAGAGTCCGCGCCCCTGTCCTCGGCAGCAAAACCTGCCCGTGACCCTGACCCAAGACGATCAAGGATGCGACCTGCTTACTCCAATCGTGTGGTCGGGATCGGCTGACATTGTTGGCCTCTCCACGGCGACCGCCATGGCGGTACTCGAACCCGGAGAGACCGTGGCTGATGGCGAACTCGTGCCCTTTAGACCTCTATACTAGGGGCGGCCTGAACACATCAGGTTTCGAGCCATTCCCGCTGTGCTACGCTCTTCCCAATCAACGCCCCTAGAGCCCCTAGCCCCCTGGCCACGCTTCTACGCGACCCTGGCCACTTGGGTTCTGATCTATTTGAGCCAACCCGGCTTGGGAAGGCCCGAGGGATTCGGACACACTGGATTCGTCGCCCTCGCCCCATGGGCCTACTTTTGTTGCCGACCTGGGCCGAAGGCCTTTCGAGCTGAATGGGCGGCCTGTGCCCTCGGAGTCGCGGGCATGACCCTTTGGATGCATCACTTGCTGCCATGGTTGCTTATCCCGATGGCGGTGATTCCCGGCCTCTGGATGGCCTTTGCGGGGGTGGCACTGCGGCGCCTTGCCCAACGGTTTCCCCTGGGGCTCGCCGTCCCCGCAGCCTGGATGTTGGCGGAGCTGCTACGCTGGTGTTTGCCCGAGCCTCTCTCGTTTGGCTGGTGGCGGTTGGGAATGTTCGCAGCGGATACCGATTGGGTCCTGGGCAGCGCGCGGGTGTGGGGGACCTGGGGCTTGAGTTGGGTCCTTGCTGCCTTTGGCGGTTGGTGTGCGGATCTATTGCGATTGCGCGACTTGGACCCAGTGGGTTGGCAGACCTTTCCGCACAGGCAGGTGCATGTCCTGGGTGTGGGGCCCCTCGCCCTTGCCTTTGTTCTGTGTTTGCCTGCCCATCCCGACCTTGTCCCCGGGCCCAGAGTGCTCGTGGTGCAGCCTGGAATCGAGCAGAGCATCAAGGCCTTTAGTTCCGATCCCATCCAGGATCTGTACCGCGACGCAGTGGACTTGACCTACGAGGGGCTTGCAGCAGCGGCGCAGCCCGTGGACCTCGTCGCCTGGGGCGAGAGCATGTTGCCCTTCCTTTTACCCGATCAGGGCGTGATCGCTGCCCATGCTCGCGGCATGGGCACCTCGGACTGGGCTGGTTGGAAACTCGACCAGCGATCCATCGAGATGCACGCTTCTGGGGTGGCGAACTTTGTTCGAGGGATCTTGCTAGGGGACCAGGAAGCCCTCGACACAGAGCGCAATCGGTGGGGCACGGCCCTCGCTCAGATGGGAAGTTCGCCTTGGTTAGGCCCGGCCCTGAGGGGTGAGGGGGTCCTGCCCCCGGGTACTTCTTTCATGAGCGGGCTTCTGACTTGGGTCGTGTCCGGCGATGTGATTCGCAAGCAGAACTCGGCTGCCCTGTGGGGGCCCGACGGTGAGCCGCCCGCCTTGGCGGCCAAGGTCAACCTCGTCCCGGGAGCGGAACAGGCAGAGCCCTACACTTCACTCCCCTTTGTACTGAGTGCCCTCAAGCGAGTCGGCGGATACATTCCCGATTTTGTTGCTGCTGAGCGGGCCGCCGTGCTACCCCTCAAATCCCGGGATGGCCGCACCTATTCCATGGGAGTGTCGATCTGTTATGACAACGTGTTTGATGAACCCTACGCAGAGCCCCTGCGCCGGGGCCCGGTGGACTTCTTCTGCATCCTCTCCAACGAGGCGTGGTACAAGGACAGCGTTGAGATGGACCACCTTGTGGCTCTCACCCAGATGACAGCGGCCTCCTGTGGCCGTAGCATCCTGCGGGTCACCAATTCGGGTGTTTCGATTCTGGTCAGCCCCGAGGGCAGAATCGAGGAGGTCCTAGAGGATGCAAAGGGTCGCCGCAAGATGGTGCGCGGAACCCTCGATGTGCAGATTCCGGTGCCCCAAGAGGCCCAATCAAGGCTTGGGAATACCCTCTGGGTGCGCACGGGGCACCTTCAACCCCTCCTGTGGGCCATTTTGGTGGGTGTGCTGCTGCTCTTCTCGGGCGGCGGAGTAACTCCCCGATCCAGTGGGGTTAGGCCATCTCAGAGTGAGTGAACGGCGCGGTGCTCCCCTTCCTACCGACGGGGCCGCCTCGGCGCTCCCGAATTCTGTGCTCTTTTGGGCCCTGGGTCGACTTTCTGTTGCTTGACGGCCCCTAGGCGCCCCCCCTATACTCACGCGCCCCTCTCCCCATCGATCGGACGGCCACTTGTTGGCTCTCGCATGGATGCAGGATAGGGTTGCAGCCGTCTTCGGGCGGTTCTGTTCGTGTACGCTACCCCCTTTCAACGGTTCAGCCCTGTTGGTTGCACCGACTCCTGATGGCCGGATCGCCCTTCACCGGGCCTCCCCCTCCCCCCCCCAGAGATAGAATGAGCCCAATCGGACGCATCTTCATCGTCTTGAACCTGGTCCTCGCCGTAACCTTCCTCGGTTGGGCGTCCTCGAACCTTGTCAACAGTCAAAACCTCAAGCAGGAACTCGCGGATGAGGTCGCAGCCCACGCAGCGGATAAGGCGGACCTCGAAGGCCGCCTCAGCGACCTGAACAACGAGAAGAGTAGCCTTGAGCGCGACCTCGCCACTACGCGTGGTGGCCAGCAGTCAGCCGAGGCCGAGCGGGACCGTAACGGCCGTGAGCTTGCTGACATGCAAAGTCGCTACGACAGCCTGCAGTCGGACGTTCAAAAAATCTCCGGTACGCTGGATAGCTACGACACGACCAACAAAGAGCAGGCTGCACGCGCCGAATCTGCTGAGGGTCGCGCTCGGGATGCCGACGATGCCCGCCATTCAGCTGAAAACGCCCAAGCCGCCGCGGAGGCGCAGCAGGCCAGCTTGCAGCGCGATCTCGATGTCGCCAACAACAAGATTGCGGCCCTGTCCACTGAGTTGACCTCGACTCAGAAGAGCTTGGGTGACACCCAGACGGCTCTCGACACCATGATCGCCGTGACGGGTGCTAACCCCGAAGACTTTATTGTGATGCCCCAGATTGATGGTGCCGTGCTCATGGTGTCCCACGCCATCAACCCCGGCCTCATCTCGATCAACCGTGGCTCCAATGATGGCGTCAAGCGCGGGTTCACTTTCGATATCTACGACGGTGGTCAATTCAAGGGCCGCGTGCGCGTGGAGACTGTCGAGCCAGACATGTGTAGTGCTGTGATCATCGATACCTACGATGGCCGTAGCATCGTCCAAGGCGACCACGCGTCGACTCGCATCTAGTCCCTCTAGACCACAAGGACTTTTCCATGGCACGTGCAAGCAAGAAAAAAGCCTCCCGGGGCAAATCCGCTCCCAAGGCCAGCTCCCGCAAGAAGGCGGAAGTGGCCGAGGTGGAAGTTGTTGAGGAGGAAAAGGGACTCGGCCTTGAGGATGGAATGGTCATCATGACTACACTCGCCCTCGTCGCGGCCATCCTTATGGTGGACTACCAGCTTGCCGATCAGTTCGGCAAGGGGACGTTCTTCTAGGGATTCCTTCAGGACTGATTTCATCAGCACTAGGGTGCTTGGGATTCCAGCAGAGATGATCTAAGCCACCTAGACACCCACAAGCCAAGGGCCCGGTCAAGAGCATTGACCGGGCCCTTGGTGCATTCGGGAGCCCTGGTGACAGGCATCACAGCAGTGGCTTTGGAGCCTATTGAGCCCGGCCCTGGTCCTGGCCCTAGCCTGGGGCTTGGGCGGGGATGTGGAAGCTGCTGGTCGGTACCCGACTGGATTCAGTCTCCCCCAGCCGCATAGCCCAGCTCCTTGAGGCGATCGATGGCCTCCGAGTTGAGCTGGCGGTGGTGCGTAAAGGAGCGTTCCCACTTAGGCAGTTGAGCCTCTTGTGCCCGCAAGGTTGCGGCCATGGTCGTCACCCGATCCGGCAGTTCCTTGGCGAGGTTGAGCTGAGCGCCGGGATCGGAGGTGAGGTGGAAGAGACGCTGCTCGTGCCCCGGGTAAATCTCTTGGTACAGCCAGCCGTCCTGAAGGACTGCTTTCATATGGGCACCACTCTCGGCGCCGTCGCGGTGACTGCGCGAGAAGAGGAGTGGCCTGGAAGGGGGGGGAGTTCCTTGGGCCAGTGGTAACAGGCTCACCCCGCTGAGTTCTGGAGGCATCTCGATTCCCAGGGCATCCAGGATGGTCGGTAGAATGTCAACGAGGCTTACCTTTCCTTGGGCGCGTCCCCCCTGCAGACCCCCTGCAGGCCAAGAGACAAAGAGGGGGATGCGAAGGAGTTCAGGGGCGAGGCTGAACTCGTGGCCGAGTGCGCCGTGCTCTAGGAATTCCTCGCCGTGATCGGCCGTTAGGATGACCAGATCGTTCGGTCCTACCTCAAGCAGCTCAAAGGCCTCGCGAATGTGTGCATCGACGAAGTGAATCTCACTGTCGTACTTGGAGAGATGATTCGCCAAGAGAGTTTGAATCCTGCTGGAAGAGGGTTTGCGAGTACTCGCTCCAAGGGCTGCGTAGACGTTGCGCCTGTCCTCGCTCTTCTTTTCGAAGAACCTCGCCGTATCGCGGCCATGGCGGGTGAGGCCTGGGTCAGCCACTACGTGCTCGGAGCGGCGCACGTAGGGCTCGTGGGGATCAATGTAATGGAGATAGTAGAAACTCCGCCGATTGCCCGGCCGCCGGGCCTCCAAGTGCTCCTTGAGCCGCGTGTTGACCGCATTCGCATTGCGGTAGGACATGGTGATGAACTTGTCGAAGCCCACGTCGAAGCGTTCCGCAGCACAGACATTGGGGTTGTCAGCGATCCCAAAGGTCTCGAATCCCTCATCCTTGAGGATTTGGGGCAGGGTTAGGATGGCCTCGGGGATGCAGTTGATGATGAAGTCCTCTTGGCCCGCCCGGGACTGGCGGGCACGAGTGACCCAATACCCCACAGAAACCCCGTGCTGGAAGGGATAAAGCCCGGTGAACAGGGATGCCGTAGATGGGGCCGTCCACGAACTGGGGGCCCACGCCTCCTCGAAGGTGACGGATCGCTCCGCTAGTTCATCGATGAACGGGGCGGTGTTCCGCGGGCAGCCATAGGCCTGAAGATTGTCGGCGCGCAGTGTGTCGAGGACGACCACAATGACTCGATCGGGCCGGGGAGAAGACTCCGAATGCGAGGAGCATGCGCCGAGCACGACCATCGCACCCAGCCAGCAGGTTGAGGGGCGCAGCATGAGTTCACTCTAGCACAAGGCATGCTGGGGACCCCTTTGAATTCCCTGACCCACCCACGATCCTCCCTCCTGAACAACGGGCCAGTGTTTAGAACCCATCCGACGGCCGAGTTTTCTTGCACCCCCCTACAGATTGTGTTCTTGAATCAGCCTCCACCATTCGGAACACTCGATGGTGTAGAAGGGGTGTTTCCCGCCGGGGGAGCGCCCGCCACCAGCCAACTCCAACCAATCCGTTCTCCTGCCAAGTCCCCTTGCCGTGATTTTCCGTGCGCCTGCCAGCGACGGAATCCTGCCCGAGGGGCGATTCCCGTGAGGATATTTTCGTGAAAGTCTTCAAGCCAATGGAATGGGCCTTCGGGCATCTGTCCGTTGATATGGGTATTGACCTCGGTACCGCCAACACCCTCGTCTGTGCCAAGGATCGGGGAATTATCCTCAATGAACCTTCCGTGGTGGCCGTCAAGAAGGGAACCAACGAGGTTCTGCTCGATGGCATGGCTGTGGGCAACACCGCAAAGGCCATGTTGGGGAAGACCCCCGGTTCCATTGAGGCGATCCGCCCCTTGCGTCACGGTGTGATCGCCGATTTTGACGTGACGGAGAAGATGCTGCGCTACTTCATCACCAAGGTTCACGATGGACGCCACTGGGTGAAACCTCGGGTGGTCATTGCAGTGCCGGTGGGCATTACGGCGGTGGAACGCCGGGCCGTCATTCACTCGGCGGAGCGTGCAGGGGCCCGCAACGTGTACTTGATCGACGAGCCGATGGCCGCTGGTATCGGCTGTGACCTGCCCGTGACCGAGGCACGCGGATCACTCATCGTCGACATCGGCGGGGGCACGACAGAGATTGCCATCCTCTCTCTAGCCGGGGCAGTCAATTCGACATCCCTGCGCATCGCGGGCGATGAGATGGACGAGGCCATCGTCAATCACTTGCGGCGACATCACAACCTGATGATCGGCGAACTGTCTGCGGAGCGCGTGAAGCTCACGGTCGGATCTGCATGGCCCATGGAGCAAGAGCTCTCCATGGAGGTCAAAGGTCGCGACTCGGTCACCGGTCTGCCTCGACGCACCACTGTCACATCCATTGAAATCCGCGAAGCACTCGCACACCCCGTGCGCCTTATCTGCGAAGCGATCCGCGGACAACTCGAAGAAGCTCAACCTGAGATCTCCGCGGACTTGGTTGAAAGCGGACTCATTCTGGTGGGTGGCGGTTCACTCTTGTTGGGCATGTCAGAAGCCGTTGAGGATTACCTGGGTGTTCCCGCTCGAGTGGGGGGGGAACCCCTGACCGCCGTGGCCCGGGGCACGGGCATCTTCCTCGACAAGCTCGACGTATTCTCCAAGGTCCTGGCAACCGAAGAAGATCTATAGGGAGTGCTCCCGGGAATCGCCCTCGGGAATCGCCCTCGGGAATCACACGCGGGAATCACACGCGGGAATCACACGCGGGAATCACACGCGGGAATCACACGCGG
>CAYXZD010000028.1:0-15931 GCA_964469565.1 uncultured Planctomycetaceae bacterium
GTGCGACTCCACTGGAGTGAAACGGCCCACGATCTATTGGAGTGCGTCGGCGCCGCTTTGCTGGCGGGTTGCAGCGTCCTGCTCGTCAGTGACGGGGCGGCACCGGAAGTGGCCGACTGGGTGGCCTTTGTCTGTCTGAAGGCTGGCATTCCTGCGGGTGCATTAGCTTTGCTTCACGACGATGGGGATTCCGTGCCGCGGGCAGCCCTCGAGAGCTTCGAACTGGCGCAGTGGTTTCTAAGTGGGCACGAGTCCCACTTCCCGGCGTGGGTGAAGCCCCCCCGAGCTACAACTGAGAGTTTTGGAATAGGCGTGCAGGAGCATCCAAAGGTGCAGGTGCACTACACGCAACTCACAGGAGGGAGAAGGCAAGTCGGCCCCGAGGCGGATCCAGACAAGGCGGCGCGGCAGGTGTGGGCTGATCTCTTCACTGGTGCCTGCAGCCTTTGGGGGCAATTGCCTTGGGTGCCCATGGTTGTAGCTGTTGCTCCAAGGATTCTCTCAGAGTTTACACGCCTATTGCTCGGAAGATTGGAACGTAGTGATGTACCCGTGGGCAAATGGGATTCTGGGCATCCTCCCCACTGGGTGCAGGCGGACATGGCCAGCTATCTCGACGAGGTTCTAGAGATTGGAGTGGATGGGGGGGCTACATTGATCCACCGGGGGGGCTGGGTGCCCTGTCCGTCGGAGCACCGAAGCGCTACAATCAGCAGGCTTGTGTTTACCAATGTGGAGGCCGAAATGCGCCTCTTAGAGTGCACGCGACCGGCTCCCGTCCTGATGCTGCAGCGTCTACAGCCCTCCAGTTGAGCCTGCTCACACGATTCCACAGCCCACGAACCCTGACGAAACCGATGATGGACCCAAAAAAAGTACACGCCACTCTCAGTCGCTACCAACTTGCCGATGGCATGCCCATGGTGATGGACCTCGAGCGCTCGCATGGCTCTTGGATCCATGATGCCGCCACGGGCCAAGAGTTCTTGGATTTCTTCACCTGCTTCGCAAGCTGGCCAGTGGGTTACAACCATCCCGGAACCCTTGAGCCCGAATTCAGAGCTGCCATTGAGTTGACGGGTCGCAACAAACCGGCTTCCTCCGACCTGTACACCACCCATATGGCCGATTTTGTTGAGGCTTTCGCTACGCGCGTGAGCCCTGCGGGGTTCGACCATCACTTCTGGGTCTCGGGCGGGGCACTGGCCGTGGAAAACGCCATGAAGGTGGCCTTTGATTGGAAGGCTCACAAGGTCGGTGTAGACAAGGTTGACGATGGCAATGCGCTTGTAGTCTTGCACTTTGAGCAGGCCTTCCACGGTCGATCAGGTTATACGCTCAGCGTGACCAATACCGTTCCCGACAAGATCGCGCTCTTCCCCAAGTTTGATTGGCCGCGAGTGTCGAGCCCAGCCCTCGAGTTCGACTTGGACGGACAAGTGGCTTGTGATATTGAGGCCAAGGAGGCAAGGACTTGGTCCCAGATGGATGCTGTTTTTGAGCAGTATGCGGGCCGTGTCGCTGCGATTCTGATTGAGCCCGTGCAGGGGGAAGGTGGTGATAACCACTTCCGTACGGAGTTTTTCCAAAAGCTGCGTGCGTATGCCGACGCACACGAGGCCCTCCTGATTTTCGACGAGGTCCAGACCGGGTTCTTTGGGTCGGGCAAGGCTTGGATGTGGGAACATCATGGCGTTCGACCCGATGTCGTGAGCTTCGGTAAGAAGTCTCAGGTTTGTGGAATCTATGCGGGTCCACGCGTGGATGAGGTGGAGGACAACGTGTTCGTACGCTCCTCACGCATCAACTCCACCTGGGGCGGCAATCTTGTGGACATGGTGCGCTCCCGAAAATTCATCGACATCATCGAAAAGGATGGCCTCGCTGAAAACGTGGCGGCCCGGGGTCAGCAGCTTGTGGACGGCCTGCGCTCCATCGCCAAGGATGGAGCCCATGGGGGGCATATTTCGAATGTGCGGGGAGTGGGCTCCATGGTGGCCTTCACCCTAGAAAACCCAGAGTTGCGAGATGAGTACATTCGTCAGATGGCTGAACGTCAGTTGTTGGTCCTCGCTTCCGGTGAGAGGGCCATTCGATTCCGGATGCCTCTCGTGGTCCAGGAATCTGAAATCGATCAAGCCCTCGAGCGCATTGCCGACTGTAGCGCCCACTGCGGCGCTGCTATTGGATAGTCCGTTTGCGCTAACGCATAGAACTGAGCTCAGGTCTGCCTTCTTGACTGATTGGTTGACTGAGCTTGGTGTGTGAACCGTCCGTGTGGGGCTCTGAATCAGTACCCCTAGGGCGGATTGCCTTGAAAGACCCCTGCTCTTATCCGCCACCCATGAATCTGCTCACTGCCCTGGTTTTCTCGATACCTGCGATCCAAGACTTGCCCCACGTCGGGGGCGAGAGTGCCCCTGGCGTTGTTGCCCCGGGCGAGGGAGAGACCCCGCAACAAGCGACATTCCAAATTCGCCCGACTCGTCTTGCTGAGGGGACGACGATTCAGATCGACGGCGAGTTGTCGGAGGTGGCCTGGGAAAGTGCCTCGACTTTGGGTTCCCTCACCGTGACCGAACCCATTGAGGGTGCCCGCCCGGTGCACCCCACTGAAGTACGCATGGCCTACGATGCGGACTTCATCTACTTAGCGCTGCGCTGCCATGATGACCCCAATGAAATCCGAGCCGTTCAGCGCACACGAGATGCGTTTGTCCGCTACGACGACGTCGTAGAATTCTGGTTCGATACCTTTGCGGATCAGCGCTTTGCCTTTTGGTTTCAGATGAGTGCAGGAGGTTCACGGGGCGATGCCCTGCTTTCGGACTCAGGCTCTTCCTTCAACAAAGACTGGGACGGTATCTGGTACGGCCGGACAAAACTAACGCAGCAGGGCTGGCAGGCGGAGATTGCACTGCCCCTCAAGACCCTTGCTTTTGACGTGGAGGCTACCCAGTGGGGCTTCAATCTTAGGCGTAAGCGAATCGCCAACGGAGAGGAGGCCCGTTGGGCCAACCCTAGTGTGGCCTATCGGTTCTTTGCCCTTGAAGAAGGGGGTGAGGTGTTGGGCCTCGAAGGCCTCCGGCAGGGCCGTGGGGTGGACTTGGTGCCCTACATCCGCAGTGGCTACACCGACGATCATACTGCGATCGCTGGCAGTTCCGCCCAAACGGATACGGGCCTCGATTTGACGTGGCGGCCTACTCCCGCCATGAACGTGCGTCTGACCACTCACACTGATTTTGCTGAGACGGAGATTGATGACCGCCAAGTCAACCTGACGCGCTTCCCCTTGTTCTTTCCAGAGAAACGGGACTTCTTCTTGGAGGACGCCGGTGTGTTTGAGTTCGGTCCTTCCTCCTCTCGTTACGGTCGTGGGGGCTCTGGCAGTCGTGGTGGGGGGCTCAAGCCCTTTTATTCACGAACCATTGGGCGGAATGCCGAAACGGGATCGGCTCTTTCCCTGTTGGCCGGATTGAAGGTGACGGGAAGGGTGGGGGATTGGAATGTGGGGGTGCTCGAAACGCGGCAGGATTCGACAGTCCTGGGGGGTGCTGATGTGGACGAACAAACCTTGGGCGTCGTGCGGCTTTCGCGCAACCTGGGCGGTGAAAACGCGGCCGGCATGTTGTTCACACACGGACGCCCTGATGGCGAGGGGCAGGCCATGACGACAGGCCTGGACTTCCGCCTGGGTTCCAGCCGCTTCTTCGGACCCGGCCACTCTGGCAGTGTTTGGGGGTATTATCTCAGCACGAACAACGACGAATCAGATGGAAGTGGATCCGAACGGGCAGAGGGCTTTGGTATGAAAGCTCAGACCCGGACCGCTCAGTGGGAGCACACCCTAGATTTCTCCAACACCGCAGAGGGCTTCGACCCCAAACTGGGGTTTGTGCGCCGGACCGGGGTCAAGCACCATCGCTATGTGGCGGAGTACACCCACCGCGGTAAGCAGGGAGATCTCTTTCGGACCATTGAGGCTAGCATCGCTCCTCATTTCGATGTGGACCGGGTCGGGAACGAGGACCGGTTTTCGGTGCCTTTCAACTGGTTGGATGTGGAATTGTGGAGTGAGGACTCTGTTTCCGTGACCACAGAGCGAATCTTTGAGCGTCTCGATGACGGCTTCAACTTGACCGACGACCTCTTCGTCAAGCCGGGTGAGTTTGCTTTGACCCGACACAAGCTTGAACTGCGATCCAATCAACGCCGCACTCTCGCGGGCTCGATGAGCGTGGAGTGGGGGGATTATTTCACGGGGACAGGTACGCGCACCAAGATTTCTCCCGTCATTCTGCCCTCTGCACTCTATCAATGGAGCGTGTCCTACGAGGACGTCCGCATGGATCTCGATGAGGGCAAACTGCATACCCAGTTGGTCTCCACTGATCTTGACTTCGCCTTTGATCCCGATCTTTCATGGCAGAACATCGCCCAGTTCGACACATCGTCCGAGGACCTTAGCTTCCAAAGCCGATTGCACTGGATCGTTGAGCCGGGTCAGGACATGTACCTTGTGGCCCTGTCTGGGTGGGATCGTACGGGCCGCGAGTCCTTTGCGCGTACCGAGAGCGATTTGGCTCTGAAGTTCACGTACACCTGGCGCTTTTAGCGGGCAGAGCCAACGCCTGCTCCCGGTCTTGGGGGGCCTAGTGCCGCGCGCTGCGTAATTGGCCGCAGGCGGCGGCGCCGTCGGCACCCCGTGAGTATCGCACGGTGGCGACGACCCCTGCCTCTTGCAGCAGGATGGCAAAGGCCTGCACATCTTCGGGATGGGGCCTCTCGTAGTCGAGGCCTCGAGTCGGATTGTAGGGGATCAGATTGACGGTGGCCCTGCGCCCTCCAATGCGCTGGGCGAGGCGAGCCGCATGTCCTTGGCTGTCATTGACGCCGCCGAGTAACACGTACTCATAGGTGACCTCCCGGCCCGTCACTTCAAACCAGTCATCTCCAGCGGTGAGAATGTCCTCAATCGGGGTGCCGGCCATGGCCGGGATGAGCTCGTCGTGCTGGTCGTCATCGGGGGTATGCAAGCTGATGGCCAGTTGGAAGCGAGGATCGTTGCGGGCGGCACGTTCAAGCCTGTCGGGAAATCCAACGGTGGACACTGTAATCTTGCGCGCACCCAGTTCCAGGTGCTGTTGCACCTCTTGGAGCGCCTGAGTTAGGTTGTCGAGATTGAGTAGGGGCTCACCGATGCCCATGATGACGGCTCGCCGGAGGGGGCCCAGTGCTCGGCCGCGAGCAAACTGCTCCATGATCTCATCGGGAGTTAGATTGCGTGTGAGTCCATCGAGACCCGAGGCGCAGAATGGGCAGGCCATAGGGCAGCCCATTTGGGTCGAGACACAGAGCGTGGATCCCAACTCGGCCTTGGAACCCAGGCCCGGGATGTGCACCGTCTCGACCCCCCTGGAGTCTTGATTTGGCGGAATGCTGGCTTGGGGTTGGCTCCTGTCGCTGAACCGCAGAAGGAGTTTAGTTGTGCCGTCCCTTGCCTGGACGCGCCTGACTTCCTCGCTAGCCAGCAAGGGAAGCTCGCTCGCAAGGGCCTCCCGCAGGCGGGCCGGGAGGCTAGTCATCTGGGCATACTCTAGAACTCCCTTGCCGAGTAGTTGAGTACGAGCCACCCGTGCGTGGAACGGCCGGCCACCCAATTCCACCACACGATGTTCAAGCTCGTCTTGAGGCCATGCAAGCAGGCCTGGATAGGGGCCGGTAGAGGAGCGGGTGGAGGGGCTGGAGGCTCCGCCCGGGTTGGGCGGGCTCGGGGCTTGAGCCGGGTCCGCAGGGGACTCCGTTCCGGTGAGCGGATCTTCTTGTTCCGGGAGAATCATGCCCGAGCGTGACGGGCGAGGTGGGAGACCAAGATGCCTGCAGTTTCTTCAGCCACCATGCGTGTCGTTTGGAGGTCTGGGGGGTTGGCACCACCCACCCCCATGTGCCCGCCGCCTCCGTGCTTTTCCATCATCTCTCCGATGTTGGCGCGGTTCTTCGGCGGATTCCAAGGGTTTTCTCCGCAGGTGACGTGGAAACCGGCACGGGTGGGGATGACTCCCACGGCGTAGTGCGCATCGGGGTGGTGATAGAACGAGGCAAAGCGTTCTCTGCGGACACGACTTGAGGAGGCATCATAGTAGATGACTCCACCTTCCATCCATTTGATCGTCGATGGGAAGTGCTCGAGTGCCTTGTCGCGGTTTCGCGAGGCTCGTTCGTGGGCTTTTTCTACATCCGCTCGTCCGGCCACGCTCTCCAAGTCCCCCTCCACGAGCGCCTCTGCCAACTCATCCACCCAACCTGGGTCCGGCGAAACGGTAAGAGAGCGTGTGAGGCGCAAGGCCGCTTGGTCTCCAAAGACAGCTTGGTCTACGGACTCATAGCGGGCGGCATCTACGATGTCGGACCAGGTCGCCATTTCGAGGAATCGTTCAGGCGGATCAAACGCCCAATACTCCCGTGCGTGATCGAGGATCATCGGTGGGCAAGACGGAGATGTGTCGTTCCAGCGCCAGCGATCATTGGGCTCGTATTGAGCGCGCATGGTCGGCGTCAAGAACGTCGTGGGGTGGTGATCAAACCAATAGGCTGCCCGTGGATGAAAATGAAAATCCACGATGGCGAATCGCGTGCCCTCTCCGAAGCTGTCCCAGTTGTGGCGCTGGTCGTAATTGATGCTGGAGAGCTGGATGGGGCCCTCGCCGCGCTCGCGAAGGATGTAGGTCAGCAGTGCGCCTGCGCACATACCATCGAAGTCCCGGTGGAAGTGAACCGTCAAGGGGCCCTTGGGGATGGAGGAGCTAGGTGTGGGCTCATTCATAGGGCCCAGTGTAGGCTCGCGGGTCCCAAGCCGCATAGCCAAGAGGGCGTTTCCCGTCCCAGTAGACTCTACCACGGCCGGCTTGGTGTCGCAGGCGCTGCAGCCCAGACACACAGGGTGCAATCCTGTGGGTTTGAAAGCCTACGCGCTTTCCCGTTCGTCCTCGCTGGCGGGCGAGTCTTCGGGTTCAGCGACATGGGGCAGGGAAGGAGCCTGTGCGGCTTCTTCTGCTCGCTGCTTTTCGAGGTCTGCGGCTGTTAGTCCCAGCGCGAGTTGGCGTTTGCCGAGGACGACCGCCTCATCGATCACGAATTCGTCCGTGTCCTTGCGGCAGGGCAATTCGTAGAGCAGATCCAGCAAGAGGTCCTCCAGTATAGCCCGCAGGGCGCGCACACCCGTTTCGCGGGCGATCGCCATGTCGGCGATTGCGCCCAATGCAGAATCCTCGACGACCAGTTTCTTTCCGCTCATCTCGAATAGCGTCTGGAATTGGCGGACGAGCGCGTTCTTGGGTTCAGTCAGGATGCGGATGAGCTCAGGTTGCCCCAAGGTTTCAAGGGTTGCCAAAACGGGTAGGCGTCCGATGAACTCGGGAATCAACCCGAATTCCATCAAGTCCTTGGGGATGATGTAATCTACGTACGCGTCCCTAGCATTGAGCGAACCGAGGGGCGGCAAGGGTTGGGCATTGGCTGCGGGCATTCCCGGACGTGTGGGTGTGGAGAGCGTGGTGGGTTTGGATTGCCCCTCTCCACTGAATCCGATGATGTCTTGACCGACGCGTTTGGCGATGAACTCCTCGACACCACTAAACGTGCCACCGCACAGGAACAATATGTTCGCGGTGTCGATTGGAATGTATGACTGCTCGGGGTGTTTGCGTCCACCCTGGGGAGGGACGGAGGCCACGGTGCCTTCAAGGATCTTGAGCAAGGCCTGCTGAACCCCTTCTCCCGACACATCGCGAGTGATAGAGACGTTCCCTGTCGTGCGCCCGATCTTGTCGATTTCGTCTATGTAGATGATGCCCTGCTGGGCGCGTTCCACATCAAAGTCTGCGGACTGCAGAAGTTTGAGAAGGATGTTCTCCACATCCTCTCCCACATAGCCAGCTTCCGTCAGCGTAGTGGCGTCGGCCATGGCAAACGGAACGTCGAGGGTGCGCGCTAGGGTGCGGGCGAGCAGGGTCTTGCCAGATCCAGTCGGCCCCACGAGAAGCACGTTGGACTTCTCGATTTCGACCGGGTCTAGGTCGCCTGCAACAGAGTTGGCGCCGAGTTGCCGGAGTCGGTTGTAGTGATTGTAGACTGCGACGGACAACACCTTCTTGGCGTGCCCCTGGCCAACCACATAATCATCGAGCAGACGAGCGAGTTCGATGGGGGTGGGGAGTTCCCTCGCATCCGCACTGATCCCGCTCTTAGGGGAGCGTTGACCTGCACTCTGGGCCAGGCCGTCCTCTGGATTGCGCCGAATCTCCTCCTGGAGGATCGAGTTGCAAATGTCGATGCACTCGTTGCAGATGTACACTCCGGGGGGACCGGCAATGAGGGAGGTGATTTGGTGCCGCGGTTTCTCGCAAAACGTGCAGCGCTCCACGTGGCGTCCGGTCTTACGGGAAGAACTCATAGTGCAGGCTATCGTACACCTTGATTGGGGATGTGTCGGTTCACATCCGATTGAATTCAGACATTTTCATCAAAGACGAGTCCCAAGAGCGGACTCGACTAGGGATGCCTCGAAATGGGGGGCGGGTCCGATGCTACTTTGTCGGCGCCTTGCCCCGTTTGGGGGTATCCCCGCAGTCCGTTTCCTTACCCTGGTTTACACACAAGCTGAGACACCCTCTGTCACCCAGGACCGCCGTAGGCACGGATCATGGGCCTCTCAATCGGGAGGGTGCCCCAATCTCGTCACGCTGAGAGGGGTCATCACAAGCGAATCGGGTTACTCGCTGATTTCAGCGCGAGTCACGATCTCGTCGATGATCCCAAAGTCCAGTGCCTCTTGGGGTGACATGAAATTGTCTCGGTCCGAGGCTTCGCTAATCTCCTCGCCCGTCTTGCCACAGTGGACTCCAATGATGGCTTCTAGGCTCTTCTTCATCTTGAGAATCTCGGTGACTTGAATCTCCATGTCCTTGGCCGTCCCGCCGGAGCCGCCAGAAGGCTGGTGAATCATGACGCGAGAGTTGGGCAGGGCAAAACGCTTCCCCTTCGAGCCCCCCGCGAGCAACACGGCGCCCATCGATGCGGCCTGTCCGAGGCAATAGGTCTGGATGTCGGGCTCAATCAACTGCATGGTGTCGTAGATCGCGAGTCCCGCAGTGACGGAGCCCCCGGGAGAATTGATGTACATCTTGATGTCCTGGTTGCGGCCGGATTTGTCCAGAAACAGAAGTTGAGCCATCACGGCGTTGGCCACCTGGTCGTCGATGGGTGTCCCAAGGAAAACAATCCGGTCTTCCAGCAGGCGCGAGTAGATGTCGTACTGGCGTTCTCCACGACCACTTTTCTCGATGACAAAGGGGACGGGGTAGTAGTTTTGAATGGTCACGGGAAACCTAGTTGGGGAAGGGGTAGCGGTGGCAGGGGCTTTTCAGGCCCCCTGTGGGGGTTCACAGCTAGGATCGACTGGGCCTAGCTGGGAGTAGTGACTTCGGCATTCTCGCGCAGGAACTTGCGCACCTTGCGTTCGAGGATTTCTACGGTCATCTGCTGAGCCAGATTATTCTCGGCATAATACTTGCGGACCTCCTCTAGGGGGACCTGATTGCGCTCTGCGATGGCTCCTAGCTCTGTTTGGATGTCTTCGGCATTGACAAGCAGTTCCTCTTGGGTTCCGACGGCTTCAACGATGAGCAGGGCTTTCAGACCTCGTTCGGCCTCATCCCGGGCTGTTCCCCCCTGCTCTGCGAGCTGGGCGTTGATCTGCTCGGGGTCCATGCCCTGTTCTTTCAGCTCGTGCTCCATCTGGTGCAGGCGCTGTTCTGTTTGCTCGTCAATGATGGTGTCCGGCAGGGCCATGTCCACCTGCTGGATGACCCGATCGAGGAGAGCGCTCTCTTGGCGTGCGTCCTCGTTGGCTTGAGCCCCTTTTTCCATGTGCTCTCGAATCTTGGTCTCAAGGCCGGGAATGTCTTCCACCTCGTATTTCTTGCACAGGTCCTCATCGGCAGGCGGCACCATGCGGAAGGCCTGGGAAACTTCGAACCGACAGGTGCCGGGTTGGGCACAGGCCGCTTCGTTTTCGAGGTCGGCAGGCAGGGTCATTTCCATTTCAATAACGTCCCCGTCCTTGGCCCCGGTCAGCGCTTTCGTATACGCCTCTGGGTCAAGCCCTGGGGGAGGAGTGTGGGCCGCGAGCCGTAGGCCCTTGCGCTCCAGCACGGACTCACCCTCGTGAAGGAAGTTCACGTCGCATAGGATGACACCCTTTTCATCGATGCCCTCCTCCCCGGCTGGCTCAGGGAGTGACTCAGAGTTGCGGACGTTTTCTAGCTCTGCTTGAACGAGTTCAGGGAGGACGGGAGCAATCTCGCTTTCGATTTCCATGCCCTTGTAATCCCGCACTTCGAATTGGGGCTTGAGGGGGACCGTGAAATCGATGCTGTAGTCGCCCTGGTCGTTGGGCTCGGGTTCTTTGGACACGATGCGTGGGGAAGCCATGGGCTTGAGTTCGTTCTCTTCCACAGCCTGTTGGTAGGCCTTGTTGAGGAAGGTCTGCATGACGTCGTGACGCATCTGTTCGCCAAACTGCTGCTCCAGCACTTTGAGGGGCACCTTCCCAGGCCGAAAGCCCTTCATCTTCATGCTTCCCCCGGCCGTGCGCAGGCCGTGGTTGAACTCTGATCTGAATTCGCTGGCGCTGATTCGGGTACTGACTTGAGCGTTGCACGGATCGGATTGATCGACAGTGATATCCACGGAATTGATGGGGTTGGGAGCCGGAGGGATAGGTAGGGCCAGATTGAACCCGGCCCAGGGCTGTCCGTCTAGTCCCAGGAGCCCCTGCCCGAGGACGATTCCCCATGATAGGCTGCGCCCATGTTGCGGCTACTGATCACGCTCATCTGTTCTGGGGTGTTCCTCGCGGGCGGCTGGGCTGTTTCGCACTGGATTGTCGATGAAACCCCACCTCCCGCCGTGCAAGAAGGAGGTGCGCCCGGCCCGGTGCCGGTGAAGTGGGTGGAGGCCCGCGGGCAAGACGTGCCACTGACCGTGACAGGGCAGGGAAACCTGATGCCAGGTCGCACAGCAGTGTTGGCGTCGGAAGTAGGCGGCGTCTTGTTGGAGGTCGCGCCTAGCTGGCAGCGGGGTGTGCCCGTCCGCGAGGGACAACTCCTGTGGCGCACGGACCCAACAGAGCTACAGCTTCTTGTGGACCGCGGACGGGCAGCGAAGCGTCAAGCTGAAGTGTCCTTGGAGGTGGCGCTGGCCGCAGTGGATCAGGCTGCGGCCAGTGAGAGTGCGGCCCGAGAGCATCGGGACTCTTTGGCGCGTGAAGAACAGCGCGTGTTGGGGCTCGTGACCGATGAGTTCTTGCCGGCCAGTCAATTGGATCGTGCGGTAGCCGCCCGCTCCAGTGCGGATCAGCGCTTGGCACAGGCGATGGCGCTGGCGGAGAATGCGCAGTTGCAGGTACGCGCAGCTGCAGCGCTTGAGGAAGAGCGCACGCATGCGCTCGACCATGCCAGCGCGCGGCTCGACAAATGCAGTGTGCGCGCCCCTTTTGCTGGACGCCTCGTCGGCCCAGCGCCCGCAATTGGAACCTACCTACCCCCCGGCATGCAGGTTTGCCAGTTGGTGGACGGGGTTCACCTCCTAGCCCAGATTCCTGCTCAAAGGTCTCACTCCTTGCGCGTGGGAATGGCGGCCGAGGTGAATCTACCCGCCTATCCCGGCCAGTCATTCACTGCCGACGTGCTGGCGATCAGTTCGACGGCGGACGTGACAACTCGCTCCATTGCCGTGGAATTCGCGCTGGATCGGTCGGGATTGGGTACTCTGCCTGCTGGGTTGTTTGCTCAGGTGCGCGTGGACGTGGGCATCCTCCGAGGAGCCCTTGCCTTCGGTCGTGAACTGTTCACCTTCTTCGACGGGAAGCCGCACCTCTACGTATTGGCCCAAGATGTGGGGGGGCACTCGGTGGTGGACGCCCGAGCCGTTGAACTCAGGAGTCGTGAGGGCGAACAGTGGATTCTCGGCGATGGAATCGTAGAGGGCGAACGGGTTGTGGTGTCACCGCTCGCCCTGCTGAGCCCCGGGGCCCGGGTCAGCACACCGGTGGGGGTGTCTGAGGTGAAGCCCCAAGCGACATCCAATCCACCTCGATGATTCGCGCCATCGTTCGCATGGCCGTGGGGAACCCGGTGGCCGCCAATTTGGCCATGGGGGCCATTCTCGTCTGCGGTTGGATGATCTATAGCCAGATGCCGCGAGAAGTGTTCCCCGATTACTCCTTGGGAAAGGTGGAGATCCTGGCGACCTACCCGGGGGCGTCGGCTGAAGATGTGGAGCGGTTGATCACACGTCCCCTAGAGGACTCCATCGACGGGATTCAAGGAATAGAAGAAGTCTATTCTGTCTCGCAGGAGGGCATCGCGCGCATGACGCTGACCCTAGCGAGGGACGCACAAGCCGGTGGCGTATTGGAAGACGTTCGCGACGCCGTGCGGCGTGAGCAGCCCAACCTCCCAGAGCAGGCGGAAGACCCCATTGTGCAAGAGGTCGAAAACGTCTTCCCCGTCATAGCGGTCTTCGTGTACGGGGTCGCCCAAGAGGCTGAGTTGCGCAGGCTTACCGAAGAACACCGGCGTGGCATTGAGGCAATCGATGGCGTGCGCCAGGTGGTCCTGACTGGAATACGCAAGCCTAGGATTTGGATTGAGGTCGATCCTGCTGCTCTCGAGCGTTACGGACTGAGCCTGGAGCAGGTGGGGGCGGCCGTGCAAGCCAAGTCGATCAACATGCCCGTGGGGAGTATAGAGACAGATGCCGTCGACTGGTCTCTGCGCGTAGAGGGTGATTTGCAATGGGCCAGCGACCTCAGGGACTTGCAGATTATGGCCGCTCCCGATGGCGCGGTCGTGCGCCTTTCGGACGTGGCCTTTTGTCACGACACGTTCGAGCGCAGCCTGAGTCGGGCGCGATTCAATGGTCGCCCATGCTTCCACATGCAGGTCAACAAGTCCGATCGAGGCGACATCATCGACATTGCTCGCAAGGTACGCGCCTATGTGAGTGAGCACGATGCAATCATGCCCCCCGGTACTGCGCTGGGAACAAACTCTGACTTGTCCGTCTATGTGCGCAATCGACTTGCAATCATGAAGGACTCGGGGGCGAAGGCATGTTTCCTGGTGCTCGGAGCGCTCTTCTTGTTCTTGAGTTTTCCGGTGGCTCTTGTGACAGCTCTTGGAGTTCCCGTGGCATTCTTAGGCGGCCTGCTACTGGCGGGCTCGATTGGGGTCAGCATGAACATGATCACCATGTTTGCCCTGATCGTGGTGCTGGGGATGTTGGTGGATGATGCCATCGTTGTGGGAGAGAACGTGTATCGGCTCATGGAGGAAGGGAGCGACCCTGAGCAGGCGGCGATTGAAGGCGCCACCCAAGTCGCTCGTCCGGTCATGGCCACCATCCTAACTAGCATTGCGGCTTTCCTGCCGATTCTGATGCTGACCGGTCAGGTGGGAAACTTTCTGAGACCCCTCCCCATCGTTGTCACTCTGTGCCTGCTCGTTTCCATTTTTGAGGCCTTGACGATCTTGCCCGTTCACCTCGCTCATTGGGCGGCGCCCAAGGGTGAACGCGGCGCAGCCAAGCCGGGTAGGACCTGGTACTTGCCCCTACGATCCGCCTATACGTCCGTCTTGAAGCGCTGTCTGCATTGGCGCTATATCACTCTCTCCGGGGCAGTGGCGCTACTCGCTGTTGTGGCCACCTGGGGTACAGTGCGTGTACCCTTTGTTTTCTTTGATGATTTTGAATCCAAACTGTTCTTCGTGAGCTTGCGCCTCGATCCAGGCACTGGCTTGGATGAGACAGAGCGCGTCGCCAAGATCATTGAACGGGCAGCTCTAGAGTTACCCGCCAGTGAATTAGAGAGTGTCAACACACTATTGGGGGTCAATGCACCCGATGTGGCCCTCTATGAATTGGGCAGCAACCTTGCTCAGATCTGGGTCGAATTGCGCGAGGGAGACGGACGCCAAATGAACCTCGAGCAGATACGGGAAGTCTTGCGCGATACTCTTCAGCAACTGCCTCCCAATGTGCAGGGCGTGGAAATCGGCCAACCCCAGTCAGGACCCACGGGTCGCGCGATCGAGCTCGCAGTCAGCGGAGATGACTTGTCGGTCTTGAGCGAGGTGTCCGACCGCTTGCAGGCGCATTTGGTCACCTTTGAGGGGGTCCGGGAGGTGCACGACAACACGGACGCGGGAGCGCGCCAAGTGCAGATCAGGTTACTGGAGCATGGCCGCCAGCTAGGGTTCACCGAAGCCGGACTCGGTGCACAGCTACGCACCGCCTTCGAGGGCAGTTCATTTGGTCACTTGCGGCGCGGTACAGATGATGTGGAGTTGGTGGTGAAGTACCCCGAGTGGTTTCGTCGAAGGGCGGAATTCTTGGAATCGATTCGAGTCGCCCTGCCCCGCTCGGGCGGGCAATTGTCCCCGTCCTCCTCAGCGGCCGTGGAGCGTGTGCCCCTGAGTTCGGTGGCGTCGGTTGTGTACAGCAGCGGCCCGGCCAAGATCACGCGCGATGATCTGCAGCGATCTGTGACCGTAACGGCAGACGTGAACAAGCACGTGGGGAATGCTGCTGAAATCACGGCTGCCATGGTGAAGCACTGGGAGAGCATGCGCGATCAATACCCTGGATACAGTCTCTCCCTCAAGGGAGATGCCAAAGAGACAAGTGCTGCGCTGGGCGGTCTGGCTCAGGCGAGCGCGATTGCGTTGGCCATGATCTACTTCATTCTTGGGACCCTGTTCAAGTCGTTCACCCAGCCCTTCGTGATCATGTTCATCATCCCCTTTGCAGGCATGGGGATGGTGTTTGGGCACGGTGTCATGGGCCTCTCAATTACGCTTCTTTCATTGATCGGGTTCCTCGCCCTCATTGGTGTCGTCGTCAATGATTCCTTGATCCTGGTGGACTTTGCGAACTGGCGCCGCAGGATGGGTCAGGGAGTGGTCGACGCCCTCGTCGAGGCCGGCCGGCTACGATTCCGTCCGATTCTTCTGACGACAATGACTACGATGCTGGGGTTGAGTCCCCTGACATTCTTTGTCAGCGGTGATGCACGGTTCTTGCAACCCATGGCTGTTAGCATATTCTACGGATTGGGCTTTGCTACCATACTCGTTTTGGTACTCGTGCCCTGTGCCTATGCGATCCTCGCGGACATTCTAGCCCTGGGTACGGGGCTGCGGACCCGCCTGTCGAGAGTCAGGGGCTAGCGCTCCCATTCAGTCCCCGTGCTAGAATCACGGGGAGTCAGTCATTGATCAATCGTCCCCAGAGGAATCCAGTGAAAGTCACCCTGCGCACCCACGAAGATGATTCGGCCTTCGGGGCCCTAGACACGGACTTAGATGCTTACTGTGCACAGGTCTGGTCCGACTGGTCTGACGCTGCCCTGCCAGCCTGCGTGGGATCCCAGTTGATAGAGCGTGCCCGGAAGGATTCGCATGGACTGATCATGACAGCACATGGCGAGGTGGATGGGCGGACACAGCGACTGGGGTACTGTGTCGTCGTGCCCAGTTCCGATCCGCTGACGGGAGTCGTGCTTCCCTTTCTAGCAGCAGTGTTTGTTGAGCCGGCCTACCGGCATCGAGGACTCGCTCGATCCATGGTGCAGGAGGCATCGCGCCAACTCCGTGAGCGTGGACATCCCAATCTAGCTTCCCGCGTCGGGCACAATGACGACGCTCTTATCTCCATGGGCGAACGATGGGGATTTGTGCGCTTGGCCGAGTGGATGGTGCTCGAACCTTAGAGCCCAGAGTTGATCCAGAATTGACCCGGAGTTGACCCGGAGTTGACCCGGTGTTGACCCGGTGTTGACCCGGTGTTGACCCGGTGTTGACCCGGT
>CAYXZD010000029.1:0-8118 GCA_964469565.1 uncultured Planctomycetaceae bacterium
GCCTCGCGGCTCGAAGCAAGCCAAGCCAAGGACGCCTGACTCAGGATCCACTGGCTCAGGATCCACTGGCAAACGTCGGCGCTAGCGCTGCTATCTGGGTGCAGTGATCACCTCGTGTAGGCGGCCCCCCTGGGCCTGATCCTCTTGCAGGCGGGGTGGGCTCAAATCATATGAGCCCGCCAAGAGAGCCTGACCGCAGGCGGACAGGAGTTGCACCCTACGGGGGTGCCACGCACCTTTTTAGCAGATCGCAGGGCAGGGGGGTGCTCACTCCTCGTCGAGGGCTGGGAACGGGAAGTGCTTCGAGTTGACGTGTTCGCGTTCTGCAATCAAGCGCAATTTGGCCACGACTTCGGGGTGCTCAGCGGCTACGTCGGTGCTCTCTGTGTCATCGGCTTGTATATCGTACAGAGCCAAGGTGGGGTTCTGCTTCTTCAGGTTGCGCCGGACCAACTTCCAGCGATCCGTTCGAACAGCCTGTTGCCCTCCATAGCTTGGAAACTCAAAGTACAACGACTCGTGACTTCGCTGCTCTCCCTTGGACTCGAGGGTGGGCCGCATTGAAATGCCGTCAAGCCCGGATGGAACATCAACACCAGCGATATCGAGAAGGGTGGGCATCACATCCTGGAAGGCACTGAGATGCGCAGTGCGCCGGCCTGCCTTGATTCTACTAGGCCAGCGCACCACGAGAGGAACCCGCAGGCCGCCCTCATAAACGCTTCCTTTGAGGCCACGCAAGTGCGCTGCGCTCTTGAAGAACTCGGAGTCTGTTCCCCCATTGAACGTGGGGCCGTTGTCACTACTGAAGGCGATCAGGGTGTTCTCGTCTAGGTCCAACTCACGCAGGAGGTCCATGATACGGCCCACATCGCGATCCATGCGAGTAATCATGGCTGCATAAGCCGCACGGGGCGTGGGGTGGGGGAGATACCCAGCTGTCTTGTTGTAGGGTGGATCATCGGGAAACGCTCCCGAATACTCATCGATAGAGTCTTGGGGTACCTGGATCGCGGCGTGGGGGATGTGGAACGGTACATAGACGAAAAACGGCTGGTCCGCATTCTCGCGAATCCAGCCTAGGATCTCGGCGCTCATCAAATCGTGGGCGTAGTGCTCCCCCGATATATTCTTCCAAGTGTTCCCCTCGAGGTTGACTCTCTCTGTGTTGCGCCACAAATGGGTAGGGTAGTGATTGTGTGCTTGCCGCTGGCAGAGGTAGCCGAACCAATGGTCGAATCCCTGCCGGTTCGGTTCCCCAGAAGTGTCTGGACCACCCAGTCCCCACTTGCCCACGGCGCACGTGGCATATCCAGCTTCTTGCAGTAAGCCGGGTAGGGTCGTCGTGCCTTCGGGGAGAGGAAGCTGTCCCTCTCCGTCGTGTTCGCCCCAGCCACCTATCTCATAGTTTCCACGTACATAAGCGTGCCCACTGTGCAGGCCCGTCATGAGCACACAGCGTGCCGGTGCACACACAGGAGCTCCCGAATAATGCTGCTCGAAGAGGATTCCCTCTGCGGCGATCTGATCCACATGCGGTGTGCGAATCTTGTCTTGGCCATAACACCCTAATTCGCCCCAGCCCAGATCATCGGCCATGATCCAGATGATGTTGGGACGTGGGTCTGTCCGGGAGGGGGGGCCACCCGAGGAACTCACACACGCCACAGCGCCCCCGATGGTGAACAGGCACAGGCCGAGTCGAATTGCAGTCGTCATGGGAGCAAGGCTAACAACCTAACTCCCTCTTGGGGATACGCGTCTAGGGCAAGAAGCTCTTCTTATCCTTCAGCTTGCGAGGCAGGTATTCCTCAATCACAAAGTTGAGACCCCACTTAGCCAGTGCTTGCTGTTCGGCTCGCACGCCCATCTTGAGCATGAGTTTGAGGGCTTTCTTCCAAGGGGCGTGGGATTGGAAGAACGGGTCATTCTTGAGAGCATCTTTAGCCCGTTTGATGTCTACGGCAGCGAGTGGATGGGTTGCATCCTCCAGCTTGAAGTCCGTGATATCCTGGGGAGTGACGCCCATGTAGCGAGCGTTTGGAACACAGAAGAACCGATTGATGTGGGCCGCATTGCCTGAGCCGACCTTGAGTGTCCTGTAGATGTTCGCGATACCGTAGGGGTCGCAATCGACGAAGCAGTACACGGGTATTTTCTTGTCTTCAGAGAGCCTACGCACGAAGCGTCGCTGTGCGCGCGAGGGCACCCCACCCATGGACACGAGGATGCACTTGGCCTCACGCCAGTACTGGTGGTCGTTGAGTCGGTTGAACATCCCGCCAGTCTCTATGGCGAGTATGAATTTCGCTTTCGTTTCGAACTTCAGGTGTTCCACCGAGCTAGGGATGCTGTAGGCGCCAGTACCCATCTGGGTGCAGTCGATTCGGATCTCCTCCCCGCTCGACTTGTCACGGTCGATGACGACCAACTCTCCTGCCAGTGCGCCGCCATGCTCCTCGGGCCGGTAGCGTAACTGTTCCCGGGAGACACCCTCTAGGGATGCGAGGGCCTCGATATCGTCCATGACCGCATCCGATTCGGGCTGCTCCTTAAACTTTGCATCTCCCCAGTTCTTAGAGATGTAATAGGCCTCTCGCTTGGTAGCGAAGTCGTCGTTTTGGACCATCTCCTTGGAGAGGGACATCAGTCGCAGTGTCTGTGCGAAGCTCTTGACCGTGTTCACGGAGAGTGCCCGGGCCTTGCGAGCCTTGCCCAAAGCCAAGTAGCCCACCGACTTGGTGTAGGTCACATTGGACAGGGAGCGAACCGGAAACTTGAGTTCGGGGAGGGCGCGCTTATCGATCGTGGTGTGCACGCGCTGCGCCGTTCGATCAATGATCTGGATGGTCTTGCGGTCCTCTCCGGTGAGGCCGGTGCGTTTGACCTTTTTCTTAGCACTCTTTTTCTTAGCAGGCTTTTTCTTGGCCATGGTGTCAGGCTGTGGGAGGAGTTTGGTTGAGTTTTTCAGTGAGGGCAGCGACAGTCTTGGAGAGCTTCGTGAGCCATAAGCTCTGGAAGAAAACCCAGGCGAACAGGAAAAGGAGGTAGTAGTGGAGCTCGTCCATGGTGGTGGTGGGGCGGCTCTTGGGCCTAAACCGAGGGGTTAGAACTTGCGCGAGCGGTGCAGGACGTCTTCAAGGGTAGAAACGGTCTCTGTGCGCTCGGCATTGGTCAGCCCCAAGATCTCCTGGAGAGCGATCCCGATGTGGGGGATGTACTTCTCAATGTACTCGCGCTTGTCATACTCCCGCTTGAGGCGCTTACCCTTGCGGATATGGATGCCTAATTGGCGGCCACATTCCTGAAGGGCCAATTTGACTTCCTTCATGATCTCGGGATAGGAGGCGATCGCTTCCTTGGACTCTGAGGTGAAGGGGACCCAAACGGATGCAATGTGAACGATCAGGGCCATGGGGGCGATGGGGAGTGCTCCACGCGGGTGCGTCAAGTTGTAGGATCGCCAGTTGGTCTGCACGACAGATTTTGTGATCGCACAGCCCGACTGTTGATAGAGCAGCGGTACACGGTTTGCAAAACGCAGCAGGCGAACGGGTTCGTCCGCGCTTGCCACGAGTTCTTCGGTCGCCCGTTCGGCCTTGGATTTTTTTTGAATGCGGCCCGTATCGGTCAGCTCGAGGCCAACGCCCCCAGGCTTGCCGTAGGCTATCCCCACTTCTATCTGGAAGGGATTCCCCCTGTAAACGGATGGGGGGCGCGTCACGGTTGCGTAGAAGTCCGCGTCGAGTTCTTTCTTGAGCCCCTTGAGCAACAGGTCTTCGCCGATCGGGGCGATGCAATCACTAGGGGGCGAGGAGATCTTTGTCCCATTGATCGCCTTATAGAGAGCGCTGGCCTCTTCACGAGCGATGCGAGAAGGGTAAGACTTGTCAGTCAGACCACTGCCCGCTTCCTTGATGATGCGTTTGGCCACCGTCGCGCCCACACGGCAAAACTCTTCCTGGAGGAATCCTGAAAGTGAACGACAGCTCGTGTTTCCAAGCATGGCAATCAGTCGTCCGAGTTCAACTCCATGGGGGTGGGGTTTGATTTCGGTCGTGCCTTCAGGCTTGACCTTTGTATTGCGCTCGTAGGTGATGTCCTCGCCGCTGGGCGGGCTGAAATGCAGCGTGACGTGGGGGTTTGAGATGGCCGTCTGCTTGAGGTACATGTCCACCGAGCGCATGCCCTTTTTGTAGGTGGCCTCCATTTCAATCTCTACGCGAGTGCCATGCTTCTTGTCCCCCCACTTGATCTGTTCGCTTGAGTGGATTTCGGGACGGTTGCGAGCGGTGTCGATGGTCAGGATGTACTCCACCGCATCATTGCGCTTCTTCTTGGACCGAATCACCACCGGCTTGCCCGTGGTGAGCTTGCCATACATGCCTGCAGCAGAGATTCCAATTCCCTGCTGCCCTCGACTCTGGCTGAGCTTGTGGAACTTGGACCCATAAAGGAGCTTGCCGAAGATCTTCCCAATTTGCGTGTCGGCAATGCCCGGACCATTGTCTTCCACGGCCATGCGGTAGACGCGCTCATCGATCTGCTCGATGTCTACCCAGAGTTCGGGCAGGATGTTGGCCTCTTCGCAGGCGTCCAGACTGTTGTCCACAGCCTCCTTGACCGACATCAGAATCGCTTTGGTCGGCGAATCGAACCCCAGCATGTGCCTGTTCTTCTCAAAGAACTCGGCCACCGAGATGTCGCGGGCTTCTCCGGGGGGTTTGCGGGTCTTGGGGCTCTTGCGGGTGGCGGTCTTGCTGGCGGTGGACTTCTTCCGCGATGTCTTCTTGGGCACGGTGTCTTCCAGGTCGAAGAGGCTGTTAGGGCTGGGGGTCAAGGCGCTGAATAGAACGGAGTGGCGTGGACGAAAGAGGAGCACATCATTTCCCCGTGCCCCCTAGATGCTTTGTATCCATTGAAAGCCCCATTTTCAATAAGGGGCTGAGCATCTGGCCTCAGGGAAGTTCGAACACCTATCGGTGGGGCTCAGTCTAAAGGGGAATGCCAGCTGGGTGGATGCCGCCATCACACAGGTCCAGTCCTGCTGCCCTGTCTCGAAAGGCAAGCAAGGCGTTCGACATCTCTACGCTGTCCAACTCATACAGGCACTCTTTGAGGAGGTAGTGTTGGCAGACACTGACGGGCAGTTTCCAGGCTCTCGCGGCTTCGTCGGCGAGGGTGGTCGCAGCTGCCTGGCCGCGTCGATGGGCTTCGCGAAATGCAGATAGGTAGGGAGTCATGTCGACACCCGGAGCGACAATCCAAGGGGCAAACACAAAGGGTAGACCGGTTTCAGTGGTCCAGTTCTCTGAGGGGTTCCAACTAGGCACCCCCTCGGCATGGCACTCGCGGAGGGCGGGGTCACCGATGCGCAACCATGCATCGCAATCCAGTGCCCTTGGGTCCTCCCCAGACGCCACCTCGACAAACTCGGGCGCTGGATCTTGGCTGAGAAGCACGCGCGTGAGGGTTCGTGCAGTGCGGCTGGACGGGTCCAGGGCGATGCTATTCACTTCCTGAATGGCCTTGCGAAGAAACAACTGAACACTGGAGACGACCCCTCGGCCCGCCACGCCGATGCCGTTGAGGAAACGGTACCCAGGCCGCCGGAACAGCTCAATGGAACTGACGAGGGCCACGTCAAGCTCGCCCCGGCGCAATCGCTCAATGAGCACTGCGGGCACGGCGTATTCGAGGGAAATCCCAGGTGCGGCCTCCAGCCCTAGGTCCATGGGTCGCCCGACGAGGTAGGGCACGCTCCCCACTCTTAATGTGTGCGTCATAGGCCCAAGTTACCAAGCTGGGGACCTGGGGGCACCCGTCGGAACAGGCTTACTCGGTGTCTACTTCCGTTGGACGAGGGTCACAGGCAGGGTCAATTCCTTGCCCTCGCGCCAGACGAGGACGGTTGTTTCTTCACCTGGGGGTACATCGGCGATTGCCGTGCGGAAGCTCCGCTGGTCACTGATCCGTGTGCCGTCGATTGCGAGAACGATGTCGTTGACAGCAAGGCTCGCTGCCGAGGCCGGTGAATTCGCCGTGACGTTTGCAATGGCAATGCGACTCACTCCTTCAAAGCCCTTTGTCCGTGCCGCGCTCAGAATCCGCTCCGCACGCCAACGGCTGTGGTTCTCCACACCTAGGTATCCACGCCGCACCTCGCCGAAGCGCAGAATGTCCTCTACAGATCGTCGCACCATGTGGCTGGGAATCGAGAAGGCCAATGCATTGTCAGCGTTGGTAACCCCGATGGCGGTATTGATTCCTAAGACCTCGCCATTGAGATTGATTAAAGGTCCCCCGCTATTACCCATGTTGATGGCCGCGTCGATTTGAATGAAGTCCTCGTAAAACGTGATGTTCAAGTCGGAGCGACCTAGGCCGCTCACGATGCCAGCCGTGACGGTGTGCCCAAGCCCAAGCGGATTCCCCATGGCCAGTACAATCTCGCCGACCGATGCTTTGGATTCAGGGGCGAGGGGGGCTGCGGTCAGTCCGGCCGCTTCGATGGAGAGAACGGCAAGGTCCGTATCGGGGTCTGCGCCAAGCACCTTGGCAGGGAGGGCGCGGCCGCTGGTGAGGACGACCAGGAGGTCGTTGCTGCCACTGATGACGTGTTGATTGGTGACCACCGTTCCAGTCAAACCACTGGTCTGGATGATGACCCCCGAGCCCTCTTGAAGTGTGCGGCGACTGGAACCCGACTTTCGGTAGGCCTTCACCTGTACGACTGCAGGTCCAACTTCTTCGGCGAGCTGTTGATAGGCGCTGGATACCGAACGGGCAAGTTGGAGGGCGTCCTGTTCGGGCCGTTGCCACTGGCGCCATCCGAGGCTTGCCGAAAACAGGCCGGTGACGGCTGCTGCGATCGCCACTAGGGGAACTACCTTGGGAGGACTCTGGCTCATGGGCGGGTATTGACCGGGGATGTTAGGGGGCGGGGTATTCTCAGAATGCGAGCCTGCTAGCCTTGGATCGGGGAGATTCGACTGTCCGGCACGCCATCTCACCCCCCTGTCATACGCCATTGGGCCTATCTGAGTGTAGGACTTGTGTTTTTCCAGAATGGGACCCAACTTTGGGGGGCTCTGGAGCCGTACCATGGCCTAAAGCCACAAGCTGGCGCGCCCGTCCTCCTCGTCGCAGGGGGGCGAGGGGGCTGGTGCGGCTCACACTCCGGGGCACTCCTGGAGTATGATTAGACAACACCGACTCTTGCTTGGGCAGCTGTTCTTGCCCATCCGATCACCCGACCCGCTCTGCGAGTCGGGTCATTCTTTTAATCTTTTGGCCCCCGCAACTCTCGGGGACTCTCGGTCCATACTGGACTCCCTTTCCCCGAACCTCATCTGAACCCAACCATGAAGAAACTCCTCCTCACCCTCGCCATGACCTCGCTCGTGGCCATGCCCGCCCTTGCCCAGGACTGTCCCTCCAAATCCGCTAAAGGCGGGTGCCCCACCGCCAAGGTTGAGGCTAAGAAGGACGTGAAGGCCAAGCCGGCGGCTGACAAGTCGGACTGCTGCAAGGCCAAGGCAGCTGCGGCCAAGAAAGATTGCGCGGACAAATCATGTGACACGACCAAGGCCAAGGCTGCTTGCGACAAGAAGGCCAAGGGCGATTGCTGCAAGGACAAGGCCAAGAAGGCCGCCGTGGCGAAGAAGGATTGCAAAGGCGATGCCTGCAGCTCGGCCAAGAAAGACGCGGGCGAGTGCTGCCAGTCCAAGGCCAAGGCAACCGCCAAAGCCGTAGCCATCAAGAAGGACTGCAAGACCACTACCTGTGACAAGGCCAAGCCCGCTGCGGCCAAGAAGGACTGCGACAAGGCTGCTGGCGGATGCCCCGCTTCTAAGGCCAAGGCCGCTGCAGCCAAGAAGGACTGCGCCGGCGCTTCCTGTGACAAGAAGGCCAAGGCCGCTGCAGCCAAGAAGGACTGTGGCACAGCCAAGGATGGCTGCCCAGCCTCCAAGGCCAAGGCCGCTGCAGCCAAGAAAGATTGCGCCGGCGCTTCCTGTGACAAGGCCAAAGCCGCCTGTGACAAAGCCAAGGCAGGCTGCGACAAGGCCAAGGCCGCTTGTGACAAGGCCAAGGCAGGCTGCGACAAGGCCAAGGCCG
>CAYXZD010000030.1:0-5444 GCA_964469565.1 uncultured Planctomycetaceae bacterium
CACCCGACGTGATCTCACCCGACGTGATCTCACCCGACGTGATCTCACCCGACGTGATCTCACCCGGCGTGATCTCACCCGGCGTGATCTCACTCGCCGTGACCGCGCTCGACGTGACTGCCACGGGAATTGCCTCGGAGAATGCCTCGGAACCTACATCCGGGCTTTCAACTGAGCCTACAACTGCCCCCCCCAAGGATTCGGTGCCTGAGTGGGCGCTAGCGTCATCCCCTCGATCGGGAACCGGCGCTTGGATTGGAGCCTGCTCGCCGTTGTGGTTGGCCTCATCGTTCTGGTCCCCATCGACATCTTCCGCCGCACCCGATCGGGAGTTTTCCGGGATCGTGGATTCTGGGTTGGCTCCCATGTAACCAATGGCCCGCAGCTGGTTGCCTGTTGCGCGACTCGTGGGAAGGAGTGCAGGGCGGATGCTCTCCCCCTCTTCGAGCCAGTCTGTAATTGCCTGCTTCATGCGCGCTACGCGCTCTGGGTGCTGAGCGGCCAAATCATGGTGGCAACCGGGGTCTTCTTGGAGGTTGTAAAGGAGGCTGTAGCCCTGATGGGAACGGGCATCGCCGGCCCCCCTGCCGGGCTGTTTCACCTGTGAGACGTGGATCAACTGCCACGGCTCCTCAATCCAACTCCGCATGACCCCAAGATCCGTCGCTTGGCGAGCTTCAAAGTGGCCGCGTCGACCCTTCTGACTCGTGATGAACACGCCTGCGGGGCGGATCGCGTCACGATCTTCTGCAACAAGGAGATTAGGCCCGTCCAGCGACCCCGTCAGGGGCACCCGTGCCGTGCGCAAAAGGGTCGACGCCGAATGCCGATTCTCGGTGGCCTCGCTCACTCGCACACCCTGGGGAACGCCCGGCCCCCAAAAAATCAAAGGCACACGGACCGACTCGGGGTAGAGCTGGTTGAAGTGCCCCACTAGATCATGCTCCAAGAATTCCTCGCCGTGATCTGCAGTGATGCAGATGAGTGTGTTGTCAGCTTGGCCTAGTTCGGCAAGCGTATCGTGGATCCCTGCGAGGAGTCGGTCGACCTCGTAGACCTCTCCCCCATAGAGTTCGAGGTTGTAGTCATTCGTCCTGCGGATTTTCTCGAGGTCAACATCCGAACCCGCATACCATTGATCGAGCACCTCGCGCAGCTTGACCCCATAGACATCTTGTGGCTTGGTGATGTTCAAGTGATCCCGTGAGCGAGGCCACTTCCTTAGGGGGGCGTGCGGATCAGAGGGGTGCAAGTACAGAAAAAACCTCTGCTCGCCCACGGTCTGTAGAAACTCGTGGATACCCGCCTCCATATTCCGCGCGGGAATCCAGCCGCCCATTTCAAATGTCTCGAAGCCAAGGTGATAATTGTGGGCCTCGTCAATCAACGGATTCGCCGTGAAGGCCGCCGTGGTGAATCCAGCGCGCGCAAGGATTGTGGCGATGGTATCCAGGCCCTCCGCTAAGGCGCTCGAACCGGCCTCCCCAACCCCATGGGCTGCATTGGATAGTCCAGTCACAATGGATGCCGTTCCTGGAAGAGTCCATGGTGCGCTGGAATAGGCCTGCTCGAAAAGGGTTCCTTCGGCGGCCAGACGGTCCATGAAGGGAGATGTGTCCCGGGGGTTGCCAAGGCAACCGAGGCCATCACTGCGTAGCGTATCGATCACCACCATGATGATATTGGGAGCATCCGGGCCAGAGCGCTGGCGCTCTACCTCATAGGGCACAGCGACCCGAAGTAGGCCAAGCCCGACGGGAACCGGCATGTTGCGTGTGTGGTCCCCTTCTAGCTGAACTTCAAATCGTAGATCTCCGCCGGTCGGTAGCGGTACCTCGCGATGGTGCCAGCGTTGTTCTTCAGTCGGCACGCTGCCCGAGCAATCCAAGACCACGCGATCGATGGACTGGCCATTGAGAAGAACATTCCACGACACCTTGCCTTCCCCTCGATATCCATTATTGCGAATGGCCACTGCGTACTCGAGGCGTGCATCCGGCGGGGGGTCCACCAACGCGTACGAGAGTTGAGTAGGGGTGCGCATTTCCAAGCAACGCAGCGGCCCCCCGCCCGCAGCACGGTCGGGCCCAGCCTTCATATGATCGTTGCGGATCGGAAACTTGTCTGGGGTGGTGTGAACCCTCAGTGCCTCCCCATGGGCCAGGAGGCTGTAGAGTGCTCGGCTGCCGCTACGCACCGATCCACGGTTCGAACCGACCTCATCCCCTGCGCTGCAAGAGATGGGTAGCCAGCCCGTGAGGAGCAAGCATCCTAGGACGAGAAGTGAGCGCGTGGGCCCCGAGGGTAACCAGCGGCCGGTGAGTTCCATGCGAGTGTCTTCAACCGAGTCTTTCGTGTAGTGTGCTGTCATGACGAGTCAACCCTCCCATCCTACGGATGGCAGAGGCAAGTGATCCAGCAAGAGTAACCCAGAGTTGCAAAAGTGCGTCGCAGATTGGCATTCTGACTCCATGAACGCCTCTGGCGAAACGGCCCCTGGAGGCACAGGGACCCTATTGGGCACCCCCAACCCAGCAGGAACGGGAAGAGGCTGGTTGTGGGCCGCGCTCGCTCTGGGACTCTTGCGATTCCTCCACTTGGGGCAGTGGAGTCTGTGGTTTGATGAAGCCGCAACCGTCTCCGATGCCTGGCACGGTATGGACCCAAGCAATCCCCTGGGGTATGGAATCATCCGGCTCTTTGCCGACCTACTGGATTCGCGCTCCCCCCAAGTCCTGAGGTTTCCCGCCGCAGCGGCCGGCTGGCTTTGTATCCCCCTGAGTTGGTGGGCTTTCCGCCCTATTCTAGGGGAGAGGCGCAGCACATTGGTCGCACTCTTGGTTGCCGCAAGTCCCTGGGCCTTGTACTGGTCACAAAACGCCCGCTTCTACACGATGGCCGGGGCCCTGACCCTCACGGGTACAGGTCTGTTCATCCGGGGAATCATGGCGGGTCGCCTGCTGGATACGTTGATCGCTTTAGCAGTCGTCCTGAGCGCAGCAGGGTTTCACCTCACCGCCGTCCCCTACTGTGCTGCCCTCATTGCCGCCGCCTGGTTGGCGCGCTTGCCCAACCCTGCGGGCATCACCCTGCGGCCCCTCATCCTCGTAGGCGGGCTGGTCCTTTTGATCGCTAGCCCCTGGGTGTGGAGCTCCTTCGCAGGGTTCATCCGGGCGAAGGAAACCGCCGGCTGGGAAAGCCTGCGCCTTCTCATTCTCAGCACGGGCTATTCACTCACCCCAACCATCGGCTTGGCAGCCCTGATCGGCGGATGTGCCTGCTACAGGTCTTCTCCGTGGGGGCGCATGCTGCTTTTCATCCCCGTCCTCGGAGGCCTACTCGCATCCAGTGCCGCGCTCCTCGCCACGAGTTCAGCCCAATACGTTTTTGTCTTCTTGCCAGCCATTTGCGCCCTGGCCGCCTGGCCCCTCGACAGCAACCCCGCCAGCCACGCCGCCCCGAACCTTTCCCGCAAGGCCCAAGCCCTGTGGCTAGCCCTCACCCTGTTACCCAGCTTGTGGGGTTCGACCGCGTACTTTACGCATCATCATGGTCAACGCCCGAGGTATAGGGAAGCCTACGCCCTAGCCCAGGAGTCCCTCGAGGCCGAAGCGCCCAAGACTGGCCGGATTCTTGGAATGCAGGCCGCCGTGGGCGAGTTCTACCTCGCTCCCCTCAACACAGCCCTACGCTGGCCCATCAAAGTGGAGAGCCTCTCCCGCTATCAGCCTGGCCAATGGAAACGGGTCCTCGCCGAACCTGGCCCAGTGTGGATCGTACTCCGCCCCGCATTTCTAGATCTATGGGCACCCCGCCCCCGAATGAACTTTCTAAAAACCCTAGAGAACGACTGCCAACTCATCGAACGCTTCCAAGTCAGCATGGTCGGCCGGGACCTCGATGTGGAGCTTTGGCTGCGGCCTGAATAAGGGCTTGCCCGAAGTGAATGAGCCGCTTGAACTGAGCGATGCCCGCTCCCCCGCAACCGATCCTAGAGTGGACCAGCATCGCCGCCCGCTGCGGGTACGGCTGCAGGTATGCGACTGAGCCCTGCTGGCAGTGCAACCCTTCTGGGGCACCCTTCTGGGGCCCTATTCCGGTCCGGCTATGATGAACCGAGCGGTTCGCAGGCACACCTAAACGGCGAAGCAAGAAGAAACAAAAAAAGGACCCCCGTTGAGCGTGAGCTCAGACGGGGGTCCTTAGGAAGACCCGGCAATAACCTACTTTCGCGCGTAAGCACTATCATCGGCGACAACTGCTTGACGACCGTGTTCGGGATGGGAACGGGTATGGCCAGTTGCCTATAGTCACCGGGAATACGGTGTCCCGCCCCGGTGTATCCCAAGCGGGATCCCCGGAGAGGGATATAAGAAAGGTGAATAGAGTCTGTCAGTGGCCGCTCAAAAAGCGACCTTCTTCCACCCTTCTGAAGCAAAAGCGTCAGAAGGAAGGGAAAAGGTGGCTAAGCCAATCGTCCGATTAGTACCGGTAAGCTAAACACATCGCTGTGCTTACACCGCCGGCCTATCAACCTGGTAGTCTTCCAGGGGACTAATAGGGATGACTCGTCTTGGAGAAGGCTTCGCGCTTAGATGCATTCAGCGCTTATCCGTTCCGAACTTAGCTACCCAGCTGTACCACTAGCGTGATAACTGGAGCACCAGAGGTTCGTCCACCCCAATCCTCTCGTACTAGGGGCAATCCTCCTCAATCATCCTACACCCACACCAGATAGGGACCGACCTGTCTCACGACGGTCTAAACCCAGCTCACGTACCGCTTTAATTGGCGAACAGCCAAACCCTTGGGACCTGCTCCAGCCCCAGGATGCGATGAGCCGACATCGAGGTGCCAAACCTCCCCGTCGATATGAACTCTTGGGGGAGATCAGCCTGTTATCCCCGGAGTACCTTTTATCTGATGAGCGACGGCCCTTCCACTCGGAATCCGCCGGATCACTAGGACCTACTTTCGTACCTGCTTGAGCTATATCTCTCGCAGTCAGGCGCACTTATACCCTTACGCTCTACGCGCGATTGCTAACCGCGCTGAGTGCACCATCGCGCTCCTCCGTTACTCTTTAGGAGGAGACCGCCCCAGCCAAACTACCCACCAGACACTGTCCGCGTCGCCGATTCAGGCAAACGCGTTAGAGACCTAACATGCAGAGAGTGGTATTTCACTGATGGCTCCACTATGCCCGAAAGCACAGCTTCAACGCCTCCCACCTATGCTACACACTACATATCAAGCCCCAATATCAGGCTATAGTAAAGGTTCACGGGGTCTTTCCGTCTTGATGCGGGAACGTGGCATCTTCACCACGACTACAATTTCGCCGAGTCTGTTGTTGAGACAGTGCCCAAATCGTTACGCCTTTCGTGCGGGTCGGAACTTACCCGACAAGGAACTTCGCTACCTTAGGACCGTCATAGTTACGG
>CAYXZD010000031.1:0-2208 GCA_964469565.1 uncultured Planctomycetaceae bacterium
CACGCTGTCCTGAACCCCGAGCCCCCCCAGCAGAATCCCCCCAAGGTCGTGCCCAAGAAGCCTGGACAAGCACCGGACGGGACCGCGCCCAGCATCCCCCGGGCCAGCATCCCCCGAACCCGAGCCCCGCGAGACGAACAGTGAGCCGGACAACCGCAAGATTCACCCACGGAGCCACGGCCTGCGCAGGCATCACGGGCCTCGTCTACGCCTACTTGCGCTACTTCACAGAGCCGGCCGATGAGTTCGCCCTCGTCAATCACCCTGCGGAACCTCTCATCAAGAACCTGCACATCGTGCTCTCTCCCCTTGCGTTGATCGCCTTTGGGCTCCTGATCGGAAGCCACATCGCACCTCGCCTACGCTCAAAGCAAACCCGGGGCCGCCGGAGTGGCCTGATCCTGCTCGCACTGATGCTGCCCATGGCGATCAGCGGCTATGTACTGCAGATTGGCTCGGATCCAACCCTGCGCCAGGCGGCCCTATGGGGCCACCTTCTGACCTCCGCGGTCTGGCTGGGGACCTACTTGATGCACCAGTTCTACCGCCGCCCCGTCCCGACCCACGCCGGCGCGTAGCCACCCTGAGCTGACCTCCTTCCCTGTGGTCTTGGGGCATTCCTATCCTCCAGTGGATTGGCGGGTTCCCCCGAGGACCGATGGACGCCCGGATCGCGCTGGCCCCCCTGCCCTGGGACGGATCGCCTCTGAGTTGTTGCGCACACTCATCTTGGACTCTATGTAACGACCGAAAACCCTAGGGAAGAAGGTCCATTCAGAGAGACCCCCAACGGGGTCATCGAGCCCCCCACGTGAAGTTGAACCACCGGAAAGTGCCCACGGAGACTTGCCTGCCGCCCGGCGTCGATTGATGTATCTGCAGGTGCCGGACGCCTGGGTCTTCCCTACCGGGCTCCTCTGCTCTCCTGCCGCTCTCCCGAGTCCCTTCATGGGTGCTTCCCGTTACTGATCGGCCCCGATCGATCCAACATGAGTTCCCCGACCAGGCCCAACGCCCGCCGGAACACCCTGGGGTGCGGGGCCTGCCAGCCTGTGTCGGTTTCTGCCCGGATTCTTCCCTGAACGCCCCAAGTCGCAGTATTGCAACCGGGTCAAAGGGTCTCTCCTCACCGGACCCTATCGCCTTGGGCGAGGACTCGCTCTTCAAGGGTCTGGGCAGGGCTGATGGGGAAGCCCCCAGTTGCGGCTGCTACAATCAAAGCGATGACCGCCCCCCTCCTCATGGCCCTCGCCGCTGTGCTGCATTGCGTGCCCACGGCCCAAGAATCCGAGGAGGTACGGGTCCTGCGTGACCCCTGGGGCGTTCCGCACGTCTTAGCGGAGTCTGACTATGGAGCGGGTTATGGATACGGGTGGGCCCTTGCGGAGGATCGGCTCATAGAGGCCTTGAGCGGGATGTGGACCGTGCAAGGCCGCAGAACCGAGATCGAGGGCGAGGAGGCCCTAGGGATCGACCGCACCTTTCGCCTCCTGCGGTTGGTGGACCATGCCGAGGCTGCCTTTGATGGGTACCCAGCCCTCGTGAAGGACATTGCCACCGGATTTGCCGCAGGCATCAATGATTACATGGCTGCGCACCCCGAGCGTGTGCCGAGCTGGGCCGAGCCAATTCACCCCGCATGGCCCATCGCCCTCGGGCGCATGATTGACTTTTGGATTCCACTGCGCTCGGCCAACAATCAGGCGCGCAAGATCGCCCCCCCCATCGCCACTCCCTCCACCGGTACCGGCGCGGAGCACTACGAGACCTTTGGCTCCAACGGATGGGCACTGGCGCCCGGGCGCACGCAGGGGGGCCAGGCCCTTCTGGCCTGCGACCCACACCTGCCCTGGAAGCACGAGTTCCAACTCCATGAGGTCCACATGCGCGGCAAGTCTTTTGAAGTGGCGGGAGCCTCGTTTGTGGGGGTACCCCTGCCGGTGTTCGGACGCACCAGACAGGTGGCGTGGACCTGGACTGCGAATTCACCCGACAATACAGACGTCTATTCCCTAGAACTCATTCCCGGGGACGCACTCCGCTATCGCTTCGGGGACGAGGAGCTCTTGTTCGAGGAGGAGCAGGCATCCTTCGCCTTGCCCAATGGTGAATCCATCACCGAAACCCTGCGCTGGTCGGTGCACGGGCCGGTTACACACATCAACCCTCAAGAGGGCACTGCGGTGGCCTACTGGTTCGCGGGCTTCG
>CAYXZD010000032.1:0-2039 GCA_964469565.1 uncultured Planctomycetaceae bacterium
TGTTTGTGACCCTGCAGCATTTGATTCGATGATCCAAGGCACCTCGCGCCTCTTTCAAGTCGCAAGCCTTGAGGCGATTGAGGGAGATTGGCAGGCCTCAGTCAGACTCTGTCACCTTCCCGCCACCGACCCACTCTTTCACGTTCGGGGTGAAAACAATGCGGTGGTCATCGAGTCTCCGTCCGCTCCAGCCCGAATCGTGCAGGGTAAGGGCGCCGGCCGCTGGCCCACGGCAGAATCGGTGCTGGGCGACCTCCTCCAATGGGTTCGCAGGGAGGCGAGCCTAGTTTAGTGCCTTTCAAGAACATTAGAATCACCAGGCTTGTGCTCGACAGAAACGCAGGATCCATCCCCGTGACCGAAGAGCCCACCGTACAACTCCCCGTCAGCCCATTCGCTTGCCCCCTCGTACTCCGTGGAGTCGAGCGCCTCCAATGCCCGGTCTGCAGCCGCCCGCGCTGCGAGCAGTTTCTCTCCGACATTGATGATTGCCATGCACGACAGTCTACTCGGCCCTAAAAGCTCGTGGAGTCCAGTCTGAAACCCAGGCAACTACAGCCTACGAAATCGCGAACGTACGGAGTCGCGCACCAGTTCGACGCTTTCAGGACATCATGTACCCGGTGAAGTGACCTCCGGGCTGGGATTCAGTCACCTGGTAGGGAGGGAACGCAATGCGGCGGACTGGTGCGCAGCTCCGTTTTTCTTGTATGTCTTAGCCCCCCGATCCCCCTCCGAGTTCTCAGCGGGCTGTGCGGTTTCCTGCCACCTTAGGTGCTTCGATTCCCCATGAACCGCAACTCTCATGGGCCCTGGGCGCGCTTGAGGGCACCCTAGGGACGCGCTTGGCTCAGGCAAAGAGCGGGCCAATGGCGCGCAAGAATCAGCGTCGCAAAACGCTATAGTGCCGCAGACATCCAATGACTCCCTCTCCCTCAAGGCCGTCTCGCATCCCGCTGTTCGAGCCCGGCGCCCGTATGGAGATGTTTCGCTGGCTCGAAAAGCAAACGGCGATCCAAGGGGATGTTCTCTCGCGCGCCTCTCTTCTCAAAGGCTTCGTGTTTGGAACGAATCGCATCCCCACCCTCCACCCTGCGGGTCGCGGAATCTGGAAGCCCAAACAACTCGACGTGGCCCTGAGCCTAACGACGACACTCAACTCCCCCTACTCGGATCGTATTGAGGAAGAGCGACTGCTCTACAGCTACCAGGGCACTGACCCTGGAGCCTCGGACAATCGTGCCGTACGCCGTGCGCTCCAAGAATCCGTCCCCCTTGCTTACTTCCACGCCGTCGAACGCGGCTGGTACTTTGCGGCCTGGCCCATGTTTGTCGTCAGCGACAACCCGGCCAACCTGCGCTTTGCAGTCCAGGCCGAGCCCGCAGGCCTCTCCCTCGAAGGCGCATCGATCTCCGGGTCCATGGAAGGGGCAATGATCACCGGCTCCTCTCCTCGCCGGGCCTATGGCACAGCCCAGGTTCGCATCCGCATTCATCAACGCAGCTTCCGCGAACGCGTTCTCGCCGCCTACAAGTCGCGTTGCGCCATGTGCAACTTAACGCACCGCGAGCTCCTCGACGCCGCCCACATCGTCCCCGACTCCGAGGGCGGCGAACCATGCGTCACAAACGGACTCTCGCTCTGCAAGATCCACCACGCCGCCTTCGACGCACGCATCCTAGGCGTCCACCCAACCGAACACCGAATCGCTGTCCGCGAGGACGTTCTCGATGAGGTCGACGGACCTATGCTCCGCCACGGCATCCAGGGTCTCAACGGGCAAAAAATCTGGCTTCCACGGAGTGCCAAGAATCGCCCAGCCCCCGAAGCTCTCACCCGTCAATGGGATCGTTTCGTCGATGCCTCCTGAGCCCTACCTGATGGCGCACGCTGGCCCACCTACGAAAAAACCCGGCACGAGCCGGGTCATCGTTGCCCCTGCCTTCAAGACTGGGCCGCCTGTTTCATCTCCAGGTAAGTGGTAGCGGGGGTAGGATTCGAACCTACGACCTCCGGGTTATGAGCCCGACGAGCTGCC